>NZ_VBTL01000002.1:0-715076 GCF_013277835.1 Rhodococcus sp. MS13
CACACAGATACTGATGAGAAACTCTGTTTTCTCCGTCATCCATCCACCCGGTAACGGGTTCGGGTTGGTGCACGGTGAAACCAGGTGATCAGAAGTTGGTTACTGTGACAGTTTCATAGAGTTACGGCGGTCATAGCGAAGGGGAAACGCCCGGTCCCATTCCGAACCCGGAAGCTAAGCCCTTCAGCGCCGATGGTACTGCACTCGACAGGGTGTGGGAGAGTAGGACACCGCCGAACACAATGTAGAGAAGCCCCCCAACCAGTACTGGTTGGGGGGCTTTCTCGTACCCAAAACACCCCGAAACATCCCGTCGCCGGCACCCCCACCGGCACCCCCGACTTCGAGCGAACGGTACGTCCGTCGCCTCAGATCGACCCAACGTACCGTTCACACCATCACGAGCGGAAGCACGGCGGGCTCACCACCCCGTCCGGGACCGAGTGAACGACACTCTCACCCTCCTAGACGAGGGGAACGGTACGTTCACTCCATCAGGGCAGGGCAGGGCAGGGCAGGGCAGGGCAGGGCAGGGCAGGTGAGCGGATGGGCAGATCCGACAGGCGTTATCGCAGAGCCTCCTGCAGCACCTCGCAGAGCACATCCAGCGTTCTGGAGTACTGCGACTGCGTCGGCGTGCTGTAACCGACGACGATGCCGTCACCGCCGACTGACGATGCGTCGGGATGTCGGAAGACGGACAACCCTTCGAGCCCGAGATCGCGCGCCTGCGCCGCCGCAAGAACAGATTGTTCGGTGCCGGAGGGAAGGCGGATCACAGCGTGAAGACCCGCGGAGATCCCCTCGACCCTGACCTGGGGTACTTGCTGTGCAAGGGTCGCAACCAGTTGATCGCGTCGTCGTCGATACGAGGTACGCATCTTTCGAATATGGCTGTCGAATCTTCCGGATGCGATGAAGTCTGCCAAGGTCAATTGATCCGTTGAACTGACCCAGCGTTCGTAGGGTCCCTTTGTCGCGAGGACGGGTTCGATCAGCCTGTCCGGCAACACCATCCATCCGATGCGTATGGCCGGCGACAGTGTCTTGCTGACAGTGCCGAGGTACGCAACGTGCTGCGGCGCGATTCCTTGGAGTGCGCCGACAGGCTTTCTGTCGTAACGGAATTCGCCGTCGTAGTCGTCCTCGATGATGACGCCACCGGTAGTCGAGGCCCATTCGAGAGCGGTCGCGCGCCTCGCCGGTGTGAGGGGACCTCCGAGGGGAAACTGATGCGTCGGCGTCAGCAGAACACTCTCAGCAGGTGTTGACGCCAATTCGTCTGTGCAAGTGCCTGATCCGTCGACCGAAATGGGAATTGTCAGCAGTCCTTCGTCGACGAGCAACTGTCGGTGCAGGTGAAGGCAGAAAGCATCGACCGCAATCGTTCCTCCGAGTGCACGGGCGAGGAGGGAGATCCCGTGACCCGAGCTGGCACTGATCACAATGCGGCTCGGATCGACGCGAACGCCTCTGGTGCGGCTCAGGTATGTGGTGAGGGCGTTTCGGAGTTCGACTCGGCCTCTGGGATCAGTGGTCGCGAAAGCGTCGGTCGGCGCGGTGGTCAAAGCACGTCTGGCGGACGAAATCCATGCAGTCCGGGGAAACGCCGACGCGTCCGGTGATCCGGGGAGAAGGCTGTAGGTCAAGCGCCGTCGGGTCGGTGATGTTGATGGATCGACCTCGCGACTGTGTGTGCTGGCGAGCGTGGCGACCACCGTCCCGGAACCCGGCCGCGTGACAAGCCATCCAGCGGCGGCGAGCTCGGCATAGCAGTCCGCAACGGTGTTTCGGGCAACTCCGAGGTCGAGTGCGAGGGTGCGGGAAGGTGGGAGTCTGGTGCCGGGCTTCAACAGTCCACTGTCGATCGCGTCGCGAAGCGTCTGAAGCAGCGCAGCGCGAACCCCGATTCCCTGTGGCAGCTCGATATGCAGATCGAACCCAAGATTGGCCCATGAATTCATCACCGGATTGAACCATGTTTCGGGGTCTTTCCGGGACTACGGTTTGAGTATGACTACAGCAACAGGACAACGACTGGATATCGCAAAGCTGGCGCCCGAGGTCTACAAGGCGATGATTGCGTTGGATGCCGCTGCGCGCAAGGGGCTGGAGCCGACGCTCGTCGAGCTGGTCCTCACGCGTGCGTCACAGCTGAATCATTGCGCGTGGTGCTTGGACATGCACACTCGCGACGCCCGAAAGGTCGGCGTGACGGAGCAGAAGCTCTACCTACTGAACGCGTGGGAAGAAGCGCGAGGGATGTACTCCGATCGCGAACGCGCCGCACTCGCCTTGACCGAGGCCGTGACAGTCCTTACCGACGGTTTCGTTCCGGACGAGGTGTACAGCGAGGCGGCCGGCGAATTCTCGGACGAGGAACTGGCCCAGCTCATCAGCGTCATCTTCACGATCAATGCGTGGAATCGCATTGCGGTTACCACAAGGAAGGCGCCTCCGGTCCGAGACTGATCCGAGGCTCGTACTCCGCTCTCTATCGGGGGCAGATTGCCGCCGTCGAAGATCTGGGTAATCGACACAAAGAGGACCAAAAGATTGGTTAAGACTGTGAACAAAACCAACAGATTCTCTAAATGTGAGGCAAATCACATTTTGTGAATCGGTGGATTGTTCCGAGTATCTGCAAGTTGTCTGAATCCAGACAAAGCAGTCTCGGTTGGAAGTTCCGGTGAAGGGGTCCGCATTGCGGGCCCCTTCTTTTGTGTGCGCGCTGAAAACGCCCCTTCCTGTGAGTTTCCCCAGAATGTCCGAGTTACCGACCGGCTAGCGTCGGAGGAATGCCGGAAACGCCCCGGTTACGTGAGCCGATTTTGAGTTGATCGCGATAGTTGTGCGGTTGGACAAGGGTGCAGTCATCTTATTGGCTAACTCGTCGTCCGGAGGTTCAAGCTGCGTACGGGGGCTCGACGATCGGGTGGACTTTCTTGAAACATGCACTACATTGCCATCTAGTAACTGGCTGGTTGCCAAAAGCGATCAGCCGATCCTCTCGGAAGTGAGCGCTGGGTGGCGTGGCCTTGGGAATCCAAGCAACCTTCCCGCTACCGAAATGTCTTGAAAGGGAAGCTTTGATGACTGTGTCTGGTTCACGGCGTAGGCCGCTTGTTCTCCGGGTCTCGCTAACTGCAGCTATTGCCGCAACGGTGGCCGGTAGTAGCGTTGCTTTTGCTTCACCAGCTGTGTCCGCGCCGATGCCGGTGCGAACCGCGGCTGCTCCGGCGTTCACCGCCGGGTTGTGTGAGGGCACCGAGTACACGCCCTCAGAGCAGATGCTCGACATCTCCGGCATTCGGCTGGATCACTTCAACGACGGCAACATCGTGCCGATGTACGGCACCACCGATCGGGGTACATCGGCCGCGGTGGATGCTCCGGTCTGCGGTGTCCGCGACGTCGACGGAATTGCGAAGTCGGAATGGATGTACTGCACGGACTTCGATCTCGATCCATGTGCCGGCGTCGACGAAAACGGTTTGCCCGTGGACAAGCACAACGACGAGATGGGTGCGACGGTTCCGTCATCGGGCAATCCCGATCTGTCAGCCGACGATCTCGCTGTCATCAGTTGGTTGCTGCAGAATCCCGCCAAGCTCGACGGCGTCGTTTCGGGAAATGGCAGTGAGGATGCACGTTCGGCGCGGCAGACGCTGGTGTGGTGCGTTTCGGACTACGACAATCCGCTGATGGCCGATTTCAAAAGCCTGTGCGACAGGAACATCGGCGACGACGAGCGAGCTCGCATCGTCGAGATCATGAACGTCACGCAGACGCTCGACCTCGTTCGCAAGACGCCCGCGACGGGAACTTTGAAGGCAGGCGAGACTGCCGTATTCACCCTGAACACGAATATGTACCGGAAGCCGATCAATGTTCAGTCCTCGGCGGGCACCGAACTCACCGTCTGTGGCGACAACGCCAAGGCAACGTTGAGTGCAAACCAATTGACGGTCGACGGCCGCGGCGACGCACCGACTGCCGTGGATCTGTGCCTCACCACTGCGGACAGCGGTGACTACTCCGTGACCGCAAGCGTCATTCCGGATTCGGTCGAGAACCTGCACTGGAACACGGCAGGCGCACAGTGCCAGATCTTCGCGTCGTTCGACACCGTTCGGCCGGCGTTGATGAATGCGTCTGCCAGCGTCGGATATGCAGCAGCGCCCACGACGACACCCGCAACGACGACACCGGCAACAACGACACCGGCAACCACGACGCCTGCAACTCCGGTCGTTCCGATTGTGCCCATCGTGCCGATTGTTCCGATCGTGCCGATTGTGCCGGTCGTGCCCGTAGTTCCGGGTGCGCCTGTTCCGTCGCAGCCGGTTGCAACTCCCGCTGCTCCGGCGCCGTCCGCTCCGAAGCAGGCCACCGGACCTCGCCCGGTTGCCATCGACGGTGGTGCCGCTGAACAGAATTCAGGCCGCAACGTCGCCGTCGCAGTGACGGGCCTCGGGCTTGTCGGAATGGCTGCTGCCGGAGCAGTTGCTCTCCGCCGCAAGCGTTCCTGACGCCAGGCAGATGTAGTAGACGTCGGCACCGATCAGATTCGTGTGATCGGTGCCGACACAGATCAGACGCAGGGGGCGTCAATTCGCAAGAGGCGCCGGGGGTGCCTCATCCCGCAGGAGACAGTTCGATGACCATGCACGAGTCGGATCCCAATCCATCCAATCCATACGACGATCCCAACCACGATCAGCCCGCGAACATCGGCAAGGGGCGTCGAGTCGCGTTCATCCTGGCCCTCGTCGCGGTGCTTGTCGCCGGTGCTTCCATGGCCTTCGTCGGCCTGCGATCCTCCGATGACGATGCTGCGATCCCGCCGAGTCCGGGAGTTGTCATGTCGCACTCTGCGAATCCGGCAGCGCCTTCGGATGAGTTGATGACTCCCAACACCCTTTCGCTCGACCCGGTCGGTGTTCAGGCGCCGATCGTGGACGCCACCGTGCCGGAAGGAGTTCTCACTCCGCCGGAGAACGTCAAGAACGTCGGAATCTGGCTCGACGGCGCCTCGCTCGACTCGGTCACCGGCACGACTTTGATTGCCGGACATGTCAATTTGACCGGCCAGGGTAACGGTGCACTGTTCGACCTGGGCACGATCGAACCGGGTGAAGTGATCCGTACATCCGACGCGACGGGCAAGAGCACGTCGTGGAAGGTGACTGCGGTGACGACGCGTCCGAAGGCCGATGGCGTGGAGGAAAGCGTGCTGGCCGGCCCGGATGGCCCTCGAAAGTTGGCAGTCGTAACCTGCGGCGGCGAACTGCAATTCGAGGACGGTGTGGGTAACTACGCCGACAACGTCTACCTGTACGCGGATCTGATGGTCTGAGACACAGAAACAATCCAGTCGGTCCCCGATCCCTCTTCGTAGAGATCGGGGATCGCCTGTTGGATAGTGTCGCAGGTATGGATCTTCACCTGTCTGGAAAGCGTGCGATCGTTGCCGGTGGTAGCAAGGGGATCGGTCTGGCAATCGCCAGAGGTCTGGCCGCAGAAGGGGTCGACATCGCGATACTCGCGCGCACTGAGCAAACGGTCGTGGATGTTGCCCGAGATTTGGCTTCGGAGTTCGGAATTCGTGCGACCGGAGTCGTGACGGACACACGAGACGACGACGCAGTTCAAGCGTCGGTGCGGCAAGTAGTAGAGGAGTTCGGCGGCGTCGACATTCTGGTCAACTCCGCAGCGACTCCATTCAGCGCCGGAAAGCCGACGGATTTCGAGGCGACCACCGACGACGTCGTGCGCGACGAAGTCGAAGTGAAAGTGCTCGGCTACCTGCGCACTGCGCGTGCTGTAGCGCCGTATCTGATCGATCAGGGTTGGGGTCGGATCATCAACATCAGCGGTTTGGGTGCCAGACAGGCAACCTCGATCGCCCACACGATCCGCAACGTCAGTGTGTCTGCGCTGACCAAAAATCTTGCAGACGAGCTGGGCCCCAAGGGAATCAACGTCACAGTCGTCCATCCGGGCGTGACGCGGACCGAGAGGTTGACCGCGCGGATTACGCGCGAGTCGGAAGAATCCGGCCGCTCGCAGGCGGAGGTGGAGCGGGGTATCGCGACGAATTCGATACACCGGATCATCGACGCCGAAGAGGTGGCTGACGTCGTGACCTTCCTGGCATCGCCGCGAAGCATCGCGATCACCGGTGACGCGGTGGCAGCGGGTGGAGGAGTGCCGGGGCCGGTCTATTACTGAGAACTCACGTACTGCTACCTGCTCGCGGTGGTGACGATCGTGTGAACACGTCCGCCGCCGAGTCTCTTGCTTTCGTACATCGCCGAATCGGCGACTTTCTGCATGTCGGTGAACGCTGTTGCACGCTCTTCTCCGGCGACGAATTTGTGGGTACGCACGGCGATTCCGATGCTCGATGTCGACGGTATCTCGTCGGTATTCGAGTGCATTGCCGGTCCGATCGAGTCGAGCATCGGGCCGATGGCCGGCACGGAAAGTCTTTGAGCGAGGATGAATTCGTCGCCGCCGACCCGTGCGACAACAGCATCGGCATGTGCCCAGGCGGACAACCGCTGTGAAACCCGGAGAATTATGCGGTCGCCCACGTCGTGACCGTGTACGTCATTGATCGTCTTGAACCGGTCGATGTCGATGGCGATCACGAGTAGTGCCGCCGATTCCTGACGCTGGAACTCCGCGAGTACCTTCTCGACGTGGCGGTCGAGGCCACGACGGTTCAGGAGCCCGGTGAGGGGATCGAGGTCGGAGCTGGACGCGTCCATGCTGAGCATCGTCAGCACGATCTGCGAGATGAACGCACAGACCACGAGTGCGGTGACGACAACCAGCACTTTCGAAACACCGAGCGCAGGATCTCGCTCCGGCCCGAAGAGGATCGGCTGCGCAGCCACCACGATCATCACAACCGAGAAGGTCAGGTGTGCGATCTGCAACTTCGGATTGTGAAAATAGGCGATGTAGATACCGATCAACGCGTAGATGACACAGGTGAGTAATCGCGCAAGCTGCGAGGAATCTCCAAGTACGGAAATCGTGACTGCGATGTCGCAGAAGACTACGAAACCGAACGAGCGGCGCTTTGTCGGGCCGAAGACCCACCATGAGACTCCGACCATGAAGCACGAGATCACGACAACAGTGTTGAAGAACAGCGCAATCGTGCTTGTCGGACCGGCCGGACTGAATCTGTTGAGTAGTGCGCACACGCCCAGTCCGATGACAATGATGCCAAGTAATAGCCGGGTGGCGGTCGTGAGGCCGTTGTCGCGGAGATAGCGAGTGAATCGGTCGTATTGATCGGGGAGGGCCAGCCACTCGCGGGTCAGGGTCCTCATGGACTTCATCTGCGACGTCATGAGTGCATCAGTCTGCGATGGCGGGAGCGTGCGCCGTTCATCGTGAACTGACTCCTCTTCTGTCTGGCACCTTGCAATGCTAGCTGGATCGATGCCGTGTTGGACCGAGATGTTCGGATCGGCGACCCGAATGTCTGGGTTCCGCCAGCGTGGAGTATAAATACATCTTGTGTCTATGTTGTATTCCGCTTCGGAAAACGTCTTCCGCGAAGTCAAGGAGCTGATCCTTTCCGGCGAACTCGCCGGCGGGGAGCTGATCAGCGAGGGTGACATCGCCGCTCGGACCAATGTGAGCCGAACGCCGGTGCGTGAGGCGTTTCTGCGTCTCGAGTCGGAAGGTTGGATGCGCCTCTACCCGAAGAAGGGGGCGCTGATCGTCCCGGTCGCGGATGGGGAAGCGGAACACGTAGTCAGTGCCAGACAACTCGTCGAGACTCAGAGCGTTCGAGTGGTGTCGGTCCGACCGCACGCGCGTGAAACGCTTGTCGCAGCGTTGCGCGCGAATCTGATCGAGCAACGTGAGATTGCTGATCGCGGGGACGTTGCCGCGTTCAGCGCAATCGATGCCGACTTTCACAAGATGATCGTTGCCGCCGGTGGGAATCCTTTGCTCGACTCGTTCTACGCGAGTCTGCGCGACAGGCAACGACGGATGACAGCGCGGTCGATCTCACGCGACCCCGGCCAACTGTCTCGCATCCTTGCCGACCACACCGCGCTTACCGACCTCGTCGAAACAGGCGATGCAGACGGATACAACACTGCCGTCCTCACACACATGCGCCAGGTGCACGGCCTCGGCTTCGAAGGAACTCTGTGATGAGCACCCAAACAATAGACGCTGGGACCGCAGCCGAACGTCGTCCAGGCAGTGAACGTGGCACCGGCGGAAAATGGCTGTGGCTGACCGTTGCCGCCAGCATGTTCGCCGCGGCCTGGGGCGGAAACGAATTCACGCCACTGCTGGTGATGTACCGACTCGACCACGGCTATTCGCCGGTGATGGTCGACTTCTTCCTCTTCGCCTACGTCCTCGGAATTGTGCCGGCCCTGCTGCTCGGCGGCCCGCTGTCCGATCGATTGGGTCGACGCCCGATCATGCTCCCCGCGCCGATAATCGCGATCGCCGGTTCGACGCTGCTCGCTTTCGGGGCCGACTCCGCTGCCGCTCTCATTCTGGGAAGAATCCTCTGCGGCATCGCCTTGGGGATCGGTATGGCCGTCGGCGGCTCCTGGGTCAAGGAGTTGTCCACGCAACCTTGGGATTCGGCGGCGTCGGAAGGCGCAGGTGCTCGGCGAGCGGCGATGAGTCTGACCGCTGGCTTCGCCTTGGGGGCGGGTGCCGCGGGAATCTTGGCGCAGTGGGCGCCCATGCCGAGTGTGTTGGCGTACGTCCTGCACATCGCGATCACCGTCCTCGCCGCCATGGCGCTGTGGCGTGCTCCCGAAACACGACCGGCACAGGCGAAATCCGACCGTCGCAGGTTGATCGACGACCTCAAGATCCCTTCGGCAGGTCATCGTAGATTCCTCTACGTCGTTGTTCCGTTGGCGCCGTGGGTGTTCGGTGCTGCCAGTGTCGCGTATGCAGTTATTCCGGCGCTCATGACCGGGCACAGTGGCGATGCGCCCGTGGCCTTTTCGGCTCTACTGTGCATGGTCGCGCTGACATGCGGATTCGCGATTCAGTCGTTGGGGCGAAAGATCGATACCGACCGCAGCGCGCGCGGCGCAGTTGTGGCTCTGGTGTTTCTGGTGGTTGGTATGGCCGGCGCTGCTCTGGTTGCGTCGACGCTGACCGTGGCGATCGCGATCGTGGCTGCAGCGATCCTCGGTTGCGGGTACGGCATGGCATTGGTTTCCGGGTTGCTGGAGATCCAGCGAATCGCGGGGCCGGACGATCTGGCAGGACTGACCGCGGTGTTCTACTCGATCACCTACATCGGTTTTGCTGTGCCTGCGTTGCTGGCGATGCTGTCGGAAAGCATTCCGGCGCTGAGCTACACGGTGACTCTTCTGTTCGGATCAGCCGCCGCCGCTGCCTGCTTGATTCTGATTCTCTTCAAGTCGCGTTCACATCTTCCGAGCGCGTGATGCCGTCCGATCCGCCGACCCCTGCGAGAGTCGGCGGACCGGGGCGAAATCACGCGTCCACAGTTGCGGAAACGTTTTCCGAATTGTGGACCGAATTGTGTACCGAACCAACCGGAACCGATGCGGTCTTGTTCAGGCCGTTGAGCAATCCGGTGATATCGACGCCTGAGCTTTCGAGAGTTTCGATGACTCCGGCGATCACCTGGGGGCTGATGCCCAGGATCGAGCCGATCGAACCCTGGGCCCCATCACTGCCGCCGACGATGGAGATGCGGTCGATGTCGCCGACCGGCTTCGCCGCTGCTGCGGTGGCGTCGACCAATGCTGCCAGAACATCAGGCAGAGTGAGCAACTGCGCGGCCTGCGGGGTGTAGGAATTGAGCGCCTCGGCGATCTGACGCTTACCGGCAGCTTCGGCTTCGAGCTTGGCGCGCAAACCATCCGCCTCGGCTTGTTGCTCGGCACGGACGGCGTCGGCCGCTACCTTGCGGCCGTCGGCTTCGGCTTCCAGACGTGCTCGAAGGCCGTCGGCATCAGCCTGCTGCTCAGAGCGAACGGCGTCGGCGACGAGCTTTCGTGCATCGGCCTGAGCGCCGCCGGCCTGCCTTGCTGACTCGGCCTGTGCCTGGGCGCGGAGGATCGCGGCCTGTCGCTCACCCTCTGCGCGTGCGATGGAGGCTTGGCGTTCGGCCTCGGCCGGTGCAATGACATCTGCCTGCAATGCCGCTTCCGATTGCTGGGCGCGACGACGCTCGACCTCGGTGCGAGCTTCGACGCGGGCCGCCTCGGCCTGCTCCCGTGCGATGCCGACGGCCTTCTCGGCTGTTGCCTGCGCGAGAGGTCCGGCCTGGTCGGCTTCTGCGTTCTCGGCTTCGGTCTGTGCTCGCAGGCGAGCGAGTTCGACGTCGCGTTTCTGATTTGCACTCGCGATCGCGGTGTCGGCCTCGGCCTGTGCGACCGAACCTGCCTGTCGCGCCTTTGCTGACTGGATCTGCGAATCACGCTCTGCTTCAGCAGTTCCGATCGCGGCATCACGTTTGACCTCGGCGATGCGGCGCTGACCGAGCGATTCGAGATAGCCGTTGAAGTCGGAGATTCCCGCGATCTTGATGACATCGACTTCCATGCCGATGCGGGCGAGGTCGCCGCCTGCCTCCTCGACCACACTGCGCGCAAGCGAATCGCGATTGGAGTTCAGATCCTCGACCGTCATGGTCGCGGTGATTCCGCGCAGGCTGCCTGCGAGGATTTCGTTGATCTGCTGCTGGAGTTCGTCCAGGTCGGAAGTCAGGAATCGTTGCACCGCTGTCTGAACCGCTTCGTCGGCGGAACCGATTCGCACCAGGCCGACTGCCTCGACGTTGACCGGAACACCGTCGTTGGAGAGCGCATTCTTGAGATTGATGCTGACGTTGAACGGCTCGAGCGACATGATGTCGACGCGTTCGATTCCGGGAATCTTGAATCGGGCTCCGCCGCGGACGACTTTCGGCTTGCCTCGTCCGGTGAAGACCGCCACTTCGTTCGGCGGGACCTTGACGTAGTTCTTCACGTAGATCGCGGGGAGAACGATGAAGATGATTACTGCGACTACAACCGCAATGATGATGATTGGCAGCATGTATCGAGTCCTTAGATCGCGTCGTCAACCGTGACGACGTGAAGGTATTGATCGTCTACATCGGCGATGTAGACGGTGGTGCCGGTGGTGAGCGCCATCGGCTGTGCACTGACGGCCTTGGCCTGGACGCGATTGCCTTCGGCGTCGACGAACGAGACTTCTCCCCAACCTTCGGCTGCGATGGTGAGGGTGACCGTGCCCAACAATCCGTGGTATGAAGCGCGCCCGATGTGCGAATTATCTTGTTGCTTAAGGATATAGGGGAGAAGAAGGCCGCGCGTGACGACAACGAGAACGGCGGCGAGTGCGAGTGCTGCAATCACCGCTACCAGCGTCGGAGCGTCCGCGAGAGTGGCAGCTACGCCGCCGGCGCCGAAGCCGAAAAGTGCTGTGGCCAAAGTTGTCAGGCTCAGAAATGGCAGCCCGTCTGCGTGGCCGCCGCCCAGATCTGCAACCTCGCCGACGGCAAAGGCTCCGATCAGGGCGACGACCCCAATCACGAAACATATTGTGAATACAACAAACATCGATCCCCCGATCTACCTGTCGAGGAAGCGTGCCCTGAGAATTGTGTTGTCGGGGTCGTCCCTCGGCCCACCTCTATAGTAAAGGTAAGACAAAGCTAATCGGCGCATTCGGAATGTTTCGGCGTGGTGCTACGGCTGGGGGAAAGCGTCAAAGCCGAGGTAGCGGGCGTTGATTCAGCCATGCATCCCAGAGAGGGCGAAGTGGGGTGTCGGTGAAACGTGAAGCGAGATCGGTGAATTGCTCGGTGCTGACCGTGCTGTGCCGATGCTTCGTAGTCCACTGGCGAATCAGTTCGAAGAACTTCTCGTCTCCGAGAACGCCGCGCAGGGCGTGCAGAGTCAACGCGCCCCGCTTGTAGATTCGATCGTCGAACATCAGGGCAGGCCCGGGATTGGCGACGATCAAGTCCTGAGATTTACGCCCGAGCCCTTGATAGGCGTTGGTCGCGAGTTGGTTCGAGGATGGGCCACCGGAATTCTCGGACCAGATCCACTCCGCGTAACAGGCAAAGCCCTCGTGTAGCCAGATATCGCACCACTGCCCGAGAGTGAGGCTGTTGCCGAACCATTGATGGGCAAGCTCGTGTGCGACAAGACGTTCGGAACCGCGCCTACCCGTGCAGTGGTTGGCTCCGAAGATCGAGAGTCCCTGCGCTTCGATGGGGATTTCGAGTTCGTCGTCGGTGACCACAGCGGTGTAGTCGGCAAAGGGATACGGGCCGAACAGCTTTCCGAAGACCTCCAGCATCTGGGGTTGGCGCCCGAAGTCGACGTCGAACGCTGCGCGCAGCCGAGGTGGGTGAACGGCGAAGACCGGTACCGGCCCGGCGCTCACCTGTCGGTGCTCGTACTGACCGATCTGAATCGTCGCCAGGTAGGTTGCCATCGGTTCGGTCTGCTCGTAGACCCACGTCGTCTGACTCGCACGGGTCTGCTTGCGGATCAGCTTGCCGTTGGCGAGGGCATAGAACGGGGAATCGGTGGTGATCGAGATGCGGTACGACGCTTTGGAAATCGGATGGTCGTCGCACGGGAACCAGGACGCCGCGCCGTTGGGCTGACTTGCGACCAAAGTTCCTTCGTCGAGTTCCTCCCAGCCGACTTCGCCCCACAGGCTCTTGATCGGCTCGGGGTTGCCGCTGTACGCGATGGTGACCGACAGGGCACCGCCCGCGGGGATCTTGGTAGACGGCGTGAGGATCAGCTTGTTGTTCAAGTGCGCGTACTTGGTGCCGCGGGCACCGTTGACGGACACCTTGGACACCTGCAGGTTCTGCGCGAGGTCGAAGCTGAACTTGGATCGGCTCTCGGTGGTGACAGCGGTGATGACTGCCTTGCCGGCGAGACGGTTACTGAAGACCTTGTACGTCAGTTCCAGTTCGTACCGAGACACGCGGTAACCGCGGTTGCCGTTGTGTGGCAGGTACGGATCGAGCGGCTCTTCGAGCATTCTGTTCGGCTTCACGACGCCACCCACGGTGCAATCGGATTGCCCTGCCAGCGGGTGGAGGGCGGAACGGTGTCACCTCGCATCACCAGAGATGCAGGCCCTACCGTCGCTCCCGCGCCGATGCCGGCTGCGGGTAGCGCGACACAATGCGGTCCCAGCGTTGCTCCTGCTCCCAAGGTGACGGTGTCCATGGACATGATCCGATCATGGAAGAGATGAGTTTGCACGACGCACCCCCGTTCCACTGTCGCTCCGTCGCCCAAAGTCACAAGATCTGCCTCGGGTAGCCAGTACGACTCACACCAAACGCCCTTGCCGATCTTGGCCCCGAGCCCACGCAAGAAGATGTTGAGTACGGCAGTACCAGTCGCTGCGCGAGCGAACCACGGCGCCGCGACGGTTTCGACGAACGCGTCGGCTACCTCGTTGCGCCAGACGAACGAACTCCACAGCGGATGCTCGACCTTTGCGATGCGTCCGACGACGATCCACTTGGCGGCGATGGTGATCGCGCCAGCCACTGCTCCGGCGACGAGCAGAATTACGCCGCTCAACAGAGCCGCGAACCAGAATCCGACGGCGCCGACCAGTGCTTCGAGTGCAAACAGAACACCGAGACCGATGCCGAACGTGACCATCACGGGGATCAGTCGGCAGGTTTCGACCACTCCGCGGGCGATCTTGAGGCGCATCGGCGGATTGAACGTGCGGGCGGCGTCGGTGTCCCCGGCAGCCCTTCTCAGACGTACCGGTGGACTACCCAGCCACGATGATCCGGACTTGGCCTTGGACGGGGTGGCCGACAGAACCGCCACGAGACCGTTCTTGGGGACGCGTCGACCGGGTGCGGTCATACCGGAGTTGCCGAGGAACGCACGCTTGCCGATCTTCGCCTGTTCGATGTGCATCCAGCCGCCGCCGAGGCCGTAGCTCGCAACCATGGTGTCGTCGGCGAGGAATGCGCCGTCGGCGACCGTCGTGAACTTGGGAAGGAGGAGCACGGTGGATGCTTCGACGTTCTTGCCGATCTTGGCGCCGAGGAGGCGGAGCCATCCCGGCGTCAGCAGGCTCGCGTAGAGCGGGAAGAGGAAGGTTCTGGCCGAGTCGAGCAGGCGTTCGGTCGCCCACACCTGCCAGCCGATGCGGCTGCGGACAGGGTGGTAGCCGGGGGTCAGCCCGATCGAGAGAAGACGAACGGCCACCAGTGTGACGACTGCGAAGACGAGCAAACTCAGGATGGTCGCGACGGGAAGCATGATCAGCGATTGGAGCACTGCACTCGCGAGCGTGTCGGTGTCGCGGATCCACCAACCGATCAAGGCGATTCCGGCCATCAGAGCGAAGATCGGCATACCGGCCAGGAAGACCGAGGTGACGCCGTATACCGGCACCCAGCCGGGTGCGCGCTTCGGATGTTCGGCCGGCCAAGGATGATTCGCTTTCCCGACCTTGGTGGCGGGGGATCCGGCCCACTGCTGGTTTGCCTTCACTCGGCCGAACACCGCAGATCCGGGTTCGACGACGGCGTCCCGACCGATACGCGCGCCGGGCAGAAGCGTCGAGCGTGAACCGACGGAGGCGCCGTCACCGATCTTGATCTCGCCGATGTGAATGACGTCGCCGTCGATCCAGTGGCCGGAGAGGTCGACTTCGGGTTCGACGGAGCAACCGTCACCGAGTTCGAGCATGCCGGTGATGGGAGGAAGTGTGTGGAGATCGACGCCGCTGCCGATGTCGGCGCCGAGGGCGCGGGCGTAATAGAGCATCCACGGTGCGCCCGAAAGATTGGCTGCGCCACTGGCTTCGGTGAGTCGCAGCGCTATCCACAGACGCAGGTGTTCACTACCACCTCGCGGGTACGTTCCTGGTTCCAACTTGCGTAGGAGCAGGCGCGCCCCGACGACGGCGATGGTCATACGGCCGATCGGCGTGATGAACACGATGAACGCCAACAGGATCCACCACCACGAGACCGTGGGCGCCCAGCTGACGTCGACGAACCAGCCGAGGACGTTGTTCGCGATCGCCAGCCACGTCACCCACTGCAGTCCGGTGAGCGTCGTGAGTGGAACGGTGACGGCGATCTGCGCCAGCTGAGTTTTCAAGGGTGTTGGAGCGACGATGCGCGGCTCCACAGTTTCGGTGGGTGCCAATTCGTCGAGATATTCGGCGAGCGATCCCAACCGTGGATGGTCGTAGAGCTGTGCGACGGTCACTTCGGGGAACCGCTCGCGCAGGGCGGTCACCAACTGAGCAGCAGAAAGGGATCCGCCGCCCACTTCGAAGAAGTCGTCGTCGAGTCCGGTGATCTGGGCTCCCAGGATCGATCCCCACAGACCGGCAACCCAGGCGGCGGTGCCGTCGAGGCCCAACGCGGCCCCGGCATCTTCACCGGCGCCGGGCAACGGCCACGGCAGCGCATTGCGGTCGACCTTGCCTGACGTACGCGTCGGAAGTTCGTCCATCAACGCCAGACGCGGCACGAGGGCTGCTGGGAGCTGCTCGCTGAGCAGTGCATGAGCGGCCTTGAGATCGAAGTCGGGATCCGTGCTGGCGATGTATCCGACGAGGAGCTGGTTGCCGGCTGCCGTCTTCTTCACGGCTGCGGCAGCGCCGCTCACACCCGGCAGGTTCTGCAAGGCGTTGTCGACCTCACCGAGTTCGATGCGCCTGCCGCCGAGCTTGACCTGATCGTCCGCGCGGCCCTGGAACATCAGGCCGGTGGTCTCGAGCCGGACCAGGTCGCCGCTTCGGTAGGCGCGTTCCCACCCGAGCGAGGGCATCGACGCGTACTTCTCGGCGTCCTTCGCGGGATCGAGGTAACGGGCGAGGCCGACGCCGCCGATCACCAGCTCGCCCACCTCGCCGACCGCGACGGGATTGCTCTGGGCGTCGACGACGGCAAGGTCCCAGCCGTCGAGGGGGAGGCCGATGCTGACGGGGCTCTTGCCGTCCATCAGTGCGCCGCAGGCGACGACGGTTGCCTCGGTGGGGCCGTAAGTGTTCCAGACCTCGCGGCCCTCGACGGCCAGGCGCTCTGCCAGTTCGGGTGGGCAGGCTTCGCCGCCGAAGATCAGGAGTCGAACGGCTTCGAGGGCCTCGGCCGGCCACAGAGACGCAAGCGTCGGCACAGTGGAGACGATGCTGACGTCACGCGAGACCAGCCACGGGCCGAGGTCCATGCCGCTGCGAACCAGCGAACGAGGAGCCGGGACGAGGCAGGCGCCGTGGCGCCACGCGAGCCACATCTCCTCGCAGGACGCGTCGAATGCCACGGAGAGTCCCGCGAGGACGCGGTCACCAGGCCCGATGGGCTCGTCCTGGAGGAACATGCGCGCCTCGGCGTCGACGAAGGCTGCGGCATTGAGGTGAGTGACCGCGACGCCCTTGGGCGTGCCCGTGGATCCTGAGGTGAAGATGATCCAGGCGTCGTCCTCGGGTTCGGGTTCGCGAACCGGTGGATGTTCGAGCCGCTTCGGCGCCGTCCCCGGCTGGATTCCGTCGCCGGTGATGATCGCCGCTACCTGCGCCTCGCCGAACACCAACTCGGCGCGCTCTTCCGGATCGTCGGCGTCGACGGGAACGTAGGCGGCGCCCGCCGCGAGGATCGACAGGATCGCCACGTACAGCGAACGCGAACCTGACGGCATCCTGATTCCGACGCGGTCACCTGCGCCGACGCCGGCATCACCGAGCCAGCGCGCACCGAGCGCGATCTCGTCGAGCAACTCCGAGTACGACAGTGTGGTGTCGCCGTCGTCGATGGCAGGTGCTTCCGGGTTGGCCTCGGCTGAGGCCCGCACGATGTCGATGAGCGTGCGCGGCGCAGGTGCATGCGCCGACCGTAGGAATACGGACGGAATCCCGAAAGATTGTTCCGTCTCCGACTGCGACTGGAGTGGCAAACCCGTTGGTCCTGTTCTACTCACGAAACTTAGAGTCCTGCGAACTGTCGAGTTGAAAGTCTCATGACAAGTTTGCGAGTTGGTGAACAGATATGCCTAATGCAACATGCCGAACGTGCCGGTCAGTCCGTACTGGCAGCTTGCGCGTGGCCTTCTGCCGAGTCGGCGAACTCGGGTGTGTCGAACACCTCTCCGCCCAGCGGATCGACGACCTTCGATTCCTCGGAGAAGTCGACGGCGCCGGTATCCGGGTCGATGTTGACCGCATGGGCGGGAACTTCGTGGACCGCGACGAGCATGTGGGCGTCGGAGGGATCCGTCATGATTCCGCTTTGTGACGGGGTGAGCCCGGCGAAGGTCGACGAGATCTTCAGATCGCGGAGCCGCTTTTCGGTGGGTTGCGGAACGTCGGTCGATGCCGAGGCATTTGTAGAAACCCGCAGGTAGCGTGGTGCCGACGCGACCTCGTATCGGAACGCCTTCAGCATCGACAGACATGCAAGCACCATGATGACCGAGAACGGTACCGCCGTGGCGATGGCAACGGTTTGCAGCGCCGTGAGCGATCCACTGCCACCCACGATGAGGAGAACTGCGGCCGCGGCACCGGAGAGGAACGTCCAGTAGACACGCGTGATCTTGGAGGTCTCCAAGCTGCCACCGGTCGCGAGGATGTCGATGACGATCGAGCCGGAGTCCGCGGACGTGACGAAGAAGAACACGATCACGACGATCGCGAGAACACTCGAAATCGTTCCGAGCGGAAGTCCGTCGAGAAGCGTGAACAGCGACGTGTTGGTGTCCACTGCGCCGGATGCGTCGAGCATCGTGCCCTCGTTGCGCTGACGCAGAATGCCGGAGTTACCGAAGATCGTGAACCACAACGAACCAACCAGCGTCGGGGCCAGCAGCACACCGAAGACGAATTCGCGGATGGTGCGGCCGCGTGAGATGCGCGCGATGAACATGCCGACGAACGGTGCCCAGCTCATCCACCAACCCCAGTAGAAGATGGTCCATGCGCCCTGCCAGCCGTCTTCGGCGAACGGGGACGTGCGCAGCATCAGTTCGGGCAAGGCCTGGACGTATCCGCCGAGGTTCTGCACCCACGACTGCATGAGGAACAGCGTCGGTCCCAGAATCAGGACGAACAGTGCCAGCGCGGCAGCGAGCATCATGTTGATGTTGGAGAGCCACTTGAGGCCCTTCGTGACACCGGAGACGACCGAGAAGGTCGCCATGCCCGTCACGATGACGATGATGGTGATGACCAACCAGTTGTCGGTCTCCACCCAGCCGAGGTAGTCGAGGCCGGCCGAGATCTGCTGGACACCGAAGCCCAGCGACGTCGCGACACCGAACAGCGTGCCGACGATGGCGACGACGTCGATGGCGTGGCCGATCTTTCCTTCGATGCGAGCCCGTCCGAGGAGCGGCTCGAGCAGCCAACGGATCGACAGCGGGCGACCCTTTCGGTAGGTCATGTACGCCAGACCAAGGCCGACGACGACGTAGATCGCCCATGCATGCAAGCCCCAGTGGAACAGCGTCAGTTCCATGGCTTGATTGGCTGCGGCGTCCGTGGATCCGGCGATCTGCCCGGCGACGGGTGGGGTCACGTAGTGCGAAAGTGGTTCGGCTACTCCGTAGAACACGAGCCCGATGCCCATGCCGGCGCTGAAGAGCATCGCGAACCACGAGAGCATCCCGAACTCGGGCTGCTCGTCGTCACGTCCCAATCGGATGTTGCCGATGCGGCTGATTCCGCAGTACAGCGCGAAGATCACGAAACCGGTGGCCGAGAGGATGTACCACCAGCCGACGCCGTCGCTGATCACGTTGTTGAGTGTTTCGAAAGCATCCGCGGCGGTTCCCGCGTAGATCACGGCAAAGGCGATCAGGGCAAAGATCACTATCGACGCGGGGATGAACACGGGTTTCCGTAGTTCACGCCACGCAGTTTTGACCGCAGTCATTCCACTCCTCGAACGTTCAGGCATTCACAGCGCCCATCAGGGCGGCCACGTGTCACGCGTAGGTGGGCGTTTCGCTCACACCATCGCAGGTCAAGACCGGGCTATTGCTTTGAAATTCAACGTAACGTCAAGTTTCGGTCAACTCAACTGGACGAAAGATGCTGCACTGTCGCGAAAGTTCTCACTGGATGCCGTAGTTCCGGTTGTAAATCGTTGGGTAATAGTGGCATTGGGTCAGGAGTGGAATGCTGAACGGCGAATTCGATTGGTACGGTGAGTTGAATCGGTCGAGTCGACGCTCACCGATTGACCACATTTGTCAAACTCGGCGAAACAGCCTGTCTGTCAGGTGGTTAACTCCTGGCGTGCTTGCCCGATCGTGGCGGTCAGGTGTCGATACCTAACTGTGATTGTGATGGTCGCAACTATCAGTGATGCGGGCCCTGTTCGCCCCGCTGAGCGTCGATCAGATCCATCGCATCCTTCAGACCCAAGCCCGGATGCAGTTCGCGCAGTGCCTTGATTGCCGGAATACGGTCGTCAGTCGACGCGAGTGCACTACGGACGTCGTCGGCAGGGATTTCGGTGGGGGCAGTTGTCCCTTCCCCCCACGCCGGTTGAGGATTGTTCCTGGTTCGCCAGGCTTGGACGGTGCCGTAGGCAAATCCGACCGTCGCGAAAAGCCAGATTGCCAGGCGAACCCAATTACCGGTTGTCGGTTCCGTGGCCACTGTATGGATGGTGCTCGGACCGATTACGACTACGAGCAGGACGAGGCCAATCGTCTGGCCCCATCGCTCGACGCGCCTGCTCGGTACCCACCACTCGGCCATCGATCGATACTCGCACGGGGCTGCTGTTTCGGTGCGAACATGGTGATCATGGAGATTCGTGATGCGGTGGAGCGACTTCGAGCGGATTCCGGGACCTCGATGATCTTCGGTGAACCGCACCAGACCAGCGACGGATCGACGATCATCACGGTTTCGCGTCTACACCGGCGGTGGCGGGGCGACCCGATACCGGTGCCAGTGGGGGTGTTCTCGATCCACGAGGGTGAGCCGTCGTGGTCACCGGCCGTCGATCACACCAGGGCGGCTTTGATGGGGGAGTTCATCGGGTTGGCGGCCGCGGTGATCGCAACCCTGGCCGTTCTACGTCGACCGCCCTGGCCTGATGTGACGATTCGGAAGGGGTGACTCAATAGGGGCGACTCAGAAGGGGTGACCCAGAATTACGCCGATCAACTGGAACGGCATCGCGAGGAACATCGATCCGACGTAGAGCGGATAGCGAATCGGGTCGCCGACGAGGTAACCCTCGGCGAGCCAGGCCATGACATCTGCTGATCCCATATTCGTTACTTCCCTTCGCGGTTGTGGTTCACCGACATTTTCGGTCGTGGGAGTTGTTTTGTTACAAGCGAACTCGAAGGAGGAGTGCATGTGACGGCAGTTTCGACGCAGCAAACTCAGTCAAGTGAGATCCTTGGGGGCGGCAGTCTCTACCGGCTTATTCTGGATACTTAGCACCGTGGCGTAGTGAAATCTGTGCATTCTGCACATGTCGGGACAATTCGGTGAGCCTTACAGTCGCTAAATGACAACGACACCTTCTCCTCTCTCAGGCAAGACCGTCGTACTGATCGGTGGCGGAACAGGCATCGGGCTGCGGGTGGCGCAGCTTGCCGTCGACGCCGGCGCGCAGGTAGTTCTCGGTGGCCGAACCACATCCAAGCTGGAAGCAGCGGCCACGCAGCTGGGTGAGGCGGCGCACTGGTTCACAGTCGACACCTCCGACGACGACTCGGTGAAAGCGTTCTTCACCAACATCCCCAGCGTCGACGCTCTCTTCACCACGGCTGCCGATTACCAGGTCGGCTCGTTCCGCGAACAGAGCGTCGAGGAAGCGGCGTCGCCGTTCACCTCCAAGTTCTGGGGGCAGTACCGCGTCGTGCACGCTGCGCTCGACAAGCTGACACCCACCGCATCGGTGGTCCTCATGTCCGGTGCTGCCAGTGTGCGGCCACCCGCGGCTGCTGCGGCATACGTGGCGGCCAATGCGGCAATCGAGGGGCTCGGACGGGGGCTGGCGGTCGAGCTGTCGCCGATTCGCGTCAACACCGTTGCTCCCGGAACCATCGACGGGCATCTTTGGGCTCAGCGTCCGGCGGAGGTTCGGGAGGCGGCGTTCACCTGGAGTGCGGAGAACAACGTGCTCGGCCGCGTCGGGAACGAAGACGAGATCGCACAAGCGGTGTTCTATCTCTTCACCAACACGTACACAACGGGTTCCACGCTGTACCCCGACGGCGGGTACGCGTTGCGCTAGACCGTGCCATTTGACGACTGTGTGAAATGACGACTGTGCGAAATGCATTGTCGTAACACGAAGAAACGCCAATTCGCCCATAGGCGTGACCCCGACCACATTCGTACCGTCTTCTCCGAGAACACTTCCCAACTATTCGAGGAGTCCGTCATGAAAAACACATCAACGACCGCAGCCGGCGGTGAAGTGTCCGACGGTGACGACTACGCGCTCACCCGCGTTCCCGACGAAGCACGGTATTCGTGGTTCTCGGTGGCAGTACAGCGATTCGGTCAGGTATCGGCACTCGCACAGTTCCTGCTCGGTGCGACGCTCGGCTACGGCATGACGTTCTGGAATGCCTTCTGGGCATTGACAGTCGGGGCGGTGATTCTCGAGGTTGTCTGTATTTTCATCGGCATCATCGGGGTTCGTGAAGGGCTCAACACGTCGGTGGTCGCACGCTGGTGTGGATTCGGGCACGCGGGTTCCGCGGTGATCGGCCTGGTGATCGGAGTCAGCCTGATCGGTTGGTTCGGCATCCAATCTGCTGTCTCTGCATCAGGTTTGCACGGAATCATGCCGTTTCTGCCGCAGTGGGCGTGGGCCCTGGTCTTCGGCCTTCTGATCACCGCGATAGTCCTTCGCGGATTCGGCTCGATGCAGCTGATCGCCAACATCACCGTTCCCCTGTTCCTGCTTCTGGTGGGTTGGGCCGTCATCTCCGAACTGCGTAATCACTCGCTGTCAGATCTGATGGCATCTGCTCCAGCCGGGCCGGAGCTCAGCTTCCTCGCCGGAACCACCATCGTCGCAGGCGGTTTCATTGCCGGAGCAGTGATCACACCCGACATGACGCGATTCAACCGCACGGCGGGTGACGTCGTGAAGCAGACACTCGTCGGAATCACATTGGGCGAATACGTGATCGGATTGACCGGTGTACTTCTTGCGCATGCCGTTCGCAGTTCCGATATCGCCACGATCATCCTGTCGTCGGTCGGCTGGGTCGGCGTTCTCATCATTGTTCTCGGAACTTTCAAGATCAACGACTGGAATCTGTACAGCTCGGGGCTCGGCATCGTGAACTTCATCGACGTCGTGTTCGGGCGACGCATCAATCGCGCCGTCGTCACCGCTGTGGTCGGCGTGACCGGTTCGATCCTCGCGGCTGCCGGAATCCTGAACTCGTTCACCGACTTCCTGATCCTGTTAGGCGTCGGATTCCCGCCGATCGCCGGAATCATGGTGGCGGAGTACTTCATCGTCAAGACCTGGCGCAAGGACCTGGAAGAGAGTCGAGCCGCGGGTACCCTCCCGAACTCGGCGCCCACTTGGGTGCCGGCCACGTTGGTGATCTGGATCGTCTCGGCGCTGATCGGGCATTACAGCACCTTCGGTTTGCCGTCCATCAACGCCGTGGCCTCGGCATTCGTTCTCTACGTCGTCGCGGGTCGACTCGGCCTGATTCGCGGGGTCGGACGCACCACAACCGAAGCGCCGCAAGAGCCTTCGGGAACATCTGCGCTCACGCACTAGCACTGCAAACACTGTAGAAGGGAGTTCGCGATGCGAATCGGAATCGACGTCGGTGGTACAAACACCGATGCGGTCCTGATGGACGGGACCACCGTCATCGGGCATGTCAAACACTCGACCAGCAAGGACATCACCGGCGGAATCGGCGGAGCTCTGACGGCGCTGCAGCAGCAGTACTCGTTCTCTCCCAGCGCTGTTCAAGCAGTGATGATCGGCACGACGCACTTTCTCAACGCTCTCATCGAGCAGCGAGGACTTGCACCAACAGCGGCTCTGCGATTGGGGCTTCCGGCGACCGCAGCGCTTCCGCCGATGGTGGGGTGGCCGCGAGACCTGGTCTCCGCTGTGCAAGGAAGGCACTACCTCGCTCACGGTGGGCACGAGTTCGACGGTCGTCGTATCTCACCGCTGGATCCCGACGAGATTCGTCGCCATGCCGCCGACATGGCTCGCAGCGGTACTCGTTCGGTCGCAATATCGTCGGTGTTCTCTCCGGTCAATCTCGAATGCGAAGCGGCGGCAGCGGAGATCGTGCGTGAGGAACTCGGTCCGGGCGTCGCAATTTCGCTCTCTCACGAGATCGGTCGAGTGGGTCTACTCCAGCGGGAGAACGCGACCATCATCAACGCTGCGCTGCGCGAGCTTGCCGATCACATCGTCGACGGTCTTGCCAGTTCTTTGGTCGAGCACGGCATCGCCGCACCGCTGTATCTGAGCCAGAACGACGGAACCTTGATGGACATCGAGTACGCAAGGCGTTATCCGGTGGCGACTTTCGCGTCGGGACCGACCAACTCCATGCGAGGCGCCGCTGTTCTGTCCGGTCTGGCCAGCTGTGCGGTGATCGACATCGGGGGCACCACTACCGACGTGGGCGTACTGACCAACGGTTTCCCCAGAGAAGCCACCACGGAGGTGACGGTCGCCGGGGTACGGACCAATTTCCGTATGCCGGACGTCTTCTCGATCGGTATCGGTGGTGGTTCGCTGGTGGATGCGGACGGACTCACAGTCGGACCCGAATCTGTGGGATACGAATTGGGTTCACGGGCACTCGTATTCGGCGGTGACACGTTGACGGCCACTGACATAGCCGTCGCGGCAGGCTTGGCCGACGTCGGAGATCGCAGTGCGGTGGCGCACCTCGACCGCGGTCTGGTGTCGACGGCACTCGACCGGATCTCGCGCCGGGTCGCCGACGCCGTGGAACAGATGCGGACCACGTCGGATCCACTTCCCGTTGTGGCGGTTGGCGGGGGATCGGTTTTGCTGGAGCACGAACTTCCCGGCCTGGGAACGGTGATTCGTCCTGAGCGCTTCGACGTTGCCAATGCGATCGGCGCTGCGATCGCGCAGGTCAGTGGTGAGGTAGATCGAGTCGAAGCGGTACGGGACGGGCGCAGGCAGATTCTTGCCGACGACGCTCGCCAGGAGGCGATCGATCGGGCAGTCGCAGCAGGCGCACGGCCCGAGTCGGTGCAGATCGTGGAGTTCGACGAGGTCCCGATTCCGTATCTGCCGGGCAACGCAACACGTATTCGAGTGAAGGCAGTCGGTGACTTGGCACTGCACAGTGGTCTGGTCTCCACCGGTCAGGAAGGCTCACGATGAGTTGGACACTACGAACGGCAGACCTCGACGACCTCGCCAGGGGCGCAGCTTTGTTGGGGACCGGCGGCGGGGGAGATCCGTTCGTCGGCAAGATGTTGGTCACGCAGGCGCTCGGGGAAGCCGGTGAAATCACGATTCTGGATCCGGCGGAGCTCGACGACGACGCGTGGGTGATCCCCGTCGCGCAGATGGGTGCACCGACCGTCGTGGTCGAGAAGATGCCGCGCGGAACCGAACCCGAGCTGGCGCTGATCACGTTGGAGAAGCACACGGGGCGAACTGCAGATGCCACGATGCCGATGGAGTGCGGCGGGATCAATTCGATGATTCCGTTGCTGGTGGCAGCGCGGCGCGGACTGCCGGTTGTCGACGCCGACGGGATGGGACGAGCCTTTCCTCAGCTCGAGATGGAAACCTTCTCGGTGTACGGGATTTCGGCGAGTCCGCTCGCCATGGCGAACGAGCACGACGAGGTGGCGATCTTCGACACCGGCAGCGACAACAGCAGATTGGAGGGCCTCGCTCGCGGGGTGACGTCGAGGTTCGGTGGGATGGCGCATATCGCGCAGTACTCGATGACGGGTGCAGATGTGAAGCGGACGGCGATCCCACGGACTCTGTCGTTGGCCTTGGTCATCGGTCGGTCCATCAGGCTTTCACGTGAGCAGCGGGTGGACCCGGTTCAGGCGCTGGTGGACGGTCTCTCCGACACGCTTTACGGATACGGGCGAGTTCTCTTTCACGGCAAGGTGATCGATGTCGACCGGCGAACCGATGAGGGGTTCGCTCGAGGTTCGGTGCGGATCGCCGGCGTCGGAGACGAAGAGCTGGAAGTTCAATTCCAGAACGAAAATCTGATCGCCGTGCAATCCGGAGTAATGGTGGCGATCGTGCCAGACCTTATCTGCATCGTCGAGGCCGACACTGCCGAGCCCATCACCACCGAGGGATTGCGGTACGGGCAGCGAGTTGCGGTCATCGGGATCGCGACTCCGCCGATCATGAGAACACCGGAGGCACTGGCGGTCTTCGGCCCGGCAAGCTTCGGACTCGATCGCCCGTTCCTGCCGGTGGAGACACTCGAGCAACCTGTACTGGCAGAATAGCGAGCCGTGAGCAGGCTGCACGCGGTCCGGGAGGCCGACCTCGACGCGATCGCAGCGGGGGCGGTGGTCTTGGGCTGCGGTGGGGGCGGCGATCCACGCCTGTTCGTGGAAATGCTGCGTCCACTGATGACGTCAACGTCGGTAGAAGTCATCGCGCCGGACCAGTTGCCGTCCGGGGCGATGATCATGCCGGTGGGAATCGTCGGATCGGCCCTGGCTTTGGAAGAGCAACTGCCCTCCGGGCATGAGTTTGCCGACACTGCAGCAGCTTTGACGCGGTGGACTGGTAAACGTCCGACCGCGGTGATGACTTTCGAAGGCGGTGGACTCAACGCTCTCTCCGGCATTGCGGCGGCGTTGGCGTTGGGGATTCCCGTGGTCGACGCGGACCTGCTCGGTCGAGCGATGCCTCGGCTCGATCACTTCTCTCTCGCCGCAGCCGGGTTGGAATTGTGCCCGGTCACTCTCGCCCAGCCCGGCGGCCTCATTACCGTCGTCGACGGAGTGGATGTGCTGGGCGCCGAGGTAGCAGTGCGGTCGTTGATCGGGAGAACCAGCGGTTGGGGCGCTCTGGCGATCGCGTCGATCGATGCGCGGACTGTGCAGGAGGCGTGCATTCCGGGAACTCTGTCCCGAGCATATGAACTGGGTCAGCACGTCGGGACCCTCGGCAGTTGGCGGGAGATCGCCGAAAGCTCCGGGGGGCGAGTAATGGGGACAGGCCGGGTGCGTGCGGTGCGTCGTAGTCGCCCGAACGCCGGCGATCGTCGGGGCAACGTGATTCTCGAACACGATTCTGCGGTGATACGAGTCGAATTCGAAAGTGAGTTCCTGACCGTCGCGTCGGACGGCGAGATGATTGCGACATGTCCGGACATCGTGACGTTGCTCGACGTCCGGACCGGTGCCTTCGTCTCGTGCGAATCAGTGCACCAGGGGCAAGATGTGGCCGTGTTGGTTCTGCCCGGCCCTCAGTGGTGGGCGGAAGATGTGAGCAGGTTGAAAGTTGTCGGCCCGCGGGCCTTCGGGATCGACCATGACGCAGTGCTGATGGAGGCGCAATGAGCGCGAGTGTGTCGGCGTTGCTGAACAACCCGATCTTTGTCGGGTTGTATCGACTTGCCGGCGAAGGTGATCCCGTCGTGACGACAGTGGGAGCGCTCACCGGGGAATCGGCACAGTCAGCCGAGGCCGTGTCGGGTGCGGCGGGTGCAGGATCAGTTCTGGTGATTCTCGATCGAATCGACCTCGGGGAGTGGAGATTCGACGCTCTCCTTCGACGCACGGCGGCGACCGGCTGCCGGGTGCTCGCGGTACACAGCACTGCGGCGGAGGATGCGAATCTCTCGTTGCTTGCCGATCGCCTCGGACTGGTGGTGCTCGGAGTATCCGACCCGTGGCAGTTCAGCGTGGATCTTCGTGATCTTCTCTCGAATTCGCGGGCGGTGATGGCCGACGCGGTACTGCGGGCGACACACGCGGGCCAGCGGGCCGGCGGAAGCGTCGAGAATCTTCTGTCGGTGCTGCTGAACACATTTCAGCGTTCGTTCATCCTCCTGGACGCGTCCGGACGCCCGCTGACCGGCGCCGATTTGTTGTCCGATGCTGATCGAGCAGCCGCCGGTATGTTGTCGGGCCGCGGGGCGCCCACCACTGTTGAATTGGACTCCGGCGGGGTCCTGATTGCGTGCCCGGTGATGTCCGGCGCAGCCCGAGAGCCCTGGCTGGCGGTGCTGCTCCCGGTGCGTCAAAGCGTCGAAGAGGCTTCTCTCTCAGTGGTTCTCGACGTGGCCTCGTTGGCTGCCGGGCACCGACTGGCCGTTGCACGCATGGTCGACGAGCGTGAAGCGCGCCGGCGTAGCGCGTTACTCGGTGAACTGATCGACACGTCAGCAGACGCCACACCCGGACTGCTCCGGCGCGCACTCGACGCGGGTTGGGCACTGGACGGATGGCATATCGGCATCAAAGTCCTGGCGGTCGGTGAGGTCGACCTGGTGGCCAGGCGCAGTGAGGTCGCAGACGCCCTCGCCGCCGAGGGAATCGACGCCAATGTCGTGGAACAGGCTGACGGCTGGGCAGCGTGGACCACTCTGCCGGGCGAGCCGCGACCGGAGTCGATCACCAGGATCGCCGAGAGTATCCGTGCAGCTCAGGCGAGGTTGGAACCCACGATGGAGACCTGGGTCGGTGTGGGACGCGCACACGACGGTCCGGCTGGAATCGGTGCGTCCCTGTCTGAGGCCGGGGATGCCGCTCGGCTCGCGGGTTCGAGGTCGCACACAGGCCGCTTCCTGCACGTGGACCGCCTGGGTCTGGCGCAGTTGCTGCTGGCGTGGACGCGAACCGACACGTTTCAGCCCGCAGCCGCGGCGCTGCTCGCGCCGCTACGCGATTCGAATGGAGAGTTGCTCGAGACTCTGTCGACGTACCTCGACGAAGAATCGTCTCTGGCTCACACCGCAACCCGAATGGGCTTGCACCGCAACACCGTATCGAGTCGGATCGATAGAATTCAGCGCCTTCTCTCGGTGGATCTCGCAGATCCGGAAACGAGACTCGCGCTCCACCTTGCTTGCCGGACCATCGCGCCCTGACGGAGATCTTCGCGGCTTCGTCTTGACAAGCACGGGAGGTTCCTGCCATCCTCGTTGCCAGGTCACGAGTACCAGTGTTCAGCCCCGGCTTGCTGGTCGGCAACCCTCCTCCGCGGTGGGGTGCTCCGGGTGACGACCCGGCTGCGTTCGAAAACGAATGCGGCAAGCGCGGACTCTTCCGGGGCCATCACCCGACGAACGAGTCCTTGAACGTGAGGATTGTCTTCGATGACTGCTGTATTGAGTGCCGACACCTGCCGCACCACCGCGATTGCCAAGGTTTCGGGTGCTGACCTGCAGGTTCCATTGGTTCAGGGTGGCGAATGCTCCTACGCCAACTTCGACTACGCCGCGAGTGCGCCGGCATTGGCCCAGGTCACTGACCGTATCGCCGAGTTGCTGCCGACATACGCCAGCGTCCACCGCGGTGCCGGCTACGCGTCTCGGATCTCCACGCTCACCTACGAGAACGCTCGTGAATCCGTTGCTCGTTTCGTGAATTGTGCCCACGATCAGGTTGTCGTCTTCACCCGGAACACCACCGATTCGCTGAACCTGCTTGCGCAGTGCGTCCCCGGCAGCACCGTCGTCCTCGATGTCGAGCATCACGCAAACCTGTTGCCGTGGAACGACGCTCGTATCGTCACCGCTGCAGACACCATCGAAGAGACGATCGAGCGTCTGATCGGTGAACTGTGCACCAAGCCTGCAGCGCTGCTCGCAATCACCGGTGCCTCCAACGTGACCGGCGAGATCCTGCCGATTGCACGCTTGGCTGACATCGCTCATCGTTGCGGCGCACGTATCCTCGTCGACGCAGCTCAGCTGGCTCCCCACCGTCGCATCGACCTGCAGGAATGCGGCGTCGACTACATCGCTTTCTCCGGTCACAAGCTCTATGCGCCCTTCGGCGCGGGTGTTCTGGTCGGACGCCGTGACTGGCTCGACGAGGCTCAGCCGTACCTCGCCGGCGGCGGCGCCGTGCGTGAGGTGACCATCGAGTCCACGGAGTGGGCCTGCGCGCCTGCCCGCCACGAGGCAGGTTCCCCCAACGTTCTCGGTGCGGCAGCCATCGCGACCGCATGCGAAACCCTGCACGCGCTGGACTTCGACGTCATCGCCGAGCACGAGAAGGCACTCACGGCCCAGCTCACCGACGGATTGTCCGCCATCGAGGGCGTCTCGCTCGTGCGACTGTGGAATGACGCACCGGACGCCGTCGGAATCGTCACCTTCACCGTCGACGGATTCGAAGCCGGCGAAATCGCCGCATTCCTCTCCGCCGAGCACGGCATCGGAGTTCGCGACGGTCGCTTCTGCGCACACCCGGTTCTCGCACGCCTCGGCCTCTCCGGCGGTGCAGTTCGCGCCAGCCTCGGCCTCGGTAGCAGCTCGGACGACGTGACGCGGTTGGTAGACGCCGTGAACATCCTGGTTTCGAATCAGCGTGATTGGAACTACGCCAAGACTGCCGGTGCGTGGAACCCCGTGCCCGAGACCCGCCCCTTCCTCGGAGCCGCAGACGACAACGCCGGCGCAGCCGAGTGCGTCTGAGCTGAGCTCGGTCCCCGAAAACTCGAACGGACAACTAGCATGGCAGCCATGGCACCAGCGGATTTCCCCGCCACCCCTTCGAGAGTGAGCATCACTCTCGGTCAGTGGTGCCGTCGCCATGTCGATCTGTGCCGCACCTCGTCAGGAATGTGTTCGAGCTGACGATTCGTCTCGCTCATCCCATACTTTTCTGATTTTCGGAGGTCTCACATGTCTTCACGCGCTTCGCATTCTCTGCACGTAGCGGTCGAGTTGACCGGATCCGGTCACCATCCGGCAGCTGAGGGCGCACCCGGCAACCTGCCCATCATCGGCGGCGACTACTGGGTGGACCTCACCGAGGGCGAAAAGGCTCTCGATTTAGCTTCATTCCCTACCAATGTGGTTCGGATTCGCGCTGCGGACCTGCGTGAGGCACAGCTCGAACGTGCACGGATACGCGCTGCTGTCGCCGAAGAAGGACGCGATCCCGACAGCGTCGCAGTACTGGTCGATCTCGAGATTCTGATCGCGCCGGAGGCTCGCTCCGCCCGTAAAGAGCTTGCACAGTTGGACAGCGCGTTGACGGCGCCGCGGGTTCCCGTTTCGCTTCACTACGTCGGAACGCCTTCCGGTCTCGGCAGTTTGATCGCCGATATCCGAGCTGCCGAGGTCGCCGACGGCGTTACGTTGCTGCCTCTCGCATTGCCTCGCACGCTCGAGCATCTGGTGGACAGCACCATTCCGTGGCTTCAGGATCGCGGACTTGTCACACCGTCCACCGCAGTCGACGAGGTTCTCGGGCGTTTCGGACTGCCGCCCCGTCAGCGCACGCTTGCGTCCTGATCGTCACCGATTGCATCTGCGTACAGGTGGAACAGCGACGGTAATTCGTCGGCACCGTCCACCTGTGCCAGAAGCGTCCAGCATTGCGCAGTGATCGACCGAGCCCTCGTGCCGATCCAGTTGGTGGGCAGTAGTTCCGGCGGCAACAGCGGATCCGGTTCCATGGCTCGCGTGAATTCCGCCGCGAGCTCGATGGTCATCGTGACAGCATCGGTACCGGAACCGTTCTGCAGTTTGTGCAGGCGTGCGGTCGCTACGTCGAGCAGCCGTTCGTATCCGTCAGCGATCTGGTCCAGTGGCCACAATTGCGCGGCAATCTTCACGGGGTCTACGAGCATGCCCACTTTCAGATCTCGAGTGGTGAGAGAAGACAGGTGCTGTTCGACGTCGAGTTCGGCGGCCGCATCGCGAATATACGGTTCCCAGGCGTGCGGCGAGACGTACAGACCGCCCTGGACGAGCGCGCCGCCGAGGTAAACGACCCTGGTGCGCAGCGCATCTCGCGCTTTCCGTGACGACTCCGGAATTGCGAACCCGGCCAGGTGCCAATACCCGTCCCACGGCGTCACAGTGTCGCGGTCTTGTTGATAGGCCAGCCGAACGAATTCGACGTCGGGTTCCATCTCGCGCACGGCTTTCGGCGTTGCTCGTAGCGTGGCCTGCCGACCGCGACCTTCCTGAGTGAACTTCCCCTCGGTGACCAACCGCTTGATGCACAGCCGAACCTGTTGATCAGTTTTGTCGAGGGCGTCGGCGGTGGCATAAAGGGTGCGTCCGTCGACAGTTCCGTCCGTGCGCAGTAGTCCCTCGATCAAGATCCTCGTGGGTACATCGACGTCCCTGTCGGTCATCGCCATGTCCTTTCCTCGCTTCTCGACATCTTCGCCCACAACTGTACTATCGAATGCAATACGATCGTTTCAAATTCGTACGTTAGGGCGGGAAGATGGCAGCGGAATCGATGAGCGAGGGCAAGAGTAAGCCTCGTTTACGCAGGTGGATGGTTACTTCCCTGGCGGTGGTCGTTGTTCTGATCGCGACTCTGGTGGGCTGGACGCTGTACCAGAACACCTATGACATCCGTGAGGAAAAAGTGACGATCACCGGGGGATCGGTGCCGCTCCAGGGAGTCCTTGCACTGCCCGAACACGGTGACGGTCCCTTCGGGCTCGTGGTTTTCGTCCACGGAGACGGCCCGGTCGATGCAACACATGAGACGTTCTATCGACCGGTGTGGGAGGCGTTCGCAAAGGCGGGGTACGCGTCACTCTCCTGGGACAAGCCGGGGGTGAATGGGGCACCGGGCAATTGGCTCGACCAGAGCATGGACGATCGCGCGGCAGAAACGGAAGCGGCAATCGAGTGGGCGCGGGGACGTTCGGATATCGATCCGTCTCGTATCGGTCTGTGGGGTGCAAGCCAGGCAGGGTGGGTGATGCCCAAGGTGGTGAACCTCGACCCGGACGTAGCGTTCGTCATTGCCGTGGGTCCCGCGATCAACTGGCTCCAACAAGGCGAATTCAATACCCTAGCCGAACTTTCCGAGAGAAATGCGTCGGCCGACGAGTTCGAGAAAGCGCGGGTCGATCGTGCGAAGAACTTGGATCAGTTGGCCCGTGATGCATCGTACGACGATCTCGTGGCCTCCGGCGAGGCCGACGGTCTCACCGAAGACCGGTGGAACTTCATTCGAAAGAACTACCGATCGGATGCGCGAGCCGATCTCGAATCCGTGAGGGTTCCGGTGCTCTTGATCATCGGCGGACAAGACGTCAACGTCGACGTGGCCGATACCGAAAGGGTGTACCGCGAATTACTTGACTCGCCAGGGCAACTGGTGGTCAAGAAGTATCCCGACGCCACTCACTCGATTGTGGAGAAGGACCTCGAAGACTCGGAAGTGATGTCGGCTCTGGTGGCCGTCCTTGCTCCCCGTTCTATCTTCGCTCCCGGTTATCTAGCGGATCAGACTGCATTTTTGGAGGGAATTCATGGCTGACGGAATCACGGTTGTCGCACTGGGCGGTGCCGGTGCCATGGGCTCGGCAGCAGTTCGTCTTGCTGCAACATTGCCGGGAATCGGCAAGGTAGTAGTCGCGGATCGCGATATCGATGCTGCGAAGCGTCTTTCAGTTGAACTGGCTCAGGCGTCAGCGCAAGTCGAGGCGCGCAGCATCGACGTCACGGACGGTCGCACGCTACGTGAATTGTTGGATGGCGCAGACGTGGTCGTCAATACGGTCGGACCGTTCTTCCGTTTCGGCGTCGGCATTCTCCAGGCAGCGATCGAGACCGGGACTCACTATCTCGACATCTGCGACGACTGGGAGCCGGCCGTCGACATGCTGGAATTGGACTGTGCCGCGAGGGGAGCCGGAATCTGTGCGGTAGTCGGCATGGGCGCAAGTCCCGGGATGAGTAACCTCCTGGCCGCGATGGCAGTCTCGCGATTGGACGTGGTCGACGATCTGTATACAGCCTGGCCGGTTGATGTCGAGGGCGAGGACGAGTCGGTGGACACATTGAGTGCAGCGGCCGTTCACTGGATGCAGCAGATCAGCGGCACGGTTCCAGTGGTTCGTGCGGGGCGAATCGTCAACGAAGAACCGTTGCGTTCCATCGCACTCGAACTGCCCGGCGGACGTCGGGGGAACGCTTACGTGGTCGGGCATCCGGAGCCGGTGATGTTTCATCGGACCATCAATCCTGCAGGGCATTCGGCAAATCTGATGGTGATCACACCGGAAACCGTGGCGTTCCTCGACGTTCTCCGCTCCGATATCGACAAGGGGAGAATCGATCTCGACTCGGCTGCTGAAGAATTGGGCAAGCCCTCGCTCCGGCGGATGATCCGTGCTGCGCCTCGAATGCTCACGCGTGCCGGTCATGGATCCTTGCCGTTGTTTTTCGCCTCGGCGACCGGGGTGCGCGAAGGTCGAGAGATGCGCGTCGTGGCACGGATCGCTGACGATTCACCGGTATCGGAGTTACTGTCGGACATGGCCGGTGCAACCGGAATCCCCTTGGCGCTCGGCCTTGCTCAGGTGGTGTCCCGGCTGGCCGACGGAACGATTCGGGATCGGGTCGGTGTGCACTCAGCCGAGAGTGTCATCGACCCGGACGTTCTGTTCACTGCACTGGCGCGGTTGTTCGGTCGAACCGACTGGCGTGACATCGTTACCGTCGAATCCGAGTTTCGCTAGTCAGTTCGCGGCGTGCGATCCGATGCGACTGCGGATTTCGGTCTCGACGCGATCTGCGTCCTTGGGGCTGAATGAAGGCGCTCCGCGGCCGGCGAGGGTGAGTACCACCGCGGTCTCCTTCCACGGGCGTGAAAGATCCAGGCTGTACCACGAGCTGAAATCTGTTGTTCCCCAAATTCGTAAGCGTCCACTCAGCCATGACATGACTCCGAGGTCGACGGATTCGATCTGTGAGTACGGAACGAACTTGCTGACAAACGGGAAGTAATAGTGGCGGATCGTGACGCCCTGATCGTCGATTCGGACGGTCCTGTCCTCGTAGATCGTTGATGTCCCTGTACTCACAGTGAAAACCCGGTCCCTGCTGTTCGACGCTCTCGGCGGATGCCGAAAACCAACCATACAGTCTCTACTGGGAGCGGGTGGCCCGCCCGAGTCTCAGGCGCTGGTAGTCCTCGCGACGACGAGATCGCTCACCGCGATCTGAGCGTTGCCGATTGCCGCCTGAACCGGTTCGCAACTACTCGATGCTCTGGCGAGCGCAAGAACTGCGGTGAGTAAGGCGGCGTCGGGCTCTCCTTCGAACGGTCCGCTCTGGACGTCGAACTTTCCAGCTCGCAACTGCTTTCGGGCATTGATTCCAAGTTGTGAAATGACCTCGTCCATCGCTGTCAGGCACTGGGCGAGTGCACCGATCGACCAGTAGAGATCGGCAGCGACGACAGGCGTCTCCGATGCCACGGTGCCGGCGCGGCGCAATCGGTGATGAGTGTCTCGGAGTATCTCGGGCAGTCTGTGGTCTGCGCAATGTTCCATCCCGCTGCCTCCGTAAGGTGTAAAGTTGGGTTATTCAATTACGGTAAGGCAGGGCGGTAAGGGATGCAAGTAGTTTTAGACGATTACGTCGTCGGTGCGTCGTTCGCGACCGACCTGGTCAACACCTCGCCCCGCGTGTGGGTGGAGGCAGGCGACGCGTTGCGTGATCCTCAGGCGCTTCACGATCTACTGGATGAACATGGACTCTCGCCGGATGCGCTCCGCAACGGGCGTCGGCTTACCAGCGGTGAACTTGCCGACGTGCAGGCACTCAGAGAGGCGATTCGTTCGATTCTCGATGCTCCGACCTCCGACGAACTCGTTGATCGCACTGATCGACTCCTGCAGACTGTCCCGCATCACGTTCGACTCGTGCCTGATGCCCAGTACGACTATCGATGGAATGCGGTACCGGACAGAAGAATCGATCTCACGGGTGAGCTTGCGTTGTTGATCGGCTACTCGTTGCTGGGGACTCTGCGCACATTGGGGTACGAACGATTCCGCCCATGCGCGTCGCCGACGTGCAACGGGGTGTTTGTCGATACGAGCCGGGGAGGGCGACGCCGCTACTGCATGCCCGCGTTGTGCGGCAACCGAATCAACGTCGCGAATCACCGTCAACGGCAGCGTCGTACTTAGTCGTCAACGATGGCGTCGTACTTAGCGTCTGCGATTGCCCGGTCGATAGTGACAATCGAACAGAGTACGGCCGACTGTATGGGGAACTTCAACGAGATACAGACCACGTCAGTCCCGCACGATTGTCGCCATGGCAACTCCTAGTAGATGGCGGCTCGTATGAAAGCCCGTTCTGTCTCCGTGACAGCAGTTATCAGCGTTGGCGTATTCACTCTGGCCGGGTGTGGCGGCGCATCCAGTCCCGAAGGTTCGGTCGGTGAGTATGCAAAGGACGGCAGTTTCACGACTGTCATCAACGCCGATCCCGGAAATCTGCACCCTCTGATCACAAACCTTACGTCGACTCAGATCGTGAACGCGTACTCGTACGATTCGTTGATCGACATCGATGCGCAAACCCGCACGGTGCGTCCGTATCTGGCGGAGAGTTGGCGTGAAGAAGGAAACACGCTGAAGTTCGTGCTCAAGAAGGGCGTCACTTGTGCCGACGGCACTTCCTTCACCGCGCAGACCGCAGCCGATGACATCAACTGGGTCATGGACCCTGAAAACGCTTCACCGCTACGAGGATCCACCGTGCCGTCGTCGACGGTCGCGTCCGCGAACGGTGACGAACTGACGGTCACTACAGCCGAACCGGCACCCTTTTTGCTCTCCCGAATAGGCTCGATGCGGCTTCCGTGCGCTGCGACGCTCGAAGACCCGGCCAGTATCCGTTCGAGTAGTAACGGAACGGGTCTGTTCAAGGTCACCGAAGTTGTTCCCAACGATCACATCACGATGGAACGCCGCGACGGTTACACCTGGAGTCCGAACGGTGAGACCACTTCCGACACTCTCGGGGTGCCGAAGACAGTGACGATCAAGATTGTCACCGATCCGAGTACGACGGCGAATCTTGTTCTCACCGGTGGAGTGAATGCCGCGGCGGTGACCGGTTCGGACGAGGAACGAGTCTTGGCAGCGGGTCTGGATTCGAAGACCTACACCACGTTGTCCGGCGAGTTCATCTTCAATCATTTCGCGGCCCTACCCACGGCAGACCGTGCTGTACGGCAGGCCCTCGTGCAGGCAGTAGACCTGGACGACTACACCGAGATCACTACCGGCGGTAAAGGAACCCGTGCACGCGCCCTCGCGGTTTCGGAACCCCTTGCCTGCGACTACAACAGTGTCGAAGGGACGATCCCCGATTTCGACGTCGATGCAGCAAAGAAAACGCTGTCCGACGCAGGTTGGAAGGCGGGTCCCGACGGCCTCCTGACGAAGGACGGTCGACCGCTTGCCCTCAACGTAATTTTCAACAACTCACGCGATACAAACTCTGCCGCCGCGGAATACGTAGCAACACAGTGGGAACGACTGGGCGCGAAGGTGAAACTGACCGGCGGCGACTACAGTTTCGTCATTGCCAACACATTCAGCACCACCGACCTGTCGTCGTGGGAAGTTTCCATCGGTTTGACGCTGGGGAGTGATACGCCGAGCATCTTTGCCAAGTACTTCACCGGCCCGCCCAAACCTGAAGGAGTGAACTTCGCTTCCCTCGACAACAAGAAGTACATCGAATTGTCCACTGAGGCTTCGCTTCTTCCCGGTGACGAGTCCTGCAAGGTCTGGGAGGAAAGTGAGCGCGCATTGTTCAACGACATCGACCTGCTGCCGGTATCCACGACTCCCGCTCATATGTTCTTCAACGGCGCAACGTCGATCTACCCGCCGTCGAGCGGAATCCTTCCGGGCTCGGCGATCCGTGTCCTGAAGTAGGACCCCCGGCAAACGCTCACTTTCGGGTATTGATCATCCGAAGTGCAAACCGAAATACCACTGCAGCACCGGCACCTGCAGCCAGGCCGGCGACGACATCGGCAAGAAGAACACCGACGCCTATGCCCAGGACGGCAGCAGCGGCGACGGCAAGGGCGACGTCAGCACGAGGAGCGGCGATCGCGGCATCCTTTCCCCGAGTATCGAACGAGCACCCATCTCAACGGAGCATGTCACGAAACGGTCGTCTGCAGGTGTATCAACCGCAAAATGTGTGAAACGCGTCGGCCCCGGCGGAGTTGGACTCCGCCGGGGCCGTGCTGTGTGTGTTGCGCACTTGCTCAGTGCGTCGGGACGGATTCCTTCGACGTGGTCGGGGACGTATCGGTGTGCTGGCTACCAATCTCCTTGCGGGAGTTCGAGCCGTGGAACCGAGGGAGGAAACCGGCCAGGACGAGTGCGATGACGGCGGATCCGGCAGCGAGGGCCATGACGACGCGGAAAGCGTTCTCCGACGGCAGCGTTGCCCCACCGACGGACATGGTCATCTGGGCGATGACGACACCCGCGATGGCGCTGGCGAATGATGTACCGAGGGAGCGCATCAGAGTGTTGAAGCTGTTGGCCGCTCCGGTCTCGGACGGAGGAACAGCCCCCATGATGAGAGCGGGCATTGCGCCGTAAGCCATACCGGTACCGGCGCCGATGATTACTGCGATCACGATCAGTTCCCAAATCGAGTGCATGGCGAAAATGCCGATGCCGTAACCGATTGCGACCACAATGGCGCCGAGCATGAGCGTCACCTTGGGGCCGTGCGAATTGGTGATGCGTGAGGACAGCGGAGAGATCAGCATCATGATGATGCCGGAGGGAGCCATGACCAGACCTGCGGTGAGCATCGAACCGCCGAGGCCGTAACCAGTGATTTCAGGCAGCTGGACTACCTGGGGAAAGACCATGCTGGCGGCGAACATCGCGAATCCGAACACGATGGATGCGAGGTTGGTGAAGAGCACCTGGCGGCGGATGGATACGCGTAGATCCACCAGCGGCTTGGGGGTGCGTAGTTCCCACCATGCCCAGAATCCGAATATCAGGATCGCGGCGCCGAACAGGGAAAGCGTGAGCGTGCTCGTCCAACCCCAGTCGCCACCCTTGGAAATTGCGAGTAGAAGAGCGATGAGGGCGGCTGAGAGTGAGATTGCTCCGCCGAAATCGAACGTGCCTCCTGTGCGAACCGCCGATTCGGGGACCAGGACGACAACAAGAACGGCCGCAAGCGCGCCGAGCACGGCTGACGCCCAGAACAGGACGTGCCAGTCGGCGTACTCGGCGATCAAAGCCGCGATCGGAAGCCCCAGAGCGCCACCGACTCCCAGCGAAGCGCTCATCATCGCAACAGCGCCGGCGAGCTTCTTGGGTGGAAGCACGTCGCGCATCACACTGATACCCAGCGGAATGACACCGGCAGCAAGGCCTTGCAGGATTCGGCCGGCAACGAGGGGGATAACGCTTGAACTGAGGGCTCCGACCACGGAACCGGTTACCAACAGCGCCATGCTGATCAGGAGCAGACGGCGTTTGCCGAACATGTCGCCCAAGCGGCCCATGGTCGGGACGGCGACGGCGGCGGCGAGCAACGTGGCGGTCACAGCCCACGCGGTATCGGACGCCGGCGCGTTCAGGTACTCGGGCAGATGCGGGATGATCGGGATGACCAGCGTCTGCATGAGCGAGACGACGATGCCGGAAAACGCCAGAACAGCCACCACTGCGGTGGTGGCTGGCGACTTCGTTGTCTGTGGCGGCGTTGTCGGTGGTGGAGAAGTGGTTGACGACATTGCGGTAACTCCATCGGAGGAAGAACGAATAATGGTTTAAGTCAGTTGATTGAACTAAAGTTAAATCAAGTGACTGACTTAACGGAAGGGTGCGCCTCCGATCGTGACGAATATCTCCGGTGCCGAGCAGCTTCGGATGGTCGAGGATGATGGTGTCCATGACTACGAGGACTGAGGACGCGTCGGCCGACGTCGGCGGCGCCGCAAATTCCGCGCGCTCTGCTGCAACCCGAGACCGCATTCTCGCCGTCGCCGAGCAGCTGTTCGCCGAGCACGGAGTCTTCGCGGTTTCGAACCGCCAGGTGAGTGAAGCGGCAGGTCAGGGCAACAATGCAGCCGTCGGATACCACTTCGGGACCAAGACCGATCTGGTCCGCGCGATCGTGAACAAGCATTCCCAGCAGGTCGAGAAGAAGCGTGGCGAACTGCTGCGTGAGATCGAAGGGTCCACAAACGTTCGTGACTGGATTTCGTGTCTGGTTCGGGCGTCGACCGATCACTACGCCGAAATGGGTGGCCCGACTTGGTACGCGCGGTTCAGTGCACAGATTCTCACCGACCCGGTCCTGCGGAAAATCGTCTACGACGAGGTACTGGCCTCGCCCACCCTGCAGGAGACGCTTCGGGGACTCTCTGACTGTCTGGCCGACATGCCGATGAGTGTTCGACGCGCCCGCGCGGACATCGGACGCAATGCGATCGTGCACATGTTCGCCGAACGTGAGCGCACGCTTGCCGAAGAGGGGCCGGACGCGGTCACGTCATGGGAGGACTTCACGACCGACCTCGTCGACGCGCTGGTCGGACTTTGGACGGCTCCGATCAGCCGCTGACCGGCCGTTTGTCCGCGCTAGCCGCCCGGCCCGGGGCAACCCTGCGCAACGGATCTCGCGTCGGCGGAAGATCCAGGAGCAAGCCGACTCCGGCAAGAATGATGACAAGACCGCCAACGAGCGCGAAGGTAACAGGCTCGTTCAACCACAGCACTCCGATGGCTGATGCCGAAATCGGAACGAGAAGAGTGACGGCCGATGCCGCGACTGGACCCGCCTGACGAATTATCCAGAAGTAGACCAGGTAGCCACCGGCGGTAGCCCCCAGCCCCAGGGCTGCCACGGCGATGAGTGGACCGACGGTTATGGGCCCCGGTGGGGGAGCGACGGCGGACACGGGAACCAATAGGGCAACCGCGGCAAGTTGTTGTCCGAGGGCCAGTGTCATCGGTGGAGTGTCCTGGAACGACTTTCGTGCGTAAACACCTCCGACTGCGTACAGCAGCGCCGCGGTCAAAGATGCGCCAATGGCCAGCATTGCGTGACTGTCGATCGCTGACGGAATTCCACCGACGAGCACCGAGACGCCGACGATGCCGATCGCGACCCCCGAGAGTTTTCGCCAGGTGATCTTTTGTCGAAGCCAGAAAGCGGCGACGAATACGGTGAACATCGGCGTCGTGGCATTCAGGATCGACGCCGTCGACGAGTTGAGGCCGACGATCGCAGTTGCGACAAGCGTCAGGGGCCCAGCGACGTTGAGGGCTGCCAGCAGTAGGAATGTAGGAAACCGGTGACCGACCGCGCGCCAGGTCGATCTGCTGGAAGCCGTTATCAGTGCGAGAACCAACGCTGCAACAATGAAGCGGCCGTGCGTCGTGCCGACGGCGCCGAGTGTTGGTGCTGCCACAGCAACGAGGGGGAACGAGCTTCCCCAGAGCGCGCCGACCAACAGCAAAGCTCCAACTACGGCGAATCGGCTGCTGCCGATGGCTTTCCAGTTCTTCATTGCGCCTCTTCGTCGACGACCTCGCGGACATGGATGGCCGATGCCAGACCTACCCTATACCCCCAGTAGGTATAATGCTTCTTGTGTCATGATGCTGTAGGTGATCCGAGACTGGGGACGCATTATTCGTTCTCCTGCAATGGTTTATGTGTCGAGGTGCTGTACGCGCAGACCTTCAAGTTATCTCCAATATACCTATAGGGGGTACATTGGTGGTTGTGTCGGGCTCGCTTTCCGGGCCACATCCGTCCAGCAAAAGAACAGGAATCCCAATGAGTAGTTGTGGCTGTGGAAATACCCCGAAGGCCGACGCCATTGGCGCTGTAGGCACTGTCGGTACGGCGATGCCGACCGGTGGGAAAGACCTACTCAACTCTGGCAGTAGTGAACTCGTCGAATGTCGGGTCATGCCCGGCAGTGTGATCGAAAAGGCGCGTGCCGAAGCGGAAGGCCTGTTCCGTGACTACGAAGGTAATCGGTACTGGTTTTGCTGCAAGGGTTGTGGTCCTCGATTCGACGCAAATCCGCGGAAGTACGCTGACGTGAGCTGAGCGAAAAGTGGTGGTGCAGGCGATGGCTGCACCACCACTTTCGTTGAGGCCCAATCGGGGTTCGGGCAGACCGTCGACATCAGACGGTGCGAGCGCACGCGCACTGGGTGGCCGCCAAGGTGCATTCGCCTCGCGTGGTTTCGTACGTCGCTTGTCCGGGCAATTCAGCAACTGTCTCCCGAGGCCAAAGTGCAAATCCTGCAACGGCTCCCACTGCGGCAAGCGCTGCAAGGATGCTCCAGGTGACCGCAAATCCCGCGCTCGAACCAACCCATCCGGCGATCGGATAGGTGACAAGCCAGGCGAGGTGTGACAGGGAGAACTGGGCTGCGAATACCTCCGGTATACCTGCGGGCTCGACGGAGCGCCGAAGTACTTTTCCGGTCGGCGTGACGATCATGGCCATCCCGGCGCCGACGAGTGCCCACACTGCGGCAGTGAGCATCCACGTGAATACACCGGCCACGGCGAGGGCTGCTGCCGCGCTGGCACTGACGACCAGGACAACGGAACCTGCTGTCATCACAGTGCGTTCAGCGGTTCTGTCGAGAACGCGTGGAAGAAGCAGCGCGGTCACCAACGTGCCGGTGCCTGACGCGGCAAGCATCCACGCCACGTCGGATTGGGTTCCACCGAGCTCGTCGCGGACGTAGTTGACGGTGTTGACCACGACGATCGAACCGGCTGCTGCCACCACGAGATTGAGTGCCATGATGCCGCGCAGTCGCGGTGTGGTCACGAAGATTCGCACCCCCGACGCGATCCGATCCCACGCCTTGCGGTGAGTACTCCGGCGAGCGTTGGGCATTCGGGTGGCCAGCACGAGCAGTGCCGAGACCGCAAAGCCCACGGAGGTGGCGACGAACAACAGGTTGAATGTCATGAAGGACAGTGCGACTGCGGCAAGAACAGGGCTGAGCAGGCTTTCCATAGTGTAAGCGACCTGCGATGCAGACAGTGCGCGGGTGAAATCGGCCTCGTCGGTCACGATGTCAGGGATGACCGCTTGGAACGTGGGAGTGAACGCTGCCGACGCAGCTTGGATAACGCCTACCAGCACGTAGATGTGCCAGATCTCGCTGACGAAGGGCAATGCGATCACGACCGCTGCACGAAGGGCGTCGAGGGCAACGAGGAAAGCACGTCTCGGCAACCGGTCGACGTACGCCGCCGCGAGTGGAGCGATCACGACGTACAGGGACATCTTGATCGTCAGCGCGGTGGCCAGCACAGCTCCGGCGCTCGGCCCAGCGAGTTCGTAGGCGAGTAGACCCAGCGCAACCGTCGCCAATCCGGTGCCGAACAGCGCGATGATCTGGGCGCTGAAGAGCAGGCGATAGTCGCGAATCAAGAACAGACGCATGCTGTTCCGTTCCGGTGCGGTCCTAGCGGTCCGGTTCATCTGGTTTCACTCCCGCGACAAGATTGAAAGCTCCGGTCAGGACATTGAGGGCGACGATTCCGACTACGTCGGCGATCTCGCGATCACCGTAGCCGTGCGCTCGAAGGCCCGCGATGTGTTCGTCTGAAATCGAGGCAGGCTCCCGATAGACGCGAAGTCCGAGGTCGATCATTGCCGCGATGGCGGGATCGGCGGACGTGCCCGCGCGGGCACGCTCGATCTCGTCCGCCTCGACGCCGTTGGCGTGCGCGGCGGCAACGTGGGCTTCGAGGCAAACAGCGCAACCTTGCTGGACCTGCACGGCGATCGAGATTCGCTCGGTGATCTTGCGGCTCAGTTTCGCTCGCTTCATTGCCCGGCTGAGTTGCAGATAGCCACCCAGTACGGCGGGCGAATGAGCCATCGCCGCGACCATGTCACCGACCTGTCCATGACGGTTGACGAGTTCGGCGAGAAGGTCTTTAGATGCACCGACAGCGGTGGCGGGTGTGAGAGATGCAAGGCGCGACATAACGAGTCCTAAGTGGTTCCGCCGGTGGTGGGTTCGGCTGGTGACAGCCGGCCGAACCCACCACCGGAGTTGGTCAAGAATTGACGGTGGATTGAACGGTTCGAGGATCGTCGACCTTGGTCGACCGCATCACGACCGCGGTGATTGCTGCGCCCACCACTGCGATGGCGGCTGCTCCCAGGAACACGGCGGAGAAACCGTTCGTCAACTCCGTCAGGTCACCGAGTTGATCAGCGCCGAACACTGCTGCGATCGCGGTCATCACCGCGAGGCCGACAGCCGAGCCGACCTGGTAGCTGACGTTGACGATGCCGGAAGCCAATCCGCCCTCTTCCGGGCGTGCAGCCGAAATCGCCGTACCGAGTGAGGGAATGAACGCCAGCGTCATACCTGCCGCAGCCACGAGCGACGCCGGCAGTACGTCGACCCAGAAGTTGCCGGTGGGCCGGATCAACGACATCCAACCCAAACCGATTCCCAGTACCAGCAATCCGGTCACGATCATCGCTTTTGCACCGAAGCGTGCCATGGCCCGTGGTGCCACGACGACCATGCCGAGCATGACGAAGATCGTCATCGGCAGCAGCGCCGCACCGGCCGGGAAGGCGCTGTATCCGAGCACTTGCTGCAGGTACAGGTTCAGGAAGAACCACATCGGTATCCAGGCAGCGCCGAGGACGAGCTGAGCGATGTTCGCGGCACCGAGGTTGGGCGCCTTGAAGATTCCCAGACGCACCAGAGGTTCCCGACGCTTGGACTGGATCAACACGAATGCACCCAACAGAGCGGCCGAAACGGCGAGCGCCAGCCACGTCTGCCCGGATCCCCATCCGACATCAGGTGCTCTGACGATGCCGAAGACTCCGACAGCAAGACCTGCGGTGACAGCGAGTGCGCCGAGGAAGTCGATCGACCCGGTACGTGCCGGTGCGTTCGGCATCAGGAGGGGAGTAGCGATCAGCGCGATGACGGCGATGGGAATGTTGAGGTAAAACACCCAAGGCCAGCTGGTGTATTCGGTGATGACGCCGCCGAGGAACACTCCGGCCGTACCGCCTGCCGGGGCGGCAGCGCCGTAGATGGACAGCGCCTTGGTCATCTCTTTCTGCGTGCTGCCGAACAGCATCATCAGCAAGGTGAGCGCCGATGGCGCGATGAGTGCGGCACCGGCACCCTGAACGGCGCGGCCCGCAAGTTCGACGGCAACGTTACCGGCGGCACCGGCGACAACGGAACCGATCAGCAGGATCAGCCAACCAGCGGAGAACACTCTGCGGGCGCCGAACAGGTCGGACAGGCGGCCGCCGAGGAGGAGTAGCCCGCCGAATGCGATGACGTACGCATTGAAGACCCAGGTCAGGCCTTCCTGGGAAAAGCCGAGATCGCTCTGCATCTGGGGGAGAGCGACACCGATGATCGAGGTGTCCATGATGACCATGAACTGAGCGGCGGCGATCAACGCCAACGCCCACCACTTACGGGTGGATTTCGGTTGTGTGGACATTCTGAGTTCCTTACCTGTACGGGGTATAGGTGATGCTCGTGTGGTCAGGGGGTGTCGAAAGCGAGCCTGGGCGACATCGGCGCAGCGCTTCGTTGAAGTGCGCGGGGAAATGCTGTTCTTGGAACTCATTCGGCCGGCGCTCTGCGTAGATGCGCATCGGATCTCCTTCGAGTGAATTCAGGGTGTTCGAGTAGTTCGTTGCATACCCTAGGGGGGTATGGTACAAATTGCAACAGGTTCGAATTCAAGGAGTGTCGAACCCGACGCAGACGGCAACGGAAGTGCTGCCGACCCAAACTTTGGAGGGCAAGATGTTCAGCGACAACGGCTACACACTGGAATTGGCAACGTCGGAGGCGGCTGTCGGCAACCATGTCCCCTTGCAGTTCCGGATCCTGGATTCGGTTGGAACTCCGTTGACCAGGTACACCGACACCCACGACAAGCAGTTGCATCTGATCGTGGTCGGTCTGGACCTGACCGGATTCCAACACGTGCATCCCGAATTGGACGAGAACGGAAACTGGCGTGTGTCAGTCGATTTCGATCACGCGGGAGACTACCGAGTCTTCGCTGACTTCACCCCGGACGGGGGTGACGGAATGACGCTGAGTGCGGATGTACGCGTCGCCGGGTCCTATGATCCTCGGCCGTTGCCCGCCGCTGCTGCCGTCACGACGGTCGACGGCTATACCGTCTCTCTCGAAGGCGCGGCCCATGCCGGCCAGACATCGAAGCTCACGCTCTCGGTCAGTCGTGACGGAATCCCAGTCACAGACTTGCAGCCCTACCTTGCCGCGTACGGGCATCTGGTCGCGTTGCGTGCCTCCGACCTCGCCTATCTCCATGTGCATCCGGATGGTCATCCGGGTGACGGTGTCACGCCGGCTGGACCGGCAATCACCTTCTACGCCAACATGCCGAGCGCTGAGGACTACCGGTTGTTCCTGGACTTCAAACATGGCGAAGTGGTGCGTACGGCGGAATTCACTCTGACTGCCGACAATGCGACCACGCCTGGGGCCGAACACTCGAGCCACTCGCACCACGGGCACTGAGACCGAATGAGTTTCGCAGCAACGGGAAAACGGGCATGGGCGATCACCATGCACCCATCTGTTCGTGCAGTAGCGAAATGCGTGGCGATGTGCGCAGTGATTGCTCTGCAAGACAACGGAAGTCGAAGAGTAACCGCACATCGCCCCGGTAACGAGAATTGTTGCGAAGTCACGCGTTGACGAACAGGAGGACATCGAATGTCGGAAGCGACAGAAGTGGGCAACGCTCCAAGCAGTGCCCCGGGCAATGATACGACCGGCGATGTGTGCTGCACGGGTGATTCCCACGGCTACATCACCGCCAAGGACGACTACCTAGGGCGCCTGCGTCGCATCGAGGGTCAAGCCCGCGGCCTGCAGCGCATGGTCGACGAGGACAAGTACTGCATCGACATTCTCACGCAGGTTTCGGCGATGACCAAGGCTCTCCACGCGGTGGCCATGGGGCTGCTCGAGGACCACATCAGCCACTGCGTCGTCAAAGCTGCCGTTGACGGTGGTCCCGAGGCGGAGGCAAAGGTGAAGGAAGCGACCGACGCGATTGCGAGGCTCGTTCGCTCGTAGAACTGTGCTCGACGAACATTGATACCGTGGTCGTCATGTTCAGCATCGAGATCCGTCGTACATTCGCTGTGAGGCAAGGGTTTCCGGCGGCTTCCGGCACCCGTGCGGGACGCAAAGAATTTGCCGCCGCTGATGCCTGCCGAGGGATTTCGCGTGACGATGCGAGTCGGGTTCTCGTTCGAGGACGACCAACTCGGCGAACGTGGATGGTTTGTCGACACGGACGCTCTCGACGAGTCCGTCGATCGGTGCGCCGAGCGATTGGCGAGCGGTGTCTGGCCGGAGATTTTCGATTTCCGTCCGTCATTCGAGAACGTTGCGAAGTGGTCTTTCACGGAACTTGCGTCCACGATTCCTCAGCTGACCTACGTCGAGCTGGACAACGAGACGATAGGTGTGGCAACGAGATACGTCAGATCGCACTGATCTGACATATCTCGTTGCCACAGGGGTTTCGATCGATCGGACTACTGGTAGAGACGCAGTGCAGACCCGATGAAGGACTTACCGAATGCGAGCCCGGCCTTGTTGAAGTAGAAGCTCATGTTCGTATTCGCGAACGGCACCGCGGACACCGTCTTGGTGATCTGCGACTCGGCGTCTGCCCACTCTGCGCACGCTGCGTCGCCGGTCAACGCGGAAGCCTTGGCCACCGCTGCTTCGTAGGCGGGGTTGTTGATCGAAGAGAAATTCTTACCGGCTGCCGGAGCAGGTCCGGTGAAGAACGGGGTGAACCCGCTGGGAATCGAATTGTTGATCTGGATCCATGCGATGTCCCACTGATTGTTGTCTTTACCGCTGAGCATGACGTCGACAACTTTGGTCTGGTCGGCTCCCGTTACCTCGACGTTTGCGCCGAGATCCGACCATGCAGATTGAGCGAGTTCGGCTGCTGCGCTGCGAGCCTCTTCGCCTCCTGCGTAGAAGAGGCGGAGTGTCAACGGGTTTCCGTCTTTGCTTCGTTTTCCGTCCGACCCGGCGGTCCAGCCGGCCGCGTCCAAGGTTGCCTTCGCTGCGCTGACGTCGTAGTCCGGAATGTTGCCGGTGACGGAGTCGTACACGCAGGCGCGGGGCTCTACACCGACGAGACTTGTTGCGCGGGTGCCCTGGCCGGCCGTGATAACTTCTGCCAGATCGTCGAGATTGACTCCCTGGATGAGTGCTTTGCGAACGGCGGGATCGCTGGTGGGATTGTTCGCGATCTGGTTGAAGTACATCTGACCGGACGGCATCGGGCGATTGATCGAGGCGAAATTGGCGGCTTCGATCCGGTCCTTGTCCGGACCGGCGATCGGAGATGCGTTGAGTTCGCCGGAGAGAAGCTGGTTTGCGGCGGTGCTGACATTGGGTGCCATGACAGCGATGACGGTCTTGGGGACACCTGGTGTGTCGGAGGTGGTGTCGTCGGGGCCCCAGTTGTAGCCGTCACGACGCTCGAACGTGTAGTGGTCGTTGGCGGCGACTTCGGTGACTTCGAACATCCCGGAACCGAGAGACTTCTTGTTCGAGGCGGTCGGGTCCGCGAGTCCGGCGTCGCACATGATCGGGAGGCGACTGACCGTGAGGAGGAGGAAGGGGCTCGGCGCCGGAGTGGTGACCGTGATGGTGCGGGTCGCGGGATCGGCAGTGGCCGAAGCGCCTACGGGGACCGTGGTGCCGCGTTGTTGTGAACCGTTGGCCGGATCAGCCACGAAGTTGATGTTGTTCGCGACGGTCTGCGCGTTCAGCGTCGACCCGTCGGTACAGGTCACTCCCTCGCGGATGGTGAAGGATGCGGAGGTCGGCGTCTCTTCCCATTTCTCTGCCAACCACGGTTTGAATTCACTGGTGTCCGGATCCTGGTAGACCAGGGAGTCGTAGGCCAGCCTCGAGATGTCAGCGGTTGCCGCGGAGCCGGACATGATCGGGTTGAGTGCACCCGGATCGGCTTGCAACGCATAACGGAAGGTTCCGTCTGTCAGAGGTTCACCGCCGTCGGAGCCCGAGGACGTGTCTCCCGAGCTGCAAGCCGACAACACGAGTGCGAGCCCCGCGGCCGTTGCAAGTGCCGGATAAGAGCGGTGTTTCATTGTGCCTCCGTGAAGGAGCCAGGGCCCGAGCGAAATTCGAGAGGGCGCGGTCGAGTGTGACCGCTAAATCTTGGCGTAGGACGTGACGGGCATCTCGGTCGATCTTCACGAAAATCATGCCGATTTTTGTTCGATCTCACGAGAACCGGGGTGATGAACCAGTTCAGGTCACGGTGAGTCGAGGTCATTTTGCCGTGGCCACCCGGTTGCAGTGAGTACAACGGCAGGGACCGACGTCAACGGAGAGATCGGGCCGAGGGCGAGGAGATCTTCGTCTTCGTCGATCTCGGACCAGAATTTTTCAGAAGAAACATCGAGGCCGAGAACGATCCACGGCGGTCCGGCTTCTTGAAAGGCAAAGGAGACTCTGCCGGTTCGCGGAACCGTCGCATCGAACAGGTGGTCTCCGACTGGATATCCCTGTTGCTCGCCCACCAACGTCAGGGTTGTCGGTTCGAAGGACGCCTCGCGCAGCATCTTCTCGACTGCGCGGTCGAAACTCTGCTGAGTGGTGAACTCTTCGTCCGCGTTCGAACCGCTGAACTCGGGGAAATGCGCACAACACAAAACGTGTGAGCCCTCTGAGTTGCAGTAGAGACGAAACACGGGAAATCCACCTGCCACGAAGCGTGACGTTAGCAGAGCGTCGAAATGGAGAAGTTGCTGTTTCGGCAAAGATGGTTGCGTGAGTTGTGGAAGGTCGTTCATCCTGGGTGCATGAGCCACGAACACCACAATCACCACGAAAACTCTGAAACCACCGAGAATCCGTACGCCAAGGCGGACGCACAGTTCTGGAACTCGCTGTACGAGGAACGTCCCGCGCGCTGGAGCGGAAATCCCAACCCACAGTTGATTGCCGAAGCCTCCGACCTCGAACCGGGCACTGCACTCGACGTCGGTTGCGGCGAAGGCGCCGACGCTTTGTGGTTGGCACGTCGCGGGTGGAAGGTCACCGGCACCGACATATCGTCGGTTGCGCTCAGCCGCGCCCAGGCTCACGTCGAGGGCGAGGGCGTCGACATCGAATGGCTGGAAGCCGACCTGACGAAGTGGGATCCGCAGGGGCGCTCGTTCGATCTGGTGTCCGCGCAGTTCTTCCACATGCTCGAACCCGCGCGCGGGGAATTGTTCCGTGCTCTCGGAGATCTGGTCGCGCCCGGCGGGCATTTGCTGATCGTGGGCCACTCGCCCCACGAGTCGCCCACCGAACATCATCGGGCAATGCTGCATACCCCGGAATATGTGGAGTCGCTGTTCACCGATGGTTGGAAGGTGTTGGTCTCGGAGTCGCGGGAACGTGATCTTCCCGCGAACCCCGAGATGCATCACACCACGGATACCGTTGTGCTGCTTCAGCGATTGAGTGCGAGCACCGACAGCAACTCGTAAGCGACGTGAGCCGCTGCGATACCGGTGATCTCGGCGTGGTCGTACGCCGGCGCTACCTCGACGATGTCGGCGCCGACCACGTTGAGTCCCACCAACCCGCGCAGTGTGTTCAACAATTCGCGAGAGGTCATGCCGCCCGCTTCGGGTGTTCCGGTACCCGGAGCGTGGGCGGGATCGAGCACGTCGATGTCGACGGAGACGTACACCGGGCCACCGTCGAGGCGCTTACGCATGCGCTCGACGATGCTGGCGACGCCGTCGACCTCGTAGTCGTCACTGCGGATCACCTGGAAGCCGAGGACGCGGTCGTCTTCGAGGTCTTTCTCGCTGTAGAGCGGTCCACGGATGCCGATGTGCTGCGAACGCTCCATGTCGATCAGGCCTTCTTCGCTGGCGCGGCGGAAGGGGGTGCCGTGGGTGAAAGGCTGACCGAAGTAGGTGTCCCAGGTGTCGAGGTGAGCGTCGAAGTGCAGGACGGCGATCGGGCCGTGATCGCGGGCCAGTGAACGCAGGATCGGAAGTGCGATGGTGTGGTCGCCGCCGAGCGTGAGCACAGAGGAACCGTCGGCGCGCAGGTCGGTGACGGCGGACTGAACCGTCGTGAGAGCTTCCTGAATGTCGAAGGGGTTGACTCCGATGTCGCCGAAATCGGCTACCTGCTGGTTGGCGAAGGGGGAGACCTTGAGCGCGGGGTTGTACGGACGCAGCAGCTTCGACGCAGCGCGGATGTGCCCCGGACCGAACCGAGCGCCGGGTCGGTAGCTGACACCCGAATCGAAGGGGATGCCGAGGATTGTCACGTCGGCGCGCGAGACCTCATCGAGGCGCGGCAGACGCGCAAAAGTGGTCGGCTCGGCGTAGCGGGGGACGCGCGTGGCGTCGACGGGTCCGATGAACGATCCGGGGTTGTTGGTAGCCATGTGCAGAGGTCCCTGCTCTCGATTCGGCGCACACCGGGCGCCCTTCAGTGATGTAGCTCTCTGAGCAAGTATGGTTTCTTCAAGAGGCTCGGTTGTCAACCCCTGTTTCCTGAAAGGGACACGGCGGTCGTGAAGGAGTGGGTTCAGTGGCCAAGGCGAAGGAAGCGGTCGAGCCGGTCGGACCGCGCATCGGGGCGAGGCTCAAGGCGGCACGTCAATCGAAGCGGTTGACCCTCGACGACCTGGCCGAGGCCTGTGGTGTGACGAAGGGGTATCTCTCGAAACTCGAGCGCGATCACGTCAACGCGTCGGTGGCGACCCTGATCAAGGTGTGCGCGGTGCTCGAGATCCCCGTCGGATCCCTGTTCGAGAATGCGTCCGCCGGTGAAGTAGTCCGCGCCGACGCCATGCCGCAAATCAGCTTCGGTGGCGAAAAGATGACGGAGTACCTGCTCACGCCTACCAACGAGCGTCGAATTCAGGTGCTGCTCGGCGAGCTGGAACCAGGCGGCGGAAGTGGTCAGGAGTTCTACAGTCTGCCGATCGACGTGAACTTCGTGCACGTGCTGGAGGGCGGCTTGCGGGTCTCGTTCGAGGGCGGTCGGACGGATCCGAACGGTGAGGCCGTCGATGCCGAGGACGTCGTGCTTGCGGCGGGCGATTCCTTCACATTCACGCCGACGCACAACCATAGTTTTCAGGCCGAGGGCTCGGTTCTGGCGAAGGTTCTGTGGGTCTTGAATCCGGCATTGCCGGAAGGGCCACGCGCGTCGCCTTCGTGAGACTTGAATCCGTGAATGTTGATTCTTAGGAAACAAGAGTTGACATGATTGGCGGCACCCGTCACGCTGGTAGTTGTCCCCGTCACACGCACCGTCGAAAATTGGCGTCACGGAACTCCTGAAGGAGCGCACCATGCATGTCGATTCAGTTCGAGTTGGCCTGTTCCAAGGTCCGCTCACCACCCCGGACACCTTTGCGTCGGTGGAGTTCAACCTCGCTGCAATCGACACCGCTGCCCGCGAGGCTGCGGCATCCGGTGCGAAGATCCTGCTGACGCCGGAGATGTCCGCAACCGGCTACGACATCGGCGAACTGGTGTCGCTGCGCGCGGAACCGGCCGACGGCCCTATCTTCGATTCCGTCGCCGAGATTGCTCGAAGTGCAGGCATCGCCGTCGTCTACGGCTACCCCGAACTCGACGGGGGAGACGTCTACAACAGCGTGCAGGTGGTGGACCGCGATGGCACTTCGCTTGCGCACTACCGCAAGACACACCTGTTCGGCACGCTCGACCGCGAACATTTCCGGCCAGGTGAGACCCTGGTGGTCGGGTTCGACTTCGAGGGCATCCGCTGCGGATTGTTGATCTGCTACGACGTGGAATTTCCCGAAGCGGTTCGGGCCCATGCCGACGCCGGTACCGAATGGCTCATCGTGCCGACGGGGTTGATGACTCCGTACGAACACATTGCGCAGCAAGTGGTTCCGGCCCGCGCATACGAGAGTCAGATGTTTGTCACCTACGTCAATCGCTGCGGCGCCGAAACCGAGCTGACCTACTGCGGTCTCTCGTGCGCCATCGCACCCGACGGTGCCGAGTTGGCGCGGGCCGGGGGCGGCCAGGAATTGCTCTTCGCGGATATCGCCGCCGCCACCGTCTCGCAATCGCGCACCCTCAACACGCATCTCGACGATCGACGCCTCGATCTGTATCCAGACCTTTCTGTCACGACTGTCTCCAAGGAGAACCGTAGATGACCATCCCAGTAGCTCCGGACAGTTCCTCGGAACCCGGCAAGCAGCCGCCCCTCACGATGTTCGGGCCGGATTTTCCGTTCCCGTACGACGACTACGTTTCCAGTCCGGCGGGACTCGGCTCGGTGCCCGATCTGGCACTGGGTACAGAAGTTGCCGTGATCGGTGGTGGACTCTCCGGCATGATCGCGGCCTACGAGTTGCTCAAGGTCGGTCTCAAACCGATTGTCTACGAAGCTGATCAGATCGGTGGCCGGATGCGGTCGGTCGAGTTCGACGGGCACCCCGGGGTTGTCGCCGAGATGGGCGCAATGCGTTTCCCACCGTCGTCGACGACGTTGTTCCACTATCTGAACGAACTGGGTCTGCAGACCGAAGAGTTCCCCAATCCCCTTGCCGAGGTCACGCCGAGCACGGTCATCGATCTCAAGGGTGAGAGCCACTACGCGCACACTCTCGAGGATCTGCCGCCGATCTACACCGAGGTGGCGCAAGCCTGGCAGCGCACTCTCGAAGAGCACGCCGATCTGATTCCGTTGCAGCAGGCCATTCGTGACCGCGACACCGCAGAAATCAAGCGGATCTGGAACGACCTCGTGGTGCGCTACGACGACCAGACGTTCTACGGTTTCCTCGCCGCGTCGAAGCACTTCAAGTCCTTCCATATGCGGGAAGTGTTCGGGCAGGTCGGATTCGGTACGGGTGGTTGGGATACCGACTACCCCAACTCGATCCTCGAAATCCTTCGTGTGGTCATCACGGCCGCCGACGACGACCACCGCGGCATCGTCGGTGGATCGCAGCAGCTGCCGATGCGGTTGTGGAACCGCGCCCCGGAGCACATGGCGCATTGGCCTGCCGGTACGACGGTCGCTTCGCTCAACGACGGCGAGACGCGTCCCCGCGTCACCGAACTCCGGCGTACCGAGCCCGGCAACATCACGGTCACGGACTCCGAAGGTTTCATTCGCACGTATGCGAGTGCCGTTGTGACAGTGCAGAGTTGGATGCTGCTGAACAACATCAGGTGTGACGACGATCTGTTCCCGATCGACCACTGGACTGCGATCGAGCGAACTCACTACATGGGTTCGACCAAGGTGTTCGTTCTCGTCGACCGCCCGTTCTGGAAGGACAAGGATCCCGTGACCGGCCGTGATTCGGTGTCGATGACACTGACCGACCGTATGAGTCGCGGCACCTACCTGCTCGATCAAGGCGAGGGCAAGCCAGGCCTGATCTGCTTGTCGTACACCTGGTCGGACGATTCGCTGAAGCTGCTGGCGCTCGACGCCACCGAGCGCATGAACATCATGCTGCGCTCTCTCGAAGAGATCTACCCAGGCGTGGACTTCCGCAGCCACATCATCTCGAGCCCGGTGACGCTGTCGTGGGAAACCGAGCGCGACTTCATGGGTGCGTTCAAGGCGAACCTTCCGGGGCACTACCGGTACCAGGAGCGCCTGTTCTCTCACTTCGTGCAGAATGATCTCGAACCGCGTCATCGGGGAATCTTCCTCGCCGGTGACGACGTGTCGTGGACTGCCGGCTGGGCCGAGGGCGCGATCCAGACCGCGATCAACGCGGTATGGGGCGTCGTCAACCATCTCGGCGGCGCTGCGCCTACCGAGAATCCCGGACCCGGCGACGTGTTCGAGGAGCTCGCTCCGATCAGGTTGGGCGACTGAGCTCACCGCAACTGCCGAAATGTCGTGCCCGATAGGGGTTGGTACTCCTATCGGGCACGACCTCTTTCCGGTGATCCACGCAACACTGGAAAGTGTTCGGATCCAATAATTTCCAGGAGGGTGTTCAATGGCGAGCACATCATCGGCGACCAAGACCGCAGCTGCAGAATCGAGACCCGCGGGCGGTGATCGATCCGGTGACCCGGCGCTCGAACTGGTCGCCGAATTGGCAGCAGCGGGCCAGCGACTCGTCTTCCGTCAGGGCGACGACTTGAACAGCGACGACTTGAACAGCGGTGCCCTGAACAGTGACGATCTGACCTGTGTGGTGCTGTGGCCGTCCGGAGAGCCCTCCCTCTCCGATCTGTGCGAGAACTTCGAGTCCCTCGGACTCCGAGTTTCGACGCACCGCCCGCTTCCGACCGTTCTGGGTTCGGCACACTACTTCACCTTCGAGCCGAGCACTTTCGGCGGCAGTGCGCTGGAGAAGATGGCGGACGCCTTCGAAGCCGTCATCGCCGGACAGACCCGTATGGACGCATTCTCCAGTCTGATCGGACGAGCAGACATCACGTGGCGCGACGCAGAGTTGCTGCGCGCTGCGTGCCGTTTCCTCGCTCAGGCTCGTATCGGGTTGTCCGAGAGCTACATCGTCGGAGTGTTGGCAGCGAAGCCGCTCTTCGTACGGCAGGCAATCGAACTCTTCACCGCGCGTTTCAATCCCGCAGTAGCAGGTTCGCGTGAGACGGCCGTGGCCACCGCGGCGGCGGCCATCGACGAATCAGTCGACGGTGCAGACACTCTCGACGAGGATCGCGTCTTGCGCGGTGTGCGTTCATTCTTGCAGGCGACTCTGCGCACCAACTGGTACCTGCGCGGTGAGGCCGGCGAACCGCTGCCGTACGCGTCGTTCAAGATCGACTCGCAGTTGCTCTCCACCCCGCAGAAGACAGTTCCTTTCCGCGAGATCTACGTCAGCGCACCCAATGTCGAAGGCGTGCATCTGCGTAGCTCCTCCGTCGCCCGTGGTGGCCTGCGTTGGTCGGATCGATACGAGGACTTCCGCACCGAGGCTCTGAGTCTGATGAAGACCCAGAGCGTGAAGAATTCGCCGATCGTTCCCTCGGGAGCCAAGGGTGCGTTCGTGGTTCGGGGCACGTCGTCACCGACCCCGGCGCAGGTGCAGGAGTCGTACAGCACCTTCATCCGCGGCTTGCTGGACGTGGTGGACAACATCGTCGACGGCGCAGCGGTGCACCCGGCAGAAGTAGTCGAGTACGACGGTGAAGACTCCTACCTCGTCGTGGCGGCGGACAAGGGGACCGCACGGTTCTCCGACGTCGCGAACGGCATCGCCGTCGAACGTGGTTTCTGGCTCGGCGACGCTTTTGCTTCCGGCGGTTCGGCCGGCTACGACCACAAGGCGATGGGCATCACCGCTCGCGGCGCCTGGGTAGCGGTTCGACGCCACTTCGCCGAGCGCGACCTCGATGTCGACACCGATCCGTTCACCGTCGCGGGCATCGGTGACATGTCCGGCGATGTGTTCGGTAACGGAATGTTGCTCTCGCACAAGATCCGTCTGGTCGCGGCATTCGATCACCGCCACATCTTCATCGACCCGAACCCCGACACCGAGACGACGTTTGCCGAACGCGCTCGCCTCTTCACCGTGCCGCGCTCGTCCTGGGACGACTTCGACCGCACCGTGATGTCGCCTGGCGGTGGGGTCTGGCCGCGTAGCGCTAAGTCGATCCGCCTTCCGCTCGAGGCGCGTCAGGTGCTCGGTATCGCCGAGGAGAAGCTGACTCCGCAGGAACTGATCCGAGCGATCCTGTGCGCTCCGGTGGACCTGTTGTGGAATGGCGGCGTCGGTACCTACGTGAAGGCGTCGACCGAAAGCAACGTCGACGCGGCCGATCCGTCCAACGACGCAGTTCGCGTCAGCGCTGACGAGTTGCGTGCAACCGTGGTGGGTGAGGGCGGCAACCTGGGTTTCACCCAGCGTGCCCGCATCGAATATGCCGCTGGCGGAGGACGAATCAACGCCGACTTCATCGACAACGCGGCCGGCGTGGCTACCTCGGACCGTGAGGTCAACATCAAGATCGCACTCGCAGAGTTGGACGCGACCTCGCGCAATGAACTACTTGCGGCGGCCCAGGACGAGGTAGCCGCATCGGTACTCGAGGCCAGCGAAGATCAGACCCTCGCGATCAGCCTGGCCGAGCACCGCGCTCCCGCCCTACTCGATCAGCACGAACGGTTGATCGAGAACCTGGTCTCGGCGGGCGCGATGAAGCGCCTCGAAGAATCATTGCCGGACGCCAAGGCGCTGGCGGTCAGGGCGCGAGCCGGGCAGGGCCTACTCCGTCCGGAACTTGCTGTGCTGGTGGCGCAGTCGAAGAACGTGCTGACGGCGGAATTGGGGGCGTCGACCGTCCCGGACAATCAGATCTTCGCCGATCGTCTCCCGCAGTACTTCCCGCTCTCCGTCGTCGAGGCAGCACCGGACGCGGTCCGCGCACATCGGTTGGGCCGCGACATCATCATCACCTCGGTGGTCGACGAACTGGTCAACCGCGTCGGACCCGGCGTGCTGTTCCGGCTGGAGGAACACCTCGGAGTCCACAGTCCGGAAGCGGCTCTGGCCTACGCAGTGGTCAGCGAAGTGCTCGGCACCGAGGACCTTCGGCGCGAGATCTTGAACTCGGAGCTTCGCGCCACCGAGCAGTTGCAGGCTCTCGATCGCTTGCAGCAGTTGTTGGAATCCGAGATGAGCTGGGTGTTGCGTCGTCCGGGAGCAGCCGGCCGGTTCACCGTGAACCCGCGAGCCGACATCGATCGATGGGCAGCGCCGGTGCGGGCTCTCACCGAAGGGCTGTCGGCCAGCGACCGCATCGAGGCGTCTTTCGGGGCGCTCGCCCTGGCTGACATTGCGTTGCAGGAGAATACGACGGTTCAGGCCGCGGCTGCGATCTACCGGGAACTCTCCGACACCCTCGATCTGGGCGACGTTCTCGGGGGCGTCGACGTTGCCGTCGCTGCCTCGCATTGGGAGGTCATGGGCAGCGCTGCCGTCCACGCCAGGTTGACGGCGCGTTTCGCGGACCTCGTGTCCGGAGCGCTCGGAGAAGGTATTCCGGAGGTCGTCGAGTTGTGGACCGCCGCCAATCCGCAAGCGGTGCGCCGGTTCACGGCTTTGATGTCGAGTGTGAGCCGCAGTGGAGCGCTGGACACCGCCCGTCTCTGCACGGTCGACGCCGAACTCGAACTACTCGTTCGCGGTGCGTCCGGTTTCGCTTCGGTGCACGCCGCGGAGCGTTCAGCGACCCTCCCAGGCGAGTAGCGATAGCAGCAGTTCGGCTCTGACCCTGGCCTGTCCGAGGTCGCATTGCAGCAGTTCCTCGATGCGTGCGATGCGACCTCGGAGGGTGTGCCGATGAACACCGAGTTCGGCTGCGGCCGATTCCCATTGGCCGTTCGCCTCGAGATAGGCGCGCAAAGACGCGACCAGTGCGGTCCCGTGTGCCTGGTCGTGTTCGGTCAGCACCGGGATGGTGTCCGCAGCCATTGCGATCAGTGCCTCACGGGCAGGCTCGGATGCCAGAATCGTCGAACCACTCAGAGCGTCGAACTCGAGAATGCGGGCAGTGGCCGTCGTGAGATTGGCCGCGGCGCGGGCCTGGACGAGTGCGCGCGGTGCGTCCAGAAGACGGTGAGGGGTGCTGATTCCGGCCCGCACCGTCTTCGCCTCGGTGGGGGAGAGCTGCGCCAGTAGTGTTTTGGCAGTGTCGATTGTGTCGGTTCCGCGAAGGAGGACGGTCAGCGAACCGTCCTCGGATTGCGCGAACAACGGCCGGCCTGCTCGCGCGAGAGCGTTGTCGAGTTCGCGAAGAACGGGGCCGAGTCCGGATCCGCGAACGTGGACGACACGGACGTTGCCGTGCGTATCGCTCGCTTCGTCCAAGTACGACGGCACACCGTCCTCGGGGATTCGGCCGTCGAGTAAGAGCCCGAAAGCCATGGCGTTGAGTCGAGTTCGCTCGGCCCGTAGTCGAACCGGTTTCTCGAGTTCGAGAGTGAGCAGCGAGACCGCATGCCCGAGCAACACTCTGTCGATATTGCTCAGGGGCCCGGCGCCCGCCATTGCGAGGTAGCCGTGCCAGCTGTCGGTGACGCCGACGGGGGACAGTGTCAGCGTCCGTTCGGGTGTGCTCTGCGAGATCGACGCCGGAGCGTTGGGATCGCGGGTGGTCGCCGCGACCGCGCGAACCTCGGTGATCAACGACTTCTGGTTTGCCGGATGCACCGCGGTGATCCGATCACCGACAAACGCCACCGAAGTTTTTGTGGCCGTGGCCAGTTCACGCACGATGGCAGACACGCCTCCGCGCAGCGCAACGCGGGTGATGCGTGTCTGTACTTCTGCCGCGCGGAGTACCGATTCGTATTCCTGCTGGCTCAGACGGGTCATCACCGCGCGCGTGACCGCCGCGAACGGGGTCGTGAACGGCACTTCCAGCAGGGGGAGCCCGCGACTGCGGGCGGCGGCAATCAGGTCTGCGGGCACACTCTCGTGGGAAAGGCCGGTCCCGAAACCCAGAGCCGATACTTCTGCGGCGGCCAGACGGTCGATGTACTCGCTGTAGTCGGTGGCGTCCGCGCCCACCAGTGCCAGCCCGGTGGTGAGCACCAATTCGCCGCCGGAAAGCCACGGGGTGGGGTCCGTCAGCTCTGTGGCCTGCGCAAACGTGACGGGGTGGGTGGCGGCTGCTCGGTCGGTGAGCAGAGCCAGCGAGAGGTGTTTCTGGCGCAAGAGCCACGAGATCGGAACCGTCACCTGATCAAGGCTAGCTGTCGTTGCCGATATGGAGTAGCCCTGAAGCTTCGGGTATCCATTTCGGCAGTGCTTGCGATGCTTCGCGCGTCGCATACTCGAATGCAATACACAACCGAGAGGGTGGTCACATGAGTGCAATCGAATACCGGCTTCCGCAGGAGCGTCGCATCGTCACGGAGTTCCCGGGCCCGCGCTCGGCTGCGCTCGCCGAACGCCGTAAGAAGGTCGTCGGCGCCGGCGTCGCATCCACCCTCCCGGTCTACGTCGCCGACGCAGACGGCGGAGTCATCGTCGACGTCGACGGCAACTCGCTGATCGACCTCGGTGCCGGTATCGCGGTGACCAGCGTCGGTGCTTCCAACCCGGCCGTCGTGTCCGCAGTTCAGGATCAGGTCGCGCACTTCACTCACACCTGTTTCATGGTCGCTCCGTACGAGGGCTACGTCGAGGTCGCCGAGCGTCTCGCCGAGCTCACCCCCGGTGACCACGAGAAGCGTTCCGTGCTGTTCAACTCCGGCGCAGAAGCCGTCGAGAACGCCGTCAAGATCGCCCGTCACGCAACCGGTCGCGACGCAGTCGTCGTCTTCGACCACGCGTACCACGGCCGCACCAACCTCACGATGGCACTGACATCGAAGTCCATGCCGTACAAGAGCGGCTTCGGTCCGTTCGCCCCCGAGGTCTACCGCGTCCCGATGTCCTACCCGTACCGCGAGGGCCTCAACGTCGACGGCTCCAAGATCACGGGTGAGCAGGCCGCACAGCGCGCCATCACGATGATCGAGAAGCAGGTCGGTGCTGCCAACACGGCCGCCATCCTCATCGAGCCCATTCAGGGCGAGGGCGGATTCATCGTTCCCGCAGAAGGATTCCTCCCGACGCTCGTCGCGTGGGCCAAGGAGAACGGCGTCGTCTTCATCGCCGACGAGGTTCAGGCAGGCTTCGCTCGTACCGGCGCCTGGTTCGCCAGCGATCACGAGGGCATCGTCCCCGACCTGGTCACTCTCGCCAAGGGCATCGCAGGCGGCATGCCGCTCGCCGCTGTCACGGGCCGCGCCGAGCTCATCGACGCCGTCCACCCCGGCGGCCTCGGTGGCACCTACGGCGGTAACCCCGTCGCCTGCGCCGCTGCATTGGCGTCCATCGACCAGATGCGCGAGCTCGACCTCTGTGGCCGCGCACGCACCATCGAGTCGACCGTCGTCGGCCGAATGAACGCACTGGCAAAGGAACTCGACGTCATCGGTGACGTTCGCGGTCGCGGCGCCATGCTCGCCATCGAGCTGGTCAAGCCCGGTGGGCAGGAGCCGGACGCCGATATCACCAAGAAGATCGCCGCCGAATGCCTCGCTGCCGGCGTCGTGATCCTCACCTGCGGTACCTACGGCAACGTCATCCGTCTGCTCCCGCCGCTGGTCATCTCCGAAGAGCTGCTCGACGACGCGTTGACCGTCCTCGAGACCGCTATTCGCACTGCAGCACAGGGGAACTGACATGTCCAACGTCTCGGATCTTCTCGACTCGGTACCCAAGGGTCTCTGGCTCGGCGGCAAGCTCGTCCCGGCCGAGAAGACCTTTGCGGTCTACAACCCGGCAACGGGTGAGGAACTCGCCCAGGTAGCCGACGCCACCGCTGCCGACGGTATCCGTGCGCTCGACCTCGCCGCTGCGGCGCAGGAAGACTGGGCGGCCACGCCGGCACGTGTACGCGGCGAGATCCTGCGCACCGCCTTCGAATTGCTGCACGCCCGCGCCGAGGACTTCGCGCTGATGATGACCCTGGAAATGGGTAAGTCGTTGGCAGAGAGCCGCGGTGAGGTCAACTACGGCGGCGAATTCCTGCGCTGGTTCAGCGAGGAAGCAGTACGCATCGGCGGACGTTTCACGCAGGCTCCGGCCGGCAACGGTCGCATCCTGGTCACCAAGGAAGCCGTCGGACCGGTCCTTGCGATCACCCCGTGGAACTTCCCGCTCGCCATGGGCACACGCAAGATCGGACCGGCGCTGGCTGCCGGTTGCACCATCATCGTCAAGCCCGCCGAGGACACGCCGCTGACCATGCAGCTCCTCGGTCAGGTGTTCGCCGATGCCGGTCTGCCCGACGGTGTGCTCTCGATCCTCCCGACGTCCGACGCGGCCTCCATCAGTGGACCGCTGATGGAAGATGCGCGTCTGCGCAAGGTCACCTTCACCGGCTCCACTGGCGTCGGAAAGTTGTTGGTGCGCAACGCTGCTGACAAGCTGCTCCGTACGTCGATGGAACTCGGTGGCAATGCACCGTTCATCGTCTTCGACGACGCCGACATCGACGCAGCTGTCGACGGCGCAATGCTCGCGAAGATGCGTAACGGCGGCGAGGCCTGCACCGCGGCCAACCGCATCTACGTCGCCAACTCGGTGCGCGAGGAGTTCACCGACAAGTTCACCGCCAAGGTTGCGGCCTTGAAGGTGGGCGCCGGTGACGCCGAGGGCACCAACATCGGACCGCTGATCAACACCAAGCAGCTCGCAACCGTCACCGGACTCGTCGACGACGCCGTGTCCAAGGGCGCTCGCGTTCGCACCGGTGGATCGGCGCCCGAAGGAGCCGGCTTCTTCTTCACCCCGACCGTTCTGGATCAGGTGCCCGCCGATGCGCGCCTGCTGAAGGAAGAGATCTTCGGACCCGTTGCGGCAGTGGTCGGTTTCGACACCGAAGACGAAGCGATCGCGGCTGCGAACAACACCGAGTACGGCCTCGTGGCGTACTTCTACACCCGCGACATCGACCGGGCGATGCGCGTCTCGGCCAAGCTGGACACCGGCATGGTCGGCGTCAATCGCGGCGCGATCTCCGATGCTGCGGCGCCGTTCGGTGGCGTGAAGGAATCGGGCTTCGGCCGTGAAGGCGGAACCGAGGGTATCGACGAGTATCTCGATACCAAGTACGTAGCGCTGTAACTTGCTGTGCGCCTTTATTAACCGCGGGCGGTTAATAAAGGCGCACAGTTGTCTATTGACCTAACGGAGTGGGGCGGTAGTACTTGCCCTCGTGGTAGAGCAGCGGTGCGGCAGCGGATTCGTCGTCCTCTTCGGCGTGAACCCGCGTGACGAGTCCGATGACCAGCGTGTGGTCGCCGACAGGGATCAACTGGTCGACCTTGACGCGCATCCAGCTGGGGGTGCCGTGCAGAACCGGCTCCCCGGTGTCGAGCACTGCCCACAGTGACTCGTCTGCAAAACGCTGATCGGCGCTACGCGCAAAGCGCTGGGCCAGATGTTGCTGATGTTCGCCGAGAAGGTGGATCACCAAGGACTCGGCTGCCTTGAGCGCATTGATGCTCGACGACGTCTCCGCGATGTTGAACGAGACGAGCGGCGGCTCGAGGGAGACGGACGAGAACGAGGTGGCGGTGAAACCCACCGGGCCGGTACCCGAATCGAGGGTCACGACGGTGACACCTGCGGGGTGGCGGCGAAGCGCTGCACGGTAGTCACCGGCGCAGATGCCGGTGGACAACTCGGGCGTCGCTGCTACTTCGGGGACGTCGGGGGTGGTGTGGCTGGAAACGGCATTCGGCTTGTCAGACAACGGGAACTCTCCGGCTGGAACTCGAGGTGTGCGGTGTGGTCGAGGTGACTGCGCTCGGCATACACAGACATGCGTCGGTGCGGCACAGATCTACGTGTCGTCGACGCCAGTGGTTACCGGCCGGGGTCCTGGTTGCAGTGCACATGGTGCGTCCAACTATAGGTGGACGCACGTCTGAGTGGGTTCGGACCGGGTTGGCTGAAGTGCGTCAGTCCATGTCGACGGCGAGGCCGGCCGTGATTCGAAGGAGTTCGGAGTACGTCGTGCGAAAGACCGTGTTCGGGTGCCCGGCAGCAGCCCACAATTCGGGGTACTGCTCGAGGGCGGTATCGATGTAGGTGGGCAGGTTGGTGGGATGCCCGAGCGGAGCGACCCCACCGATCGGCTGGCCCGTTGCCGACTTCGCCATTTCCAGCGGCGCCCGCGTGAGCTTGCCTTCGAGGCGTTCGCCGGTGGCTTTCAGATTGACCTGATGTGCGCCGGAGACCAGCAGTAGGACCGGGTCGTCGTCGAGAAGGAACACGAGCGACTTGGTGATCGCGCCTACCTCCACCCCGACGGCCGCCGCTGCCTCGGCCGCGGTGTGCGTGGCTTCGGGCTGCGTGACGATGACGCCGTGGTGACCCCGTGAGATCAGTGTTTCGGCGACGTGCGAGGCGTTGGGGTGGAGGAGGCTCGTCATGAGTTCAGACTAGGACTAGTCGGCGTTCGCCACAGCTGGAGTCGGCGTCGTGTCGGTGGACTTTCGGTTACGACGGATCGTGAAGCCGAACAGCATGACCGCACCGATCAGCGCGTACAGGAAAAGCGTCAGAGCAGGCTGGCCGACGCCGACGTTGTTGAAGTAGACGATGCTCCGCACGCCTTCGGTGCCGGCGCCGGGTGTGATCCATCGGCCGATGGCGGCATAGAACGAGGGAATCACGTTGGAGCCGAATGCGCCTCCCGCACTGGGATTGCCGAGAATCACGAAGACGGCGATAGCCAGCGGGACTGCCAGAACGCCGATGGCAGCGCGCAATCCGAGTGTGAACATGGCGGTGCCGAACACCACGGCTGTTCCCAGGATCCAGAGTGGGAACCAGTGGCCCGCGAAAGTTCCCAGGACGTGTGAGGTGATGAGTGCGCCGAGGGCTCCCGAGATGATCGAGTAGATCGCGATCACGCCCGTGTGCGCGCTTGCCTGGCGGAGGGTCTTCGGCGCACCGATGAACAGTCCGATGGCTGCCGCAAGGAGATAGCCGCCGACGACCCAGCCGACCGAGAGGTAGAAGCCGGAGAGTCCGCGGTTGTCGTGTGCTCCGACGGGGATCTCGTCGCGGACGACGAACTGTCGGTCCTGCGTCGCCTCGACCTTCGTGAACACCGCTTCGAGCGACGTCGCGATGGAGCTGCCTCCCGCGCTCGCGGTGATCAGGGTGTCCGGTCCGGCCGGGTTGATGACAAACGCGCCCTGGATCTCGCGGTCGTTGATCATGCGGCGAGCGGTCGCCGTGCTGTCGACCACCTGAGCGTCGAGCGGGCTGCCGTCGATGGCGTTGAGTTTGTCGGCGATCTGCTGATCCATGCCGTCCGGTGTGCCCTGATCGGCGATGACCGCGATTTCGATGTCTCGCGGAGTCGGCTGATGGAAGGCGGCGACGTAGCTGAGGATGAAGCCCATCTGCAGCAGGAGCACGCCGACGAACAGCGCGGCCATCACCTTGGGTGCGCCGTATTTCACCAGCAGATTGTCGTGGTGGTGTTCGTCGTGGGTGGAGCTGTTGTCTGGTGCGGCGTGTGCCGGATGCGTAGTGGTCACGAAAGAGTCCTGATCTTGTCGAAAGTAAAGAGCTTGTCAATACCCGAGGTATTGAATACTCTAGGTATCGTGACTGAATCTCGTCAACCGGACTGGACGCCGGTAACCCGCCCCGGACGTGACGTGGTGCGACAAAGATTGCTCGACGCTGCGGCGGAAGAGTTTGCGGAGCGCGGATTCAGTGCTGCACGTCTCACTGAAGTTGCTCGCCGAGCGGGCTTCACCAAGGGGGCTGTCTACTCCAACTTCGAGTCGAAACAGGATCTGTTCGCCGAACTGTTCGCGCAACGGTCTCTCGAACTGGCCGGCCGTGTGCTTGCCGAGATCGCCGGGATGAACCCGGCCGACGCGGCGGGCAAAGGTGGCGAGGCCATTGCAACGTGGATGGTCGACGACCCGGGGTGGTCACTGCTCGTCCTCGAATTCGGAGTGCTCGCCGGACGTGATCCGCAGATCGCTCAGGCGTACTTACGTGAGCGTCGCCACTTGCGCGTTCAACTCGTGGAGTTGATCGGTGAACGTGCCCGCGAATGGGGAGTGGACGATTCCTTCGATGTGCGGACCACTGCAATCTCGTTGATGGCCTTGATATCCGGGCTCGTTCTCGAGCACTCGGTGGATCCGGAAGAAGTTGATCAGAGCGTCATGGGTGCCGCCGTGACGGCACTCTTCGCCGGCGCCGTCGCACGGGCAGGATTGCCCGCCGTCTGAGTTGCTCGGTTGACAGGCAACAGATTTGAGAACTACCCTCTGGGTGCAGTACCTCGTTAGGTGAGGCTTCTGCACGAACACAGGCCACTGATCTCACGACGTCGAGAGACGCCCAAGGTTAGGACAGATCTCCCCGGCTTAAGGGGTGATCCAAAGTGGCTTCCCGGTCTTGATCGGGACACGTCGTGCAGTGCCAAAACTCGGACGTGGAGGTGTTTTCGCAGCTTGATGCCGGTTTCTTCCGGTGAAGGCGAGAGTACGTCGATATTCGGTTCTCCTGGCGTGTGCTGTGCGCATGTACTTTGTGTGGCGTCATCGGACGCCCCGAACTTTCAGGAGGTGACCATCGTGGACGACCCGCCGAGTCGATATTCGACCCATCCTTCTGTTCTTACCGACGGTGCTCACCCCGGCATTTTGCTCGTCAGTCTCTGACCTTCGCACCCTCGGTTTCATCTGCGCGGCTTTGTCGCGTCCGCTGACGACTTCCGTTGTCGTTCAGCGCATTCTGCTGCCCTCATGCACTGGCACTGTCCCGTGCACGCTGGCAGTCGAGGAGATTCGTCATGTCATTTTCCGTTCTCGCATTGCGGCCACGGCCCACGAGAAACAGTGCACAACAAACACCTTCAACGGTCCTGGCAAAAGAAAGCGCACAGGAATTGGTCGACTACTCGGCCTCGGACACGCGCACCGTTCTCGCAGATCTGACCACGACGGCCAACGGCCTTCGTGACGATCAGATCGACGATCTTCGTCGGCGATACGGGCGCAACGATGTCCGCCACGACCGCCCGGCGCCGGCGATCGTGCAGTTCGCGCAAGCTTTCAAGAATCCGTTCATCTTGATCCTGGTGTTCCTCGCCCTGATCATGGTCGGGACCGACGTGGTGTGGGCAGACCCGGAAGACGGTCCCTCCTACGAGGGCATCATCACCCTCGGGCTGATGATCTTTGTCAGTGTGTCCCTGAGGTTCTGGCAGGAATACCGTTCGACTCGGGCTGCCGAGGCACTCAAGGCCATGGTCACGACAACTGTCGCGGCCACCCGCAAGATCAACAACACCGTGGTCACGGCTGAGATTCCGATCGAGCAGCTACTGCCAGGTGATGTAGTCCAGCTTGCCGCAGGCGACATGATCCCGGCCGATGTCCGCATCATCCGGGCCAAGGATCTACAGGTCAATCAGTCAATGCTCAGCGGTGAGTCGATGCCGGCCGAGAAGTCGGCGGAACCGTCGACGGGGATCGACGTCGATCGGCTGCTCGAGGCCGAGAACATCGGGTTCATGGGTACTTCCGTCGTGTCGGGCAGCGGCACCGCCGTCGCGGTGCACACCGGCAAGCGGACTTACTTCGGTGCCATGACAGCACAATTGGCGTCCAAGCGACCCGAAACCAGCTTCGACGTCGGGGTGCGCAGTGTCAGCTACCTGCTGATCAAGTTCATGCTGATCATGGTTCCCGCGGTGTTCATCATCAACGGACTGACCAAGGACTGGAGCCAAGCACTACTCTTCGGCGTCGCCACCGCGGTGGGGTTGACCCCCGAAATGTTGCCGCTCATCGTGACTGCGAACCTGGCCAAGGGTGCGCTCCACATGTCGCGCAAGAAGGTGATCGTCAAGCAGATCAACGCGATTCAGAACTTCGGTGCCATGGACGTTCTGTGCACGGACAAGACCGGAACTCTCACCGAGGACCGCATCGTTCTCGGTGAGCATCTCGATACTGCCGGACGTAAGTCCGAGGACGTATTGCGTCTCGCGGCAGTCAATTCCGTGAATCAGACCGGATTGCGCAGTCTTCTCGACGACGCGGTGATCGAGGCCGCCGGTCCCGAAGTGGTCGAGGAGATCTCGCGTCGGCACGGGTTGGTGGACGAGATTCCCTTCGACTTCAAGCGCCGTCGACTCTCCGTGGTGGTCGACCACGGCGACGCCGATCTGATCGTCACCAAAGGTGCAGTGGAAGAGCTCCTTTCGGTCTGTGAATCGGTGGAACTGGACGGGGTGACCCACCAATTGACGCCGGGATGGCTGGCCCGAGTCGACCGTCTGGTCGCGGAACTGAACGGTCAGGGCAAGCGAGTGCTTGCGGTGGCAACCAAGACAGTCGTCGAAGAGCAGCGCCGCGAGTACTCGACGGCCGACGAAGAGGGCATGACCCTGGTCGGACTGCTGGCCTTCCTCGACCCGCCGAAGGAATCTGCGGCCGGGGCGATCGAAGCCCTCGCGAGCCACGGAGTCGCGGTCAAGGTAGTGACGGGTGACAACGAATTGGTCGCCGAAACCGTCTGCGGCAAAGTCGGTATCGATGTCGGGACCGTGGTCTCCGGCGCCGAGATCGAAGCGTTGAACGACGACGCCCTCGACGAGTTGGTGCAGCGGACAACCGTCTTCGCGAAGACGGATCCGATGCAGAAGGCACGCATTGTCGAATCGCTGCGCCGGGTCGGCCACACGGTTGGTTTCCTTGGTGACGGTGTCAACGACGCACCCGCACTTCGGGCGGCGGACGTCGGCATCTCCGTCGACACAGCGGCGGACATCGCCCGCGAATCCGCGGACATCATCTTGCTGGAGAAGGACCTCGGCGTACTCGAACAAGGAGTCATCGAAGGGCGTCGTACCTTCGGAAACATCCAGAAGTACATCAAGATGACTGCGTCGTCGAACTTCGGGAACGTCTTCTCGGTGCTCGTCGCCAGTGCCTTGCTGCCGTTCATCCCCATGATTCCCGTAGTTCTGTTGTTGCAGAACCTGATCTACGATCTCTCGATGCTCACGATCCCGTGGGACCGCGTCGACGACGACTTCCTCGCGAAGCCCCGCAAGTGGGAGACCAAGAGCCTTCGCCGGTTCATGGTGTTCATCGGCCCGATCAGTTCGATCTTCGACATCTCGACCTTCGCGCTGATGTGGTTCGTGTTCGCTGCCAACTCTCCCGAGCATGCAGCGCTGTTCCAATCGGGTTGGTTCATCGAGTCATTGATCTCGCAGACGCTGATCGTTCACATGATCCGCACCCGCAAGATCCCATTCATCCAGTCGCGTGCTTCGCTTCCGGTACTGCTCAGCACGGGCGCCGCCTGCGTCTTCGCGCTGGTGTTCCCGTTCACGTCCTGGGGCCATTCCCTCGGGTTGGTTTCACTGCCGTGGAACTACTTCCCGTGGCTGGTCCTCACTCTCGCGGCTTACTGCGTCGTCACGCAGGTGGCCAAGGGAATGTTCATCCGTCGATTCGCGACTTGGCTCTAGGAGTTCACCGTGGAAATCCACGTCATCCTTGTGCGGATAGCGCTCGGACTCGTCCTCGGCGCTGCCGTCGGGATCGAAAGGCAATGGCGCGCAAGGATGGCGGGTTTGCGAACCAACGCGTTGGTGAGCTTGGGTGCGACGCTCTTCGTCATCATGGGCGCGTACGGGTTTCAGGGGCCGGACGCTGATCCGACGCGCGTCGCAGCGCAGATCGTCTCGGGGATCGGCTTCCTCGGTGCCGGGGTGATCATGAAGCAGGGAGCCTCCGTCACCGGCCTGAACACCGCCGCAACCTTGTGGGCCACGGCCGCCGTCGGCGCGCTGGCGGGCGGCGGAATGTACTGGGTGGCGGTGTTCGGTGCCGGTGCAATCATGTTGGCGAATACGTTGTTGAGGCCGTTGGGCCGGATGATGGATCACCAGCCTGCCCGCACCGGACGCGAGGAACCGCCGGCTGACTACACCTTCGAGGTGACCTGCCACGGTGACGCCGAAGCTCACATCAGAGGGCTTACCGTGCAGTCCATTTCGAGGCCGGAGTTCCAGCTCCGGTCAGTGCAGTCCTTCGACATCCCGGACAGCGACCGCGTACGAGTGGTCGCGGAATTGGCCGCAGCGGAGCGTGACGACGGACTCCTGGAATCCGCCGTCAGCCGGCTGAGCTTGGAACCGTTGGTGACTCACGTCCGGTGGGAGGTGGAACCGTCGAAGTAGTTTCGGAGGCCAGACTCTCAAATCCAGAATTGCGGAGGACTCGTACCGGCACCGGCGTACTATGCCAATGTGGGAGCAGAGCTCCCTACAGTCGGCACAGAGTCTTTCCGGTGTTGTTGCCATTGAGCATTCCGACGAGCGCGGTGGGTGCTAGGTCGAGCCCATCGAATACTGTCTCCTGGTACGTCATCATGCCTTTGGCGAGGTAACCGCCGACCTCCGAACGTACGTCCGCATACAACTCGTCATATGCCCCTGCGCGAAACCCTCTCACTTGCAGGCTCTTTGCGGTGATCTGGAAGAGATTCGTTGGCCCGGGCGCGGGGGAAGATGTGTCGTAGGTCGAGACGGCCCCACACATCGCGATGCGGCCGCCTGGCCGGAGGTGATCGAGGGCTGCGCCCAGATGATCGCCACCGACGTTGTCGAAGTAGGCGTCGATACCGCCCGGGACGGCTTTGGTCAGTTGCGTCTTCAAATCGCCGGCACGGTAATCGATTGCATGGGAGACGCCTAATACACGCCGGAGGTATTCGACCTTCTCCGGGCCGCCTGCGGATGCGACAACCGTGTTGCCTCGCAGCACTGCCAATTGCACCGCAATGCTTCCGACGGCGCCGGCTGCTGCTGAAACCCAAAGTACATCATCGTTTTTGAGCTCGAGGACCTCGAAAAGCCCTACGTAGGCGGTCAAGCCGGCACTGCCTAGTGGCCCAAGGTACCACTGAGGGGGAAAGTTGCCCGGAGTAATCTTCGTTAGCCCGCCTGTACCACCGAGCGTTTCACCGTCTGCGGTAACCACCGCGTAACTGCGATATCCGAACATGTGAGAGACCATCTCGCCAGCACTGAATCCCGGACTTCGAGATTCGACGACAGTGCCGATAGCCAGGCCGACCAGTGGATCTCCGGGAGCCAGGGGTCGTAGATACCCCGAAGGCGTTGTGGCGCTGAGCCGCAGTCGGATCGACGGATCTATCGAAAGCCAAGTGTTTCGGATCAGAACCTCACCCCGCGACAAGGTAGGCACGTCGGCATCGACGATCGTGAAATGTTCCGGCGCTAGAGGGCCGGACGGACGTGTGGTCAGGCACACAACTCGATTGTGAATGGCGATGATCCTTTCCGGATCGCTGGGATCTTGTACGGACCGGCAAGGGAACGCAGTGCAAGGCAAATATTGCGAAAACTTTCCCAGTTGATTCTAAACTGAATTAAGTTCAGTCTAGCATTTGTTGATCGAGAGGAACGCTATGGATAGCGATCGGCCAGTGAGCATCTTTGCGCCACTGCGCATCAGGCGACTCCGCATGATGCTTGGCTTCCAACTGTGCGCAAGCGTCGGAGTATGGATTCTGGTACTTGCAGTGCAGTGGACATTCACCGAAACCGGGGAGTCTGCGACGACGGTGTCGATGGTTCAGTTCGCCGCCAGCTTGCCGTTCTTCCTGTTGGCGTTGCCGATCGGCGCGATGGCCGAGTTCGTCAGCCATCGCCTACTGCTCGTCGGAACCGCAATGGTGTTGACTGGGTCGACGATCCTGCTGGCGGTACTGCAGCAGTTGGGCTTGGCGAAAACTCCGATTTTGATGCTCGCGGTCTTCGTCGCCGGCGCAGGTCTGGCGTCCGTCGCTATCGTCTGGCAGGCGTTGCTGCCCAACATAGTCAGCCGCGAGATGATGGCGGTGGTTCCTGCGATCGACGGCGCCGTCTTCAATGGCGCTCGCGCAGTCGGGCCGGTTATCGGTGGTGCCGTTCTCGCCGGCTGGGGATCGACTTCGGCTTTCGCCTTGACTGCCGCTCTGTTCGCCGTCTGCGTCTTCGTCTCGGCACGGACGGTACCCGCATCGACCGGGCGGGTCGAAGTGCGCAATTCGATAGGCCAGGCGGTGGCAGGAAGCGTGCGCTTCATTCGCCATTCCCGCTGGACCAGGCGATTGCTGCTGCGACTGACCATGTTCGGGATCCCGGCGAGTTGTCTGTGGGGGCTTCTGCCGCTGGTCGCGCATGATCGGTTGCAGGTGAGTACGTTCGGCTTCGGAATCCTCTCCGGCGCAATCGGAATCGGCGCCGTGCTCGGTACGATCCTGCTGATGCCGCTGCGCGCGCGGATGAGTTGGAATCACTTCGTGGCGCTAGGCTCGGGTGCATATGCGCTTGTCCTGATCGGTTTGGTCGTGATCCCGTGGTTCAGCGCGATGTTTGCCGTTCTTGTAGTGGTTGGCGCCGGGTGGGTCGGGGTTCAGAGCACCTGGATGATCGCCGCTCATGCCGTGGTTCCCCGATGGATCAAGGCGCGTGTTATCGCCTTCGTCATGTTGATGTTTCAGGGGAGCCAGGCGATCGGCGCCCTGTTGTGGGGCGTCCTTGCCGACTCGCTCGGCCTCGTTCCCGCCGTGCTACTGGCCGCACTGTTGATGTTCGTCTCGGTGTTCGAGACACTTCGCCGCGGGATCATGCCGAGTGAGGCGATTGCCCCCGAACTGACCGGGGCACCGGATCCCTTGGCCCCTAATGCCGAATACTCCGGTCTGCGCGTGATCGTCGAGACCACCTATCACGTGCTCCCGGGCCGCACGGAAGAATTTCTCGACAACGTGCACGAACTCAAACTCTCCCGGCGGCGTCTTGGTGCACTGCGCTGGAGCGTGTCGCGATCGGCAAACGAGCCCGACATCTACGTTGAACACTGCACGTTCCGTGATTGGTCTGAGTACCTCGCTCAGGAGACCGAGCGACTGACCGTTCCGGAGAATCGGGTGCGGACGAAATTGGCCGAATATCTTGTCTTAGCGCCGCAAACCCGATTACTTGTCGAGCCGAAGCTATTTTGACAAAGCACGATGCCCGGTTTTGCACGTCTTCGGAAGACGTGCAAAACCGGGCATTTCTACGGAACTGACCCCGATCAGACGGTGAATCTACCACCGTTGCTCAGTAGTACGGCCCCGACGACGTTGGCGGCACCCGGCGACGCCAGGTACAGGATGTTATCTGCCAATTCCTCGGCGGTTGCGTAACCGCGGAATCCGTCCTGTGTCATCGCAGCGCGAAGGTTGGTCGGAGTGCGACTGGCCATTCCTGTGTCGACTGGTCCCGGAGCGATCGTGTTAACCCGGATGCCAAAGGGCGCAACCTCTTTAGCTACAGCCTGGCTTACCGCATGAACTCCGGCCTTCGAAGCTGAGTAGTGTGGGTAGCCAACAAGCGTGTCGAACGCCGAGGACGAGCCGACCGTCACGATGGCGCCGCTGCGGGCTGGTTTCATCGCCCGGACTGCTTCGCGGAGTATGAAGAACGTACCGTCGAGGTTGATCGACATGACCCGTCGCCAATCTTCGTCCTCGAGGTGAGTGAGAACGTCAACCGGTTCATTACGCTCAGCTGCCTCGTAGATGCGCTGTTTACTCTTCGGGTCGTCGACGCCGGCGGCATGGACGACGATGTCAACCCGCCCCTGCTCGGCGATCACTCTCGTGAAAGCCTGGGTCACCTGCGCCGAATTGCCGACATCCAAACCGATGGCCTGGCCACCGACCACAGACGCTGCTACCTCGGTTACCGCAGCTTCGTTGACGTCGCACAGATACACCGCCACGGCGCCCCGGTCAGCGAGCAGACGCGCTGTGGCAGCGCCGATTCCGGAACCTGCTCCGGTTACCACTGCGACCTGGCCCTCGAACTGCCGATCAGACATCGAATACACCTTTCAGTCCCGTCGATCCGCTCGCTTGGCGGCCGCGGGTATTACGAGTAGAACACGTGCACGTGGAACGGTTGTCAAGCAGTTCAGTTGAACAGGGCTTCGAGGTCGTCGCGGTAACGCGCGGCGCCGTCACCCGTGGTCACCTCGGTGTTCTGATCAGGAACCTCTTGAGCATTCGCGATCGAACCTTCGATGTCGGGCAACACCGAGCTGTAACCGACCGACGTGGCCTCCTGGCCGGGTCGGGTGACCATGAAGTCGGCCAATACCTGCGCGGCATTGGGATGCGGTGACGAGCCGAGAGTCAGACCGTACCAACGCGCTCCCCAGATATGTTCTCCGGCAGACCATTCAACCGGTGCCCCGGAGTCCTTGGATGCCAACATCGGATCGGCCATCAAGCCGGCGGCGATCTCACCGGAAGCGAGTGCCTGAGCGAGCGGCTGATTGCTCGGATAGATGCGTGGGTTCTGGTCGGCAAGCTTCTCCAGATACTCCCTGCCGCCGTAGTACTTCTCGATGTGGGAGTAGAAGTCCAGGTATGTCGGTGACGTTGACGGACTGACGATTCCGACCTTGCCCTTGAGCACAGGAGCGAGAAGATCTGCCGGGGAAGAGACACCGCCGGGCAGCTGGTCGGTGTTCCAGCCGAATCCCAGGATCACTGCCCCTTCGAGGAAGTACTTGTCCGAGACGATGCTTGTATCCCGGCGATAGTCCGGGTTGTCGAAACTCGGCCCGATCGGCTTGGTCGCCTTGCCTGTATCCTTGACAGTATTCATCCACGACACGTCGGTGATCACCGCGAGGTCTCCGATTCCCTTGCCGGACTTGCTTTCGGCATCGATCTTGGAAAGCAGATCCGAATCGACTCCGCGGACGACCTCGAGATCGATTGCGGGGTAGGCCTTTTCGAAGGCAGTTTCCAGGGCTGCGAGTCGGGGCGCCGCCTGGGTCGAGTAAATCGTGACCTTTCCCTCGTTGTTGGCCGCAGCAACGACGTCGTCCCACGAACCTGAAACCGGCTCTGACGGGGCAGCGGGAGCGTTGCTACACGCCGTCAACGCGAGCGCCACCGCGGCGAGTGCCACGGTGGTTCTGAAAACCTGAGGGATCATGCGAGCTGCTCCGTTTCTGGTACCTGCCGAAACAAAATCAAACCTAATTCAGTTCATATTAGAGTGACTCAGCCCACAATGCAACCGTCATGTCGGGAGTGACATCGATTGACTCTCTCCTCGCTGCGCTTCTACTGTAATCAAATTGAGGTCAGTTCAATTTGAATGGGAGGCGCTCACCGGCGCCGGACAATTGGAGTCAATTTGAGTAGCAATGAATACGATCTGCTGGTAATCGGGGCTGGAATGGCCGGATTGACTGCTGGGGCAAAAGCTTCCGCAGCAGGCAGGCGAGTGTGCTTGATCGAGATCAGCGCCGACGTCGGAGGTTCGGCGCGATTCGCTGGATACGCCTGGAGCGCACCGAATCACGACGTCATGGCCGAACAGAACCCGAGGGGCGACGAAGCTCTCAAGCGCCACCTCGTCGACAGCTTTGATGTCGGTGTCGAGTGGATCCGCTCGATTGGCATTGACGTCGACGCGGCGCAGCCCATTCTGAGCTTCGGTCGCGGGCACAGATTCGACACCAATCACTACGTCGACACCTGCAAGCGAATCGTTCTTGACGCCGGCGGATCGGTCGTGCTCGATACCGCGACCGAAGGGCTCCTGTTCGAGGACGGTGCCGTCCGCGGCGCCGTGGTACGTACGGGTGCCGAGCCCGCGCGCGAGATTCGGGCCGGCCAGATCCTCCTGGCAACCGGCGGATTCCAAGGCAACAAGGAATTGCTCGCTCAGCACGTCCACCCGGACGCAGGCCGGATGGCCTTGCGTTCGAACCCACACAGTTGCGGCGAAGGTTACCGCCTCGCGATCGAGGTCGGCGCGTCGACCGGCGTCGAGGATGCCGGCTTCTACGGGCATCTGATTCCGAGCGGTGTTGAACTTGCCGATCCCGCAGACTTCGTCGACATGTCGCTGTACTACAGCGAGCATGCGCTTCTCTTCAGTCTCGACAACGAACGGTTCGTCGACGAAACGCTCGGCGATCACCTCACCACGATGGCTCTTCTCGAACAGCCGCAGGGCCGAGGCCTGCTGATTGCCGACGCGCGCGTGCACCGCGACTGGATGGTCGCGTCGTATGTCGAAGGTGCTGTGGCCGTTGACAAATTCGAACTTGCCAGCAGGCGTGGTGGCAGGGTCGGCCTCGCCGAGGACCTCGAGGAACTCGAATTTTTGCCGGAGGAATGGGGATACGACGGAGCGGCGATCGCTGCGGCGATCAGGAAGTTCAACGAGGCGGCCTCCCAGGGTGCAGAACTGGTTCCAGGCCGTAGACTCGATCGCGCTCCCTTACTCGAGGGGCCCTACTACGTGATCGAAACGGTTCCCGCGGTCACCTTCCCGTTTCACGGGATTCGGATCGACACGCAAGCCCGAGTTCTGGACGCCGCCGGACTGCCCATCCCCGGACTGTTTGCAGCAGGCTCCGACACCGGCGGATTGTGGAACCGGGCGTACGCCGGTGGCCTCGCCTCGGCTCTGGTGTTCGGTCTGTCCGCAGCCTCCGCTGCCGTCGGCTGACTTGTTCCGTTGGCGGTGTCGAGCCATCGCCCTGTTTCTTCGAAGCAATTTCCACGTCCGTGAACTTCGTGATTGACATCACAAGCTACGGGCACTACCTTCGAACTGACATCAGTTCAGTTTAAGCGGGTGGCTCTCGATTCGGCAGCCTCCGCCCGAGACCAGGCGCGATGACACACCGCGCAGGGTCAGCTTCAGAAATGCCGACGCGAGAACATCTCTCACTGGAGTGCCCACGACATGTCGATACATCGACGTCCGACGGCATGCCCGAAAGGAAGCCATGAAGTCATTCGTCCGCACCCTGGTGGCGTTGAGCGCCGCCGCAGCCATGGTCGGCATCTCGGGATGTGGCAGTAGTGAACCCGCGTCTGCTGCCGTCGACGGCAGCTGGGAAGATGTGGTCGCTGCAGCGAACGAAGAGGGCAAGGTGATGCTCTATTCGAGCCAGAAGCCGGCCAACCTCGATGCGCTCAAGGTCGCATTCCACGCTGAGTACCCGCAAATCGAATTGGAATACGTTCGCGGTACCGATCCGGATATCAATCCCCGGGTCGAGACCGAACACAAGATCGGTAAGGGTACCGCCGACGTCCACATGCTCACCGACTCGGCATGGATCCAGAACGCCGCCAAGTCCGGTACCTATTCCGCCGAATTGGTCGGGCCCGCACTCGAAGCCCCCGAATTCGATCCAGCGGCGAGCGTGCTCGACAACCGGTTCTTCCTCACCAGCGCGGCCGTCTTTGCGCTCGGCTGGAATACCGATGCGGTACCGAACGGACTGAAGACGCCGCAGGACATCCTCAATCCGGCCTACCGCGGCAAGATCGGCATCGTCAACCCTGTGGGGATCGCTTCGTACGTCGACATGTACCGGCACTTCGCGAACACATACGGGGAGGACTACTGGAACAAGCTTGCGGAGCTGCAACCCCGCATCTACCCGAGCGCGCTCGGTGTGGCCCAGGCCCTGACGTCCGGCGAGATCGTCGTCAGCCCCTCGGTGCAGCCGCTGGTGACCGAAGTGAACTCAGGCGCGCCTGTCGACTGGGTGCTGCCGCAGCAGCCGTGGGGAACCCCTTGGTACTCCCACGTTTTGAACACGGCGCCGCATCCGAACGCCGCCCAGGTGTTGGCCAACTTCCTGGTAACTGTCGCAGGTCAGACCGCCCTCAACGACGGATACGCTGCTGCACTCCCGAATATTCCTGGGGCTGTCGCCCGGGCTCAGGACATCGCGCTGCCCAATCCCGAAGACTTGACACCGGAAAGGGTCGAGCAGTACTCCCAGCAGTGGCAAAAGCTCTTCCAGTAACACCGAAACATGGCTCCGCAGAACATAAGCGCCAATCAACAAGTGGAAGGCTGACCTTGAACCACCTCACGGATTCGATGCGGGGAACGAATGTTCTTGTCACGGGAGCATCCGGCGGTATTGGCGGGGCCTGCGCCGAACTGTTCGCCGCGCACGGCGCAACCGTTTACCTTACCGATGTCAACGACGACGCCGGAAGCGCGTTCACTGCGACGTTGGGCGCAAACGCGTATTACCGCCATCTCGACGTGACGAGCGAGACTGACTGGGCCGACGCAACAGCGGCGATGGCGGCGGCCGGCCACGACATGACGGTGCTGGTCAACAGTGCCGGAGCTGCGATGAAGGCGACTCTGGCAGATACGTCACTCGACCAGTTTCGTCGGATGATCGACCTGAATCTTGTTGGCACATTCCTGGGGCTGAAGGCCGCAGCCGCGTCAATGGCAGATGGTGGGTGCGTCATCAATCTCGCATCATTGCGTGGCGTGCTCGCGACCGCCGAGTTGGGTGCTTACGGCGCAGCGAAATTCGGGGTCCGAGCCCTGACCAAGGTGGCCGCACTCGAGCTTGCCGACCGCGGTATCCGAGTCAATTCCGTCTGCCCCGGCAGCATCGAAACCGAAATCACGTCGGTATCGGACTTCTCCAACGACGACGTCGAAGCGTATGTGCGCAGCATTCCGATGCAACGCCGTGGCGCGCCGAGCGAGGTCGCGAGGGTCATTCGTTTCCTGGCCACTGACGACAGCAGCTACGTAACCGGAACCGACATCCTCGTCGACGGTGGCCAGGCCGCCGGTGTTCGTACCCCCAAAATCTCGAACGAGAAAGTATAGAAATGGCATCACAATTCGCAGTTTCAGGTCTCACGAAGACTTACGGATCGAACGTGGTGGTCGATCAACTCGATCTCGAAATCGAGCAGGGTGAGTTCCTTGTCCTGCTCGGTCCGAGCGGTTGCGGCAAGACCACAACGCTGCGGTGCCTGGCGGGATTGGAAACACCTCAGGGCGGCTCGATCTCGTTCGGCGGTAGGCACGTTTTCGATGCCTCCACCAAAACCGATGTCCCCGCACACAAGCGGAACATCGGCATGGTGTTCCAGTCGTATGCGCTCTGGCCGCACATGACGGTCCGGGACAACATCCGATACCCGCTCAAGGTCCGCAAGCTCAAACAGGCCATCGCAGACGGTGCGGTGGAGAAGGCTGCCGAGATGGTCGATTGCGGCGCACTGCTCGATCGGTACCCGTCGCAGCTCAGTGGTGGGCAGCAACAGCGAGTTGCGGTGGCCCGTGGACTCGTTGCGCAACCGGATCTGGTCTTGTTCGACGAACCCCTGAGCAACTTGGATGCACGGCTCCGCGACCAGGTGCGCTCCCAGATCCATCAGCTGCATCAAAGCCTGGGCTTTACCGCAGTTTTCGTCACGCACGATCAGGCCGAGGCTTTCGCTCTTGCCGACCGGATCGCAATCATGAAGTCCGGCAGAATCGAACAGTACGACGCGCCGGAGCACGTGTTCGAGAATCCGGTGTCCGAGTATGTCGCCGCTTTCATCGGCATGGGCAATCGACTGGAGCTGCGCCGCGCCCACGACGGTTGGAACACGAGCGCGAACGACGTCATCGATCTCAGCAACGCCAGCGTGCGGGACCGCGCTGACGAGGGCACCGCCGCGGTGGCGCGGTTCCGACCGGACGACGTGCAGATGCATGCCTCGATGGACGACGTTCCGGCCGGAAACGTTGCACTGCACGCCGAACTGGTGACATACGAGTACGCCGGACGACACTTCGACGTATTGGTCAAGACAGGTACCGAACAACTGGCATTGCGTGCCAGTGCCGCCGAACACAGTGCCACACTGCGCGCCAGTGATCCGGGTACGCCCATGGTGATCAGCTTCTCTCCGTCCAGTCTGCGGGTATACGCCGATCCGGACGCCGCTGCGGTGACCGTCCCCGAACTGGTCGCACCGGGTGTAGGAGACCGATCCTGATGGCAACCGCAACCGCAACCGCAACCGCAACGGCCGGCGGATCCGTCAAGTCGTTCTCGATTTCACGGCAGTGGCAGGCCCGCATCGGCTACGCGATTCTGATCGCCGTTCTTGCGTATCTCGTAGTGCTGCCGATGATTCGGCTGCAGATGCTGGCGTTCGAGGACGGCGGCGCGGGTTACCGTACGCAGTACGGCCGCTACGATGTGGCCGAGGCGATCTGGACGACGATCGCCCTGGCACTCGGCTCGCTCGTGATCGCGATGGTCCTCGGTACCGTACTTGCGTTCGCCGCCAGCCGACTCCCGGAGAAACTGGGATGGCTTCGCATCGTCCCCATCCTCCCGATCGTCATGCCCGCCGTCGCAAACATCGTCGGCTGGGCATTCCTGCTCTCGCCCGGTCCCGGCTACCTCAACGTGCTCCTGCGCAAGCTCCCCTGGTGGAGCGGGACCGACACCGGACCCATCGACGTGTACACCATCCCGTGGATCGTGATCCTCACAGGTTTCGGCCTCACGTCGTTCGTCTACTTGTTCGTCAGCTCCGGCATGCAGAACATCAGTTCGGAACACCTCGAAGCCGCTCAGGTGAGCGGATCGTCAACGGTCGGAATCTTCTTCAAGATCGTGCTGCCCTTGCTGCGGCCTTCACTCATCTACGGCGGCGGAATCGCATTGCTACTCGGTCTGGGACAGTTCACCGGTCCGCTACTGCTGGGCCAGAATTCGGGCGTCAAGGTCCTGACCACGGAGATGTACCGCCGAGTGTCCGAGTCCCCTTCGGATTTCGCGGCCGCGGCAGCTGCCGGTTCACCACTGGTGATCTTCGGTTTGGTGCTCGTCCTGGTGCAGAAGGTGCTGCTGGGCAACCAGACTCGGTTTGTCACGCACGGAGGCAAGGCATTTGCCTCGTCCACCGGCCGGGCTACCTGGGCGACGGCCACCGTGGTGATCTTCTCGATGTTCGCACTGGTCATTCCGCTGATCGGGCTGATCATCGTCTCGCTGACGCCGTATTGGTCCGGATCACTGTCGTGGGGTTTACTGACCCTGGACAACTTCCGGGAGCTCTGGTCGACTAGTGCGATCACCGAATCCGTTGTCACCAGCGTACTTACCTCTCTGGGAGCGGTGATCATCTGCATTCCGATCGGGTACGCGCTGGCCAACCTCCTGGTCCGCGGGCGGCGCTTCAAGATCCTGGCGCTGCTGGCCGATCTGATGACCGCCCTGCCGCTCGGCATCCCCGCAGTGATCTTCGGCGTCGGCTTCCTGCTGACCTACACCGAACCGCCGTTCATCCTGTACGGCACCCGCACGGTCATCATCCTCGTCTACATCGTTCTGATGTTGCCGTTCGCCACACGGATGCAGATGACAGCCATGCTTGCACTCGGAAACACATACAACGAGGCCTCGGCCACCAGCGGTGCATCCCCCTTCGTCACGACGCTGCGAATCATGTTGCCGCTCATGCGTCCGACGGTTCTCAGTGCCGTCGCGCTGATGTTCATCTTGCTCACGCACGAGTTCGCCGCGTCGCTCCTGGTACGCGCTTCCACAACTCAGGTGATGGGAACGCTGCTATTCGACATGTGGCAGAACGGTTCGTATCCGATGGTGGCCGCCATGGCGCTGCTGATGACCGCGGTGACCACGATCGGCGTTGCCATCGCCATGCTGGTCGGCGGGCGTAACGTCCTGAGCAAGCTGTGACAGAAAGTGAGGCTGAAACGATGTCGGTGGGCAATACTCGTTTGCGTGAGAAAGTGGTACTGGTTACCGGAGCCACCGGCGGTATCGGCGTCGAAATCGTCGGCCGCCTTGCATCCGAGGGTGCTTCGGTGATCGTGACCGATATCAGTGGTGACGCGTGCGCCGAAGTGGTCGCGAAGCAGGATCAGCCCGACCGCCATCAGGCTCTCGCACTCGACATCGCTCGCGAAGAGCAATGGCAGAGGGTCATAGAGGCTGTCACCGAGCGGTATTCCCGACTCGACGCTGTGGTGAACAACGGTGCGATCGGTAGTTTGGCTTCCGTCGTCGACGAAGACATCGATCGGTACAACAAAGTCATCGAGGTCAGTCAGACCGGAACGTGGCTCGGCATGAAACACGCCGGGGCCTATATCGAAAGCACTGGCGGCGGTTCGGTCGTCAACATCTGCTCGATCCTCGGCACGGTCGGCGGATTGGGTAACAGCTTCGCCTACGCGGCCGCCAAGGGTGCGGTCCGCACGATGACAAAGAACGCCGCATTGCACTGGGCCACGAAGGGTGTGCGCGTGAATTCGGTGCATCCGGGATTTATCGAGACCCAGCAACTGCTGCGGCGTTACGAGGGTAGTGAGCGGCACCGGGCGATGATTGCGAATACGCCGATGGGCCGACTTGGCACGGCTTCAGAAGTTGCTGCCGCCGTGGCTTTTCTGGCTGGCGATGACTCGACGTTCGTCACCGGTATCGAACTCTATGTCGACGGCGGATGGACCTGCGCCTGAGGGGGTCGGTAAACGGGGTGGATCTCTTCAGTTCGAACTGAAGTGATCCACCCCGTTCCTGTTTTTCACGGACAACTGCCCACGTTCGACAAGCACGTCGAGGTGGGCAAGCGTCTCGCAGGTGGCCACCATCTGGTTGAAGGTATCGAGAGAATCGAAGCCGCGTTCGCGCCGGGTCCAGGTCAACACCTGCGCCACTTGCAGCCCTGAGACCTCGCCCAATTCGGCTACCGCAGAAGCAGTCTGACCTAGACGGTGATCGTGGTGCGCCAACAACTCCCGGCATCGCGCGTGCAGACCCGCGCCTGTGCCGCCGTGCGCCGGCATCATGATCCGGTCCCGGTCGTCGAGCATCATCTCCAGCGAGCGGAGGTACGCTCCGAGTGGCAGCTCCCAATCGCCGAGTTCGAATCCGATCGATGGCGTGATCGTCGGCAACACATGGTCTCCGGTGAAAGAGACGTCGCGTTCGAGGTCATGAAAAACCATGTGCCCCTTGGTGTGTCCGGGAGTGTGTACCGCGGACAAACGATGGCCTGGAATATCGAGAGCGCCGGGGGAGAGCCAGTGATCGGGAGCCTCCCAGTCCGAGGGCTCGAAGGGTTCGTCGATCGAGTCTCGATAGACCTGCTCGGCGATTGTCGCTGCGCCGGATCGGTGCAGCTGAAGAATTGAGCTCTCCGGAACATTGTTGCCCAGCTTGGCGATTGCGGCGATACCGGGAGATTCGGCTGCGCCGAGGTGGATTCGAGAACCATGCCGTCGACGCAGTTCAACGGCAAACGTGTAGTGGTCACGGTGGACATGCGTGACATAGATGTCGTGAATCTCCGCCGGGTTACGACCGATCAGCGCTAGGGCGTCGGACAGTTCGGCGTGCGTGCTGTTGCGATGCCAACCGCCGTCGACCAGCGCCAGTCCGTCCGTGGTCTCGAGCGCGTAGACGTTGATTGCACGCAGGCCGTCCTGCGGCATCTGCAATGGGATCCGGAAAACGCCGTCGGCGACGCGATAGCAACCGGGCCGATCCCAAGAGTCGGTCATTTTCCGCTGTCGGCGAGCGGCACCATGGTCTTTTCGTCGCCGTACCACATCATCCGGCGGCCACCCATGGTTCCGACGTGATCAACGGCGGCCTGCCACTGCGGACTCGCCAGCGCGGCTTCGAGTGCCTCCCGCGATTCGAAACTCAAGACGGACAAGCCATCCCACCCCTCCGACTTGCTGCCGAAAGCTTCGAGCAATTCGGTGTGCTGCCATCGCAGAAGGCCGGGAAGGGGATAGGTGACTTCCGCGTGTTCGCCGCGCCACCAAGTGATGAACTGCTGATAGGTCCAGTCGGTGGGTCGGGATGCGACGAGAACGAGATTGTACATATCAACTCCTAATTGAATTCACTTTAGTTTCGATGGGCAGTCCAAACTGATACTCGCCGTGCGCGGAGTGATCTACGCGCACACCATCCGCAGGGCCGCATCGGTCACTCGTTCGGCGATCTCTGTCAGGCTGAGTTTGCCGTCCGGCCGGTACCAGCGCCAAACACTGATCACGAGGGCCAAGACGAGTCGGCCCATCAAGCGAGGATCGGAATCAGCGAAGACGCCTTCCTTGATTCCGCTCGCAATCAGCGCGGTCCACTTTTCTTCGATCGCTTGGACGAGTTCACGGGACTTCAGTCGTTCGGACTCCTCTTTTTCCGACTGTCGCTCCGCGGCAAGAAGATCCATGTGGCTCTGAAGAATGCGGCGCTGCAGAGCATCCCTCGGTGAAGCCTTGAGTGATACGACGATTGCCGCCCTGAGTGCCTTTGTGGGATCCGAGTCGCCCTCGGTTGCGACAGTGACTCGCTCCAACGAATCGGCCAATTCCAGCCGCATGATTGTCAGGAGGCAATGCGCTTTCGATTCGAAATAGTGATAGAGCGCCGTCTGTCCTATACCGACCTCGTCGGCAATCGACGCCCACTTGGTGTGCTCGTAACCCAATTTGCCGAACTGGTCGATCGCCGTGGCAAGAATGAGAGTTCGTTTGGAGCGCGGACTCTCCCGGCGCAACGCGGTCTCTGCTGTCATGTGGCTCCCCCGGAGGTGCGTGGATGATTAGTTCGACCTTACCCCTTTTTGAGATGAACTCGTGTCAATTTCAGAGGCCAGGCCTGAGGCGAGCGCCACCGCATCGGCCCTGGAAAGTTTGCCGACTCGGTTCTGAGGAAGATCTTCGACGGAGAAGAGAAACTCCGGCCACTTGAACTTTGGAAAGCCCCTCGCGGCAAGCTGGGTGGTCGCCTCCGCCAGCGTCAGCGGCGCACCACCAGTGACGACGAGGGCTGCCGCACGCTCGCCCAGAAGGTCATCTGGGACGGGAACGACGCAGACCTGAACCACTGCGGGCAACGACGCGATCGCAGATTCCATTTCGTTGATGTCGATATTGCGGCCGCCGCGGATGATGATTTGCTTCTGGCGTCCCATGACGCAGATCGATCCGTCTTCACCGACTTCGACCAGATCGCCCGTCGGCAGGAAGCCGTCCGCGGTGAGCTCGGGCAGTACCGGAGCACCGCCGCGCGCATACCCGACGAACAGCGACGGTCCCTTCACCTGGGCGTCACCGATCTCGCCTGCGGTGAGCAGCGCCCCGGCGGTGTCGACCGCTCGAACGACGGTGCCGGGGAACGGACGTCCGTCCCGCCCCAGTCGGACGGCCGGCGGATCGTCCAGACGTGGGGTCGTGTGGCCCAGGCATTCGGACATGCCGAATACTCGAAGAAAGGTGGTACCCAGGACGGTTTCGGCGTTCCCGAGTGTGCGCTCGTTCATCGGACCGCCACCAACCGTCAGGGCGCGCATCGCCGAGAGCTTACCGTCAGCCCTTTCGGTAACCGAGAGCTGCAGGGCCATGGTCGGTACCAGCATCGTCCAGGCGACCCGGTGCTGCGCCATTGCCTCCAGTGCTACCGCAGGCGACCACTTGGCGATCGAAACCATTTGTCCACCAAGGAAAGCAGGCAGATACATCCCGAAACAGAAAGCTGCGACGGACGACAGCGGCACAAAAGCGCCGACCGCCTCACCCTGTTGCAATCCGACAGTATCGATGGTGCTCCGGCACGCGTAGCGGATTGCCTCCTCGGACTGGACGACACACTTCGGGCGACCGGTCGAACCGGAGGTCATCGCGATCGCGGTGCCGCCGCGCCAGCGCTCGACCGAGGCGAAAGCCCCCTGCCGAGACCGGAGCACTCGCGTTCCGAAAGCGGCTACCGAACCGGCAAACTGGTCGTCCTTGATGCCCCAGCGGGTCAGTGCGTCGGCATCGGCCACCACGAGATCCGGGTCGATGTCGTCGATCGCCATCTCGAACTCGGATTCGGTGGCGTGTGGACTGAAGACCGCCACTACGCCGCCGCGAAGTCCGATCGCGAGGGCGGTAGCCACCGTCTGCCACGTATTGTCGGCCTGAATGAGCGCAGTCGGTGCCCCGCCGTCGAGCGAAGCGATGGTATCGGCCAGCAAGCGAGCCGCCTCCACGATCGAACCGATTGTGTGAGAACCTAACTCGTCGATCACCGCAATCTCGGCCGGATTGCCTTCCGCCCGGGCGAGCATCTCCTGTGCCAGCAACTTCACTGCGGCGTCCCTCTTCCGTCTTCGAGTTCGATTGTGTGTTGGATGTTTACAGCGATGAAGGGGCTGTGGGAACCAGTACGGCGCGGCCGGACAGATCGCCTGAACGCAGGCGATCGTATGCCTTCAGTGCGCTGTCGAACGGGAACGTGGTCACCTCGGCATGCAGCTTTCCTGCACTGGCGAGTTCGACCACCTGACGCAGGTCCTCGATGGTGCCCCAGAACGGCGCCCGAACTTGCCAGCCGTTGACCAAACCAAGGCTTTTGCCGACGGTCAGTTGCCCGCCCGCACTTCCCACGACGACAACTCGGCCGCCGGGAGCGAGAAGCGCCGGAGCGGGTTCGACCGTCGCCTGAGCCCCGACAAAGTCGAAGACCACGTCGGCACCGCCGAGGCTCGCCACAGCCTCTGCCGCTTCTGCGAGCGTCGCAAAACACGCGCGTGCTCCCGATTCGAGCGCGAGAGCGTGTGTCTGGGTTCTTGTCTCGACGGCGATGATGTCTGTGACGCCGAAAGAGCGCAGGATCTGCACCGCCAGATGGCCGAGACCGCCGATTCCTATCACCAAAGCCACAGTGTCCGAGTCGATGAGGTCGCTGTTGGTCCGGATCGCATGATATGCGGTCAGGCCGGCGTCGGCGAGCGGAGCGGCCTGCTCGGGGCTCAGCGAACCGACGCGAACGAGAACAGCTTCCGAGGGCACCAGCAGGTATTCTGCCAGCCCGCCCGGATGGCCCAACCCGTTTCCGATCGGGCTGAGTCGGCCGTCCCCACGCGGGACTTTCTCCAAGCAGTAGTTCTCGCGATCCCGCCGGCAATTGCGGCACCGGCCACATGGCCAAACACCATGAATGACAACATTTTCACCGATCCACGCGTGATCGGCCAGCGGTCCCGCACCGACGACGGTACCGGCAACCTCATGGCCGAGTGTGAGCGGCAACGGGTAATCGAAACGTCCGGCGGGCGAATCCATGACGTGCAGATCCGAGCGGCACAGACCAGCGGCGCCGACTTTGATCAACAGTTGCCCCTCAGCGGGCTCGGGTACGGGGATCTCACGCACCTGCGGAGGCTGACCCCACGCCGTCAGCTGGACTGCCAACATCAGCGCGCCGTCCAACCACCGTCGACAACCAGCGCCTGGCCGGTCATGTACGAGGAGGCATCCGAGGCCAGGAACAGCACTGCGCCGTTTATCTCACCTTCGACCCCGCCGCGGCCGAGCATGGTGTTCTTACGCACCCACCCCGCCGATTTGTCATTGCTGAACAGTCCGTCGGTCATCTCCGTATCGAACCACCCAGGCACGACGGAGTTCACGCGGATCCCCCTGCGTCCCCATTGACCGGCCAATTCCCGGGTCAAGCCGAGTGCTCCGGCCTTGGAGGCCGCATAGCTCGCGCCACCGATCGGGGCTGTGGACACCAGCCCGATCACCGAGGAGATGTTGATGTACGACGCGCGTTCGTTCTCCGGAAGTCGGGTCGAGGCGTAGGTCGCCAGGTGAAATCCGGATACCAGATTGAGCTCGAGTACCGAATTGAATCCCGCGATGGTTTCGTCCTCGGCGTTCGGCGGTCCGGGCATGCCGGCATTGTTGACGAGTACGTCCAGCCGTCCGGACTGTTCGTAACACCCGTCGATCAGGGCGCGCCGATCAGCGTCGTCAGTGATGTCGCAACGAACCGGAACAATTCCCGGTACCTCGGCTGCCAAGTCCTGCAGGCGGTCGAGCCGGCGGGCCGCGGCGTACACTGTGGCCCCGGCACTGGCCAGTGTGCGCGCAAACCCCATTCCGAGACCAGACGACGCACCCGTCACGATCGCTACCCGTCCGGCCAGTCCGAACATCTCGGTCAGCATCTGTCCACCTTCGAATCCGTTGTCTGTCATGGCTTTACTGCGATATCAGGACATCGCAGCGTCAGTACACGGCGGTTCGGCCGCCGTCGACCGGGATGAGCGCGCCGGTCGTGTAGCCGGCGGCATCCGAGGCCAGGTGCGTCACCAGACCGGCGATCTCCTCCGGCCGGCCCAGTCGCCCGGCAGGCAGACGGTCCACGATCTTTCCGATGAACTCGTCGTCCCAGTTCTCGGCCATGTCGGTGGCGAAACCACCTGGCATCACACAGTTGACCCGCACCGTCGGTGCATACTCCTGAGCAAACGCCCGGGTGAGCGCATTGAGGCCGTTCTTGGCCGCAGCGTACATCGCTTCCGGCGGGCTCGGGCGCTCCGCACCGATACTGGAGATGTTGATGATCGAGCCGCCGCCGGCCGCCCGCATCCGGTCTCCCGCCACGGCCATCAGCCGGAAAGGTCCCTTGACGTTGACCTCGATGGTCTTGTCCCACAGTCCTTCCGAGACGGAGAGTAAGTTGTCGGCCAGCGGTGCGATGCCGGCATTGTTGACCACGATGTCGAGGCTGCCGAATTCGGCAATGATCTGGTCGACCGCGGGCTCGATACTGTCCCAGTGCCCGACGTGCAGAGCGAACGGGTGAGCGGTTCCCGGGCCGGTGTCACCGAGCGACGCCACCGCTTCGCGGCAGGACTCGAGCTTTCGGCTGGACACGATCACGGTCGCGCCCGCGTCCCGGAGTCCGCGCGCGATGGCCAGTCCCAAACCGCGACTCGCGCCGGTCACGAGCGCGACCTTACCGGTCAATTCTGGTGTACTCATTTGTGCTTCTTCACCTCGAGGCGGGCAATGGTGCGCAGATGAACCTCGCTGGGTCCGTCTGCAATCTGCAGGGCGCGGGTAATCGCATACAGCCGAGCCAGGATCGTGTCGTTGCTGACTCCGGCGGCGCCGTAGGTCTGCACCGCGCGGTCGACAACCTTGTGCGCAACTTCCATTGCTGCCACCTTGATGGCGGCCACTTCCGAGCGCGCAGACGCGTTGCCCTGGGTATCCATCAACCAAGCCGACTTGAGTACGAGCAACCTGATTTGGTCGATCTCGATGCGGCTGCGGGCAATCCATTCACGCACTACGCCGCGGTCGGCAAGGGGGCCTCCGAACGCTTCCCTTTCGAGCGCGCGCTTACACATCATGTCCAGTGCCCGTTCTGCCATACCGACTGCGCGCATCGCGTAGTGCATCCGGCCGGGGCCCAGGCGTCCCTGTGCGATGGCGAATCCGTCGCCCTCGGCGCCGAGCATGTTTGCAGCCGGTACCCGAACATCGGTGAATTGAACTTCGCCGTGGCCGAGTCGGTCTTGGAAGCCGAACATCGGCAGGTCCCGAATGACCTCAACGCCGGGCGCGTCGGCCGGTACCAGGATCATGCTCTGCTGTCGGTAGGTCGGGCCTTCGGGATCCGACTTGCCCATGAAGATCATGAGCTTGCAGTCAGGATCGAGGATGCCGGAGGTGTACCACTTACGGCCGTTGAGCACGTATTCGTCACCGTCACGTTGGATAGTCGATCGAATATTTGTCGCATCCGAACTTGCCACGGCCGGTTCGGTCATCGCAAAAGCCGAACGAATACTGCAGTCCAGCAACGGCTTCAACCACTGCGCCTTCTGTTCGTCGGTGCCGAACATGGCGAGGATCTCCATGTTTCCGGTATCGGGAGCCGAGCAGTTGATCGTCTCGTTACCGATGATGGAGCGGCCGACGATCTCAGCCAGCGGAGCGTATTCGAGATTGGTGAGCCCGGCACCGAGTCCGTCGTGCGTCATGAACAGATTCCACAGACCCAATTCGCGTGCCTTCGCCTGCAGATCGCGCATGATCTGGGGCTGTTCGTGCGGGTTGTCGTTGGCAGCGACCTGGGCGTCGTACACCGATTCCGCCGGATAGACGTAATCGGCCATGAAAGATTCGAGCTTGCCGAGCAGTTCCTCGGTCCGCGGGGAATAGGCGAAATCCACGGTAGGTCTCCTTAGGTGATTATCAGCGACGCAAAAGACCAGCGGCCTAGAAGATCTAGGGACGCAGGAGAGCGGTACCGGTCTCGATCAACCGGTTGATGGTGTCGGGCAGCTTCTCCTGGTCCGGATCATGATGGCGACCCTCGCGGTGCCGACGCAGGTTGTGGCCCATGATCGCCGCCATCTTCAACCGGCCGAGTGCGTCGAACCAGTTGAGTTCGGGGAGTGCGGGACCCGCTCCGGTGTACAGCGCGACCAACTCTTCGGCGCTCGGCAGTCCGGTGACTTCCCGACCGACACCGGGGAAGTTCGAACCGTCGGCGAATACCAGAAACCAGCCCAATTCGACTCGTGGATCTCCGGCAGACCAGATTTCCCAGTCGATGAGTGCAACTGGCTCCAGTCCGTCGGAGATGATGTTGCCGAGACGGTAATCACCGTGCACCAGTGTGGGTTCGATAGGTTCGGGAATGTCGGAGCGCAACAGTTCCAACAGACGATCGGCGCCGACAACCAATTCCGGTGGCACTGCGCCCAGCGTCTTGGCCCAGCGCTCGAGCTCGTCTGCCGGTGTCAGGGGATCTGCGAGCCCTGCAATGGTGGCCAGGTCCACCTCATGCAGTCGCGGTAGGACTGCAGCGGCACGACGCATTCGATTGGCAGCGAGCACCGGATCGACGGCCGGGTCGTCGAGCACGGGCTCGAGTGACTCGCCTGCAACAAATTCCATGGCAAACCACGCGGGCTCGATCTCGTCGACGACAACTACGCGCGGCACCGGAACTTCGGTGCCGGCCAGCGCCTGCAGAATATGCGCCTGTCGCAGCATGTCGTGCCTGCCGATGGATCGCTGGCCTTCCGGCACCGCCTTGATCACCACGTCACCGGTCGAGGTGGTGGCGCGGTACGTCAGTCCGGAGTGTCCACCGAGTAGCGGCTGGAAGTCGGTTAACGTCGCGCCGCAGTCCGCCAGTAGTTTGGCGGCGACCCGTTCTTGCAGAGACGAACTGGTCACGGTCGCGGCTCCCTTGGTAGACCGAGCACGCGCTCGGAGATGATGTTGTGCTGAATCTCGTCGGTGCCGCCCGCAATTCGGTATCCGGGGGCGCCGAGTGCGTGTTCGGACCACGCGAACGTTCCCCATCGACCGGAATCGGCGGTAAGTTCACGGCCGAGCAGCAAACGGGCAACTTCCGACGTTCTGGCCATGGTGTCGGTAGCCAACAACTTTCCGAGTGAGGCTTCAGGACCCGGCTCGTTGCCGGCAAGCATCGCCCCGGCCACCCGCATATTGCTCACGCGCTGTAGATAGCTCCTGGCGACCAGGTCGGCCACCTTGTCCTTCTCGATCTCGGTCAGCTCGCGTTCGAGGTTCTGTGCGAGTGCAATTGCCTGATCTGCGTTGGCCAGACCGAGATTTCCGCCGTCCAGACGTTCGGCCGCCAGCACGGTGAGAGCAACCTGCCAACCCTTGCCGACCGGACCGAGTCGATACGTGTCTTCGAGTTCGACGCCGTCGAGGTACACCTCGTTGAACGAGCTGCCGCCGGTCATCTGCCGGATCGGGCGTATGGTCACGCCAGGTGCGTTCATCGGGACCAGGAACATGGTGAGCCCGGCATGTTTCGCGACGGTGGCGTCGGTACGGCACACCGCAACTCCGTAGTCCGCCACCAGCGCGCCGGAGGTCCATACCTTGTGCCCGTCGAGAGTCCACGTGCCGGCTTCGCTGCGCACCGCCTTGGTGCGGACGGCAGCCAGGTCCGATCCGGCCTCGGTCTCGGAGAACAGTTGGCAGGCAATGATGTCCGTGCGAAGCATCGCGCGCACGTAGCGTTCCTTCTGCTCGTCCGTGCCCCACTGCTCGATGGTCGGCGCGATCAATTGCTGTGTCACCGAGAACATCTCGGTCCGCCGCGGCACGTCGAACGATTCCTCAGCCCGGCGGAAAGCTAACACGTATGACAGCGGCAGGCTGCGACCGCCGCGTTCGGGCGGCCAACTCAGTGCTCCCCAGCCGGCATCGAACTTCGCCTGTTCGTAGCGCGAGATTTCGTCGGTGTGCTCGCGCTCTTGCTCGGCGGTCCAATTCTCGAATACCGCCACCGAATCCGAACCAACACCCCACACCGATTCGGTGCGAGGTGCGGCGACGCCACGCAACCAGGCGATGGCTTCCTCGGTGAACGCGTCGAGACCGGGAATCGTTTGTGGTGTCACTGATCTGCCCTCAGTCGTCTTCGCAAACTCAAACGGACAATACGGTGCAGGCACTGATGCCCGGTGCGCCGTACACGTGGGTGAACCCGATTCGGGGAGTGCCAGGAACCTGACGGGCACCCGCCTCACCACGAAGCTGGGTGACTATCTCGTGCACCTGGCGAAGGCCCGATGCGCCGATCGGCTCACCGTTGGCGATGCATCCACCGTCGGTGTTGATCGGAATGCGGCCGCCAATCTCTGTCTCGCCGGCCGCAATCATCGATTCCTGTTCGCCGGGTTCACAGAAGCCGCACTCGGCCATGTGCATAATTTCGGCACCGCTCTCGGTGTCCTGCAGCTGAGCCACGTCGACTTGGCCGGGGGAGATGCCTGCCTGCTCGAAGGCTGCTCGCGCGGCATCCGCACTGACACTGGTCGGTTCACCGTTACCTTGCACGGCCGGGCTGAAAACCTCGAAGGAGCCGAACCTTCGGGTGCGATGGGTGATTGCCCGAAGTGTGACCGCTCGAGCGGCGAGCGCTTTGGTTGCGCTCTCGCTGGCAACCACGATTGCGGCGGCGCCTTCTCCGGGTGAGCAGAACATGTAACGGGTGAGCGGGTCATTGACCATGTCGGCTGTCGCGATGGTCTCGGCGGACATCGCCTCCCGGCGCCAGGCGTTCGGATTGAGAACGCCGTTTCGGTAAGCCTTCTCGGCCACGCGGGCCAGGGTGTCGGCCGAGATGTTGTGCTGGCGCATATAGCGCGAGATCTTGGCTCCGAAGAATTGTGTGGTGACCATCAGACCGGCTTCGCCGTATCCGTCCGGCAGGCCCCATTCTTCCGGTCGGGGATCGAATGCCCCCCGTGGGTGCTTGTCGAAGCCGACCGCCAGTGCGATCTCGGCTGCACCTGAGCGAACTGCATTGACCGCCGAGAAGAGTGCGCTACCGCCGGTTGCGCAACCGTTCTTGACGTTGGTGAAAGGTATTCCGGTGAAACCGAGTTCGGCCACCAAGGTGTCGGCCAGCCCGGATCCGTCACTGCCGCCGAAGGCGACCTGGACGTCGGGCCATGAAAGTCCGGCATCATCGAGCGCGGCGCCGATCGCGGTGACGGCCATGGCACGCCCACTCACTCCCGGTTGCCGGCCGAACTTCGAAAGTCCGGCTCCGACGATCGAAATAGGCTGCGTCACTTGGTTGCTCCTTGCTTCGCGTCACGATCGACGGCGAACCGGGGCACCGGTGAGGTGGCGACCAACGTCACCGGTGCCTGATCCAGTCCGTCGAAGTCTTCACAGTCGATGATTGCTTCGACCTTGATTCCTTCAGGGAGTTCGATGTAACCGACCGCGAAAGGAGTGAACCCTCCGGCGGGCGGTACATACGGCGGCGATTTCGGAGGAAAACGTTGAATCGTGTACGCCCACAGCACACCTCGGGTACTCAAATCGAGAGGTGCTGCCGTTGGCGTTGCGCACTTGCTGCACATGACGCCGGCCGGAAAGGCCACCGTGGCGCACACCGTGCACCGGCTGCCTTCGAGCACGATTGCTGTCTTCTCTGCCATGCCTATCCCTTCAGGTCTCGGGGTGAATCAGATCAGCGGCCGACCCACACCGGATCACGCTTCTCGAGGAATGCGGTGACGCCTTCCTTGCCGTCCTCCGACTGCAGTGCGTTGCCGACGGCCAAGTGCTCCATGACCATGAGCGACTGGATGTCGGCGTCGAGGCCCTTGTCGATGCACATCTTGGTGAGCTTCATCATGAACGGGCTCTTGTCGGTCAGAGTCGCGGCGAAGTCTGCCACGGTCTGATCGAGCTGATCGGCCGGTGCCGAAGCATTGATCAGGTCGAATGCAGCGGCCTCGGTGCCCGAGAGGAGCTTGCCGGTGAGCATGAGCTCCTTGGTCTTACGGACCCCGATCATGCGGGGAAGGCGGTAGATCGGGCCGGCGCCACCGAAGAGTGCACGACGGATGTGGAAGTCGCCGATCTTGGCGTCATCCGATGCGATCGCGAAGTCGCACGAAATCATCAGTTCGAAACCACCTGCGGTGACATAGCCTTCGAGGACTGCGATCGAGGGTGTGTTCATCGAGTAGAGACGGTCGCAGACCTTGGCCGAAAGCACGGCGACGTCCATCGCTGTGGTGCTGCCGATGAAGTCGGAGAGCAGCTCGTCCAGGTCGAAACCTGAGCAGAACGTGTTGTTGACGCCACGTAGCACCAGAACCTTGAGGTTCGGATCGTTGTCGACCTCGACAATGATCTCGTCGAGGCGGTGCAGCAGTTCAACGGTGACCGCGTTCTTCTTGTGCGGGCGGTTGAGCCAAACCCGTGCGATGTCTCCGTCTTTCTCCAACAGGATGTGGTCGGTCTCGATCATCATGAGCCTTTCGTGTGGATATAAAATTGAACTGGATTCACTTCAGTATGCAGATTGGGTGACGTTGCGTCAATACCCGGCATCGGCGGCATTTTCCGAATAGTCAAATGCCGATCAGTTCTGCGATGCGTGCGCGATGAGTGCGCGAATCGCCCTGTACTGCTTCGTTTCCCAATGCACGGCGGAAATAGGAGTGTGCCGGGTGTTCCCACGTGAAGCCGACGCCGCCATGCAATTGCACGGCCTCGGCCGCGGCGTCTATGGCCGCGTCGGTGCAGACGGCGCCGGCCACCGCGATCGCCAATCGGGCAGTATCCGGGGCCTCGTCGTATACGGCTGCGGCATATCTGCTTGCCGATCGAGCGCGCTCGAGCAGCACGAGTACGTCGGCCAGTCGGTGCTTGACGGCTTGAAACGAGCCGATCGGGCGCCCGAATTGGTGTCGGGTTTTCACGTATTCGACGGTCATCTCGAGCAGGGCGTCGACAAGTCCGGTGTTCTCGAAAGCGATTGCGAGCGTCCGTAAATCATGAATCCGAGTACAGACCCGGGCATAATCGTCGGCACCGACCACGGGAACTGCCGGCACTTCCGCTACGGTCAGGTCGGCCTGTCTGCGGGTGGGGTCGACGACTTCGCGCTCGCGCCAGTGCACCTGACCGGCTGTCTTAATTGCGAATATCTGCCGTCCGGCGGCGGTGTCGGCTGAGGCGATGACGATGTCGGCAGCAGCACCACCTACGACGGCCGAGACCTCACCGCTGAGCAGCCAGGAGGATTCACTTTCGACACCGCTGAGTCGATCGGTCGCGGCAGTCAGTGGACTGACGCTTGCCACCGAGGATCCCTCGAGGACGTTGACCAGTAGTTCGTCGACGGGAAACGTGGCCGCCAATAGTGCCTGGGCGCCCAGGACCGCCGAGGAAAACACGGGCTCACAGGCCAGACTCCGACCGCACTCTTCGAGAATGATGCCGAGTTCGACCATGCCGTAACCCAGCCCGCCGCGATCTTCTGGCGCAGCGAGCGAAGTGACCGACATATTCTCGATCAATTGCTGCCAGAGGTCCGGCGAGTATCCATCGGCCGTGTGCGAAGCCGACCGAGCCTGCTCTACGCCGCCGTGTTTCCCGAGCAGCGCTCGAATCGCATCACGAAGCTCCAACTGTTCGGGGCCGGGATTGAGAGCAGCGGGCTCGGAGAGCGGCCAGGGGGGCTCTACCTGGGAAGTAGACGATTTCATATCACTCCACTTGACTTGAGTTCAGTTTGGTTATGGAACGAGACTAGCGTGTCAAGGCCTCGACAAGAAGGGTCGAACCGAACTAAGTTCATCTCATGAGCTCAGTGATCGAAACCTATTACGCGACCGTGGACAGCGGTCGACTCGAAGATGCTGTGGCCTTGTTGGCCGAGAACGTGGAGTTCGCCATGGTCTTGCCCACCGGGGCTAACTACGGGAGTGGTCGTGCGTCAATGCTCGACTACCTGTCGGGTCGCCCTCCGGTGGATCGCAAACACAAGGTCCTGCGTGTTGCAGCCGAAGGGGATCTGCATTTCCTGCATGGGTCGGTGACTGAGAACGGGACCAAGACCACGGGCTATTTCGTCGGTGTCATGCACGTCGATTCCGCCGGTCTCGTCGATCGCTATCAGGTGACCTTCGACGCTGAGTTCAGTTTGATTCCCCCCGATTCGTCCGCCGAAGGAGTTCGCTGATGAGCGAGACCAACCAGACGCCAGTGCTCATCCAGTGGTTCGAGTACATGGATTCCGACGATCCGGACCGTGTGCTGACGATGATCAGCAAAGACTTCGTGATGTCCGTTCAGTTCTCGAAGGGTGATGGGCAGTCTGCCGAGTTCGTCGGCGATCGCGACGGTCTCGTCGCCTACCTGGCGCAACGCGAGAAGAGTGTTCTGATCCACCACATCGACGCCGGGGCATTCGTCGACGGTGTCGAGTTGTCACTCGGGCGCACCACTCGAGGCGGCGATTTCGAGGCTTCGTTCAACGCCACTGCGCAGCTCGACAGCGAGGGCAAGGTGCGGCGCCTACTGATCGCCCGCACCCCCGAACTGTCCTTCTCCTGATTCCAGCTCCATCCAAGCCGACCTCGGGTACCGCACAGTCTTCCCGCGCTACCCGGGGACGCCGTATATCCTCCGCGATCTCTATCGCAGGCGCGCGCCGCCACTCTGGCAGGCGGTCCTCCCTCTCGTCCGGCCGAAATAGCTGAGCCATCATGACCAAAAGGAATCCCTGTGAGTGAACAAGCATTTATCTACGAGGCCATTCGCACGCCGAGAGGCAAACTGCGAAAAGGCTCGTTGAACAGTGTCAAGCCCGTCGACCTTGTAGTCGGGCTGATTCAGGAGCTCGGAACTCGTTTTACCGCAATGGATCCCGCAGAAATCGACGACGTAGTACTGGGTGTCGTCTCCCCGGTGGGTGAGCAGGGTGCCGTCATCGCGCGCACCGCGGCTCTGCTCGCGGGACTGCCGGATTCGGTGCCAGGCACGCAGGTCAACCGTTTCTGCGCGTCCGGTCTCGAGGCCACAAACCTGGCGGCCCAGAAAGTTGCGTCCGGCTGGGACAACCTGGTGATCGCCGGCGGCGTCGAGTCGATGTCGCGTGTCCCGATGGGTAGCGACGGCGGCGCCATCTTCACCGACCCGGCGACCGCATACGACCTGTACATAGCCCCACAGGGAATCGGCGCCGACCTCATCGCCACGGTCGAGGGATTCACCCGCGAGGACATCGACGGTTACGCCGCACAGTCACAGGGGCGCGCGGAAAATGCTTGGAATGCAGGCTATTTCTCCAAATCTGTGGTTCCGGTGCGGGACTTCAACGGGGTCGTCCTGCTCGATCACGACGAGCATCGCCGTCCGGGAAGCACCGTCGAGAGTCTGGGCAAGCTCACACCGGCGTTCGAAAAACTCGCGGCTACAACCGGTTTCGACGAGGTTGCGCTGCAGAAGTACGTCAACATAGAAAAGATCAACCACATCCACACCGGCGGTAACTCTTCGGGCATCGTTGACGGTGCCGCACTCGTACTCGTCGGCAGCGAAGCCGCGGGTAAGCGCGGCGGCCTGACGCCGCGCGGCCGCGTCGTGGCCACCGCCCAAACCGGTAGTGAACCGACGATCATGCTGACCGGACCGACTTCCGCCACCGAACTCGCTCTGAAGCGGGCCGGACTGACCGTGGACGACATCGACGTCTTCGAACTCAACGAGGCCTTTGCCTCCGTGGTCATGAAGTGGATGAAGGATCTGAAGATCCCGCGCGAGAAGACCAACGTCAACGGCGGGGCCATCGCGATGGGCCACCCACTCGGCGCTACCGGTGCAATGCTGGTCGGCACCGTGCTCGACGAACTCGAGCGTACCGGTGGACGCTACGGCCTGATCACGCTGTGCATCGGCGGCGGCATGGGTATAGCCACCGTCATCGAACGCGTCTGAGCTTGCACCCGGCCCGCTCCTCCCTCTGTTGAAGAGAAAGAACACACAGAATCAATGACTGACAACATGATCGGCTGGGCGCTCGATACCGATGGCGTCCTCGTGCTCACGATGGACGACCCGAATCAGGGCGCCAACACGATGAACGCCCTGTACACGTCCTCAATGGCTGCGACCGTCGACCGACTCGAAGTCGAGAAGGACAGCTACGTCGGCGTCGTGCTCACCTCGGCAAAGCGAACGTTCTTTGCCGGGGGTGACCTCAAGGACATGCAGGCTTGGGGACCGCAGGCGAAGAACCCGGTTTCGGTCACCGAGGTCACCACCCACCTCAACGAACTCAAGAAGGTGCTGCGGCGACTCGAGGTGCTCGGCAAGCCGGTGGTGTCCGCCATCAATGGCGCCGCACTCGGTGGCGGTCTGGAAATCGTGTTGCACACCCACCACCGCATCGCGGCCGACGTCAAGGGCAATCAACTCGGCTTACCCGAGGTCACCCTGGGTCTGTTGCCCGGCGGTGGCGGAATCTCGCGTGTCGTACGGCTGCTCGGCATCCAGGCGGCGCTGGCAAACGTCCTGCTGCAGGGGCCGCGTCTGAGCCCGACGCGTGCGCTGGATTTGGGTCTGATCGACCAGGTCGTTGGTTCGGTGGCGGAATTGCTGCCGGCGGCCAAGGCCTGGATTCACGACCATGCCGATGCAGTACAGCCTTGGGACACCAAAGGATTCAAGATTCCCGGCGGCGGACCGGCGGATGCGAAGATGGCCCAGGTCCTACCGGTTATCCCGAGTCTCCTCCGTAAGCAACTCAAGGGTGCACCGATGCCGGCGCCACGCGCGATCATGGCTGCCGCGATCGAAGGCGCGTACGTCGACATCGACACTGCCGACGAGATCGAGACCCGCTACTTCGTCTCGTTGGTGACCGGCCAAGTGGCCCAGAACATGATCAACGCCTTCTTCTTCGACCTGCAGGCGATCAACGGTGGAGCGTCAAGGCCTGACGGTTACGACAAGTTCACCGCTAAGAAGGTGGGCGTCATCGGAGCCGGAATGATGGGTGCCGCAATCGCGTACGTCTCCGCCCAGGCCGGAATCGACGTGGTACTCAAGGACATCTCGCTCGACGCTGCGGCGAAAGGCAAGCAGTACGCGGTAGCGCTGGAGGCCAAAGCGCTCGCCCGTGGCAAGACCACGGCGGAGAAGTCCGAACAACTCCTCGCCCGAATCACACCGACCACCTATGCCGCCGATTTCGCGGGCGTCGACCTGGTAATCGAAGCCGCATTCGAATCGGTCGAGGTAAAACACCAGGTATTCCAAGAAATCGAGAACATCGTCGAACCCGACGCGGTGCTCGGATCCAACACCTCCACCCTGCCGATCACCATCCTGGCCGAAGGAGTTGCGCGCTCGGAAGACTTCATCGGAATCCACTTCTTCTCCCCAGTGGACAAGATGCCTCTGGTCGAGATCATCAAAGGTGCCAAGACGTCGGATGCGGTGTTGGCCAAGGTCATCGACTACACCCAGCAGATCCGCAAGACGCCCATCGTGGTCAATGACAGTCGTGGCTTCTTCACCTCCCGCGTCATCGGCAAGTTCCTCGACGAGGCGATGGCCGCCGTCGGCGAGGGTGTGAACCCCACGTTCATCGAGCAAGCAGGCGCACAGGCCGGATACCCGGCACCGCCACTGCAGCTCATGGACGAACTGACACTCACACTGCCTCAGAAGATCCGCAAGGAAACCGAGCGGGCACTGCTCGCCGCGGGCGAGACAATTCCATTCCACGGTTCCAACGCCGTCATGGATCGGATGGTCGGTGAACTCGAGCGCACCGGGCGATCCGGCGGCGGCGGTTTCTACTCGTACGACAAGAGTGGCAAGCGGGTCGGCATCTGGCCAGGTCTGCGTGAAGCGTTCAAGTCCGGGTCCGCGGAAATTCCGTTCGAGGACATGAAGGAACGAATGCTATTCGCTGAAGCGCTCGAGACCGTTCGCTGCTTCGACGAAGGTGTGCTGGAATCGGTCGCGGACGCCAACATCGGCTCGATCTACGGTATCGGCTTTCCAGCCTGGACCGGCGGCGTGATCCAGTACATCAACCAGTACGACGGCGGGCTACCAGGTTTCGTCGACCGCGCCCGGGATCTGGCGTCGAAGTACGGCAGTCATTTCGAACCACCGCAGTCGTTGGTCGACAAGGCCGATAGGGGTGAAAAGTACTGAAGTAGTAAAGCAGTGGGGTGGCCCGCCTCGATCCGAGGCGGGCCACCTCGCACCGCTAACGCTGAAAGCTCCGCTCCCATTCTTCTTGGAATTTGCCCGTCAGCTCGGTAGTGAGCGCAGTGGTGTCCGGTAGAGGGATATCCTGCGCGCGTCCGACCGCACCCGAGATGTTCGGCAGAGCACTACCGTATCCGTACGAGAGTGCCTTCTGTCCTGCCTCTGTGACCATGAAGTTGGCCAGTACCTGCGCAGCATTCGGATGCGGCGCGGAGGCAAGCACCAGGGAATACCACGGCGTCCCCCACGCCGGCTCCGGCAGTACCCAGTCCACCGGGGCACCTGTCGCCATTTCCCGCACCAGCGGTTGCACCATCGGGGTGGCCGCAATTTCGCCCGAACTCAATGCTTGAGCGATACCCAGCGAACTGGGATAGATTCGTGGATTCTGGTCCGCCAGCCGTTCGTTGAAATTTCCAGTGCCCCAATTTTTTTCGAAGAACTGGTATTGGTCGACAACGGCCGCGAATCCGCCGGGGTTCACAACCCCGATCTTCCCCTTCAGCGCGGGATCGAGCAGGTCGTCCGGTGATCGAAGCCCCTGGGGCAGAGCGTCGGTGTTCCAGCCGAGCGCGAATATCGCCGCGCTGGTCAGAAAGAACTGGTCGTCGATCACACTTCGGTCGCGCTCGTACGCCGGATCGTCGAAGGCCGGACCGACAATCGGGGAGGAGAAGGCGCCGGAGGCGGCAGCATTTTTGATCCAGGACGGATCCGACGACATGTGAACGTCGCCTACGCCCTTGCCTGTTCGATTCTCCGTCTCGATCCGAGGGTTCATCTCGACATCCGTCCCTCGGGTGACTTCCAGGGTGATCTGCGGGTACTGCGCCGTGAACGCAATTCGCAGTGCCTCCAGATTCGCGGGATGTTGGGTCGAGTAAAGGCGTACGGAACCTTCGGCATTGGCTGCAGCGACAATGTCGTCCCAGTTGCCGGAAACCGTGCTTGTCGGAGTCTCGTTGCTGCCACACGCTGCTGTCATCATCAGCGTGGCGACCGCAGTCACCGCTATGGCCGACCGGGGGAGAATCTTCATGGACATGCCCTTCTGGCGCGAGTTTGTCGCCCGTGGTCCTCATCGAGTTTCAGGGTGAATCTCGAAAAATGTTAGAGAGTAGGCGAATTCAATCCTGTAAGAACTGACCTGAATTCGGTTTAACTTGCGACGGCAGCTTATAGTCATGTGGCTCGGGTCACAAGATGGTCGATCGCGCGACTGTTCTGCAACCTCTCGATCAGCTAAACTGAATTCAATATAGGAAGACTTGGGTCGCCATGTCAGTAGGCGCGAGCAAGAGAAGAGAGCGCTGATGGGTAACGAATTCCCCCACCTATTTTCACCGTTCGCACTCGGCGGAATGACCATGAAAAATCGGTTGGTGGCATTGCCTGCCGGTACGAGTATGGCCGAAAACGGTGTGCCGACACACGGGGACACCGATCATTTCGAGCGACTCGCGGCCGGTGGAGTCGGCCTGATCATCGGTGGGGCAACCGTGGTTCACCCGACCACGACGCTGCGCTCACGGAAGCTCGTCGAGGCATACATCGATGAATTCGTTCCGGCCACAGCCGCGAAAGTCGAAGTGATACATCGCCATGGTGCGAAGTTCATCGGTCAGTTGTGTCACCTCGGTCGCGAGTTCATCGGCGGCGAATCGGATGCGCCGCCGTCTGCCCCGTCTCCGATAAAGACACCGCGCGATGCGTACCCGCCTCACGAACTCACAATTGCCGAGATCGAGGATATCGTCGAAGGCTGGCGTATCTCGACCGCGAATTTGGTCAAGGCAGGCGTAGACGGCGCGGAAATCCATGCCGCGCACGGTTATCTGCCTGCTCAATTCATGTCCCCGTTGACCAACCAGCGAACCGACAGCTTCGGTGGATCGTTCGAGAACCGAATGCGGTTTCCTCGCTTGGTGATCGAAGCAATGCGCTCCGCCATGCCGACCGGATTCGTTCTCGGCGTGCGATTGAGCGGTGAAGAGGAAATCCCCGGCGGTATGCAGATCGACGACTGCGTGCGCATCGCGGAAAACATGTCCGAACTCGGGGTCGATTACTTCTCCATCACACACGGCACCCGCGGGAAATATGTCAAGGACTCCACCAACGAGGACGCTGTCGCAATTCCGTCCGCGTCAAAGGTGCGAGCTGCCACCGGAATTCCCACTCTCGTTGGCCAGCGTATTCGCGACGCCGCCACCGCCGATCACGCGATCAAGTCCGGTTACGTCGACATGGTGGGGATGGCGCGGGCGCTCATCGCCGATCCTGACTTGCCCATCAAGTCGCAGACCGGCCGCCTCGACGAGATCCGTGGCTGTCTCGGCATCAATCAGGATTGCCGTGCCTTCGACCCGCATCTGCATTGCGCGGTCAACGCCGAAGTCGGGCGCGGTCGACATCCGGGTGTCGGTGTCGTCTCCCTGCGCGCCAAGGAAGTATTTGTCATCGGCGGCGGGCCGGCCGGACTCGAGGCAGCGCGCGTCGCCGCAGGGCGCGGGCACCGTGTCACACTGTTCGAGCGGGACACCGTTCTCGGCGGCGCTGTCCGCGTGGCCGCGGCTGCGCCGCATCGCGCCACCTTGGTCGATATCATCGATTACCTTGGGCGAGAACTCAAACGGCTCAAAGTCGATGTCAACCTCGGTGCCGAAATCGACGCCGACGACCTTGCCGACATCCACTCGTCAGCTGACCACGTCATCGTGGCCACCGGATCGCGGCCGGCCGAACTACCGATCGAACTGTCGGGTCGAGCAGCAGCCACGGTCGACGACGTCTTGTCCGGTCGAGTACCGGAGGTGGCAAGTCGACGCGCAGTGGTATTCGACGAGGGTGACGGATTCTGGCCCGCATACAGCGCCGCCGAAGCGCTCGCCGGCCGGGGCTGGCACGTCACCTTTGCCACCCCGCTTTCTGCATTGGTCTCGCGGATTCCGGCCGAGAGTGCAGGCCCACTTCTCGGCCGGCTCGGTGACGGCGGCGTGGAGTTCAAGATTTGCCACACACTCGTGGTTCCGGAAGATTCCGCGTTGCCACTGATTCTGCGGCCCGTGTTCGGCGGTGGTGACATAACGATCTACGACGCGTTGGCCGTCTGGCACAAACCGCGGATTCCGATGTCGAATCTTGGTCTCGTTGCCGGAGAGTCCGTCAGCGTCATTGGTGACTGCGTCGCGCCCCGTCGGATCAGTCACGCTGTCGCAGAGGGATATCGTGTCGGCGCAGAACTCTAAGTGCGATTTACGGGCCCTGCGATAACGCGGTCCATGCAGTTGAGTTCGATAGCGCACCAGGACGACAAAGGTATCTGTTGGCGGGATCGCTTCGCTAGCGCGCCGCATGTTCCTGCGGCGCAAGAGAGTTCCCCGGTGCAATGTTCGCGCAGTTGGACGGAGCAGGCTTGCCGGTGAATCGGTCGTCGATCCAGGTGAGCGCACCGGGGAGCCAGAGCATGGCGCCGAGGAAGTGGCTGATGGTGTCGTACTGGTCGTACTGAATCGGCAGGCCGGCGTCGCAATACTTGCGTGCGAGGGTACGGACGTCGCCCGTGATCATGACGCCGTCGCCCGCTCCGACGCCGGGGCCACCGGGTTGGGTGCCCTCGATGGTGCCGTTGGCCGCCTGAGCGATGAACATCGGAATCGTCGGTGTCGCAGCGGTGCCCATGTTGATCTTGTTCACGACATCGACGTACTCGGGAACCGTATTGGGATCGGCGTACTCGGGCTTGACCAGTTCCTGCCAGGTCAGACCGGGGTACTGTGCCAGCACGTTGCCGATGGACGCGTCTTCGAGTCGAGCCATGACGTCGCGTCCACGGTCACTGAGATACTTTCCGAAATCGATGTCGTACGAACGCGCAACGCCGACGATTGCCATGCCGACGACGCCGCCCCACCCGATGCTTCCGCTCGCGTAGCGAAGGTTGTTAGCCGGATTGACCAGCACGCCGCCCTGCGCGGCACCGATCAAATTGTCGTTGATCTCCGGTGCGTACGCGGGAGCGAGGATCGAAGCCCAGTTGGTGGCGATCGCTCCGCCGGAGTACCCCATCAGCGCGATCTCAGCGTCGTCGGTGATTCCGGTTTCCGGGACATCTTTGGCCGCACGCAGAGCGTCGAGCGTCATCATCCCGTATTCGGGTCCGGCAGCGAAGTTTGCATCCGGGCCTTCGGTGTCCGGGACGACGATCGTGTAGCCGAGGGCGAAGAGCGGCCCGAACAAGGCTGCCTCGATGGACGTGAAGGTTCCGCCGACGTTGAAATTACGCCCACTCGGCGTCCAATCTCCGATCGGGGTGTTGCCCGCGATAGCCCGCGACGGACTGTCGTCGGGGTTCAGTGAATCGTAAAAGGATTGGTACGAAACAACTTTGTCCGGTTGACCGTTGGCCGGGCGCAGGATCGAGGTGACGTTGGCCGACGGCTGACCGAGGGCGTCGGTTGATCGGTAGAGAACCTGCACTGCCTGTATCGGGGTCGGGATGTTGAGAATGGTATACGGCACGGTGCGAGTCCCGAGGACCGCGCCTGGAGCATACGACGAGAGAGGCGCCGCGCCCTCGTAGCTGTAGAAACTGTCATCAGGGGACTGGGCAAGAGCCGGCTGCGCGAGTGCTGCCGGTGCACCTACGCCTGTCAGTGCAACCGCGAGTACTCCGACAACTGTGCGAGATAAGACCCTTGACGACATACTCGTCCTCCACATTGGTGTGCCACGCCCCACCCTGAGATCGCGGTGTGACGACTACCATATATTACTCGCGGGTAATGTGGGGATCGGTCAGATCGGGCGCAGGCTCGAGGTCTCGGCGTAGGAAGATTTCGGAGGGCTCGCCTGGGAGTAACAGAACTCCCGCGTCGGTGTATCCCATTGCGCGATAGAAGTTCTGGGCTGATTCGTCGGCGAGTGTGGAGGTGAGGACCTGCGAGTGTCCCGCGCGGCTCATGCGTTTTTCCCAATCTGTGACCAAAGCGCGCCCGATGCCTTGGCCGCGGTTCGAAAACAGGACGGTCAGCATGTTCATGAACGGAATCTCGTCCCAGAACAAGCCCCAGCGCAGCCATCCGATTGGTTTCCCGCTGTCCTCGGCGACGAGTATCCGGCCGCGTTGGATCACTGACGCGAGTTCCTCGGCTGCGATGTGTGAGTCGTGCTCACGTAAGAACGGCAAGTCTGTCTGCGCTGCGACGCGAATGTTCACCACAGAAGTCAGTATCGCCGTTCACTCGGAGTTGATGGCGTTCGGCTTGGACAGGTAGACGACTCCGGGGATGTGGCTGGGGTCCGGCGGCAATTGGGAGTAGCCCGCTCGGGTGTACACGCGAATGTTCCGCACGCTCTTGCTTCCGGTGAACAGCTCGAAACTTGTGGTGCGCTCCGGAGCGTTCTGTTCCACGTGCTGCAAGAGGCGTCGGCCGAGGCCGTTGCCCGCCAAGTCCGGTGCCACCATGAGGCGCCCTATCTGCCATGTGGTTCCGTCCGCGCTGCCTCGCACGGCCCCGACGAGCCGACCGCCGCGTCGTGCGGTCCAGACAGTCGACTCCTGAACCCATGCCCGGACCGTGGGTAGGTCCTCGTGGAGCGGGGGTATGTTCATGCTGTTGTTCGAGATTGCTTCCGAGACCCAGCAACAGCGTTGTAGAACAAGGATTTCCGCTGCGTCCTCGTCCGTTGCGCGCTCTATGACTATCTCGTTCAATTTCAGTCTTCGTTGTCGACTTGTTCTTCACGAGGGAGATCGGACGCTTTAGGTGCGGCGGGGACCCATTCCCGGAGTGGTTGAACGACTTCGGAATAGAACACCTCGGCTGAACTTGTGATGCTGCTGATGAAACTTGCAGCAGTGCCCGCACGCTTGCTGCCGAGGGGGAAGGACTGTGTCAGCACGAATGAAGTGAGTTGACCGCCTTGCCCGTCCGTCAGTAGACGCGGTGTTGCTCGGGCCGATGTAAGAATCTCGCATGTCGACGCGGCAGGACCGGTGAACAACGCTTCGACCAACAAGTCCTCGGGTGCATTTTTCAATTGACGCAAAGCCCAAGTAACCCGTTTTCCTGCGGTACCTTCGTCAGGAGCGGAAACCGTTGTACTGCAGCTCACTTTGTTGGTTCTCAAATCAGCGGTAACCCGTAACTCTCCGGCTGCGTCGGGGATCCGGAGGGTGGCGCTGAAGGTGCCGTCGTTCGCCAATTCGTTGACCGTCAGCGCGGTACGCGCTTCCGCGTCGTTGACTACCCGGCGGGGCAACACATGTTTGACGACGACACCGAGATCAGCGGTGAACCGCAGCGCAAGATTTCGTGCGAGCGCGATCCACGACTGAGCGACGGCCGCTGCCTTCGGATCTCCAGGACGTAGAGTCCCGGCGCTGACGGAATCGCGTATCGATACCCAGTGACGACCCATGTCGACGAACTCCTCGGCCCCTGACTTGGGATGTTCGATGTACCGGAGAAATTCGCTGAGAATCCAACCTTGCAGAGGATTGTCGATTCCGCCGTGCGAGAGCACCATCCGGGCCTCGTGGATGACTTCTGCCCAAGAGAGATGCCGCAGCGCAACTTTGGTGAGCTTGCGCTTGTCCACCTCGACGGGTAATTCGCCGGCGCCGGCAGGCAAGTCGTTGGACAGGCTGATCACGACGTCGTACTTGTTCTTCTTGGCGACGTCGAGATAGTTTTCGAGCTGCTCTCGGGTATGGGTGCCTGCTCCAGTCTTTGCTTCGAGCAAGCCGGTCCAGAGCCGGCTTCCGCGGGCGATGCGCCACACCGCATCCGGGATCACCCGAGATTCACCTTTGACGTAGGGAACTTCGACATAGCCCTCGAACGAGCCGGCCGGTGCGCCCACGCGGGACGAAACCGCCCGCGCAAACAATGGAACCGCTTGCATCGTGGAAACCAATGCCGACGTCGTGCGTCGTTCTTGTTCCTCGCCGGTTCCGACGCCGATCACCGAGAAGAGTCGTGCAGGTTGCCAGGTCTCGGACTCGGCGTGCTTGAATTCGGGTAGTGGAGCCTTCTTGGGCACGGGCTTCGCTGTACGAACCCCGCGCTGCCGTGCGGGCTTTGGTGGCGTCGTGGGTTCGGTGACTGGTGGATCGGATTCCGATATCGGTTGGGGTGTCTCCAGCTCAGGTGACGACGGCTCCTCGACGGGGGCATCCTCGCTCACGTCGACTCCGAAGTCTTCGGCGAGCCCGGCGAGTCCTGAAGCCCAACCTTGGCCGATGGCGCGAAGTTTCCACTTCCCGTTGCGCCGATAGACCTGACCGAAGACGAAGGCGGTTTCGGTGGATGCGTCGGCGGTGACGTATTCGGCGATAGGAGAGCCGCCGGAATCGACCAGTTGGAGCGCAAGTTTGCCGAGGTCTCCGAAAGAGCCGGAGTCGACGCTGCCTACCAACGCGATCGCATCGACCTGTTCGGGTACAGCAGCGAGGTGGACGAGGAGGCGCTCGTGCGGGCCGGATTCGGCTTCGCGGCGGCCGAGATAGCGAACCGAGCCGTCAGCAGATTCCTGTTGGTTGTAGAAGACGAAGTCCGCGTCGGACCTGACTTTTCCGTCGGCACCCAGAAGCAATGCCGAGGCATCGACACCGAATTCCGTATTGTCCCAGGTGATCACGATGTCGATCTGATCGAGTTCGTCGGGGAGCTCGATGTTCTGGCCTTTGGACAGAAACTGGTCTTCCACGACTTTCCCCCTCATCACTGTGCACAATCGGATTTCGCCTCTTGATTGTGCCGGGGTGGGTCGAGATTTGTGCGGTTTCGCACCCGCAGGGCAATTGTTCACCCGCAGGCTGAATTTGACGCGCGGCTGAACAATTGGCGCGCGGCTGTGAATGCAGAGAGTTTCAATTCAGGCATAACAAACAAAACGCCCGCAACCAATTGGTCGCGGGCGTTTCGAGAAAGAACGTCAGACAGTTGCCGGAGTGTTCTCGTCCAACTTCGGATCTGCGTTCGCGATTCGCTTGTTGCGAATGAGGCTGCTGATGAAAGCAGCGCCGATCAAGAAGACACCGACCAGGCCGGTGATGATCTCGTTGATGTGAACGCCGATGGACACCATCAAGATGACGGCCAGAGCGCCGATGGCCCAGTGCGCACCGTGCTCGAGGTAGACGTAATCGGAGAGCGTGCCCTTGCGGACCAGGAAGACCGTGATGGAACGGACGAACATCGCGCCGACGAAGCCGAGGCCGAGGGCGATGATGATCGGGTCTGCCGTGATGGCGAACGCGCCGATGACGCCGTCGAAGGAGAAGGACGCGTCGAGGACCTCGAGGTAGAGGAACAGGAAGAAGCCGGCTTTGCCGGTTGCTTTCGCGAGCTGCATGGGGCCGCCGGACTTGGCGGTTTCTTCCTCTTCGCCTTCTTCCGGCAGATTGAACAGTTCACCCAAGCCGTTGACCGCGATGTAGGTGATCATGCCCAGAACGCCCGAGATCATGACGGTGGAGACCTTGTCGTCAGCGGCGAGGAACGAACCACTCAGTACCAGGACGATGCCGGCCACGACGACGGAGAGCTGATCGAGCTTGCCGATGCGAGCGAGCGGCTTCTCCAGCCAGGACAGCCAGGTGATCTCACGCTCTTCGAAGATGAATCCGAGGAAGAGCATCAGCAGGAACATGCCACCGAAGGCAGCGATCTGCGGGTGAGCGTCGGTGAGGATGGTTTCGTAGCTCGGCTCGCCGTTGGCGAAGTACGCGGCGTCGTCCGCAGGCGGGTTCAGTGCGAGGTCGAGTGCAGCTACGGGTCCGAGACCGGATGCAGCCCAGACGATCACGAGCGGGAACACCAGACGCATACCGAAGACGGCGATGATGACGCCGATGGTGAGGAAGATCTTCTGCCAGAATTCACTCATTCTTTGCAGAACAGTGGCGTTGATGACGGCGTTGTCGAAGGAAAGCGAGATTTCCAGAATCGACAGGATGATGACGAGGAACAGTGCCTCGGGTCCGCCGTAGATGAACGCAACGATCATCGCGAGGATCGAAATTGCGATGGATAAACCGAATATTCGCAGTACCACGGAGCGTGGCCCTTTCTAGTTGGTCAATGCAGAGTGGTTACTGCAAGCGGTCTCTCACCGCATCCGAACGTGAAAACGGGGAGGGTTCCACAGACTACTGCGGAACCTTCCCCGAGTCAGCTCGTCGAGAGCGAAGATCAGACGTTGACGCCGTAATCGCGCGCGATGCCCGCGAGGCCGGACGCGTAGCCCTGGCCGATTGCGCGGAACTTCCACTCTGCACCGTTGCGGTACAGCTCACCGAAGACCATGGCGGTCTCGGTGGAAGCGTCCTCGGAGAGGTCGTAACGAGCGAGCTCGTTGCCGTTCGACTTGTCGACGACGCGGATGTACGCGTTGCGGACCTGGCCGAAGGACTGCGAGCGAGCTTCTGCGTCGTAGATCGAGACGGGGAAGACAACGCTCTCGACCTCGGCGGGAACCGCTGCGAGGTTCACGTCGATCTGCTCGTCGTCGCCTTCGCCTTCGCCGTCCGTGTTGTCACCCTTGTGCTCGATCGAGCCGTCGGGCGAACGGAGGTTGTTGAAGAAGATGAAGTGCTGGTCGGAGAGGACCTTCTTGTTCGAGCCTGCGCCGATTGCGCTGGCGTCGAGGTCGAAAGCAGCTCCGGTGGTGGAACGCGCGTCCCAGCCCAGGCCGACGACCACTGCAGTCAGGTTCGGGGCCTCCTTCGTGAGAGAGACATTGCCGCCTTTGGTCAAGCTGACGCCCATTCAGGGGTCCTTTCAAGAGGAGAGACAAGGCCCACTACGACGCGAAGTCGTCTTGGGAGTGTGTTTACCTCCACCACCCTAACCGCAGTTCCGGTGTGTTCGCCGTAACAGCAGAATTACGAACCGAGAAGCGAAGTGCTGGACCCGTAGGATTCAATCGTGGTGGGAAGATGGTCGGAGCGCTTCAATCGGGGGGCAAGAGTGGGGGAGTCGGTCAGTCGTGCGCGGGAGGCGCAGACGGCCATGGTTTCGGCGTTCCTCGACATGGACAAGCGGCAGACCATCGCGTCGGCAGCAGTCGACGCTTCCGCCGAGCTGTACCCCGAGCGAGGGCTGCGCGCTGCGTGGGAACCCGTTCGGGATCGGTGCTTCCAGGCTGCGTCGGACTACCTCGACACATCCGAGCGCTATGGCAACGATCAGGTACTTCACCAGAACCCGAACGGTGCTCGGGTGGCATTCGAAAAGTCGGTAGCCGAACTCGTCGAGGCGGCGAAGGGCGTCGATGCCTTCTACAACGGGCATCGTGCGCACCTCGAGCAGGCGACGGTCACGATGTCCGCCATTCCCGTCCTCGGCCAGCAGGCCCGAACCCTCGCGAACGCCGTCCGGGAAAAACTGGCTGCCACCGATCAGCGCTATCGCGAGTACCCGTCGGTGGTGACGGCCTCCGAACACCTCGACGACGCGGTTGCAGCGCTCGACAATGCGCGCTCATCCGGTCGCGCCGACGCAGTCCGCACGCGGGCCGAGAGTGTCCGCGAAGCGGTATCGGCGCTCGAGGAAGCATTGGCAGAAGCCCCGTCGACCCAGCACCGTGCCGAGATGACGATTTCCTCGGTCTCGACCAGGTTGTCGGCAGTGCGCACTCGAGTGGACCGCCTGGATCCGGCGTACTCCGCACTGCTGCGCGAGTTCAACGCCGCGAGTTCTGCTGACCTCGTCGACAACAGCAGTCGCAGCCGAGCACATATCGATCAGGCCGACATCGATCTCAAGGAAGCGAAGCAGTCGCTGGCTGCGGGAAACCCCGAACATGCACTGGCTTTGATGGCCGAAGCCCGCGTGCACCTCGCCGACGCCGAAGCGTGTGCCGACGCCGTGACGGACCGTCTCGCTACTCTGCGTGCAGTCCGGGCAGATCCGAGCCAAAAGGAACGTGAGGTTCGTTTCCGGCTGAAAGACGCCCAGATGTTCGCTGTTAACCAAGGGTTGGTGGCGGAGTGGGGCTCTGTACTCGATGCTCAACTAGCAAGGATCGAGCGAGCGAGTGCGTCACTGTCGGGAACTCATCCGGACTACTGGTCGTATGTATTACAGCTGGACTCGGTATCGACGTTCATCACCGAAGTTGTCGAGAAGATGCGGGCGCGAGCCGGCAAAAACTGAATGGTCGGGCCGATCGGGGGATCGGAGTTGCTCGACGCGTTGTCACAGGGGGTCGTTTCATGGACTTGATTGCGGTTACAGAGAGAAGAGAAATGCAGCACTTTCAACATCTCGAGGATGACGTGCGGGAGCAACTGTTCCTACATGCGCCTCGATCGTTCGCGGATTCCGACGAGAGGGATCTGCTCGCGATTGCTCTGGGTGCAACTCTCTACGTTCCTGCCACCCGGGCCGGGTTGGCCGACATCGTGGTCAAGCGTGCGTCCGAGGGCGTCAGCTCGATGGTGCTTGATCTCGAGGACGCCGTCGCCGATCACGAGGTCGAATCGGCGCGAGCGAACGCGGTCGAAGCTCTCGACAAGATCGCGTCCACCGACGCCGTCGGCATGCTGCTGTTCGTACGGGTCCGTGAAGTCGCGGACATCCACAAGGTCGCCGCGTCGTTGACCGAGGGGCGCGCCGCGCTCACCGGGTTCGTAATCCCCAAGTTCGGCAGCGAGTCCGGCCCCGTGTTTCTCGACGCCGTCGCGGACGCATCCGAACTGCTGGGTAAGCATCTCTACGCGATGCCGGTGCTCGAATCACCCGCGCTGGTTCACCGCGATACGCGTGATCTCGAATTGCGCACCATCAGTGGGATTCTCGCGCAGCACCGCGATCGCATCCTTGCCGTCCGCATCGGCGCCACCGACATGTGCAGCACTTTCGGCATCCGTCGTGACCGCGATCTGACCATCTACGACGTGCGCGTGGTGGTCGACGTCATCGCCGACATCGTCAACTATCTCGGGCGCGCGGACGGTTCGGGTTTTGTCATCACCGGGCCCGTGTGGGAGTACTTCGCCGATCACGAACGTATGTTCCGGCCGATGCTGCGCGCCACCCCGTTCGAGGAACACGACGCCGTCCGGTTCCGTCAGCATCTCGTCAGCCGCGACCTCGACGGTCTGCTCCGTGAGATCGCGCTGGACCGAGCCAACGGAATCCAGGGCAAGACGGTCATCCACCCGTCGCACGTCGCAGCGGTCAATGCATTGTCCGCGGTCACGCACGAGGAATATCACGATGCCCTCGACATTCTCGGTGCCGACGCCGGGGGAGTTCAGGCGTCCGGCTACCGGAACAAGATGAACGAGATGAAGCCGCACCGCAATTGGGCCCATCAGACTGCGCTCCGAGCTCACGTGTTCGGTGTGACCAACAAGGGAATCACGTTCGTCGAGTTGCTGACGGCGTTGGTCGATCGATGACAGAGCTTGTCCAGTCCAAGGACGTTCCCTGGGCTACAGCAGAATTCGGCTTGGACCTCGTTCACGGTGATTCGTCACTCGGGCATTCGGTGCCCGATCTGGTGATCCCGGGACTTCGGCGGAATCCGCGTCGCGCTCATCTGCTGGTGTCCACCGTGCTGGGAAAGCACGTGCCCACCGAGCCGTCCGTGGTCATCGGCGCTGCCGACGGCCTCGGCGATCTGGTTCGGACAACCCTCGGTGAGGGTGTCGACGTCGTCGTTCTCGGGTTTGCCGAAACCGCAACAGGTTTGGGCCACTGCGTCGCAGCTCGCCTGCACGCTCACTGCTACCTGCACTCCACGCGCCGAGACGTACCAGGGGCTACGACGCTCGCCGGATTCGAGGAGGGGCACTCGCACGCCACGAGCCATCTGATGCAGCCGACGTCCGCTGAACTGTTCGAGAACGACCTGCCTCTGGTCCTCGTCGACGACGAGATCTCCACCGGCGCCACCGCGATCGATGCCGTCCGGGCGCTGCACGGGCAATGCCCGCGAAGCCGCTACGTCGTGGCCTCGCTGGTGGACATGAGAACCGAGGAACACCGAGTCGCCGGCGAAGCCGCGGCGGCAGAGTTGAATGTACGAATCGACTACGTCTCTCTCGCTTCGGGTTCGACGGTCCTGCCCGACGGCCTGACCGAGCGCGTCACGGCGCTGGATGCTCCGGATCTCAATCCGATCGGTGACCGCCGTGGCACGCTGGCACGGATCGATCTGCCGTGGCCGGCACATGTCCCCGACGGTGGCAGGCACGGCTTTCTCGATGGCGACACCGCGGCATTCGAGTCAGCCGTCGAGGCAGCGGTGTCCATTCTCAAATCGTCGATCGACGCGTCGCGTGCTGTGATCGTGATCGGTCACGAGGAGTTGATGTACCTGCCACTGCGCATCGCTGCGGGCTTGGAAAGCTCTGGGCGAGCAGTTCGTTACCAGACCACAACTCGCTCACCCGCGTACGTCGTCGACGTGCCGGGATACCCGCTGCGTCGCGGGTTCACCTTTCCGGCGCCCGAACTGGGTGAGAACGACCCTCGATACGTCTACAACGCGCAGTGGCCTGATGCGGCGGTCGACGCGCTTGCGTTGCTGGTCATCGACGAGCCCGCCGACACCGATCGGTTGACGGCGATGGACGGAGTGGTCGAGGTGTTGCGGAACTCCGGCACCGACGTCCTGGTCGCCACCGTTCGCGGGGCCGATCCGTCGGCGCTGCGAGATTCCAGAGCAGGGAGCTCGTCATGAACGAACCATTGGTCGGGCCCGAATTCGGTTCGTACGCGCCGGGCGAAGTGAAGTGGCTGCTCAAGGATCTCTCGCACGTGGATCTCGAAGCGGATGTATCCGTGCGCGAGAAGCGTATTCAGTCGGGTGAGGCGCACTATGCCGAGTCTCTCCCCATCGAGTACCAACCCGATCAGGCATACCGGGATCTTTTCGAGACGGTGCTCGCCGAGAGCGCTCCACGGTTGGCGCGCGCTGTCGGGACCGTGATGGACCTGGTCTTGGCCGAGCGGGGGAGTGACATCACGCTGGTCTCACTCGCCCGGGCCGGAACACCGATCGGGATTCTGATGCGGCGCTGGGCCCAGCAGACCCGCGGGTTGACGTTGCCGCACTATGCGGTGTCCATCGTCCGTGGCAAAGGAATCGATTCCGTCGCACTCGATTATCTTGCGCACCATCACGACTCGGAGAACGTCGTCTTCGTCGACGGCTGGACGGGCAAGGGCGCCATCGCCCGCGAACTCGACGCAGCGTTGACGGAGTACCACGAGGCAGGCGGAGCGAAGTTCGACTCCGATCTGGCTGTTCTCGCCGACCCCGGACACTGCGTGCGAACGTACGGGACCCGTGACGACTTCCTGATCGCGTCGGCGTGCCTCAATTCGACGGTGTCCGGCTTGGTCTCACGAACTGTCCTCAACGACACCCTCATCGGGCCCGGCGATTTCCACGGCGCCAAGTTCTACGCCGACCTCGCCGACGTCGACGTTTCCAACAGGTTGCTCGACGTGGTCTCGGCCGAGTTCGATTCGGTTCGCGACGACGCAGCGGATTCTCTTGCTGCAGTGCTCGATTCCGATCGGACGCCGACCTGGGCCGGTTGGGAGTCGGTGGAGAAGGTGCAGGCCGAGTACGGGATCTCGACGGTCAACTTCGTCAAACCCGGTGTCGGAGAAACAACCAGGGTGCTGCTGCGCCGGCTTCCCTGGAAGGTTCTGGTGCGCGAACTCGAAGCCCCGGAGCACGCACACATCCGGTTGTTGGCACAGGCCCGTGGGGTCCCGGTCGAGGTCGTCCCGGATCTCGCCTACTCGTGTGTCGGCCTGATCAAGGACATCACGTGAGCCGTGCGGACACCGCTGCGTCCCAGGTCCTGATCGCTACGGATCTGGACCGCACGATGATCTATTCGCAGGCCGCGATCGGCGGCGATCCCAGTGGCTCCGACCTGGATTCGGCGCCGAGCCCGTTGTGCGTCGAGTACTACAACGGCGGTCCGCTCTCGCACATGAGCGTCGAATCGATCGAACTGCTGACCGCGCTGAGCTCGCGGGTTCCGGTGATTCCGACAACCACCAGGACCATTGCGCAGTTCCAGCGGATCGATCTTCCCGGCGGACCGTGGAAGTACGCCATTACGAGCAACGGCGGAAACATCCTGGTGGACGGCGAAGCCGATCGCGAGTGGCGAAACGAGATCGACCGTTCGACCAGCAAGTCCGGCGCCGAGTTGCCGCAGGTTCAGGCGGAACTGGAATCGCGGATCGACTCGAGCTGGGTCAGCTCCGTTCGTGTTGCCGACGACCTGTTTCCGTACCTGGTCGTCGATCTGGTCGTGATGCCGAGTGAATTCGAAACCGAATGGAATCACTGGTGCGTGACGCGGGGCTGGAACGTTTCGCGTCAAGGCCGGAAGATCTACACGATGCCCGACGCCGTGTCGAAGTCACGCGCACTGGCAGAGGTGCGCCGCAGACTGGTCGAGTCGGGTGATCTGGATCAATCCGCGGTCGTGATGTCGGCAGGTGACGGCGCATTGGATGCGGACATGCTCGAATACTCCGATTTCGCGATCCGGCCGAGGCACGGTGAGCTGGAAGAACTGAATTGGCAACGGCCGACCGTTACTGTGACAGAAAGGTCCGGTATCGCAGCGAGCGCGGAGATATTGCGGTGGTTCTCTTCCGCGCTCGGGTAATACACGCTCTCTATGAAGGGGATTTAGTTGTCTGTATCGCTTGCCAAAGGGCAGAACGGCCCGCTGGACGTCTCGGATGTAGTTGTGTCGGTTCAGCTGGCTGCAGCCGCTGACCTGTCTGCGCTCCTCGTGACGAGCAACGGAAAAGTTCGTTCCGACGCCGACTTCGTCTTCTTCAACCAGCCGACCGGACCCGGCGTGCAATTGGTGCCCAACCCGGGTGGCATTGCCTCACTCCGAGTCTCGCTCGCCGGCGTCCCTGCCGATATCGAGCAGGTTCGCGCCGTGATCACGCTCGATGACGCTTCGTCGAACTTCGGGCGCAGCGCTGCACCCACCGCTCGGGTCTCCGACGCGGCCGGGAACGTGTTGTACGAGTACGTGATCGACGGTCTCACCACCGAGTCCATCGTCATCGCGCTCGAGGTGTACCGACGCCAGGGTGCGTGGAAGGTGCGCGCCGTCGGCCAGGGGTACGCGGGTGGATTTGCCGCGCTGGTCACCGATCACGGTGTGTCCGTCGACGATGCGCCCGCGCCGCCGCCGCCCACTCCGGTCGCGGCTCCGGCTCCGATCACGCCGCCCTCGTCCGTCGCTCCTACTCCGCCGGCGTACAACCAGCCGCCGCAGCAGCAGCCTTCGTACAACGCGCCGCCGGTTCCGCCGGCCCCGCCCGCGTACAACCAGCCGCCTGCCTACAACCAGGGACCGACGCCGCCGGCCTACCCGCCGGCGCAGCAGCCTGCGTACAACCAGCAGCCGACGTACAACCAGGCACCCCCGGCGCCTCCCGTGCAGAACCAGCCGCCGGCGCAGCAGCCCGAGGTGAGCCTGGTCAAGGGACGCCCCGTCAGCCTGACCAAGGGCCAGAAGGTCACGCTCCGCAAGGAGGGCGGCGTCGCGCTCACCATGATCCAGATGGGTCTGGGTTGGGATCCGATCAAGAAGAGCGGCCTGTTCGGAAGCCGTACCGCCGACGTCGACCTCGACGCTTCGGCGCTCCTGTACGCCGACGGCAACCTCGTCGACGTCTGCTACTACGGTCAGCTGACGTCCAAGGACGGCTCGGTCCGTCACATGGGTGACAACCTCACCGGCGACGGAGACGGCGACGACGAGGTCATGCTCGTCGATCTGCAGCGGGTCCCGGCTCACGTGACCACCGTGATCTTCACCGTGACCTCGTACCGCGGACACACGTTCGAGCAGGTCTCCAACGCTTTCTGCCGTCTCGTGGACAGCACCACCAACTCCGAGCTCGCTCGATACACGCTCCAGGGCGGCATGGCTTTCACCGGAATGGTGATGGCAAAGGTGTACCGCGCGAACGGCGAATGGAAGCTGCAGGCCATCGGTGAAGGTATCCAGGCCAAGCACGCAGGAGAAGCTGCGCCGCAGCTGGGCCGTTTCCTCACTGCTTGAGTCGAGACTGCATAGTCGAGATGAATCCGGTTCGGCGGTAGGTGGTTTCGATCGCCGTCCGCCGAACCGGACATCGTTGTCCCCTCCGTGCGTTAACCTCATGCGGCATGTCGAGCCGTCAGTCGAGCGGCCGTGCGCGAGAGGACTTGGCACAGTAGATGATCACTCGAGGGAAACTTCTCGGTCGGGCGGCGGCCGTCGCAGGCGTTGTGCTGGCGCTCGTGAGCACCGGAATCGCGCAGGCTTCGGTGCCCCAGTCGGCACCGCCGGCAGGTTTTTCCGAGACCGGGATCAAGTACGTCGCCCTCGGTGACTCCCGCGCCTCCGGTCCAAGGCTGGAACCGATGTACCCCGACGCCTGCTCGCGTTCGTACGAGAACTTCGCGGGCAAGATCTCGCGGGCGCTCGACGTGACCGAGTTCGCTGATGTCTCTTGCAGCGCGGCACGCGCCGAGAACATCATCGACACCCCACAGCTGATTCCGAACTACTGGCCCGTCCAGCTCGATGCCGTTCACCCGGACACCGACCTGATTACCATTTCGATCGGCGGCAACGACTCCAACAGCATCTTCCTCGGCCCCCTGTGCGTCGCTCCGGGACCGGGAACCGATCGTGGATGTCGGTACGACCCGCTCGCGAATTCCGTCGCCCAGTCCGGAATCGACCGGGCTGCCGGAGAATTGGATCGCATCCTGACCGCGGTCACGCAGCGCGCGCCTAACGCTCGCATCTACCTGATCGGAGAGGGCGGCATGATCTCCTCTCGCGGATGCTGGCCGAACATCCCGTTCTCAGACGCCGACGCATCCTGGTTCATGGACTACTTCGCTCGCTACAACACGAAGTTCGACGAGGTCGCCCACGCCCACGGTGTGCGCACTGTCGACATTGCGGCGGCGAGCATCGCCGGCGGGCACGACGCGTGCGCGAGTGCAGATCAGCGTTGGTTCGAAGGCCTGTTCTCGGAGTCGACGGCGCAGCGCTTGCACTTCACGGACGCCGGGATGACCGCAGTGGCCGATCTAGTGGTGGCGGACCTGCAAGGCTGACCGAGAGAGCCCGGTCATGGCATAGTTCGCTGCTGTGGGTATGACTTTTGTTCCCGGACAGAACGCGCCGCTGCAGGCGCCCGTGGTGACGTTTCGAGCCGAGAGCCAGACGCCGTTCGACGTGTCGGCGCTGGTAGCGGACGCGAACCTGCGGGCATTGACGTCCGCGGACTTCGTGTTCTACAACCAACCATCCACCGCTGGAGTGCAACTCGACCAGAGCGGCATCCGGGTGGAACTCGATCGACTTCACCCCGATGCCGCAGCCGTGTTGTGCATCGTGAGCGTGGATCCGGCAGCGACGGCTGCCGGAGCCTTTCGCACGGCCGGGCTCTCCGCCACCCTGAGCGATCAATCCGGTTCGGTCCTGGCCGAATTCGCGATCCCCACCGCAGGCACCGAGACAGCGGTCATCTGCTGGGAGCTGTACCGAAAGTCCGGTGCCTGGAAGATTCGGGCCGTCGGGCAGGGCTATGCGGGTGGTCTGGCGGAACTGATCTCGGTGCACGGCGTCGAGGTCGACGACAAGCCGGCACAACCAGCTCCGACAGCCGCGCCCGCGTGGGACTCCGCCGTGGAGCCGTTGGAAGTGGGCCGAGGCCTCGAGCGCGCGTGGATGATCTTCGAGGACGCCTCCCGATCTGCCGCTTCCTTCGTCTCCAGCAGCGAGTACGCGCTGGCTCGGTTGGACGAAGATCTGACCGCAGCCGTCGCAGATCCGTCGTTGCGGAACTCGGCAGCGGGAGTGGCGGCGCGCGATGCCGCACAGAAGCGTCACGACGACCTCGTATCACTCGCGCGGGACAATCACGCCCGCGACAGCGCTCAGCTTGCGCACGAACTCGGCGTGATCGACGGCGTGCTCCCACGGTCGATGGCGTCGTGGAAGTCGGTGTCGTGGGCGGGTACAACCGATCCGGCCCAGATCACGGCCGTCAGCGACGGTATGCGTCTTGGCGAGCTGTCGGCTCCGGACCGCGGCACGCTCACCGTTCCCTACTGCGTCCCGCTCCCACTGCGTCGGCCCATCTGGGTGGACAGCACGTCGAGCAAAGCAGCGCTCGGACTGATCAGCGCCGTCACCGTGCGCGTCATGGCCGCCGGCCCGATGCCGCTACTCGACGTCGTCGATCTGACCGGCTCGCTGACGCCACTGACCGACCGACTGGCACCGATGCTCGCGGGGCCGGTCATCACCACTCACACCGAGATCTCGGCGCGTCTGCGGGCACTGGCCGAGGCCGTCGACATGGGCGAGCTCGCGCGAATGAGTGGCGTCGCAGATGGCCCGAGTTCCCTACGACTGTTGATCCTCAGCGATTTTCCGCACGGATACTCCGCCGAAGACGCACAGACCATCATGTTCCTCGCCGAACGCGGACCGGCAATCGGTTTGTCGATACTGATTGTCGGAGAGGACGAGTCGAACTTCGCGGAAGAATCCGTCGCCGCACTGTCCGAGGGGTGCCAACATCTTTCGGCAGCAGGGCAGACGGAGGTTCACGATCCGTGGACCCGCACGCAATGGCACTTCACCCCGGACGTGCTCGACCCGATCTCCGAGTCGCGAATTCTGGCAGTGTTCGACCGCACCTAGTGGCCGATGGCGGATTGCCGAGCGCACAGGCAGAGTGGTGGTACGACCACGCGCGGTGTGTGGCGGCAATACTCGAGGAGACTCATGGCATTCTGGGATCAGTTGAAGGCTAAGGCTCAGGAGATGAACGGCCAGCTCAAGACAAAGACCAGCCAGTTCCAGAACAAGGAATTCAAGAACGCGAGCATGGCAATGTGCGCGTTGATCGCCGCCGCAGACGGTTCGATCGATCCGTCGGAGCGTCAGAAGACCGCCGCGCTGATCATGAGCAACGAGTCGCTCGCGGTCTTCCCGCCGGACGAGCTTCGTGAGCAGTTCGACTGGTACTGCAGCAAGCTGTCCTCGGACTACGAGTTCGGCAAGGTCGAGGCAACCGCGACCATCGCCAAGCTCAAGTCGAAGCAGGATCAGGCCCGCGCGGTCATCCAGATCGGCATCATCATCGGCGGCGCGGACGGCAACTTCGACGAGCACGAGCGCGGCGTCGTACGCGACATGTGTTTTGCAGTCGGAATCTCTCCGGCCGAGTTCGATCTCTGATCGATTCAGAGCATGAAAGCGGGTGCGGCGCGAAAGCGCTGCACCCGCTTTTCTTTTCAGTACTCGGGATAACCGTCCTCGGGTCCCAGCATGCGCTCGATCCTCGTCCGCGTGATCTTGGCGAGCTCGTCGACGCAGACCTTGCGCTCGACGGACCTCTCGTTGGACATGCGCTGGCCGATGTTCTCGAGCAGGTCGTCGGCGTCGTGGCCGTGCGAACACCACAGATACCGGAAGCCGAAGTTCCGCTCGTACTCCTCGCCGGCGCGATAGATGGTTGCCATGACGGCGTCGTCCGGAACCCAGATCGAGCATTGCTCGAGGTGGGACGGCACGCTGTTCCTACGGACGCCGACCGGTGGATGGCATTGCAGGGCGCGTTCGACGTCGACGTCCGAGAGGTTGAGAATCGCGTCCTCGGCGCGCGAGAGGATCTCCGCGTGATCGGCGAACGGACGTCCGTCGCTGACCCACCCGGCCCACGTCAGAGAGCAGCAGCACTCGAACAATGCGTGAACCGCCTTCTGTCGCGGTAGTTCGTTGAAGCGCTCCAACCCGATCGATTGATGTAGCAGCATGTGACCTCCCGGCCGGTTGTGCCTTCAGGCGCGCTCGACATGCCGCGCGGTAACCGGATGCGCGGCCAATTCGATAATCCGCCGCTTCACCTGGGAAAGGAAGGTTTGCTCACCGAGTTTTCAGGTTCTTAACGCGGCGTAACGAGCTGACCCACACAACGCAGGAGCCCCACCAGCGAGGCTCCAGACCGGGACCCCTTGGAGGGAAAAGACCCGATCGTGACTGACTTTCTTCTCTGGCCGGCCCGTATCCAGCTAGGCGCTTTGCTCGCAGCACTCGCTCTCGCGGTTGCGATTGGCGGCGATTTATCCCGCTGGTGAAATCGATTTGATTCGAAGTCGACCCAGTGGCTATCTGGGCAGACTCTCTAATCGCGCGCAATTAGGGAGGCAGTGTCAATCTTCCAAATTCGTGATTTGGCTGTGGAAACCCCAGTTACCGACGTCTCGGTGTGTGCGCAGAGTTCACTCAGAAGTGAGTGTGGCTGCTAGCTGATGTAATCGCTTCCGTGTCTCAGCCTTTCGTGCTGGACAAGACTAAACCTGAGCGCACGGCACTCGTTTCAAGAACCTTCTGCCGATCAGGGACACCTTGTGTGCGCCGTAGACCGAATAATTCTCGGTATGCACACGGCTGACCTCGGCTTTAAGTTCTTCGTCGCGCACGGTCCGCTGGCCCCTCGACTGCAGGAGCGGCACCCGAAGATGGTCGAACCGGTATACCGGCACCTCCGGTTCGCGCAGAATGGAAGTCGGCGCAGACACCGACGAACCACGGGAGCGATGCGATGATCCGACGACGGCTCGGCCAAGCATTGATGGTGATCGCACTCGCCTCCGCGGCCGTCTCGACCGCGCCCGTCCACGCGCAGGAACCGGCGCCAATCACGGCGCCGGGCACAGTGACCGCGGCAACTTCCCTGCCGCACTCCTTCTGGATTCCCGGCGTCGCCAACGCATCAAAGCTCACGTACTGGTCCACGGGACCGCTGAACCAGCCCGCGTTGAGTACGGGCGCGCTCTTCCTGCCCCCCGGCGATCCACCCGAAGGCGGCTGGCCGGTCATCTCGTGGGCTCACGGCACTGTAGGTATTTCCGACCAGTGCGCTCCCACCGTGACCGGGACCGTCGGCAGTCCGTACCTCACGAACTGGCTCTCGCAGGGCTACGCGATCGTCGCGACCGACTACGTGGGGCTCGGCACGCCGGGAATCCACGCGTACCTGGACGGACCGTCGGCGGCGCACAGCGTGATCGACATGGTGCGCGCCGCGCGTGCGGTCGAACCGTCGCTCTCACCGCGGTGGTTGGCACTCGGACAGTCTCAGGGCGGGCAGGCCGCTATGGTCACGGCAGCGATCGCCACACGGTACGCACCCGAATTGGACTACCGGGGCGCGGTCGCGACCGGGGCGCCGTCCAATCTGGAGAACCTTGCACCACTCGTGGGGCCGGACTTTCCCCGCTTGCCACTGACCGGCAGCACCGTGTTCGTCTCGTACCTCTTGGCCGGACTCCGGGCGGCGCGACCCGATCTCGACATCGATCGCTACCTGACACCACGCGGCACGGATGCCCTGGCCCGAGCCGAAACCGACTGCTACCAGGACATGGCATCGGGCCTCGGCGACGTCACGATCGGCGATCTGGTGAACCGGCCCCTCGACGATCCCGCGGTGCTGGCTGCTGCTCGCGGCATGCTGGAGATCCCGACGACCGGGTACGACCGGCCTGTGTTCCTCGGGCAGGGGCTGACGGACGAGATGGTGCCGGCACCGCTGGCTTTGAAACTTGCGGCCGAACTCGCCGCCAACCGCCAGCCAGTTACATTCCGCACATATCCGACCGGTCATATCGAGACGATGCGGGCAGCGCTCCCCGAAAGCCTCTCCTTCGTCCGGAATCTCTTCCAGCCGTAGGTGAATCATGCGTTTCGTGAGAGCTTGTCCGACCCACTTTTCATCTTCTCAGCACCGTCAGGAGTGCGCGGTTGACCGAGGATCTGCCGAAGCCGAGCGTTGCAGCTATGGCGTCGAGGCCCTTGCCCCCGCCGCAGGTTGGACCGTCACCTAACATCGGGAGCGAGGCGCGTCAATAACCATAGACCTCAACATCGCATGTCCTGGGGGCCGCGGATCTAGACACGTGCAGCGTCCAGGCGATCGACTTCGACGTTACGGATCGCTTGGGTACACAGGAAGCTGAATCCAGCGGGCTGTCAGGGGTGCGGTTCAGCGGACTGACTCATCGATTGTCGACTGAGCTTGGGCTACCTACTCGTCGTGGGGAGGACAGGATGCGGTGGGACCTGTCTACCGTGGTGGTCACTGCCTATCGGGGAAAGCGGGACAGCTTCGTGAACATTGCAAGTCCTCAATACCGAGCAGATGAAGACCAAATCGACGAGTACATCGTCAATTAGAGCCCGACGAGGAGGTGTAGCACGGAAATATCGCTACAGCCACCCTATCCGCGCATACGTGTGCACCGCCCCACCTCGCCGGTCTTCAGGAAGAATTCGACTGGTCGGAGGCCGTCGACGGCATCGATCCATTCCAGCCACAGTGCGATGCGACCAGACGTACCGACTTTGACCGATCTGCTGAAATATTCTTCCTGGCAACAGAATTCGACTGAACCTGGTCAGGAGATGGCCTCGATCGCTAGTCCTCGTCCTCGTACTCCGGTTCGGGCTCATCCATCCATGACTGATATCCCGGACTCGTCAGACGCAAGTCGATCGCACTGACACTTAGGTGCAGTGAAATGACCGCTTTCGGCAGGTCCCACCGGAGAGCTGCCTTTGGTTCGGGTTCGGCGCTCGTGGCTGTCCCCAGGAGTGCGGTAAATGCCACATCGAGGTTCGTGAACCCTTCGTCCAGCAACGGGCGCACCACTGTCATGGGCGTAGCGTCATCTGCCACGTCCGTGACGAAGATCGAGATCCAATTCATTCTGTGTTGCCGCCCGAACATTATCGATTCGGGCCGACCGACACGGAGGCCGGTCCGAATCGAGGCGCCGGTTTGATCCGATTCAACGAGCTCCCATCCAGCTTGTGCGCAGAAGGGTTCGAGGTCGTGGACGGCCCAGGTCCAGTTGAATTCTGCGGCGAGGCGGGCAATGCGGGCGGCGCCCTCGATGTCGACGTGCATGCGTGGATGCTATCTGCGAGTGTCAACATGACCCGTACCTGGAACGGACGCTCCTAGGAATTACACGCTGTCAGAGAACTCGGCCGCCGCGGAGGTAGACCTGCGCTGAACGTCGAGGTCAGAGATCCCGCGCCGAGTGTCGCAGCGGCGAGAACGCCAGTGTGCCTGCCGCGATGGCGAACACAATGGTGACGCCGATCAGGGTGGGGCGTTCGCCGATCGCGCCGACCAACAGGCCTGCTGTCACGGCGCCGAGGGCGGCCATGGTGCGGTTGACGGAACGCCGGGCGGCATTCACGCGCCCGAGAAGCTCATCCGGAGTGAGCGCTTGCCAATAGCCCATCTCGTTCGCGTTCTCCGCGCCTGCCGCCAAGCCCTGCAGGCCAAGAGCTGCGAAGAGCAGGAGATGGCCAACAAGTGTGTCGGTCGCGAAGGTAACGAGAAGCCAGGTGAGGGGGTACAGCGAGCGGGCGAGGATGACCGTTCGTCCTGGTCCGATTCGCGTGCCGATCGCATGTGCACTGGACGCTCCGAGGAGGCTTGCGACACCGAACGTCGTCAGAAGCAAGCCGTATGTGTAGGCGCTGAACCCGAGTGAGCGGAGGGCGAAGAGAGACAGCGCAGTCAGCGCGGCTCCGTTGGCGAGGAACCACACGTGTGTCGATATTGCGAGTGGGTTGAGAGTGCGGTGGCGGTAGGTGAATCTCAGACCCTCACGCACTTCGTTCATCAGGTTGCGGGAGCGAGAAGCGGGTCGCGGCTCGTCTACGTCGAGACCGTAATTGAGTGCGGCATCAGCGAGATAGCTGATTGCGTCGACGGCAATCACCACGGGAGCGCCGAGCAGGCCTACGAGTGCGCCCCCGACCGTTGGCCCCAATGTCGTTGCTGCTGCGTCGGCTTGGTCGAGTCGAGCGTTTGCTTTCACCAGTTGGCTGCGTGGAACCAGCCGGGGTAACAAGGACTGCATCGCAGCGAAGCCGAACACCGAGAAGGAGCCGAACAACAGCAACGCGATGACCAGGACCCAGATGTGCAGAAGGCCGGCGAGCCACAGAAGCGGAACAGTGCCGAGTGCTACCGCTCGACCGACGCTGGCCCACACTAGGATTGGCTTGCGCCGCCAACGATCGACGTAAGCCCCCGCGAACAACCCGAGCACCGCATAAGGAATCAACTGAGCCGCGTTCACCATACCGACTTCGAAGGGCGTCGCGTCTAGAAGCTGCACTACCAAAATGGGCATCGCCACCGCTGTCACCGACGAGCCGGCCGAACTGATCACCGCGGCCGTGAGGAAGCGGCGAAATGATGAACGATTGACGGCCGGAGAAACCTCACTCATCGCTTCTACTCACGATGCCGCCACATGTCCGACTCCGCAGGTCCGTCCCATGTAGGGGACTGTAGTCGAGCACGCCCGATATGGTGCTGAGCCCGGGACGGTTGTTTGGCATTGCGAAGTTGACAGAAGTACTCGACATGGTGACAGGGGAGCGACTCAACCGATTCGAGGGAAGGTATCACCATGATTGAAACAGATTCTCCCACAAGCTTTGTCGTGATACCCGCACAGGAGAACACGGCGGGTACGAGAACGAGTGCTTCACCCATTCCGTCCAAGGCAACGGCGGCCGCTGCTGCCTGCGAGGACCGATGGTCCAGTCGGACGCGGAATGGCTCGCGAACAAGATGAATACACAGTGGGCTGACCAACCAAGAAGGCCCGCAACATATCTTGGGTTCTAAAGATCGTCGCAACACCGCAGCTTAAGAGGTGCGATGGAATTCGAGATCCGGACGAATCGAAGCAGCGCGCAAGGACGAATGCCGCTCCGGAACGAGCGAGCGGCATACTTGCAGCTCATGAAGCAGGGGCTGAGCAACAACGAAGCTTGCCGAATCGTTGGAATCAATCCCAAAGCCGGCCGGCGTTGGAGGAACGGACGCAACGCGTCCGGAGTGAGTGCAGCGGCGCCGCCGATCGATTCGGTGGTGCCTCTTGCTGGCCCCAGCCGGTACCTCGTGGCGTCCGATCGGGTGCACATCGCGGATCGATTGCGCGAGAACGCGACAATCCGCACGATTGCGTTTGAGTTAGGCCGAAGTCCTGCCACGATCAGTCGAGAGATCCGTCGAAATCGCCATCCGATTAGCGGCGACTACCGCCCCTTCGCTGCACAAACACGAGCAGACGCACGAAGGCCGAGACCGAAGATAGGTAAGATCACCGCGAATCCGCAACTGTGGCAATTCATTCAGGAACGATTGGGCTTGCGGTGGAGTCCTGAACAGATTTGCCAGACCCTCCGGCGGCAGTTTCCGCACCAGGACGAGATGCAGGTAGCCCACGAAACCATCTATCGATCTCTCTATTTTCAAGGTCGTGGCGCACTTCGACGAGAAGTTTCCGCTGCACTGAGGACCGGCCGCACCGCAAGAAAACCGCATCGCAGGGCCTCCGCGCGGAGGCCGCGTTTTACGTATCCAATGGTCATGATCAGCGAACGGCCCGACGAGGTGACAGATCGAGCCGTGCCCGGGCATTGGGAAGGAGATCTAATCATCGGCAAAGACAGCAATTCCGCGATTGGCACACTCGTCGAGCGCAGCACTCGATACTTGATTCTACTTCGCCTCCCACTCGGCCGAGGCGCAGAGTCGGTACGCCTTGCGTTGACTGAACGGATGAAAACCTTTCCTGCACATCTAGTTCGATCACTCACCTGGGACCAGGGGTCTGAACTGGCCTCGCACCGCCGATTCACGCTCGACACCCAGATTCCTGTCTATTTCTGCGACCCCGCCAGCCCGTGGCAGCGCGGCTCCAACGAGAACATGAACGGCTTGCTGCGGCAGTACTTTCCTAAGAGGACGAGCTTGGCGTCGCACAGTCGCGAGCATCTCGATGCAGTCGCCGCCGAGCTCAACAACCGGCCCCGCAAAGTACTCGGTTGGAGTACGCCCGAAAATCGCCTCCGCGGTTTGCTCGATAGCTTGTCTCCGTAACCATCGCGACCGAGTTGCACCATCGCTCAACATCGCGATGAACTGTTATCCTGGCCGGGTGATCGTGATTCGACAGACATGGTGGCGGCTGCTCTCGCAGCCCGTCTAACCATGTCGTGGGCTGTATGCAGCCCACGCGCAAGTCAATCCTGACCGTGCTCGAGGTTCCGTACAGCCCCTGACCATTCAGGAGCCCTACGTTGACTTCCCTCGAAACCACCACTGCACGCAGCGACCGTCTGCGCGACGACATCGCCGAAAACCCGAGCCGTTATCGAGTCCTCACCGGTGAACGCCCTACCGGTCCACTACATCTCGGACACTACTTCGGCACCCTCGCCGAAAGAGCCCGCCTGCAACAGCGCGGCGTCGACACCTTCATCATCCTCGCGGATTACCAGGTCATCACTGACCGCGACGCCATCGGCAACATCCGCGACAACGTGTACGGCGCTGTGCTGGACTACCTTGCCTCAGGCATCGACCCGCAACGAGCGACGATCTTCACCCACTCTGCGATACCCGCGCTGAATCAACTCCTGTTGCCGTTCCTGAGCCTGGTCACCGAGGCCGAGTTGCACCGCAATCCGACAGTCAAGGCCGAACACGCCGCGTCCGGACGTGCCCTCAGCGGCCTTCTGCTCACATACCCGGTCCATCAGGCTGCGGACATACTGTTCTGCAAGGGCAACCTCGTTCCGGTGGGGAAAGACAACCTCCCACACGTCGAAATGACTCGTGTGATCGCGCGACGCTTCAACGATCGTTACGGCCAGGTCTTCCCCGAACCTCAAGCGCTGCTTACCTCGAGCCCCGAAGTACCTGGACTCGACGGCAGAAAGATGTCCAAGAGTTACGGAAACGCCATCACACTGTCGATGACCGTCGATGAGACGGCAGCGGTGATCCGCAAGGCACCGACCGACTCACAACGCCGCATCACCTTCGACCCGATCAACCGCCCCGGGGTATCCGCACTGCTTACCACAGCAGCATTGTGCTCAGGTCACGACGAGAATGACCTCGCCGACCAGATCGGCGACGCCGGCGCAGGTGCTCTCAAAAAGCTCACCACCATGCTCGTGAACGACTTCCTCGCCCCTCACCGGCAACGCAGAAAAGACCTCGCCCAAGACCCCTACCATGTCGCCGACGTCCTGCGCATCGGAAACCAGCGCGCGAACGAAATCGCCCAACAGACCCTCGATGAAGTCCGAACCGCAATGGGCACCATTTACTGATCGACTCCTACCCATAGCGCACTCCAGTAGTTTGGACATTCATCGTGTTGCGACGATCCCTGGAATCCGCCTATTCGGTCCGGGCCTCACTGCTGTACTCCTAGGCCAGGGCAGGGCGCTCCGGCACCTTCATCAGAACCGGCTTAGCACCCTTGGTGTATCGGTACGCCCACTGACCGCCCTCCAACATCATCGCCAGCCTGCCCTCGTCCGGGACCGGGCTCCACCCTTCAGTCTCACCCGGTTCTGCGCTCTCGCTCAACTCGGTATTGTCTCAACTTCCGAAAACCGGCCGAATCCAGTACAAACCCGCGCACAGTAGAAGGCACGAGTGCCGCCACCGGAAAGCCAGTGCCGCCGATGCTCGCCACACTTGGGCATCCACCAACGGGGGCGCGCTGGCATATTGACTGAACTAGCGGATCGAATCATTGCAGGTCGGGGTCGTGCTGATGCTTTCCTCAGTATGTGCAGCGAGACGCACCGGGAGGATTTTGCAAGGCTTGTCGTCCCCGACGTGGGGCGGCTGATTTCGGCCGGTTCCGAAGCAGAGCCGTATCGGTTGCTCGACGCGTCCGGTGATGCAATCGGCACAGCGACCCTATTTTTCGCGGAACTTTACGCGTGTGATCGGTCGTCGGCGACGATCCGATCGTACGGACATGACTTGGTGCGGTGTGGAGTTTTCTCGCAGCAGTCGACGTGGGAGGGGAGAGCGACTCCCACGGAGGGCCGTGATTTTGCGCGTTGGATGAAGATTGCGGATAAACCCAGGCGTGAACACTGGCGGAGGCGTGGCGAAAGAGTCTCCGGCACAACACCTGTAGGGGGAAACGCGGTCTCGAGTGGTCAACGAGGTCACCGGCAAGCCGCTCTTTCCTGTACCTACGGGGTCAACACCTTGTCGCAACAGGAGAACCGCCCAACTTCGCTGGCATGAAAGGATGCTATTCATGCCCGCTCTCGTCGGTCCCGATTCCTCGCCGAATATGTTGAGCTGCCGCAACCAACCCGTCTTGTCGGGTCCCAAAATTCTCCTGCGACCGTGGGTCGACAGCGACGCCAGTTCCGTAGTCGATGCGTACTCCGACCCTGACATCCAGCGGTGGAACATGCGCGCTATGAACGACATCGACGAAGCCCGAAGTTGGATCCGATCATGGCGGACACAATGGTCGGCCGACAGCGACGCAGGCTGGGCCATCACCACCGACCGAGGGGACGTCGCCGGATCTGTCTCACTACGAACCGTGCATTCACCATCGTCGAGCGCACAGATCTCGTACTGGCTCCAGCCGGCAATGCGAGGCTCGGGCCTTGCTGCCCAAGCGGTCGAGACAGTAAGCGAATGGGCTTTCGGCACCGCAAATTTTCAGCGGTTGTGGTTGACACACTCGGTACACAATCAAGCCTCTTGCGCAGTCGCCCACCACGCTCACTTCCAGCAGGAAGGCACGTTGCGGAGGTACATGCTGCACGCAGACGGATGGCACGACGTGCACCTGCACGCCAGAATCGCCTGAATAGCCCCAGCTACGACCAACTCACCCGAACGCGACAATCCTTGGGACACCGGAGACCCTGCGGTCAGATTCGACCTTCGACAGCAAGCCTTCGGCCTGCACAGGCACCGGCAATCTTCCATGCAATACGGCGAACACCATCAGCCCAATACTTCAGAAAATGCGCAAAGATGCAGTCCACATTGGTATCAACGCCGCGAACCCCCGGCGCTTGTCTCAGAATCTCCCCATGCCCGAATGTTGTCTCATATTTTCGGCGATGGCGGCAAGCATCCGGCTGAGATCGATGCAGAGGACGTGGGGAACTTGCGGTTCGTGTCGGCGTGTTGATCCAAATCGGGCCGGGTTCGACGCAGTCGGCCACTGGGTTCGAGTTTCCTACTGCCCGCATCGGTCCTCACAGTGAAAAATACGCGAGGCAATTTCGCGTTTTCGTCTATCGGAACCATGTCGACAATGCGGTGGCAAGACCGTCCTCGGTGCCTGGTGGGCAGATCTGGTCGGCTGCGGCAAGCACGGAAGCGGGTGCGTGACCCATGGCCACGCCGTGAGCTGCCCAGTCCAGCATTTCCAGATCGTTGATGCCGTCACCGACGGCTAGGGTCCGTGTTGCGGCGACGCCCAGCTCGATGCGCAGCCTTTCCAGCATCGCAGCCTTGCTTACGCCGGCTGCGGTCAAGTCGGCCAGTGGTTCGTCTTCGTAGCACAGGCTTCGAATGCCGGGGAGGTCGAGAGTAGACAAGATTTCGGTCAGCTCCCGCCCATTGCGTCCAGGCCAGTGGATCGCTAGTCGAGTGGTCGGCGTGGTCGCAAGTTCGTCGATATCGACCAGCTCGACCTCGCCGTGGTGCATATCCGCGTCGTCGACACGGCCGGTTGCTCTGACCCCGATGCCCGGGTTCTCGGCTACGAAGATCGCGCCGGGTAGTTGTTCGCGTAGTACCGCGATGGGAGTGCGTAAATCGAAGACCACTTGCTCCGCGATTTTCCCGGTTGCGGCATCGATCAGCACGGCCCCGTTGGAACAGATCGCGAACCCCGTCATGATGTCGAGTTCGAGTAGGAACGGTCGTGTGGCGGGGGCGAGTCTGCCGGTGCACAGCACGACGTGGGCTCCGGATCGAACAGCGGCCCGCACAGCCGATCTGACTGCGATGCTGATCGTTTCGTGCGCGAGCGGATTCGTGTCCTCCGCGACGTGCAGGGTGCCGTCAATGTCGAGGGCAATCATCATCGGGTGGCCGGATTCGAAAACCAAGGGTCATCCTTCGATAGTGTCAACTCGACAAAATTCATCGGTAGACCGTGTGTAGGTCGGTTCGGGTGCAACATACTCGAATCGGTATTCGTCGCCCAAACAGAAGCAGTGTCCGCCACGTCATCGGCACCGTCCACACACTCAGCGGGCGAGGCATCGCATTCCGCTCCCTCACAGAAGGATTCGACACCACCGAGGATGGACGGTGGTTCCTGAGCTGCGGTCATCGGATCACGCGAGGTCGCCCGCGGCCATGAAATGCCCGAATCAGAAATGTCAGACCTGGTTAATGAACTCCCCACAAGGTGAGACGGGTTTCTCGGACACGCTGTCGATTCGACAACTGTTGAAATCGATTTCGCTCCGGAACTGTTTTCTGTCGGCGGACGAGGGTTAGCTGGTGATCTGCACTTATTTCTCAGTCACATAAGGGAACATGTCTCATCCTCCGGTGCCTCAGAAACAGCCTTGGTCTCAACAGTTCACGGCCGATTCTGAGACTGACAGCGAAATCCGAGACCGCAGTCGGCGAACCAAAGAGGGCTTTCCACTCTGGTTGGAGGGTCCCTGGCTGGTATGCCTCGTATGGCCCGCGAGATGTCCTGCAACAACACGGTTTCCGGCGGATTGAGCCGCTACTGTGCAAAGAGTCGGAAACGGTCGTCGCGAATGGCCGCTGCCACTTGTTGGGCACTCTGTTCTTCCTCGTCGCCCGACGTGTCCAGTACATGATCGTCGAGCTCGCCGAGGTCGGAGAACTGATCCCACATCGAGAGGATTGGACCCTCGTCGATCAAGGCGCTTGGCGCGGTTCGGGCTTGGGCTCGCTTCAGCGTGATGTCGCGCTGCGGCCGGAGCACGATGTAGTGGACCGCCAAGTTCGGGTGCTGTGTCGCGTGTGTTCGGAAGTGGGGGAGCATCCACGGCCCGATGATTCCGTCGATCACCGTGGTGAAGTCGCCGCGAGCATAGGTATAGGCGGCGCCGGCGATCACATCCATGACAGTCTGGTTCTGCGCATCGGACGTGGGCTCGTACGGAGGTATCGCGCCCGAAACGATGCAGTGCCAGAAGTCGTCTGTGTGCAGATGAACGCCTTTGCTGTAGCCGCGGGCAAGTTTCGCGGCGAGGGTCGACTTCCCTGCCCCTGGTGGGCCGGTCAGAATGATCACTTGTGCGCTCACGCACCACAACCTATCCCTATCTCGACGGCTGAAGCACCCGATTTTCCCGGCCTAGGTCCAGTGTTCTCGCCGAACGACGCGGCGATGTCGTGCGAAGCGTCGCCGCCGTCGTGCTCGCGGTTTGGCCGCGAACATTTCTGTCCCGAAATCGCACTCCGAGTTGGCCCGCGCTGGCAGTTCGCCGCCATGCACTCGGATCGTGCGTTCTCGTGCGGGTAGTGCAATGCACGGCTGGGCGGAGAGTTTCGTGGTTGTCGACGCCGTCGAAGTCCCTATGGCATCTCCGATGGAGATACGTCCAACCCTGGGTCAGCATCGCCGGAAAGTCGAGTATGGTCCGGTCATGGGCCGACTCACAGAACTACTCAAGTCCGTAAAATCACTCGGATCGCGCAAAGACACCGCCGCCAAGCAGGAAAAACGCGCACTGGATCGGTGGGAAAACGAAGGCGGTCCTGTCGCAGAGGATCCACGACAACGCTGACCCCGGACGAGTGCCAGCGCGCCTGGACCGATCAACCCAGCCAGAATGGGCCGCAACGACCTGATCGGCGCCGGCAGTGCAGACCTCGACGCACACGGAAATACAACAGACGTTTTCGACGGCTGAGGTCGGTCGCACTACGTCGTGGGCAGTGACGAATCCCCGTGGTGACCAGTGGCTATGACTACCACCTGAACAACTGCGTCTTCAGGCATCTCGGGGTAGTAGTTGACCCGGAGTTGTCTTTCGAAATTCGTCATGTCGGTGCCGGGTGGCTGGCGGGCTGCTAGCGGCGACAGATGAGCGAGATCGTACGTTTCTACAGCAGTGACCTGTCCTGCAAGGGGGCGGGCGGTCGGGTGATTGTCGAAGATGAAAATTGCCGGCCCTTCGTGTATGTCTTCGCGCCAGCGGACGGTGGAAACTTTCGCGCCAGAAACCACTGCCGTGTAATGCTTCTGATGAAAGTGCACGGTTTGAGCAGGCGCGCCGGTCGTCATGTTCGCATTGTCCACTGAGTGTCTCCTCCGGACCATAGATCGAACGAAGAATCGCGTTCAACGACTCCCCGCCCCGGTAAGCCCGTCCTGCTCCCAATGGCTTGTCACTGATATTCGCCGACTTCTGAGGCTGCAGATGTTCACCGGATGCGTTCTCGCAGAATGCTCGAACCTCGTGGCCGAGGTCGGTTGTGCCAGAAGCAATAAACAAAGCCGGCTGTGCGAGCAACGGCGCACCGGTACCCGCGTGAGCGGTCGGTGGGAGTGCGGCGTCAACCGACGTGGACGTGTGGCCGTCGGGACTGGTCGGGTTCGGCTCGGCGGAGAACCTCACGGGTCACGGGAGCGGTTTCGCCCTCACCGATGAACAGGAAGCGGAGCAGGTACATGATCGGGTTTCCCTCGGTCCACTCGAAGTAGACGTCGGGAATCACGCCGGTGATGTCTCTCGTCCGCAGGAGAACCGCCGCAATGGTGTTGGGGACGGCAGGGCTGTCGACCCAGAGGATCCGGTGCTCACCGCGCTGTCGGCCGTGGACGAGGAGGTCGGTGCTGAATTCGGAGGAGTCCGTGACGTTGACCTCGATGAAGATGATCGACTCCGCCTCCGGGATGTTGCTTTCGGCGCGCTGCTGCGATTCCTTCTGCCGATACTCGTCCTCGTCGAGACGATCGACGTCGTGCGCCACCATCGCGAGGTAACCCTTCTCGGCTGCCTCGGCGATGAATTGCAGTGCAGTCTCGTCGAATTCGACGGAGGTTGCCCGTAGTTCGAAGGCTCGCGAGATCCGGGAAAGGAAGGACACCACCATGATCGCGGCGATGAAGAACGATGCGACTTTCACACCGTCTGGACGTTCGAAGATGTTCGCGATCGTCGTGTAGACGAACAAAACTGCAACAAAACTGAACCCCACGAACAGTTTTCGCTGACCGTGCTTGCGAGCGGACAGGGCAACGGCGACGGTCGCCGACGAGATGAGCACGAGGACACCGGTTGCGTACGCGGAACTCTGAGCGTCGACACCGGCGTCGAAGTAGATCGTGACGGTGATGGCGATGACGCTGAACACGAGGACCAGCGGACGCACGGCGCGGGCCCACGACGGCGCCATGCCGTAGCGGGGGAGATACCTCGGAACAAGATTGAGCAACCCTGCCATTGCCGACGCACCGGCAAACCAAAGGATGAGGATCGTGCTGAGATCGTAGACGGTTCCGAAGATCTCACCCAGATAGTCGTGCGCGAGGAAGGCAAGCGCGCGACCGTTGGCAGCGCCTCCGGGTTGGAACTCGTTTTCTGGGATCAGGATGGTGGTGACCAGGCTCGACGTCAGCAGGAATCCGCTCATGATCAGCGCCGCAGTGGTGAGCAGGCGCCGTGCGCCTTTGATTCGGCCACGTGGATTCTGTTCCGTGTCGTGCGGATCGCCCTTGATCTGCGGCATGACCGCGACGCCGGTTTCGAAGCCGGACAGACCGAGAGCCAACTTCGGGAAGACGATCAGCGCGATCAGGATCATCATCGCCGGGTTTCCGTGCTCGGTGGTCATGGCGCGCGTCCAGTCGGTGACCAACGACGGCGCGGTCGCGATGTGCCACAAACCTACGGAGATGACCACCACGTTCAAGGCGAGGTAGACGGCGACCAATCCGACCGCGATACCGATCGCTTCGGTGAATCCGCGGAGGAATACCGCAGCGAGGAGCGCGAGCAGAACAAGGGTGACGGCGACGGTGTGTCCGGAGAGAAAGGTTGGAGCAAAAGGATTCTCGACGAGGTGCGCCGTGGCATCGGCAGCCGAGAGCGTCATAGTGATGAGGAAATCGGTGGCCGCGAATCCGAGAAGCACGAGAACGAAGATCTTGCCGCGCCACTTGGGCAGCAGCTTCTCGAGCATGGCGATCGACCCCTCGCCATGCGGACTCTCGCGAGCCACTCGCCGGTAGACCGGGAGCGCACCGAACAGCGTCAGCAGAATCAACACGACTGTCGCGATGGGAGCCAACGTGCCGGCCGCCAGTGCCGCGATACCGGGTTGGTAACCGAGAGTGGAGAAGTAATCGACACCCGTCAGGCACATCACCTTCCACCACGGGTGGCGCTTCTCCTTCTTCGGCGCCATCCGGTGTGGCCCCAGATGTCCGGCGGGTTCCTCGGTGATGTCCGCGAGCAGCCAGGCCTCGGTGCGTTGTTTCACAGACGGAGCCCTGTTGTCGGCCGGAACCTCGTTGTCGGCTGCGGTCACCACGGCGTCACGGCTTCAGATAGACATCGTTGAGCGTGACCGTCCGCAGGTTCCGGCTTCGGATGATGTCCACCAGTTGCGGATACACGTGGGTCACGGGCAGATAGTTGAGGTGTCCGATCACTATGGCCCCCGGATTGAAGTACTGGTTCGCCATCTGCAGGATGTACTCCTCGGTGATCAACGAAGAATCCGACAGCGACCCGTACCAGAGGGTGGGTACGGTGTAGCCGACGCTCGCGGCCACGGAATCGACTGTCGCGTTGTGCCTTCCATACGGCGGCCGAAAGTACGGCGCCGCATCCACGCCGTAGGTGTTGCGCAGGAACGTGCCGTTCTTCGTCAGCTCGTCGGCGATCTGCTGCTTCGACACTGACGTCAGATCCGGGTGCGAGTAGGTGTGATTGCCGAGCTGAATTTGTCCGCTCTCGACAAGAGGTCTGAGAAGTCCGGCGTTTTCGGTCCACGAGTTGTATTGCCCGTTGACGAAGTACGTCAAACGGATGCCGGTGTCTTTTGCGAACTGTGTGTAGAGGCGCACGACTTCGGAGCTGGCTCCGTCGTCAACCGTCAGGGCCAACAGATCCCCGCCGCCGGGCAGGGCGGTCAACGATCCGCCGGCGGGCAGCGGCACCCGGGCAGACGGCGGTGGAGGCGGCAGCAAGGCAGGCGGGAGATTCGGAACAGCGGCGGGGTCTGCTGGCTCGTCGGCTGCGGCGACGGCCGTCCCGACGGAACGTGACGAACAAGCGGTTCCCATGGTCACTGCGGCGGTTCCGGTCAGAGTTGCTGCTGCGAGGGCACTGAGGAAGCGTCGGCGGTCCACAGGGCGGAGCCTAGAGCAGATTTGCCCAATTCGGACTTCATTCTCAGCGTTCTTTCAGCGAATGACCAGCTGTGTCCGGTATCGACAGGTTCTACTCAGGAACGGTGGATAGCGTGTCGGCCGTGGAACCGCGACCTCGACACTCGGCAACCAGGCACAGGCGTAGGCGTCAACCGCAGCGGTCGACGCTCTCGGTAGGGCGCAAGCTGGCGGCGGCGTCCCTGTCGACGACGATTCTGGTGGGCGTCGGAATCGGGTGGTATGTGCAGTCGGATCTGACGTCGGGGATGTACCGGTCGGATGCGCTCTCCGCCCTCGGTGACGACGCCGGAAGTTCTCTCGACGGGGATACCAACATCTTGTTGATCGGGCTCGACAGTCGCAAGGCGATGGACGGCAGTGACCTGCCGGCAGAGTTCGTCACCGACAAGTTGCACGCAGGGGACAGTGATGTGGGTGGGTACAACACGAACACGCTTATCCTGCTCCATGTTCCGGGCGATGGTGGCAAGGCCAGTGCGGTGGCAATTCCACGCGACGATTACGTCGCGGTACCCGGCTATGGAATGGCCAAGATCAAGGAAGCCTACGGAATGGCGAAGGCTGATGCGGACGCCAAACTCGTAGCGGACGGTGTGACGGATCCTGCTGCACGAGAACAACAAGCGCGTGAAGTCGGTCGGCGGTCGACACTGACCACCGTGCAGAATCTGCTCAAGGTTCCGATCGATCACTTTGCCGAAGTGAACCTGATGGGCTTCTATGACGTCGTCTCGGCTATCGGCACTGTTCAGGTGTGCCTCAACAATCCGGTGCAGGATGACTTCTCGGGCGCCAACTTCCCGGCGGGGGTTCAGACTCTCGATGCGTCACAGGCACTTTCGTTTGTCCGTCAACGCCACGGCTTGGACAACGGGGACTTGGATCGCACCCACCGGCAGCAGGCTTTCATCAGCGCGGTGATCGCCAACTTGAAGAGCTCCGGCGTCATCGGAAACATTCCGAAGATGACGGCACTGGCCGACGTGGTGAAGAAGGACGTGGTGATCGATTCCGCCATGGATCCCGTCCGATTCGCTTCTCAGGCAAGCGCTCTCGCGGGTGGGAATATCGACTTCTACACCCTGCCCATCGAGGGATACGAGACCGTCGACGGCCAGGACGTCAACACGGTCGATCCGGCGCGTCTGCGTAGTGAAGTGTCGAGGATCTTCGCGGGAGGCGACTCTGCGTCTGCCCCTGCGATGGACACCGCGATCTCGACCGGGAACGAAGTTGTGGACATCCGCAACGGAACCGCGACGGACGGGTTGGGCGCCGCGTTGGCGTCGGAGATGAAAGCGTCGGGAGTCGAAGTCGGCGAGGTGAGCACCGCAGCTGCGACGGCAAAGTCGGTGGTCAGCTATGGAGTCGGCGCCAAAGCCGTCGCAGAGGCGCTGGCCGAGCAGTTGGGCGTGGCCGCAGTGCCGAACGAGCAGGCAGCGGCCGAATCAGTGTCTGTACTGATCGGTGAGGACAATGCGCAGACCGTGTTCTCGGCCGCTCCGGCGCAGTCGGACTCCTCGGTATCCGCCGGCACAGTTCCCGATACGGGAGCGCAGGGATCACCCATCCGAGCCGACGCGAATGGCGGCATCCCCTGTGTGGACTAACTCTCAGGTAATTCGCACGAAACTCACGCTGACTTCTTCGATCTGCGGGTCTACATTGGAGAAGTCGAACTCAGTCGGGTACTTCACCTTTGGGGTACCTGACTGAGATTGCGTAGTTGAAAGGATCACCGACATGGCTACAACAGCAGCGGTACAGAATCCGACACGCTCACGTGCCAGGACCATGTCCTTGTCCGAGTACGTGGCCGAGCATCCGGCGCAGCGCGTTTTCCCACCGACCAGTGAGCGGGCGGCCAGGATGGCGATGCTCATCATGTTCGCCCTGATGGCCGTCACCCTCGTCGTACTGGTACTTGACGAGGCAGGAATCTTCGGATGAAGGCAGCGGTCTTCGGCTGAGCCCGACCTTTAGTTACTCTTGAGTAATGACTGAACAGAAGAGCTGGAATGCGTTCACCGTCGAGCGCGAAGACAACATCGCCCAGGTGACGCTGATCGGGCCGAGCAAGGGCAACGCGATGGGGCCGGATTTCTGGAATGAACTCCCCGAAATCTTCGCCGACCTCGACGCCGATCCCGAGGTGCGTGCAATCGTCATCGCCGGTTCCGGCAAGCACTTCTCGTTCGGACTGGACCTGCCGGCGATGAGCGGTGAATTCGGTGCCGTCCTCGCGGACAAGGCTCAGGCAGGTCCGCGCACCAAATTCCACGACATGATCAAGCGCATGCAGTCGGGCATCAATGCCGTCGCAGACTGCCGCAAGCCCGTCGTCGCAGCTGTTCAGGGCTGGTGCATCGGCGGCGGCGTCGACCTCATCACGGCGGCGGACATCCGCTACGCAAGTGCCGATGCCAAGTTCAGCATCCGCGAGGTCAAGGTCGCGATCGTCGCAGACATGGGCAGCCTCGCGCGTCTGCCCGCGATCATCGGTGACGGACACCTGCGTGAATTGGCTCTGACCGGCAAGGACATCGACGCAGCGCGCGCCGAGAAGATCGGCCTCGTCAACGACGTTTTCGAAGATGCCGACGCGGTACTGGCAGCGGCGCGCGCGACCGCCAAGGAGATTGCGCTCAATCCGCCGCTCGTGGTCCACGGGATCAAGGACGTGCTCGATCACACCCGCAGCGCGAGCGTGAACGACAGCCTTCGCTACGTCGCAGCCTGGAACGCGGCGTTCCTGCCTTCGCAGGATCTGACCGAGGCCATCACCGCCGTCTTCCAGAAGCGCCCGCCAGTCTTCCAGGGTGAGTAGGAACTGCAAGGGCGAGTAAAAACAGCACAAAAATCCCCGCACATCTTCCGATGTGCGGGGATTTTCGTAAGGCCTGAGAACTCGAGCTCAGTGACCGCCGTCGGCAGCGAGACGCTTGATCGAAGCCTCGATCTCGGCCTCTGCCTCGGCGCGGCCGACCCAGTTGGCTGCCTCGACGTGCTTGTTCGGCTCGAGGTCCTTGTAGTGGACGAAGAAGTGCTTGATCGCATCGAGCTCGAACTGTGAGATGTCACCCAGATCCTGGATGTGATCCCAGCGGGGGTCACCGGCCGGAACGCAGAGGACCTTGTCGTCTCCGCCGGCCTCGTCGACCATCTTGAACATCGCGACTGCGCGAGCCTCGACGATGACGCCGGGGAAGACCGACTCGGGGAGCAGGACCATGGCGTCGAGCGGATCGCCGTCCTCACCCAGGGTGTTTTCGATGAAGCCGTAGTCGGCCGGGTAGCCGAAAGCTGTGTAGAGGTAGCGATCGAGTTTGACGCGACCGGTTACGTGGTCGACCTCGTACTTGTTGCGCTGACCCTTGGGGATCTCGATGGTGACGTCGAACTCCACGCCGATTCCTCGCTGTCGTGTCGGTAATGATTCGTCGGAAGGATATCGGGTCAAGGATAAGGTTGCCTGACCACCCAGTAGGCAGAGCACAGACGGAGGGGCGTTGGCGGGCCAAGGAAAGAAGAAGATCGGCTCGTTGGAAGAGAGTCGACGGCGTAACTTCCGCATCCTTCTGGCGGTCGGTGCAGTGGTTGTACTGGCCGTCGCCGGAGTTGTCGTCGTGAAACTCGGTACGTCGAACGACACAGCCGGCAGCGCGACCGTGACTACGTCGCCGCAGCCTGCGCTCGTGACGCCGTCACCTCAGGTGGTGCCCGTCCCGACGGACGCACCGATCCCGAGCGCGTCGGGAATTGCCGCGGCGATCGGCCCGGCCGTGGCCAACCCGGATCTGGGGAAGTTCACCGGAGTAGTCGCTGATGCGCTCACCGGAAACATTCTGTGGAGCGCAGACCCGTCGACGCCGATGACGCCTGCGTCCACGACGAAGGTGCTGACCGCATCGGCGGCACTGCTGAAGCTGCCGCTCGACCACCGGCTGGCCACGACGGTGGTCCCCGGAGCGAGCCCCGGGCAGGTCGTTCTGGTCGGCGGCGGTGACCCGACGCTGACGGCGACGCCGAAGGGGCAGAGCGGGTACTACGCCAACGCAGCGCACATCGCGGATCTCGTCGACCAGATCAAGGCTGCCGGTACGCCGGTGACCAGCGTCGTGGTGGACTCGAGTTTGTTCAAGGGCGACAACATGGCCACCGGGTGGTTCCCCGCTGACATCGCGGCCGGTTACATCACCCCGATCGAATCGGTGATGATCGAAGGTGGTCGGTACGACGGCACTCAAGACGAGTCGCCGCGTTCGGAAACGCCCGCGTTGGACGCGGGCAAGGTGCTCGCTCAGGCCCTCGGTGTCGATCCCGCCAACGTGAGTCTCGGCGCGGCGCCTGCCGGTGCCAAGCCGATCGCCACCGTGCAGTCGGCGCCGCTGAGCGACCGGCTGCTGCAGATGATGGAACATTCCGACAACGTGCTCGCCGAGACCATCGGGCGTGAGGTCGCGATTGCCTCCGGAATCGAAGCCTCGTTCACCGGAGCCGTCGACGCGACCGGCAAGACCCTGCAGGCCGCCGGGTTCGACTACACCGGAGTTTCGCTGCACGATTCCAGCGGACTTTCCGTCGACGATCTCATTCCCGCTCAGGTACTCGATCGCGTCATGACGGCTGCGGCCGGTGACGGTGATCCGAAACTGCGCCCCCTGCTGGACTACCTTCCGGTGGCCGGCGGAACAGGAAGTTTGTCCGACCGCTACGCGTCCGGAAACCGAACCGGTGCGGGTTGGGTACGGGCCAAGACGGGAACTCTCTCGACGGCCAGCGCGTTGTCAGGGTTCGTGGTCGATCAGAACGGGCGAGTGCTCACCTTCGCACTGATGTCCAATGACCGGCCGCCAGAAGTGAGCCGTCCTGCCCTGGACGCGATTGCCGGAGCATTGAGGAATTGCGGGTGCCAATAGTGGCCGAAAAGACTCCACAAGATGATGAAGCCTCGGCTCCGCTCGGTGGTGCCGTCGACTGGAGTCTTGCCGCCAAAGCCGGGATAAAACTGGCGCGCGGCGGCCCCGCGATGTCTCGCTACACGGCCGAGACGGCAACCGCAGAACTCGCCGAGGCATCCAAGCGTGCAGAACTGCCGGTTCGTGAAGTGACCGGTTTGGCCGACGGTCTACCGGTCCCGGCCGCTGACGTGCTCGACCGGGCCGGGTGGATCACGGCGGCCTCGCGGTCGATGGCGCATCTCACCGGCGCCGACCCTGACGGCAGTGGCAATCTTATCGTCGGAAAGCCGGCGGGCTTGCAGGCCGGCGCCATGCTGGCGTACCTGTCTTCGGCGATCCTCGGGCAGTACGACCCGTTCACCGGCGAGCACGGCACCCTGCTTCTGGTCACACCGAACATCGTCTCCGTCGAACGGTCCCTTCGGCTGAACCCGAGTGACTTCCGGTTGTGGGTCTGCCTGCACGAGGTCACCCACCGGGTTCAGTTCTCGTCCTCGCCGTGGCTAGCGGAGTACATGAAGGAATCCGTCGAAACGCTTGGTGCGACGGTGGACGAGTCGATGACCGACGTTGTCGGGCGCCTTGCTGCAGAGCTGCGCTCGCGGAAGGAACCCGACTCCAGTGACGGTGCGACGGCGGGCGGGATCATCGGCCTGCTGCGTGCTTCGCAGGCAGAACCTCAGCGTGACGCGCTGGATCGGATGCTCGTACTCGGCACCCTCCTCGAAGGGCATGCAGACCACGTGATGGACGCCGTCGGCCCCGCCGTGGTGCCGTCGGTGGCAACTATCCGCGCGGCCTTCGACAAGCGTCGGCAGCGCAAGTCCAACCCCGTGCAGCGGATCATCAAGATGCTTCTCGGCATGGACGCCAAGATGGCGCAGTACGTACGCGGCAAGGCCTTCGTCGACGCGGTGGTTCTCAAGGTCGGCATGGAGCAGTTCAACACCATCTGGACCGGGCCCGAGACCTTGCCGTTGCTGGACGAGATCGACAATCCCGACGCGTGGGTAAAGCGCGTTCTCGGCTAGATGCTGCTGCCTGAGACGCCTGCCCTACTGGCGCTGCGACAGGCCGTGCGGGCATGGACGGTCGCATTCGAGCCACGACGCCGTGTGGTCGTCGCCCTGTCCGGGGGCGCCGATTCATTGGCGTTGACCGCAGCAGCGGTGGCGGAAACCGATTCTGTCGACGCGTTGATCGTGGACCATCGGCTGCAGCCTGGTTCTGATGCCGTCGCGCGCTCGGCCGCAGACCAGGCGCTGGCGCTGGGTTGCCGGACCGCGACGGTGCTGACCGTCGACGTAGCCGAAGATGGGAGTCTCGAGGCCGCAGCGCGTGAGGCTCGGTACAACGCCCTGCGCGACGCCAGGACTGACCTCCCGGTTCTGCTCGGACACACGCTCGACGATCAAGCAGAGACCGTCCTTCTCGGACTGTCCCGCGGGTCCGGTGGGCGATCGATTCAGGGTATGGCGGCATTCGACGCCCCCTGGGGACGGCCGCTGCTCGGCATCCGTCGATCGGTGACCAGGGCGGCCTGCGTCGACCTGAGAATCACGCCGTGGGAGGACCCGCACAACAACAATCCCGAGTTCACTCGTGTCCGTCTGCGGCACGAGGCGTTGCCGCTACTCGAAGAAATTCTCGGCGGGGGAGTTCCCGAGGCGTTGGCCCGGACCGCGACACAGTTACGTGAGGACGGCGAGGCGCTCGACGAGTACGCCGAGGCCCTACTCCTACGGGTTGTCGTCGACGAAGAAGTGGAAGTGGACACACTTGCCGAAGCCCCCACCGCAATCCGTCGACGTGCTCTACGGGCCTGGCTGTTGCAGGGCGGCGCAAAAGCATTGACGGACAAACAGTTACGGGCAGTCGACGCCCTGGTGATCGACTGGCGGGGGCAAGGCGGCGTCGCGATCGGGGGCGGAACACCGGAGGCGAGGTTGGTGGCGGCCCGGCGACGTGGCAGGCTGATCCTCGGATTCGAAGACCGACGAAGGGTTTGACGCGTGTACGAGGGCGACATCGCATCGGTACTGATCTCCGAAGAACAGATCCGTGCACGAACGGCGGAACTGGCTGAGGAAATCGCCAAGCGTTACCCGGCAGGCGCCCCCGAAGGGGATCTCCTGCTGATCGGCGTCCTCAAGGGAGCGGTCTTCTTCATGACCGACTTCGCCCGCGCCCTGCCGATCCCGTCGCAGATGGAATTCATGGCCGTGAGCTCCTACGGATCCTCGACCTCGTCTTCGGGCGTCGTCCGCATCCTCAAGGACCTCGACAAGGACATCGCCGGTCGCCACGTGCTGATCGTCGAGGACATCATCGACTCGGGCCTGACGTTGTCGTGGTTGATGCGCAACCTCAAGACGCGCAATCCCGCTTCGCTCGAGGTCGTCACCCTGCTCCGCAAGCCGGACGCCGTCAAGATCGACGTCGACGTCCGCGACGTGGGCTTCGACATCCCCAACGAGTTCGTCGTCGGTTACGGCCTCGACTACGCCGAGCGGTACCGCGATCTGCCGTACATCGGCACCCTGGACCCTGAGGTCTACGGCGGCTGAGCCTGCTCGCGCCTGGAGTGCGGCTCAGGCGCGGACCCTGGGCAAGACATCGTCGTGCTCCAAATGGTTTCGTGTCGGGGCGCTGAGCGGTTCGTTCCAGTTTTGTGTTGGGATCGGGATGGATTTGATTTCCGAGTTGTGAACTGACGTGGATAACGCAGCTGCATCCCTGCGTGGCATACCAAATTGCTGTGAAGTGGTTCAATTCGCAGATCAGCGAATGGTGTTCCGGCGATTTCCGTTGAGGCATCTCGAAGTTCCTGCTGACGTGTCCACGGCTACGGCTACGGCCACAGACTCGAAGCATGGCGATGTCACGTGTCTCCGACAAGTAGCCGCGATGCTTGAACGTACCCATAAAACACGCAAATTCCGCGTCGGCGATTGATCTCTCGATCAATCGCCGATGGTAGGCGTAGCGATGCGCTTTCGACGGCTCCTCATATTTTGGCCGTGCTGGCAAGTTCATCGACGGCGTACGGCTGAAGTCGGGGTACTCGCCGACTAGGTGCTGCGGTTAGGTGAGTTTCGTTCTGGAAAAGGCGAGGTAGTAGGTCCAAGGTTCGTCCTTTGTTCCGATAGGGTGGCGCTCGATCTCCAAAACTGGACGGTTTGTCGGTATCACTCTCTATTCTGATTGAACTAACGAAATCCGTTTCAGCGGACCGGTCCCGAACGCGTTGCATTCAAGATTTATGGATGGGACAGATTCGCTAATTTTGGCAATTTCCAACCACACCCACCAGTGTGATCGGTTCTATCCAGGAATGAAGGAGCACGACGATGTCCGAGCCATCTGACCAGATACCCGCGGGCTGGTACCCAGATCCAGCGGGCGGTCAACGTTACTGGGATGGGACAAAGTGGCTACCCCTGCCTGCGCCGGATTCGAAGGACTCGCCCACATCGCGAAAGCGGCCACCGAAGAAGGTTTTGATAGCGGCGCTGGCGATTGTTCTTCTCGCGGCGGTCGGCGGGACAGTCTGGAAACTGTCCCATGATTCCAACGTGAAGGCTGAGCGGGATGCAGCGGCAGCGGCGGTTCAGTTGGCGGCCGATGAAGAAGCTGCCCGCGTTGCCGCCGAAAAATCCGCTCAGGAGAGTAAGGATGCTAGCGAACGCGCCCGACGTATCTTGGCGGTGACCAATATTGAAAGCAGCGTCAAGACAATGGCTGAGGATCACGTTACGAAAGGGTTTATGGACGGTCCGATTATTTCGGTGTCCTGTTCCCCTGTCGGGGGTGGTTCGACTGATGACCTATCTGAAAAAACCACGGTCTTTGAGTGCTTCGCAGCCAACGAGAATAAGGGCGACGGCATGATGAGTGGATACAAGTACCACGCGACGATGAACTGGAGTTCTGGAGAGTTCACCTACGGACTTGGGAAGCCCTGATTCGTAAGGCATCGAATCCCTTGGACGCTTACCGTCGAAGAGATGCTGCAATCGAGTTCACGGGCGGTAGGTAGTTATCTAGCTCAGCTTCGTTTGGTTTCAAGGTTGATGGCTGACTTTGACCTACGCAGGGAGCTGGCAAGGTAACCATCCTCGTAGAGGGTGCGATCGGGTCCTCGGCGATTCGTGAAAACGAAAAGACTTCCGCGAGTGACGGGGCAGCCTGGCGGCAAACTGTGCGAGTGCGAGTGAGAACCTTGAGGCGCATCGGTGCTGTACCGCCGTCTCGATGCTGGTATCGGGTGCGGTCGTGCAGAACTCACGACCGCACCGCGTCGATTGCGCAAGCGAGTTGCCTTCAGAGCGTCAGCAGCTTCTTCTGGACTTTGCCCATAGCGTTGCGGGGCAAGCTGTCCACCAGACAAACCTGGCGTGGGCGCTTGTGGATCGACAGCGATTCGGCGACGAAGTCCGAAACCACCGCGCAGTCGGCTACGTCTCCGACGATGAAGGCGACTATGCGTTGGCCGAGGTCGTCGTCCGGCACACCGACGACGGCGGCCTCGCGAACGCCGGGGTATGCCAGAAGTGCCTGTTCCACCTCGCCTGCACCGATGCGGTATCCACCGGACTTGATCATGTCGACCGACTCGCGGCCGACGATGCGGTGGAATCCGCTGTCGTCGATCACCGCGATGTCGCCGGTGCGGAACCAGCCGTCCTCGGTCATGGATTCCGCTGTCTTCGAGGGGTTCCCGAGGTACTCGTCGAAGAGCACGGCTCCCGCAACTTCCAGTTGCCCAAGCTGCTCTCCGTCGTGCGCCGACAATTCGCCGTTCTCGCCGCGCAACCTCGTCCTGACTCCGGGAACAGCGTGCCCGACCCAACCCGGGCGACGTTCGCCGTCGTGCGTCGTGCTGACGGTGATGAGGGTTTCACTCATTCCGTAGCGCTCGACGGGAGCCAACCCGGTCAGCGATTTCATCCGCTCGAACAAAGGAACCGGAAGTGGTGCACTTCCGGACACGAGCAAGCGGGCGGATCGCAATGCTGCCGCCGCCGAGGGACCACCGCACACGCGTGACCAGACAGTCGGAACACCGAAGTACAACGAGCCGCCCGCTGCGGCATACGAATCCGGAGTTGGTCTGACGGTATGAATCAGCGGTGAACCGACGCGCAAGGCGCCCAACACGCCGAGAATCAACCCGTGGACGTGGAAGAGGGGAAGTCCGTGGACGAGTGTGTCCTCTGGAGTCCAATTCCACACGTGGGCAAGTGCGTCGAGATCTGCTGCGATCGCTGCTCGCGAGAGGACGACGCCTTTCGGCGCTCCGGTGGTTCCTGAGGTGTACATGATCAGTGCGGTAGCTGCCGCGCTCGGTTCGGGATAGGACGTCGCAGATCGCGCGTGAATATCGATGGGAATCAACGGGATACTCGAATCCGACGGTCCGTCTCCGAGTATCAGTTCGGCCTGGGAATCGGCGATGATGTGCTGACGTTCGAGCGGGCCGGAGTCCGGTGGGATCGGGACCACGGCAACACCGGCGATCAGCGCGCCGGCGACGGCGACCACTGTCTCGAGGCCGGCGGCGGCTTGTACTGCCACTCGCTGTGCACCGTGGATTCGATCGGCGACCGCGGTGGCGGCGGCCAACAAGTCGGCGCGAGAGAGGGTCGCGCCTTCGCCGAAGGTGACCGCAGCCTCGTGGTCGTCGAAGATGCGAGGGTCGAGGGAGCGCAGAAGTGTGGATTCGCTGTTCATCGCGAGTTCCCTTTCTTTGAGCGAAGATTCAGACGGACCAGGGAACAACGAACAGCAACCAGGCGAGAATCGGCGTCACCACCATGATGGTCATGCCCCACCGCATCGTCAGCCCGAACACCACGTCGCGTTCTTCCGGAGCGGCGTTCGCCACCACCAGCGCGCCGTTGGTCGAGAACGGACTGCAATCGACCAGAGACGACGAGATTGCCAGTGCGATAACCAGGCCGGTTGCATTGACCTGGCCGGTCATGAGGAAGGGAATTGCCAAAGGGATAAGTGCACCGAGGATTCCGGTGGTGGATGCAAACGCCGACACGATCGCGCCGATCAGACAGATCAGGAACGCCGCGAGAAGTGGAATGCCCACGTGAGCTACCGAATCCCCGAGCCACTGGACGGTGTTTTGGTTCTGCAATAGGGCCACGTATGTGACGATTCCGCCGATGAGGAGCACGGTGCCCCAGCTGATCTTGTCGACGGCCCCGCGGGCGGAGGCCGGGAAGATCAGGGTGAGAAGTACCGCGACGGTCAGTGCGGTGAATCCGACGTCGAGGTCGAAGACCAAGGCGCCGAGTGCAAGTGACGCCAGTCCGAGCAGGGTGAGTCGCCGCTCGAGATTGAGTGCTCCCTCGTGCGGAGCGGTCCCAACCGAGGACTTGCCGCCACCCTTCGAACTGTCGCCGGAACCCGAACCGGTGATGGTGTCGCCACCGCCCGAAGCGTTGCCGACTGCGCTGACAAGCACGCGCTCCGAGGCGCCGCGTGCAATCAATGCGCGACCGCCGAACGAGACGTACGCGATTGCGGCAACAACGGCTGCGGCCGCGAAGGTCGAGACGAACAGCAAGGCCGGGCTGGACGGGAGGCCGTTCTGGCGCATGACGTCGTTGGTGATCACACCGAAGATTCCGATAGGGGAGAAGCTGCCCGCCGTTGCGCCCTGGACGACCATGAAGCCCATCAGCATGGGGTGGATCCGGTAGCGGGTGGCGAAGCCCATTGCCACGGGCGCGATGATGGCGACGGCAGCGGGACTGACCGCGCCCATGGCGGTGACGGCCGCGCACACCGCGAACATCGCCCACGGCACGAGGGCCACTCGTCCTCTGACCGCACGGACCGCCGCGTGAATGATCCAGTCGACCGTGCCGTTGTTTCTGGCCAGCGCGAACAGGTAGGTGACGCCGACCAGGATGACGAAGAGGCTGGCCGGGAAGCCGTCGAGGATCTCGCTGGTATCGACAGTGAAGACCAGTGTTCCGACGACGAAGGCAGCCACCAGGGCAAGCGCACCCATGTTCACCGACCTCACGGTGGATATGACGAACACCAGGACAAGTACTGACAGGGCTATGACATTTGCCATCGAACTCTCAATCCGTTCGCGACCAGCTTGTGGTCTGCATCACTTGGAATTGGCCTAGCCTCTCTGCCACTGCTCCATTTGTCAAGTACACTCCGAGGCATGAATTCGACGTCATCGCCCGGCTCGCGCTCGGGCCTGCCCGGACGATTGAAGCGTCCGCGTCTGTATGAGCAGTTGGCCGAGCACATTTCGAATTTCATCGAGGCTCAAGGCCTTTCGCCCGGCGATCGGCTTCCTCCCGAACGCAGCCTGGCTGCCGAACTCGGCGTGAGTCGAGCGTCGCTGGCTCAAGCGCTCGTGGCCCTCGAGATTCGGGGCAGAGTCGAAATCCAGCACGGTAACGGTGCGGTGATTCGCGAAGCTCCGACGCCCGACGCGGGTAGGTCTGCAGACTCGGGAGTGCGGTTGCAAGACCGAACCGTCGACGAACTGACTGCTGCCAGGGAAGCGATCATGGCCGGCCTGGCTCGGGCGGCGGCGTCGAATCCCAACGCTGCGCTTCGGGTCGCGATGTTGACCGACGACGGGACCGCGAGAAACTTCGCCGAGACATGGCGCTGCGTCAGGCACCTGGCCGGTGGCGGCTTATTGGCTGATCTCGACGACACCATCGCCAAGCAGGCGGACGTGCCCGAGTCCTCGGCGCGACTGTCTGCGCGACTCGATCAGCTCGCGCACCGGATCATCGACGGTGACCAATCGGGCGCCGCTGACTCTGTTGCGGGAATCCTCTCCGAAACGGCCTGACGAATAACGACGGACGAGCGTCGGAAAAGCGCACGATAACCACTATGAGCATGTTCGCTCACAGGAAACTGTGCTGCGACGTAGCCCGGGAACCTGATCGGCAATGCGCACGTTGAACACAGTGACGACCGTTCCAACCAAGCGGCACGGCCGCTGGCGGGCATCGATGGGGCCGATCGCGGTAACCTGCAGGTGTCCGGTTGGCAGCCGGAAGGCGACCTGGCAGACCCGCACTCTCGAAAGGACCGGCCACATCGGCCGACCTGTATGAACCGTAAGACTGTGTTCCGTAACGTGCTACTCGTAGCCGTCGTGCTGTTGGTGATCTATGCCTTCAGCTACTTCAGCAACGACACCCGCGACTTCAAGACCGTCGACACCTCGGTCGCGATATCCCAACTCGACGCCAAGAATGTTGAGTCGGCGCAGATCGACGACCGTGAGCAGCAGGTTCGTCTGTGGCTCAAGAACGGCAACGACGCCACCGACGGTAAGACGCAGATCCTGGCGAAGTACCCCGCGAGTGCGTCGGAGCAGATCTTCGACAAGGTCGAAGGCGCCGGAGCGGACAAGTTCAACACGACGGTCACTCAGGAGAGTTGGCTGACGTCGATCCTTCTGTTCGTGCTGCCGATGATCATTCTGTTCGGCATCTTCTTCTTCGTCATGAACCGGATGCAGGGCGGCGGTGGTCGCGGCGGAGTCATGGGATTCGGTAAGTCGAAGGCCAAGCAGCTCACCAAGGACATGCCGAAAACCACGTTCGCCGACGTCGCCGGTGCGGACGAGGCTGTCGAAGAGCTGTACGAGATCAAGGACTTCCTGCAGAACCCGGCTCGCTACCAGGCGCTCGGCGCCAAGATTCCGCGCGGTGTGCTGCTGTACGGCCCTCCCGGAACCGGTAAGACGCTGCTCGCTCGCGCTGTCGCAGGCGAAGCCGGCGTCCCGTTCTTCACCATCTCCGGTTCGGACTTCGTCGAGATGTTCGTCGGTGTCGGTGCTTCGCGTGTTCGCGACATGTTCGAGCAGGCCAAGCAGAACAGCCCCTGCATCATCTTCGTCGACGAGATCGACGCAGTCGGTCGTCAGCGCGGCGCAGGACTGGGCGGCGGACACGACGAGCGCGAGCAGACGCTCAACCAGCTGCTCGTCGAGATGGACGGCTTCGGTGATCGCACCGGCATCATCTTGATCGCCGCAACCAACCGCCCCGACATCCTCGACCCCGCACTGCTGCGTCCGGGACGCTTCGATCGCCAGATTCCGGTCGGCGCCCCCGACCTCGCCGGTCGCCGTGCGATCCTGCGAGTGCACTCGCAGGGCAAGCCGATCGATCCCAACGCCGATCTCGAAGGCCTCGCCAAGCGGACCGTCGGAATGTCGGGCGCCGATCTTGCGAACGTCATCAACGAGGCTGCGCTGCTCACCGCACGCGAAAACGGGACCGTCATCACCGAAGCCTCGCTCGAGGAATCGGTGGACCGTGTTGTCGGTGGACCGCGGCGTAAGAGTCGCATCATCAGCGAGCACGAGAAGAAGATCACGGCGTACCACGAGGGCGGTCACACGCTGGCTGCTTGGGCAATGCCTGACATCGAGCCGGTCTACAAGGTCACGATCCTCGCTCGCGGTCGCACCGGCGGTCACGCGATGACCGTGCCCGAAGACGACAAGGGTTTGATGACGCGTTCCGAGATGATCGCCCGTCTCGTCATGGCAATGGGTGGACGCGCCGCCGAGGAGCTGGTGTTCCACGAGCCCACCACCGGAGCGTCGTCCGATATCGACATGGCGACCAAGATCGCACGCGCGATGGTCACCGAATACGGCATGAGTGCCAAGCTCGGCGCGGTTCGCTACGGACAGGAGGGCGGGGATCCGTTCCTCGGCCGTTCGATGGGCGTTCAGTCCGACTACTCGCACGAGATCGCCCGCGAAATCGACGAGGAGGTGCGCAACCTCATCGAGGCGGCGCACACCGAAGCGTGGGCCATCCTCAACGAGTACCGCGATGCGCTCGACCTCATCGCTACCGAACTGCTCGAGCGTGAGACGTTGACTCGCAAGGACCTCGAGAAGATCCTTGCCGGCGTCGAAAAGCGTCCGCGTATCACGGCTTTCAACGATTTCGGTGGGCGCACGCCTTCGGATCGTCCGCCGGTGAAGACTCCTCGCGAACTCGCGATCGAGCGCGGCGAAACGTGGCCGGAGCCCGCTGCTGCACCTGTTCTCGTCAAGGCAGGCGCACCCAGCAGCGGCGCACCCAACAGCGGTGCACCCAACGGCGGTGTCCCCAACAACGGTGGTCTCCCCAACAACGGCAACCAGGGACCCTCGAACGGCTACGCACAGCCCTCGTACCCGCAGCCGAGTGCTCCGCAGCAGACTCCGCAACCGGGAACACCCGACTACGGAGCGCCCGCCGGATGGTCGGCACCGGGTTGGCCTCCGCGTGAGAACCCGTCGCCGACGTACCCCGGACAGCAGTCGGGTGGGTACACCGGTGGACAGAATCCGACCCCGCCGAACCAGTCGCAGGGCCAGTACGGTCAGCCCCAACACGGTCAGCCCCAGCCCGATCAGGGGCAGTACGGTCAACCGCACCCGGGACAGCAGGCGTACCCCGAGCAGCCGCACCCCGGCCGCCGTTACCCCGCGCAGCCCGATTACCCGGTGCAGTACCCGGACGGTGGACCCTTCGCCGATCCGAACCGGGGAAACCCGACCGGCGAAAACCAGTGGCAGAGCCCCGCACCGGAACAGCCGCAGACTCCGCCGCCGCATCATTCGGCTGAGGACGACGGCCCGAGCACCGCTCGCTGGGACGGACCGGACGGATCCCGCTGACCTTGCGCCACTAGGCTCTGCGGCGGGGGACCTGTGAACAATTCTCGAGGAGAGTTCGGTTGTCGGTGAATGATGTGGCCAGTGAACTGGTGTCGCTCGGAACGGGCCGCCCGTTCGATCAGGCGCGGGCAGAGGCTGCCGTACGGGAATTGTTGATCGCGGTCGGTGAAGATCCGGAGCGCCCAGGCCTGCTCGATACGCCGGCCAGGGTTGCGCGCTCGTACAAGGAGATCTTCGCGGGTCTGTACTCCGAGCCCGACGACGCGTTGAACACAACTTTCGACGAGGGTCACCAGGAATTGGTGCTCGTGCGAGACATTCCGATGTTCTCGACGTGCGAGCACCACCTGGTGTCCTTCCACGGTGTTGCTCACGTTGGCTACATCCCGGGAAAGTCGGGCAAGGTCACCGGTTTGTCGAAGCTCGCGCGCGTCGTCGATCTGTACGCCAAGCGTCCGCAGGTTCAAGAACGCCTGACCAGCCAGATCGCGGATGCTTTGATGCGCAAGCTCGACCCGCGTGGAGCCATCGTCGTCATCGAAGCCGAGCACCTCTGCATGGCGATGCGCGGTATCCGCAAGCCTGGAGCCAGCACGACCACGTCAGCGGTTCGTGGGCTCCTGCAATCCAGCGCGGCCTCACGGTCCGAAGCGCTGGACCTCATCCTTCGTAAGTGAGCGAGATGTCCGCGGCTCCCGTTGCAGGTAGCGATCCGGCCCGGATGGTCGTGATGGGGATTCTGAACGTCACCGCCGATTCGTTTTCCGACGGTGGTCAATTTCTCGATCGTGACGCGGCGATCGCTCGCGGGCTCGAACTGCAACGCATAGGCGTCGACATCGTCGACGTCGGCGGCGAGTCGACGCGCCCCGGAGCCACCCGCGTCGATCCGAAACTCGAGGCGGACCGTATTGCCCCGGTGATCGAAGAACTCGTGGCAGCCGGAATTCGTGTCAGCGTCGACACGATGCGTGCTTCCGTCGCCGCCGCCGCGATCGAAGCGGGCGCAGGCATCGTCAACGACGTGTCGGGCGGTCGCGCAGACCCCGACATGGCATCCGTTGTGGCCGACGCCGGAGTGCCCTGGATCCTCATGCATTGGCGCTCGGCCGGTGACTACGTCCATCGTGGCAGCGCCGATCACTACGACGACGTGGTCCGCGACGTCCGTGACGAACTGCTGTCGCAGGTCGATCTGGCGTTGAAAGCAGGGGTCGATTCGTCGTCGATCATCCTCGACCCCGGCCTCGGGTTCGCGAAGAACGCCGACCACAACTGGGCCCTGTTGCGAGCACTACCCGAGTTCAACGCGACCCGATTCCCGATACTGGTCGGCGCTTCCCGCAAGCGGTTCCTGGGGTCTCTGCTCAGCGATCCCGACGGCAATCCCCGTCCGCCTGGTGGCCGCGAGACTGCGACGGCCGTGGTCTCGGCCCTTGCAGCACGTGAGGGCGCCTGGGGCGTTCGGGTGCACGACGCACAAGCCTCGCTCGACGCCATTGCCGTGGTCGACGCCTGGAACCGTGGACGAGAAAGGGCCTGACATGGGGGACCGAATCGAATTGCGCGGGCTGAAGGTTCGCGGCAATCACGGAGTGTTCGACCACGAGAAGCGTGACGGTCAGGACTTCTTCATCGACATCACCGTGTGGATGGACTTGGCTCCCGCCGCGGCGTCGGACGATCTGACCCATACCCTGCACTACGGCGAGTTGGCGGAAGCCGCCGCAGCCATCGTCGCCGGCCCATCGCGCGATCTCATCGAGACCGTCGCCGCTGAGATCGCCGACGACGTCATGAAAGATTCGCGAGTCGAGAGCGTCGAGGTCGTGGTCCACAAACCGTCGGCACCGATTCCGCTGGTTTTTGCGGACGTCGCCGTCGTCGCACATCGGACCAGATCGGCATGACGCGCGCTGTTCTGTCGATCGGTTCCAACATCGGCGACAGCGTGGCTCACCTGCAGTCCGTTGTCGACGGGTTGGGCAGCGCCGTCGTTGCTGTCTCACCGGTCTACTCGACGGCGCCGTGGGGTGGCGTCGAGCAGCAGGATTTTTACAACGCGGTGGTGGTGGTCGACGATCCCGAGGCCGACGCCGCTGAGTGGCTTCGCCGGTCGCAAGCTCTCGAAGAAGCTGCAGACCGGGTGCGCGAACAGCGTTGGGGACCCCGGAGCCTGGACGTGGACGTGGTCGACTGCGAAGGCGTCGTCAGTTCCGATCCCGTGCTCACCCTTCCGCATCCGCGAGCGCATCTACGGGCATTCGTGCTCGTTCCCTGGCTGGACGTCGAGCCTGACGCGACGCTGATCGTCGACGGCCAGAAGTTGTCGGTGGCACAAATTCTCGACGGCCTCGATCGCACTGAGCGTGAAGGTGTGCGCACTACCGATGTGGTGCTTGCGCGGTGACCGAAGAAGGTAAGGGTTTGAAGCCGACCCGGATCAGTGAACTCGCGGTTCTGGCTGCGGTTGCCGCTGTGGCGACCTGGATTCTGATTCGCGTGTTCTACGGTTCGATGCCGCCGATCCCTGTTTATGCGGGAGCGTCGCTGTACTTCGTGGCCGTTGCCGAGGCCGTCTTCGCTTTTGTCATTCGTTCGCGCGTCAAGAATCGTCAGGTCGGAGACGGGCTCAGACAGCTTCATCCCATCACCGCCGCCCGAGCGCTGGCATTGGCCAAAGCATCCGCTTTGGTCGGTTCAGCTACCGTCGGTGTCTGGGTCGGAGTGCTGGTGTATCTCATCCCACAACGCTCGGTTCTGCAGGCCGCAGCCTCCGACACGCCGGGCGCGTGGGTGGGGTTGGGCGCCGCAATTGCGCTGGTAGCGGCAGCTCTGTGGCTCGAACATTGTTGCAAGACGCCGGAAGATACACCTGACGAGCCCGCGCACTGACAGCCTGGTCGGCAAATCACCCACCGAGGTACGTGGCGACCCCGGTCTCGGCAAGTACCCTGGCAACCATGACAAATTCTGGTCGATCGAAGTCTGCGCGCCGAAGCAAGCGCAGCGCGAGCCAGATGATCATTGCTGCTCTTCTGGCACTTGCTGTCATTGCTTCGCTGTTTCTGATCTTCAGCAACAGCGTTCAGCTTCTTCGGGTGGGACTGGTCGTCGCTCTGTGGGCAGCCACCCTCGGCGCTATCGCCATGACCAAGTATCGGCGTGAGTCGGCACTGGACAAAGCCAAGGTTGCCGATCTGCAGACCGTGTACGAACTGCAGCTCGAACGTGAAATTTCGGCTCGACGTGAGTACGAACTGAGCGTCGAAGGTCGCGTGCGACGTGAGGTGACCGCGGACGCGGAGGAACTGGCCGGGCTGCGCGCCGAATTGGTGGCGCTGCGCCGAAACCTCGAAGCACTGTTCGAAGGTGGACTGCTGCCCGAACAGACCGCGCTCAAGACCGATTCCACGCGAGTACCGGAACTTGGCGGTAGTTCGTACGGCGCGTACCAGCCGGCACCGTCGGGGCTGTACGTTCCCGGCGCCGGCCAGAACGGACCCAGCCAACCGGCACCGAACGTCGGCGGCTTGGCATCGCCCAACGACGATCCGGTGACTGCTGAGACAACCGTCGTGTTCGCGGAGACGTCGTGGCGTGACAGCAGCTTCGTGGCGCCGCGCGTCATACCGACGCAGAAGCCACAAGAGACGCAGAAGCCACAAGAGACGCAGAAGCCACAAGAGACGCAGAAGCCGCAGAATCAGAGCAGGAACCAGGCACCGAAGAGTTCCCCGGTGGGTTCCACACAGGCACGAACGGTGAAAGGCGTTCCGGTGGAGAAGGATCCGGAGCCGGTCGCGCCCGTCGAGCCTGAAGTCAAGGCTCCCGCCCAGGCCCCGAACATCGAAGACGCCGTCATCGAAGACGCTGTCGTCGAAGAGGCGCGCGAGGTTGTTCCCGAGATTGTCACGGAGGCTGAACCCGCTGCGGAGCCTGACGCAGAGCCGCGCCGTCGTCGTCGCGCTGCCCCGGAAGATGCCGCGAGCGGTGCTCATTCCAACGGATTGACCGTCGCCGAAATAATGGCGAACCTGAGTTCGAGCAACCCGTCCGAAGGCTCCGGTCGACGTCGTCGCCGAGAGGACTGAGTCGCAGATCACTCGCCCGGCCATGGCATGACGGTTCGGGCGAAGGATATCCTCGGACGCAGAACGTCTGGTACCCGCCGAGCGGGACTGGAACGAACGAGAGGAATCCGGTGACTTCCTTCGGGATCACTAATGGGCCTGCACCTGCGCGATTGACGGTAGGAATTGTCTCAGCAGGACGGGTCGGAACAGCTGTCGGTGCCGCATTGGAGCGAGCCGGTCATGTTGTCAGCGCTTGCTCCGCCGTCTCCAGTGCCTCGGTCGCCCGCGCTGTGAAGCGGCTTCCCGATACCGAAATTCTTCCGGCTGCCGACGTCGCAGCTCGCTCCGAACTGCTGATTCTCGCCGTTCCTGACGACCAGCTTGCGGATCTTGTGCGAGGTCTCGCGGCCACCCACGCCGTCAAGCCGGGCACGCTCGTCGCCCACACGTCCGGTGCCAACGGCATCGCGATCCTGACTCCGCTCACCGAACTCGGCGCGCTGCCCTTGGCTATCCATCCGGCGATGACGTTCACCGGTCACGACGAGGACACCGCACGGCTGTCGTCGGCATGCTTCGGAATCACTGCTGCCGACGACATCGGTTACGCGATCGCGCAGTCACTGGTCCTCGAGATCGGCGGCGAGCCCGTCCGAGTGCGCGAGGAGAACCGCGCGCTCTACCACGCGGCACTGGCTCACGGCAGTAATCACCTGGTCACGCTCGTGGTCGACGCCGTCGAGGCGCTGCGAGCGTCGTTGCAAGGTGACGAGCTGCTCGGTCAACAGTTGGTCGACGGAGATCCGGGTGGAGTGGCCGAGCGTGTCCTGCAGCCGCTGCTGTCGGCGGCCTTGGACAACGCGCTACGACGCGGTCCCTCGGCGTTGACCGGTCCGGTGGCACGCGGCGACGCTGCTGCCGTCGACACACATTTGCGCGTACTGACAGAACTGGATCCGGAGCTCGCTGCCGGCTATCGGGCGATGTCCTTGCGATCGGCCCAGCGGGTGGGCGCCCCCACCGAATTGTTCGACATCTTGACTGAAACGGGAGGTGACCGTCGTGAGTGATCTGCAGGGCGGATACAAGCGCGGCGAACTGACGGTGCACCACGATCCGGACAAGCTTCGGCGCGTCTCGCGGGCACTGCGAGGTGTCGGGCGTCAGGTGGCGCTCGTTCCGACGATGGGTGCGCTGCATGCCGGCCATATCGAGTTGGTTCGTCAGGCCAAGGTCACCGGCGCCGTCGTGATCGTTTCCATCTTCGTGAACCCGCTCCAGTTCGGTGCGGGCGAAGACCTGGACGCGTACCCGCGCACTCTCGATGCGGATCTCGACCTGCTTCGCGCCGAGGGCGTCGAATTGGTGTTCGCGCCGAGCGCCAAGACGATGTACCCGCGGGGCCAGCGCACCACCATCGTGCCGGGCCCGTTGGGTAGCGAACTCGAAGGCGGAGCGCGCCCCACTCACTTCGCCGGAATGCTGACGGTTGTGGCGAAGCTGCTCCAGATCGCGGCACCCAATCACGCGTACTTCGGTGAGAAGGACTACCAGCAGCTGACGCTCATCCGTCAGATGGTGTGGGATCTCAACTTCGATGTACAGATCATCGGAGTTCCGACGGTCCGCGAGTTCGACGGCCTCGCGTTGTCCTCTCGCAATCGCTACCTCGACGAGGGCCAGCGCGCCGCAGCGGTCGCGCTGTCCGCTGCTCTGATCGCCGGTGCACACGCGGCGTCCGGGGGAGCGGAAGCAATTCTGGAAACCGCACGCGCTGTTCTGGCAGCTGTTCCGGAAATCGAGGTCGACTACCTCGAGGTTCGGGGCGTCGATCTGGGCCCCGCGCCCGAGAGAGGTGACGGCCGACTGTTGGTGGCCGCCAAGCTCGGAACCACCCGTTTGATCGACAACGTCGGTGTCGCGGTGGGAACCGGGTTCCTCGAGCGTGACACCGACCCATCCGCCGACGCCATCGACGACCTGCTGTCTCACTGAGCACTTTTCACGAGTAAGGACCTGGATATGTTTCGCACAATGATGAAGTCGAAGATCCACCGCGCCACCGTGACTCACGCCGACCTGCATTACGTCGGCTCCGTCACCGTCGACCAGGATCTGATGGACGCCGCAGACCTCCTCGAGGGTGAACAGGTGTGCATCGTCGACATCGACAACGGTGCGCGTCTCGAGACGTACGTCATCGCCGGCGAGCGCGGAACCGGTGTCATCGGAATCAACGGTGCGGCAGCGCATCTGGTCAAGCCGGGCGACCTGGTAATCCTCATCGCCTATGGCGTGATGAACGAGCAGGAAGTCAAGGAATACTCCCCGCGCGTCGTCTTCGTCGATGCCGACAACAAGCAGATCGAACTCGGCTCAGACCCGGCTCACGCGCCGGAGGGTTCGGGTCTGATCACCCCGCGCATGCTGTCGACACTCGAGGCCTCGCGCGAATCCAGCCTGGTGTAATCCATGCTGCTCACGGTCGACGTGCGGAACACCAATATCGTTCTGGGGTTGTTTTCCGGGACTGGTGAGTATTCGAAGCTGTTGCAGGACTGGCGAATGCGAACCGACCCTCGGATGACTGCCGACGAGTTGGCGTTGACCTTCCGTGGGCTGCTGGGTACTCATGTCGATGAGATCACCGGCGTTGCGGCGCTGTCGACAGTGCCGTCCGTCTTGCGTGAAATCCGCGTGATGCTGGAGCGGTACTGGGGTCACGTTCCCCACGTGGTGGTCGAACCGGGTATTCGCACCGGTGTGCCACTGCTGGTGGACAACCCCAAAGAGGTGGGAGCCGACCGGATCGTCAACAGTCTTGCCGCTCACCATCTTTACGAGGGTCCGTGCATTGTCGTGGACTTCGGTACGTCGACCTGTGTCGACGTCGTTTCCGCCAAGGGTGAGTTTCTGGGCGGCTGCATCGCGCCCGGACTCGAGATCTCGACCGATGCCTTGGCGTCGCAGTCCGCTGCGCTGCGCAAGGTCGAATTGGTGCGCCCGCGTTCGGTGGTCGGCAAGAACACCGTCGAATGCATGCAGTCCGGTGCGGTATTCGGCTTTGCCGGCCTCGTTGACGGATTGGTCAACCGCGTACGCGACGAACTGCCGGAGTTCGGTGGTGACGACGTCTCCGTGATCGCAACCGGGGACAGCGCACCGCTGATCATTCCCGAATCCGACACTATCGATCACCTCGAACGGGACCTCACTCTCGAGGGGCTGAGGTTGGTCTTCGAGCGCAATCAGGCGCGTCGTGGATCCGGTCGACGACCGGTCGCCTGATCGATGGTTTCGTTCCAGCAGTTTCGCGATTGCAAAAGTTATGCCACAATGGTGCTCGTGAATCGCTGCATGGGTGCTCAGGAGTGTTGTCGAGGCTGACCGCTGCCTTGACCAATTCACATTCCTTGGAGCTAGCTCGTGCTATCCACATATTCTGCAGATCTCTCTGTTTTGACCCCTACTCTCGCTGCTGATCGTGCTGTTTCCGCAGGTCGTAGCGCTAATCGTGGGGCGTCCGGACGCCGTCCGAGTGGTGCGTCGTTGCCTACCCGCCTTCGCCCGGCCGATTTGCTGCGACTGACCGACGAGGGAGCGAACGGCGTGCTCGACGGCCGTTTCGACCACCTCATTCCCGACGCCTTCCCGACGCTCGATCGTTGGTCCACTCGCCTGCATGCGGACGACGACGTCGATGTGTGGCTCATCAGCTGGGTACCCGAACGCAACACCGAATTGCACGACCACGCAGGTTCGTTCGGCGCATTGACCGTCCTCAGTGGTTCTCTCACCGAATTCCGTTGGGCCGGTGACGCCCTGGTGGAACGCCAGCTCGACGCCGGCGATCAGGCTTCTTTCCCGCTCGGCTGGGTTCACGATGTCGTGCGTTCGACGGATGTTCCTGGTGCTCCGATCGAAATCAGCTCTGATGCACCGACTCTGAGTGTTCACGCTTACTCGCCGCCGCTGACGGCAATGTCCTTCTACGAAGTGACGGATCACCGGACTCTTCGTCGCACCCGTACCGAGCTGACCGACCTGCCCGAGGGGGGCACCAAATGACCATCGACCAAATGCTCGACGACGCTCGCGCACAGATCGATCGTATGTACGTCTTCCAGCTCACCGAAGCCTTCCATCGCGGCGCGATCTTCGTCGACATTCGCCCGCAGGCGCAGCGCGCCATCGAGGGAACCCTCCCCGGTGCACTCGCGATCGAGCGGAACGTTCTCGAGTGGCGTCTCGACCCCACCAGCAGCGCACACCTCGCGTTGGCCACCGACCACGACGTCGAGTGGGTAATCGTCTGCTCCGAGGGCTACACCTCGAGCCTGGCCGCAGCGTCGTTGCAGCAGTTGGGTCTGCACAAGGCCACCGATCTCGTGGGCGGGTACCAGGCGATCAAGGCCGCCGGACTGCTCGGCGCGCTCAGCGGAGTTCGTCATTGCTCCCGCGAGTTGGCGGCGGTTTCGGCTCATTGAGGTATTTGCTGTGCGCCTTTATTAACCGCGGGCGGTTAATAAAGGCGCACAGCGGGTCTGGCGGTAAATCTTCGGGCTCATTCCGTGATGGCGGGTGAAGGCCGTCGTGAGCGCAAAGGGGCTCGAGTAGCCCACTTCTCGCGCGATCGAGGACACCGTTCGTGCCGGGTCTGCGAGTAGATCTGCCGCCACCGACAAGCGCCACTCGGTCAGATAGCCGACGGGTCCGATCCCCATGAGACCGGTGAACCGGCGTGCGAAGGCCGCTCGTGAGCTGCCGGACTCCTGGGCCAGGCTCGCGACCGTCCAGGGGTGTTCCGGCCGATTGTGTATGAGCCGCAAGGCATGCCCGATGACGGGATCCTCGTAGGCCTTGATCCATCGCGGTGATCGATTCGGGTTCTCGGCGAACCACGTACGGGCCGCCGAGATCAGGACCAGGTCCAGGAGCCTGTCCAGCAACACTTCCTGCCCTGGCCCGTCGGCGGCGATCTGTTGTTCCAGAAGGTTTGTCATCGGCGCGGTTTCGATGCTGCGTCGCACTACCGCGACGGGTGTCAGGCTGTCGAGGATCTGACGGCTGACATAAGAGTCCAAACGGTATGTGCCCGTGAGCATGACGGTCTGGCCGCTGGTCGAGTTGCCCCAGGTGCGAACGCCGAGAACTGACATGTCCTCGAGTGGTGATCCGTCGACCGCGGCGCAGTTTTGTGCCTCGTCGATGAGTACGTGGACCGGGGTGTCCGGGTGATCGGCGACCGTATAGGGATCGGGGCCGCGCAGGAGCGCAATGTCGCCGGCCTCGAGATCTTCGGTCTGTCCGGTGTCGGACACGACAACTGCGGTGCCGCGAACCAGAACCAGCACGGTGATCGGTGCGTGGTCTTCGATACGTAATGACCACGGTGGATCGAGCAGCGAGCGCAGCAGAAAAGCGCCCTCCGCCCGCGATCCGGCCAGCATCATCGACAATGCATCCATGTTTCGACGGTAGACGCTGACGTATGTTTTTGCGACCTTCAGCTATGGATCGTATTGCCGCCGCGCGATCGAATGAGTTCATGACGACAACAAGCGACATTCAATCGGCAGTAGTGATCGGTGGTACCGGCAAGACCGGTGCGCGCGTTGCGCAGAGGCTGACGGCGGTGGGAATCCGTACCAGAATCGCGTCGAGAACATCCGGGACGCGTTTCGACTGGAACGATCAGACGACGTGGCAGCCTGCAGTGTCCGGCGTCGACGTGGCATATGTGACGTATGCGCCGGACCTCGCAGTGCCGGAATCGAGCACCCACATCGAGGAACTCGCTGAGCTTGCGTACCGCGAAGGGGTTCGTCGCATGGTGCTCCTGTCCGGGCGCGGTGAACCGGCGGCGCAGAAAGCCGAGCAGGTTCTGGCCGACACCGGTCTGGAATGGGCTGTGGTGCGGGCCAGTTGGTTTGCCCAGAACTTCAGTGAGGGGTATCTACTCGATCCGATTCGGGAAGGCCACCTGGCACTTCCGGTCGGTGAAGTGGGGGAGCCGTTCATCGACGTCGACGATCTCGCTGACGTGGCGGTCGCCGCATTGACTCGAACCGACCTCCTCGGCCGAGTTCTCGAGGTGACGGGTCCGGAGTTGCTCACCTTCGCGGAGGCGGTTGAGGCGATTTCGGCGGCGTCGGGGCGTGCGGTGTCATTCGAAAGAATTGGACTGCAACAGTTTTCCGACGGCATGGCAGAAGTTGGCGTCCCGAGTGATGTCGTGGAGTTGCTCACTTACTTGTTTGCCGAGGTTCTCGACGGACGAAATCAAAGTGTGACCGGCGTCGTCGAAGAGGTCCTGGAACGACCCGCTCGAGATTTCACCACTTTTGCCGCCGAGGCTGCTCGAACGGGGGTCTGGTCGTGAAGAATTCCGAGATCTTCTTGGAGTTGCTCGTCGGCGTGACTGCGCTCGGCGCGCTCGTTGCCGGTGGTGCGTTGTTCGCGTTCTCGTCCTTCGTAATGCCCGCTCTGCGGTCGGTCGATGCACACGCCGCGATCACGTCGATGCAGGCGATCAACGTCGAAGCACCGCGGAGCGCCTTGATGCTGCCCCTCGTCGGATCGGCGCTCACCGCGATCGCCACCGGAATCTGGGCAGCGATCTCCAGACCGGACGGCTGGGTCCTTGCCGTTGTCGGTTGCGTCGGGGTGCTCGCGGCCTTCGCGGTGACAGCGATCTACCACGTCCCCCGCAACGACGCTTTTGCCTCGGTCAGCGCTGCCGATGCAGCCGCATGGGCGTCGTACGAGGTGGGTTGGACGGTGTGGAATCACGTCAGGGTTGCGCTGTACCTCCTGTCGGGAATCGTGCTCGCGGTCGCCGCGGTGCTACCAGCAACAAACGCGGTGGACACGGCCCAGTAGTCTTGTACCCCGTGAGTGATGTAGAAGCCCAGCCAGTCGACGACACCCCCGAGCAGCTCCGTATCCGGCGCGAGAAGCGTGAACGGATCCTCGCGCAGGGGCAGGAGGCGTACCCGGTTTCGGTCGATCGCACCCACACGCTCGCGCAGATCCGCGCGGAGTACCCGGAACTCGAGCCGGACACGGCGACTGGCGTGCTGGTCGGCGTCGTCGGCCGCGTCATCTTCATGCGCAACACCGGCAAGCTGTGCTTCGCGACTCTGCAGGAAGGCGACGGTACCCAGCTGCAGGCCATGATCAGCCTCGCCGGCGTCGGCGAAGAGGCACTGGCTGCCTGGAAGTCCGACGTCGACCTCGGCGACTTCGTCTTCATCCACGGTGAGGTCATCAGCTCCCGTCGCGGCGAGCTCAGCGTGATGGCCGACGCGTGGCAGATCGCGTCCAAGGCGCTGCGTCCCCTGCCGGTCGCTCACAAGGAAATGAGTGAAGAGTCCCGTGTGCGTCAGCGCTACGCGGACCTGATCGTTCGGCCCGAGGCTCGGGACAACGCCCGCAAGCGTGTCGCTGTTGTCCGTGCGCTGCGTAATGCGCTCGAGAGCCGCGGCTTCCTCGAGGTCGAGACGCCGATGCTGCAGACGCTGCACGGCGGCGCGGCAGCTCGCCCGTTCGTCACGCACTCGAACGCCCTCGACATCGACCTGTACCTGCGTATCGCGCCGGAACTGTTCCTCAAGCGTTGCGTCGTCGGCGGTATCGAGAAGGTCTTCGAGATCAACCGCAACTTCCGCAACGAGGGCGTCGACTCCACTCACTCGCCCGAGTTCGCGATGCTCGAGACGTACGAGGCCTACGGCACGTACGACGATTCCGCGAAGATGATTCGTGAGCTCGTCCAGGAAGTTGCGCAGGAAGCATTCGGCACGCAGGTCCTCACCCTCGCCGACGGTTCCGAGTACGACGTCAGTGGCGAGTGGCAGGTTCTCGAGATGTACCCGTCGCTGTCGGCTGCCATCGGCACCGAGGTCACGCCGGATACGACGGTCGACGAGCTTCTCGCTCTGGCGGAGAAGGTCGGCCTCGAGGTTCCCAAGGACAAGGGCTACGGCCACGGCAAGCTTGTCGAGGAGTTGTGGGAGCACCAGTGCGGCGATCAGCTGTACGTGCCGACGTTCGTCCGTGACTTCCCGGTCGAGACGTCGCCCCTGACCCGTGATCACCGAAGCAAGAAGGGTGTCACCGAGAAGTGGGACCTGTACATCCGCGGATTCGAGTTGGCGACCGGCTACTCCGAACTTGTCGACCCCGTCATCCAGCGTGAGCGCTTTGTCGACCAGGCGCGCCTCGCGTCGGCAGGCGACGACGAAGCGATGGTGCTGGACGAGGAGTTCCTCGCCGCGATGGAACAGGGCATGCCGCCGACCACCGGCACCGGCATGGGAATCGATCGACTGCTGATGGCTTTGACGGGTCTCGGTATTCGCGAGACGATCCTCTTCCCGATCGTTCGTCCGTCCGCTCGCTAGCTTTACTTCGATCAAGGTTCGGCCGCACATGTTGCGGCCGAACCTTTTTCAGTTGGGGCACTCCCAAGGTATTCGATACGGTTCACAGTCGGCGTCGTCGTCGGCTATCGGCGGTGCCGAAAACCAGATGAATCTGGGTGAATTCTTCAGCTCGATCAGCTCAGCGGGGAGCGCTCGTAGTTGGGATTCGATTTGTTCCCAACGACATTCGCCTGCGGCAAAGGATTCATCCATGCGGTCGCCTGAGTTTCGGACTTTCGAATTGTTGCGATGATTTGGTCGATCGTGCCCTGGTTGAGTGCATCAGGTAGTCCCTGATCCGACTGGACAAGGAAGACCATGACCTCGGCTGTGGAGTATCCGGGTGTGGTCATGACATCGAATTGTGCTGAGGGCGGATCGCATTCGTTGTCCGCCGGGATAATTGTGACGGTTGCGGTGTACCGGATCGCAGGGCGTCCGGAGATGGTGAAATTCGTGGGTCCGCTGTAAGCGATGCTGGCGAGAGTGCCGTTCTTGGAGGCGAAGATTGCGCTCGGTAGAGGTCTTGTCTCGAGTCGTCGTCTGTCATGATTCTCCCCCGTCTGGATGCATCCCCCGATGCGCCGCAAGGAATGTATCGGCACTGTCTTTGTCGCAAGACAAGTCGACTGGCATACCCGGCGGAGATCAGTCCCAATCATCCGGACGAGCCAAGACAGGACGTTTGTCCAGGTGCTATTGTCGCTGCTTATCGAAGGATCTGGGGAGGAATGGTCGTGGTGAAAAAGGTTGTTGTCACGATGGTTGACGATCTGGACAAAAAATCGCCCGCGGACGAAACTGTGGAGTTTTCCGTCGACGGAGTTGCTTACGAAATCGATCTGACCGCCGCCCACGCCGCGGAACTGCGCGATGCACTGAAAAAGTGGATTCCTCATGCGAGAAAGTCGAATTCCGCCAAATCAGTCAACGGAGCGGTGACCAAATCCCGTCCCGTTGCGGACCGCGATCAGAGTGCCGCCATCCGCGAATGGGCCAAGGGTGCGGGCTTCGAGATTTCGGCCCGCGGTCGTATTTCCACCGAGGTGCGCCGTGCCTACGAAAAGGCCGTCTGAAATGGATCGCGAATGGATTCGGGCGCATTTTGCCGAAACGGATTGATAACGCGTTCTAGTTTGTTAGCGTCTGCACGGTTCGCATCTCTCGCAGAGGAGTCGGTCGTGCACAGAATCAGGTTGTTCGGGGGCGTGGTTCTTGCCGCTATGATGCTTGTCGGGTTCACCTCCGTGGCTTCGGCTCAGGCCCCGTTGCCCGTGCCCAATGCCTTCCTTGCCGGTGTTCCTCAGGAGTTGGGAAATCCTGGCGGTTCAGCTCCTGGATCCAATGACTTTTCGTGTAAACCTACTGCCGAACATCCCAATCCGGTTGTTCTCGTTCACGGAACGGGTGGAAACAGGCAGACCAACTGGGCCACCTATGCGCCGTTGCTCGCCAACGAGGGCTACTGCGTCTTCGCGCTGACGTACGGCAACTTCCCCGAGCAGCCGTGGCCGTTGTCGGCCATCGGTGGAATGCAGGAAATTCCCTCCAGCGCAGCACAATTGTCGGATTTCGTCGATCAAGTTCTGGGCGCTACGGGCGCAACGTCGGTGGATCTCGTCGGGCATTCGCAAGGCACGATCATCAACGGGTACTACGCGAAGTTCCTCGGCGGTGCCGACAAAGTGGACAACATCGTCTCGGTGGCATCGCTGTGGAAGGGAACCCTCGGAAACGAGCAGGCAAGTATCGGCCGCAGCCTTCGCGAACTCGGGGTATCCGAGGCGGCACAGGCAGGATTCCCGATCTGCAAGGCGTGCCTGAACATGGGAGCCGGTTCGGAGTTCATCGAAAATCTCCGTGCGGGAGGCGTTTACGCGCCGGGCGTTCACTACACGAACATCACGACGCGCTACGACGAACTGGTGCTGCCGTATACAAATGGGCTGGAGCCCGGGCCGAACGCAACCAACATCGTCGTCCAGGACGGTTGTGAGCAAGACATCTCCGATCATCTCGCCATCGCGGCATCGCTGCGCGCGGCGACTTTTGCTCTCAATGCACTCGATCCCGCGCATCAGCGGCCGGTACCGTGCAACTCGGTATTGCCCGTCGTGGGTTGATCAATATGTGGAGGCCTTCGGTGGGGATTCGAACATGCGTGGGTGCGCTCGCTCTGGCGGGGGCCGTGGCCGCGACCGCCACACCTCTTGCGTCGGCGAACGAACCTCTTCCCGTTCCGTCCGGTTTCTTCAGCGGAATCGCCCTCGAAGCGACCAACCCGGGCGGATCGGCCCCTGGCACCAACGACTTCTCGTGCACGCCTTCCGCTGCTCATCCTGATCCAGTCGTCCTGGTGCACGGGACGGCGGCCAACCGTCAGACCAATTGGGGTGTACTCGCACCTGTACTGGCCAACGAGGGATACTGCGTTTTCGCGCTCACCTTCGGGAATCGAACGGACCAGCCGTGGCCGATTTCCGCAGCCGGCGGTCTCGCACCACTCGGAGACAGCGCAGGGCAGCTGTCGGACTTCGTCGATGACGTTCTTTCTGCGACGGGTGCCTCGAAGGTCGACCTGATCGGACACTCTCAGGGGACGACGGTCAGTGCGTACTACGCCAAGTTCCTCGGCGGCGACGCGAAGGTTTCCAAGATCGTCTCCATCGCTCCGTTGTGGGACGGCTCGGAGGTCGGGCCGCCGGAAGGCGTCGGGGGACCGGATTTCGACAACGCCACCTTCGTGACCGAACTGCGCGACGCGGGCGTCTACTCCGATGACGTCGAGTACACCAACATCGTGACTCGGTTCGATCAGGTAGTCGTTCCGTACAGCAGCGGAATACTGGCCGCGTCGAACGCGTCGAACATAGTTGTTCAGGACGGTTGCGAGCAGGACCTGTCGGATCACATCGCGTTGGTGGCGTCGCAGCGAACGGCGACTCTGACGCTCAACGCGCTGGATCCGTCGAATCCGCGTGAGGTGCCGTGCACTCGGGTACTCCCGATATTCGGCTGATCAGGCGTCGAAAATCGCTGTTCGCTTCAGGCGTACAGGAACCGGGAAACGATTCCCTCAGCTGCGACGTTGTGAACGGTAAGCAGTCCGGCTTCCGCCGCCAATCGGGTGGAGGAGCAGCAGGTGGACTTCGCGCCCTCTAGAGTAATAAGTGGGGTCGTGCAACCTTTGTCGATTCGTGGACGTCAGTCCGCTGACCGGCGAGGCGATCAGTCTGTAGTGCCGGAGCGAAACGCGGCGACCAGGGACGAGACATCCGGTCTCGAACCTGCCCGCCGGAGAGTGTGAGGGAGAGCGATGTTCGAGAGGTTCACCGATCGCGCGCGGCGCGTTGTTGTCCTGGCTCAAGAAGAAGCCAGGATGCTCAACCACAACTACATCGGCACGGAGCACATCCTTCTCGGCCTCATTCACGAGGGCGAAGGTGTTGCAGCCAAGTCGTTGGAGTCGTTGGGTATCTCCCTCGAGGGAGTCCGCAGCCAGGTCGAGGAGATCATCGGCCAGGGCCAGCAGGCTCCGTCCGGTCACATCCCCTTCACACCGCGCGCCAAGAAAGTCCTCGAGCTGAGTCTGCGCGAAGCGCTGCAGCTCGGACACAACTACATCGGTACGGAGCACATTCTGCTCGGTCTCATCCGTGAGGGTGAGGGCGTAGCAGCCCAGGTTCTGGTCAAGCTCGGTGCCGATCTCAACCGTGTCCGCCAGCAGGTCATCCAGCTGCTGTCGGGCTACCAGGGCAAGGAGCCCACCGAAACCGGTGGCACCCGCGGAGAGGCCGGCACGCCGTCCACCTCGCTCGTGCTCGACCAGTTCGGTCGCAACCTGACGCAAGCTGCCCTCGAAGGCAAGCTGGACCCGGTCATCGGCCGCTCGAAGGAAATCGAGCGCGTCATGCAGGTTCTCTCGCGTCGTACCAAGAACAACCCGGTTCTCATCGGTGAACCCGGTGTCGGTAAGACCGCTGTGGTCGAGGGCCTGGCTCAGGCAATCGTCAACGGTGAGGTCCCCGAGACCCTCAAGGACAAGCAGCTGTACACGCTCGACCTCGGGTCGCTCGTGGCCGGCAGCCGTTACCGCGGTGACTTCGAAGAGCGCCTGAAGAAGGTTCTCAAGGAGATCAACACCCGCGGAGACATCATCCTGTTCATCGACGAGCTGCACACCCTCGTTGGTGCGGGCGCGGCCGAGGGCGCTATCGACGCGGCCTCCATCCTCAAGCCCAAGCTTGCCCGCGGTGAGCTGCAGACCATCGGTGCTACCACTCTCGACGAGTACCGCAAGTACATCGAGAAGGATGCCGCTCTCGAGCGTCGTTTCCAGCCCGTTCAGGTGGGCGAGCCGACCGTCGAGCACACCATCGAGATCCTCAAGGGTCTTCGTGACCGCTACGAGGCTCACCACCGTGTCTCCATCACGGACGGTGCTCTCGTGGCAGCGGCGACGCTGGCCGACCGCTACATCAACGACCGCTTCTTGCCGGACAAGGCGATCGACCTCATCGACGAGGCGGGCGCGCGAATGCGCATCCGTCGGATGACTGCACCGCCGGACCTGCGCGAATTCGACGATCGCATCGCCGACGCGCGTCGCGAGAAGGAGTCCGCGATCGACGCGCAGGACTTCGAGAAGGCTGCGAACCTGCGTGACAAGGAGAAGACCCTCGTTGCTCAGCGCGCTGAGCGTGAGAAGCAGTGGCGTGCGGGCGACCTGGACGTCATCGCCGAGGTCGACGACGAGCAGATCGCCGAGGTTCTGGGCAACTGGACCGGTATCCCCGTCTTCAAGCTCACCGAGGAGGAGACCACTCGTCTGCTCCGCATGGAAGAGGAACTGCACAAGCGGATCATCGGCCAGGAAGAGGCAGTCAAGTCCGTCTCGAAGGCGATCCGTCGTACGCGTGCAGGTCTGAAGGATCCCAAGCGTCCCTCGGGCTCGTTCATCTTCGCCGGCCCGTCCGGTGTCGGTAAGACGGAGCTCGCGAAGTCGCTCGCCAACTTCCTGTTCGGCGACGACGACGCTCTGATCCAGATCGACATGGGCGAGTTCCACGACCGCTTCACCGCTTCGCGTCTGTTCGGTGCCCCTCCCGGGTACGTCGGATACGAAGAGGGTGGCCAGCTCACCGAGAAGGTGCGCCGCAAGCCGTTCAGCGTTGTGCTGTTCGACGAGATCGAGAAGGCACACCAGGAGATCTACAACACCCTCCTGCAGGTGCTCGAGGACGGCCGTCTCACCGACGGTCAGGGACGTACCGTCGACTTCAAGAACACGGTGCTGATCTTCACGTCCAACCTCGGTACGTCGGACATCTCCAAGGCAGTCGGCCTGGGCTTCAGCTCGGGAACGGGCACGGAGTCGAACTACGAGCGCATGAAGCTCAAGGTGCACGACGAGCTGAAGAAGCACTTCCGTCCCGAGTTCTTGAACCGTATCGACGACATCGTCGTCTTCCATCAGCTCACGAACGAGCAGATCGTTCAGATGGTCGACCTGATGCTCGCTCGCGTCGAGGCGGCACTCAAGAACAAGGACATGGCCATGGAGGTCACCGACAAGGCCAAGTCGCTTCTGGCCAAGCGCGGATTCGATCCGGTACTGGGTGCACGACCGCTGCGTCGCACCATCCAGCGCGAGATCGAGGACCAGATGTCCGAGAAGATCCTCTTCGGAGAGATCGGACCCGGCCACATCGTGCTCGTCGACGTCGAGAACTGGGACGGCGAAGGCTCGGGAGAGGACGCGAAGTTCACGTTCACGCCCACCAAGAAGCCGATCGACGTGCCGGACGCACCGCCGATCGAGCTGACCAAGGCCGGCGAAAGCGAAAGCGCAGCAGAGTAGTACAGCAGAGTAAGTAACGAACGGGCGGCACCTCACCGGTGCCGCCCGTTTCGTGTATCACGGGAGAGGGCGTACACATGAACGACATCGAACTGGGTCACCTGCGTCGTTGCGTCGAATTGGCAACGGAAGCATTGGATGCCGGCGACGAACCTTTCGGTTCCGTCCTGGCAGCGGCCGACGGAACATTTCTGGCGGAAGATCGAAACAGGATCGCGGGCGGCGACAACACCCGCCACCCCGAGTTCGAGCTGGCTCGGTGGGCGGCTCAGTATCTGACGCCGGAAGAGCGTTCGACGGCAACGGTATTCACCTCGGGAGAGCACTGCGCGATGTGTTCGGCTGCGCACGCATGGGTGGGCCTCGGACGTATCGTCTACATCTGCTCTTCGGCTCAACTCGGCGACTGGCTCGCGGAGTGGGGTGCGGCCCCGGCGCCGGTGAAGTCTCTGTCCGTCAACGAGGTTGCGCCGAACGTCCCGGTCGAAGGTCCGGTGCCGGAGTTGGTTCCGCTGGTGCGAGAACTGCATCGGAAGTTGCATTCGCAGAGCGCTTGACGGGCACACTCAAACGGGCGGCACCCCGCTGGCGGTGCCACCCGTTTGCGTGTGGAGTCAGGAAACTGCGTCGACCGCTCGAACCTTCTCTCGCAGTTCGCCCTTGACGACCTTGCCGCTTGCATTGCGCGGCAGCGCTTCCACGACGACGATGTCCTTCGGGTGCTTGTAACGCGCGAGACGATCATTGAGGAAGCTGCTCAGTTCCTCGATGGTCAGGTCCACGGCTGAACCTGGCGCCATCGCGACGATCGCTACCGGCACCTCACCCCACTTGGCGTCGGGGCGACCGACGACGGCCGCTTCGACGATCAATTCGTGTTCGTAGAGAACGTTTTCCACTTCGGCGCAGTAGATGTTCTCTCCGCCGGAGATGATCATGTCCTTCTTGCGATCGACGACGTAGACAAAGCCTTCGTCGTCGACTCGAACGAGATCGCCGGAGTGGAACCATCCACCGTGGAAGGCGTCAGCGGTGGCGGTGGGGTTGTTCCAGTACTCGCTCATCATCGTGGGCCCGCGGTAGACGATTTCACCGATTTCACCGGGCGCCACGTCGTCCATGTTCTCGTCGACGACCCTGGCCGAAATGGTCGGGATGACCCGACCGACGGATCCGAGCTTGCGAATCGCATCCTCACCGTCGAGAACGCAAGTGATGGGCGACATCTCGGTCTGACCGAAGACTGCGACATTGAATGCGTCCGGGAAGGTTTCGGCCATTGCCCGCAGGATGGTATCGGACGATGGTGCGGCGCCCCACGAGATGTTCTTCAGCGACAGTGCTCGAGGTTGCGCCTTCTGCACTGCGCACACGGCCTGCCATTGCACGGGCACGAGGAACAAGCTGGTGACCTTCTCGGCTTCGAGAATGTCGAGTAGTTGACCAGGGTCGAATGCGCCGACCGGATGGATCACCGTGGTCGTGCCGAGTTGCAGGCTCGGCGCGATGGAACCGAGGGCCGCGATGTGGAACATGGGCGACGCGCAAAAGCCGATGGAATCGGCATTGAACAGGTGGAAGGCCCTGATACAGGTCAATGCTTGCGAAGACAGGTTGGAGTGGGAGAGCACCGAACCCTTGGGGCGACCGGTGGTTCCCGAGGTGTACATGATGAGTGCAGGAGTGTCGTCCGGGATGTCGACGAACGCGTGCGGCTCGCCCGCCTCGCTGATCAGGTCCTCGTAGTTCAGGCTGTCACCCTCGGCGGGGGCGCCTACGGTGATGGAGATGTCGATACCCTCTGACGCGGCACGCGCCGCTCCGGCCAGTGGAGCCAATGGTCCCTCGGCGACAATGACTTTGGAGCCGGAGTCGTTGACCAGGTACGCGATCTCGGGTGGCGTGAGACGGAAGTTCACCGGAACAGCTATCGCGCCCAATGCGTTGGTCGCGAGCACGATCTCGAGGTATTCGGGGCGATTGAGCATCAGGATGAGCACGCGGTCGCCGAAGCTGACGCCGCGTCGGGCTAGAGCGTCTGCCAGCTTCTCGACGCGTGCGTCGAGGGTGCTCCAGGTGATGGAATCGCCCAAGAATCGCAGCGCGGTGCGATCGGGAATCATCTGCGCATGCCTGGCGATCTGATTGTTCCAGTTGGTGCGGCGTGAACGCTGCGCCTCGGAGACTGCATCGGTGGAGGCCATCGATGGGTTCCTCTCATGCGTGGGTGATTGTGTGACTCAGGCTACAGTGAGCCGTCGATTCTCACAGTGGTTTTGTTAACGAAAATTCGCAACGACTACTTGAAGTGCGGTGCGCGCTTCTGCAGCATCGCCATCGCGCCTTCTTTGAAGTCGTCACCGGTGAGAAGTTCTGCCTGACCGGTATTTTCGAGCTCCAACGCGGCATCGAGGCGGTCCAGCGTCGCTGCATTGAGTGCGCGCTTGGTGAGTTCGAGTGCGCGTCGGGGAGCCTTCGACGTGCGATCGACGACCGAGTCGACGAGTGCGTCGAACGCGTCGTCTGCGATGGTGCGGGACACGAGCCCGAAACGCTCTGCGTCCTCGGCGGAAACCCGCTCGCCCAGCAATGCCATCTCGGCCGCTCTGGCACGTCCGATCGCTGCCGGCACCAGCGCACTGGCGCCGCCGTCGGGCATCAGGCCGATGTTGACGAACGAGAGGAGGAAATAGGCGCTCGATGCTGCGTACGTCAGGTCCGCGGCCAGGGCGATGGACACTCCGACGCCGGCTGCCGGGCCGTTGACCGCGGCGATCACCGGGACCGGGGCGCTGGTGATGGCGCGAATCAGAGAAGTCGCCGCATCCATGACAACTTTCGGGTCTGCGGGGTTGAGGGCCGCTGCCGCAAGATCGGCTCCGGTGCAGAACGCTCGACCGGATCCGGTGATCACGATGGTACGAACTCTCGGGTCTGCGCCGCCCTCTCTGACGGCGGCTGCGAAAGCAGTCATCGTGGGTAGGTCGATCGCGTTCATCCGCTTCGGGCGGTCGAAGGTCAATCGCAGTACACCGTCGGTGATTTCGGAGCGAAAGCCCGTCTCAGCGGTGGCGGTCATGCCGCGCTCACAGCGGTGACGAATCCGGAAAGCCGTGAGGTGATGAGGTGTTCGGCCTCCGAGACCATGCGGTCGATCATGTCGGCGACGGTCGGGATGTCGTTGATCAACCCTTGGCTTTGCCCGGCGGACCAGATGCCTGCATCGAGATCGCCGTCTTCGAAGACCTTGCGCCCGCGTGCCCCGGCGACCAGATGCTGGATGTCGCTGAACTGCGCGTCGCCGCGCGCCTCGATGTCGACGACTTCGGCGCTGATCGCATTCGCTGCTACGCGTGCGGTGTTGTGCAGAGTCCGGAAAATCAGCTTGGTGTCACGCTCGGTGTTGGCGACTATCTGCTCTTTAACCGATTGTGCTACAGGAGATTCCACGGTGCACATGAATCGAGTTCCCATGTTGACGCCGTCTGCTCCGAGCGCAAGCGCCGCGACGAGTCCGCGGGAATCTGCGATTCCGCCTGACGCGATCACCGGAATCGTGAGTTGCTGCGTGGCCGCCGGAATCAGAATCAGCCCTGGTATGTCGTCTTCACCTGGGTGTCCGGCGCATTCGAAGCCGTCGATGCTGACGGCGTCGACGCCCAGTCTCTCGGCCTTGACCGCGTGACGAACTGCAGTGCACTTGTGGATCACCTTCACGCCCGCGTCCTTGAAATGCGGAAGATGATCGATCGGATTGGAACCGGCCGTCTCGACGATCTTGATCCCGGATTCGATGATCGCCTGGCGATATTCGGCGTACGGCGGCGGCGTGATCGACGGCAGAATCGTGAGATTGACGCCGAAAGGCTTGTCGGTGAGATCGCGGGTCCGAGCAATTTCCTTGACGAGATCTTCCGGAGTGGGTTGGGTAAGGCCGGTCAGGAACCCCAGGGCGCCGGAATTGGCCGTGGCCGCAACAAGTTCTGCGCGTCCTACCCACATCATGCCGCCCTGCACGATCGGATGGTCTACGCCGAACATCTCGGTGAAGCGAGTGCGAATCATCTGCTCACAACTACTTTCTTACGATCGGTCAATCGGCATCGAACCCTATTGCAGGCGAAGAAAAATCCTGCGCTGCATGGAACGAGCCCGCCAGCGGACTGCGTGCAAGTTTGTGCGAATCATCACTAACATAACACCGGTGTGAGAGCGGGTGTCAAGACTCTTTTTCCGGAATCCGTCCGCCGTGACAGCCGCGTTGTAGGGTTTCGGGTGAAGCCGTACCGGGCGCGAATTGCGACCTTCGCGACGGTTAACATGGTCCGTTCGGACTCGCGCCCGTAGAAGTGCGGTGCAGCGGACGAAGGCAGTGGAAGAAAGCAACGGAAGTGGAGGGTCAGGTGCCCGGACAGACACGCGTCTCCGTGAGCGGCAGTGGCTCTGCACCACGAACGCGTCCGAAGAATCGGAAGGCCCAAATCGCGGCCGCTGCCGCGGAGGCATTCAGTGAACGTGGCTACCACGCGGTCGGCATCGACGAGATCGCAGCGAAGGTCGGAATCTCCGGGCCGGCCCTCTATCGTCATTTCCCCACGAAATACGCGCTGTTCGTCTACACCGTGAACAACCTGACCCAGGCGTTGCTGGATGCCAGCGATCCCGCGGTACACGGAAACGACGATCCACGCGAGCAGTTGAACTCCACCATGGTGGGGGTCATCCGCGCGACGATCGAGAATCGGCGTAGGGGAGGGCTCTACCGTTGGGAGGGCCGGTACCTGGTCGACGAGGATCGTGAGCAATTGCGGGAGGGAATGCGCACGCTCAATCTTCGGATTGCCGAGCCGTTGGCCGCAGTGCGCCCGGAACTGGACCCGGCCGACGTCGAGTTGATCGCACCGGCTGTGCTCAGCGTGATCGCCAGTATCACCGGTCATCGATCGGCGTTGTCCGCCAAGCAGATCGAATCGTTGATTCTCACAGCTTGTTGGTCGGTGATCGGCGTCGAGTTGCCCGTTGGTGCGAAGGGCGGCGGCAAGAAACAGGCGCCCGAACGCAAACCCGGCCTTGCCCGGACGTCGAAACGTGAAGTGCTGCTTCAGGAAGCCGTATTGCTGTTCTATCAGCGCGGCTATCACGACGTGAGTATCGAGGAGATCGGCGCCGCAGCGGGTATCAACGCGTCGAGCGTGTACCGGCACTTCGCGAGCAAGGCCGATCTACTCGCCGCGGCTTTCCACCGGGCGTCCGATCGCCTGACGATGACGTTGGGTTCGGCGTTGGCGGAGTCGGAGACACCACTCGCGGCCGTAGAGACATTGGCCAAGATGTACGTCGAGGTGTCGTTCGGCAGAAGCGAACTGTTGGCAGTCTATTTCGCCGAGATCGGCAGCTTGCCGGACCGGTCGCGGACCGAGTTGCGGAACATCCAGCGGCTCAACGTGGAGGAGTGGGCGCACTTGTGCGTCGAGGCGCGGCCGGAGTTGACGATCGTCCAAGCGCGGTTCCTCGTCCACGCGGCGCTTGGTCTGGTGTTCGACATCGGCAGGATCGTGCACTTTTCCTCGGAGAACTCCGCGCAAGCACGCGTCGAGAAATTGCTGACCGCGACTCTCCTGGGGTAGCGCAGTCCGAAACAGTAGGTGTGACTTCACGTATCGCGGGTAGGTTCGTGATCGCAAGGCGTTCACCGAATCATGTGAAGACGGAAGTAGGGACAGCAATGCCAACTCGTACCGCACGCACCGCCTGGAACGGCACCCTCGAAGCCGGGTCGGGACAGGTCGAACTCACCAGCTCGGGTGTCGCGACCTTCGATGTGTCGTTCCCCAAGCGCGCAGCTGAGGAAGCCGGCGGAACCACCAGCCCCGAAGAACTGATCGCCGCGGCACATTCGTCCTGCTACGCGATGCAGTTGTCGGCACTGATCGCCGAGGCCGGCGGAACCCCGCAGAGCCTCGACATCACCGCAGACGTGTCGCTGGGCCCCGACACGGTCGGCTTCAAGCTCACCGGAATCAAGCTCACCGTTCGCGCCGAGGTCGACGGCCTCGACGCCGACGGTTTTGCCAAGGTTGCCCAGGCGGCCAAGGAAACGTGCCCGATCAGCAAGGCACTGACCGGCGTCGACATCACGTTGGATGCGGCACTGGACTGATCACCTCGTGCTCGGGCGCCCCCTGCGGCGCCCGAGTGCGGTTGTGTGTGACGACCAGGTAGCTTGCGAACAATATCGGGAGCACCCACAGATCCGAGGGATCACGAAAGACCACGATCGGCAAGAGCTCGCCGCGGAATCCTCCTGCGGTCCAGCGGAAAAACCCGATCACCCACTCGTACGCGTCGCCGATCGGCGAGACCGTCTTCACCGCGGCGAAGCCGATGCCCGTGACCGCGATGGACCAGGCGATCGCTGCTCGCCCCGCCAGCTTTCGTCTGAGCACCTCGAGAACCGAGAGCAGAAGCAAGGGAAACAGGAACACGCCGGCGACGTCGGACAGCTTGCCCGTCATCGTGTTCCCGAATGCCCCTTTGAGTACGTGGTCGTTGACCAAGATGACGGACACCGAGACCAGCGCCCACGGACTCAGCAGCAGATCGCCCGGGCGGTTCACGACAGGTTGATGGTTGCCGAGCCGGACGAGAACAGGTCGCACTTGAACTGAAGGCGAAGACCGGTGGCGGCTTCGGGGACCTCGTACGCCAATTCGCCTCGCTTGGCTGCACCCGGCGCAAGCTCTCCGTCGACACTCGACGTGCTGCTGTCGGTGAACGTGATGTTGTACGACTTGTTGGTCGAGTCCTGCAGTTCGAAGCACATCATCGATGACACAGTCGACGGCTTGTCGCTGTTGTTGGTGACCTCGGTGTCGACCACGACGTAGCGGTTTCCGGGATCCGCGGTGATGAACTGATTGGTCGAGACATAGGGATCGACAACGCCGTGTACCTGGACGCGCCAGTCGCCCAGTTCGACGACGTCACCGATGCCGAAGGCGGCCGCGGGTGCGGCGGAAGAACCGTTGTCGTCGACCTTCTTCGCTTCGTCGGTCTCGCCCGAGGCGATGGTTGCGAACAGGGCTGCGCCGACGGCGAGGAGGGCGAGGGGAGTACGGAGTGATCGCATGATGTGCGCCTTTCGAGAGTTGGTATGGCACAAGTCAACGATGTGGGGACCGCTCACCGCTTCGGTCGAAAGATCGGGGAGCCTCATCCTTTCGGTCGGAGCTTGACGGTTCGTCCACCCGTTCGGCTGATTCGAGGCGTCGGTGGCGGTGGATACGCTTGCCCGGTGATCACCACCAAAGGAACCGTTGTGCGACGACGCGTATGGACTACCGCCGCCGTCGCGTTCAGCCTTTTCTGTTCCTTCATGACGGTGGGCATCGCAGGCGCGTCGGGAAATATGCCACCGGCATTGGTCGGGATCGGGTTCGTCCTGGGCGTGGCCGGTGGGATATCGCTTGTCTGGCGCCATCAACATCCCTGGGTGGTTCTGGCGATCACGCTGGTCGGCCCGCTGTTCTTCCCCACCGATGCGACGGCGGCGCTCATCGCGTTGTTCGCCGTTGCTCGGATCGCGCGTGGGCCTCGGCTTGCAGCAGCCGCGGCAGCTGTCTTCGTCGTGTGCGGAATTTCGTTGACCTACGACGCTTTTCGAAATCGTGAGTACTCCGTTCTCACGATGGGCACCGCGAAACCCAAAGACGGTTCGGTGGTTGTTCAATACGACGTCGCCATCTGGATCCCGTGGCTCGTCGCTGCCGTCATGGTCGGCATTGTCGTGGCGCTCTCGCTCCTGATTCGGACCAGAACCGAACTCGTCGAGGCAGAGCACGTACGGGATCTGGCCACCGAGAAAACCGATGTGATGCGTGACGAGATGATTCGCACCGAGGAACGAACGCGGATCGCTCGCGACATGCACGACACGATCGCGGCCAGTTTGAGCCGGATCTCGTTGTTCGCCGGCGGGTTGCAGGTCAGCGCGGCAGACAATCCCGAGAAGGTCGTCAACACCGCAGCGATGATCAGAACCACCGCACACGAGGCTTTGGACGAATTGAAGGGAATCGTCGGAGTGCTCAGGGGAAGCGGTGATCGCCGCGAACACGGTGGGCACCAGGGGATCGACGCGATCGGTGACCTGGTCAACAGTGCACGCGCGGCAGGCATCCACTGCCGTCTCGAATCCGAGTTGCTCCCGGGTGATGTCGGAATGTTGGCGGGGCATGTCTGTTATCGCGTCGTTCAGGAATCGTTGACCAACGTCCAGAAGTACGCGAGCGACCAGATGCTCGTCATTTCCGTGACCGGGTCGCCGCACGACGGAATCCGCATCCTCGCACGCAACAAGCTGAGCGAGCTTGCACCCATGACGTCGATCGGTTCTCGATCCGGCCTACGCGGGTTGGCCGAACAGGCGCGAGAGATCGGTGGCAAGGTGGAGGCAGGCGCGTTGGGGGACGATTTCCTCGTCAGTTGCTGGGTGCCCTGGTCGTCGTAGCCCTCCCACCCTCCAACTGTCGGGGGCTCTGGGTAATCTGAGCGCACTATGGACGCTGACTCGCGCATCACAGTTTTGATCGTCGACAACGACGCGTGGGTTCGGCGCGGGATGAAGGACATCCTGGAAGCAGCGCCGGACATCGTGGTGGTTGCCGAGGCCGAGGACGGCGATCAGGTCGCAGCCAAGGTCACTCGTTTTCGTCCCCACGTGGTGCTGATGGATCTGAAAATGGCACGGGTCGGCGGCTTGGAGGCCACGCGCGAATTGATGACCATGAGCAATCCGCCGAAGGTCATTGCCATGACCGCCTTCGACGTCGACGACATGGTTGTGCAGGCAGTCGAGGCGGGCGCGCACAGTTTCCTGAGCAAGGACGCAGCTCCGCAGGCGTTCCAGCAGGCAGTGCGGGTAGTGGCGTCGGACCACTCGTTGTTCAGTTGCGATTCTCTGCGCGCCATCGTGGCCTCGTCGCCGCGTCGGCAAGCGCCCGATCAGACTCCGCTCGCTTCGCTCACCGAGCGCGAGCGCGAAGTGCTGACAATCCTGGCGACAGGCGCGGCCAACAGTGTCATCGCGGAGCGGCTGTACCTCGGTGAGACCACCGTCAAGACGCATATATCTTCGCTGTTCGGCAAGCTGGGTGTGCCCAACCGCGTGAGTGCATCGTTGATCGCGTTCCGGTGTGGCCTTGTGACGTGACTCGGGACTAATCCCGACCCTGTTCGTTGTTGCACCTTCGGTGACTGATCAAATCGTGATTGACCAAGACGTGACCATCGAAGTGTGGTCGGACGTCGCTTGTCCGTGGTGCTACATCGGAAAGACCAGGTTCCTCTCGGCGCTGGATCGTTTCGAGAACAAGGACCGCGTCAACGTCATCTGGCGCTCGTACCAGCTCGCTCCGGAGACCCCGGTGGGAGAGGGCCGAACCGAACTCGACGCCTTGGTCGAGATGAAGGGGATGGCGCCTGATCAGGTACGTCAGATGTTCGCCCACGTCAGCGCGACCGCCGCCGAGGTCGGGTTGACCTTGGACTTCGAAACCGTGATCGCCGCCAATACCTTTGATGCGCACAGGTTGCTGCATCTCGCGGGTGAGCGGCAGAACGAACTCCTCGAAGCGCTGTTCAAAGCGCACTTCAGCGACGGCAAGGTGATCGACGACCGTGAGGTGCTGGTCGAGCTGGCCGTGAGCGTCGGCCTCGACGCCGATGTCGTGCGCGAGCAACTGGGCTCCGATGCCGCAGCGGAGGCTGTCCGCGAAGATCTCTCCATGGCCCGCCAACTGCAGGTCAGCGGCGTTCCGTTCTTTGTCGCCAACCGTGCGGTTGCCGTGTCCGGCGCTCAGCCCGAAGAGGTGTTTCTGCAGTTGCTCACTCAGGCCTCCGAACCGGCCTGAGTAAGGCGAGCGGCACGCACAGCCGGGGCGTTCGAAAACGGCAACAGATGTGCGCCGTTCACGGGGCAGGACAACGTCACGTGCGCTGCATCGACGAACCGGTACGGCTGCGCTGCAACAACTCCGGCGAGGTTCTTTCGCAGACGCGACATCTCGGCCCGCGCGGTCACCGTGCGGGCCGGGTCGCCGAACAGATCTTGCGCCAACCGAGATGCAGTCAGTCCACGTCTCTCGGATCCGAGGAGGAACAGAATCTCCGCATGTCGTTGGGTGGGGGCGTATGCCCATTCGCCGAAACCCGACGTGACGGTCACCGACATGTTCTCGGAATCGCGCAGATCGATATGCACCGTGGGCGCGCTGATTCTCTCGCCGGTGGTGATCGGTCTAACCAGCCACCCGCCGGGAAGCGGATCCAGTTCGCACAGGCCCAAGGCCGGGAACCATGTCCTGCCGGGAGCCAAAGCTGCGGGGAGCAGCACGCGCGAGCGATGAGGTAACGCGTCGACCGCTGCGACCCATCCGTGGGTGTCGATCACCAATGCGGGTGATCCGCTTCGTGCAAGCATCGGCCCTGCAACAGAACGTAGTTGATCGAGATTGTCCCGATGCTTGTCGCGCAGGTGTGATTGAGCGAGGCGTGCGACGGCGTCGACCAGGGCGAGCGTCGTGGGATGAACGGTCTTGGCAGGACCACTGATGTCGACGACGCCGATGACACGGTCGTCCCGCGGATCACGGATGGGTGCCCCTGCACACGTCCACGGATGATGGCTGCGCGCATAGTGTTCCGCCGAGAAGATCTGAACCGCCTGTCGTGACACCAATGCCGTTCCGATGGCATTGGTGCCGACGCTGTCCTCCGCCCAGTTCGCCCCTTCGACAAATCCCAGACGCGCAGCTTGGTCCAGTACGCGATGGGAACCGCTGCGCCACAGTACAGTTCCGCGAAGATCTGCGACGACCATGATGTTCTCACCGCTCGCGGTGACCGATTCGAGTCCGCGTGTCACGTCGTCGAGCACGTCGTACAGTCCGGACTCACGACGACGGAGATCGAGTTCGGCGACGTCCATCGACGGTTCGACCCGGCTGTGCTCGGGATCGATACCGAGTTCGCGCAGGCGCTGCCACGATTGGCGAACCACGTCCCTCGGGCGGGCCGGTGCGCGGTCTCCGGCCATCGTCGCGTCGTACACCGCGGCGAGGGTCCTCGCGTAGTCGCGAGGATCCTCGCCGGGCGGCATCGCAGGCTCTGGCAACCGCTTTTTCAGTGAAGACACCGCTTTCGGCGAAGACGCCGCTTTCAGTGAAGACACCTCGGTCAGCGGTAGACGAGACCGCCGTCGATGAGACCGGCCTGCCCGGTCATGTAGTCGGAATCGGGCCCAGCGAGGTAAGAGACGAAACCGGCTACGTCGTCGGGGGTTTCAGCTCGACCCAGCGCAATTCCGCCGACGAACTTCTCGTAGGTGGCGCCCTCTGGCGCACCGGTCAACTCGGCGAACCTCTTGTCGATCGTCACCCACATGTCGGTGCCCACGACGCCGGGGCAGTACGCGTTGACGGTGATTCCGTCGGACGCGTATTCCTTGGCCGCAGCCTGAGTGAGGGCCCTGACCGCGAATTTTGTTGCGCTGTAAACACCTAACATGGCGAACCCGTCATGACCGGCGATGGACGACGCGTTGATGATCTTTCCGCGCTGACCGAGCGCCTGGAACTTTGCCGCTGCGGCTTGAATTCCCCACAGGACACCGTCGACGTTGACGCTCCAGATCTTGGAGACCTCTTCCGGCGTCGCATCGGAGATCGGGCCGACGAGAGCGATTCCCGCGTTGTTGACGATGACGTCGAATCCGCTCAACTCACTGTGCGCGTGTTCGACTGCGGCGTGAACCTGCGCGCGATCGCTGACATCGGCGATAAACGTCGTCGCACGACGACCGATCTGTCTGATCTCGTCGGCAACCGCATCCAGCTTGGTCTGGTCGAGGTCGACCAACGCGATGTCGGCGCCGTCGTGGGCGAGGCGGAGAGCGATTCCGCGTCCGATTCCTTGGCCGGCGCCGGTGACCAGTACTACCTTGCCCGTGATGCTCATGCAGATCTCCTCGTAAGCAGTGAACCAGTCGGTTGTGAACCGGTGAGTGATTTGTATGTGACGGCGACCACAATGCGGAAGGGTTGCACCGTGTTGCAATTCCGGAAAATCGGACAGCAGTTGCAACCCTCGGCAACCCTCCCGGTACCCCGCGCGACGGTTCCATAGTTGCGCCACCACTTCGCGAATCATCTTGCGAGACAATCTGGGAGAGGACACATGACCGCTACAGTCGACACACCCACGGAACCGGCCACGCCGAGCCGACAACCGTCACGCCGCTGGATCGGGTTCGGGATCGCGAACCTCGTGATCGTTCTCGTGCTGGCCGTGGCGAGTTGGTACCTTCTGGCCGATCCGACCACCAGTCCCTGGAGTTTCTATCCTCTGCCGTTCAACGCGGCGCTTTTCTGGGCAATCCTTTTTGTTGTGTTCATCGGCTTCAATTGCGAGTTCGCCGGCTTCGATCGACTCCCACAGCCGGCGAAAGGCTTGGCGATCATGGTCGCGACCGCGGTCTTCGCCGTCGTGGTGACGTGGCTCCTGGCAAACGGCTTGGGGAGTTTGTACCCGGATTTCGCGGCCGATCGTGAGGGCGGCCTCGGATATTTCGCGGGTGCGCTGTTCGTGCTCTTCGGCTTCGGGACCTGGGTGATGGTGGTCCTGAACTGGCAGCATTGGCCGTGGACTTCCCTAGGGATGAAGCAGCCGTTGGTGGGTTTGTGTGAGATCGCGTTTGTCGCCGTCCCGACGCTGGCGCTGTACTTCGTGTTCGGTCTGCCGTCCGTGTCGCTGTCCGCCACGGATCCGTTGATGACCGTCGACACCGTACTCGGGTGGTTCTACTGCGTCGTGGTGGTCGTGATCCTGACTGGCCAGACGCTCGACAACTGGCCGTGGCGACTGTTCGGCGGCGGCGGTAAGACGGCGCTCGCAGCCACGATCGGTAACTTCGCCGTCGGAACCGGCTTGTACTTCGTGGCACTTCCGGTCGTGAAGGTGTTGGTGGGAAGCGATGCCGTTGCCGAGTTGGGTGGTGTGGTCCATCAGTTCCCGGCACAGCTCGGTGTGTGCTGGGCCTTCTGGATGATCTTCTGGGCCAACGCCTTCGGTAACAAGCCCACGGGCTTTGCGGACGGGGTCAACCTGGCGATCCGCGCGCTGCTCACGTTTGCGCTCGCGGTGGTCACATTCTTGTTCTATTACCGCTTTGCGGCAGAGCACATTCTTCACGAGCCGGCAGTTGTCGACGGATTGCACGGCAATGCACTGGGTTTCGTGGACTGGGCCGTGTTGTGGACGCTGTTCTACGTCGTGGGATTTCAGTCGCTGGGACTCGGCAAATTCAAGCCTACTGAGGGGTGAGTCGGTTGCCCGCACATCGGTGCGGGTAACCGGTATCGGGCGGCGGCACCGCGCCCGCTGATTGCAACAGACTGCAACGCTTGTGACCGGGGCCACTTATGGGATGTGCTGTGTGTCACATTCACAAACAAGGAGAAGTGATGACGCAAACCATCGATTCCGCAGTCACCCCCGAGGTGAAGTTGACGGCGGTGACACCTCAGGAACGCGTCGACGCCTGGCTGGCGGATTTCGAGTCGGCCCTCGCGGCTCGTGACATCGAGCGTGTGGCAGGCAAATTTGCACTCGACAGCTTCTGGCGAGACTTGGTGTCGTTCACCTGGAACATCAAGACCGTCGAAGGTCGCGAGCAGATTGCCGACATGCTCTCCGAGCGTCTCGACGACACCGATCCTTCGGGATTCCGGACCACCGAGACACCCGACGAAGCCGACGGCGTCACGTCGGCCTGGATCGAATTCGAGACTGCAACCGGTCGCGCGCACGGGCACCTTCGTTTGAAAGGAGATGAAGGTTGGACCCTGCTGACGTCGTTGCAGGAATTGAAGGGACACGAAGAAGGTAAGGGCACTCGCCGGCCTCGTGGAGCGAAGCACGGAGCGGACCCGAACCGCATCACGTGGGCCGAGCAGAAGGAGATCGAGGATCGCGAACTGGGTTACACCACACAGCCTTACGTCGTGATCGTCGGCGGCGGCCAGGGAGGCATCGCCCTCGGTGCCCGGATGCGCCAACTCGGAGTTCCGGCCATCGTGATCGACAGCCACGAGCGGCCGGGCGACCAGTGGCGCGGACGCTACAAGTCCCTGTGCCTGCACGATCCGGTTTGGTACGACCACCTGCCATACATGCCGTTCCCCGACAACTGGCCGGTGTTCGCGCCCAAGGACAAGATCGGCGACTGGCTCGAGATGTACACCAAGGTCATGGAGGTTCCGTACTGGAGTTCCACGACCTGCACCTCTGCGTCGTTCGACGAGAAGACCCAGGAATGGACCGTCGAGGTCAACCGCAACGGCGAGAAGCTGACGTTGCGTCCCAATCAGTTGGTGATGGCGACGGGTATGTCCGGCAAGGCCAACGTTCCGACGTTCCCCGGGCAGGACAAGTTCCTCGGCGATCAGCACCACTCGAGCAAGCACCCCGGCCCGGATCAGTACGTGGGCAAGAAGGTCGTCGTGATCGGGGCCAATAACTCCTCGCACGACATCTGCGGCGCACTGTGGGAGAACGGCATCGACGTCACGATGGTGCAGCGCAGCTCGACGCACATCGTGAAGTCGGATTCGCTGATGGATTTGGGCTTGGGCGATCTGTACTCGGAGCGAGCACTGGCCGCGGGCATGACGACACACAAGGCGGACCTCACGTTCGGTTCGCTGCCGTACCGGATCATGCACGAGTTCCAGATCCCGGTGTACGACGCAATCCGTGAGCGCGACAAGGATTTCTACGATCGCCTCGAGAAGGCGGGCTTCGAGCACGACTGGGGTGACGACGGTTCAGGTCTGTTCATGAAGTACCTACGACGCGGTTCGGGGTACTACATCGACGTCGGCGCGGCCGAACTGGTTGCCAATGGAGACATCAAGCTCGCGCACGGCAACATTCGTGAGTTGACCGAGAACAGCGTGATCCTCGAAGACGGTACGGAATTGCCTGCCGACGTGGTGGTCTACGCGACCGGCTACGGCTCGATGAACGGCTGGGTGGCGGATCTGATCGGTCAGGACACCGCCGACAAGGTCGGCAAGGTGTGGGGCCTGGGGTCGAACACCACCAAGGATCCGGGACCGTGGGAAGGCGAGCAGCGCAACATGTGGAAGCCGACGCAGCAGGAAGCGCTGTGGTTCCACGGAGGCAATCTGCACCAGTCGCGCCACTACTCGCTGTACTTGGCGTTGCAGTTGAAGGCGCGTTACGAGGGCATCCCGACGCCGGTGTACGGACTGCAGGAAGTGCATCACCTGAGCTGAAATAGAACTGCTGTGCGCCTTTATTAACCGCCCGCAGTTAATAAAGGCGCACAGCAGGTTCAGCGAAGGGCGTACTTCTTTGCTACTTCGGTGTTCTTGGTCGCGCGCTCGGTGAGGAAGGCGAATGCCAACCCGAGTACGAGCCAGAGCGTCGCCTGCGTAGCGAGCGAGGAAAGTCGGAACTCCCACAGCAGAGTTGCCGGGAAGTCCTCGCCCACCTCGTTGATGCCGGGAAGAGAGACGTAACCGATCGTGGCGATCACCAGGAACGCAGCCACCGGAGCAGCGATGCGCACGCTGAGGAACTCGTGCCCGGAAACTGCCTTTGCCGCCGCTGCTGCCGCGGTGACGGACAGTAGCCCGAGAATCACGGCGGCCAGCCACAGAAGTGTGCGCTGGTTGATGGTGTCGGGATCTCCGACGGCCGGCGGATTGGCCGGGTACTTGAAGAAGGGCACGGCCTCGATGGCCAGCCAACCACCGACGGCGATGGTAATCGCCAACAACGGCCCGGACATTCCGGTGAGTCGTCGAGCGTAATTGGCAACGACCGAGAAGATCGCCCCGAGTGCCAGTCCGGCCAGCGCTGTGGCCAGGAACAGCCCGGCGCGCTGCCCGTCGCGGCTCACCAGTGGTTCTTCTTCGTCACCGTGCGAATGCCCAGCGGCTTCGCCGGCAACCTCACCGGTGGCGCTGTTGGCTTCTTCGATCGCAATGGCGGCATTGACGTGCGGTTCACCCAGCACGAATGCAACTCCGCCGGCAAGGATGCCTGCGATCAAACCAGCCAACAAACCACGAATGAGAAGCTTCGTGAAATTGTCGACTAGTGGCACGGCAGGCCCATCAAGTGTCGACCGTCGTGCATCAATTCATGCATGTACATGCCGGTGCGAGAGATAGCGCCCTGGTCGAATCCGACCAGGTAGAGAGCCAGCATCGCGAACAGAACTACTGCAGCGGCGAGGAAAGCAAGACGAGTCGAATCGATCGACGTATCGGGAGAATAGGCGAGAGCCATCGAAGCCTCCTGGGATTTTCGCGTCCCCTAGGTCCATGCGATGGCCGAAGTGTCTGGCTGTCGAAATAGTCGTGCCGAAAAAGGCACTTCACCTCGAATTACAGTGGCGCGACCGCTCCGGGCTTTCACCGGATTCCTGTCGGACCATCGCGTTTACATGCGAACTTTTGCACTACTGCCCGCACCGTGTCAACGCGTAAGCCGAGATGACCGTCGATTGTGCCCGCCAAGGCGGGCACAATCGTTCTAGATCAGCTCTTTGCGGCGACGTCCAGGACAACTTCGAACTCGAGCAACGACGCACCCGAAGCGACGGGCTTCGCACGCTCGCCGGAATGGGCTTCGCGGGCAGGGCCGTCACGCCAATCGGCGAACGCCTGCTCGGACTCCCACTGCGTCACCACGAAGTAGCGGCTCTCACCTGCGGTGGGGCGGAGGAGTTGGAATCCGAGAAAGCCCGGGGAGTTCTCGACTGCATGAGCGCGTGCTGCGAAGCGCTTCTCCAGTTCGGGGCCGGCGCCCTCGGGGACCTCGATTGCATTGATCTTCACGACTGCCATGCAAGCGACATTACCCGCGCACCTTCACCGCGTACCGTGACACTCGTGTTGCATGACGAAGGTGGAACAGGACAACCGATTCTGTTGTTGCACGGCCTCATGGGCAGCTCGAGGACGTGGCGACGCCAGGTGCCGTGGATCCGCGAGTTCGGCCACGTCTACACGTTCGACGCCGCCGGTCACGGCCGGCCCGCGCCGTCAGAGCTGACCACCGAGGCATTCGTCGACGACCTGGCATCTGCCGTTGCGTCCATCGAGGAGCCGATGATCGTGATCGGCCATTCGATGGGGGCTCTGCACGCGTGGTGCTTCGCCGCATCGCATCCCGAAAAGGTTTGTGCACTGGCCCTCGAAGACATGGCTCCGGATTTTCGCGGACGCACCGCCGCGGATTGGGCTCAGATGATCTCGGCGTGGCCGCAGCCGTTTGCTTCCGAGGACGCGATGAAGGAATTCTTCGGGCCCGTCGCCGGCCAGTACTTTCTCGACTCTTTCGACCGCCGCGACGACGGGTGGTACCTGCACGGCGAGGTGTCGACCTTCCGCGACATCTCGGAGGAGTGGGGCACGAGGCATTTCTGGGATCAGTGGAAGGCGATCGACGTGCCGACCTTGCTGATCGAGGGAGAGTTCACCATCACCCCCGAGGGACAGATGCGAGAGATGGCCGAGAGGCCGGGAACTCGGTACGTACGTATTGCCGATGCAGGCCACCTGGTTCACGACGATCAACCGCAGCGCTATCGCGAAGTGGTGACGGAATTCCTTCAGACGGTGAGCTGACTGCGGATCGACGCGCCCACCTGCTCCAGTTCGACGGCTCGCCTGGCCAGGAGTCCGGCAGCGAACTTCGCCTTGTCGCCGCGATGGCGGGGGACGACGTGGAGGTGCGAGTGGAACACGGTTTGGCCCGCGGCACGCCCGTCGTTGACCAGAAAGTTGACTCCGTCAGCGGCGATGTCGCAGCGGCGTAGAGCTCCGGCGATGAGCGTGCCGACGCGGAACATCTCTGCGCCCTCGTGGCTTTCGAGAGCATCGAGGTTTTCTGCATGACGCTTGGGGACCACCAGGGTGTGCCCGCGACTCACCGGTCGGGCATCGAGAAATGCAAGAGTCGTCTCGCTCTCGTGGACGAGAATCGCCGGCTCGGTCAGCGCGACGATCTTGCAGAAGACACAGGTATCGGTGCTCATGCCTACAGAATGTAGTCCGAATCAGATCCGACCCGGGACTACAGCAGGCGCAATTGACGTGCCTTCGTGATCGCTTCGTTTCGATTGTGTACGTCGAGCTTCTTGTAGAGAGTGCGCAGTTGAGTCTTGACGGTGTTGACGGACACGTACAGTTTGTCGGCCATCGCGGCCGACCCCATGCCGAGCGCCAGGAGTGAGAGGACCTTCTGTTCGCGTTCGGTCAGCTCCACGATACGTACGAATCCCGGAAATGATTCCGCAGGAGCCCTTTTCGAGAACTCGGCGAGTGCACGCGATTTTGTTACTGCCATCGATTCGAGTTTCTCGACGTCCGCCGATCCGATGGTCGCGAACGGACGCAGAAGTCCGGTTTGGTCCGCGATACTGCACGCTCTGGACCACTCCTGAGAGGCGAGGCGTGGCTCACCCAGCTCGGAGTGTGCAACCGCTTGCACCAGAAGCGATTCCATCTGTGCCCGCGGATAGGATTCGCCAGACCAGTCGAACTGATGACACAGCGCCACAGCGGCCTCGTTCTGGCCGATTCGCTGACGTAAACGCGCCACCGACGCGAGCGTCCACGGGTTGGCTGCAGGATCGGCAATTTCCTTGGCCAGAGCCGTCGCCTTGTTTCCCTCGCCGAGTGCGAGCAGGAGATCGATTTCTGCGGATTGCAGCAGAGGAAGCGCGAAAGACGTGGCCGTGTACTGCTTGGAATGCACTCCAATCGCGTTGTGGAGCAAGGGCAGAGCGGAAGATGTACTGCTCTGAGTCAGGGCGAATTGGCTGTGCGCATAGACGACGAACGCCCATAGCTCCTCGGTGTCGGACGGAACGCCGAGGTCGGTCAGTGCGATACGTGCGTCACCGAAGTCGAGTGTGTCGAGAGCGGCGAGAGCCCGTGCCGTCAAGCCGGCGATCTTGACTACAGGTTCGAGCCAACCCCCGGGGTCAGGATGCTTCTGTTCGAGTTCGAACCAGTGTCTGGCCTGCCGCGGCTCACCTGCCAAAGCCCAATTCAGGGCGGCACTACCCGCAGAGTTGCGAGCGATGAAGTCGACTCCGTGAGACAGGGCGCCGTTGTATGCCATTCGAGCCTTGATCGTGGATTCGGTGAACCTGCCGCTCAATTGAAAATTGATCGCCCATTGAAGTCGCATCAGGGGGAGTTGTGCGCTGACCGCTTCCGGATTGTTTTCCAGCGCACTGCGGCTGAGGTGAGACAGCCGCCTGGTGGTCTCTGCCGAGAGCCCGTATTCACCGGCCATCCTGAGCATGATCGATTGAACGCAGGCGATGCTCAAGGCGTCCTTCGCGCTGGGTTGGGCGCCGAGTTCCCACAGTTCGGCCGGCGATTCGGGTAGCAAGTCGATTGCCGTGGATCGCTTGCTCGGATGCATCGTGAACAAGGCGCGCCCGGCCTCAACGGCAGAGTGCTTGTCGGCAGCTTCCGCCGGAATCCGTTGGAGGGCGGAGCGAACCGAGTCCAGGTTATGCACGATCATCGTCACCCAATGTTGTTCGACGATGTCTACTGCCAGGGTCCAGTTCTGTGCCTCGACCGCGTAGTCCAGCGCCGACGCGTGATGACCGTTGTCGAGTCGATTGTGAGCGAGGAATGAAAGACGTTGCGACGGATCGATTCCCACGCGAGTGTGGTGCGCGAGTATCGATCGTCGAATGGCGGGAGGCAATTCCCATGTTTCGTCGGCTTCGGCCTCGACGCGCGACAACAAGCCGGCTGTCTCCAGCGTCACCAGCCGCGAGCGGATCTCATGAACGGTTTCGGCAGTGTCAGGGCGCTGGGACTCGAACAGCATTGTGGCGACGCCGACGGTGATCGATCGACCAAAGGCGGTCGCGAGTAGGAACTCATGTTGCTTTAGGCGCTCAGCGGTGGCGAGAACGGAATCAGTCACGTAATCGTCTATCGCTTGCGCGGTGTTCGTTTTGATCTCTCGCTCACGGTTGCTGTTACGTGAGTCCCTGACGGCGGCGACTGCGGCGCGAACCAACGCGGGCAGCCCACCCGTCAGGGATGTGATTTGTTCTGCATCACCCTCAGCCGTGCGCACCCCCGCCTGTTCCAGCAATTGGGCGGTATCGGATGTCGTGAACAACAGCTCATCGGCGCCGATGACCTCGTGATCCGTGTCGAGAAGGTATGGCTCGGCGAACATGCCGAATCCCGAGAGCGTGACCACGAGGTCCAGGTTGTGGCAGAGGGTGAGGAGATCGATCAACTGATCGTCCAACTCTGGTTCCGATATCAGATCCGGCCTGATCAGCACGAGCAGCACGGGGCGGCTGAGGGCGTTCAGGGATTTGGCGGCAGCGGTGAAAGGATCGGCGAGATCGTCGACGTCGGGCAGTGCGATTCCGGCAGCGTGGATTCGATCGAGGACAACGGCCCAGAAATCTTCGAGTGTCGACGAGGGCTGTGGGGCCGAGACCCAGACGAGTATTCGTTCGGATGCCAGATGGGCGCGCAGCCACGATGCGATCAACGACGATTTCCCGTGGCCGTTCGGTGCACGAACGATGGTCAGAGCGGCGCGTCGATCCAGTTTCGCGAACAGTGCTTGCCGAGGAATCGACTCGGTGAGAGTGCGCCTTTCGGGAATAGCTGCCCAGTCGTGGCCGTCCCTCCCGAACATCAACGCGGACCCTTTCTGCTTTCACGCCCCACGCTAATTGGCGGATTTGGGCGGATTGTCTCGATCCATCTATCTACATGGAGGAGCGTAGCTGGTGCGAATCCAGAGCGTGTCATCCCGGGCAATTCACCCGCGACTTCACCCCGGGTGAGAGAAGTTCACCCACATAATCATGCCGTCACCATTGGCTTTCGAGTCCCTCGAGCGACTTCTATTGAACGTAGCTCGGGATTCGCCAAATCTGGTCGAGAGTGCCCGACCGGGCCCCGAGGGTCGGCCATCGAAGGAGTGTCGTGAGAACTCGTCTGTCAGTGGTGTGGTCGAAGGCGGTTACGGTCCGACTCCGTCCGAGAGCGTGCGCCCGAAGAGTGCGAGGCGTAGTCGTGGTGACAGGAGTGTTACTTGTCGGCGCAGCTGCGCTCGGTGCGCTACCGATGCAGTCGGATGTTCGATTGGCAGCGGAGGGAGAGTCCGCTTCTCCCTTCACCGTCGAGTTGACGGCGATTGACGGTGCGCCGCCCTTCGATCCCGGTGACGGCCCAGGGCTCGATTCCGGACCGTCCAACGGTATTGTCCGAGAGGGTGATCCGGTGACGTATGTCGTAGACATCGGCGTCCGGGGCAACCCGCTCTCGGACGTGGTCGTGCAGCTTCCGGTGCCTCGAGGTTTCGTTCTACCGTCCGTGCCTGACTACTGCAAAGATGGCTCGGGTGTCGACGAGTTCGGGTTACATTGCCTGATAGGCAATCTGGAAGCGGACCGGTACTTCACCCGGACAGCGACGATGACTGCGGGAAAGCGGGAAGACGCCGACGGTCTACCGATTGCTGCACTGGTCACCGCAGATCGAGGGGCGGCTCGCGTGCGGTCGGACGATGTCACCGTGCGGGTGGCGACCACCCCGGGAGTGTGTGATCCACAAGGGAATTCTGTTGGTGGTCGGAGAAGCCAGGGGACAGCTGTCTCGGCAGGTGGACGGATCGCAGGTCTGGTGACGTCGGGCACCTCGGAGGCGGTGGTGATCAACGGCGTCGATCAATGCGGGCACGCGATAGCGCGGACGGTGAAACCGTTCGAGGGTCGCTTCTCGTTTGTCGGACTCCTGCCGGGGACGTATCGCGTCACGGTCGACGGCCGAGCGCCGGTGGACGTGGTGTTGGAACCAGGCGCAATGGCGGTCGGTGGCCTGACGTTCTGATACAGCTCCACAGTGATAGCAACACCTGAAACAGTTCAGAACCAGTTGGAAACAGTCGATGGAGGATCCAGTGCGTGAAAGCCTGGGCGTGGTATTCGAAAACAATTCCATTTCAACAGCTCTCGTAGATGCGGACACACCCCTTCTGGGCTCGATCGACGAGTTCCGTCATCCGTGGGGCGCGAACGGGACTGTTCCCTCTGCGCAAGCGTCGGCACGCGCGCTCGCCTCCGCTGCCGAGGTCGCCACAGGTCGGGCCCTGCGCTCGAACCTGTGCCCCACCGTCCTCGGAGTGCTGTGCGAGCGCGCGGACGTGCGCGAATTTGTCCCGGATTCATTGTTCTCCAGCACTTTCGAGAACATCGAGTTGGTCAACGGTCTGGACGCTCGCCTTGCCTACTTGCGGACGGTCGACGCCCTGAATGGTATTTCGCCGATTCTCGCATTCTGGCCGGACGGCAGTGAGACTGTGATCGCTGCCATCGATCCGCGCGCGGGCGTCGTGGACTCGGCGCACCGTTACGCTACCGCCGAGTTGCTTACAGACAGCTCGACATTTGCTGCGACATTGGACCTGCTCGTCGCTGAACGAAACCCCGTGCCCAAGATGCTCGTCGCCATGCTCGGCAAGGAAGAGTCACGGCAGTTGTCCGCCGAAGCCGCCGAATCGGTAGGGCTCGGCTTCCTGTATCTCGGCGAGCGCGCCCAACTGGCGATAGGCGCTGCGCTGGTAGCGGCCGGTCGGGGGAGTGAGGTCAGGTCCGCTGGCGGCGCGGCTGTTCAGCCCGTCAACAGAATCCGGTGGGCGGCGGCAATAGTGCTGCCGCTCCTGCTCATGCTGACGGGATTGCTGATCGCTCTGTCGCCGGACGGGTCGCGAGCGGTGTCCACTGATCGCCCGAACGTCGGCGCCGAGCCGGCGAACCCGACGAGCGGGCCACCGTCCGGAGCGGCCCTACCGATTCTGACGCTCCCGCCTTGCGACCCGGTGGTACCCGTCGTTCCCGCTGCGTTTCGGCGTTCGGATCCTGAAGTTGCACCACCCCAGACCGTCGAACCAGCAGAAGCATGCGACCCGATGCGAGTGGGCTAGGGCGTACCTTCTCCAGCCAGTGCAAACAGGCCGTCATCGGTCTGCTCGACCAGTCCGTCGACCAACAAGGAATGTAGTGCGCGGTCACGCTGACCAGGATCGGTCGGCCAGACGATGTCGAGTTGCGCGCGTTCGACCGGACGGTGGCTATCGCGCAGAACGGCCATCAATTTTCCACGAACTTGGCGATCGGTGCCCGCGAACTTCTGCACCTTCTTGGGCGGTCCGGTGTGTGCCGGTTTGCCCGAAGCGACCCACGCGCAGTTCGGCAAAGGGCAGTTCGCGCAGTTCGGCGTCCGCGCAGTGCAGATCAGTGCACCGAGTTCCATGAGAGCGGCGCTGTAGGTGGCGGCGCGCGCTCGTGTCCGTGGCAGCAGCGCCGCGACGTCGGCGAGGTCTCGCGTGTTGGACGGATTGCCGGGTTCCGCATTGCCGTGGACGGCTCGCGCAACCACGCGTCGTACGTTGGTGTCCACCACCGGCACTCGCTGTCCGTAGGCGAAGCACGCCACGGCGCGGGCGGTGTACGAACCGATTCCCGGTAGGGAGAGCAGGGTGTCGACGTCTTCCGGCACCACGTCACCGTGCTCGGCGGCCAGGACGCCCGCGCATTCGTGTAACCGCAGCGCGCGTCGCGGGTAACCGAGTTTGCCCCACGCGCGAAGCACTTCTGCCTGACTCGACGCTGCCATCGCCGACGGTACCGGCCAGCGCTCCACCCACTCTTCCCAGATGGGCGCAACGCGCACCACCGGCGTCTGCTGGAGCATGATCTCGCTCATCAGGATCTGCCAGGCACTGACGCCCTCGCGTCGCCACGGCAGGTCACGAGCCGTCTCGGAGTACCACTTCAGTAGCACCGAAGATTCCACTGCCACTGCTACCGACACACTCCTCGAACCTGTGCTCCTGGTCGACGAAGGACACGTCGACTTGTGGACGCCACTTTATCGGCAGTCGCCGACACGGCTGCCTGTGACGCCAGACCTTCGGGTCACAACAACTGCACGTTGCTCAGTTTCCACTCGCCGTCCTCGCGGACCAGAGAAAGTTGCATGCGGTTACGGTCGATCCTCGGATCAGGGGAGTTGGTATTCGTGATGGTCTGATCGAGGAACACGAGCACCTCGGCGTTGTCGCGATCACTGCTCGCCAGCCCGGCTGAAATGATCTGAGCGGACGAGGTCGCCTGATACTGCACGATCATGTTCTGCAGGTTGGCTGCCACCTGGGCGTACTGACCGGCGAACTCACCGACAGAGTTGTCACGCACCACGGAAAGATTCTGATCGAGGTTCTGGAAGTTGTACGTCGCAAGATCAGTGGCGAATTGCCGTCCGCTGTCCAGTGCGCTGGTACGCGCGTCTTCGTCGGCCGATTTCTGCCAGGTCGCGAATGCGCCCCATCCGAGCGCCGCGACCACGACCAGGACGCCGGCAACGATCAGCAAGGTCTGCTTGCGAAGCCGCTTGGGCTTTTCGACGATTGTGGGTGTCGGACTTTCGGGTGTCGGACTGTCGGGGGTCTGGGGTTGGGGTGTCTCGGTCATTGCGTTCCTTGTACTAGTAGTGCGGCAAACGAGTTGTCACCGAGAACGGTGTTCTGACCACCGTTGAGGCCCAGACGAATTGACGTTCCGTCACCGGCCGCAACCGTGCCGAGGGCAGGATCGTATTCGGCAACCCCGTCGATCGTTCCAGTCCCGGTGGGGACGTTCTGCGAACCGCGATTCTGGATCCGGCCCGACTGGTCCGCACAGTGTTGGTTCTTGTCGAGCGTGGTCGGTGAGGTGTCCTGTACCGATCGCCGGGGCGTGTCGTAGATACAGACCGGGCCGAGTGCTGTGATCAGATCAAGCTGTGCGCGTCCGTCTTTGACGATACTTCCGAACTTCTCGAATCCTTTGGGCACCACCACCAACAAGGCATCGACGGCAGGCATCCGTGCGGTGACGATCTGAGTGGAGACGAGAGAATTGGCCAACAGCAGACTGAACGGCTCACGACTCTGTTCGATGAGAGGCAGTATCTGATTGTCGAGAACACTCGGGCTTCGATCGAGGAGTGTGCGCAGTTGCGGATCGGAGTTTCGTACCTGATCTGTCAATTGGCGAAGTGTGAGTGCAATTTCGGGAAGAGCGTCAACATTTTCCTCGTTCGCAGTGAACAGTGAGCGCGAGTTCTCGACGAGTGTGTTGACACGCGGCTGATCGGCTTGGACAGTGCGCGCGAGCACGTCGAAGTTGTCGACGAGCGCCTGCAGATCCGGACCCAATCCGTTCAATCCCTCACCGAGTTCGTGCGAGAGGGTTCGCAGGTCTGCCGGATCGACGGTATCGGCAGCAGCGTTGAAATTCGCAATCACGGTTCCCAACGCGACCGGGATCGAAGTGCGCTCAGTCGGAACAACCGAACCTTCAACCAGATACGGGCCGCCGTCGGTCTGCGAGGACAACTGAACTTTCAATACCGGAACGGCGGTGTCCTGGCTGATGGCCACATGCGAATCGCTGGGGATCTGTTGGTCGGCGGCGATGCTCAACGTCATCACGACGAGGTCCTGGGCAGAGTCCACCTCCACCGACTCGACGTCGCCGACGGTGACTCCGCGATAGGCCACTTCCGAACCCGGAGCGATTCCGGCCGCGTTCTCCAATTCGACGGTGACCGAGAACGTTCCGGTGAAGGGATCTCCGGCACCTACTTGTCGGAGCACATACGTCGTGCTGACCACCGCGATGAGGAGAAAGGCGACGATCTCGAAATAGACGGTTCGGTTCTTCATCGCGTTCCTCCTTGCAGGGGTGTCGTGATCGGCAGTTCCCGATCGGAGGCGGGCAGAGGTGGCAGTGGCGGTGCGGCGCCCGGAATTATCTCGTTGAGCACCCCGGTCACGGTGCCCTCGACATCGACGTCGAGGTCGAGGTCGATGTTCACGTAATCACCTGGGCTGGCGCGCTCGAGGAGCACTCTCGCGTTGTCCAGGTTGGACATGGTCTCACTCAGAGTCGGGCCCATTGCCGAGAACTGGTCGAGGATGGGTGACAGTCGTCCGGTGATCTCGGAAATCTGGTCGGCCGACTGGTCGAGCACGGAATTGGTTGCGGTACTGAGCCGATCGGTTTCGTCGAGAAGATCGAGGAGCGGTTGTCGTTGGTCGGCGATCACGCCCAATGCGGGTGTGAGTGTTCGCAAGCCTTCGTCGATGGTGGCGCTCTCGTCACCGATCAGAGCGCTGAGCCGGTTCAGGGAATTCAGTGCCGAATTGATCGATTCCTTTCGGTCGTCAAGTGTTCCGAGAAAAGTGTCAAGGCGCGCAAGCAGATCGCGGATCGTCTCTTCCCTGCCGTCGAGAATCTGATCAGCCTCACTGACGATGTTCTTGACCTGCGCCAACCCACTGCCGTTCAACAGAGTTCCGACGGCGCCGAGCAGTTGTGCGACATCGGGTCCGCGCACGGTCTCCGATCGCGCGATGGTGGAACCTGGTTCGAGCCTGGGGCCCGTTGGATCGACCGGAACTTCGAGGTTGACAAATGCGTCGCCGATCGGGGTGGACAGCTCGATCCGAGCGCGAGTGCCGACGGGTAGTTCGATGTCCGATTCGATTTCTGTATGTACTACGGCTGCAAATGTTTCCGCGCTCATCGACGTGACTCTGCCGACCACTGCCTGGCCGATCCGCACCTCGCCGCCGACGGGGAGTAATGACGCATCGACGAATTCCATGTTCAGCGGGTACGACTCTCCTGGCAGACCGCGCCCGAGGGGGAGGTGCTGGAAGTTGAGACTGCAGCCGGTCAACGGCGCCGCGATGACAAGTGCCACGACAACGCTCACCACGGACTTGTTCGACGCCATCAGTTGCCCCCACCGAGGATGCGTGCCAGGTCGGAGCTGCCTGCCGAAGGAAATTCGATGGGATTGACGATCCCAGGCCCGGTGCACAGCGGAATCGGCATCTTCTCGCACAGTTCTCGCGTCGTGTCGAACTGTGAGAGATCGGTGGCGACGTTCAATCGCGCTCTGGCTCGGCCTTCTTCGGTGACGAGGTTGGCGACGTTCTCGAATCCCGTTGGTGCCGTTTCGATGATCTCGCGCAGTTGGTCCTGTTTGGTCGCGACTGCACCGGCCAACTGTGCGAGCGCACCCAGATCGGCGGTGACCGCCTCGCCGTGTTCGGCGAGTAACGCTGAGACCTGTCCGAGCAACGTGGTCAGGGAATCGAGCGCCCCGCTGATGTCATCTCGCTGGGTACTGAACGCGCGGGCGGTGACTGTCACCGAATTCGACAGCGAGTCGACCTTGGTCTGGTTGTCCGCGATCAACTGCACGAGGGTGTTCAGATTCTTCACGAGTTCGGAGATGTCGGGACTTGCACCCGCCAGTACCGAACTAGCCTGTGAGATGGACCGAACGGCATCGTTGAATGCTTGCCCGTTGCCGTCCAACGCGTGGGCGCCTTCTCCGATGAGGTCACCGATCCCACCGCCGTCCGCGCCAGGGCCGAGCGCCACCGTCAGTTCGTTCACCGATGCGGTGAGCTGGTCCCATGTCAGAGGGGAGTGAGTTCGTTCGAGTGGGATCACTGCGCCGTCCGCGAGGAACTCACCGTCCTCGTAGCCGGGGCCGAGTTCGATCGTGCGGTCGCTGATGACCGAAGGAGACAGGACCCAGGCCTGAGCGTCGGCCGGTATGCGTGTTCCGGATGGCAGGCTCATCGCCACTCGTACCCGGGACCCTTCCGGCGTGACGCTCTCGACCCTCCCGCTGGGAACTCCCAGAATAGTCACCGTGTTGCCGGTGAAGATGGCGTCGGTCGAGGTGAATTCGGCAGTGAGAGTGAGTTGGTGTTCGTCACGCGTGACGAACAGGACCGCACCGATCGCGCAGATCATTATCGCTGCCAGCACGGCGAGCTTCTTGACGGTCGTGGTCATCGACACCCCTGAACGAGCCCGACGACGCACAACCAGTTGTCCGGGATGAGGGTGGAGGGTGAGTTGAGGTCGAGCCAGTTGCCGTTACCGGTCGCATTGGTGACGTACCGAACGCTGGGGGCGAAGTTGTCGAGCAACGTGGTCAGTGATTGTTCGTTCTCGGAAAGAACTCCCGTCACCTCGTGGATGTCTCCCATGACCGAGTCGACCAATGCCTGGTTGTCACCCAGGAACTGGGCAAGTGTGGTGCTCAACTGATTGAGGTCTTGTACAAGCGCATTCAGCACATCTCGCCGGTCGGCGATCGTGGCCATCACCAGGTCCGCATTTCCCAGAAGGGTTTCCAGAGTGTCCTTCTGCTCGATCAGTGTTGCGGTCGTCTGCTGCGCTCCGGTGAGAAGGGAACGGAGCGCAACGTCGTTGTCGTTGACTACTCCGGAGAGTGCGTCGATTCCCTCGAGCGAGCGGCGAATGAGCTCGGGATCGTCCGGTGAGTTGTCGGACACCACGGTCAGCATGTTTCGCAGTTGTTGCAGATCAAGGTTTTCCGAAGTGGATTGTGCTCCTCGTCCGAGATCGTCGAGGGTGAACGGAACACTCGTGTTCTCGATGGGAATGGTCGAACCTCCGGGTAACGAGCGCGATCCGTTCGGAGTGATGTCGAGCGAGCGTCGGCCGAGCAGAGTCGAGATCTTGATGTCCGCGCGCGAGTTTTCGCCGAGAGTGACGCCGTCGTCGAGTCGGAAGGTGACTTCAACGAAGTTGCCGCTGACCGCCAACGAGGTGACCACCCCGCTCGGGACTCCCGCGACGTTGACCGGATCGTCCTGCGTCAATCCGGTGGCGTTGGCAAACACGGCGTTGTACTCGTTGGTCTTGACCTTCAAGATCAATTGAGGGACAACGAGTGCGGCCAGAACGACACAGACTCCGACGAGAATGCAGATCATTCCGTTGCGGACCGGGTTCTTGACGGTGAGCCAGTTCATCGGCACACCGCCGAACGCTCGGGGCCGCCGAGAGGCACCGATTGGTCCAGCGCGCTGAGCCGGAAATTACAGATGTAGATGTTCGCCCAACTGCCGTAGCTCATTGCGATTCCCAATTGGGTGAACAGTTGATCGAAAGCGGTGATACCGGTCGCCAGCGACTCACGATTGTCGACGACGACGCTGGCCGACTGATCGATCGAAGTCAGCGCGCCAGCCAAGTCCGGTTCCACGCGCGTCACCAAGTCCTGAAGGGAAGAAGTCAGGGCACCTGCGGAATCAACTGCGGCCGAGATCTGTTGGCGATCCTGTGCCAAACCGCCTACCAGCGTGTCGAGCGTGTTGATCATCTCGACGAAGTTGGGTCGATTCGTCGTCGTGACGGTGAGTACCCGGTCGAGGTTGGTCAGTAGTTGGTCCAAGATCGCGTCTCGGGACGTCAAGTTCTCGGTGACGGCAACTGTGCGCTCCAGCAGGCTTTCGATGGTGGAACCTTGTCCTTGGAATACCTGGACGACTTGTGCGGCAAGCTCGTTGACTTCTGCGGGGTCAAGTGCGTCGAACAGGGGACGGAAACCGCCGAGGATGTCGGTGAGGTCGATCGCCGGCTGAGTCTGTTCCACGGGAATTGTGGCTCCGGGGGAGAGGTAGTTGCCGGCTACGAGTTCGCCCTGTCCGGGTTCGATCGAGATCGTCCGTGCCCCCAGCAGATCTGCATACCTCACCACAGCCCGACCGTCGGTCGGAATACGTTGTGTAGATTCGAGTTCGAAGCCGACGACGGCTTGGTTGTTCACCAACTCGACGCTGTCGACGCGCCCTACTCTCACCCCGGCGATCTGAACATCGCTGCCGGTGACCAGGCCGGAGGCATTGACGAAGACGGCCCGGTACTGCGAACTAGACCCGGAGACTGGGTTGATCAGAGTGCTCACCACGACCACGGTGGCGAGAATCGACAGCGCGGCAAACAGTCCGAACCTGATCAGCGATTTCTTCACGCTCATCCGCCCACCACCGTCGTGCCGCGAAATACCGGCCCCGCCACGAGAGTGTCCAAAGCTGTACCGCCCTGGGTGATAGCTGAGATCAGGGATTGTTCGGCAGGGCTGCCGACCGGGCCGACGGTTCCGCCGAACGCGGTCGTGGCGGCAGGACAGTTGGGGCCGCGGGTTCCGTCGTATTGTGGGCAGTCGGTCTTTCCGTACGGATACAGATCTGTGACAGACAGGCGCAGGTCAGTGCTGAGCCAGGGACCGTGCGCCAATGCGGGCGGGAGTTTGATCGTGAGATTGCGCAGGCCGTTGTAGAAGGTGGTGATGTGGTCCGGACGCGAAGTGATTGCACCGGTGAGGGAATCGGCGTCGTCGACCAAGGTGATCAGGCGGTCGCGATTGTCGCCGATCAGACTCGTGGCAGCAGATCCAGTGCTGGTGCCTGCTCGCAGAAGCCCCGCCAATCCGTCGGATTTCTCGACGACGGTCTTGGATGTGGTGATGGAGTTCTCGAATGCGGCGAGCATGTCGGGCGCACTCGTCGAGAGACTGTCGGCGAGCGTGGCTATGTCGTCGAGGTCGTCACCGAGTCCGTCGATGACGGGCTGCGCACCGACCAACGCTTGGTGGACTGAATCGAGAGACTCACCGATCTGGTTTCCCTTGCCGCTCATCGCATCCGAGACTGCCGTGAGCGCCACGTTGATGTCGGCGGGGTCGAGGGAAGAAACGAGCGAGTAGATCCGTGAGATCGATTGGTAGAGCTGGACCGCGACTTCGGACTGATCTGATGCCAACTCGGTACCCGGCGCGAGAGCAGGACCGCGCGAGAGACCGTCAGGTTGAATCAGGTCCACGAAGAAGTCGCCGAAGATGTTGCGGGGCATCAGCCGCACCTGACTTGCCGACGGTATGTCCTCGAATGCACCCTCGTCGATTGCGAGTGAGATGGTGGAAGCGGTGGTGCCAGGCTCGATGTCGGCGACCGAACCGACGACGACGCCGCGGTACTGAACCGAGGATCCGACTCGCAGCGCACCGGCGCTGGCAGGGACGACAGCACTGACCTGCGGTGTGGAACTGAACGTGTCCGTGCCCCTGCTGAACAAGAAGACGTAGGCGACGATCAGCAGGACTATCGCAAGTAAACCACGCAGTGCCAGTGCAATTCGACTGGCGCCCGTGACGATCATCCGGTCAACCCGGGCACCTGAGGTTTGAGTCCCCAGAGCGCGATGGTCATGGCGACGTCGGTGAAGGCCAGGAAGACGATGCTGGTGCGCAGCGCTCGCCCGGCTGCTCGCCCGACGCCTTCAGGTCCGCCCGTCGCGGTATAACCGTAGTAGCAGTGCACGAGGGTCACGACGACCGCGAACACCATGACTTTGATCAACGACAACCAGATGTCGTTGGGAGAGAGGAAAAGACTGAAGTAGTAGCCGTATGTTCCCTCCGACTGGCCTTTGACCCGGATCACCGCGAGCGCCGTTGCCATGTACGAAGCAAACAGGCCGACCAGGTACAGCGGGACCACCGCGATGAGCGCCGCGATCATTCGGGTGGTGACCAGGTATCGCAGCGAGGGAATCGCCATGACTTCGAGTGCGTCGATTTCCTCGGAGATCCGCATGGCTCCGAGCTGCGCGGTGAATCCAGTTCCGACCTTGGCAGCCAAGGTGATTGCGGCAACGAGTGGTGCGACCTCACGAGTATTCGCGATGGCGGACATCACGCCGGACAGCGGTGCGAGGCCGACGAGGTTGAGTCCGCGGTAGCCCTCGAGTCCGATCTGGGAACCTGCGAAGAACGAGATCGCGAAGATCACGACGACGCTGCCGCCGCCGGCGAGCAGGGTGCCCGAACCGAATGCCACCTGGGCGACGAGACGGGCGACTTCACGCCAATATCGCTTGAGGGTTGCCGGAATCGAGGTGATGACGCGGGCGTGGAACGTGAACTGATCGCCGAGTCGACTCAGACCGTCGACGGTGCGCGAACTGGCCCGCTTGGCACGAATTGCGATGGGCAGGTGCATCAGTAGGCACCCTTCACCGAGACGAACAGCGGGTAGAACTGGGTAATTGCGAGGTTGGCGACGAACACGAGGACAAACGAGAGCACGACGGTCTCGTTGACTGCGTCGCCGACGCCTTGAGCACCGCGCTTGACGGTCAGGCCCTTGTAGCAGGCCACGATTCCCGAGATGAGAGCAAAGGCAACGGCTTTGATACCGGAGACGACGAAGTCGCTCGGTTGACTGAATTGAACGAGATTGCGCAGGAAGCTCTGTGCGTTGCCGTCGAGTATCAGGACGTGAACGAAGAGGCTTGCGCCCAAACCGATCACGAGAACTATCGAATTCAGCAGTAGGCAGACGACGGCAATTGCGATCATCCGCGGCACGACCAGGCGTTCCAATACCGGCAGGCCCAGTACTTCGAGCGCATCGATCTCTTCGCGGATCGTGCGCGCTCCCAAATCTGCGCAGATTGCGGAACCGCCGACGCCGGCGATGATCAGGGCGCAGACCAGCGGTCCGGCCTGTCCGATGATGAGGAACGCGACGACTGCACCGCTGTATGAACCCGCGCCGATTTGGTCTGCGAGCGAACCGATCTGGAGAGCTACGCCCACGCCGAGGGGAATCATCACCAGTGCCGAAGCGACCGAGGTGACGTGGGCGAGAAACCACATCTGGTCGAGCGCTTCACGCCAGGCGAGGCGCTTGTGTCGCAGAGTTGTGAAAGAGGCGACGCATACGCGAACGGTGAAGGTGAACAGCAGTCCGATCTCGGACAGCAGGTTCGAGAACATGTTCGTCTTGGCGGGGGAGGCAGGCGTTGCGTCCCCGGTTGTTCCAACTTCAGTGCTCACGCCATCCCCCTTTCCGGCCGAATCGTTCTGGTCGGGTTTCTTCGATCACACTCGGAAGGTCGAAGTGCTCCAGGTCACGTTCGGAGACGGTATCAGGAAACTGACTCTGAAGTAAGTTCCAATTCGGGCACGCCATCACAAGGCGTGAATGTGGACGCGGAGCTTCCGTTTGCGTCTACGCAACCTTCCCGGCGAGAGTCCGAAATGCGACGGGTGCACAATGAGTGAATGCCACGATCAAGCCCCATTTCCGCTTGGAAGTCCCTTCGCGAAGGCAACGAGCGATTTGTCAACGACGCGTCCATTCACCCCAGCCAGGGAATCGCCGATCGCGCGAAGCTCGTCGATGGGCAGCACCCCACCGCGGTGCTGTTCGGTTGCGGTGATTCGCGCGTAGCCGCCGAGATCATCTTCGATCAGGGCCTCGGCGACATGTTCGTCGTGCGTACGGCGGGTCACGTGCTCGACGATTCGGTGCTCGGTTCGATCGAGTACGCCGTTCACGTGCTCAACGTGCCGCTCATCGTCGTCCTCGGTCACGACGGTTGCGGTGCGGTGAAGGCAACGCTCGACGCCCTGGACAAGGGTGCGGTTCCCGACGGCTTCATTCGCAGCGTGGTCGAGCGCGTTGCTCCCTCCATCCTGATGGGTCGCAACGAAGGCTTGTCCACCGTCGACGAACTCGAAGGTCGACACGTAGTGGAGACCGGCTCGTTGATCATGCAGAGGTCGCGGATCATCGCAGACAAGGTGGACAACGGTGCGTGCGCGATCGTCGGCGTCACGTACACATTGTCCGACGGTCACATGCGAGTTCAGGGCGCGGTCGGCGACATCGGCGAGAGCGTCGAGACCGTCGAGGGTTAGATCTTCCGGGGCAGTGATACCCGGTAGCAGACAATGGGTACCGACACGCCGCCTCAGCTGACGGTTAGTGGACCCTGCGCCAACTACCGTTGAGTCCGTGTTGGAACCGAATGGACCACTGCCCCCCGAGATCTACTGGCGTCGCCGGGCGCTGGCCATTGGTGCCGCCGTCATTGCACTGGCGTTGATCATCTGGGCAGCGTCCGCCCTCTTCGGCGGTGGAAGCGATACTCCTGAGGCCAATTCGGCCGCTGCGAGTTCCTCGCTGACGACGGACGTCTCCTTCACCCCCAACCCTTCCGGCTCCAACGCGCCGGACGGTAACGGTGGTTCGGGTGGCGGTGCTGCGGGTGGATCAGGTGGCTCGGGCACGCAGGCTTCGGGATCGTCGACGTCGGCATCGTCCTCGTCGACCACCGGCGCTCCGGTCCCGGCTGGTCAGTGCGCGGACTCGTCGTTGGCAGTCAAGGCGACCGCAGACAAGGCGACCTTCGCTCCCGGTGAAGAGCCGTCCTTCACGATCGTCATCACCAACATCGGTTCGGCACCCTGTGATCGAGATCTGGCGGGCGGCCTGCAGCAGGTGCTCGTCTACAGCATCGACGGCAAGACCCGTTTGTGGTCCAACGTCGACTGCTATCCCCAGCCTGCAGCCGACGTACGCAATCTCGCTCCCGGCGAGCAAGCTGCGTTCAAGGTCGCCTGGTCGGCCACGACGTCGACCCCCGAGTGCGCGACCGCGCAGAACCCCGAGCGCAATCCGGTGGGCGCAGGCGCGTACACGGTTGTCGGTCAGCTCGGTGCACTGCGAAGCTCCCCGGAGCCGTTCAACATCGCGTGAGAGCGGGCAAGCCCGAACAGGCCCCCTAGTTGAACGATCCGGTGATCGACGTCTCCGCGAGCCGGGAAAGTCCCTCACGGATGTGACGGGCCCACAGCCCGCCGATGCCCTCGACCGACTGCAGATCGGCAGCCGTAGCGGCCAGCAGCGACTGGAGAGTGCCGAAGGATCCGACCAACCGGTGGATCTGATGGAACTGCAATCGAGGCACACGCATCAGTACGCGATATCCGCGAGGAGTCATCGGAGTGTCGAGGGCTTCGATCGTGCCCGGATAACCGAGGACACGCGCAAGAGTCGTGAGATCGAGTAGGTCGGCGTCGGTGACACGATCGAGTGCGACGAGGACGTTGTCCATCGCCGCTGTGCCGATGGGTTCGGGGCCGGCAAGGTAATCCCGAACGATCAGTTGACGTGCAATGTCGTTGTCGCCGACCAGTTCTTCGAGCTGCAGTGCCAGCTGGCGACCGTCGGTGCCGAGCTCGAGGACATCCTGCTCGATTTCGATCGACACACGGCGAACCATTTCGAGTCGCTGCACGACGGTCAACGCGTCGCGCAGAGTCACGAAATCCTCGATCTCGACCACCGACAGTTGCCGTGTCACTTCGTCGAGTCGCGCTTTGTATCGTTCGAGCGTCGCGACGGCCTGGTTGGCGCGCGAAAGTATGGTGGCCGAGCCGTCGATGACGTGCCGGATACCGCCGACGTACACACTGACGATCGACATCGACTGACTGACCGAGACCACGGGATAGCCGGTTTGAATGGCCGTGCGCTCGGCGGCACGGTGCCTGGTGCCGGATTCGACGGTGGGAATCTTGTGATCGGGAACCAGTTGGACGTTGGCGCGCACGATGCGTGTGCCGTCCGTCGAGAGGACTACCGCGCCGTCCATCTTCGAGAGCTCACGCAATCGGGTCGGTGCGAACTCCACGTCGAGGTTGAATCCGCCGTCACACAGCGCTTCCATCTCCTCGTCGTATCCGAGGACGATCAGCGCGCCGGTACGTCCGCGCAGAATTCGTTCGAGCCCGTCTCGCAAAGCGGTACCCGGCGCCAACCTGGCGATGGTCTCTCGCAATGCCGACGACGACTGTGTGTCCGCCATCGCACTGATCATTGAGAAACTCCCTGCTGAGGTCGATGTCACTTCGGTCGGGTCCGATGCCTGCGCCGGACTGATCCCCGTTTAGATTACCTATCCATGAGTAGTACCTGGACCCTGCCTGATGACCTGACTGTCCCGGAGCCGGTCGAATTCTTTCCGGCCGCCGGCGAGAAGTTGCCTCAGCACTGGTCGAAATGCTTCGGCTGCGGCGACGACCAGCCTGCGGGAATGGCGATGAGTTTCAGGGCTGGTGACGGGTTGGAAGTGACGGGCCGTCTGGAGGTCGCCAAGAAGTATCAGGGCGGTCCGGGGGTCATTCACGGCGGCATTTTGTCGACGGCTTTCGACGAGGCTCAAGGCATGGCATGTATGGCCCTCGGCTCGCCCGTGGTGACCGGGCACCTCGAGATCGACTTCGCCCGACCGATCCCGTTGGGATCGGTGCTCGAATTTCGGGCTCGCATCGACGGCGTTGTGCGCCGCAAGGTCTACACCAGCGCGGAAGCGGTGATCGTCGAAGGTCCGACAGCGGATCCGGACACGGTGGTGGGAACGTCCCGCGGACTGTTCCTGACCATCACGTCGGAACACTTCGCCAAGACCAAGGAGTTCGTGGACGGCGAACCGACTTCCCCGTTCGGCACCTCGTCGGTCTGACGCGGTAGTCGGCCGCAGGCCGGTCACTTCACCGGAGTGAGCTTGGGGCGAGACGGGGCTTGTTTGCCGCCCATCAATCCGGCATAGGCGAGTGCCTCGGCCAGGTTCGCTACTTCGTTGACGCGCATGCCGGGAATGTTCGGGCCGGAATCGACCGGCACGATGGCGCTGGTGAATCCCAATCTGGCAGCTTCGATCAGCCGTCGGTTCACGCCGGCAACTCGTCGAACCTCTCCGGCGAGTCCGACCTCGCCGAGGATGACGAGCCCCTTGGGGACAGGTTTGGCTTTCACAGCGGAAGCGACCGCTATCGCGAGAGCCAGATCGGCACCCGGCTCGGTCATCCGCATACCGCCGACGGTCGCCGCGTAGACGTCGGCCTTCGAGATCGACACCCCGACGCGGCGCTCCAACACGGCCAGAACCATGGCCACGCGGGCGGTGTCGAGCCCACTGACGGCTCGACGAGGTGTCGGTAGAGGCGTGGCGGCGACGAGGGCCTGAACTTCACCGAGTAGCGGTCGCTTACCGTCCATCATTACGGTGACGGCCGTGCCTTCCACAGCTTCTTCGCGGTGATGCAGGAACAGGCCGGACGGATCGCTGATCTCGTTGATGCCCTGCTCGCTCAGCTCGAAGCATCCCACCTCGTCGGCCGCACCGAATCTGTTCTTGACGCCGCGGACCATGCGCAGCGTGGAGTGCTTGTCACCCTCGAAGTGCAGAACCACGTCCACGAGATGCTCGAGCGAGCGCGGTCCGGCGACGGCGCCGTCCTTGGTGACGTGGCCGATCAGAAGCACCGGGATTCCACTGGCCTTGGCCAGGGAGGTCAAGGCGCTGGTGACGGCCTTGACCTGAGTCACGCCGCCGACGACTCCGTCGACGTCGGCAGCAAGCATGGTCTGCACCGAGTCGACGATGACCAGGGTCGGCTTGACCTGCTCGATGTGGCCGAGGATGGTCGCGAGATCGGATTCGGCCGCCAGATACATCCGTTCGTGGACAGAGTTGGTGCGATCTGCCCGAAGTCGAACCTGACCGGCGGACTCCTCGCCCGTGACGTACAATGCTCGATCATCCGCGCTGCGCATCGCCCAGCGGTAGACGACCTCGAGAAGTAGCGTCGATTTTCCGACTCCGGGCTCGCCCGCGAGCAGCACCACCGAACCAGGTACGACGCCACCGCCGAGGACGCGGTCCAACTCGCCGATCCCGGTGGGCTTGGCCTGCGTCGAGGTGCTGTCGATCTGTGTCAGCGGCGTGGCCGGCGTCGTAGGGAGCACGGCGCTCGATCCCGCTTTGGCGAGTGATGCGCCGGCGCGACTGGCGACGGGTGCCACTACCGCGACCTCGGTCATCGAGCCCCACGAATCGCAGTCCGGACATCTACCGACCCACTTGGGCACTACCGACTGGCATTCGGAGCATCGGTAGTTCGATTTCACTTTGGCCACCGGGACAGACTAGAGGCGGGGTCCGACATGGACCCCGCCTCTAGTGTGATTCTGAAGTTGTTCTGCGAAGCGCAGTGTGCGCCTTGGTGATTCGGGGCTCAGTGCCCGGCTTCTGCAACGTCGGGCGACTTGTCCGACTCGTTGCGCTCGAGCTGCGGGCCTGCGTCGACCGGCACGTCGACGGTGACCGAGCCGGCCTTCTCGAACTTGAAGGTGATCGGGACGGTCAAGCCGGGGCGAACGCCTGCCTTGATGTCCTGCAGAACGACGAGAGTGAGCGCAGCGGGTGCGTCGTCGTTCTCTTCGTTGTTCTTGATCTGGGTCTCTGCCTCGGTCGCGGCACCTTCGCCTGCGGGCAACTGGCCGGCCTGCAGCGACGTCTGCGGCTTGATCGTCAAGCCACCTACCTCTTCACCCGCGATGACGCGTGCTGCGTAATCGGTGGTGATGCTGACGAGCTTGTCCGTGGTCTCGGCGCTGTCGTTCACGACGGTGAACGCGAGCACGGCGTTGCCGCCCGGCTCGATGCTGTATTCCTCGGACGAGGGGTAGGCGATGTGCACGTTGCGCAGTGCGATCTCACCGAGGTCGGCGCTGTTGCCGTTCACGGCGGCCTGCTGGACGGCGGTCTGGCTCACCTGTCCGGAACCGCAAGCGGACAGCGCGATGGCTGCGCCTGCAGCCAGTGCAATGGCGGTAGCGACTCGACGAGTCGGCTTACGGATAGCAGTCACGATTTGTCCTCCACGGCGTCAGGTTCGCACTCCACTAGGCAGAGTAGTAGATAAGGTCCCGCGGGCTGGCCGTCGGGTCGCCACAACGGTTGTCTGCGTGGGCTTTCAGTCGGTTATGCAGGGGTGCTCCAGACCAGTTGAATGCACGTACAACAAGCCCTGTCAACCCCTACGCTCGAGCAAGGATGCCCCTGACCTGCACAGTTGATGAGTGGTCGGTTCTTTCACGTGTTAAACTAGTGGAATCGAAAGGGGCACGGGACACATGATTTTCAAGGTCGGAGACACCGTCGTATACCCCCATCACGGTGCGGCGCTGATCGAAGCTATCGAAACCCGCACCATCAAGGGTGAGCAGAAGGAGTACCTGGTTCTGAAGGTCGCTCAAGGCGATCTCACAGTACGGGTTCCTGCAGACAACGCAGAGTACGTCGGAGTTCGTGACGTGGTCGGCCAAGAAGGCCTCGACAAGGTTTTCCAGGTTCTGCGAGCACCGCACACCGAGGAGCCCACCAACTGGTCTCGTCGATACAAGGCAAATCTCGAGAAGCTTGCCTCAGGTGACGTGAACAAGGTTGCAGAAGTTGTTCGTGACCTGTGGCGTCGTGAGCAGGACCGCGGGCTTTCCGCTGGTGAGAAGCGCATGCTCGCCAAGGCTCGTCAGATTCTCGTCGGAGAGCTCGCGCTCGCCGAGGGCACTGACACCGAGAAGGCAGAGACCATTCTCGACGAGGTCCTCGCGGCCGCGTCCTGACTGCAACACAACAAAGCTGACAGTGGCAGTAATAGCCCTGGTACCTGCCGCAGGTCGGGGAGTGCGATTGGGCGAGAAATTGCCCAAGGCATTTGTCGAACTCGGTGGGTGCACCATGCTTGCACGCGCGGTCGATGGACTCCGGAAATCCGGAGCGATCGACCGCGTTGTTGTCATTGTGCCGCCTGAACTGGTCGAATCCGTCGTGGCCGACCTCGGTCGTGCATCGGACGTCGACGTCGTCGGTGGTGGTGCCGAAAGAACCGATTCGGTTCGAGCCGGTCTCAGTGCTGCCGGCGATGCAGATTTTGTACTCGTGCACGACGCCGCGCGGGCATTGACGCCGCCGGCGTTGATCGCGCGCGTCGTCGACGCTCTCCGAGCCGGCAGCTCCGCTGTCATCCCGGTACTCCCGGTTACCGACACGATCAAGTCGGTCGACGTACTCGGCGCAGTCACCGGAACGCCGCTGCGTTCGGAGTTGCGTGCGGTTCAAACTCCTCAAGGCTTCTCCACCGACGTCCTGCGCAGTGCGTACGACGCCGGTGATGTCGCCGCGACCGACGACGCCGCTCTGGTGGAGCGTCTCGGTGTTTCGGTGCAGACGATTCCCGGCGACGCTCTCGCCTTCAAGATCACCACTCCGCTCGACCTCGTCCTTGCACGGGCGCTCCTGATCTCGGAGACAGAGTTGAGCGCGGACTCACAGGACGGAAAATAGATGCGCGTCGGTCTCGGCACGGATGTTCATCCCATCGAGGTCGGCCGACCTTGCTGGATGGCCGGGTTGCTGTTCGAGGAAGCAGACGGGTGCTCGGGGCATTCGGACGGCGACGTCGCCGTCCACGCGCTCTGTGACGCGTTGCTCTCCGCCGCAGGTCTTGGCGACCTCGGTTCGGTTTTCGGCACCGGCAGGCCCGAATGGGACGGCGTGAGCGGCGCTCGAATGCTTGCCGAGGTTCGTCGACTGCTCGAAGAGAACCAGTTCACCGTCGGCAACGCCGCGGTGCAGGTCATCGGCAACCGACCGAAGATCGGGCCGCGACGCGGCGAGGCACAGAAGGTGCTCTCGGACATTCTCGGCGCGCCTGTTTCGGTGTCCGCGACCACCACGGACGGCCTCGGCTTGACCGGTCGCGGCGAGGGGATCGCCGCCATGGCCACCGCGTTGGTCATGACAACCGAACACGACAGGTAAGATCGCTGGTCGTGACCCTGCGCCTATACGACACCGGTACGCGGGCCCTTCGGGATTTTGTTCCGTTGGCCCCCGGACATGCATCGGTGTACCTGTGTGGGGCGACAGTTCAGGGCGATCCTCACATCGGACACGTTCGTAGCGGCGTCGCTTTCGACGTGCTGCGACGCTGGCTGTTGGCGCACGGCAACGACGTTGCCTTCGTGCGCAACGTGACGGACATCGACGACAAGATTCTCAACAAGGCCGCCGGCGCCGGTCGACCTTGGTGGGAGTGGGCGGCGACGTTCGAGCGGTCGTTCACGTGGGCCTACGACCAACTGGGTGTGCTGCCGCCGTCCATCGAGCCGCGGGCCACCGGTCACGTGACGCAGATGGTCGAGATGATGGAACGCCTGATCGAGAACGGCCACGCGTACGCGGCGGGCGGCGACGTCTACTTCGACGTGCAGAGCTACCCCGAGTACGGCGCACTGTCCGGCCACAAACTCGACGACGTTCATCAGGGCGAGAGTGCGGCCGAGGGCAAGCGCGATCCTCGCGACTTCACCCTCTGGAAGGCCGTCAAGCCCGGTGAGCCCTCGTGGCCGACGCCGTGGGGACCTGGCCGTCCGGGCTGGCACCTCGAGTGCTCGGCCATGGCGGAGTTCTACCTCGGGGCCGCATTCGACATCCATTGTGGTGGACGCGATCTCGTCTTCCCACACCACGAGAACGAAATTGCGCAGGCCAAGTGCGCCGGCGACGATTTCGCTCAGTACTGGTTGCACAACGGCTGGGTCACGATGAGTGGCGAGAAGATGTCCAAGTCGTTGGGCAATGTTCTCTCGGTGCCGAACGTGCTCAAGAAGGTTCGTCCGCAAGAACTTCGGTATTACCTCGGTAGTGCGCACTACCGTTCCAATCTCGAGTACTCGGACGAGGCGTTGGACGAAAGCGCGAAGTCCTACCAGGGGCTCGAGTCGTTCGTCCTGCGCACACACAAGCGTGCGGGCGGCGTCGAACTCGGTACGTGGACCGAAGGTTTCGCGGCGGCTCTCGACAACGACTTGTCGGTGCCGATCGCGTTGGCCGAGATTCACGGCAAGGCGAGCGAGGGTAATTCCGCGCTCGCTGCCGGTGATCTCGACGCGGCTCGGGTGGCTGCCGGTCAGGTGCGGGCCATGCTCGCGATCCTGGGCGTCGACCCACTCGACGAGCATTGGACGCAGTCCGGTGGCGACACCGAGACGGCAATGGAAGCTTTGGACGTGTTGGTGCGGGCCGATCTCGATCGTCGGCAGCAGGCACGTACGGAAAAGAACTGGGCGGTGGCGGACGAGGTCCGCGATCGCCTCATCAAGGCGGGTATCGAAGTAACCGATACTCCCGACGGACCCGAATGGTCCCTTAAGGCAGGGCAGTAACAATGGCTGGAAACTCGAGCAGGCGCGGCGCAGTCCGTAAGGGCGGCACCAAGAAGGGCCAGGTTGCCGGTTCCGGTGGCCAGCACAAGCGTGGTCTCGCCGGCCGCGGTGCTACGCCTCCCGCCGAGGCACGCACCAAGCACCCAGCGGCGAAGCGTGCAGCGCGCGCCGCCCGGGCCGACGAGAAGCAGAACCAGGGCCGCGGTGGCCGTCCGGGTCCGGGCCGCAAGGTTCTCGACGGTCCCGAGACCGTGCTCGGTCGCAACCCGGTGGTGGAGTGCCTGCGCGCGGGTGTTCCGGCGACGGCGCTGTGGGTGGCTGTCGGTACCGAGAGCGACGACCGGTTGAAGGAATCCGTTCAGCGGGCTGCCGACGCCGGTATTTCCATTCTCGAGGTGCCGCGCTCGGATCTGGATCGCCTCAGCGCCAACGGTCTTCACCAGGGCATCGCTCTGCAGGTTCCGCCGTACCGCTACGCGCACCCGGACGATCTTCTGTCCGAGGCACGTAAGCACGCCGAGCCGCCACTGCTCGTCGCGCTGGACAACATCACCGATCCCCGCAACCTGGGTGCCGTTGTGCGCTCGGTCGCAGCTTTCGGTGGACACGGCGTCGTGATTCCGGAGCGTCGTAGCGCGAGCGTGAGTGCTGTCGCTTGGCGTACCAGCGCCGGTGCTGCCGCTCGTCTGCCGATTGCTCGGGCAACCAACCTCACCCGCACGCTCAAGGACTGGGCGTCGAAGGGTGTTCAGGTCGTCGGTCTCGACGCCGAAGGTGACACCACTCTCGACGATTTCGACGGCAGCGGTCCCGTGGTGATCGTGGTCGGTTCCGAGGGCAAGGGCCTTTCGCGCCTCGTCCGCGAGAACTGCGATGCGATCCTGTCGATTCCGATGGCGGGTCCGGTCGAGTCGCTCAACGCCTCGGTTGCCGCCGGAGTCGTCCTGGCGGACATCGCCCGCAGGCGTCGTAGCAGCTGAGTTGTAACGGCTTTCAGGTGAGCCTGGCGGGGTTCTAGCTCCGTACCGACCAGGCTTCCCACAGTGCAGCGTAGGAACCGTCCGCGCCGATCAGTTCGTCATGTGTCCCGCTCTCGACCACGCGGCCACCGCTCATGACGAGTATGCGATCGGCGCGGACTGCTTGGCTCAGGCGGTGTGCGATCACCACGGCAGTCCTGCCGGTGACTGCGAGCTCGGCTGCCTGATCGAGTAGACCTGCTGCAGTGGTTCCGGCTTCGGCAGTCGCCTCGTCGAGGATGACGACGGGCGGGTCGAGCAGAGCCAGTCGGACGAGGGCTATGTGCTGTGCCTGTGCCGCCGTCAACTGGTACCCGCCGGCCCCGACCCTGGTCTCGAGCCCGTCCGGAAGCTCATGGATCCATTGAGCTTTCATCGTTTCGACGGCTTCGGCGATCTTCGCATCGTCCGAATCTGGTGCGCACAACCGGAGATCGTCGGCGATCGTCCCGACGAACACGTGAACTTCCTGGCTGACCAGGACGACTTTGTGCCGAAGTTCGGCATCACTCAGGTCGTCAATCGGTGTGCCGTCGACGGTGATTCGCCCGTCCCCGACGGGAATGATGCCGGCAATCAGTTTGGCGAGTGTGGTCTTTCCGGCACCACTGCTGCCGACGACGGCGATTCGTTCCCCCGGTGCGATCGAGATCGAGATCGAATCGATCACCGGGGTGGAGTTGTCGTACGAGTAAGAAACCCGCTCCACGTCGACTCCGATGGGTGCGGACCGAGCCGAGGCAGGAATGCTCGCGGGACGCCCGGGCATCGCGGTGACACCGATCAGGCGAGCCAGGCTGGCACCCGCATCCTGCAATTCGTCGATGTTCGAGAGAAATACCGCGATGGGGCTGAACAGACTGTGGAAGTAGAGCGCAGCGGCGGTAGCGGCCCCGATGGACACCGACCCCGTGGTCACGAGCCAGTAGCCGACGCTCAGGACCGCGGCCAGTCCGAGCAGTTCGGCGCCGTTGAGTTGAGCGAAGAAGTTGGTGCGCAGTCGAACTGCCTGCATGTCGAAGCTGATGGCATGCTCGGAGGTCTCGGCGATTCGGCCGATGTGCTCGTCGGTTCGACGCAGGGCAGTGACAGTACCTGCACCACCCAGGGTTTCGATGAGCTGCTGTCCCCGCCTGGCCTGCGCAGCGCGAGAGCGTCGGTAGACGGGTCCGGAGCGTCGGAGGAAATGACGAAGAGCGAAATAGTGAATCGGCGCAACGGCAACGATCGCCACGGTGAATCGCCAATCGATCACTCCCACACCGACAAGCGTCAGTGAAATCATGAACAGGGCGGACACCGTTGCGGGTAGCACCCGTGCGATAACGGTGTTGACCGCTTCGACGTCACCCGAGACCCGGGAAATCAGATCACCGGTTCCGGCATCCTCGACCAGCGACGACGGCTGCGCGAGCGTGGCGGCGAACACGTCCTCACGAAGATCGGCCAGCACGTTCTGCGCGACATTCGCGAGAAGCTGTGTGCTCCACCAAGTCAGCGCAACTCCTGCTGCCGCTGCGCCGAGCATGAATGCGGTGATACGCAGAAGTGAGACAAACGGTTTGCCCTCCGTGACCGCATCGACCATGAGCCCGAGCAGCGCCGGGGTGGACAGGCCGCAGGCCGTAGCGGAGAGAAGTACGACGGTCGTGAGTGCGAGCGCTCGCCCCCGTGGCCGAAGCAGTGCGATCAATGCGCGGACCGTCTGTGTGGTCGACGCGATCGGCAAGGCAGATGTAGCCGGAACAGCAGATGCATCCGGAAGGGTGTCGGTCACAGTGAGTCTCCGTCCCGAGCGGCGTGGTCGATCGTGACGACACGGTCACACGAATGGAGCAAGGTCGGACTCGAGGTGATCACCACAATGGCCTTGTCGGGAAAGTTTCTCAGTGAGTGTGCAATTCGATGTTCGGTGACAGAGTCCACGGAAGTGGTGGGTTCGTGGAGGACCAGGATCGGCTGGGGTTGATGCAAAGCGCGGGCGAGGAGAAGGCGTTGCCGCTGACCTCCGGAGAGTTTCTTTCCTTGCTCACCTACCTCGGAGAGGTGGCCGTCGGGCAGATGCGTCAACACGTCGTCGAGCGCAGATGACGTCATTGCCGACGAGTCGACGTTCGGTGCAGCCAGATTGTCGAAGACGGTGCCGGTGAACACGGTTCCTTCATGAGCGGAGACGAACACCTGATCGCGAACTCCGTCCGGACCGAGTTCGGTTGCATCGGTGCCGAATACGAAGTAGCAGTCGGGGTCCAGCGGAGTCTGAAAGGCGAGTTGGCGTGCCAGTCGGTGAGCGGAATCGTCCGCGCGCACGCCCACCACCTCGCCGCGGCGAGCTGAGACGACAGTTCCGTTGTCCGTCGAAATCAGCAGGGCGTCTTCACTTCTGACAGCGCTGATCGGGGCGGTGGAGGGCGGCGATTCGATCAGGTGCGGTTCGGCCAGGAGTTCGGACAGCCTGCGTGCGGAGCCTCGCTTGGCAGCGAGTTCTGCACCGAAGAACCCCAGAGTTTCCATCGGACCGGCAATGACCCTGCTCAAGCCGACAACGGTGACGAAGTTGCCCACGGTGATCGTGCCTTGATGCGCCATCCACGCGGCTCCAAGTGCGACCGACGCCAGCACCAACGCGGAGACCCCGGAATTGAGCGCGGTCAGACTGGACATTGCTCTGACCGTCCGGATCGCTGCTTTCATCGACGCCCGGCTCGCCTTGACGTATCGCGACAGGGCAGTGGGCTCAGCCCCGAAACCCTTCAGTACTCGCAGGCCCAGCGTGAAATCAGTTGCAAGCATGCCTGCCTCGGCTGCCTTCTTCTGCTCTGCATACACACGCTCGTCCAGTGGACCGCTGATCTTGTGAATGAATACGAGCTGCGCAGCAGTGATGAGTACGACGATCAGTGCGAGCGGCCACGAGACGAAGGCAAGCGAAATCACTGCCGCGGCGAGCCCCGCAAAAGCTGAGCCCTGTTCGGCGACAACCCAGGAGAAGCCCGAGACGTGTGAGGCGTCCGAGGTGGAGATGGTGAGAACTTCACCCGTCGAGCGCTGAGCTTGCATGCCTCTGGCATCGAGTACCCGTCTGGCAGCGTTCAATCGTAGGTCGTGTTCGCCGTAGACGAAGACCTGCGTGTTCAGGCGAACCGCGATGCGCCACGACAGAGCAAGTCCCACGAACAGAGCACACAACACAGCAAGCCAGATGAGAAGTGCTGTGCTGTCGGACTTTCCGATTGCACGGTCGACGACGGTACCGATCAGCACCGGAATGAGGGCTTGAGCTACCTGATACGACGCCTGGCCGGTGACGGCTGCAACCAGTCGCGGGCCGCGTCCGGAGGAGAACGATCCGACTCTGATCATCTCCATCGGACCGGAACGAGTTTCGGGCAGCGCTGACACTCGTGAAACTCCTCGCCCAGATCTGAACACTCGTTGTGCAGTTCTACGGTAGAGCCGGAGCGAGTGTGGAAAGTGCTCGCAGATGCCAAGGGCTACGCGGCAGCGGACAGATGGAGTATCGACACCCCATTACCGGGATCAGGTCTCGATATACCTGCCTGGTCGAAACAAGTACGTTTGCGAAGAGAGCTGACAGAAGATGAAAAGCACTACCCGAATAGTGGCTGCGTTGGCCGCGATTGCCCTGCTCGCAGGCTGCCAGAGCAGCACCGAGTCAACAGCGTCGGAGGACACGACGCAGTTGGCCGAGGCCGGCGCGCTGCCGGCGACCATCGCCCATGCGTACGGCTCGACCACCATCGAGACCGAACCTCAGCGGATCGTGACCATCGGCTGGAACAGCCAGGATTCGGTCCTCGCACTGGGCAAGACGCCCGTCGCCATGGAGTCGTTCAGCGGGGCAGGCTTGGAGAACGGAATCCTGCCGTGGGACGAAGAAGTGTTGGGCGACGTCGAACCCACGTTGCTCGACAGCACTTCCGGTGTGCCGTTCGAGCAGATCCTGGCGTTGGAGCCGGACGTGATCATCGCGGTGGTCTCGGGAATCACCGAAGACGACTACGCACGTCTTTCTCAGATCGCACCCACGATTCCGTTCAAGGAGACCGCCTGGGCGACTACGTGGCAGGAGCAGATGTCGACCATCGGTTCAGTACTCGGACAACCGAAGCGGGCGGCTGAGCTGATCGAGGAAACTGACGATTCCATAGCCGACCTGGCTGCTGGGTCCCCGAATCTGAACGGGAAAACCTTGACCTTCCTGTCGGGAAACATCGACGGCCTCACCAATTACTGCGCCGACGACGGCAGAGTCATCCTGATGTCCCAGCTCGGACTGAAGCAGTCGGCCGGAAGCGCAGAGCTGTGCGGCGACACCCAGGGGTCGGTGACTGCATCGCGCGAACAGTACAACGAACTGGACGCGGACGTGATCGTGCTCAACGACGCGAGTGGTCAGGGGCTCCCCGGATTGATGGGGGACAAGTTGTTTGCCGACCTGCCGGCAGTCAAGGACGGCAGGCTGATTCAGCAGCTCGGTCTGGCCCGAGTGATGGCACTGGCTTCGCCCACGTCGCTGAGCGTCAAATATGCCTTCGCCGAACTGGTCTCGAAGATGAACGGCTTCTGACCAGTTAGGCTGACAATTCGCACGCGTCCGAGTAATAGTTCTTCGGTGTTCGTCCGGTGACCTTGCGGAACACGCTGGTGAAGGCGCTGGGGGTTTCGTATCCGACGCGACGGCTAACCGTCGAAACAGGAACGCCCGCAGCGAGATAGGACATCGCGGCGCGGACGCGAACTTGAATCCTCCACTCGGTGAAGGACATCCCCGTTCCCTGAGAGAACACGCGGCTCAGGGTACGGGGGCTTCCGCCGACCACATAGGCCCAATCGGCAAGCCCGCGTTGATCGGCGGGGTCGGCGATCAAGCGGCGTGCAACGGCGAGGGCCCGGGGATCGGCGGGCATCGGCACTGCGACATCAGCCGCCTCGATGGGCGCGAGCGTGTCGAAGACTACGGATTCCGCCCGCAAGCGAGCCTCGGTAGGCATGTTTCGCTGGTGCAGATGGATGAGCATCGTCTTGACCACGTCGTCGATGCCGATGATCGCGGGCTTCGTCCACGGGTGGGGGAACGACTCGGGCCGGAAATAGGTGAAACGAGCTTCGGTGGATGCGCCGAGCGTGATGCGCCGTGGAGTTCCAGCCGGAATCCACATGCCGACCGTCGGTGGGATCTGCCAACGAACGTCGTCGATGTACGCGCTCATCTCTCCGGAAGCGCCCCACAGGAGTTCGTGCTCGGGATGGCGGATCTCACGCCACGCGCGCTTCTGATCGCGCCCGATGGTGGACGTCGTCATCGAGAAGGGGAGCGGAACGTACCGGCCTGCCGGCACAGCCCAGTACGGAAATCCTGTGGAACTCATCGGTGGATCATACCGCGAATGACTTAGGTAATGCTTTCCTATTTGGTTCTTCGACGCAGGACACGACGGAGTGCGGTCGCGACAAAAGGCCGAGGGTGGCACCGAGTCCGAAGACTCGATGCCACCCTCGATCACATTCCCCGACGGAGTGTTTACAGGTGGAGCAGGTGAATCAGCTGCCGTTGGCCAGGACACCGCTGATGATGTCGGAGATGAAGCCGGCCGGGTTGTCGAGGATGGAGGAGCCGGCCGAACCGGTTCCGCCCTCGCCGTCAGAAGAGCCGAAGCCCAGATCTGCCGAGCCCGATGCGGCAGCCTCGCCGGGGTTCTTGGCGCGGATCTTGGCGTAGACATCGCCGATGTTCTGATCACTGCCCCACAGCGAGATGCCGATGGAACTGGGGAGCTCGACGTAAGTTCCCGGCTGTGCGTTGTCCGGAACCAAGTAGCTCACTTCGAAAGTGACTGTCTTGCTGCCGGTGATCGAGACATTCCAACCCGCATCGGGAATTGTGACGGTGCGCGCCGCATTGTCGACGGTGGGGGACACCTTCTCGGTTTTCTGAGTCAGTCCGAGAAAGTGCCATGAATCGATCGAGGCGCTGTCCTTGATGTAGGTGTATCCGGCCGGGAAACGGTCGACGAACTTGTTGACGAAGAAGTCCGGATGGCCGTTGGCCGAAACCGTGGTGCGGACGGTCAATTTTCCGCCGGGCGCCACTTCTCCGTCGCCTACGACGCTCTTGGTGATCGTGACTTGGTTCGAAGTCACGGTGTTGGTCTTCGGGTGCGCGGCATCTGCGTGCGCAGCTCCGGTGCCGATGAGAAGTCCGCTGGTTGCAAGCGCAGCGATTGCTACTCCGGTGAGTGTTTTGCGCATTGAGAAACGTGACATGAAATTCTCCGTTCGAGGGGTTCACGCTGACGGCGATGGGGATGACTCTTCAAAGGTTGCGCCGTGGTAACCATTGAAACCTATCGGACGCTTGCCTATGTGTCAGTTCGGCAGAATTTACGGAAAAGTCCGAATTGAGAGGACTTTTTCGACCTTGATTGCCTGTTGTTAACTGATTGGCGACCAAGTCGGCGAAAAGCTGGGCGAATGTCCAGGTCGACTGTATCGTACTTCGAGAGTCGGGTTGCAACAAGTTTCAGTAATCAACGAATTCGGTTGTCCTGGAACCTCACAGAGTGGAGATTGTTCGTGGCAAAGTTTGGATCCAGGAATCGTAGACTGTCCACCGTTGGAGCTGGTTTGGGGGTGATTGCTCTTGCTGTGGGCGCAAGCGCGCTGGGTGCGGGAGTCGCGACTGCCGAGACGGCAACTTCTGGTGCCTACACATTTACTCGCACCGTGGACAATGCGTCCCCGAAGGTCGGTGACACGATCACTTACACGACAGTGTCGAAGAAGAGCGGAATCGACGGATATATCAGCAGGTTCACCGAGACGCATGCCGCATGCTTGACCTTTGTCCCGGGCTCGGCGAAGGTCACGAAGTTTCACGTTGGCGGGACGATGACCGAAACCACTGAAACGCCGGAACTGACAGCCACGACGCTCGAGGTGACCAGTGCCGGCTGGATCAACAACGGCAGCAAACCGGTGACCATGAAGACCAGCTACACGGTCACTGCTTCGTGTGCGCCGGGAACCGTGTACGGAAGTGGATTGGCGGTAGGTGCCACGGTGATGGGCAACGGATTCCAGTCGAGTGCGAATTTCGCCAACTTGGGCCCGTCCATCACTGTCCGCGCCGCGGATGTGGTCGATCCCGTTGATCCGGTTGATCCCACTGGCCCCGGAACCGGTGGCGGAACCGGATCGCTCGGCTCGTTGAGTGGTGGCCTCGGTTCCCTCAGCGGACTGTTCGGGAAGAGTTAGCCGAGAATTGTGAAACGGCGGGCCGAGACTGTCGTAGTCTCGGCCCGCCGCGGTTGGTCGGTGATCAAGCGCTCAAATCATGAGGTGCTCAGCCGAATTCGATCGAGGTGTTGATTTCCTCCACCTGGTTGGAGGTCTGCATGTTCGTCGTGTCGGTGAACTGATTCGCAAAGCTGACCAGGTAGACCGGCGAGTTGTCGTCGGCTTGGTAAGCGACGACTGTCATGACGGCGTAGAGCGGAACGTCCAGGTTTGGGGCGGTCCAGGTTCCGGAGAGGCGGAACCCCTGCTGTCCGTCGACGTCGATCTCGGTGTACTTCACCTCGGTCCATCCGTCGAGGGTGGCGATCGTTTCACGCGCAGCGGCAAGAACCTCGTCTTTTGTTGCGGTGCCTTGGTTTTCGACCGTCACGGTGGTGTTCGGCATGAAACCGCTGGGTTCCTGGCTGTTGCTGGACAACGCATCTGTAACGCCGGCAGGGATGTTCTCGCCGTGAGTCCAGCTCGGCGGGAGGCTGACGCTGATGCTCGGCGCTTCGGGGTCGTCGCCGGTTTCGATCGTCGTCCGCTCACCGATGAACGGTGTTCCGTCCCTCAAGGTCGGCGTCGCGGCAGCGGCAGACGACGAGGATGCAGAACTTTCGGAAGCAGTGGTCTCACTGGTGCTGGTATCACTGGAGACAGCGTCGCCGCTTTCCGAACTGCTGCATCCGGACAGGACGAGTGCAGCAGTGATCATTGACGCTATTCCGAGAGCAAGTGTGCTGCTCTTAGGGCTCATAGTGTGAAAGTCCTTCAGGTTCTGGCGACGGCCGAGCGCCGCCGGCAGCATTGCTGGCGCGGCTGAGACTATCAGCGCTAGGACGGCCTGGTAGTGGCCTTCAAGGTAATGGTGCTGCCGGGCCGCAGCTGTGCCAGCGATGCAATCCCTGCGTCGGAAACGACGGCGATGACCGGGTATCCGCCGGTCACGGGATGGTCTGCCAGAAACACGACGGGCTGGCCGCCTGGCGGCACTTGGATGGATCCCATCACGACGCCTTCGCTCGGCAATTCCTCGGTGCGTGAGCGATGTAAAGGCCCTTGGCCCTGCAACCGGACCCCGACTCGGTTGGTGTGTTCGGTGACTTTCCACGTGGTGTGAAGGAGCGCGTGAACGGATGCGGCGGTGAACCAGGAATTTCGGGGGCCGAGCGTGATCTCGATCGGAACCGCGCCGAGTGCAGGTGCGGGCGGTGGAATCAACTCTTCGGTGGGCCACGTCCCTTCCTCTGCCCCGAGGAGGAGTAGATCGCCGGCGGCGAGCGGCGGCGGCCCGAGCCCGGAGAGTGTGTCGGTGGATCTGCTGCCGAGTACCTGTGGGACGTCGACGCCACCGCGTGCAGAGATATACGTTCTCAACCCGGTTGTGCTGTAACCCAATTCGATAGTGCTGCCACCGCCCAGGTGGATGCTCGCGTAGTCAGGTGCCGGCCGTCCGTCGACGACCAGCGGCACCCGCGCGCCTGTCACTGCCACCGTCATCGAACCGACGGCCCGCATAGCAAAACCCCCAGTGGTGACTTCGATGGTTGCTGCTCGAAAAGTGTTGCCTACGAGTCTGTTCGCGCTGTCGTGCGAGATCATGTCGACGGCGCCGGATCTGCCGACCCCGAGAGCGCCGTAGCCTCTCCGCCCGCGGTCCTGAACTGTGGCGAGCGGGCCGGTACGCACTACCTCGAGCCAGGCCATGAATCCATTGTCCCGCAACAACGCGATGACGACACCAAAATCATGCTTGCACCGAAATCATGCACGGACAAACGTGACTGTGGTGCCGGGTAGAAGCAGCGCCGGCGGGCGGCGCTCGGCATCCCATACCGACAGTTCCGTCGTTCCGATCAACTGCCAGCCGCCCGGGGAACTACGCGGGTAGACGCCCGAGAACGGTCCGGCCAACCCGACTGCACCGGCCGGGACCTGCCTGCGCGGGTCCGATCGACGTGGAACTTCGAGCTTTCTCTCGTTGCTGGTCAGATACGCGAAGCCGGGGGCGAAACCGATGAACGCGACGGTCCACGACGCAGACGTGTGAGCCTCGATGACACCGTCGACCCCGAGTCCGGTCAGCTTGCCCACTTCGACGAGATCGTCGCCGTCGTAGCGGACCGGAATCGCGACAGCAGGCCCGCTCTCATCTGCTGTGAGTTCGATGGGTACGGCCCCACGTACCCATTTCTCCACGAGTTTGCGTCCGGTAATCGTGTTGTCGTACTCGATCAGGATGGTTCGCGCCGCGGGAATCAGATCGATCACTCCGGGGATCCGACTGGCGTCGAGAGCCCTGAAGTTGCCCAGCACGCTCGGCAGTTCGTCGTATTCGACGAGGACTGCGGATTCACCGGCTGGCAGGATCGTGATCATGTGAACGGCGTGATCTCGACGTCGGAGGATTCGAGGAGAGCGCGGATCGCTGCGGCCATGTCGACGGCTGCCGGACTGTCACCGTGTACGCACACCGACTCCGCGGTGATTTTGAGGGTGCTCCCGTCGACCGCATCCAACTCGCCGTCGACGACCATTCGCCGAACCCGTTCTGCAACAAGCGCCGGGTCGTTCAGAACGGCGCCCGACTCGGTGCGGGGGACCAAAGTGCCTTCTGCCGTGTACGCGCGATCGGCAAAAGCCTCGGCGACCACGTCGAGGCCGGCTTCGCGCGCCTCTTCCAGAAACACCGAACCAGGTAGTCCGAGAACAGGTAGCGAACTGTCGTAGGCAACGACGGCGGCGACCACGGCCCGCGCCTGCCGTCGGTGATGGACTATTGCGTTGTAAAGCGCACCGTGGGGTTTGACGTACGTGACCCGCGATCCGGCGACGCGAGCCAAACCGTCGAGTGCCCCTATTTGATAAATGACGTCGGCGGTGAGGTCTTTCGGGGACATGTCGATGAAGCGTCGGCCGAAACCGGCGAGGTCTCGGTAACCCACCTGCGCGCCGATCCGCACGCCGCGGGTGGCTGCGGATTCGCAAGTCGCCAACAGCGTTGTCGGGTCACCGGCATGGAATCCGCAGGCGATGTTCGCACTGGTGACAAGTTCGAGCATGGCGTCGTCGTCGCCCAGAGTCCAGGCTCCGAAGCCCTCGCCGAGGTCGCTGTTCAGATCAACGCTGTAGCCCATACCTCGATTCTAGGTAGGTATGGGCTCTCGGTGTTCAGGCGTGCGCCGGAATCCGTCCCGCATTCTTGCGACGTGCGGATCCGAAGAGTCGGCATATCAGGTAGATCACGAACGAGACCGAGGTGACGAAACTCGAGACGGGAACGCCGGGTGCCAGCGAGAGAAGGATGCCGCCGACGGCTGCCAGTTCGGCGAACACGACGGAGAGAATTGTCGCCTTGAGTGGGCTTGCCGTGACGTACGCGGCGGCCGCTGCGGGGGTGATCAGCAGCGACATCACCAGCAGCGCACCGACGATCTGTACGCCGAGTGCTGCGGTGATGCCGACCAACACTGCGAACACGATCGACAGTGCCCGAACCGGAACGCCGCGAGCTGCAGCAACTTCGGGGTCGGTGCTTGCGAACAGCAAAGGGCGGTAGATGAATCCGAGTGTGCCGATCACGATGACCGCGCACAGCAGCAGAAGTTCGAGACCGCTGTTTCCCGGCGCCACGATCTGTCCGACCAACAGTGAGAAGCTGGTTCCCGTGCGACCGTCGTACGCCCAGAGGAACAACACCGACAAGCCGAGACCGAAAGCCATGATCACGCCGATCACCGAATCTCGGTCGCGCGCTTTGGCTCCGAGCAGCCCGAACAGCACAGCTGCGACCACGGATCCGACGATGGCACCGAAGCCGACGCCCACACCGACGAGAAGTGCGGCGGATGCGCCCGTCAGTGACAGCTCACTCGTTCCGTGCACCGAGAACGACATCTGACGGCTCACGATCAGCGGCCCGATAATGCCTGCCAACAATCCGAGGATGGCACCGGCAATCAACGCCTGTTGGACGAAGTCGTACTGCAGTAGGTCGACGGTGGCGGACACGTCGAACATCCGCGACATCGCGTCGGTGAACTTGTTACTCACTGGTGGTGATCCTCATCAGAATGGTGAACGCCTTCTCCCGGCCGTAGTCCGCCTGCGCTGCCGAGCGCGTCGATGGCGTCTCCGGTGCCGATCACGACGAGGCGGCCACGAACCTGCAACACTTCGACGTCGGTGTTGTACAGATCCGAGAGAACCTCGGACGTCATCACTTCGGCCGGCGTCCCGATCCGGAATTTGCCGTCCACCAGATAGAGCACTCGATCGACCAAAGGCAGGATCGGATTGATCTCGTGCGTCACGAACAGCACTGCGGTTTCATGGCTGCGCCGACGCTTGTCGATCAGCGTCGAGACCAGGTGCTGGTTGGCGAGGTCGAGGCTGAGCAGCGGCTCGTCGCACAGCAGGATCCGCGGGTCGCCGACCAAAGCCTGCGCGATCCGCAGTCGCTGCTGCTCACCGCCGGACATGGAACCGATGGGAGCGTCGGCAAACGACTGGGCGCTGACCTGTGCGATGGCGTCGTCCACGATCTTGCGGCGACGACCCCGACGAAGTAGGCCAGTACCCCACTGGTGACCGTCGACGCCGAGGCCGACCAGGTCGCGGCCGCGGAGCGGGAGGCCGTCGTCGATGGATTTCTGCTGCGGGATGTACCCGACGTGTGAGTTCCCGGCCCGTGCCGGCGTGCCGACGATCTGTGCACTACCGCCGCTGAGTTGTAGTTGGCCCAGCAGAATCTTCAAGAGCGAGGTCTTGCCCGACCCGTTCGGCCCGAGTACGGCGATGAACTCACCTGGCTGTACCTCGAGATCGAGCCCGTCCCACAATGTGCGGGCGCCGAAAGACAATCGAGCGTCCTTCAGCGTCACAGCGGGCACGGAGGCCTTCGAAGGCACGGTGTTACCAGGAGGCACGGTGTTACCAGGGGGCACAGGAGTATTCGCGGAAGTTTCTGTCACAAGCCGATCGGTTCTTCTCGGAAATCGTGGGGCAAATAATTACTGGGCAGAGAGGGCGTTTGCGAGCGACTCCGCGGTCTGCGTCTGCCACTGAATGTAGTCCAGGCCCTCGGGGAGAGTCTCCGTAACCTCGACGACGGGCACTCCGGCGGTTTCGGCTGTGGTGCGCATGTCCTGGGTCACTTTGTCCTGCGTCTGGATGTTGTAGACCAGTGCGCGGGCCTGCTTCTCCGAGAGGAGCTGGCGCGTTGCGGCGATTGCGGCCGGTGAAGGATCGTTGCCGTCTTCGATGGCACTGGTGAACTCTTCGGGAGTTGCGTCCTTCAGTTCAGCTGCGACCAGGAGGTAGTGCGCGATCGGCTCGGTCTGCGCCACCGGTGCGCCCGCGTGGGCAGCGGCGATGGAATCGGCGATCGCTGTGACGCCGGCGAGCTTCTGGCTGTATGCCTTCGCGTTGTCCTCGTAGGTCGCCGCGTTGTCCGGATCGAGAGCGCTCAGCTGATCGGCAACCGAATGTGCGACGGCGTCGACGGTCGGAATGTCGAACCAGACGTGTTCGTTGACTGCGCCGTGGGTGTGACCGTCATGCGATTCGCCCGCGGTTTCGCCGGCGTGGATGCCGCCGTCGAGCAGGTTGTAGGCGTTGACCGTCTTCTGCTCACCCTTGCCCGCGTCGAGGACGTCGGTGATGAACTGGTCGTAGCCGCCGCCGTTGTAGACGACAAGCGATGCGTCGGTGATCTTGGCGGCATCGGCTGGAGTCGCCTCGAACGAGTGCGGGTCCGCGGACGGCTCGTTGATGATCGACGTCACCGTCAGCTTGTCGCCGGCGACGGCCTGCGCGACGTCGCCCCACACGTTCGTCGATGCGACGACGGTGATGCCTTCGTCTTTCGACGAGCTGGAGCTGCACGCGGTGAGCGCGAATGCTGCGGCGACCGAGACGGCCGCGAGGGCGGTGGCGGTGCGGAATTTCGACGACGAACGCACGTGCTTTTCTCCTGAACAAAGGCTGGGCTAAATGCTATTGGAAACCGTTACCGTTACACATTAGCGCATAGTCGCTGGTAGTTCACCTTCGGTTCAGCCCCAACGCGCCGTCTGCGGGCACTACGGCTAACGTCCGTTTATGCCCCGGTCCCGTCAGCCACGCCGTCAAGCCACTTTGGCGTCGCTTGCCGCCGAGCTCAATGTGTCGAGAACTACAGTCTCGAACGCGTACAACCGACCCGATCAGCTCTCCGTCGAGCTGCGGGATCGAGTGCTCCAAGCGGCCAAGCGACGCGGATATCCCGGACCCGATCCGGTCGCCCGCTCCTTGCGAACTCGCAAAGCCGGTGCCGTCGGTCTCCTGCTCACCGAAGCACTCAGTTATTCGTTCCGCGACCCGGCCGCCATGAGCTTCCTCGCCGGTCTCTCGGAATCGTGTGAGGACGCCGGCCAGGGCTTGCTGCTCATCCCGGCCGGGCCCGGCCGCGACGAGGTGGATGCTGCAGCCGTGGTCCAGCAGGCGGGCGTCGACGGCTTCGTCGTCTACTCGGTGGCCGACGACGATCCGTATCTCGCTGCCGTGCTCGAGCGTCACATTCCGATCGTCGTGTGCGACCAGCCTCGCGAGATCCCCGGTGCATCCCTCGTGGGCATCGACGACCGCGCTGCCATGCGCAAGGTCGCCGATTACCTCATCGGGCTCGGCCACCGTGACATCGGCGTGCTCTGCATGAGGCTGGGGCGCGACCGGATGGACGGCGTGGTCAGCCAGGAACGACTCAAGTCCCCGCACTTCCACGTCCAGCGTGAGCGCATCGAAGGAGTGCGCGACGCGATGGTGGCGTCCGACATGGACCCACTCTCACTCACGGTGATCGAGCGGTACGTCCACACATCGCAGTCCGGGCACTCGGCGGCGGCGGAAGCTCTCGCGACCAACCCCGAGATCACCGCACTGGTCTGCACCACCGACGTGCTGGCTCTCGGCGCCTTGGACTGGGCGCGCTGGCAGGGCATCGATGTACCTGGCCAACTCTCTATCACCGGATTCGACGGCGTCGACGAGGCGCTGCGCGAATCACTGACAACGGTGCGCCAGCCCCAGGAAGAGAAGGGCCGGCGCGCCGGTGCGCTCCTGATGTCGCCGTCTGGATCCGGCGTTCCGATAGTCGAGATGCTCGACACCGAACTACTGGCAGGGCGAACATCAGGTCGGATCAAGGGGTAGCGCTCACGCCAGGAGTTGGGCGCAGCGCAACAATCCCAGATGGCTGTACGCCTGGGGATGGTTGCCCAACGAGCGTTCCGCGATGGGGTCGTACTCCTCCGCGAGTAGTCCGGTAGGACCCGCTGCCGCGACCAACTGGTCGAACAGTGCCTCTGCTTGCAGGCGTTGTCCGATAAGTAGGTAGGCCTCGACGAGCCAGGCGGCGCAGAGGTGGAATCCACCTTCGATGCCGGGCAGGCCGTCGTCGTGATGGTATCGGTATACCGTTGAGCCGCTGCGTAGTTCAGCCTCGGTGGCTACGACGGTTGCAGCAAAGCGTGGATCCGTCGGATCGATCAGTCCCGACAGTCCGATGTGCAGAGTAGCGGCGTCGAGATCGGTACCGTCGTAGGCCGCGGTGTACGACTGGACGTCGTCCTTCCAGCCTTTGTGTCGTACTTCGTCGGCGATCTGGTCACGCAGTTCCGCCCACTCGGGCAGAGCCTCGCGAGAAAAGCGAGTAGCAAGATCGACGGCGCGATCGACGGTGACCCAACCCATCACCTTGGAATAGACGTGGTGGCGCGGGTTGTCGCGAATTTCCCAGATGCCGTGGTCCGGTTCGAACCAGCGCCGCTGCACTGCTTCGACCATGGCGCACACCAGTTCCCAGTCGCGATCACTCAAAGGATCGGGAGCACCGGCCTTTTCGCGTGCATTCGCCAGTTCGACGATCAGCTCGACGATCGGGCCGAACACGTCCAGTTGAACCTGCTGATTCGCGGCGTTTCCGACGCGGACCGGCCTGGAGCCGGCGTATCCGGGAAGTGAATCGATGACGGCCTCTGGCGGTAGCGAAGTCCCGTAGAGCGTGTAGAGGGGGTGCAGGCGCTCGGGTCCCGGCAGCGTTTCGAGCACGCGGTGGACCCAGTCCAGATAGTTCTCGGCCTCGTCGGTGGACCCGACGCTCACGAGAGCTGTTGCGGTGAGGGCGGCGTCGCGCAACCAGCAATAGCGGTAGTCCCAGTTGCGGACTCCGCCGATCTCCTCCGGCAGGGATGTTGTGGCGGCGGCCATGATGGAACCGGAATCGGCATGAACCAGCCCGCGCAAGGTCAACGCAGAGCGTTTCATCAAGTCCGGCTTCAGCTTCGGCAGTTCGAGCGTCTTGGCCCAATCGGACCAGTATGCCTCCGAGGTCGCTCGACGCTCGAGTTCCGGAACTTCGGAAGGGCCGAGTTCTTCTGTTCCGCAGCGCAATTCGAGTACGACGTCACCCTTGGACGGCTCGACGATGGCGTGGGCAGTCTGCTGGTTTCCGTCGGTTGCGATGTTCCACAGCACACCAGGGGAGCGGAGCACGTACGGCTCGTTGGTGCCGAGGACTCGAATGCCCTCGTCGACGACCTCGAGCGTGACCTGACCCTGGCCGAACTCGGGACGGGGTGCAAACGAGACGATCGCGTCTGCCTGACCGGAAATGATGCGGGTCAGGTCGGTTCGCCCCTGCGGGACGTCGTGGGGGAGGTAGTCGGTGACGGACAGGCTCGCCCAACGGGTCTGAACGGTCATCGTGCTGTCGATGTACTTCTGGCTCAGAGGAAGGGCAGTGCGGCGAGGCCCGACCGAGAAGTGCCCTGCCCCGGTTCCGCCGAGAAGGTGCGCGAAGACCGCCGCGGAATCCGGTTCCGGGTGGCACAACCAGGTCAGCGTCGCATCCGGGGTCACCAAAGCGACGGTGCGCGGACTGGCGAGCATCGAGAGTCGCTCGATGGGCGGAGCGTCGGCACCGGAAAGCCACGTACGACGCTCGTCGAGCAGGAACGCCAGAGCAGCAGCGACATCCTCGGTGCTGTCGACGCGATAGTCGGCGACGGTGTCCCCGCTGCCGACCTTGATTCCGATGTCCGGCCCCTGCAGCCTGCTGAACGCCTTTTCGTCGGTCACGTCGTCCCCGATGAAGACGGCAGCGGTAGCGCCGTCCTGATGGCGGATCAAGTCGAGTGCGTGGCCCTTGTCGGTGGCGATGACCGCCAACTCGACCACCGACTTACCCTCGGTGACCTGAACACCCGGCCAGAGTGCCGATTCGGTGCGAACGGCGATGAGCGCCTTCTCGGCGTCGTCGGCGCTCGTGTTGCGTACGTGCAAGGCGACGCTGGCGGGCTTCTTCTCCACAGTTGCGCCGGGGGTATCGGCGGCAATTCGGCCTAACTCGGTGACGATCTCGTCGAGCAGTTTCCTGGCGTCGGCGTCGATCGCGTGAACGAATCCGATGTCGAACTCGGAGCCGTGGCTGCCGACCAATTGCACTTCGGCGGGAAGCCGAGACAGCGCCGCCAGATCCTTGAGGGCGCGGCCCGAGATCACGGCAGCAGTCGTCGACGCCAGGCTGGCGAGGGAGCGGAGCGCACGCACCGTTTCCGCGCGGGGATACGCCTTGTCCGGGTTGGCGACGATGGGTGCCATCGTCCCGTCGTAGTCGGAGGCTACGAGCAGACGCGGCGTGCGTGCCACGCCCGACAGCGCTCGGCGGAGTTCGATGGACAGATCTTGTGCGCTCACCTCTTCAAATCTAGGTGATGCAGCGACTCCTGGCTCGATACGTTTCTGCCAGATCAGTGCAAAAATGACAGATGCGACAAAGGATGTCTATTCGGGTTTCCGTGTTCCATCACCGAGCAGCAGTTCAACCGTCAATTCCAGTCGATTGGCGACATCGGTAGCCGAAGAACGTCGCGTGAGCCAGGCCACCAAATTGGACAGCCACACATCGGAGATCACGCGCGCGATTGCCAACTGCTCTTCGGTCGGCTCCTCTTCGGTCATCGCTCGTGCGAAGAGGCGGTCCATCAACTGGCCCACCTGATCGACCTCTGCCGCTGCGGAGGCGTCGGCGAACATGAACGCGCGAGTCATGGCTTCGGTGAGGAGCGGATCGCGCTGCATCGCGCGGGTGATGAGGCTGAGGATCAGCTGCATCCGCTCGAGCGGGCTGGTTCCAGGTGGGATCTTGCCCTTGGAATCGATCTTCTCGAATTCGCGTGCCAGAGCGGACACCAACAGGTGAACCTTGGATGGGAAGTAGCGATAGAGCGTTCCGACTGCGACGTCGGCGCGCTCGGCCACGGCGCGCATTTGAACAGCCTCGTAACCACCCTTGGACGCCAGGGCGAGGGTTGCGTCGAGAATCCGCTTGCGGCGTTCACGTTGCGCGTTGGAGCTGAGATCGTCGTCCCCGAGCGTTGCAGAAGCAACCGCGTTGGAGCGGGATCGGGATGTTGTGGTCATCGACAAATTCCTTCGCGCCTTGACTCTTGGCCAGGTGTCATATTAGAACACGTTCTAAACAATTGTGTCACTTATCGAGAGGCGGGAACCAGTTGTGACAATCGCCACGACCGATGAACAGCGGGCGGTCCAGGAATCGATAGAGGCCTGGGCTCGCTCGGCCACGCCGATGGACATGGTACGCCGTGGACCAGCAGTTTCGTGGCGGGAGAAATGGTCCGAGTTCGCGTCTCTCGGGATATTTTCGGTCGCCGTTCCTGAATCGGTAGGCGGAGCCGGAGCCGAAATCGTCGATCTCGCAGCAATGCTCGAGCAGGCGGCAATCGAACTCGTGCCGGGTCCTGTTCTCACGACTGCGCTTGCAGCTCTGGTGGTTGGGCGTAGTTCGTCGCCCGCTGCCAAACGCTGGTCCGAAATGCTCGCCGACGGTGCGTTGCCGTGTGCCGTCGTATTGGACGAAAGTCCAGTTGCGGCAACGGCGAATGCGTCCGGCGGCATCGAGCTTCATGGCGAAGGAGGTTACGCCTGGGGTGGAGACTCGGGCGTATCGGTCCTCGTGTCGGCGGGCGTGGTGTCGGAAGGTGAAGGCTCGCGTGTCGTCTGGGCTCTCGTCGACGGAGACAGCGAAGGTGTGACCTACGAAGCGGTCGACACGATCGACAAGTCGCGACCACTGGCGCGAGTCTCCTTCGACCGAGTGACGGTCGACGCCGACCGAATCCTCGATGACATTGCGCCAGGATCGGTTTCCGATCTAGCGGCGGTACTTGGGGCTGCCGAAGCTGCCGGAATTGCGGCGTGGAGTCTGCGTACTGCGGTGGAGTACGCGAAGATTCGCGAACAATTCGGAAAACCCATCGGTTCGTTCCAGGCGATCAAACATATCTGTGCCGAAATGCTGTGCCGAGTGGAAAATGCCGGAGCTGTCGCCTGGGATGGTGCGGTCGCTGCAGAGTCGGGCGACGAACTTCCGATCGCGGCGGCGGTGGCGGCCGCGGTGTCTCTGGACGCCGCTGTCGACACGGCAAAAGACTGCATTCAAGTGCTCGGCGGCATCGGATTCACCTGGGAGCACGAGGCGCACTTCTACCTTCGTCGAGCACTGTCGCTCCGGCAGATTCTGGGTGGATCGTCCCGCTGGCGCGCACGCGTCGTTGAATTGACGATCGGCGGTGCACGGCGTCACCTTCAGATCGACTTGAGTGAGCTGGAATCCGACCGGTCCGACATTCGCGAAGAGGTAGCGCAATTGGTGGCGCTGCCCGAATCCGAACAGCGCAACGCGTTGGCCGAATCGGGCTACCTTGCGCCGCACTGGCCTAAGCCGTACGGCCGGGGCGCCAAGGCCGCGCAACAGATTTTGATCGAAGAAGAGTTGGCGGCCGTCGGTATCGGCCGACCCGATCTCGTGATCGGGTGGTGGGCAGTTCCCACCATCCTCGAGCACGGCAGTGCGGAGCAGATCGAAAGATTTGCGACACCGACGCTCAAGGGTGAGATCACTTGGTGTCAGCTCTTCAGTGAACCTGGTGCAGGTTCCGATCTTGCCGCGCTGCGTACGACCGCGGAGAAGGTCGACGGCGGTTGGAAGCTGAACGGCCAGAAAGTCTGGACTTCGCTTGCGCGTGAAGCTGACTGGGCCATCTGCCTCGCCAGAACCGATCGCGAGGTTCCCAAGCACAAGGGCATCACGTACTTCCTTCTCGACATGAAGACGGCCGGGATTCGGATCTCGCCGCTGCGTGAGATCACCGGCGATGCTCTGTTCAACGAAGTCTTCCTCGACGACGTCTTCGTGCCGGACGACTGCGTCGTCGGCCAGCTCGGCGGAGGCTGGAAACTGGCCCGAACGACCCTCGCCAACGAGCGAGTCGCGATGAGCGGGGGCTCTTCGCTCGGCGGTGCGATGGAGGAATTGCTCGAGCTGGCGGGCGATCCCGATCCTGTGGTTGCAGACAAGCTCGGTGGGCTGATCGGAACCGCCATGGTGGGCTCGTTGCTGGAATTGCGCACGACACTGCGGCAATTGGATGGTCAGGATCCGGGCCCGGCGTCGAGCGTCCGCAAGCTGGTGGGCGTGCGCCAGCGTCAGAATGTCGCAGAGTTCGCCATGGAATTGGGTGGCCCAGCCGGATGGGTGGAGGGTCCGCTCTCGCGTGAGTTCCTCAACACGCGATGCCTGTCGATTGCCGGCGGGACCACGCAGATTCTGTTGACCGTCGCCGCGGAGAGAATTCTGGGCCTGCCCCGTGATTAGACGGCGTGAGTAGAGGCCTTTAGAAATGTCCACGTTGGTGATACAACTAGAACACGTTCTACATCAGAGACAGGATTGCCAGCGTGGACTTCACTCCCGATGAAACCCAGGAAGCGGTAGCCGAGGTGGCTACCGCGCTCCTTGCCCGCGAACTGGAGCCGGACGCGCTCTGGGCGGCATTCGCCGAAGCCGACCTGCTCACGTTGGCACTGCCCGAGCGTCTGGGCGGCGAGGGCCTCTCGGTCACCGACGTCGGCTCTCTGCTCGTCGAGGTCGGCCGAGCCGCCGCTCCCATTCCGGCTCTCGCAACCCTCGGCTTCGGCGTACTTCCCATCGTTGCTCTGGGGACCGACGCTCAGCAGGACGAATTGCTCACCGGAGTCAGCGCCGGACGGGTATTCACCGCGGCGCTCGGTGAGCCGGGTCAGCAGTTCCCGGCGCAGCCGTCGACCACCGCCCATCAGTCGGGCGACTGGTATCGCGTCAGCGGGACGGTGCTTGCCGTGCCTTTCGCGGCGAGCGCACACAGAATTCTTGTGCCCACCGACGCCGGAGTCGTTCTTGTCGATCCGACCGCCGCCGGCGTCGCATTGACGCCGACACCCAGTGCGTCCGGCAGTCCCGAGTTCGCAGTCACGATGGACGAGGCAGTCGGTGAACTTCTCGGTGCCGGCGAGGAAGCCGTCCAGGCGCTGTACCGGATCGCCACGGCGAGTATCGGAGCCGTTGCAGACGGTTTGGTGTCCGGTGCCGTCGATCTCACTGCGGCACATGTCGGCTCACGCGAGCAATTCGGCAAGCCGCTCGCCACGTTCCAGGCGGTCTCACAGCAGATCGCCGACGCCTATGTCACCTCGCGGACACTTCACGTCGCGGCGTTGTCGGCGTCCTGGCGCGTGTCGGAGGGCCTGGATGCCCAGTCGGACCTCGACGTCATGGCGTACTGGATCGCCCAGGAAGTACCCGCCACAATGCAGGTGCTTCACCACCTGCACGGCGGTCTGGGCGTCGACGTCACGTATCCGCTTCATCGTTACTACTCGACTGCAAAAGACTTGGCGCGCCTGCTCGGCGGCGCTTCGCAGCGACTCGACCTCGTGGGGGCCCGGTGTTCATCGATCTGACCGACAGTCAGCGCGCATTGCAAGCTGAACTTCGACGCTACTTCTCGACGCTGATCTCGCCCGAGGAGGCAAAGATCATGCGTGTGGAGCGCCATGGCCCTACCTATCGTGAGGTCATCCGTCGTATGGGCAAGGACGGTTGGCTCGGCGTCGGCTGGCCGGTGGAGTACGGCGGACGTGGGTTCGGTGAAGTCGAGCAGCAGATTTTTGTCAACGAGGCTGTGCGGGCGGATGTCCCACTGCCTTCGGTGACGTTGCAGACCGTCGGTCCGACTCTGCAGAAGTACGGCAGCGAGGAGCAGAAGCAGAAATTCCTGCCCGCGATCCTCGCCGGTGAAGTGCACTTCGCGATCGGCTACACCGAACCGGAAGCCGGCACCGACCTTGCAGCCCTGCGTACTTCGGCGGCACGAAACGATGACGAGTACGTCGTCAACGGCCAGAAGATTTTCACCACCGGCGGGCATGACGCCGATTACGTGTGGCTCGCCGTGCGAACCGGGTCTGCCGATTCGCGGCACCGCGGCATCTCCATCCTGATCATGGACACCAAAGATCCCGGCTACACCTGGACCCCGATCATCACTTGCGACGGTGCGCATCACGTCAATGCCACCTACTACGAGGACGTTCGCGTTCCGGCGAACATGCTTGTGGGTGAAGAGAATCAGGGTTGGCGCCTGATCACGACGCAACTCAACCACGAACGCGTCATGCTCGGTCCGGCAGGTCGCGTCGCAGGGATTTACGACCACGTCTTCGATTGGGCCAAGCGTGAAAACCTGCTCGATCACGTTGACGTACGACGCGCGCTCGGCGAGATTCACGCGACGTATCGCCTCAACGAACTGCTCAACTGGCAAGTGGCATCGAGTGATTCGGAGTCGGTGGACATTGCCGACGCTTCGGCAACCAAAGTATTTGCGACCGAACGCATCCAGCGAGTCGGTCGACTCGCGGAAGAGATCGTCGGACGGTACGGAAATCCGATCGATCCCGAAACGGCTGATCTCATGGAGTGGCTGGACATGCAGATCAAGCGCAACCTGGTGATCACCTTCGGCGGTGGAGTCAACGAGGTGATGCGCGAATTGATCGCTACCGCCGGCCTGAAGCTTCCCCGCGTTCCGAGATAGGAAACAAATCGTGTCAGATCCCATTCTCACTGCTGCCGAGCGGGTTCGAGAGGACGGGCCAAGCGCTCCTCGCGCCGGCCGGGACCCCGTGAACTTGCCGATGATCCGCAACTGGGTCGAGGCGATCGGTGACGAGAACCCGATCTACGTCGACGAATCGGCCGCCCGCGCCGCCGGACACGACGGAATAGTCGCGCCGCCGGCGATGGCGCAGGTATGGACGATGCGCGGTCTGGGGGCAATTCGAGAAGCCGATGATCCGTTGGGCCGGATGACGGACATTCTCGACGAGGCCGGATTCACGTCTGTCGTCGCGACCAACTGCGATCAGATCTACCACCGCTATTTGAAGCCGGGTGAAGAAGTCACCATCTCCTCGGTGTTGGAAGACGTAGTGGGACCGAAGAAGACAGGTCTTGGTGAAGGGTGGTTTTTCACTACCCGTAGCTTCTGGCGGGTAGGCGAAGAACTGGTCTCGGAGATGATGTTCCGGATCTTGAAGTTCGCGCCGCCGGTAAGTGAGCGCCCCTCCACTGACGTACCTGCGGACCTGGACGCATCTCGGATGCTGCGCCCGACGGCGTCTCTCGACACACAGTTCTTCTGGGACGGTGTCGCCGCACACGAGTTGCGTATTCAACTGCGTGCGGATGGTTCGGTGCAGCACCCACCCGTGCCCGCGATCTGGAAGGACAAGTCGGAGCAGACCGACTACGTGGTCGCGTCAGGACGGGGAACGGTCTTCAGTTTCGTCGTTCACCACGCGCCCAAGGTTCCTGGTCGGTCGTTGCCGTTCGTCGTTGCCCTGGTCGAACTGCCTGAGGGTGTGCGGATGCTCGGCGAATTGCGCGGCGTCGATCCCTCGAGTGCGTCGATCGGAATGGAGGTGGAGGCGATCTACCTCGACTTCCCCGGAGACGACGAGACCGGGGGAACTCCCTGGACTTTGTACGCCTGGCAGCCGGTTGGGGCTTCTGCGGTTTCGGCGGTTCCTGCGGTTTCAGCGGGGAAGGAGTGACGATGACTTTGACGACGGATATCACTGTGGGAGAGGTTCTTCCGCAGCTCTCGATTTACGGCGACCCGACGTTTGTGGTCTCGGCAGCGCTCGCTACCCGCGACTTTCAAGATGTTCACCACGACCGTGATCTCGCACAGAAACGCGGCTCGAAAGACATTTTTGTCAACATCCTCACCGACACCGGCCTGGTGCAGCGATTCGTGACCGACTGGGCAGGACCGCGGGCAGTACTCACGTCGATCAAGCTGCGCCTCGGGGTCCCGTGGTACGCCTACGACACTTTGACGCTCTCCGGCACGGTGACCTCCTACGACGAGGATCTCGTTTCGCTCGCGGTGGTCGGCAAGAACAGTCTGGGAGATCACATCACTGCGCAGGTCACACTGGCATTTCCGGCGTCGGGCTCGAATGGAGACATTGAAAACGGAGACATTGAATGAGCGCATTGTCCGGCAAGGCTGCGATCGTCGGAATCGGAGCCACGGATTTCTCGAAGGACTCCGGTCGCAGCGAACTGCGACTGGCCGCCGAGGCTGTTCAAGCCGCGTTGGACGACGCCGGTCTGACACCCGCCGACGTCGACGGTCTTACCTCGTTCACCATGGACACCAACACCGAAGTGGCAGTGGCTCGTTCGGTGGGTATCCCGAACCTCAAGTTCTTCAGTCGTATTCACTACGGTGGCGGTGCCGCTGCGGCGACGATTCAGCAGGCGGCCATGGCAGTTGCCACTGGCGTCGCGGACGTCGTCGTGGCCTATCGCGCATTCAACGAGCGATCGGGTGCGCGTTTCGGGCAGGTGAACTCCGGCCTTGTGGCGCAGGTCAATTCGTCGGGAACGGACAACGCCTTTTCCTATCCTCACGGATTGGGTACTCCCGCATCGTTTGTCGCGATGGTCGCGCAGCGATACATGCACGTATACGGAGCGTCCAGCGAGGACTTCGGTCGAATCGCCGTCGCGGACCGTAAGCATGCAGCCACCAATCCGAAGGCGTTCTTCTACGGAAAACCGATCACCCTCGAGGACCATCAGAACTCGCGATTCATCGCTGAACCTTTGCATCTCCTCGATTGCTGCCAGGAATCCGACGGCGGCATCGCCATCGTAGTCACCTCGGCAGAACGAGCCAAAGATCTGAAGAACACCCCTGCCGTTATCGCTGCCGCAGCACAGGGCAGCGGGGCAGATCAATACATCATGACCAGCTATTACCGCGACGGTTTGACCGGCCTACCGGAGATGGGCCTTGTCGGCGATCAACTCTGGTCACAAAGTGGGCTGCGCCCGTCGGACATGCAGACGGCGATCTTCTACGACCACTTCACGCCCTATGTTCTGATGCAGCTCGAGGAACTCGGTTTCTGCGGTAGGGGAGAGGCCAAGGACTTCATCGCCGGTGGCGCAATCGAACTCGGAGGCAAGCTTCCGATCAACACCCATGGTGGACAGCTCGGCGAGGCATACATCCACGGGATGAACGGTATCGCCGAGGGAGTTCGGCAGATCCGTGGTACTTCGGTCAACCAGGTCGACTCCGTCGAGAATGTACTGGTGACTGCAGGAACGGGCGTTCCGACATCAGGGCTTGTGCTGACTCGCTGATCGTTGTGAGCACAGCTTCATCAAGCGTCACGGCCTGTTGGCACCGCATCGAGGTCTCCTTCGATGCGGTGCTGGCCCGTGTTCTGTTGTGCCCGAGGAGTACTACCTCAGGTTTTGAAGGTGGTGTTCGCGGGCTGCGGGTGCTGTTGCGGGTCGATCGAGGGCGGTGGGATGAACCACGGTTTGTTGTCGACGCCGATGCGGATTACCCACTTCCCGACGAAACCGGCTTTTCGGTGCATCAACCGGTGATGTGAACGGCACAGCAGGACAAGGTTGCTCATCACCGTCGGGCCACCGTTCGCCCAGTGTCGAATATGGTGTGCATCGGTCCAGGCCGGTACACATGTGCAGCCGGGGAACGCGCAGCCCTTGTCTCGGGCGATCAGGGCCACTCGCTGTTCGGCGGTGACCAACCTCTTTCCGGGTTTCACATCCAAGGGCGCCCCGTGATCGTCGAGCAGCACCGTGGACAGGAAACAATCACAACCGAGGAGTCTGGTCTGCGAGACGGACAGTGGTCCGAGCCACGGCATGTGCCCGACGTCGAGATCCGACACAGCCACTCCACCACCAGAAGCAGCGGGTGCGGCGGCGCAGTCACGGTGCTCCGCGAGATCGCGGGCGTTGATGTGCACGTTCACGTGCGGACGCTGACCGCCGTCGGTGCCGGTTTTCGCGCAGTCCAGGTAGCGGCGGATCAGTTCGGTGAACCCGTCCGCCGTGCGTTTCGCCGCCGACCGGGCATCGGGGGTTCCATCGGGTGCCGGGGTGGGCATCGTCAGATTCGACAGGGCGGAGAGCAGCATTTCGCCGGTGAGAGCATCGAAATCACCTCGCACCACCACCCGACCGTTCAACGTCGACGCGATCCGCAACTCGTTGCGATCCACATCTTCCGCGGGCGGAATCTCATCGGACTCGAACACTCGCTCCAAGGTCGCGATCACGTTCCGCACCTTCGTGGTCGTCGCCTCCACGCCCGACGCAGCAGCCAACAACAAATCGATACAGCGAGGCAATGCGGCGTCCGGCATGCCCTTCGGCGGGGATTCACAGAACGCCACGATCAACACGGCATGCTCGAAGGAGCAATCCCCGCCATCGAACCGGGCAGCCACCGCCGGAAACGGCCGCAGCGCCGCACCCAACGCGGCAATCTTCTTCCCGTCCCGAACCTGCAGCATCGTGTTCGCCGCCAACCAGCACCCCACCCCGCGGCTGGCAATCACCTGATCATCCGGGCGCATCGAGAGTTCGTCGACCACCGCCACCCGAACGGCCTCGAGCCGCAGAATCTCCGCGCTCACCGACACCGCAGCCGCACGCAACTCAGAAGCAGACAACTGCCACAGGCGTCCGCGCAACCCCACCGCAGAACCCGACACCACATCCGACAACAAGACACTCATTGAATCCCCCGATCCCCTCCCCAAATCATACTCGAACATGCGTTCGAGTCAAGAGGTGCTTTCGGGCTCGCTCTAGGATCGCTGGATGTTCACGTTGACTACGGAACGCCTTGTTCTTCGAGATTTCACTGCCGCGGATGAAGATGCCGTCCATCAGTACGCGTCCGACCCTGCCGTCTGTAGATATGTTGATTGGGGGCCGAACACCCCCGCGGTGACCAGGGCATTCCTGGCTGACGCGGCACTCGAAGCTGCGCTCGTCGAACGTCGCACGTTCACCCTGGCCATCACGTCGAAGGCTGATGGAACGGTCATCGGTTCGGTAGCTGTGTGGGAAGTATCTGCCGCGCACCGGCGGGCGGAACTCGGTTTTGTCGTGAACCCGAAGTTCCAAGGACGAGGTTATGCATCCGAGGCAGGGAGCGCGGTCCTGGGACTCGCCTTCGCTCGCCTTGGAGCACAGCGCGTGCAGGCAACGTGTCGTCCGGAGAACTCGGCGTCGGCGTCGGTGCTCACCAAAATCGGAATGGTGGAGGAGGGGCGGATGAGGGCGCACATGGTGATCCGGGGGACCGCGGTGGATTCGCTGCTTTTTGCTGCAACACGACCTGCCGCCGTACAGCCATAGACCGCGTCGGCTCACTTTCGTGACCTTCCCGGGCCCTGGTGCGATACTCGAACCATGTTCGAGGATGCCTTGCTCATCGACGCGGCCGGCCGGCCCACCATGCAGCATCACCAGGCCTTTTCTCGGGACTGGGACCGCATCAAGGAATGGTCCGACAACATCTACATGCCGTATACGGTCACGCCGATAGGAAGTCGGTTGAAGCCGGCTTCGGACATGTACTCGGCAGCGGTGGGCAAGATCGACGTGACCCGATTCTGCTACGGCATTCCGGTCTCTGTCGGTGAATGTTCTCCTGAGGCCGGAAACATTCTGGTTCTGACGACGATCAGAGGCAACGGCCGACATGCCCTTGGCCGGGGAGCTGCGGCAGATACTGCCGTGGGGGAGACTTTTGTCGCCGACTGTAGTCGGACCGACTATTTCGTCGAATTCGACGAGGATCATCTGCAGCTGAATCTCACTGTGCCGCATCAGCTTGTCGCCGACCACGCCCAGCAGTGGTACGGGGCGGTTCCCGACGATCGTCTGTGGCGGCACAAGTGCACCATCGGCGGGCGTGGCTCGAGTTGGCTCGCATTGATGGACTACGTCGTTCGCGCGATTGCAGAGTCGCCTGACGCGATGTCGAGTGAAAGGCTGGGCGCCAGGGTTCAAGAACTCATCACGGCTCAGCTTCTCGACGAGTGGGCGACGCAGGCCGGGTTGCAACTCGGCGCCGACGTCGCCTCCGCCGAACCGGCATACGTGCGATCGGCGGAGGAGTACATCGATACCTTCGCGCGCTCGGTACCGACGGCGTCCGAGATCGCCGCTGCGGTGGGTGTCAGTGTCCGGGCGCTCACTGCGGGATTTCGGCGGTACCGAGACACCACGCCGGGGCAACGATTGCGCGCGCGTCGACTGGAGGGGGTACGCAGCGAATTGTTGCGTTCCGAGGGGAGAACCGTCTCCGAAATCGCAAACGCCTGGGGCTACGTCAATCTGGGCATGTTTGCGGCCGCCTACCGGAAACGGTTCGGAGAGTTGCCTTCCGAGACTCGGAACCCACTCTGAGGACAGTTGTTTGAACGGTCATGACGATCGGTTTACGCACTCGATGAACTGCGATGATCCGTTGTTTCGTGTCGGAGCGTTCTGCAAGGATTGAAATCGAACGTGACAGCAATCCCACGAGCTAGGAGTACGTCATGGCAACTCGACTCAATCCGTACATCAGTTTCAACGGTAACGCGCGTGAAGCGTTGGAGTTCTACAAGGGCATTTTCGGTGGCACGCTGGCGCTGAGCACGTTCGGTGAATTCGGCAATCCCGGCGAAGGCGGGGACAAGATCATGCACGGAATGCTCGAGACCGATCAGGGATACACCCTGATGGGTGCTGACACTCCGCCAGGCATGCCGTACAACCCCGGCGACAACATCACGGTCAGCCTCAGCGGCGACGACGGCGATGTGCTGCGCGGGTACTGGGAGCAACTGTCGGGAACAGGTACGGTCAGCGTTCCGCTCGAGAAGCAGATGTGGGGCGACGAATTCGGCGCCTGTACAGACAAATTCGGTATTTCCTGGCTGGTGAATATCGGAGCGCCCCAGAGCTGACTCCAGACTCTGCCCGGTTCTGCCGAAACGAGACAGTTTTCCTGCCGTTTCGAGGCAGAGCCGGGTGTGTGATCGCCGTTACATTCTGTTCGACAAGACAAGTTGCAAGTCGGATGGAGAAATGCAGTGACGATCGAAGATATTGCGCGGAAGCCCCTTTCGAAGCAGCGCCTCGACGACGTGCTGGCGCGAGCAACTCAGGGGGCTGATCGCGTCCCGGGTGTGGTCGCGATGATCACGGATCGAGAAGGCAACATCTACGAGGGTGCTGCGGGCGAGCGGACTCTCGGTTCCGGCGTTCCGATGACCCTCGATACAACCTTTGCGCTCTTCTCCACCACCAAGGCGATCACCGGTACCGCTGTCCTGCAATGTGTGGAGGAGGGATTGCTCGATCTCGATGCACCTGCAGCGACCTATGTTCCCGACATCGGTGAGCTGAAGGTCCTGGACGGTTTCGACGCCGGCGGAAACCCCGTTCTTCGGGAACCCAAGCGTGACATCACCACTCGCATGCTGCTCCTTCACACTGCAGGGTTCGGCTACGACTTCTTCAACGAGTCGTACAACCGGCTCTCGCAGGAACATGGGCAGCCCAGCGTGATCACGTGTAGCAAAGCGGCGCTCACGACACCGCTGCTCTTCGACCCGGGTGAGAAATGGGAGTACGGCACCAACATCGACTGGGCCGGACAGGTCGTCGAGTCGATTCGAGGTCAGCGACTCGGCGATGTCATGCGTCAGCGCATCTTCGAACCTCTCGAGATGGCCGATACGGCATTCACGATGAGCTCGTCGATGAAGGATCGACTTGCGCCGATCCATCAGCGCGAGAGCGACGGAAGCCTCACTCCGCTCATCGGATTCGAGCTTCCGGCCGAACCCGAGGTGCACATGGGTGGTCACGGTTTGCACGGCACTGTAGGCGACTACATGAAGTTCATTCGTATGTGGCTCAACGACGGCGCGGGCACATCCGGTCGCGTGTTGTCGCCGGAGACGGTAGCTGCAGCCGTTCAGAACGGGCTCGAAGGCCAGCACGTGGGGTTGTTGCCCGGAGTTCTCCCGACGCTGTCCAACGATGCGGAATTCTTCCCCGGTGTACCCAAAGGATGGGCATACTCCTTCATGACAAATGAAGAGGTGGCACCCACCGGTAGGCCGGCCGGATCGCTGGCTTGGGCGGGTCTTGCCAACCTCTATTACTGGATCGACCGGCAGACCGGCGTCGGCGGGTTCTGGGCAACGCAGATTCTGCCGTTCGCGGACGCTGGATCCATCAACGGATACCTGGAATTCGAGACCGCCGTTTACCAGTGATCAGCTGGATTCCCGCTGTCCGGGATCGACTGTTTCTTTCGGGCGGGTTCGGAGTACGCATGCAGTACAGCGCACGCTTGCATACGACGAACTAGGAGACGGCATGAACAGCCTCGAAGGCAGCTTCGAAGGAAAAGTTGCACTGATCACCGGCGCCGCACGCGGTCAGGGGCGCGCCCACGCTGTTGCGTTCGCGGAGCGTGGCGCGGACATCGTGATCTGCGACCGGTGCGAGAACAGTGATGTCGTCGCCTACCCCCTCGCAAACGAGGAGGATCTGAAGGAAACCGTTCGTTTGGTGGAAGCCACCGGTCGTCGGTGCATTGCCGTCAAGGCAGACACTGCTGATCGCGACGCAATGGACGCGCTCGTTGCCCGCGCTGAAGCCGAGTTCGGCCGTGTCGACATCGCCGTCGCGAATGCCGGTGTGTCCGTGCCCGCTCCGATCACGTCGATGACGTCGGCACAGTGGAACGAAGTCATCTCGTCGAACCTGACCGGTGTGTTCAACACCGTTGCGGCCGTGTCAGGTGGAATGGCGGAACGTGGATACGGTCGCATCATCACGATTTCCTCGATGATGGGTCGATCCGGTGGCACCCAGATGGCGGCGTACGGCGCCTCCAAATGGGGCGTCATCGGTTTGACGAAGAGTGTGTCGCTCGAACTGGCCAACTCGGGTGTGACCGTGAATGCTATTGCACCGGGAAACATCTCGACGCCGATGATTCACAACGACATGATGTACGCAATGATGCGGCCTGACCTCGAATCGCCGACGGCAGGCGACGTCGAACCCGTGTACGCAACTCTGCATGCGCAGCCGGTCGGTTGGCTGGATCCCTTCGAGATCACGCGAGTAGTCCTGTTCCTCGCCGCCGACGCGAGTGCCCACATGAGTGGCATCGTGGTTCCTGTCGACGCCGGAGTAGCCGCTCGCTCGAACGCTTGACGGACAAGACTGTTCGCGCGAAAGCGCGGACCGGGTGGGTCGTCGGCGTCCTGAGTCTGAGCGGTGTGGTGGTCGCGCTGCAACAGACCTTGGTGGTGCCGGTCCTGCCTGCGTTCGCGACGGCATCGGGAGTTTCGTCCTCCACCGCTTCCTGGCTGGTGACCTCGACGTTGCTGACCGGTGCCGTCGCAACCCCTCTCATCGGCAGACTCGCCGACATGTTCGGCAAGCGCGCGATGATGCTCGTCTGTCTTGCCGTGATGATCGTCGGCTGCATGGTTGCTGCGCTCAGCCAGAGTTTCTGGTTACTGATCCTCGGGCGCTCGTTGCAGGGGTTCGCGACGGCACTTCTGCCCGTCGGAATCAGTATCATGCGCGATGTCCTTCCTCCGGAAAAGCTCAGTGGTGCAGTAGCTCTCATGAGTGCGACTTTGGGGATCGGTGGCATGTTCGGTATGCCGATGGCTGGGGTGATCTCGGCGCACTGGGGACTACCCGCGCTTTTCTGGGTCACCGGTGGATTCGGGGTAGTACTGATAGTCGTCTTGCCGCTGGTGGTGCCGGAATCGGCGGTGAAGAGTCGCGGACGCTTCGACTTTCTGGGGGCCACGGTCCTCACACTCGCTATGACTGCACTGCTGCTGGCCGTTTCGAAAGGAACCGAATGGGGCTGGGCAAGCCCCGAGGTTCTGGTTCTGATCGCGTCCGGCGTGGTCTTGCTCTGTGGATGGATTCCGTGGGAACTGCACACGCCGGCACCACTGGTCGATCTGCGGACTTCCCTTCGCGCTCCGATTCTGGTTTCGAACGTCTGCGCAGTATTACTCGGTTTTGCCATGTTCATCAGCGCGTTGGCGGCAACGCAGGAACTTCAGTTGCCCCTGGCGTCGGCGGACGGTCTCGGACTCTCGGCTGCCGAAGCCGGACTGGCGATGATGCCGGGCGGAGTCCTGATGATCGGATTGGCGCCGGTGTCGTCGAAAGTGACGAGGCGATGGGGAGCGAAGGCTACGTTGGCGTCGGGTGCGATCGTCATTGCAATCGGATATGTCTTGCGTGTGCTGTTGGCGCCGACGTTGGTCAATATCGTGATCGGCGCTGCCGTGGTATCGGCCGGTGTGGCATTTTCCCTGGCAGCCATGCCGACTCTGATCACCGAATCTGCGCCGATCCATCAGACTGCCTCGGCCAACGGATTCAACAGCCTGCTCCGTTCGGTCGGTACCTCCACCGGAAGCGCCGTTGCGGCAGCGGTATTGGCCAGTTCAACGGTGGTGATCGGTGCGAGCGCTGTGCCGACCCTGCATTCGTTCGCGGTTTTGTACTGGATCGGAGCGGGCGTATCAGCACTGGCCGCCGCGGTGACGTTGGCAGTGAAGGTGGAGCGGACGGGGGCGGTATCGCTGCCCGAGTTACCAATTGCAGCCGAAACCGATGGCGCAACGAAGATCGGGTGAGTTGTCGGACTCACCCGATCTTCGTCACCGTTATCTCCGACTGGAATCCACCAGGTACTCGAGATTCTGGTTGTACGGGGTGGCCGTTACCGCAGCGTGCGAACTCACCCGGGACACCTCGGTAGTGCCGCGAACGACAGAAGCCTTGATGGAACCTACTTTCAACGGGGCGATGCAGCTGCTCATCCCGGCCGGGGCATTGCAGGTGGTTGTCGTGGTTCCCACCGTCACTTTGACGACTGCGGGAGCGGTCAAGAAGGTGAGAACCTCGACGGTGTCGCGAGCGGGGGATGACCATTGGCGCAGTGACATCGGGGGTGTCGAAGGGTTGGCAGGCACTGCGGATACTTTCTGCGTTCGATAACTCAAATAGGCAGTATCGCGGACGATCGTCGGCATTACCCCTGACCGGAACCAGTACAGACCGTAGGCGTTGATGTCCAGCAGGGAGCGTCCGTGCCCGGCGCTGGGAGCGAAGGAAGTCCCCTCGCTGTAATCGTTCCAGGTTGTCAGTTGGACCCATTCGCTGCCTGAATCGAGCGCGATCTGCCAGGTATTGCGAAGATTCTGTGTGTTTTCCGCTTCGTCGTAGATGGCCTGGTTCGGTCTGACGTCCTGGAAGGAGACCGATTGCATCCAGATCTTTCCCAACGCATGGGCCGCGGCAGCCAAATCAAGCGGAGTATTTGGGCTGTTGACCACTGGGTTTCCCGCCGGATTCCGGTTTCCCCAACTCGACATGCCATAGCTGATGGAGGCAAACGCATTGCGGTTTGCCGCTGCGTCTAAAAACACCGGAACTAATGCGACATTTATCCCATAGGACTGACTCATCAGGGTGATGAACTGCGACCACCATGTTGGACTTTTGGCTTCTGCAAGAAATGGGGAAATAACGAGGCGTCCGTCCGCAAGTTTGAATACGGACGGTTTTGTCGCATATGGTGCCATTTCTGCGGCGAACTCTGCAGGCGTCATGTTATTGAAAGAAGCGCTCATATCGGGCATGAGCATTACTTTGAAATTCGGATCTACTGTGGCTGCGGCTTGCATGAGCGCGCCGGGAATGATTGAACCCCACCAACTGGTGTCCGTTGCCTTGGCCATGATGTCGACAGAGAACCCGTCGAGCCCAGCAGCGACCGCCTGACGAACTTCAGTTTCGAGATCTCTCTGACGCCACTGGGGATCTGCGATCGGAGGGCGTGGAGCAGGCCGATCGCGGATGAATCCAGCTGAGTTGACGTGTGCATTGTTCTCTCCATGCACTGTCATGTACTGAGTTGTGTAGAAGTCGCTGTTCGGGGTCGCGTTGTCGATAGATACCGGGTACGGCGGAAAATAATGTCCGAATACCTTCCGTCCGTTCAGCGTTGCCCGGTCCGGAATGTCGAAGGGGAGAGCAGCAGATTCCGGATTGGCAGAAAGAGCAGTGGGAGCAAACGTAGGTGATTCTGTGTGCCCTTGCCCCTGATAGGAATAGGCAAATGTGAGCGATAGTGCGATTGCCGTCGAGAGGCACATGAGACGGATTGTTTTCGGTAGGATTGCGTACCGTCGCATAGGGATGAAACGCATGGGAGTTATCCTCCAGGTCAGATTCTTCGGCTGTAGAGAAATTTGTTTGGAGTGCATTCTGAGGCACGAACTTTGCGACGCTAACATGAATTGAAATCCGGGGCACTCTCGTCCACTTGAATACGCGAGTGAGCCGAATCGTGAGGAGTCACGACGGTTGGGTCCTGTCGGGGGCCCGTTTGCAGGACTGCTGCGTGAAATCCTGGAATGTGTCGGCCTCCTGGGTCACACTGGGGAACGGACTACCGACGGATTACCGATGCGGGAGGGCTCATGACCGAAGCGATTGTGGCCGAGGGGCTGGTCAAGAAGTACGGCGACGTCACGGCATTGGACGGCATCGACCTGGAAGTGCGCGAGGGTTCGGTGATGGCCCTGTTGGGCCCCAACGGCGCCGGAAAAACCACTGCGGTAAGGATATTCACGACGCTGCTCATTCCGGACGGTGGACGCGCCAAGGTTGCCGGGCTGGACGTGGTCGAGGATGCGCGGGCGTTGCGGTCCAAGATCGGTGCTTCGGGTCAGTATGCCGCGGTCGACGAGTACCTGACGGGCTATGAGAACTTGGACATGGTCGGGAGGCTGTATCACCTCGGCGCCCGAAGCAGTAAGGCACGAGCGCGTGAATTGCTCGAGCAGTTCGATCTCGTCGAGGCTGGAGATCGGCCGGTCAAGGGCTATTCCGGTGGCATGCGCCGCCGACTCGATCTGGCCGGCGCATTGGTTGCTCGGCCGCAGGTGTTGTTTCTGGACGAGCCGACCACCGGCCTCGATCCTCGTGCGCGACTCGGTCTCTGGGATGTCATCGAAGGGTTGGTGGCGCAGGGGACAACGCTGTTGCTCACGACGCAATACATGGAGGAAGCCGAGAGGTTGGCCGACCAGATCGCCGTCATCGACCGCGGCTCGGTCATCGCGCGCGGTACTGCAGATCAGCTGAAGGCGCGGGTCGGGGGTGAGCGCATCGAACTGAGTGTGCACGAGGTCGAACATCTCGACATCGTCCGAGAAGAATTGCGCTCGCTTGCCGTGGGGGACATTCAGGTTCAAGAGAATGTCCGTCGCGTCACCGTTCCTGTCGACGACGGTACCGATGCGTTGGTCGCGGCGCTGAATCTCCTGTCGGCAAGAGGCATTCGGGTGTTCGACGTCGGTCTGCGCCGGCCCACTCTCGACGATGTCTTTCTGACACTGACCGGGCACCAGGCTGAACTGGAGGATCAGAAATGACCGTGCAGATGGCGCTCGAAGACGGTTTGACCATCGCCAGGCGAAACTTGATCAAGATCAAGCGCGTTCCGGATCTACTGGTGTTCACCACTTTGTCGCCGATCATGTTCGTGCTCTTGTTCGCATACGTGTTCGGCAGCGCGATCTCCGTCCCGGGCACGTCGTATCGAGAGTTCCTGATCGCCGGAATCTTCACGCAGACGGTCATATTCGGTGCTACCTGGACTGGTTTGGGGATGGTCGAAGACATTCAGAAAGGAATCATCGACAGATTTCGATCGCTGCCCATGGCTCCGTCTGCCGTGCTGACCGGCCGAACATCGAGTGACGTGTTGATCAACGTCATCAGCTTGGTGGTCATGTCGTTGACCGGTCTTCTGGTGGGGTGGCGCATCCATTCCAGCTTCCTCGAGGCGGTGGCCGGGTATGCGCTGCTTCTGTTCTTCGCGTACGCATTGTCATGGGTCATGGCTGTTGTCGGGCTTTGGATCCGCACGCCGGAGGTGTTCAACAACGCGAGTTTCATCGTCATCTTTCCGCTGTCGTTCATCGCGAACACTTTTGTCGAGACCACCAATCTTCCCGGCCCGCTCAAAGTGATCGCCGAATGGAATCCGGTGTCGGCGGTGACTCAGGCGGTGCGTGAACTGTTCGGCAATACCAATCCTGCGATGACGGTTCCGGATGCGTGGCCACTGCAGAATCCGGTCATCGCGTCGCTGTTGTGGACTTTCGGTTTGCTGATCGTCTTCGTGCCGTTCGCTATTCGTCGGTATCAGAAGGCAGTCAGCCGCTGACCTGGTGATTCCGGCCGGTAGGGTGGGTATGTGCCGGAGCCCGAACGCATCGACAAACGCAGCCTGAGATACGCCGGGCGACGTGAGGAGTTGCTCGACGCGCTGACCCGCTACGTCATCGACAACGGTGTCGGGGAACTGACGGTGAGGCAGCTCGCCAAGGCCGTAGGTGTGTCGCATGCGTCGTTGCTCAACCATTTCGAGAGCAAGGAGAACCTGCTCTCCGAGGTCATCGAGAACATGCGTGGTGAGTCCATTCCGATTGCGGTTCCGATGAAACCGGGGGTCGATCCGGCGGCAGTGCTGACCGCTTGGTGGACCGAACGTACGACGCCGGAGGTCCTGCCGCGGTTCCGAGTGATGGTCGAGATTTACGCCCTCGCGCTCGGCGACCGCGAACGCTACGGACGGTTCCTGGACCGTTTTGTAGGCGATTGGATCGAGGCACTGGAAGCCGGTCTACGACAAGCGGGTTGCCCCGAGGACGATGTTGCCTCTGTCGCTACTCTGTTGCTCTCGCAAATGCGGGGTCTGTCGATGGATCTTCTGGCCACTGGGGACCGGGCCCGCGTCGATCGTGCGTTCGGGCTTTTTGTCGACGGCTTTGCCGCCCGCGCTCGGGAGTGGTCCACGCCAGGATCCGATCGCCTTCAACACTGACCGATCACCACGGTCGAGGCGGTCTCACTGTAGGTTGCCACTCGAGTGAGAAAACCTCCCCGAGTGAATGTTTCAACAGTCATTTCGACCTGCTCCGTACTCGTCTCGACGAGAAGACAGCCACCCGGGCGTAGCCACGGCGCAGCGTCCGCGATGATGCGTCGCTGCAGGTCCAGTCCGTCGGTGCCGCCGTCCAACGAGACCAGCGGTTCGTGAAGACGGGCTTCGGGCGGCATCAGCCTGATCGAATCGGTGGGGACGTAAGGTGCATTGGCAACGACGACATCCACGCGACCGAGTAATTCCGTCGGCAGTGGTTCGAAGAGATCGCCTTCGAGTACGCGCTCGGGCGGTGTGATGTTTCGGCGAGCGCACCGCACCGCGGCTGGTTCCACATCTACCGCGTACAAATCGATGGCATCGAGCGTCGACTGCAGGACGGTACCGACAGCTCCTGAGCCACAACACATGTCGACGACGACGCTTCCCGAGTCGACGAGTGAGCAGGCCTGCCGGGCGAGGAACTCGGTGCGCCGGCGTGGGACGAAGACTCCAGAGTCGATGTGAATACGCAAGCCGCAGAACTCGACCCATCCGAGGACAGGTTCGAGTGGTTCGCCGGCAACTCGTCGGTCGACCATCGCGTCGAGTTCATCGAGAGAGCGTGCGGTGTGAAGAAGTAGGCGAGCCTCGTCTTCGGCGAATACGCAACCTGCTGCTCGGAGAATCGCGGCCACCGACTTCTGCTGCGAAGCAGGGAAGGTCGGGAGATCAGGTGCTGACATGAGAGAGCCTTTCGGCCTCCTGATCTCGCTGGGACCTGCACGTATCGAACACCGCCACCCTACCCGAGCAGGCGTGTCACGACGGTAGATGCGGAGTGGGAATCTAGGTTGACCAATTGGTAAGGCTGTTCTATGGTCTGAACTCGATCGGCTGATGTGGGGCCGATCACCACAGATGCACCGTCACCGCAATCGTAGGAGAAGTACGTGAGTAAGCGACTGGGTAGGACGCTCGTCGGGCTGAGTGCGAGTGCATTGGTGGCGTTGACAGTTGCGGCGCCGGCTGGAGCGGAACCGAATGATGCTCCGGGTGCTGTCGTGAGTCGGGAGTTACTCGGTCCCGATCGGGTGATCCCGGGTGCCGTGAGCGCAACAAAGGTGACGTACTGGTCGACGGGCCCGAAGGATGCGCCGATGACGAGTACCGGTGTGGTGTATCGCCCAGAGGGATCTCCGCCCGAGGGTGGTTGGCCGGTCATCTCCTATGCGCACGGAACGGTGGGTGTCGCGGATCAGTGTGCGCCGAGCAGCAGTGTTCCACTCGAACGGACTGCGACACATCTGGGTCACTGGCTGGAGCAGGGATACGCGGTGGTGACGACCGACTACGTGGGGCTCGGAACACCTGGTGTTCACCCGTATCTCGACGGTCGTTCCGCTGCACACAGCGTTGTGGACATGGTGCGTGCCGCTCGTGCGGTCGACGACGACCTGTCGAGCGAATGGGTTGCGATGGGACAGTCGCAGGGTGGGCAGGCGACTATGTTCACCGCTTCGCTTGCCACTGATTACGCGCCGGAGTTGGACTACCGCGGCGCTGTCGCCACTGGTGTCCCCTCGAACATCGAAAATCTTCTACCGCTCGGTGGTCCGGCTTTCCCGGCGCTTCCGCTCAAGGGTACGACGGTCTACATCGCGAACGTTCTTGACGGACTGCGTGCTTCGCGGCCGGACATCGACATCGACTCGTATCTGACCCCGCTCGGCAAGACCATCCTCGACGACGTCGAGAACAACATGTGCTACACCGAGGCGCGCACGAAGTACGGAACCGTCACACTCGGGCAGGTGCTGACGAAGTCGCTGGACAATCCAGTATTCATGGAGGCTGCGCGTGAACTGCTCACTGTGCCGACCGCAGGATACGACCGCCCGTTCTTCATTGGTCAGGGGTTGTCGGACATCGATGTTCCGGCACCGCTGACACTGAAGTTCGCGGCTGACCTCGCTGCCAACGGTGTGGAGTTTGCATTCCATACCTATCCCACTGATCATCTGGGAACCGTCCCGGCTTCGGTTCCAGACAGCACTCCCTTTGTCGCGGCGCTGTTCTCTGGTCGACAACCCTGTACCGGAAGCCTCTGCTGACCAAGGTCTTTCAGATGACCCCCACTCCGCGAAGGTAGATGTCGATCGGGATCCGAAGTTGCCGAACGGTTTCGCTGGAGTGAGGGTCCCGGCTACGTGATCCCAGGCAATAGTCGAAGATCAAGCCCTCCAGCAGGCTCAGGAAATTTGCGGCAGAGACATCAGGGTCGCCAACACCAGCGGTTTCGAAGACGGGTCTTGCCTTCTCCAGCGAAAACAGACTGCCTTCGAGGAGTTGGTGCAATGCCGAATCTCGGGGAGATTCCACGAGTAGTGCATAGCGCGCGATCAATTCGTGTCTGCGGTGCGAGAGAAGATCGTCGAGATACTCGGCCGTCAGGGCAGCAGGATCGCTGGGCCTCTCGCGGAGTTCGCCGAAAGTCGAACGTGACCGGTGCACGATGTGCAATGCGGTTGCTTCGAGAAGTGCCTCGCGAGTGCGGAAATAGTACGACGTCGAACCGGCAGGAAGTTCCAGGGACTGATCAACCGCCCGATGGGTGAGTGCACGCGGGCCCTGCTCGGCGATGATCGTGACGGCGGATGCCGCAATGAGGGCTCTGCGATCGGGCTTCATGTCGTTCCTTGCTGTCGATGTTGCATGCTGCCGGAGTTGCATGCTGCAGATGGTGCGTCGTGAGGGTCACATTGACTCGATTTGCCCTCGGTCACTAGCCTCGACTCTACAGATGTAGAGGAGCCTCATGTTACTGGACGAAGAGCAGTTGGCGGCACATGAAGCCCTCGATGCACTGCGGGCCCGAATCTCGGGCGGTGAGGTCGGCGGAGGGATCTACCTCTGGGGTAGCGTCGGCCGCGGTAAGACGATGCTCATGGACGAGTTCTACGAGAGCATCCGAGTCGGCAAGCGGCGCATTCACTTTCATCGGTTCTTTGCAGATCTGCACTCTCGGGCGCACGAACTCGGGTCGATGGGCGCGGCACTGGACCACGTCGTCGACGGAATCCGCATGCTCTGTTTCGACGAGTTCCACATCGACGACGTCGCCGACGCCATGTTCATGGCAAGGGTTCTCGACACAATCGTCGCGAAAGGTGTGACTGTTGTTGTCACGTCCAATGTCCCGCCGACCGATCTTCTTCCGAATCCGCTTTTTCACGAGCAGTTCGTTTCGTCGATCGAGTTGATCGAGCGGACTCTCGAGGTGATCGAATTGGGTGGCTCCGTCGACTATCGGACGGCGGGTCAGCCAGGTGCCGGGGACTACCGTTTTGCGACAGGGGAATTCCTCGTCGGCTCGGGAATCACGTGGCCTTCGGGCGAAAGTGTCGAATTGACGATAGGCACGCGCACATTGGAGTGCTCGGCGATTCGAGACGGCGTTGTCTGGTTCGACTTCGAGGTGCTGTGCGCTGGTTCGACCTCGGCTGCCGACTATCTCGAGCTTGCCTCCCGCTTCGACGACTGGGTGATCTTCGGAGTACCGGTGCTCGCGGAAGCTTCGGAATTTGCCCTTCGCCGTTTCGGAAATGTCGTCGATGTTCTCTACGACGTCGATGCGCGACTGACGGTGTATGCCGCTGCCGGTGTGGAGGACGTTGCGGGCAGTCTTCGGGACGTTCCCGGATTGGCGCGCCTCTACAGTCGTCTGTCGTTGCTGGCGAGGACGGAGATGGACAGCGTCAACGGGGACGGACAGCGTCAGTTGAGGAGTAGCGTCAATTCCAGGTGAGGTCGCCGGTCGCGGCGCTGGGCGTGAGCCCGAACATACTGTGGCAGATACGGTTGAGATGGGCGCTGTCGGTGAAACCGGCCTCGTGTGCACTGGTTGTCAGGGTTGCGCCACTGCTCATCACTTCCATGGCACGTCGTAACCGTAACCAGCGGATGTAGGTCGAAAAGCTCATCTGCAGTTGATCGTTGAAGATTCTTCCCAGCCGTCCGGGCGAGATGGAGACCAGGGCGGCGATGTCCGTCAGTGTGACCTGCCCCGAGATTCTCTCGGGAAGTAGCGTCAGGGCATGCTCGAGGGCCGGGTGAAGAGCGCCTAAGTTCGACGCCTTTTCGCGTTCGGATAGTGAATCGATCAGCCTCGCTGCGTATTCCAGATCCGAATCAGCGCCGCGGTCCGTCATCACTACTGCGGTCTGCCCACGGTCCGACCAGTCGGCCACATCACCGCGGCCCGGCTCCGGTGGCCTGATGCGCAGACCCATCCCGGTGGTGGAGTCAACGTAGATCGCCCGTCCCCGCGCACCCTCGGAGGCGGACAACGCGTGGACCGCCCCGGATGGAATGACCACGGACCGCACGACTTCACTGTGGCCGTCCCCGTCCGTGACCGTGACGTCCCCGTCGTCGATGATCATGATCTGAACAGCGGCGTGCGAATGCATGTGCGCGGATCCCACTGCGCCGGTGAACATGAGAATTCCGGGCTGCATGTGGACGGCGCCGGACCAGGTCATGTCGGAAATCATAGTGACGACCCTGACAGAGCTCGGGGTCCGGTCATCCTCCGGTAGGACCGAGCTCAGTCCGAAGATCGTGCGCTGGGCCGATGTGTTCGCGAGGGGTTCACGAGAAGGTGGAATCATGAACAACGCACAAGCACCCGCAGTCCTGTCGGTCCACGCGCTGGGCAAGTCGTACGGCGACGTTCCGGTGCTCCGAGGTGTATCGCTGGAAGTGCGCGCCGGCACTGCCACGGCCATCATGGGTCCTTCAGGATCGGGGAAGTCGACACTGCTGCATTGCATGTCAGGAATCGTCAAGCCCGACTCGGGAGCAATCTTGCTGAGCGGCCGGCATATCGAGAACCTCGGTGAGAACGACCGCAGCCGGCTCCGACGGGAGTCGTACGGTTTCGTTTTTCAATCGGGCCAACTGTTGCCGGAGCTTCCGGCGATCGAGAATGTCGCGCTGCCTCTCGTACTCAACGGGTTGTCCATCGCAGAAGCCAAGCGGACGGCACACGGCTTCTTCGCGCCCTTGGGGCTGGATGGGCTGCAGGATCGTCGCCCGGGTCAGATGTCGGGTGGGCAGTCGCAACGTGTCGCGATTGCGCGAGCGTTGGTGACCAAACCCGCCGTTCTCTTCGCGGACGAGCCGACCGGTGCCCTCGACGCGCAGACGAGTTGGGAAGTGATGAGGGTGTTGCGTGATTCGGCTCAACAGATCGGTTCTGCGTTGGTCGTCGTCACTCACGATGCCGAAGTCGCTCGGTGGTGTGATCGCACGATGATGATGCAGGCCGGTTCGCTCGTCGGGACACAGGTGGCGGCATGAAGGCCACAGCGCGCGTTGCATTGATGACGGTGCGCGGTGAAGGGCGAAAGGCCTTGAGTACCTTCGCGCTCCCAGTGTCCGCATTTGCCGCCTCGACGACGTTGTTGCTGACGGTGCTCGGCGGCTACGGTGCATTCGCGGGCAGATCGAGCGAACCCGAAGCCGAGGCGTACCTAGCGCTCGCAGGGGTTGCTTCGGTGTTGATGATCGTTCCAGCCGTCACTCTCGGTCTGGCGGCGGCCCGCTTGGGCGCGCGCCGTCGCGACGAACGACTCGCCTCGCTGCGACTCATCGGATCCACCCCTCGCCAGATCGTTGCGCTGTGCGCTGCGGAATCGGGTATCCAGGGCTTGGCCGGTGCGTTGATCGGTGTGGTGGGATACCTCCTCGCGTTGCCGCTCGTAGCTCTCTTGAGATTTCAAGGTCGGACATTCGAGTGGAGTGAGCTTTGGGTAGGCGCACTTCCGCTGGTGGGCATCGTATTCGGAATGACCATCCTGGCTGCTTTGACGTCGATGCTCGGGATGCGCCAGGTGTTCGTGAGCCCGTTGGGCGTCACGGCGGGCAATCCCAGCGCCGCACCGAAGATGATCTTCGCTGTGGCTGGGGTGGGGGTTCTTGTGGGATGGAGTGCATTCGGGGGCTCCGCGGCAAGCATCGCGGCAATCCTGGTGGGCCTTGGTCTCTGCTTCGGCGTTGTTGCGTTGGTCGGTCCGTTCGTCATTTCGCTGCTTGGACGGATCATGCTCAAATGCGCCAAAGACGGTGCTTCACTGATTGCGGCGCGTCGGGTCCTGGATAATCCGAAGGCTGTGTGGCGCACGGTCAGCGGTGTGACGATGGCCAGCTTTGTTGCCGCAGGCACATCTCTCCTCGCCGCGATAGGCAACGGGGAAGGGCAGGATTTGCAGCCAGGGCAGGAGTTCCTGTTCGCGGACATGAGAACCGGGGTGTTGTTCACTCTCGGAGCAACATTCACGTTGGCGGCCATCTCGTCTGCGCTCACCCAGGTATCCGGGATCCTCGACAACCGTGAGCTGTATCGGAGTCTGACTTTGGCCGGCACACCTGTCGAGGTGATGGACAGCGCCCGCATGAGGCACGTTCGCACTCCCGTCGTGGTGATGGCACTGGCCGGCGCCGGCGCTGCACTGCTGTTCCTCTTCCCGCTGGCAGGGGCAGCCGTATTGACCACTCCGATGGCGCTGGTTCAGTTGGGCGTCACCCTGGCTGTGGGGATCGCGTTGGTGTTGGCCAGTGCGTTTGCAGCCAAGCCCGTCATGCGACGGGTACTCGCGGGCTGAATCTCCACCGATCGTCCGTCAGTTCTGTTTCCGGAACGGTTCGGCCAACTGGCCGAGGTAGTCGTCCGGGTAGTCGGGTTTGGCCGCCATTCCGAGATCGTCACTGCTGAAGCGCTTTTCCGGATCGAAAGAATAAGTGCGGAAAAGGTGATCCCAGATCAGAGTGAACAAACCGAAATTGACGTCACCGATTCCCGCCCACTTCAGGTGATGGAATCGGTGGCCGGCGTTGAGGGCGAGTATCGGACGCAGGGGGCCGATGCGGTAATCGGCATTCGAATGCTGAAGCAGGAGTTGGACAGCGACACAAACCGCGAGCGCCGAGGCAACCGGGACGGGCATCCCGAGGAGGATCAGTGGCAGGACGCCGCCGGCGGTTTCGAAAGTCTGATGCACGGGGTGCTTCATCAGTCCGTTCATACCGTAGAACCGTTCGAGGCTGTGATGAACCGCGTGGAAACGCCACAACCATCCAACCTTGTGGCTGATCAAATGCACGACGGTGATGCCGAAATCGGTAACCAACACTGCGAAGACGACCTGAAGGACAAACGGAAGACCGCTCGGCCACAGCCCGTCGAACGGAATCACCGCGGCCATCAACGGGATTACCGCGACGCTGACCAAGATGAGGGATTCGTTGACAAACGCATGGACAGCGTCGCGAAACCTGTCCGGTCCCGGGGCATTCCACGAAGATTCGTAGGGAAGCGCCCGTTCGGCCGCGAAAGAGCAGGCCACTGCGAAGAGAATCAATGCCACCAGTGACCATTTCGGCGCGCCGGATGCCGCCAGCGCGATTGCGGCTCCGTTGATTCCCAAGAGCATGAACGGGACGTACCCGTATCTGACGATGAAGGTGAGCATGTGATCGATGGTGCTTGATAGCGGTTGCTCTCGACTTGTACGAATCGGTCGACTTTCAGTCAGTCGAAACTGCCAGACGTACGTTTGACATGCACATCTGCCGCAGTGCGTTCTTCGCGGTGAGCGCACACGCACCGTGGTTCCGGTCGATCCGTACGAACGGCGTGCACTGACCGGGCTAGCAGGCGGAGTCGATCTTTGCCTGTTGCAAAGTGTTCGTTGGTGCAGCTGGTCGTCCAGAATTAGAAGCTTGTTGAGGGGAAGCGGTTCTGAGGCTGCCCCTCAACAGCAGTTAGTGGGCGAAAGCAGTCCTTTGGGGTCGATCGGCGTTGCTCTTACGAAGTTGCTCGACGACTTCGTTGAGGGCGGTGGCGAGTTTGTACGCGAGATCTTGGCTGAAACCTTCTCGTAGCACGATCCGCAGGACGGCGACATCTTCGGCGTCGGCGGGCATGGTGTACGCGGGCACTTGGAATCCGCGTGCCCGGAGTTCGTGGGAGATGTCGAAGACAGTGAAGCCTGGGTCGTCGACGACTTCGAAGGACAAGACCGGTATAGCGGTGCCGTCGGTGATGATCGCCATGTTGTCGATTTTGGAGATTGCGGCGGAAAGCATAAGCGCGGTGTCGCGCAGCGATTCCATGATCTGGGTGTATCCGGCGACGCCGAGGCGGATGAAGTTGTAGTACTGCCCGACGACCTGGTTGCCAGATCGAGAGAAGTTGAGGGTGAAGGTCGGCATGTCGCCGCCGAGATAGTTGACCCGGAACACCAAGTCTTCCGGTAGGTGTTCTTTCGAGCGCCAGACGACGAAACCGATGCCAGGATATGTCATGCCGTACTTGTGGCCACTGACGTTGATCGAGACCACACGCGGAACCTTGAAGTCCCACATCAGCTCGGGGTGCAGGAACGGGACGACGAAACCTCCACTGGCAGCGTCGACGTGGAGGGGGACGTCGGGACCACCGTTTGAGGCGATCTCGTCGAGGGCTTCGGCGATCTCGGCGACGGGTTCGAGCTCGCCGGTGAATGTAGTGCCCAGGATGGCGACCACGCCGATGGTGTTCTCGTCGACGGCGTCACGGACCTGTTCGGGAGTGATGACGTAGCGGCCCCTTTCCATGGGGAGGTATTTTGGTTCGACGTCGAAGTAGCGGCAGAACTTTTCCCAGACGACCTGGACGTTGCTGCCGAGGATGAGATTGGGCTTCGTGGTGTCTTTACCTTCTTGTTCGCGGCGCTGGCGCCAGCGCCATTTGAGTGCGAGGCCGCCGAGCATCACAGCTTCGGAGGACCCTACCGTTGAGACCCCCGTTGCGGACGCAGGGTCGGAGGTCAGCCCTTCTGCGTGGAAGAGGTCGGCAACCATGTTGACGCAACGAGTTTCGATCTCCGCTGTCGCGGGATACTCGTCTTTGTCGATCATGTTCTTGTCGAATGTCTCGGCCATCAGCTTGTCTGCCTGAGGATCCATCCAAGTGGTGACGAAGGTTGCCAGGTTCAGTCGGGAACTGCCGTCGAGCATCAGTTCGTCGTGGATGAATCGGTACGCCGCTTCGGGATCCGACTCGGCCTTGGGCATTTTCAGAGCTGGAATCGGATCGGTGCCGAGCCGTCCTGTGTACGCCGGTGCGAGGGTTTCGGTGGGAGCTGCGAAGCTGTCTGACATTTTTTTCTCCTCCAGTATGCGAGCGTGCGGGGTACGACTTGGACGGTGATTCAAATGTGGTCGACTGTGAAGATGTTGCTGTGCAGTGCTTTACACCTCGATGGACGGGTACAGGCGTTCCATGGTGTAACGCCGGTTGCGGCGCACGGAGAGTGCGCTGATAGTCATCGAGACGAGCAGAATGCCGGTCAGGACGGCGATTGCTGTCCAGAGTCGAGAGTCGACGTGTTCGGCGGTGATGAGTTGCCGGAGGCCATTGACGGTGTATGTCATCGGGTCGAACGGATGAATGTATTGGAAGGGCGTCGCTGTCGTGGGCACTGGGTAGATGCCGCCGGCGGAGACCAGTTGCAGCATCAGGAAGGCCAATGTCACCACTCGGCCGACTGCGACGCCGAAGAGAGCATTGAACATCTGGATCATCGCCAAATACGTCGCCGAGACCAGCATCAGGAACAGGATAGTTCCGGGAACGTGTTTGACGTCCAGGCCGACCCCGATGTGGACCACGGCGTACATCGTGATCACTTGGAGGATGCCGATGAGCAGTGCCGGCCAGTAGGAAGCCAGAACTGTGCGATAGAGGCCGAGGTTACTGACAGTTGCGCGGGATTGTAGCGGGGTCAGCAGCATCCAGGTGATGATGCAGCCGACGAACAGGGCCAAGGAGAGGAAGAACGGCGCGAATCCGGTACCGAATGTGGGTGCCTCGTTGGTGTAGTCCTGCTTGAGTGCGACTGGGGTGGACAGGGTGTCCGCGGTAGCGTTGCGTTGCGCGTCGGTCCAGCTGGGTACTTGCCCAGCGCCCTGTGCGAGTGCGTCTGCCAGTTCGCCTGAGCCTGATTGCAGCTCGACCATCCCCGAAGCTAACTGATCGGCTCCGCTCGCGAGCTGGGTGCTGCCGTCGGTCAACTGGATCAGTCCGGAGTTCAAAGTCGTGGCTCCGGAACTGAGCTGGTCGGCGCCGTCGCGTAGTTGCCGGACGTCGGAGGCGAGCCCGCCGTTTTGCAGCAGCGCGAGTCCGGATTGCAGGGGACTGGATGGATCCGTCAACTGGTATTCGAGCGCGCGCGCATCACCGCTGAGGCGCGCTATCTCCGCTTGTATTGCGGCAGTGTCACTTTGGGGTTGTGCTGCCACGAGAGGTGTGAGAGCTGCAACGGCCTGTTGTGCGAGCGGATCGGTGCTGGGTCCGAGAAGGTCGAGCACCCGCTGGATTGCCGGGGAGACGGTAACCTGTGGCGGCTTGGGGAGGCGATCCCCGAGGGTGGTGAGGGATTGCCGCAGTTGCGCAGCTTGCGCACCGACGTCGGAGACGGCAGTGGAGTCGAGGGCGTTGAGCAGTGGGTCGGCGACGCCGTCGATGGCTGTGGCGAGTTGCCCGGCGCCGGCTGCGAGCTGCGCGGAACCATCGCGTGCGGTGACCATGTTGGTGGCGAGTTCGCCTGCACCGGAGTTCAGTTGATCGGCCCCACCTTTGGCGGTGTCGATCCCGGCCGCGAGGGTCTTCGCTCCGTCGGCAGCCTGGCCCAGGCCCGAACCGGCGGTCTGTAGGCCCGTCAGGACTTGGCCGACGCCTTGGGCGCCGATGGTCGAGTTGACCTGATTGATGACCTGTTCGGACGCGTCCTGCCCGATGATGGTGGCTAGATAATTATTGGCGTCGTTGAAGGTGAAGGTGAGATCGGCCTTCTCGGGGTTGTCACCGTTGGGTGACTCGACAGCGTCGCTGAAGTTCTCCGGCAAGGTGATGGTGAAATAGTACTTGCCGCTCGAGAGTCCGGCTTGGGCTTCTTGATCCGAGACCTCCGCCAAATCAAGTTGCCCGGAGGCGATGAGCGACTTGACGACCTGATCGCCGGCATCGACTTGTTGGCCTGTCGATGTTCGCCCCGAGTCGTTATTGACAATCGCTGCGGGGATCTTGTTCACCTCGCCGAACGGGTTCCAGAAAGCCCACAAGTACATGGCGCCGTAGAGCAACGGCAACAAGATGATGGTGACGATCGCGATTCGTGGCAGGGTGCCGCGGGAGTAGCGTTTGATATCACTGCCCAGAGATATACCTGCGAGCATCGCTCACCGTCCTTCGGTCATGACGCCGATGTCACCGGCGCCCAGCAGGCCGTGCATGTTCACCACGGCATGGACGCCGCTGTCCGGCGGAAGGTCGTTGACATCGGCGGTGATCACCGACTGGTGCTCTCCCAATGCGACCAGTCGGCGTAACAACATTGTCCGCTCGTCGTCGTCGGCGATCTTGTCGACTCGACCCACCACCAGTAGCGGTGGTCTTTTGGTGTTCGCGACGGCGATCCGCAGCAACAGCTGTTGGATCTCCGGGAGATCGTCGACGAAGGCATTGAGCGGGGGGAGGTCTACGCCGCCAAATGTGTACGCACACATATCTGCTACTTGATCTTCGCTCACCCGGGGCACGAACTTGTACCACGGTGAATTCCATCGCAACTGTTCGGTCACCATGTCCCGCACCGTCACCGATGGGCGAACTTCGTCGAGTTCGTTCAGACATGCGATCGCCGAGACAGCCAGAATTCTCGAGGGTTTCTCGTAGCCCAGCACAGTCAATGACCCGGACGACAATCGCATCCGTCCGCATAGTGCCATCAGCAGGGCTGTGCGCGCGGCACCCGATTGCGCGGCCAGGACGGTCACACCGCCAGCCTCGATGTCGATGTCGAGTGGACCGAACACATGCCCCCACGGCCCGTGGAGCTCGATACCGCGGGCGGACACCAACGACCCTTCGACTCGGTCCTCAGGTAATTCCCAACGCTCGAAACGTGTTTCAACCAACTTGGACTCCCGACTCGGTGGAGCACGAGGACACATCGACCCGCTCAGGTGTTCAGCTTGAATTGGCTGCACGTCAGACGGATCAACGCGATGAAGACGTTGTCACAGTATGTTTTTGACGACCTGACCATTTTTGACAATGACGGAGAGATGTTTGGCCGGATCGGCGAGCAGGCTCAGATCCTCGAGTGGATTGCCGTCGACGAGAAGAACATCTGCCCACGCATCCTTGGCGATCACTCCGAGTGGTGCTTGCCGGTACGGATCGCGTTCGCCGGCAAGACGGAAGAGTTCGGCATTTCCCGACGTGAGCATCCGAAGTGCTTCGGCATTGCTGTAGTGATCACCGAGTCGCGCCGCCATTTCACTCTGCCGCGGCGCAAGCTGCGGCTCGAGCAAAAGATCCGTACCCCACGCTGTTTTGACACCGTGCTTGCGTGCCCAGCTGTACACATCGTCAGTGCCGGTGCAGATTTCGCGATCCTTTTCTGCGCGGCCCGGATCCGGATAGTGGTGATCGCCCAGCGCGAAGGGCTGCATCGAAAGCCAGATGTCCTTCTCAGCCATCAGAGCGATCGTCGCCTCGTCAGCGAGATGACCGTGCTCGATGGATTTCACGCCAGCTTCGATGGCGCGGCGAATGCCGGTGACGTTGTAAACGTGGGTGGCGACGTAGGTGCCGTAGTCGGTGGCCGCGTGCACTGCTGCACGAAGCTCGGGATCGGTGAACTGGACCGTGTAGAGCGGGTCGTACATCGACGCAGCGCCGCCGCCGACCATCATCTTGATCTGAGATGCGCCCTTCTTCAGCTGTTCGCGAACAGCTGCCAGTACCCGGTCAGGGCCATCTGCGACGCGCATGAAACCAATTTCTTCGGCGCGAGACTGCTTGCCTCCCAACGCGGTCGGGCATTCGTAGACAAACCCGAAGTCGCCGTGTCCGCTGGTTTGGGAGATGGCAGCCTGGGAAGGGTAGATGCGCGGCCCCTCGAACAGGCCTCGATCGATCACGGACTTGATGCTGCTTGTGTCACCCGCCATGTCCCGGACCGTGGTGAACCCGCGGTGCAGCATGTTCTTTGCTTCAGCGAGGCCGTTGAGTGCGATGTGCGCTTCACTGCCGGTCACCATGTCGACGTATGAATTCGCGTTACCGACCAGGTGAACGTGGGCATCGCTCATGCCGGGCATGAGTACTCGATTACCACCGTCCACGACAGTGGTCTCGCGGCTCGGATCATCCCCGACAGGCGACTCCGACACCGCGGCGATCGTGGTGCCGTCGATCAGAACGTCCCCGGCAACAAGGGTCGAGGAGGTGCCGTCGAAAACACGGACATTGCGAAACAGCAAACGATTTCCAGCTGGAGGAGTGGCTGTCATAAATCGGACATTAGCACCCAAAGTGGAGTCATGCTTCGGTAAAGTAAAAAACAAGCAGATGGTTTTAATTTGTTTCCGCGTACCCGCGGCGGGCGGATCGAAATCAGTGCCTGATGACCAAGGTCCCGAATGGAGGACTTTTCATATCGAGTCCAAGTACACTGCAGCGCATGCTGATTCACCCGACCATTCGAATGCAGTCGTGGGGATTCGTGATCGGATCCGCACTCTTCGCGCTCGGGTCGGCACCCTTCCTGTCGGTCTTCTTCGGTGCCGCACTCGCCAACAGCTTCTTCTTCGCGGGCTCCTGGTTCTTTACCTGCGCGGCTTTCGTTCAGTTGGTGCTGGCCGGGCCAGCAACCACAACCGACTCGGGGCGTCCCGCGATCCGGGCCGTCTGGCTGTCTGCTGCCGTGCAGTTACTCGGGACGATCTTGTTCAACGTCAGCACCGGGGCTGCGCTGCACGCGCTTACGCTACGAGGCGAGATGCACTTGGTCTGGAATCCGAACGCGGAGGGCTCGATAGCCTTCCTCGTCTCGAGCGGACTGGCTGTCCTCATCCTGCTGAGGGAAGGCGCTTACTGGGCACCGCAATCGAAGGAATGGCAAAGCGTGTGGCTGAATACCCTGGGATCCATCGCATTCGGAGTCTCCGCGATCGGATCGTTCGTCTTGCGAGACGGGAACACGTTGGACCCGAACATGGCCAATATCGGAACCTTTGTCGGCGCAATATTCTTCCTGCTGGCATCCGCAGTATTCCTCGGAAGGAGCAGCCGTCCGGCTACTTCTATGGCCGAAGCAGTCTGAACGCGCCACGTCGCGCCCGCAATATCGAGGAATTCGCTGAGGTGGGGGAGATCGCCGACCTGCGCTGCTACGCCCACTCGATCAAGTTCTCAAACTATTGCGGGATGGTTTCGTAAAAGTTCGGCAACGGTATGGGATGTGTTCACTCTGGGATCGATGTTTTGCTTCCATCCTTCTGTGAAGCGCGCGTAGCCGTCGTGAACAGTTCGTTTTCGAGAGGGAAGCAGACCCGTATTTCAGGACAAGAGCCGAACCGTTCGATGATAGTTTCCCGGCTAGATTATCCTCTGATGAAAGGGTCAACGATCGGATACTAAATTGCTATTTTCACTTGCTTTATCGTATTTGACGAGGTGACAAGCGGTCATTCGCCGCTCTGGGGAGTCCGTGTTTCGAACATGCTGTCGATGCGTCAGGAATCTATTTCGGGCAAGCGTTCGCCGGGAGTCGATTTCACCGGTCGTACGCCGCTTCAACAGCGCGCGAACTGCACCTCATTGACACCACGATCCGAGAGTCAGGAGCAGGGCAACGATGAGCGCGGTAGCCGCCGGCAACTACGAGTCGATCCGCTTTCCATCGCTGACCAGCGCACGGATCTCCCGACCTTCCGTATGGCTCAGGCGATGAGAACGTCGAGTCCATATCCGGTGACGAGGCAGATGCCGGTGTCTACTCTAGGCAGGTTCCGCACGCACAGTAACGCATCTGGACTGAATAGAAAGCCTCAGGTTCAAGCGAAATGCCAGAGAGACAGTGTGTGAAGGCGAATTGCTTACGCAATCTAAAGCCGACATTTCGGCGCCACTCGTGTTATGTTTCGATTAGCCACGTAATCCCAGTTGGTTCCGCTCCAGATTTCAGCCATTACCGGGATCTCGGGTAGGAAACCTCGGCACGCCGAGACACAAAATCTCAGATCCTCGCCGCCAGACGTGAACAGAACTGGATCGGTACGGGAGAGTCCGGTATCTCCTTCGAAAAAGCATTCGATCGATATCACTCGACATAGAATGGGGTACCTCCCATGAGTTCGGAAACCCGGCAGGCATCCGCCCGATCAGTACTCGCATCACGTAACACCCTCGCCTTTGCTGTTGGTGGTGCAGGCGGTGACCTTTATCCTCCAGAACCGGGCCGCGACCACGATCCAACTGTTTTGGGTCTCAGTGCAGTCCCCACTCTGGCTCACCCTCGTCGTGATACTCGTCCTCGGATGGATCGCCGGCTTGCTGACCAACCGCCGTGCGAAAACTGCCGACTGAACCTCGAGGACGAAATAATGATCGCAATCCGGAAAACCAAAGTCCTCGGTACATGCGTTCGGGGATCACCGATCGCGTTCCAGACGGCCTTCAAGGGGTTCGACGTCACGGCGTACGGCATCAGCGAGACGCCATTCGCCGCATGTAGACGGGATTTCGAGTCATCGGAGACGTCCAAACGCGACGTCTCCGAGCGGCTGACAGCTCGGTCGCCGTCGTATCCGAAAGATTCTAGTTTACAGCAGATCTCGCTGTCGCTGTCGCGACGTTCTCCTGTCGTCGAGGCGGCCGCTGTATTCCCTACAACATCTTGGCTCCCGGTGTCGCTGTAATGCAAATACTTTCGGCGTGGCCGAAGGAAAACTACATCACCAAGAGAAAACTCGGCATCCATTCCGTGAAGGGTCCTGTCGCCAAACCTCTAAATGAGATGGGGAACAATGTATTACAGCAGTGGAAACTACGAAGCGTTCGCGCGGCCACGCAAGCCTGACGGGGTGGACGGCAAGACTGCATGGTTCGTCGGTTCGGGGCTTGCATCGCTTGCCGGTGCGGCATTCATGATCCGCGACGGCCAGATGGCAGGAAACAACATCACCGTCCTGGAGCGGTTGAAATTGCCCGGCGGTGCACTCGACGGAATCAAGGAACCGGAGAAGGGCTTCGTCATTCGCGGTGGCCGCGAGATGGAAGATCACTTCGAATGTCTCTGGGACCTGTTCCGCTCTGTCCCCTCGATCGAGGTCGAAGACGCCAGCGTGCTCGACGAATTCTACTGGCTCAACAAAGACGACCCGAACTATTCGCTGCAGCGCGTCACCGAACGTCAGGGTGAGGACGCGCACACAGACTTCAAGTTCAATCTGAACTCGAAGGCGCAGAAGGACATCATGAAGGTCTTTCTCACTCCGCGTAGCGAACTCGAGAACAAGCGCATCAACGAGGTGTTCGGCAAGGAATTCCTCGCAAGCAATTTCTGGCTGTACTGGCGCACAATGTTCGCGTTCGAGGAATGGCACAGTGCTCTCGAAATCAAGCTGTACCTGCATCGATTCATCCATCACATCAAAGGCCTGCCGGACCTGAGTACCCTCAAGTTCACCAAATACAACCAGTACGAGTCTCTCGTGCTGCCGCTGTACACGTGGCTGCTCGATCAGGGAGTGAATTTTCGGTTCGATACCGAAGTCACCGACATTGACTTCGATATCACGGGTGAAGTCAAGCGGGCCAAACGCATTCACTGGAAATCCGAGGGTGTTTTGGGTGGGGTCGACCTCGATGACGGCGACCTGGTGTTGACTACCATCGGCTCGCTCACCGAGAACTCGAACAACGGAGACCATCACACGCCGGCGAAACTCGACGAGGGCCCCGCTCCAGCGTGGGATTTGTGGCGTCGTATAGCAACAAAAGACCCCGCATTCGGACGACCAGACGTCTTCGGTGGGCACGTCGCAGAAACCAAGTGGGAATCAGCGACAGTGACCACGTTGGATGCCCGAATCCCAGAATACATCGAAAAGATATGCAAGCGTGACCCATTCAGTGGACGAGTAGTCACCGGCGGCATCGTGACAGCACGAGATTCGAAGTGGTTGATGAGCTGGACCGTAAACCGGCAACCGCACTTCAAACAACAACCCAAGGATCAGATCGTCGTCTGGGTCTACTCACTATTCGTCGACGTCCCCGGTGACTACGTCGACAAGCCGATGCAGGAATGCACCGGCGAGGAAATCACCCAAGAGTGGCTCTATCACATGGGCGTTCCAGTCGAGGACATCCCGGAACTCGCGGCCAATGCGGCGAAGACCGTTCCAGTGATGATGCCCTATGTCACTTCCTTTTTCATGCCCCGTCAGGCCGGTGACCGGCCTGCGGTTGTACCGGATGGTGCCGTCAACTTCGCCTTCCTCGGCCAGTTCGCGGAAACAACACGCGACTGCATCTTCACGACGGAGTACTCGGTCCGCACCGGGATGGAGGCCGCGTACAGCCTGCTCGGGATCGAACGCGGAGTGCCGGAAGTTTTCGGCTCCACCTACGACATCCGCAAACTTCTCCAAGCAACCTACTTCCTCAATGACAAGAAGGAGGAGAGCGTGCCGTTGCCGAAGCTACTTCGCCGCAGACTGGACAAGAAGCTCGACGAGAACGAGATCGGACAGCTGCTGCACCAATACCACATTCTCCCCCGAGAATGACGCTGGTTTCTGAATGTCTCTGTCAATGAGGGCTTCTGAGAGAAAATGCCCGTTCGGCTGTGGTCGAAGGGGCGTCTCGTAGCTGAATCTCGGTCTGGACCTCGGGGCTGAACATCGGGCAATTATGAAGTTCTCGAAGAACTACGGAAGGCAAAATCAATGTGTACCAGGGTGATGTGGCCTGATGCGGCCGGATCTGTTCTTGTCGGACGAAATATGGATTACCATCGGGACACCGGTACGAACCTGTGGTCGCTTCCGCGTGGGATCAAACGCGACGACGGCGTAGGCGGTTCTCTGAGTTGGACTGCCGAATACGGCAGTGTCGTGGCCGGCGCTTTCGACATGATGTCGGTCGACGGTATGAACGAAGCGGGATTAGCAGGTCATGTTCTGTGGCTAGCGGAATCGGATTACGGTACTCACGATACGTCGAGACCGGCTCTGAGCATGGCGGTCTGGCTGCAGTACTTCCTGGACAACTTCTCCACCGTTGCCGATGCCGCCGCGTGGATCAGCGACGTCGACGTTCAGGTTGTCCCACTGGGCGATCCGGCGACCGGCGAAGTGCCTGCAGTTCATCTCGCGTTGGACGATGCGACCGGTGATTCGGCGATCATCGAATACCTGGATGGCAAGGCCACCGTCTGGCACAGCCGCGAACACCTAGTGATGACCAATTCCCCGGCCTACGACAAGCAGATCGAACTTCTCAAAGAGGTCGACGGCTTCGGGGGCGCCAATCCTCTGCCCGGCACCACACTCGCAGCCGACCGGTTCGCCCGCGCCGCATACTACGTAGGCCGACTGCCTCAACCTAAGAGTGAAGTCGAGGCTGTCGCGGGAATGTTCAGTGTGATCCGCAATGCGGCGCAACCTTTCCGCATCCCCGACCCGGACAAACCCTATGCATCGCAGACGATCTGGCAGACGGTGGCAGACTTGACCAACAAGCGGTACGTCTTCGACTCGACCACGCGACCTAATGTCGTCTGGGTGGATCTGGACAAGTTGAACTTCAATGAAGGTGCGCCTGCGGGCAAACTCGATCTGATGGGCGATACATCCCTCGAAGGAGGGCTTGCCGGCAACGTCTCTCGCCGATTCGAGAAGACAGCCGCGATGAAATTCCTGACCCTGCCGACCTGATCGAAGCCAGCAGTTCGCAGGGAGGGGGGCCACCCAGTCAGGTGGCCGCCCTCGGCGTCGCTGCTCGTGACCGATATGCCACCGTCGAGACAACTCCGATCCTCCTAGGGGCGCATCATGGATACCGCGGACCCGTTGCCTTCCTCTCCCGTTACAAAAGCGCTTACGAGTGACGCCCACCCGAGGGTGAGTTGGCTACCGCTGGTACTAGTGTGTTTCACAGGGTTGGTATCTGTGTTCAACGTGACGGCGCTGCCGATGGCGATCAGCGGCATCGTCGACGGCCTGGACACCACCATCTCGAACGTGCAATTGGCGATCGTCGCTTACGGGGTATTCGTCGCAGCCTTCACGATCACGGGCGGCAAGATCAGCGGCGTGCTCGGTGCCAAGAATGCTCAGCTGCTCGGGCTGGGCATCTATGCGTTCGGTATGCTGTGTTGCTTTCTGGCACAGAATATTTCAATGCTGATTGCCGGCGAGGCGATCGCTGGACTCGGGGGCGCGCTTCTCGTGCCCAACGCGTTGGCGATTCTGGGGCAGGCGTATTCCGGTCCACAACGAACCGTTGCGGTATCGGTCCTGGCGGGTACGACCGGTATCGGTGCCGCGTTTGCTTTGTTGGTTGGTGGTCTGCTCGTCCAAGCCTGGGGATGGAGGGCGCCCTTCGCGCTCTTGCTCGCCATCACGGCAGGAACAATCGTCATCGCATCACGTGTGGCCCTTATCCGGATTCCATTCCGTGGGTCCGTCGACAAGACGAGTATCGCGCTGTCTGCCGTCGGGGTGCTGTTGTTGGTCGCCGCCATCAATCAGATCGGATCATGGGGGCTCGTTCTCGCCGCCGAGTCCGCACCGGTGAGTGTGCTCGGACTCTCGCCTGTGCTCGCATTGCTGGTGATCGGCGGCCTCGTCCTGCACACGTTCGCCGCCCGCCAGCACTTGTTGGTCCGGGGAGAAAGAACACCGCTACTCGAACCTTCGGTGTTCGAGTCTGGTCTCAACCGAGCGTGTTTGAGTGGGTTGGTTGCGATAAACCTGTTGATGGCCGGTGTGAGCTACCTGCTACCGCTGTACACCCAGATGGTATTGGGCAAGAGCCCTCTGGGCACGGCAATGATACTGATACCTATCTCTTTGGCCGCACTCGTCTCCGCGGCTGCAACACCTGCACTGATGCGACTGCTTGCGTGCCGATGGCTCCTGACAGGGGCGCATGTACTGGCCGCCGCGTCGGCGATTCTGTTGGCACTGACCATCTCGAACCAATGGTCCGGTGCATGGACATTGATCAGCGAAGTGTGCTTGGGTCTCGGCATCGGAGTCGGATTGAGTGCGGGCAGTGCGCTTCTCATGGAGACCAACCCTCCTGCTATCGCGGGTGAGATCGGCAGCGCTCGAGGAATGGCGAACTTTCTCGGCCTGTGCACCGGCACCGCCGTTGCCGGGGCGGTCCTGATGTCCGTGCTCGCGCAGTCTGCCTCGGTCCGTATCACGAACAGCCCAGATCTACTGTCCAGCGGCAGTATCGAGGTAACGGCCAGTTCGGTCAGTTTCGTCGCCAACGATGACCTCCGCGCCAGTCTCACTGGGCTGGAACTGACCTCGGCGCAACTCGATCAGGCGGTGGAGATCAACGTCGAATCCAGGCTGATTGCGCTGCGGGCGAGCCTCTCTGTGCTCGGGTTAGCGGCGCTCCTCCCGATCGTGACGTTCCGCCACCTGCCGACTCGCCGTCAGGAAGCGGACTGATGCGACTTCGGCCGCCTGCGGCGCCATGCCGGTGGAGAGCGACTGCGCGTCACGATCTTGAATAGTTTTGTAGAGCAATAGACGTAACGCGGAGTAGTGCATCCCGACCTGCGGCAGGATGCACTCAACTTCTCGACGTCTGCATCGTCGGCGTGTAGAGGGCGTTCCAGCCGGGTGGTTCCTGCGGAGGTGGTGGAGATGAAGCGATGGTGCCCTAGCCAGCCGTCCGGCTACTTCGTTAGTACGGTCGCGAGTGCAGCGCTCAGATACGGAGTGATGTTCTCGACGACCCGCGTCACGATCGCAGTGGCAACGTCGGCGGGTTGCAGTGGCACCGACGGCGTCTGCGGCAGTGCCGGGGGAGCAGGCGGAGCGGGCTCGGACATCATCGGCGTATAGGTGTTGTGCTTCGTGAAGTAGCCGAAGACCGAATCCACGAACACCTCGGGCGCATCACGCGGCTTGGGCATGTTGCAGATGCCGTCACCCTCGATGCAGACTTCCTGCACTGCGATGTCTCCGAATCCGCCGCGTGCTCCGGACATCGTCGCTCCCGGAATGACATTGGGTACTACGGTTTCGATGCCCCCGGCCGAGTTGCGAGGGTCGGCGTAGAGGACGCCTTCGACTTGCGACTGCGGAATGGATCCGTCGCGTGCGATGTCACCGAGAACGTCGCCGGCAATACGCGCTCCCTGTGAGTATCCGGTGACGACGATCTCGCTGCCCGGGCACTGAGCGTGGAAAGCGTTGACTTCAGTGCGAAGCGTCTGGGCGCCGGCGGCAACGCTCTGGTCGTACGTCTGATCGCCGAGCGGCCAGAAGCTGGCGGGGTAGGTCACCGGCTTGGAGGCGTAACCCTGGGCCACGTAGCGGTCGGTGACGGGTTGCGTCGTTTGTCCCGTCGGATCCCACGTTCCGCCGACCGCGAATACCGCACCGGCAGGGCACGACCCACTGTCATTCGGGTCCGCTCCGGCAGGCACCGACATCACAAGAGTCACCCCCGCTGTGACTGCAACCGTGCATGCCACTGACATCGCGTATTTCCTCATCGGGCCTGTCCCCATCTATCTACGTTCTCGTTCACTGGCGAGACAACCCGCGGTCCGACGCGTTTCGTTCGGTACTGAAGAGAATGGTGATGGGGCGATAAGTCCTGGAGGTAATCCGTGCGTAAACAGGAAGTTGCCGACCGACGCTGTTTGCTACCAGCGTGTGTGGCGCGTCACGGCGTCGGGACCTGCGGTGGGTGATCCGGTTCGAGGAGGGTTCCGATCGCCTTGCCCATCGGCACGGCGTTGTTGAGGTCCGCGTTGGTTGTCGGCCCGAGCGTGGCGTAGACGACGATCGTCGTCTTCGAGTCGGGGTAATAGAGCGCAAGCCCGTTGTAGCCGCCGTACGACGGGTTCATCACAAGCCAACCGTCGAGGTGCCCGGTCCCGAAGGAAAAGAACTTGTCCGCCGTCATACTTCCCAAGCCCGCAGTCGTCGGTGCCATCTGCTGCTCGAAAGCTTTGTCGGAGAGCAACTCTCCCGTTCCGAGCGCGCGCACCCACTTTCCGACGTCGGCGACAGGCGCGTTCATGTTTCCGCTGTGCAGGAAAGCCGTCGGATTCCAGAAAGTGGAGTCTTCGAATACTCCGCGTTCATTGGTGTAGCCGTGCAAAATCGGCTCGTCCATCTGCGACGTGAGCACAACGCTGCTGTGATCCATCCCGAGTGGATCGAAGACGCGCTGCTGAAGTAGGTCGCCCAGCGGTTTTCCAGTCGCTTTCTCCATGACGTCGCCGAGCAGCGTCAGGTCGCTGTGCGCGTACGCCCAACCGGTGCCGGGTTCGAACAGCGGTGGGCGGGAGTTGGCAAGATTCAGGATCTCCTGAGAAGTCCAGCCTTTCATCGGGTTGTCCGTGAAGAGTTTGAGGAACTGTGGATCGGTCACGTAGTCGGAGATGCCCGACGTGCTGTTGGCCAGCATTCGTGGAGTGATGGTCTCTGCGCGTGGAAAGTTCGGTTCCCACTTCGCGATCGGTTGATCGAGGGGAAGCGTTCCCTCTTCGTCGAGTTGCAGCAGAACTGTCGAGAGCATCGGTTCCATCGGCTGACCGACGCGCAACTGCATGTCGGTTGTCGCCGGAACTCCGATAGGGGACTCTCCGACGGCACCGAGAGCAATCTCGTCGTCGCCCCGCCACACTCCGAACACGGCGGCACTGAGGCCCAAGTCGGCCACTTGACGGCGGACGAGGTCCGCGATCTCGTTGGATTCCTGACTGCTCGCGGTGCTGGGAGATGCGCTGCTCGTGTTTGTTGCCGAGTCCTCGTCGGAACTGCACGCAGCGGTTGCAATGGCAAGGGTCAAGGCGATCGACAGAGCAGCTAGCCGCACCCGAGTGCGGTGGTGGGAGGAATTCATGCCTGCGATCCCTTCGATGTGGAAATCGAGCAACCGACGCCTAGCAATGTCCCAATTGACTGAATTTAGCGCAGTTCGAAGGGGGAGGGAACAGATTGACGGTTAGGGGTGACTGCTACTCCCAGTGCCTGATCACGTCAGTCCTCAGTCCGGCGTTGCGTCCGATTCCGCTCGTCGGTCCTGCGCTTGCTGGAGCTCGGCGTTGATGCGACGAGCCTCGGTGAGTTGGTCTTCGAGGATGATGATGCGGCAAGCCGCGTCGAGCGCCGTGCCGTTGGCTACGAGTTCGTGCGCGCGGGCCGCGATGCGCAGCTGGTACCGGGAGTAGCGGCGATGTCCGCCCTCAGAGCGTTGTGGGGTAAGCAGTTTCGCGGCATCGAGGCTACGAAGGAAAGCTTGCCTGACACCGAGGATCTCGGCCGCATGTCCCATGCTGTACGCAGGATAGTTCTCGTCGTCGAATCTGCCGGAGGGGTCCCCCGGTGGTGTATCTGCCGGAATGGCTCGCTTCTTTCGCTGAACGGACGGGGCCCCCGGCGCGAGGTGCGCCGGGGGCCGGATGGGGTTGAACTTACTTACATAACTGCATTCTTTCGAACTTCCGGACTCGCACAAAACGTCCGGTAGCCGCTTTGAAGGGGGGTGCCGGGTCCTACTACACACTCACACACGAATTCGGCCCCGGCACGTCCCTGCCCTGCGGTACTGCTTGCGGGTAGTTCATCTCTCCCGCATCTCTTGACTCGTTCCTTGCTACGAGAAAAAAGATACAACACCCTCGTGAGAATGTCTACCCTGACCGCTGTAGATATTTTGTCGCGAAGTTTCTAGGTATCGATGTTCAGGAACGGCCTGGTCACCGGGGGTGAGAGCGCTCCATGTGAGTCATGGGAGATGAATCTGGGACAATGCTCCGATGCGAAATACCCCGAAGTCCGAGTCGTTGTTGCGCGCCCGCGCGGAGAGGGAAGAGCGCACCGGCTCCTCCGAGCATCCCGCTGGTGGCGCGTCGAACCCCGGAGAGGGCTCGTCGTCGTCCGAGCCGGGGGCACGCAGCGACAGCGCCACGATTCGGTCGGCTCGGTCCGAGCTCTCAACTCATGCCAGGGCCGTGGAAAGTATGCACGAGGCGATCCATCCTGATCGCGATTGAGTCAGTTACCTGGTCGGGATGCGGGGGGACTCCTTCATCCCGCTCACTGCAACGCACGACGGCCGCCGCACTCCCGAAAGTAGGGGAGTGGCGACGACCGTCGAGTTGGCAGAGTGCGTGCCTGGTGCTTGGACCTCAGGGCAGCAACTGGTCCAGGAAGGTGTTGCTGAAGACCTTGTGCGGATCCAACGCGTTGTATGCGGCGTTGGCGGTGTCCCAGTTGTCGCTCGATGGGACGCCGTCGCGGTAGGTCTGGGGGAGGCCCTGGGTGATGATCGGGGCGTCGGTGTACGGCTTGTCGGGGCCGAACGCCCAGCCTTTGGACCACTCGGGGCGGAAGGTGGCGTCGTTGTTGTTGTAGTGATTACGCATCCACTGTTCCATTTCGCGGTAGAACGCGAACATGCCGGGGGTTCCGGGGACGCCGAGGACGTTGAGCCAGATGGCGGTGTCCCATTCCGGATGGTCGGGGCGCGGGCGCATGGCCGAGATGGTGGGGGCGCCTGCCGAGTCGACCTCGACGTCCGAGGGTTGATCGAGGCCGCAGCAACGGATTTCGACGGGGCCGTTGAGGGGGAACTGTCCGATAGAGCGGTAGTACTCCATGCGACCGTTGAACCACTGGGTGAAGTCGTGGATGACCTGGCCGATGTTGGCGCGGGAGGTGATGACGGCTCCGCCGCCCTCGGTCAGGCGCAGGGTGGTGGCCCGGATGTAGAACTGGACGTCCTTGGACCATCCCCACAGGTCGTTGGAGAAGGTAGCGGCGAGTCCGGCAACGGTGGTGGCGTACATGATCTGCCCGAATGCCGGTGCGATGCCCGGGTTTCCGGCGTTGATCTGCCCGATCATGTCGGTGACCGGCTCCGGGAGGTTGTCGGAGAAGATGTAGTTGTAGGGCCCGGTCACCTCACGCGAGAACGGCGGCTTGGTGGGGGCAAGTGACCACACCTTCATCCACGGGCGTTCGGTGAAGGGGTACCAGATTGCTTCTGCGCGACCGTTTTCGCGGACGAACTTCTCGAAGGTGCGTCCGGACGCTCCGCGGGCACCGAAGAGTTCCTGCCAACCGATGTCGGTGTGGCTGACGCAGCGCATGCGGTAGTTGGGGGCGGCCTGCAAGGTGACGGAGGTGAGGAAGGTGCGTCCGAGGTGAGTCAGCAGCGGCTTGATCGCTGCATCGCTACGCGCGTACGTCTCGAGCGCGTACTCGCTGCCGTTCCAGACCACTGCGGTCAGGGAGGTGACGAGGTTGGAGAGTGAGCCGAAAGTCTGTCCGGGAACGTGTGCTTCGCCTTCGGCGGGGAGCGCTGCACCGTGAGCGTCGACGGCGAGGCAGCCGGCGATGGTCAACACACCGGGCGCCGGCAGGTTCGCGAACCCGAGGCCCTGTGCCTGCAGTGCGGTGGTGATGGCGTCGAGGGTCGCGCCGGGTCCTGCGGTGACGGTGGCCGGGCTGCCACCGGCGTTGACGGAGACGCCGGTGAGGTGGACCGTGGTGTCGGCGAGGATGACCTTGTCGACCGGCGCACCGTTGACGATGGTCAGCGGCGTCCAGCCGTGCATGGCACCGCGGGGACGAATGGTGTAGCCGTTGGCATGGCCCCAGTTAGCGAGGCGGACTATGTCTTCGGGCGTCTTGGGTGAACAGGTCCAGATCGCGTCGAGCATGATCTCTTTGGACCAGTTCTGATATGCCTGCTGGTACAGCGCGATGCCTTCGGGGAAGGCAGGCGGCGGTGTGAGGGTGGAGACAGGACCACCCGCGGAGCCGGAGGAGCCGGCGGGGACGGCGTAGGCCGGCGTCCAGCCGGCGAATGCGGTCGCTGCCACGGCGCCGGCTCCAGCGGCCATGAAACCTCGTCGGGACAGTCGGAACTTTTCGTCTTGTGCCGTCATCTTCGGGCTACTCCATCGGGTTCGAGAACTACGGTGAGTTCTAACAGGTGGGTATCAGACAGGTGGGTATCAGACAAGAGTGAGAACTACGTCAGCCAGGGCAGGAGCTTCGCGCTCCAGTACGGAAGCTGAGATCAGGAGTCGCCCATTGTCTTTCCAGATCTGGATACTCAAGTTCTCGCCGGGAAATATGACCCCGGCAAAGCGGGCCCGAAATCCGGCTACCCGACTGCTGTCGCCGTCGAGCATGGTATCCACTGCGGTCTTGCAGACCATTCCGTAAGTACACAGTCCATGCAGGATAGGCGCTGGAAAGCCTGCCGCGGAGGCGAATTGCGGATCCGAGTGCAACGGATTCCGATCACCACACATCCGGTACAGCAAAGCCTGCTGTGGAAGCACAGGCGTCACCACTGTCTCATCTGCTTCGCGATCCGGAAGCGTAATCGACTCCGACGGACCACGTTCACCCCCGAAACCACCCTCGCCGCGGGCGAAAATGGACGAGCGAGCTGTCCACAGCGGGTTGCCCTCGGCGTCGACCGTGACGGATTCCTGCACGATCACCGCGGCCTTGCCCTTGTCCCAGACCTCGGCGATTCGAGTTGTGGTGCGGCCACTTCCACTTGCCGGGATCGGCTGATGGACAGTGACTTCCTGGCTCCCGTGGACTACCTTCGCCAGATCGATTTCGACGCCGGGGAACGAGAGCTTCGGCGCTTCGGTGGCGTGGAAGTTGGCGGCGACGGTGGCAAAGGTGGGTAGTACCTGAGGCTTTTCGTCGTCGAGGTATCGAAGCTCGTTCGAATCGAGCGGCCGAGCACCTGCCCCTAGTGCCAGGTGGTAGTGCTGCACGTCCGACGGTGTCCATGAGAACTCTTGTGGCGCAAGCTCGGCGCCGAGTGCGATCTTCGGATCAATTGGCATGGTCGACCGCCGTCTTTTCAGCTGCCGGTGCCTCGGTGCTCTCAGCCTTCTTCGCACGCTCGACGATGTCGAGTACTGCCAGGTAACCGAAAGTCATTGCGGGACCGATGGTCGCGCCTGGTCCGGCGTAGGTGTGGCCCATGACCGGAGCGCTCGCGTTGCCAGCGGCGTAGAGACCGTCGATGACGCTTCCGTCTTCGCGTAGTGCTCGACCGTTGACGTCGGTGCAGATACCACCCTTGGTGCCGAGGTCACCCGGAACCATCTTGATGGCGTAGAACGGAGCCTTGCTGATTTCGGCGAGGCTGGGGTTCTTCAGTCGGGGATCGCCGTAGTACGCGTCGTAACCACTGTCACCGCGTCCGAAGTCCTCGTCCTTGCCGTTGCGTGCGAAGCCGTTGAACCGGTCGACGGTTTCGGTCAGCGATGCGACGGGAAGCCCTGTCTTCTCGGCCAATTCGGCGATGGTTCCCGCCTTGACCACGATGCCGGCCTTGAGCCAGCGGCCGGGGAAGGGGGAGCGGGGAGTGATACCGGCAAACGTGTAGCGGTTGCGGTAGCGCTGATCGAGAATCATCCACGTCGGGATGTTCTCGCCGGCGCCTTCGCCCTGACCGTACTCACCGCCGTACATCGCATGGGTTGCCTCGACGTACGGAGCCGCCTCGTTGCCGAAGCGCTTGCCCGACATGTTGACCATCATGCAGCCCGGGAGGGTGCGCTCGGAGAGAGCGAACCACGGTCCGCCGGTCAGCGGAATGGACGGGCCCCACCAGGCGTCGTCCATGAAATCGACTGCAGCGCCGACTTCTTGGCCTGCGCGGATGCCGTCGCCGGTGTTTGCCTTCGCGCCGACGGTCCATTCGGTGCCGATGGGTGCGCGCTGGTACTTCTCACGCATTTCCTTGTTGTGCTCGAATCCGCCGGATCCCAACACAACTCCGTGGCGAGCGCGGATGACCTGCTCCTCGCCGTCGATTAGGACGTTGACGCCGCGAACTGCGCCGTCTTCGGTGTACAGGGAGGTCAGCGGGGTGTTCAGCAGGATGGGTACTCCGGCGGACTGAAGTCCGAGTCGAATACCGGCGACCAGTGCCTGGCCGCGAACCAGCAGATCCTTCTTTGTGGCCTTGGCTGCGAGGAATCGCATGCCGACCTTCATGGCGCGCAGGGGTCCGCGAGGATTGCGCATCAGCAGGTTGAGCCACTTGTAGTCGGCCTGGGTGATGACGAAGTTCTTGGGGGCCTTGACGTAGTCGGGCTCGAGGTTCTTGCGGTCGGCGCCCAACTTGTTGCCGTCGAACGGGGTGGGCTCGACACTGCGGCCACCGAGGCGTCCGCCGGGAGCTTCCGGGTAGTAGTCGGAGTAGCCGGGCACCCACTGCAGTTCGAGAGGGCTGTTCTTCAACACGAACGAGAGCATCTCGGGACCGCGCTCGAGATAGGTGTCGATGCGTTCGGGAGCGACGACGTCGCCGATGATGCTGTGCAGGTAGGAACGTGCGGCCTCCGGGGTATCGGTGACACCGTCCGCCTGAAGTGCCTCGTTGTTGGGGATCCAGACCCCACCACCGGAACGGGCGGTCGATCCGCCGTAGTGGGCGGCTTTCTCCACGATGACCACACTCAAGCCCTGGTGGGCTGCGGTCAAGGCCGCTGTCATACCTGCGGCACCACTGCCGACGACGACGATGTCGTATTCCTGCTTGCTCATGTAGAACACGTTATAGAATGATGGGGGTGTCAGTCCATGCTTTCTGCCAGGAAGTATTTCCGGACGTTGTCATTGATAACGAAACACGTTGCAGTGAGATTGAGGATGGTGCGGTGTGACCTGGGATACTTCGGTTGACGTCCTTGTGGTCGGGTTCGGTGTGGCGGGCGCCAGCGCGGCGCTCGAAGCGGTAGCGGCCGGTTCGTCGGTTTTGGCGATCGACCGAGCGCTCGGCGGTGGGGCCAGCACGATTTCCGGAGGAATCTACTACGCCGGCGGCGGCACCGTGATTCAAAAGGAAGCCGGTGTCGATGACAGTCCCGAAGCCATGCTCGCCTACCTGAACCGCGAGGTCGGTGACGCGGTGACGCCGCAGACTCTGCGCCGGTTCGTCGACGAGAGCCCGGCGTCGATCGACTGGCTGCGCAGTCACGGCGTGCCGTTCGAAGCCTCACTCTGTCCGTACAAGACGTCGTACCCGAGCAACAAGCACTACCTCTACTTCTCGGGCAGCGAATCTGCCGGCGGGTTCCGTGACATCGCAAAACCTGCTCCTCGCGGCCATCGCGCCAAGGGGCGTGGCACGTCGGGAAAGATGCTCTACGGCCCGCTCGCGAAGTCCGCGGAGGCCAAGGGCGTCCAGTTGCTCGGCCAGACGAGAGCGGACCGGCTGATCATCGAGGACGGCCGGGTGATCGGCGTCGAAGTACTGACGCTTCGTGACGCACCTGCCGGAGTTCGTCGCCGTCACGCGACGCTCGGGTCCCTGTCCTCCAAGCCCGGCGTCTACGCGCCGCAGTTGCGCACGATTCTCGACGCACTCATCGCGAAGATCGAGAAGAAGCACGCCAAGCGGATTCGCATCCAGGCACGCGGCGGCGTGATCCTCAGCGCCGGCGGCTTCGTGTCCAATCGCGAGATGATGCGCACCCATGCCCCCGCCTACAAGGGCGGTATCCCGCTCGGCACCTCCGGGGACGACGGCAAAGGCATCAACCTCGGTATCGAAGCCGGGGGAGCCACCGACAAGCTCGGCAATGTTTCCGCCTGGCGATTCATCGTCCCGCCGAGTGCTTTTCTCGGTTCCATCCTGGTGGGTGAGTCCGGTGCGCGAATCGTCGACGAGTCACGTTACGGTGCCGCTCTCGGTCAGGCGATGGCAGAGAAGAGCAACGGAATCGGTTGGCTGCTGGCAGATTCCGAACTCGTTCGCGAAGCGAAATCGCAGATCAGTGACCAGTCGATGTGGTTCCAGCGGGTACAGACCACTGGCATGATGCGTACCGCAGTGCGTGGCAACACCATTGCCGAGGTCGCCCGTAAAGCGGGTATAGACGTCGCCGGCCTTCAATCCACCGTCGACGCGCACAACTCCGCTGCCGCTGCCGGACAACCTGATCCGATGGGCAAACCGTCGGACTTCGTCAGGCCGATACTGTCTGTGCCGTTCACGATGTACGACGTCTCGATCAAGCCCAACATGATGAATCCGTGCCCGATGCTCACGCTCGGTGGATTGGTGGTCGACGAATCGTCCGGCATGGTGAAAAACGAGGCCGGGGAGGGTATCCCTGGCCTGTATGCCGCCGGCCGTACCGCCGTCGGTATCTGTTCCAACTCGTATGTGAGCGGCTTGTCGCTCGCCGACTGCGTGTTCTCCGGACGACGAGCCGGTCAGCATGCAGCCGCATTCTCCACAGTCGGAAAGGCCTGAACGATGCTCTCGACGCAGATCCGCGGCGAACTTGCCGACCATCTTGATTCGGCGGAACGGGATCGCGCTCCGATCAGCCCGCTGATCGCCACGTATCCGGACATCGACGTCGTCGACGCCTACGAGATCCAGCTCATCAACATCAGGCGTCGTGTTGCCGGTGGCGCAAAGGTGGTCGGGCACAAGGTCGGGCTCTCGTCACTGGCGATGCAGCAGATGATGGGCGTCGACGAGCCAGATTACGGTCACCTGCTCGCCGAGATGGAAGAGTTCGAGGACCGTCCGGTCGACACGTCGCGCTTCTGCTTCCCACGCGTCGAGGTGGAGGTCGCCTTCATTCTGGGAGCAGATCTGCCGGGCGCCGGGTGCACCGAACAAGACGTCATCGACGCCACTGTCGCCTATGCGCCGTCCATCGAGTTGATCGACAGCCGGATCAAGGACTGGAAGATCGGCCTCTCGGACACCATCGCGGACAACGCCTCATCCGCCGGGTTCATTCTCGGCAAGGAACGAGTTCGCCCGTCGGACATCGACATCAAGGCGATCGATGCGGTTCTGACCTGCAACGGCGAGCGGATTGCGGAGGGGCGCAGCGATGCGGTTCTCGGGAACCCGGTCACCGCTGTCGCATGGTTGGCGCAGAAGGTCGACACGTTCGGAGTTCGGCTCAAGGCCGGCGACATCGTTCTGCCGGGTTCGTGCACGCGAGCGATCGACGCTCATCCAGGCGACAACTTCCGAGCCGAGTTCAGCGGCCTCGGTTCCGTCTCTCTTCAGTTCACGTAGGAGTAGTCATGACCAAGGCAAGTGTGGCGATCGTCGGATCGGGAAACATCAGTACCGATCTGTTGTACAAACTGCAGCGTTCCGAGTGGCTCGAACCGCGATGGATGATCGGAATCGATCCCGAGAGTGAAGGATTGGCGCGCGCCCGCAAGATGGGACTCGAGACCTCCGCCGAGGGTGTCGACTGGTTGCTGAACCAGGCGGAGAAACCGGACCTGGTCTTCGAGGCGACGTCGGCATACGTGCACCGCGAGGCAGCACCACGCTACGAGGCCGCCGGTATCCGTGCCATCGACCTGACTCCGGCCGCGGTCGGCCCGGCTGTGGTTCCGCCCGCGAACCTGCGTGAGCACCTGGACGCACCCAACGTCAACATGATCACCTGCGGTGGGCAGGCAACCATTCCGATCGTCTACGCGGTATCGCGAGTCGTCGATGTGGCGTACGCCGAGATCGTCGCCTCCGTTGCATCGTTGTCCGCCGGCCCGGGAACTCGCGCGAACATCGACGAGTTCACCAAGACCACCAGCCGCGGTATCGAGACCATCGGCGGCGCACAGCGCGGCAAGGCGATCATCATCCTCAACCCCGCGGACCCGCCGATGATCATGCGCGACACCATCTTCTGCGCTATCCCCGAAGACGCCGATCAGGCCGCGATCACCGACTCCATTCACCGTGTCGTCAAGGACATCCAGCAGTACGTGCCCGGCTACCGGTTGCTCAACGAACCGCAGTTCGACAAACCGAGCGTCGTTTCCGGTGGCTATGCAACGGTCACCACGTTCGTCGAGGTCGAAGGTGCAGGCGATTTCCTGCCGCCGTACGCGGGCAACCTCGACATCATGACGGCAGCAGCCACCAAGGTGGGCGAGGAAATCGCCCAGAAGCTTCTGAGTGTGAAGGCATGAGCGACATGATTCATTTCGATTCGAGCTGGGACATCCGCGTCACCGACACATCGCTGCGCGACGGCTCCCACCACAAGCGTCATCAGTTCACCGTCGAAGAAGTACGGGCCATCGTCGGTGCGCTCGACGGAGCCGGAGTGCCGGTCATCGAGGTCACTCACGGCGACGGCCTCGGCGGGTCCTCCTTCAACTATGGCTTCTCGAAGACTCCCGAGCAGGAACTGATCAAAGCTGCAGTCGAGACGGCGACCAACGCGAAGATCGCCTTCCTGATGCTGCCCGGGTTGGGCATCAAGGACGACATCGTCATCGCACAGGACAACGGTGCGTCCATCTGCCGCATTGCAACTCACTGCACCGAGGCAGACGTATCCATCCAACACTTCGGCCTCGCGCGTGAGCGTGGACTCGAAACAGTCGGATTCCTCATGATGGCTCACTCGATTCCGCCGGAGAAGCTGGCCAAGCAGGCTCGCATCATGGCCGACGCGGGTTGCCAGTGTGTGTACGTGGTCGACTCGGCCGGCGCGCTGGTACTCGAGCAGGTATCCGATCGCGTCGAGGCACTGGTTCAGGAACTCGGCAACGACGCTCAGGTCGGCTTCCACGGCCACGAGAACCTGGGCCTGGGCGTCGCCAATTCCATTGCGGCAGTTCGTGCGGGAGCCAAGCAGATCGACGGTAGTACCCGTCGGTTCGGTGCCGGCGCCGGCAACGCCCCGGTCGAGGCCTTCGTCGGTGTTTGCGACAAGATCGGCGTCAAGACCGGTATCGACTTCTTCGCCATCGCCGATGCAGCCGAAGATGTTGTGCGCCCGGCAATGCCGCAGGAATGCCTGCTCGATCGTCAAGCACTGATGATGGGCTACGCCGGCGTGTACTCGAGCTTCCTCAAGCATGCCGAGCGTCAGGCCGAGCGGTACGGAGTGTCGTCCGCGGAACTGTTGGTGCGCGCAGGCAAGCGCAAGTTGGTCGGCGGCCAGGAAGATCAGTTGATCGACATCGCGCTGGAACTCCAGCGCGAAGCAGCGGCTTCCTAGGCCATGGCAGACGTACTGGCCGGAAAAGTGGCCTTGGTGACCGGCGCGTCCTCAGGGTTAGGGCGCGCCGTCACCGAGCTCCTCCACCGCAGGGGCGCACAGGTTTTCGGTATCGCCCGTGACAAGGAAAAGCTGCGGCAGTCGATGGTCGAGGTGGTCGGCACGGACGGTGAGCGTCGTTACGCGGCGACGGACGTCTCGGATTCTGCTCAGTGTGATGTGGCCGTGCAAGCGTGTGTCGACGCGCTCGGTGGTATCGACATCCTCGTCAACGTGGCGGGATCGCACTCGCTTCGTCATACGGCGGATATTGCGGATTCCGAATGGGCACATGACCTTGCGGTCAATCTGAACGGACCGTTCTTCCTTTCCCGCGCAGCACTGCCGCACTTGCTGGAACGGGGCGGCAACATCGTCAACGTCTCCTCGATCGCGGGGCTGGAAGGGCAGGCGTACTCGGCTGGATACTGCGCTGCCAAGCACGGACTCATCGGACTGACCCGAGCGATGGCGATGGAGTTCACCGGAAAGTCTCTGCGTGTCAACGCAATCTGCCCCGGCGGCATGATGACTCCTCAAGTCACCGGATTCACCTTCCCCGACGGAGTCGACTTCGATCTCGTCATGAAGGTTGCGTCGCCGCGTGGCTTGATGGAAGCCGAGGACGTTGCGAAGATGGTGGCTTTCGTGGCCTCCGACGACGCCTCGGCGATACACGGGGCCGTCTACTCGGTCGACAACGGAAAAATGGCATGAACCCGTTGGTTTCGGGACCGATCTTCCAGATCTGCTGGGTGGTCGAGGACATCGAGGCTGCCGAACAGGAGTTCACTCGGCAGTGGGGAGTGGAGCGGTGGCTGCGTATGCCAGACATCGTCTTTGGCCCCGAGACCACAACGTATCGAGGTGAGCCTGCCGACTACGTTGTCCACGTGTCGATCGGATATGCCGGCGGCCAACAGCTCGAGCTGATTCAACCCGTGTCCGGACGCAACCTCTACACGGAATTCCTGGAGGCCCACGGCGTCGGAGTTCATCACCTGGCCTGGGTTCCAGACGATTACGAGGCGACGTTGCTCGAGGCCGAGCGTCGCGAAATGCCGGTGGTGCAACAGGGTCGGGTAGAGGGCGCCGGCATGGAGTTCTCCTACCTCGACGCCGGGCCGCTGGGTGGCTATGTCGAGTTGATGAAGCTCTCACCCGAGATCCGGTTGATGTTCGCTTCGCTCATTCCTGATTGACGGCAAACACTTTCGCGAAGTAGTCGGAAACGTTCTCCGGGTGACCGCGGAATCCGAGGTAGCCGTCGGGACGGATCACCAGCGCCGCCGTGCCTTCGACCCCGTATGCAGCGCACAGCTGCGAGTCGCTGTCCTCGACGATCGGCACCAGCGAATCGACGGTCACGGTTCCCGGTGGCACTATCGCGTAGACGTCCAACATGCCGTGCGCTGATCGAATGGCGGCGTCGGCGACCTTCTCGAGGCTGTTGGTGCTCTCTGCGGATCCGTCCGAAGTCAGCAGTAACGTGTGGTCGACTCCGGACAGCAAGTCGAACAACCGAATTGGATACTGCACACCGTCTCGGCGCATTCCGCGGGCATCGGGTGCACGCTCGCCCGGTTGAACGTGTGGACTCGAAGAATCACGCCCGGTGTTCAGCGGACTCTCCGAGTAGTCGATCAACAATTGAGCCTGGCGCCGCATTGCCGTGTCGATGGAGGACTCTCCCGAACCGATTCCTTCTCGAGCATTTCGGACGGTCATCCCGACGACTTCTTCACCGACCGGCCGTCTTTCGGCGTCGTAGGTCTCGAGAAGATCTGCTGTTGCAACGCCTTTGACGGCGAGCGCTACCTTCCATGCGAGGTTGTGGGCGTCCTGGATGCCGGTGTTCATGCCCTGCGCTCCAGTCGGGGGATGGATGTGCGCGGCGTCGCCGGCGACAAGAACCCGTCCGCGGCTGTAAGCGTCGACGATGCGGTGGCTGATGCGGAAGACCGAGGACCATCGCAGCATCGAGGCGGTCGTCGGTTCTGGGGACAGTCTGTCGAGCACGGCCTGAATGTGATGGAGTTCAGGTGTCTTGCCGGTTGAAAAACCGTGTTGTACAGCGGCTTTGTTCGACGATTCGTCCGGCATCAAATCGTCCGGAACGAGCATCGACATGCGGTACCGCTTGTGTCCGGGAAGTGGGATGCAGACGAGTAGGTCGTCGGTGGTTCCGTCGTCGGTGGTGTGGTTGGCGCGGACGGAGTAGCCGCTGGGGATCGACCAGTCGACTTCGACGTCACCGAGCATGTAGCTTTCCGCAAACGCGCCGCCCTCGAAGCTCAGGCCAAGCCCTTTACGGACCACGCTGTGAGCGCCGTCGGAACCCACCAGATACTGGACATTCACGGTGCTGCCGTCGCTGAGTGTGCAGGTGACGGCGCCGTCGGATTGTTCGAATGCGGTGAGACCGACTCCGCGTTCGACGGTTGTCCCCAGCTCGGCGAGTCGCTCGGTGAGGATGCGCTCCGTCGAGTACTGGGGGAGGCAGAGGAACCAGTAAGGAACGTCCTCGGGGAGGGTGAGGTCGACGCGGGCGACCTCGACGCCGTTCGTGTACATGATCTGACCGCGCATCAGTGTCGAGGCGTCGAGTGCATGGCGGAGCACCCCCATGTTCTCGAAAAGTTCGAGAGTGCGTGGCTGAATCCCGACGGCTTTCGCGTATTGCCGCGGTTCGTCGAGGGGGTCGACTATTCGACAGGAGATGCCGCGTCTGCGCAGCTCGATCGCGGTGGTCAAACCGATCGGGCCGGCGCCCGCTACCAATACGTCGGTATCCATGAGGACCCACTCACGTCGGGGACAGTCGGTCATTTCAGTATGGGTAAGCGAACTTTTGTTTTGGGGAAATTGACCCAAATCGGAGATCTGGGGGGTTTTCTGCATGGATCGAAGACGTTGGGATCGTGGGAAGATCGCGAGGTGAGGGCAGACGAGTTGCATCATGAGCCGCCGGGGTACCGCTGCCCGTTCTGTCGCTACGCGCTCGGCGAGTTCGACGAGCACAACGCGTCGACCGACCTCGTCGCCCGAACCGACAACGTAATTGCTCGGATTTCCCCGAAGTGGTGGCCGGGCAACCCTGGCCACGTACTTGTGTCACCGATCGAACACTTCGAGAATCTCTACACTTTGCCCACGAGCGTCGGGCACTCGGTGTTCGACCTGGTTCAGGCTGTGGCTGTTGCAATTCGTGAAGAATACGGCTGTGACGGTGTCTCGACCAGGCAGCACAACGAACCGGCGGGCAACCAGGACGTCTGGCACCACCACGTCCACGTGTTTCCGCGGTACGAAGCCGATCGCCTGTATTCCCGGCACGGCGAAGCGTCGTACGTTTCGCGTGAGGCGCGGGCGCCTTTCGGTGCACTTTTGCGCCCTCGGTTCCTCGAATTCTGATCTGCTTCCACACCTGCTTGATGTACAAATCGGCATATTTGTAAAAGTTTTACCTTGAAATTCGTTGACAAAACACCATAATTTGTCCACTCTCTATACATAGATGTTGTTCGTGTCGCGGGTTGCCGCGCAGGACGCACTCACTGATCCGAACGAGAACTGGAGAATTCGATGGCGGCGTTGGTGTACACGGAGCCAGATGGTCGGCTCGCAACTTGGAGAGACCGGAAACGCTACTTATGGCTGTTGGCGCTGATTCCGTCATCGGCAACTTTCATCGCCGTGGGGCTTGTTACCGCCACCGGATGGAATGTCTTCTGGTGGACCGGCCCACTGATTGCTTTTGCCCTCATTCCTGTCATCGACATTCTGGCGGGTGAGGACGGGAAGAATCCGCCCGACGAGGTGATCGACGAACTCGAGAACGACCGCTTCTACCGGTGGTGCACCTACGCCTATCTACCGCTGCAGTACACGGCCTTCTTCCTGTCCTGCTACATCTGGGCGCGTTGGGATTTGAGCGTTCTCTCCAATATCGGACTCGCAGTGACGATCGGTGTGACGGCCGGAATCGGCATCAACACCGCCCATGAACTCGGGCACAAGAAGGAGAGCGTCGAGCGCTGGTTGTCCAAAATCGTTCTCGCGCAAAGTGCTTACGGCCACTTTTACCTCGAACATAACCGTGGCCACCATGTGCGGGTCTCGACTCCGGAAGATCCGGCGACCTCGCGCTTCGGTGAGACCCTCTACGGATTCTGGCCGCGCAGCGTCGGTGGGGGATTGAAGTCGGCCTGGCATCTCGAGAAGACCCGCTTCGAGCGTTTGGGCACCACACACTGGAGCATCAAGAACGACGTGCTCAATGCCTGGCTCATGTCTGTAGTCCTGTTCGGTGTCGCGCTTGCAGTATTCGGGATCGGCATTGCGCCGTACCTCGTGATCCAGGCCTTCATCGGGTTCTCGTTACTCGAAGCGATCAACTACCTCGAGCACTACGGACTCCTGCGTCAGAAAACCGCAAGCGGACGGTACGAGCGATGCACGCCGGCACACAGCTGGAACAGTGATCGCATCTGCACCAACGTCTTTCTCTATCACCTGCAGCGACACAGCGATCATCATGCGAATCCGACACGTCGCTACCAGGCGCTTCGCAGTATGGAAGAGGCCCCTCAGCTCCCGAGCGGCTACGCCAGCATGATCATGCTCGCAACAGTCCCGCCCCTGTGGCGCAAGGTGATGGACCACCGCGTTCTCGAGCACTACCGAGGTGACATCACTCAGGTCAACATCGCGCCGAAGAAGCGCGCCAAGATCCTCGCGGCCTACGGGGTGAATGCATGAACGCCTATATCTGCCCGATCTGCGACTACACGTACACCGAATCGACAGGCGCTGCGCGAGAGGGCTTTCCGCCTGGCACGCCGTGGTCGAGTATCCCGGACGATTGGTGTTGTCCCGACTGCGGCGTCCGCGAGAAGATCGACTTCACTCTCGTCACACAATCCTGATCGAAATACCCACCGGCGAAGGGAAAACCGATGTCCGAGACTGCCACTACATACAAATTGTTCCGCTGCCTCCAGTGCGGGTTCGAATACGACGAAGCGATCGGCTGGCCCGATGACGGTATCGAGCCGGGTACTCGCTGGGACGAGATTCCCGAAGACTGGTCCTGCCCTGATTGTGGTGCTGCCAAAGTCGATTTCGAAATGGTGGAGGTGGACCGCTGATGACAGCGGTCAGCGAGCCCGACACACGCACCGTCGTGATCGTGGGCACGGGCATCGCCGGTTCCGGTGCGGCGCAGGCCCTGCGCAAGGAAGGGTTCGGCGGCAGCATCATTCTGATCGGCAGCGAACCGGAGGAGCCGTACCGACGTCCGGCGCTGTCGAAGGAACTACTGTCCGGGAAAGCGTCGATCGATCGGGTTCGGTTGCGGCCGTCGACGTTCTGGGCCGAACAGGGTATCGACCTTCGGATCGGCGCGACTGTTACCGCGATCGACACAGATGCCCGCACAGTACTTTCAGCCGACGGGGACAGCGTCGCCTACGACGTTCTGATTCTTGCCACGGGTGGACGGTCCCGACGATTGGCCGCTGAAGACTCCGAGCGCGTTCACTATCTTCGGGATATCGCAGACATGCGACGCTTGCAATCCCAGCTGATCGAAGGATCCTCGCTACTGGTGGTCGGCGGTGGCTTGATCGGATCGGAGGTGGCATCAACGGCACGTGACTTGGGTTGCAGTGTGCAGGTTCTCGAAGCGCAACCGCTGCCCCTGTCCAGGCTGCTTCCACCGTCGATAGCGGAGAAGATCGCCGCGCTGCACAACTTGGCCGGCGTCGCCTTGCAGACGGGGGTCGACCTCGAGACGCTGACGACAGGTGTCGACGGTGTCACCGCACGTGCGCGTGACGGGCGTGAGTGGACTGCGGACTTGGCCGTCGTCGCAATCGGATCCTTGCCCGATACCGATGTGGCTGCTGCTGCGGGTATTGCGGTGGACAACGGGATTTCGGTCGACCGATACCTCCGGACCTCCGTCATTGATGTGTACGCGATCGGCGATGTGGCCAACGTGCCCAACGGTTTCCTCGGCGGCATGCACCGCGGTGAGCACTGGAACACCGCGCAGGACCACGCCGTCGCAGTTGCCAAGACCATCGTCGGGAAGGAAGAACCCTTCGAATCTGTCCCATGGAGTTGGTCGAACCAATTCGGCCGAAACATTCAGGTAGCAGGTTGGCCAGGCGCGGACGACACCGTGATTGTGCGAGGAGACGTGAACTCCTACGACTTCACTGCGATCTGCATGCGCGACGGAGGTATCGTCGGTGCTGTGAGCGTGGGGCGGCCGAAGGACATTCGCGCCGTTCGAACCCTGATTGAACGCTCCGCGGACTTCAGTGTCGACGTACTCGCCGATTCGAACAGTGATCTGACCGAACTTGCAGCGGGCCTTCTCCCCGCACCTGTGCGTTGAGTGGGCTCGTGACTTCTGTGGCTTGCGTGTCCACCGTTTTGACACCGAGCACGGGCGATGGAAATCTTCCCGATATGTCCACCGCTCGTGCCCGTGTCCCGTACCACGAGGCAGCTCGTCAACTTCTCCGTGCGTCAGCGCTCGACGCCACACGCGAACTCTTGACCGAGAAATCGTGGAGCGACATCACGATGGCGCATATCGCGGAAGCTGCGGGTATGAGCCGGCAGACGTTGTACAAGGAGTTCACGTCTCGCCAAGGATTGGCGTCCGGATACCTCATCCGTTTCGTCGACGAGTTCCTCGAAGAGGTGGAACGCGAAGTAGCGCTGCACCATTCGGACCCCCGGGGTGCGGTCTCGGCGGCCTTCCGTGCCTTCTTCGACGCCGGTGCCCGGGATCCGATGGTGGTCAGTATTGTCGGTCCTCGTCCGCAACATGACCTGCTGAGCCTGGTCACCACCGACGGGACTCCGCTGCTCGAACATGCGAGCGCGAGGTTGGCCGAGATCTTCATGACCAGTTGGGCGAACGTCGACCGCATCCATGCCGAGATGTTCGGCAGCACGATAGTGCGTCTGGCGATCAGTCACGTGACGTTGTCCTTCGGTACTCCAGATCAGATCGCCGAGAACCTGGGGGAGATGTTCGGGCCGTTCCTCGATCAGGTCATCGGTTCGGGCACAGTCGAACCGAACTGAGCCGACAGGATCGATACGGTTTCCGAGCTAGGACGGAAGTTCGATCGAGACTGATCGCCGTAGTTCTTTGGTGGGAAGTTTCGCCGATATGTGTGAATCCAAGTCCCGCTTCTCGGTAGCGTGCCGGACGTGCGTCGAGGTGCAGCCCGTGGGCGGCTCTCGTCAGATTCCGTCAACGGTGGAGGGTTTCGAAGATGAAGAGTCGCAATAAGTCTCGAGTGATGTCGACAGTTGCGCTAGTTGCAACATTTGTCATGGCCGGTGCAGGTGTGGCAATCGCCGACGAATCATCGTCAGGGTCTTCCGGCAGCGGATCGCTCGGTTCCTCCGGTGCGGCAGAGGTTGATCCGTTGACCTTCGACGGTTGGGGCACGTGCCCGATCGAGGATCTCGAGGTGACGACGTGCGCCAGCGTCGTAGTTCGCGGAGGGACCATGAAATTGGGCGCGCTTTCGGTGCCGATCCCGGACGGAAGTCTCAAGGTTGCGGGCGGCGTGAAATACGCGACCCAGCCGGACAACAGTTTCATCGAGACGTTCGTCGCCAAGCAGGACGGGTCCAACGGGGTCTATTCCAATCCAATTTCGGTACCCGGAGGTGCTCTCGGGATCGATACTCCGCTGGGACTGACTCAGATCAGCGCGACGGTGGAATCGGTGGGAGTCCCGGATCTGAAGGTTCTCGAGCAGGAACTCACCATGCCTGTTCGATTGAAACTGTCTAATCCGTTGCTCGGTGACGATTGCTACATCGGTTCGGTTTCGAATCCGATCAACCTTCACCTGACCACAACCGGAAACCCTCCGTCGGAACCTATCGGTGAGTTCCCCGGTGCAGTGTTCCCGGCAGTCCCACATTCGGATGCTGTGTTTGCGGCGCCGGGAGCCAGCGGATGTGGACCGCTCGGTGCGCTCAACTGGGCGGTGAATCTACGCGGGGGAGTGCCGGCGGCCAGCGGAAAGAACTCTCTCACCACGTCGAGCGACGTCTACGCGGTGGCCGCACGAAAGGTGCGACCGCCTGCCTGACGGACGCGCAGTCGCTGGAAAGTAAAACGAGGGCCGACCCGTGGTGGGTCGGCCCTCGTTCTACACAATCAGGTCAGCTGACCTCGGGATCACGCACCGTGATGGTGCCGTCCCTTACTGCGTCGGCGATGCTGTCGTGCAGTTTCGGGCAACCGTCCTTCAATGCCGTCGACTGCCCGGAAGCAATGGCCTCTTTGAAGGTGTGACAACGCAGCGCCGGGTCGGAAGTCCACTGAACACTGGTGTGCTTGTACGTGTTCTTGCGAACAAGTACGCAGGCACCGCATGCCTTGCAGTCGACTTCCTGCAGACCCGAGTCGAGGTATTCGTGCTTGTCCTCGATCGTCTGGGCAGCGATCGCCTCGAGTCGTTCCGTCTGCCCGGCAAAGTCCGGTGCCTTGGCCCAACGAGCCCACCGTGCGTCGGTTCCGATCGAGGCGCTCACGATTAGACCTCTGCTTCTTTCTTTGCCGCTTCTGCTGCAGCTTCCTTCTCGGCCTTCTGGCGTGCGAGGTTTTCCTCGACCTCGGCGTGCCAGGCCTCGTTTGCCTTGGTGGTGTCCACCTCGAACTCGAAGCGCTGCGTCATCTTCTCGGTGACGTCTGCCTTGTCCACGTAGAACTGCTCGTACCAGCGTCGTAGCTGGTAGACGGGGCCGTCTTCTTCGCAGAGGAGGGGATTCTCGATCTTGGTCTTGTTCTTCCAGATCGCGACGTCCTGTAGGAACCCCTCGCTGATGCCCTCGGTGAACTTGCCGGCCAACTTGTCGGCCATCTCGTCGGAGACACCCGTCGGCTTCTTGACTGTCACGCCCCACTGCAGCACGAACGAGTCCGGGCTGATCGGGTAGTGGCAGTTGATCAGAACACTCTCGACCTCGTATCCGCTGTAGCTGTTCCACAGGGGATTGACCATGTACGACGGTCCGTAATACGCAGCTTCGGAGCGAAGAAGCGTGTCGCCGCCGTACTGGGAGGCCATTCCGATGTCGGGACGGCCGGTGGTGTTGAGGTACTGAGTGGCGATCTCACCTTCGAAGACGTTCTTGAAGTACGTCGGGAAGGCGTAGTGGATGTAGTAGAAGTGCGCCATGTCGACCACGTTGTCGATGATCTCGCGGCAGTTGGATCCCTCGATGACCATGGAGTTCCAGGTCCAGTCGGTCCATTCGTCGCTGTACGCACCCTCGATACGAGGAATCACGATCTCTTCGGGCGGCGGATTGCCCTCGGGGTCGTTCCAGACGAAGAGCTGACCGTTCTGCTCGAGGGTCGTCCACGCGCGGGTACGTGCGAGCGGGGGCACGCGGCGGGCATAAGGAATGCCGGTGCACTTTCCGTTGCCGCCCCAGCGCCAGTCGTGGAAGGGGCAGGCGATGGAATCACCCTTGACCTCGCCTTGTGTGAGGTCACCACCCATGTGACGGCAGTATCCGTCGAGAACTTTGATGTCGCCCTTGCTGTCGGCGAACACCACGAGCTTCGTACCGAAAGCCTCGATCGCGTGCGGTTTGCCGTCCTTGAAGGTCTTCAGTAGACCCAGGCAGTGCCAACCGCGGGCGAAACGCGTTTGCACCGTTCCGACGTCGATCTCGCGAATCTGCGCCATTGTGACCTCACATCCCTTCTAGCTGTTAGTAGAACACGTTATAGAACTCGATCCGGTTCCGCCAGATTTTGGGGGCACTTGTTACAGCATTGCGGCCACAAACGGGACCTTCGTCAGCGTCTCGACAGAAAAGAGAACGTGTTCTAGTCTCAAGTGTAAGTGAACCAACCGATCGAGGAAGACGGGAGCGTCGAAGTGGGTAACCATGACAGCCACGAGGTGATGCAGAGGCTCGACGCACTACTACCGGCACTGCGCGAGCGCGCACAGGAGACCGAGGATCTGCGTCGTATCCCCGACGAGTCCATCAAGGGGCTCCAGGAAACGGGCTTCTTCCGCTTGCTGCAGCCGAAGCAGTGGGGCGGGTACGAAGCCGATCCGGTGTTGTTCTACTCCGCAGTCAAGAAGATCGCCAGCGCGTGCGGTTCCACCGGGTGGGTCTCCTCGATCATCGGCGTACACAACTGGCACCTCGCCCTCTTCTCTCAGCAGGCGCAGGAAGACGTGTGGGGCAACGACACTGACGTGCGCATCTCGTCCTCTTACGCTCCGATGGGTATGGGTGAAGTAGTCGAGGGCGGATACAAGGTCAACGGTGCGTGGGCGTGGTCCTCGGGTTGTGACCATGCCAGCTGGGCCGTTCTCGGTGGTCCGGTGTTCAAGGACGGCCGCGCAGTCGATTTCGTGAGCTACCTGATTCCTCGCGAGGACTACCAGATCGACGACGTGTGGAATGTGGTCGGCCTGCGTGGAACCGGCTCCAATACGGTTGTGGTCAAGGATGTTTTTGTTCCCAAGCATCGCGTTCTGAGCTTCCGGGCGATGAGCGAATTGACCGCCCCGGGCCTCGAGAAGAACACCGCACCGGTCTACAAGATGCCGTGGGGAACCATTCACCCCACAACGATCTCGGCGCCGATCGTCGGAATGGCTTACGGCGCTTACGAAGCGCACGTCGAGCATCAAGGCAAGCGTGTTCGCGCTGCGTTCGCCGGCGAGAAGTCGAAGGACGATCCGTTCGCCAAGGTGCGTATCGCCGAGGCGTCCAGTGACATCGACGCCGCGTGGCGTCAGCTCTCCGGCAACGTCGCCGACGAGTACGCGTTGATCCTTGCAGGCGAAGAGGTTCCGATGGAACTGCGGCTGCGCGCTCGACGCGACCAGGTGCGCGCCACGGGCCGCGCGATCGCCTCGATCGACAAGCTTTTCGAGAACTCTGGTGCCACCGCACTGCAGAACGGCACTCCGATTCAGCGTTTCTGGCGTGACGCTCACGCTGGTCGCGTCCACGCCGCGAACGATCCCGAACGCGCATACGTCATGTTCGGAACCGGCGAATTCGGTCTGCCGATCACCGACACGATGGTCTAGAGGAGGCTCAGTGACAACCACCGAAGAAGCTCTCACCTACGAGTCCACTTCGCGGTTCGCGCAAGTGCGCCCCGATCTGAAACTGCACTTCCACGAGGCAGGCGTCGGAAACGACAAGACCATCGTGCTGCTGCACGGCGGTGGCCCAGGCGCGTCGTCGTGGTCGAACTTCGCCCGCAACATTCCGGTGTTGGCGAAGAACTTTCACGTCATCGCCGTCGATCAGCCCGGTTACGGGCAGTCCGACAAGCCGACGGAGCATCCGCAGTACTTCGTGCACAGTGCGTCGGCGCTCAATGATCTTCTGGATACGCTCGAGATCACCGGTCGCGTTGATCTGCTGGGTAATTCGCTCGGTGGTGGCGCTGCTGTTCGTTTTGCACTCGACTACCCGGACCGTGCGGGTCGACTCGTTCTGATGGGCCCCGGCGGTCTGAGTGTCAACCTGTTTGCGCCGGACCCCACCGAGGGCGTCAAGAACCTCGGGAAGTTCAGCTACCAGCCCACGCGGGAGAACCTCGAAGCGTTCTTGCGGATCATGGTCTTCGATCAGAAGCTGATCACGCCGGAACTCGTCGACGAACGCTTTGCTGCCGCCAGCACTCCCGAGTCGCTGGCTGCGGCCAAGGCGATGGGTAAGTCCTTCTCCAGCGGTGACTTCGAGCTCGGCATGCTCTGGCGCGAGGCGTACAAGCTCCGTCAGCGTGTGTTGCTGATCTGGGGCCGTGAGGATCGGGTCAACCCCCTCGACGGCGCACTGGTTGCGCTCAAGATGATCCCGCGCGCGCAACTCCACGTCTTCGGCGGTTGCGGTCACTGGGCGCAGCTCGAGAAGTTCGACGAATTCAACCGGCTCGCAACCGACTTCCTGCTCGACGGAGGTAAATGATGGGTATTCGATCTCTGGCGTACATGCGCATCGGGGCCACAGACATGGCTGCGTGGCGCGAATACGGACTCAAGATCCTCGGAATGATCGAGGGCAAGGGCGTCGACGCGGAATCGCTGTATCTGCGTATGGACGACTTCCCGGCGCGTCTTGTCATCGTTCCGAACGACACGGACCGTCTGCTCGTCTCGGGTTGGGAAACCGCGAATGCCGCTGAGCTGCAGGATATCCGTGACAGGTTGTCGGCAGCCGGTGTTCCGTTCAAGGAAGGCACGGCGGAGCAGCTCAAGGACCGTCGCGTCGTCGAGATGATCGCGTTCGAGGACACCTCGGGCAACTCCCTCGAGGTGTTCCACGGCGCTGCTCTCGAACACCGCCGGATCGTGAGCCCGTACGGGCACAGGTTCGTGACGGGCGAGCAGGGCCTCGGCCACGTCGTGCTCACCACCGACGACGACGATGCTTCGCTGCGGTTCTACCGCGACGTACTCGGATTCAAGCTTCGCGATTCGATGCGTCTGCCTCCGCAGATGGTCGGCCGGCCCGCGGACGCCGACCCGGCGTGGCTGAGGTTCCTCGGCTGCAACCCGCGTCACCACAGCTTGGCGTTCCTGCCGTTGCCCAACCCGACGGGCATCGTGCATTTGATGCTCGAGGTGGAGAACTCCGACGACGTCGGACTGTGCCTCGACCGGGCACTGCGCAAGAAGGTCAAGATGTCGGCGACTCTCGGTCGCCACGTCAACGACGAGATGCTCTCGTTCTACATGAAGACTCCAGGCGGGTTCGACATCGAATTCGGTTGTGAGGGGCTAGAGGTCGAGGACGAAAACTGGATCGCGAGGGAAAGCACGGCCGTGAGCCTGTGGGGTCACGACTTCACGGTGGGAATGAAGCCGTGAGTTCGCCCGACGCGTCGGTGAGTGCGGAGCAGGCGATCGATCCACGCCAGTTCCGCACGGTTCTCGGGCAATTCTGCACGGGTATCACCATCATCACGACAGTCGACGACGGTGAGCCGGTCGGGTTCGCGTGTCAGTCTTTCGCTGCCCTGTCACTCGACCCACCTTTGGTGTTGTTCTGCCCCACCAAGGGTTCTCGGTCGTGGGCGGCAATCGAGCGGACCGGGAAGTTCGCCGTCAACGTGTTGGCGGAGGAACAGCAGGCGGTGTGTGCTCGTTTCGGGTCGCGTGAGCCGGACAAGTTCGCGGGCATCGATTGGACGCCATCACCGTTGGGGTCACCGATCATCGACAAGTCGCTCGCGCACATCGACTGCACGGTGGAAACCGTCCACGACGGCGGCGATCACTACGTCGTCTTCGGCCGTGTGTCGTCGATGAGTGAGATCAAGACCGAACGCCCGCTGCTCTTCTATCGCGGGCAGTACACGGGCATCGAGCCGGACAAGACTGTTCCGGCTACCTGGCGTGACGATCTGGAAGCGTTCCTGACGACCACGACAGAAGATACCTGGCTGTAGGGGCAACCCCGTGAGTGGTTAAGGAGTCCAGGGGCTCCTTAACCACTCACGGGGCCGGAGGCCCTACAGAGAAAAACAGGTATGACAGAAGTCGTCACCGAACGGCGTCAGCAGGATGCTACGACGCACTATCTTGTTGGATCGTCCGGCTCGCTTGACCGCCTCGATTACCGACGGCTGGACCTCGACCACCTGGTACCGGTCGGCCTCGACGGGCTCTCGTGAGAACGCCACCAAACCGAGCCGATGCAGGTTGTTCAGGTACGCGCTGATGCGGTCCAGATGGCGACATCCCGCCAGTTCTCCGATCATCGACAGCCCCTCGTCGATCATCTCCGAGCCGACGCCGAACGGCCGCGCCGTACGTACGTCCACGCTCGGTTGCGCACCTGAAGTGGCCAGCAACCGAAGAATTCGAGCTTCGTCCGGCGCGATCTCGTCGAGGATCCGGTCGTAGGCCGGGTGCAGATCGTCGCGATCGGTCACGTCCGCGGAACGGTCCAGCAACCTGTCGCCGCGTGCCCGCAGCGCCGCGAGAGTGGCCTCGACGCTCTGTTTGCGATTGGTACGAGTTGCCATTGCTGCCCGTAGGTTCTCGGTCCGCGAGCCGTCTCCGTTGGAGTTCTCGGCCCGACGTTCGGATTGAACATTGGCCGATTCAGCGGCCTCTGCCGCGGCTTCGGCGGCAGCCTGAACGATCTGCCGCGTCGCCTCCTTCGCCGTTCCGAAAGCCCAACCCGTCAGCTTGATCGACGTGAGCGTTGTCGTGGCAGTCAGCCCGACAAGGCTGCGGATCAGACGCTTTTCGACGGATTCGACCGGCGCGATGTCCGCAGCCCAGTCGTACGATTCCGCTTCGACGATCAGGCGATGGTCGTGCTCACTCATACTCATACTCCGACTCATACTCCGAATATTGCGAGGTGCAGGAAACCGGCAAACGAGCCCAGCACGGCCCCGTGTACGAACAACAGCCACTCGTCCTGTTTGACGGCTGAGCGTAGTAGTTCACTGAAATCTTCCGGTGAAAGGATGCTCATGCGTTCGGTGACGAAGACACGAATCTTCTCCGACTGGCTCTCGGCGAACTCCGCGTCCTCGAAGACCCTTGGGTACAGATCGAGCACTTCGGTGGTGGCCAGGCCGGGCAGACGCTTGTAGCTCTGCGAACCGACGGTCATCTTGACCACCGACTTTGCCCAGCCGGCGGCGTCGTCGACGGATTCGCGCAGTACCTGATCGAGCATCCGCCGCGTTCGGTCCGAGCGGGGACCTTCGAGGAGTTCGGTGCCGATGTTCTCGAGCGTCACGACGTGATCGGCCAGGGTTTTTGCGTACCCGGCGATGATCTCGGTGCGGCGTTTCAGGAAAAGTCCCTGCCGCCACGGCACCCAACGGCTGGGGGTGATCGGCTCGAAGATCATCGTGATGCCGAGGTAGTTCACGATGTATCCGATGATCACACCACCGATGGGAAGCACCCACCACTGCGGAACCAGATGGAGGATTCCAACGAGCACGAAGCCCATCGGGAACCCGAAGTAGAAGCCGAAGTTCTGCATGAACCTGAGCTCTTTGTTGCCCATCGTGCGGAAGATGTCGTTGAGCAGTTTGGGATGCGAGGAGAGGTAGCGGATCACCATCAGCTTCGCGTCGATGAACTCGTCGATGTCCTCTTCGATGCGGTCGGTGATCATGCGCACGCTGGCCGGCAGATCGTCCTCCACCTTGCGGAAGACGGCTTCCTTCACCGACGTCGGAAGGTTGTGCCACAGCTGAGGATTCTCGGCCGTCATGATTCTGGTGACCACGCCGCGCACTTCACTGCGGGAGATGTTCACCAAGTGCTCGGCGATGCTGTCCGGGTCCAGGACGCGATAGAAATCGGCGATGCTGCCGACTTTCGCGAGGGATTTGTCGACGGCGATCGACGCCATCTTCTCCGCCCGCGAGGGGACGATGCCTTGCCAACCGAATCTGCCGTCGCTGGTGATCGCGGGGATCACCTGGACGCGTCGGGGGAGGAACGGGAAGAGCAGTTTGAGGCCGGGCACTTTGATCCCGTGGAAGTTGATCGGCGCAAACAGCATCAGGACGCCCGACCAATTGGTGATGTACCCGATGATTCCGGTGAACAAAGGAATGGTGATCAACTGTTCGAGCAAGTGGTCCGGCACCGTCGCACATCCTCCTCATATCCGAGAACCTCACGTTCGGACATGATTGCCGAAACTTCGCTCTTCGTGGGTGTTTCGTTGGCTACTGCTGCGCCTTCCCAGTTGCGTCAGCATAGAGGCCCGACAATTCGGGCTGTAGGTGGGTAGGAAGTTGATGTAACCTCACGTACATGGTCAGTATTGCGCACAACACGACGACGCCGGTTCTCTTCCGGCGCATCGTTTAGCAACTGCTGACCGAACCCTTTCAGCCCCGGGAGTTATCGCCCCGGGGCTTTCCTGTTTCGTCGCTCCGTGTGCGTCTCCCCTTGAACGATTTGGAGAGCTCTCATGAGCGTTGACCACCGCGAACTCGGGCGCGAACTGGAGTTTTTCGCCACCACCCCCATAGTCGGAGCCGGCCTTCCGCTCTGGTTACCGGACGGCGCCGTCATCAGGAACGAACTCGAAAAGTTCGCCGCCGAACAAGCAGCGCGCTCCGGTTGTCAGGGTGTCTATACCCCGGTTATGGCGAAGAAAGAGTTGTACGAGAGATCTGGTCATTGGTCCAAGTTCTCGGAAGACATGTTCCCCGAAATGAAGATAGGCGGAGAGTCATTTCTCCTTCGTCCGGCTAACTGTCCTCATCACGCTCAGGTATTCGCCGCTCGCGGTCGTAGTTATCGCGAGCTACCTTTCCGCGTTCGTGAACTCGGCTCGATGTTCCGTAGCGAACTCTCCGGAGTTCTCAGCGGATTGAGTCGAGTCCGACAGATCAATCTCGACGACGCACATGTCTTCTGTAGTCGTGAACAAGTGCAAGCGGAAGTGATCGTCGCGCTCGACGCGATCGAGCGCTGCTACTCGACTCTGGGGATTGCCGAACGGGAGTACCGCCTCTCGATCAGAGGGGGAGAGGGGCAGTACCTCGGCACCGACGAGCACTGGGCGGACGCCGAGGATCACCTTCGCGAGGCGCTGAATGCACGCTCGATCGAGTACGTGGAAGCGAAGGGGGAGGCAGCGTTCTACGGTCCCAAGATCGACGTCCAGGTGCGAGACGCGCACGGCCGCGAGGAAACACTCTCGACCGTGCAACTCGACTTCAATCAACCGGAGCGGTTCGACCTCGAGTACACCGCTGAGGACGGATCCAAGGCTCGCCCCGTCATGATCCATCGGGGCTTGCTCGGGTCGATGGAACGCATGACTGCGCTTTTGATCGAAAGGTTCGAAGGGCGGATGCCGCCGTGGCTGGCACCCAACCAAGTCTCGATTCTGCCCGTCGGCGACCGGCACCAGGTTGAGGCCGAGCGTTTGCGGGCCGATCTCGAGGCTCGCGATGTTCGAGTGGCGATCGCGCCTGACGGATCGTTGGGACGTCGCATCCGCGAGGCACGCACTCACCGTGACCCGTACATCGCGGTGATCGGGGACAACGAGGTGCACGGCGGCACCGTCGACGTTCTGGTCCCCGCGCGTGGTGGGCGGGCGGTCGTCGATGCGAGTGTGTTTGTCGCTCAGGTGGTCTCGGGCATCGAAGAGCGTGCCCTGCTTCCGGCAGGCTTCTAGCCGACGGGTAGTTCGTGGAGCGCGCGCACCAGTGGCGCGAGTTCGGGCGTTTTGCATGCCTCGTCGAGTGCGGCCTCGAGGGTGGCGTCGTGCGTCGGCCGTGCGCTTTCGAGAAGTTCGCGGCCGGCCGGCGTCAGTTCGGTGTAGATGCCTCGACGGTCGTCGGCGCACAGGATGCGCGTCAGTAGTCCTCGATCTTCGAGCCGATTGACCAAGCGCGTCGTGGCGCTGCTGCTCAGTGCGGCAGCGCGAGCCAGTTGGGCCATACGCATGTGCCAGCCATCCTGGCGGCTCAGTGCGTCGAGCACGGTGTATTCGACGACGGACAGTTTGTGCTCACGCTGGAGCGCGCGTTCCAGTTCGGTGTCGAGGGCGCCGTGCAGTGCTGCGAGCGTGCGCCACCCTTGCGAACGGATTTCGACTGCGTCGTCGGCGATCCCCATGTGATTCTCCTTGTCCATTTCCTGCGACTCCAGGTTACCAGCTTGCGCATGTAGCGCGCGCGTGCAACTATTTATAGCGCGCCTGCAACTACTGCACACGCCCGCTAACGGCTTACGCGTAAATCTGTGAAAGGAACATCGAGATGCCATTGGGTCTCATTGCCCTCGCTATGGGCGGGTTCGGGATCGGCCTCACCGAATTTGTCATCATGGGCCTCCTGCCCGAGGTCTCGGCTGATTTCGAGGTCACCGAGTCCGTCGCGGGCTACCTGATCTCGGGCTACGCACTGTCGGTGGCGATCGGCGCGATCCTCCTGACCGCTGCCGTCACCCGCTTCGAGCGCAAGAAGGTCCTTCTCTCGCTCATATTGCTGTTCATCATCGGCAACCTGATGTCCGCGCTCGCGCCCTCCTACGAGGTCATGATGGGCGGACGCATCGTCGCGGCACTGTGCCACGGTGCGTTCTTCGGGATCGGTTCGGTGGTTGCCGCCGACATGGTGGCGCCCAACAAGCGTGCCGGCGCCATCGCGATGATGTTCGCGGGCCTGACCATCGCCAACGTTCTCGGCGTTCCGTTCGGCACTCTGCTGGGCCAGCAACTCGGATGGCGCTCGACGTTCTGGGCCATCACCGTCATCGGCGTCATCGCGCTCATCGGAATTGCAGCACTCGTCCCGACGACGCCCGCCAGCACGACCGGCGGCGGATTGCGCGGAGAGTTGGGGGCATTCCGCAACAAGCAGGTATGGCTCTCGATCGCCATCACCATCCTCGGCTACGGCGGAATGTTCGGAGCCTTCACCTACATCGCCTTCACCCTCACCGAGGTCACCGGCTTCGCGACGTCCAGCGTTCCGTGGCTGCTCATCCTCTTCGGCTCGGGCCTGTTCGTCGGTAACTTCCTCGGAGCCAAAGCGGCCGACCGCTCGCTGACGAAGTCGCTGGTCTGGATTCTCGCGATCCTGACCGTCGTTCTGATCGTGTTCGCCGCCACCGCCGAGAGCAAGGTCATGACCGTGATCTCACTGTTCTTCATGGGCGCCTTCGGTTTTGCGACGGTACCCGGGTTGCAGATGCGGATCATGAACTACGCGTCGGCCGCACCGACCATGGCGTCGGGTGCAAATATTGCCGCCTTCAACGTCGGCAACGCGCTCGGGGCATGGCTGGGCGGAATCACCATCGCCGCGGGACTCGGCTTCACCTCCCCGATCTGGATGGGGGCGGCGGTCACCGTCGCCGGTCTGCTGGTCCTGATCGTCGCGGCGAAGATCGACCGCCCGGCAGCGTCAGAGCAGTCGACGTCGAGCATCTCGCTGCACCCGACCGCCGCCTGAACGTGGCCATTGCGCTCTGATCCCATCGCGTGAACGTATCGCTCCCCTTGTCCAACAAGGGGAGCGATACGTTCACGCGGGTCAGGTGAGGCGGAATTCGGCGGTCACCCCGGAGAACGGCGAAATCGCGCCGCTACCCCGAGCCTTCGACGCACCGAAGTGTTGGACTCGATACGTACCCGCCGGAGTATCGGCCGGAACATCCCACGTGATGCGAACGACCGAACCGTTGCTCCCGACCCGGCGCCAGTGCAGTTTGGTGGACCAGTCGTTGTCGTCGGCGACCCGTGTCCAGGATCCGCCGGTATTTCGCTGGATCTCGTAGAAGGTCCCGTTTCGGTGAGTGTCGTTCTTGGGGTGGCCGGTGACGAACTCGACGGCAACCTGTGCACCCGGTGAGCCGTCGCCGGGCTGGACGGTCGCATCGCCGAATTGTGTTCCCGGCAAGGGCTCGTCGAAGTCGACGCCAGGTCCGAAGCTGGGTTGGAACCCGGACAGGTCGGCCGGCGCGGGGCCGCGAGGAGGTTCGGTGCCGTCGCGCATCGCGGCTGCGAGAGCGGCGTACCCCTGTTGATAGGCCGGCAGTGTGTAACGGCCGAACATCGTCGAGCCGCCCTCGTACTGCTGCGAATCGTATTCCTGTGGCGTGGTGCAGTAGCTCGAGTACGAGTTCGCGTAGCCCTGGAAGATGACGTTCTCGAGGGGAACTCCAAGCTCCTCGGCGACGGTTCGACGCACTCGTAATCCGGAGACGATGGTGAATTCCGCAGGGCCACCGACGATGTAGAACTGGCCGATCCGCAGGATCTGGATCTTCAGTACGTTCGGCACCCATCCGCCCGGTGGCAACAGGCCGACCGGAACGACTACGAGCTTGGGTGCCTGTGCATCTTGAAGCCATTGAGGCACAGGAGCATCCATGCCGCCCAAGGCGTCGATCATGGGGTTTCGGGTGCCTTCGGGGAAGATCGGAATTGCCGGCCCGTCCTCGACGCTTCCGGCGCTCATTGCCGCACCGATCGCTGCCGGAGCAGTGCGGTGCTCGCGCCCGTCCGGGGTGAATCTTCCGCTCACCACCTGATTTGCCATGTCCAGGTACATGATCCGACTGTCGACACCACCAGTGACGGTTTCGGAGGCCGAATCGAAGGCAGTTTGAGCCGCCGCAACCTGGCGCAGCCCGATGATGCGTGCATTCTCGAATTCGTCCTCGGTCGGTCCGCGTCCGGGCTCGAGGAAGAGGTTCGGTGACATGTCGCCGCTGTTGGTCTGCGGAAAAGCGGCAATGAAGCTGGTGTCGCCGTCGAGGTAGCGCACACCCCGGTCGTCGTGCTCCCAGAAGTACGCCGCGGCGCCCTTGTTGTCCCCGGAGATGAGATGGTTCTCGTTCGTGAGCGAGGCGCAGTGGGTGGCGAACCAGTTGATCGCCCCGATGTCCTTGCTGCCCCGACTGATCCGCATGACACGCATGTGGTGATCGTTGCCACCGGGGTAGTAGGCCTTGTCCTCTTCGGGGTTGAGGTCGAACGCCACTCGTGATCGGTTGACGCTGGCATCGGTGAGATCGGACCGCCCGAAACGGACGGAGCCCGGCGCCAGGTTCTCGTGGGCAGCGCTGATCGCCTCGACCATGCCGTTGACCTCGGCTTCGAACACCTGCAGTTCGAAGCCGAGAACTGCGAGGTTGTACGCGTAGTTGTGCGAGGCCCCGCCACATGCCGCGTGTGAATGGATGGCCGTCAACATGACGTTGCGTTCGGTGTAGATGTCGCCGAATTTCCCAGCCAGCCGGCGTAGGACCTCGTCGTGAACGGACTGGAAGATCATGCAGTTGTCGACGCACACGTAGGCGACCCGTGACCCGCCGGACTCGAAGATGAAGGCGCGTGCGCGCATTCGCTGGTGCAGTCCTTCGGCGCGTTGGTCGAAGCTCGAGTAGCCCATCATGCCGACCTCGGCGACCGGTCCGGTCACATCGGAGATCCCGACGCCCACCTGCAACGACGACGACTTGTCGGTACGTGCGGGTGAAACGGTGCGTGCCGGCGAAGCTGCGACGGCGTGGTTCGTCGACAGAGCGGCGAGCGCAGGTGCGGCGGCAGCGCCTGCCAGTACGGTGCGTCGGGTGATCTGCACGAGTGTCCTTTCGGGCGGTCTGACGTGAGTTGGTCAACCGTCCAGGAGTGTAGCCCGAGTCACACGTGACCGAAAGGGGTGCCGTCGGCCGACACTCAGATCGTTGTCGCCTCCCCGAACGTCATCGCCAGGTTTTTGATGGTCGTGGTCATCAGGGCCCGGCGGGGGAGTCCCAGTTTCCGAAGCTCCGCCGCCATCGGGTGACTACCCAGCTGAACCTCTGCTCCACCAGGGCGCGATTTGACGCCGGTCGGCGCCATGTCCCACGACGTGCACCTGGTTGCGCCGTCGAGATGCGAGTACGCGGCCAACGACATGTTGGCTCCGCCGCCAGGCACGCTGACGCCGGACTTCACACTCAACTGTGTGATGAGTTTGCCGTCGCGCGAGACGGATCCGCGCTTGACCGAGCCGACGTGCTCGGTGTCGAACTCGGCGAGCACCTTCGGGAATCCCCAGATTTCCCGGCCGGCGGCCTTGGTGAACTCTCCGTCCACCGGCAACTCGTGAATGAGTGCCCCTGCAGTTCCGGCAGCGAGCGAACGTAGATCTCCCAGCACCGAGGTTTCGGGAGGCGCAGTGTGGCTGCGTACCATGTACGTCACTCCGAATTCGTTGTACGGCCCCAGATCCCCGTCGATGTAGTCGACAAAAACCAGGCCGCACAGCGCCCGGCCGGGACGGTACTGGAGCACGGTCAAGCCGGTGTAATCGATGATCGACTGCGCGGTTGCGCTGGGTACCGAGTACAACGCCATGAAGGCAGACGCGGTGCGAACTTCGACGGGCATCTCGACCTTCTTGCCCAGAATCGTGTAGCTCATGGCGCGACCACCCCGCGGAGCCCGTCGGATCCGTAGACGGGTTCGAGCATCGAGCGGAAATCCGGTCCGCGGCGCAGCATTTGGCCTCCGTCAACGTTGATGATCTGCCCGGTGATCCAGGTGGACTGCGGTCCGAGGAGGAAGGAAGCGAGTCCGGCGACGTCCTCGACCTCGCCGACGCGTTCGAGCGGAGTGTTGGCCAGGTAATCGTCCAGGATGGGGCCACCGTCGGTGATGAGCGCGACCAGATCCGTTCGGGTCAGACCCGGCCGGATCGCATTGACACGAATGTTGCTGGCGCCCAGTTCGTCTGCCGCCAATTGCACCAGGTGGTCGACGCCGGACTTCGAGACACCGTACGCGCCGAACCAGCGATGTGTGTTGCTGCTGGCGATCGACGAGATCGCGACGATGGATCCACCGCCGCCTGCCACCAGCGCCCGAGCGCCGTGCTTGATCGTCAGCATGGTCCCCGTGACGTTGAGGTCGACGGTGCGGCGCCACGCGTCGATGTCGAGTTGCGTGACCGGGGCGATGGTTTCGTTCCCGCCGGCGCAGGCCACCACTCCGTCGAGCTTTCCGGTGACGGAGACCGCCGCGGCGACAGTGGCGACGACGTCTGCTTCGATTGTGACATCGGTAGGGGAGACGCTGACCGATCCTTCCTGACTCGACTGACGGATCGATTCGGCGGAAGCTTCGAGTTTCTCCTTGTTGCGTCCGCAGATCGTGACGTGAGCGCCAGACGCAACCAGCGAACGAGCGATGCCCAGGCCGATGCCACTACCGCCGCCGGTCACCAGTATCGATGTGCCGGCGAAAGTGGGTATGCCCGCTGAGGCGGTGTCGTCGTCCATGCGTGTCTCCTGGTCGTTGCTCCGGCGGGCTCGCGTGCAGATTCTGGAGGTTTTCCGGTTCGGCTTCGGTGAAAACGCCCCACGCTATATAGGAACAGGTTCTACTTATTGAGGCAAGGGTTGTGCGAGAGGTGGAGTGATGGCTACCAGACCGACCTTCGATTTGATCGACGGACGCTTCTACAGCGGAGACCTCGGGAATGTGCGCGACGCATACGCCTGGATGCGTGATCACGAGCCCGTGTACCGAGACGACGCCAACGGAATCACCGCGGCCGCGAGCTACGACGCCGTCGTCGCAGCCGAGCGGGATCCCGAACTGTTCTCCAACGCCGGCGGCATCCGCCCCGAAACGGGTCCGTTGCCGCAGATGATCGACATGGACGACCCGCAGCACCTCACGCGTCGACGCTTGGTCAACGCGGGTTTCACACGTAAGAAGGTCGAAGCCAAGGCCGGCCGTATCCGGGAGATCTGCGATCAACTGATCGACGCCGTCTGTGAGAAAGGAGAAGCCGACTTCGTCGCAGACCTGGCCGCACCACTTCCCATGGCCGTCATCGGCGACATGTTGGGTGTCCGTCCCGAGGAACGCGCGTTGTTTCTGCGGTGGTCGGATGATCTGGTGAAGGCATTGGGAAGCAACGCTTCCCAGGAGCAACTGCAGGCCATGATGGCTGCGTATGTCGACTTCACCGCGTACATGATGCGAACCATTGCCGAGCGGAGGAGCGAGCCGGCCGACGATTTGGTGAGCACATTGATTCACAGTGCGGTCGACGGCGAGGCCCTCTCCGATCAGGAAATCGTCAACGAGTCCCTACTGATACTCATCGGCGGTGACGAGACCACACGGCACGTCCTGAGCGGCGGCATGGAGCAGCTGCTGCGCCATCCGGACCAGCATCGAGCGCTGGCCGACGATCCCGATGCCATTCCCTTGGCAATGGAGGAGATGTTGCGGTGGTCCTCGCCGATCAAGAACATGGCTCGAACTCTGACCCGTGATACCGATTTCTTCGGTGCGCAGTTGAAGGCAGGTGAGAAGATGCTGCTGCTCTTCGAATCGGCGAATTTCGACGAGTCCGTGTTCCTGAACGCCGAACGGTTCGATACCGGCCGCACACCGAATCCACACGTGGCCTTCGGCTTCGGAACGCATTTCTGTCTGGGTAATCAGCTGGCCAGGCTCGAGGGACGGATCATGTTCGAGCAACTCTTCGCCAGGCTGCCGGGAATGGCACTTGCCACCGACGCGCCGTTGCAGCGGCGTGCCGCCAACTTCGTGTCCGGTCTCGAATCGATGCCGGTGCGGTTTACCGCTTCGGCGCCGTCAGCCGGGTAGTTGGCAGTTGGGAGGCGCAGCATCTTCGGAGAGGGGGCTGCCCGCCGGATTGACGTAGACGACCTCGAGTACCAATGGTGTTGTCTGCGAGTTGTTTCCGATGTGCACATGATCTGAACCGCTCGGTTCGATCAAAGTATTTCCGGCGCTGTAGATCCCGTCGACGGAGCAATCGGATCGGTAGTGGCTCAACGTGCCCTGCGCGATCAGTGCGTAGAGCGTCCCGTCGTGGAAGTGCCAACCGGTGGAACCGCCGGGGTCGATGGTGATCTGACGCAGGATGTAGTCCTTGCCGTCGAAAGTCACCTGCCCGAGAATTTCACCGTGTACTCCCGTGCTCGGTGTTGCCGACGCATTGATCGGCGTCAGAGACAGCCCGATCGCTGCGGACACTGCAAGCAGAACCTGATGGCGTTTACGCATGAGCGGCCCTCCCAGACGGATGTGCTCCTGAGTGTCCTCCGTCGATGCCCGGTTTATCCCAGTTTTCGTGGATCCAGCACTGCGAAGGCAGAGGTATGCCCTTGAGAGGCGGTTACGCTCGTGCCATGCAGCAAGTCGCGACGAGGCGCCGGAGCCAGCCGCCGCCTGCGCGCTTCATGTTCGAGGCATTGATCGATCCGTACCGCCAGCCCGCCCGGCACTGGCTGGAACTTCTCGAGAGCGAGATCGCACCGGAGATCGTCAGGGCTGAAGAACCGGGGCTGGTGATCTGGTCGTCGATCTGGCCGGACCGCCCCGACGCCGTCATCCGATTCGACATCGAGGCGGTCGGAAACAGCACGATGCTGCGTTGGACGCTTTTCCTCGAAGATCCGATACCGTCCGAGGCGGAGGTCGTGCGGATGCGAAAGCGGCTCAACACCTTGATAAATGCGAATCTCAGGTTCAACTTCGGCCAATAGTTCGCCAAAAGCGGGAACTCTGTGGGCGCCCGTCCCGCCTACCTGCAATTGCGATACGGCATGGACAAAGCCGCCGGCACCGAAAAGGTGTCCAGCGGCTTCACAGCGTCGGTGCTCGTCTTGCGCCTCTCGGCAAGTGGCCGCTCGAATCGGCATTTCTTTCGGTGGTATCCGGGGCAAAGAACTTCAGCACCGATGGCCTGTCGAGATGCAGCGAAGATTGGCGGGACGTGCGCCGCCACTTTGGTGGGCTTCGGGCGAGTCTCCGAAGCCCGCCAAAGTAGTTGCTTCGGCTCCAATAGCTTCTGAAAACTCAGACCGCAGGATCGGAGCGGCGCCGGTGAGGATTCGCGGTGTGAGCAGAGTAAGTAACGATGCGCTGGCCGACCCGTGCGGCCATGAGAGTGGAGACGCCGCTGGGCAGTAGCGGGTCATAGCCGGTGAGTTCGGCGATGCGGGAGAGCCGGTAGGTAACTGTGTTGCGATGGATGAACAGTGCCTGGGCGGAGACGTTGTGGTTGAACTCGCTGTCGATGAACGCATCGAGCGTCTCCAGCAGCGCAGGATGATCGGCAAGGGGATCGAGTAACGCTGCCAGAGCCGTCAGCGTGGGTCCGCCCGCAGCCACGGAATACTCGAATATCATGCGATTTCGGGTGCAGACCGTTTCAGCCCGGCCGAGGGCGCGGGCGGTCTCGGCGACGGTCCGTGCTTCGGCATAGGCCCCGGGGATGTCCGCCCGCGTAAGTGCGGTCGCGACCCCAATCCAGAATTCAGACTGAATGGCACTGTTGGACAGTACGATTCGGCTGGCTAACGCCGACGCCGGATCGCGTTCGTCGCCCGGGCGCAGGGGGACGAGCGCGATCCAACCGCCGTTGTCGCGGTAGAGGAAGGTGCCCGGGAGCAGCCCGAGCCGGTCGCGGAGGGCGGTGAGGGTGCCGGGCGCCGGTTGACCGAGTCGTACCGCGGCAACGATGAACGATTCCGCGATGGGGATCTCGGGTGCGCCCGTCCATCCGCTGACCTCGCGTCCAGCGAGCAGGTCGGCGGCGATCTCGCCTTGGCGTTCCAGGATGTCCCAGCGTGGCTGCCGGCTGTCCTCGATCAGGGTGGTGGCGATGTGTGTGACCACCAGATTGAGGTAGTTGGTCAGGCACAGCCCGAGTTTGGGCAATAGCGGGTACTCATCTGGTTCGAGGGCCAGGATGGACTCGCTCCATAGGAATGCGGTGCCGACCCGGTAGTTGGTCAGAATCTCCTCGAGGGACATGCCGTCACGGATCAGTCGCAACGCTCGTTCGACGATCGGGCGGGTGTCTTCCCTGGTCAGTTCGTGTTCCATGACGAGTGACCGGAAGAACAATGCGATGTTGAGCTGCACGCTGGGCACGAAGTCTGCGTCCAGCATGGAGTGCGGCAGCAGGTCGTCGGTCTTTAGAGTGGTGGCCAAGCCGGCCGCCCGGGCGTGCGCCCGGGCGATCACGTGCTGCCATTGCTCGTCGTGCGCGGGCCCGGGTTCGGGGGAATGCGCCATATTGCCTCCTCAGTCACTGGTACCCACGACCAATTCGCTCAAGCTCCTGGGAAGCCTGCGGGCAGAGGGGCGGGGGACCCGAGATTGAACTTCGGACCTGGGGACAAGCCGCGCAGTACGGCGCTGGTCCACGCTACCGCCGGAGCCCAACCGGTGACGGCATTGAGTCCGTGCTCGGGCAACGGTACGGTGATGAACCGCATGTCGGCACCGCTGTCCCAGTACTTGTTCACTGTCGGCAGCACTGTCGAGGGTGGCACGATCTCGTCCCAGATGCCGTGCCACCACAGGATCGGGCTGTCCGGGATGTGCTTGCCGAGACTGTTTTCTTCGAGCACTTGCATGACCGCAGGTTCGGTGTCCAACGATTTACCTGGCTTGAAATATGCGCTGAGTGGGCGGTAAGCCCCTGAGGGCGCGATGGTGATGACACAGCGAGATTGGAAATCGCGCAGCAATTGCTGGCCTTCCTCGGTGAGCAATTCCTCAGGCCGGAACACGTCCGGGTATTCCCGTGCCAAGGCTACGAACCCGAGCCACATGGTGAAATTTCCGGCTCCCGCGAGTCCGGGGTGCGGCTGCACTGCATATCGTGCGATGCCGGTGAGGCTGCCTGGGGTGGCGCCCGCGGCCGTGCCCAGCAGCCGTACGTCGGGCGCGTAGGTCGCACGCAGTTCGGCAGCGCGCATCGATCCCGAGCCGCCACCGGAGTATCCGTACAACGCGATGCCGGGATCGGCCAGGCCCAGCCCCTCATCGTTCTTCACCGCGCGCAGGCTGTCCAGCACCATCTTGCCCTCGGCATAGGTGTTGAACGTGTTGAACTTGCCGTCGAAGTCGGGGACGTTGATGGCGAAGCCCTGCGCCAGCCAACCGGCCACGAGCGGGGACTCCTTCATCGTGCCGACCTGCAAGGTGTGCGACGGATTGCAGGACGAATCGGTGGAGTCGATGGCCTCCTGGAACGAGACCACCGGCCGGGTACTTCCCTGCCACGGAATGCCTGGCACGATGACCGTCGTGGCTGTCACGATCGGATTGTCGTGGACATCGTTGGATCGGAAGAGTAGTTGCTTGGTGTAGACGGGAACCGGAATACCGACCAACCGGGTCTGCACCTCCCGAGTGCGCACAATCTGACCAGGTGCATAGGACGCGAGGTCCTCCGGATCGTTGTACCAGGGGTCTTCCGAGGGGGTCGGAATCGGCAGCTGATCGTAGAGTTGCGGTTCGGACGGCAGTTGTGGGAGCTGGTTCTGGTCCGGAGGAAATACGATATCGGTGGGATCACCCGCCGCAGTATTCGCACCGACCAGCACAGCTACCGCGGATATCATTGCCACAGTCGAGTGTCGCAACCACGTCTTACTCATTTAGCCTCCAGCGTCATCGCCATGAGGTGAAAGCCTCCAGGCGTCTGGAACAAGAACACCGCATGACGCGGTGTGAAATCTTCGGCACGATCCCAGCGGTGATTGCAATTATTAGTGCATGTGCACAATCGAATCGGCTGCGCTTCATCTGACTGGACAGGAATTGCTGGCGGGACGCTCCAGGAAGGACGCGATGCGCGTAGGCCCCGGTATCGAGTAGGGCAATCTACGGTCCCCTGGGGGGAAATGCTGGGAACCGATGTTCTATTCGTAGCCACATCGTTTCCCTCTTCGCAGCGAATACTTTCGGTGAAAACGTATGCCGGTGGGAACTTTCCCGGCAGGGTAAACGTAGAGTAAAGAACAAGGCTTCTTTCGCATCGACAGAGAGACCCATGGACAGCCACAGACCCAGGCCGGACACACCGCACTACGTGAACGCATGTGATGGCGAGGTGTCCGGCTCATGATGATCGCCCTGACACTGCTGCTCGGTGTGCTGGTCGTTCTGCTGATCACCGCAGTGACCGGCTACTTCGTTGCCCAAGAGTTCGCCTACATGGCCGTGGACCGATCCCGGCTCAATTCACTCGCCCAGGCCGGCGATTTGGGGGCGCAGCGGGCTCTGGCGGTGACGCGACGCACCTCGTTCATGCTTTCCGGCGCCCAGCTGGGCATCACCGTCACCGGTCTGCTCGTCGGTTACGTCGCCGAACCTCTCATCGGTGAATCGCTGGGAACGATCTTCGGTGGCATCGGCATTCCCACCGCCGTCGGGCTCGCGATCGGTGCCGTGCTGGCTTTGCTGTTCTCCACTCTGGTCCAGATGCTCTTCGGTGAGCTCTTTCCGAAGAACCTGGCCATCGCCCGTCCCGAACCGGTGGCCCGGTGGCTAGCTCGCTCGACCACCCTCTATCTGAAACTGTTCGGCTGGCTGATCTGGATCTTCGACCAAGCGTCGAACCTGCTACTTCGTGCCCTGAAGATCGAGCCGGTGCACGACGTCGAACACTCCGCCTCCGCCCGCGACCTCGAGCACATCGTCGCCGAATCCCGCGAAACTGGGACTCTGCCGCCCGAGTTGTCGACGATGCTCGATCGTATTCTCGATTTCCCCACTCGTCCGGTGGAGCACGCGATGATCCCGCGCACCCATGTCGACACCGTCCGCGCTGACGACTCCCTCGACCACGTCATCACTCTCATGGGGCGAGGGCACTCCAGATATCCCGTCGTGGGAGCAGATTCCGAGGACATCGTCGGCGTCATCCACCTCCAGGATGTTCTCGGCCTGACACCGACCACTGATCTGACCGTGCGCGCACTCACCCGCTCCGCCCTGATCTTCCCGACCACACTTCCCCTGCCGAAGGCCCTGGCCGAACTCACCGACAGCAAGAACCAACTCGCTTGCGTCATCGACGAATACGGTGGATTCGCCGGAATTATCACCCTCGAGGACATCGCCGAAGAACTCGTCGGCGAAATCACCGACGAACACGACCCCGATCTGCCACTCGAACTACCCAGCGAGGACGGATCGTGGACCGTCGACGGTGGCGTGCACCTCGACGAGATCGAACGCACCATCGGACACGACCTCCCGAGCGGTGACTACGAGACGATCGCCGGCTTCACCATCGCTCATCATGGCGAACTTCCGGCCGAAGGGACCCGAATCCGCGTCGAATTGCCACCTGATCCCGCCGACCTGATTTCCGACGGCGAACAACCCCGACATTCACTGGTCATCGATGTCCTGTCCGTCGAGCGGCACGTCCCGGCATCACTACGACTACGCCTCGACCCCACCGAGATGGCCGGGACTGAAGCCGCGGAGGAGAACCGATGAGCAATCCCTGGATCGTCATTGCGATCACCGTCGGCCTCATCGCATTGAGCGCCTTCTTCGTCGCCGTCGAATTCGCCCTCATTTCCGCCAAACGGCACCGCCTCGAAGACGCCGCCCCCAACAGCCGCTCCGCCCGAGCCGCTCTGCGCAGCGCCTCCGAGCTGACCGTGCTCCTCGCCGGCTCCCAACTCGGCATCACCGTCTGCACCCTCGCACTCGGCGCGATCACCAAACCCGCCGTCCACCACTGGCTCACCCCTGCCTTCTCGAATTGGGGTATGCCGCTGTGGATCGCCGACGTCGCCGGTTTCGTTCTCGCGCTGATCATCGTGACTTTCCTGCATCTGGTCGTCGGTGAAATGGCACCGAAATCCTGGGCGATCGCCCACCCCGAGAAATCCGCCACACTGCTCGCCATCCCGATGCGCGGATTCATGTGGATCACCCGGCCTCTACTGCAATCGCTGAACTCGATGGCCAACTGGCTTCTGGTCAAAGTCGGTGTGCAACCGGTCGATCACGTCGGCAGCGGCCAGGACCCCGACGCCTTGCGGCACCTGGTCGAGCACTCCACCAACGTCGGAGCCCTCGACGCCGGATACTCCGCGCAACTCTCCGGCGCCCTCGACATGCAGACCCTGACCGTCCGCGATCTGCTTCCGAGCAACAAAGCTCCGACCTCCGTCACCACATCCGCGACCATGAACCACGTTCGATCGGTATCGAAACAATCAGGGCACCTACGAATCCTCGTTCGCGACAACGGTGTTCCTCTCGGGATCGTGCACGTTCGCGACACCCTGCTCCAACCCGACCACACCCGCGCCGAGGACATCATGCGACCGGCGTTCACCCTTGCGTCCGATACCCCCGTCCACCTCGCACTCGCCTCGATGAGGGAGAGCCGAAATCACCTCGCCGTAGTCACAGACGAACGAACAACGGTCGGCATCATCACTCTCTCCGATGTTCTCTCGCGATTGTTCCCGCGGTCCGAACCAGCAATCTGACTCGGGCTTGGGCACGACGATCAGATCTCAGGTTGCTCGAAGCGATGCTCGAAAGGAACGACCAGATCGTCGTGCCCAACGACCGGTGTTCAGATCAACTCCGGATTCTCGGCGTACACCTCTTCGAGGATCGACATGTCGAACAGTTGGTCCGCCGTAATCTCCAGCCCCGCTTTCGACAGTGCCGCGATGTTCTGTTCGATCAGTTGGGGTGTCATCGTGAACAACCCGTTTGCTTTGGTATCTGCCGACACCACAAGATCGTTCTGTGCGGTGGCTTCCTTGATCTGCTCTTCGAGTTCCAGGTTCTGGTCCTTGCCGTAGACCTCGACGGCAAGCCGTGCCGACTCTGCCGGATCAGCGACCGCATCCTTCCATCCCTGGATCTCGGCCTTCAGGAATGCCTTGAGCTTGTCCCTCTCGTTGTCGATGGTGGACTGGAGAACCGTGAACGATTCGGCGACCAACGGCAAGTTGTAGTCCGCGAAGAGGAAGTGGGCGTTGGGGAAACCTTTGGCGGCCAGTGTGATCGGCTCGTTGGTCACGTAGGAGACCCAGCCGTCCACCTCGCCGTTTGCCAGGGGGCTCGGATCGAACTGCGCGGGCACGATCGTCATCTGGCTTTCGGTCAGGCCGTTTGCTGCCAGGAGAGCTCCGAAGACGAGCTGATTGGAATCCTGGACGCCGATCTTCTTGCCGATCATGTCCTGCGGTGAGTTGATCGGTGCCGCAGCGGAACTGACAATCGCAAACGGATTCTTCTGGAACGTCGCCCCGACGATCCTTGCCTCCAGTCCATCGAGCACAGCGGGGGCTGTGAGCTGCGGTGCGGACATTCCGATCCACACCTTGCCGGTGTCCAAGCCGGCTTCGACGCCGGTACCGGCTGCGCCACCTGCCACCAGGTCTACATTCCCGAACCCTGCATCCTTGTAGTAGCCCTTGTCGAGAGCGAAGTACTCACCGGCGAACTCGATGTTCTTGATCCAGGACAACTGCACTGCAACTGTTCCGAATTCGGAACCGTCGTCCGTGGTTCCGCCACTCGAACTGCTGGAGTCACTGCTACACGCGAGCAATGACGCACTACCGGCGACTGCGATGCCGGTCAGCGCGGAGTAGCGGAAGAAGGCCCTGCGGTCCAGCTGGCGGACGGGCTTGAATGGCGTCATGAATCGGAACACTAGGGCCAGTCGGTTTCGTTCAGTTTGCTTGGGAGAGAGAGTTTGTTGAGGTCGTGTTAACAGATGTCACGACTTGCCCGCCGAAGGACCGAAGCGAGACAGAGCGATGCTTTCGAAGACCCCGACCACGGCGTAGAGGACGATCGACACCACGGTGATCACCACGATAGATGCCCACAATTCGTTGTACTGGTAGCGCGGAATGGCTTTGATCATGCTCGAACCCAAGCCTTGACCGCTACCGAGCCATTCGCCGATCAGTGCTCCGATCAAAGCGCCGGGCACTGACACCCTAGCGGCGGCGAACACCGCCGGAAGTGCGGACGGTACGGACACCATTCGCAATGCGGTCCAACGACTCCCACCGTACGCAGCTATGAGGTCTTGTGCCTGAGCCGGAGCGGCACGTAGACCGACCATGATCATGACGAGGGCTGGGAAGAACACCACTATCGCAACCATGACCGTCACACCCACGATTCCGCGGCCGAATATCAGGACGATGATCGGGGTCATCGCAACGAGAGGAACAGATCGTAGAAGCATTGCAACGGGCATGAAAGTCTGTTCGACAGTGCGGGAAACGACGAAGATCGATGCCACCACGAGCGCGGCAGTCATTCCGACGGCAAAGCCGACACCGGCGTCGCGCAGAGTGATGAACAGGTTGTCGATGATGCCCGAACGAGCGTCGGCGGATTTTGGGCCGGAGAACAGGTACTCCCAGACGTCGGCCGGCGTCTTTCCCACACGCGGGCCGACCTGGGGGAAGGCGTTGAGGAAGACCACCCAGATGACAAGCAACAGTGCCGAGGCGATGGCAATCGGAGCGAGGAATCTCAATGTTCCTCGTACCGCGGTCATTTCTGTGCTCCCGGAGCGCTCGTCCACGGGGTGACGAGCCGGGCGATCGCTGCGACGACGGCGTATCCCAGGCCGGCGAGCAATGCGGCGGCGATGGCCATTCCCCACGTTCGCGGGACGTTGTACGACGTCTGAGCGGCCGTGAGTGCGACGCCGATCCCGCTGTCCACCCCGCCGAGATACTCTCCGAGGATGGCTCCGAGTACAGCCGAGGGCGCAGCAATCTTGAGGGCGGCAAAGGTGCTCGGAAGTGCGCTCACCAGTTGAACTTTGGTGAACTTCTGCCAACGCCCACCGCCGTAGGCGGCAACGAGATCGAGGCTCGTCTTGTCTGCCGATCTCAGGCCTGCGAGTGTGCCGACCATCGTGGTGAAGAAGCAGTACATCGCGGCGAGAAAGATCGTGGGGGTCCGGCCGCCGAAGACGACCAGGATGATTGGGCCAAGCGCCAACAGCGGTGTGCAGTAGCTCAGGATCGCCAATTGTGTGGCCAATCCCTCGATGGGCGGAATGAGGACGACAAGCACGGCAAGCGTGATCGCCAGCAGATTTCCCCAGAGAAAGCCCTGCAGCGCACCGGAAGCCGTGACGGTGAAATTGGGTCCGTAGAGCGACCAACCGTCGTCGAACATCGTCGAAACAACCACCCACGGCGTCGGAATCGTACCTCCCGCAACACCGGCCGCCGCCAGAATCCACCAGAGAGCGATCAGTCCGCAGATGCCAACTGCACCGCCGAACCACGTTGGACGCTTCAATCGGATCCGGCGCGGTACAGATGGCTGCGCGGCCGCGGTCGCGACGTTCTCGATATCGGTAATTGTCATGCGACGCCTGCTTTTCCGAAGAGCAGTCCGGAGAGGTAGTCGTGGATCTCGTGGAACTCGGGTGTACGCATCATCTCGGGAGTGCGCGGGCGCGGCAGGTCGATCGGCACGACTTCGAGGACGCGTCCGGGCCTCGGCGTCATGACGGCGACGACGTCGGAGAGGAACACGGCTTCGGCGATTCCGTGAGTCACCATCAACGTGGTCGCCGGTTTCTCGGTCCAGATCCTGAGCAATTCGATATTAAGTCGTTGTCGGGTCATGTCGTCCAGCGCGCCGAAGGGTTCGTCGAGTAGGAGGACACTCGGCTTGACCACGAGCGATCGTGCGATCGACACACGCTGACGCATACCGCCGGACAATTGAGCGGGCTTGGCCTTCTCGAATCCTTCGAGGCCGACGAGAGCGATCAGGTCGGCGATCTGGTCGGGGTCGGGATCGATGCCGGCAACCTGAAGCGGCAGTTTGATGTTGGAGGTCACCGTCCGCCACGGCAGCAAAGCCGAATCCTGGAAGGCGATTCCGAGTTCGCGGCGCTTGCGTAACTCGGCGGGCGACTGTCCGTTGACAAGTGCTGTTCCCGACGTCGGAGTGTCGAGGCCCGCAAGGATGCGGAGAACGGTGGACTTCCCGCATCCGGACGGCCCGAGCAGAGACAGAAAGGAGCCTTCGCTGGTTTGAAGGGACACGTCGGTCAGCGCGGTCACCGACCGACGACCCATCTCGAAGGTCTTGCCGAGGCCGGAGATGTCGAGACCGGTTCCAGCGGGGCGAGGTGTGGTGACGGGACTGGTCATTCCCGCACAGTACGAACGTCCGGTTGCGGTCATGTTGCCTGCGCGTCACCGCTGCGTGAGGCTGGTTCGGCGTCTCCTGTCACAGCGCCGTGGTGAGATGGACGTCTGGACGGAGTGAGGGGAGCGAAGATTGCTGAAGTTGTACCGGGCCGAGCGTTCGGACACCTTGGTCTCGGCGTTGGCCACGCTCCTCCGTACACCGCTGTCGGATCCATTCGCCCGGGAAACTGTTGCGGTGCCGGCCAAGGGCGTCGAGCGTTGGCTCAATCAGCGGCTGTCCTCCCAGCTAGGCACGTCCGGACCGTCAGCAGTGGACGGAATTTCTGCGAACATCGCGTTTCCTTCACCCGCGCGCCTGGTCGCGGAGTCCGTGGCCGCGGTCAGTGGAATCACGGCTGACGACGACCCATGGTCGCCGACGCGATTGGTGTGGACGGTTCTCGACGTGATCGACGAGTCCCTCGGCGAGCCCTGGTGCGGAGTCCTGGCGAAACATCTCGAAGGCCATCGTGAAGGTCGACGGTTTGCCTCCGCCACACATGTCACCGAACTCTTCCGCAGTTATGCCGCGCAACGCCCGCAGATGCTGATCGACTGGGCCGCCGGGCGGTTGACCGACGGACACGGATTGGCGCTGTCGGAGGATTTCGAATGGCAGGCACGTCTGTGGTGCATCGTCGCGGACAAGATCGACGTTCCGGGGCCCGCAGAGCGACTGGGGCAAGTGAGCCGCGCGCTGGTCGAGGACCCGGCCTTGGTCGACCTACCGGAACGCCTGTCGGTCTTCGGACCGACCCGGCTGCCGGTCGATCAGCGAATGATCTTGAGCGCACTCAGTGCGAATCGAGACGTGCACATCTGGCTCCCGCATCCCAGCCCCGCGCTGTGGACCAAGATGAGCTCGCGCATGCAGCCTCGAAGTGAGAGCACGATCCGACGTTCGGAAGACGGGTCAGCGCTGATATCCGCCAATCCGTTGCTGTCGAGTCTTGCTCGCGACGTTCGTGAACTTCAGATCAGCCTCGGTGCCGCCGAGTTCGAGTCGGTGCATCTTCCCGAACCAGCCGGCCCGAAATCCCTCCTGGCGACAGTCAAGGCCGATGTCATCGCAGATCGTGCTCCCAGCGTTGCAGCGGAACCGGATGGGACAGTTCAGGTCCACGCTTGCCACGGGCCGGCACGGCAGGTCGAGGTGCTCCGCGAATGTCTGCTCCGATTGTTCGAGGACGACCCGACATTGCAGCCGCGCGACGTACTCGTGATGTGCCCGGACGTCGAAACGTACGCACCCTTGGTTCGTGCTGCATTCGGGCAAGGCGTCCATGGCCACCCGGGGCACCTTCTTCGAGTAAGGCTGGCAGACCGCGGATTACGTCAGACTAACCCTGTCCTGGCCGTTCTCGGCTCTCTCCTCGACTTGGCCGACGGCCGGGCCACAGCCAGTGAGGTTCTCGACCTGGCAGCGGCTGATCCTGTCCGCACACGTTTTTCGTGGGGCGACGACGAATTGGAAAGACTGCGGGAATGGACGACGGAAGCGGGTGCTCGCTGGGGAATCGGTAGTCGGCAGCGTGCCACGTTCGGTCTCGACGCATTTCCGCAGAACACCTTCAACACCGCCATGGACCGAATCTTGTTGGGGGTCAGCGCGGACGAATCGGAAAATGCCTGGCTGGATCTCGCGCTACCACTCGATGACGTGGACGGCACAGACATCGACCTGACTGGACGTTTCGCAGAGTTCGTCGATCGCCTGGCCGTCTCGCTTCGCGATCTTGCCGGCCCACATTCGCCGGCCGAATGGCTTCGTGTGCTGATGCGGGCCCTGGATCTACTGACCGACACTGCGCCCGCCGATTCCTGGCAGAGCGCGGGGGCCCACCGCGAACTGGTAGCTGCTGTCGAATTCGGCGGAGAGACGGTGTTACGTCTGGCCGATGTTCGCGCGATGCTCTCGCGCAGCCTCGCGGGCAGACCTACGCGTGCCAACTTCCGAACCGGCGAACTGACGGTGTGCACGATGGTTCCGATGCGTTCGGTACCGCATCGCGTGGTCGTGCTGATCGGACTCGACGACGAGGTGTTCCCTCGAACCGGTGGAGTCGACGGCGACGACATCTTGTCCCGTGATCCCGTTGTGGGGGAGCGTGATCTGCGCAGTGAAGACCGGCAACTGCTTCTCGATGCCGTGATGTCTGCGGGTGAGCATCTGATTCTGTTGTATACCGGTGCCGATCCGGTCACCGGTGTCGTCAGACCGCCGGCGATCCCCCTCAGTGGCCTCCTCGACGTACTCAGTGCGACTGTGGGCCCGGAAGCGATCAACGGGGTGCTGACTCGACACCCGTTGCAGTCGTTCGACAATCGAAACTTCTCGCCGGATCAGCCGTTCAGCTTCGACACGGCAGCGCTGGCCGGTGCCAGGGCTGCTGCCGGAACGCCGATCGAATTGCCGACAGTCTTGTCGGCCAAGCTACTCGAGGTGCATCCGAAGGAAGTGAACCTTGCCGACCTGGTGAACTTCCTCGTACACCCCGCCCGTGGTTTTCTGCGCCAACGCCTCGGCGTCCGGGTACCGGAACTCGACGACGACATCGCGGATTCGCTGGCAACCGAGCTCGATCCACTGTCCACCTGGGCTCTGGGTGACCGGATGCTTCTCTCGCGCTTGGCTGGACGCAGCTCGGCGGATTTCCGTGCAGCCGAGTGGCGCCGCGGTACTTTGCCGCCCTACAACCTGGGCGCCTCGGTTCTGGGCAACGTCGAGTGGGTGGTAGACCAACTTGCCGGTCTTGCATTGCCACACCTCGAGGGCGACTCCGAGGCTGTCGACGTCGACATCGACCTCGGTGACGGGCATCGTCTCACCGGAACGGTAACCGGTGTGCACGGCAATTCAGTAGTGCGGGCGTCGTATTCCTCACTGGCGCCTAAACATCGGATGACGGCCTGGATCAACCTGCTCGCCTTGAAAGCACACGGACGGCCCGGTGCGCTCGATGCAGTCTCCATCGGACGGGGCCGGGGAAAGATAGCAGCGGCACGGTCGGTGCTCGATGCGCCAGGCAATGCGGCCGAGATCCTGCAGCAACTGGTGGACCTACGCGAGCGGGGGCTGCAGCGTCCGTTGCCGATGTGGGCCGCTACTTCAGCCGAATACGCGCGCCGACGCTTTGGTGGCGAGTCGGTCGACGATGCGACAAACGGTGCGGACACCCAGTGGACCGGGCAGTACGGCGAGATGATCGATCCGAGCAACGCTTACGTTTTCGGAGAAGCTCGAACACTGGCGGAGTTGGCTGCGGATCCGCCGTCGGACGACGAATTCGTCTGGGCCGAGGAACCGACTCGATTCGGAGTTCTCGCCCGACGACTGTGGGATCCGTTGCTGACCAACGAAAGAGCGGAGTAACCCGTGGACTTCGACCTTTTGGGGCCACTACCGACCGGCACCACGGTGTTGGAAGCGAGCGCCGGAACTGGCAAGACCTACGCGATCGTCGGACTCGCAACCCGTTGTGTTGCCGAAGGTCTCGCTGACATTTCGCAAGTTCTGCTGGTGACATTCAGCCGGGCCGCCACTCAGGAACTTCGTGAGCGTGCCAGGGAGAGGTTTGCCGGAGTGTCCGCCGCTCTGGTCGACCCGGAGGCGGCGAGGCGGTCGGATGATGATCTGGTGGCGTACCTCGCGACAGCTGACGACGAGGAGATCGGCGTGCGGCGTCGTCGACTCCTGCGCGCTCTCGCGGAGTTCGACGCCGGCACCATCACGACCACCCACAGATTCTGTCAGAGGATGCTCGACGGACTCGGCATCGCCGGGGAACGCGAACCCGACACAACTTTTGTGGAGTCGGTCGACGACCTGATCAGTGAGGTCGTCTCGGATTTGTACCTCAGCCGCTACAGCCGGACGGACTCGTCTCCACCGTTTTCCACGAAGGACGCGCTGGCCATTGCCCGAAGCGCAGTCGGCGATGGCCAGGCAATTCTCGAACCCGACGGCGAGGAGGAGACCGCTCCCGGTCAGCGAGTCCTGTTCGCGGCGGCTGCTCGTCTCGAGGTTGAACGACGTAAGCGGACCAAAGGAATTCGCGACTTCAACGATCTCCTGACGCTGCTGCACGGCGTGTTGACGGATCCGGAATACGGCCCCGTCGCGTGCCGTCGGGTGCGCGAGAAGTTCAAGGTCGTGCTGATCGACGAGTTCCAGGACACCGATCCGTTGCAGTGGGACATTCTGCGGTTGGCCTTCCACGGTCACACCACCCTGGTCCTGGTCGGTGATCCCAAACAAGCCATCTATGCGTTCCGCGGGGCAGAAGTCCTGAGTTATCTCGATGCGGTCAATCAGGCGGATGCGCACCAGGAGTTGACCACCAATTGGCGCAGCGATCCAGGGTTGTTGGCGGCACTCGAACACCTCTACGGCGGCGCCGCACTGGGTAACGAGGGCATCGTCGCGCATCCAGTAGAGGCTTCGCACAAGAAGTCTCGGTTGTCCGGCCCGGTGCCGATGCGTGTACGCCATCTGGCGCGTACCGGAGCCGGACCGCTCAATCGTTCGGGATTTCCGGCCGTAGGCAGACTTCGCAGTCGCGTCGCCGACGACGTCGCAGCAGACGTGGTCGGACTGCTGGGCAGCGATGCCCGCTTGGCAGTCGACGGTGATCCGCGCCCGGTCGAGCCGGGAGACGTCGCGGTATTGGTGCGCACCCACAAGCAGGTGGCGATGATTCGCGATGCCCTCGATGCCGTAGGTGTACCGTCCGTGTTGACCGGCGGTTCCAGTGTTTTCGCGACACCCAGCGCAACACAGTGGCTATGGCTGCTGCAGGCGATCGAGCAGCCGCACCGGTCTGATCGCGTCCGGTTGACCGCCCTCTCTCCGATTTTCGGGCGCACCGCCGAAGAATTGGACCTCGACGGCGACAACGTCGTCGCGGAACTCGCGGGTCAACTGCGCTCATACTCCGGGTTGTTCGCACGCGTCGGGTTCGCAGCCGTGTTCGAAAGGATCTCCGCCGAAACGAATCTGGAGAAGCGTGTACTCGCGGCCCCGTCCGGCGAACGAGATTTCACCGATCTGCGGCACGTCGCACAACTTCTCGGCCGCGTCGCCACCGAGGAAGCGTTCGGGTTGAGCGCATTGGTTCGCTGGCTCTCCGATCGGATCAAGGACCCGACGTCCGGGAGCGCAACCGACAGAAGCCGTCGCCTCGACAGCGATGCTGCCGCTGTACAAATCGCAACCGTGCACGCCACCAAAGGGCTCGAATTCCCGATCGTCTACGTCCCGTTCAGTTGGGAGAGCGTAGGCGGCTTCAACTCTCCGACGCAGTTGTTGCACGATCCGGATGGGCGCCGCATCCTCGACGTCGGCGGGCAGGAAGGCCCGGGGCACAACGCCAGAAAGACTGTTGCGGAGGCTGAAGAAGCAGGCGAAGAACTGCGGCTGCTGTACGTGGCGCTGACCCGGGCGCAGTGCCAACTAGTGCTCTGGTGGGCGCCAAGCTACGGGACCTCCCGCTCGCCACTGCACCGCTTGATGCTCGGACGTACACCCGGCATCGCCGAACCTGCTCGGGTAGTGAAGGTGCTCGACGACGGTACAACCGCAGCACGACTCGCGACGTGGCCGGCAGCAGCTTCCGATGTGATCTCGGTGGAACCTGTTGGTCCACATCCACCCTCGCCCGTCCAGTGGTCCGGTGCAGCCGCGAACGTGACCGAACTGGCCGCGGCGCGTTTCGATCGAGACCTGGACACTCTCTGGCGTCGTACGTCGTACTCGGCACTGACCGCCGGAGCTCACCACGCGGTCACGAGCACCGACAGTGAGGTAGAGGATCCCGAAAAGGACGACGAGCCGGAGGATTCCGTAGACGTCGGGACCGTCACCCCCTCGCCGCTGGAGGCGTTGCCTTCACCGATGAACGGTCTTCCGGCGGGCGCCGCATTCGGCACGCTGGTGCATGAAGTGCTCGAGGTGGTGGATACGGCTGCTTCAGACCTGAGAGCGGAACTCCGTATACGCTGCGCCGAGGCGGTCTCGGTTCGGGCGGCCGAGGTCGACTCCGAAGCACTCGCGGATGCATTGTTGCTGGTGATGCAGACTCCACTGGGATTCGGAACCTTGGCCACGATCGCGCCGAAAGATCGTCTTCCCGAACTCGATTTCGAACTCCCACTGGCCGGTGGCGACGATCCGGTGTCGATGAGTGTCACACTTCGCGGAGTGTCGGAACTGTTGAGGCGCCACCTTCCCCCGGACGACATTCTGGCGTCGTACGCCGACCATCTTGACCGTGTCGAGACGTCACCGATGCGCGGGTTCCTGACGGGCAGTATCGACGCCGTCTTGCGGATCCCGGGCCCGTCGTTCGTGATCGTCGACTACAAGACAAATCGGCTGGGCCGCGGCGATCTGACGGCTGCCAACTACACGCGCGAACTCATGGCGACGGAGATGATGCGCTCGCACTATCCCTTGCAGGCACTGCTGTATTCGGTTGCGCTGCATCGATATCTGCGGTGGCGACTGCCCGACTACGATCCGCATCACCATCTCGGAGGCGCGCAGTATCAATTCGTGCGGGGGATGCTCGGCCCGGACAGTCCGCCGGAATGTGGTGTATTCGAATGGAAACCGCCTGCTCAGCTGACGGTTGAACTATCGGATCTGCTGGCCGGTCTTGATGCGTCCCACACAGTAGGGGAGAAGATTCGATGACCGAGGCGCAATTGGCGCAGCGCGCCAAAGGGATCGTGCGAATCTTCAACGAAGCCGGGGTTCTGGTTGCCGCCGACGTTCATGTCGCGACGAGAGTGTGCAGCCTGGGCGGTGAAACTTCCGAAGAAGTGATGCTGGCCGCGGCGTTGGCAGTTCGGGCCGTGCGATCAGGTTCGGTGTGCCTCGATCTACGACGGATGCGCGATGTGAGCGTCGACAATGCGACGGAAGACGAACTTACGTCGTTGCCGTGGCCCGAACCGTCGGAGATCGTTGCCGCCCTTCGCCTGAGCCCTCTGGTGATCGGCGGCAACGCCGGACCGCTCAGGCCCCTCCGGTTGGTCGACACAGACGACGGTGAGCTTCTCTACCTCGATCGGTACTTTCTGCAGGAGCAGACGATTCGGCGAGTGCTCGACGAGCGTGCGTCCACGTGGCCGCCCGCCGACCTGAAAGCGGTCCGAACGCGCCTGGATTCGCTGTTCGTCGACGAGAACGGGCCGACCACCAGCCCTGATCGTCAACGGATAGCCGCTGCTCTTGCCGCGACACAGTGGACGACGGTCATCGCCGGTGGGCCCGGAACCGGCAAAACCCATACGGTCGCACGTATTCTCGCTCTCCTGTCGGAGGAGCTGGGTTTGAATGCTCGCATCGGGCTGGCCGCACCGACGGGCAAAGCCGCAGCACGTCTGCAAGAGTCCGTACGTGAGCAGACCGCGAGCCTTGGCCTTCCCGAAGAACTCGCGGCCATGACCCTGCACCGGCTGCTCGGTTGGCAGCGGGGGAGTTCGAGCCGTTTCAAATACAATGCGACCAACAGACTTCCATACGACGTGGTCGTCGTCGACGAGACGTCGATGGTCTCCCTCACCTTGATGGCGCGCCTGCTCGAAGCGGTTCGCCCCGATGCCCGGCTACTGCTCGTCGGCGATCCCGATCAGTTGACCTCAGTCGACGCCGGCGCTGTTCTTGCTGATCTTGTCGCCCGCCCGGTAGAAGTCAGTGGAAATCCGGCGCTGACACAGTTGGTGGGTGACGACCTCACGGCCACCGGTTCCGAAGAGTCCCTGAGTGTGGACGAGCAGGATCGTCTGCGGGGCGGGATTATTCAACTCTCACGCGGGCGCCGCTTCGACGGAACCATCGCGTCGTTGGCCAGGGCAGTGCGAGCGGGAGATTCCGCTGAGGTTCTGCGTATCCTGCGTAGTGGCGATCCCGCCGTCTCCTTCCACTCTCCCGAGGATGTTGACGCATTGCGCGCCGATATCGTTGTGAGTTCAGAGGTGGTGACGAGGTCGGCCGAGGAGGGTGATGCGATCGGCGCCCTGAAAGGACTGGAATCGCACCGTCTTTTGTGCGCGCACCGTGACGGACCGTACGGTGTCGGGCGGTGGGCGCAGCAGGCGATGGAGTGGGTCGGCACGGCATCAGGGCAATTCCTGGACCCGACGAGGTGGTATCCGGGCCAACCCCTGTTGGTGACGGCCAACGACTACGAGGCCAAGATCTACAACGGGGATGCCGGGGTGATCGTGCAGCGTGAGGATGGCGTTCCTATTGCTGCATTCCAGCGGGGGAGTGATGCGTTTCTGATTCACCCGAGCCAACTCTCGTCGGTGCAGACCGTTTACGCGATGACGATTCACCGGAGCCAGGGCAGCCAGTACGACACGGTATCGGTGATGCTGCCGGCCGAGGCGTCGTCACTGCTCACCCGGGAGTTGTTGTACACGGCGATCACTCGCGCCAGAAACCATGTGAGGGTAATCGGCACCGAGGATTCCGTGAGGGCGGGAGTTCAGCGACAGGTGCTCAGGGCAAGTGGGCTGCGTCGGGAGATCCGTCCGTACGACGGGCCGTGAAAGTCGGATGTTGCGGATTCTCTTGGTCATACGTTGTGTACGACGAACACCTTGCGTACGGTCTCGGTGACCGTCCACGTACCCTTCCATCCGATTGGGAAGATTGCACTCGTACCGGCAACGAGATGTACGGGATCGCCGGCGTCCTCCTCGACGGTCATGGCGCCGGAGACGATAGTGATGATCTCGCCGCGGGTGAGGAACTCCCACCGCGACTTTCCCGGTTCGCTCTCCCAGACTCCGGATTGAATGCGGCCGTCGTCACTGGTGAACTCGACATCTGCACGAGTGATGATGTCTCCGCCGAGTGGCTCTGCACTGGGTTGGCCGAGCAGTGCTTGCTGGAAGATCCCACTTGCGCTGTTCAACTCTGCGGCACGGAAGGTAATGGTCACAATTCAATCCTGACTTTCGAAACTCATGTGAATCATCGGACTTGTCGATGATGTCGTGTGTCTGCTGGGTCGGGATAGGTTCACTTGTCGCATCTTTCGGCACTTCGCTCGTACAGATGTCGAAAGTGCGATCGGCCACCATTCAACCGGGGTTCAGAGACCCGGCTCGCGCCGAAACGTGACCGAGCCAATGGCAAACGGCCCCGCGTCGGTGATTTCGAACGAGGGTGATCGGTTGTGCGGCCTTACGTGGTGGACGCTGTCAACGAGGTGATGAAGCGCTCGGCTGCCGCGTCGACCTCGGCGTCGGGGGTGAGCAACCTCTGCAGCAACAGTCCTCGCAGACATGCGGTTGCGATGATGCTCTGCTGCTTTGCATCCACCACTGTGAATCCTTCGCGAAGTGCTGCCACTTCGAGGAGGTGAGCCAAGTCGTCGAGGTCGGCGGCGAAATCTTGAAATGCTTTGTGCTCGTACACCGCAAGTCCGGCCAGGTGAAAAAAGGTGCGGCTTCGATCTTCATGCTCGGCGTTCGAGTAGAAGCTCCAGATCGCCCTGCACAGGGCTGCGAACCCGAGATCTTTGCCCATCGCGGCGATGACGAGGTTGTCACGGCGGCGCGCTTCCGACAGTACGGCGCTGAGGAGACCTGGTCGTGATCCGAAGTGATAGGTCAGAAGCGTGTGGTGCACTCCGAGTCGCTCCGCTACTTGGCGCATCGACAGCTTCGGACTTGGGCCGGTTTCACCGAACTCGTCGAACAGTGCCTGTAACAGTCGCTCTCGACCCTCCCCAACCGGCGATCTCACGCTACCTCCATTGACGGGTTCACCACTGTTGAGTACGGTACCGCATATCGAATTCACCAGTGTTTAGGAAAGAGGTTTTCTAATGCTCGGGAGGTCCGTTTGACTGACGTATGGTTTGCCGGCGGCATGGTCGCGGATGGATCGGGTACCGACCCGGTCGAAGTCGACGTGTGCGTGAGCGGCGGCATTGTCACCGCGATCGGACAGGCGCCGTCGGGTTCGACGACAGTTGACTTGGACGGCATGCTTGTGACTCCGGGGCTGATCGATGCTCATGTCCACCTGGGTATTTCGAGTCCGATCCGAAGGCAATTCGGGTTTGAGCTCTCGGCAGCCGAACTGGCTGCGGGCATCTTCGCCACCGCGGGCGATGCCCTCGACGCTGGCTTCACCACGGTGCGAGACGTCGGTGGCATCGACGGCGGAGTCGTCGACGTTATTGCGAGCGGCAAGGTGCGTGGTCCGCGTGTCCTCTCGTGTGGTCCTGTGCAGTGCCAGACCGGCGGACACGGCTACTACGGGGCCGCATGGGAGCCGACCGAGCTGTGGAACATGCACCACATTCCAGGGCTCTGCGCCTTGTCCTTGATGTCGGGTAATGCCGACGAGCTACGACGCAACGTGCGCGAATCGTTCCGCCGAGGCGCAACATTTCTGAAACTGTGCGTCACCGGCGGTGTCGTCGGAGGCCATGACCGCCTCACCGACACACAGTTCACCGTCGAGGAAATCTCCGTGGCAGTGGAAGAAGCAGCGTCGCGCGGCACCTACGTCACGGTCCACGCGCACAACAATGCGGGCATTCGCAACGCAGTGCGGGCGGGAGTGCGGTGCGTGGAACACGGCACCGACATCGACGCGGAGACTGCCCAGTTGATGCGCGAGCACGACGTGGCTCTGGTCCCCACCTTCGCCGTGGTGGAGCAGTTGACGGACACCGAAAGCATGGACCTGGACCCGGCAATACGAGAGCGTGCAGCCGGAGTGCGTCAACGCATGGCCAGAGCGCTCGAGGCCTCTCGCGCAGCAGGCCTGAGGATCGGCCTGGGCTCGGACCTCATCGGGCCGCACCAAAAGCGCCGAGGTGAGGAGTTGCGCTTGCGCGCGGAGTTGGAGTCGCCGATGCATGCACTCGTTTCGGCCACCAGCGTCAATGCCGACATTCTCGGTATCGGGGAAACCGTCGGGACTATCCGCGTCGGTATGCAGGCGGACATGGTTGCCTGGCAGCAAGACCCACTCCGAGACGCAAAGGTGTTCGCCGATCCGGACATGGCTGCTCTCGTCGTGAAGTCCGGCAATATCGTCAAGGGAGGCGTTCGATGAGCGCAATGCTGCACGGATGTTTTGCAGACACGGAGTACTTCGAAATAACGGCGAAGTCGGGGCACAGCTACGGCGTCTGGGTGACCACACCCCCCGGCTACGCGGACTCCACGGATCCCTTACCGCTGATCTACGTGATGGACGGCAACTGGGCTGTAGGTCTTACCGCCCCGCTCATCGTCACGCAGGCAGACCCGTACCTGACGGTCGCCCCGTACATTCAGGTCAGTGTCGGATATGCCGGTGAGGAGGCCGCCAACTGGGCACGGCTCCGCAACCGCGATCTCGTGCCGCCTGGGGAACCGGTAGGCGAAGAAATGATGGCTACTCTTGCCGCTGCTCGCGACTCGGGTGCAATGACCCAGGAGTACGTGGACGCCTACCTCGAGGAGCTGGCAGACACCCACGGGGACGTCTTCCTCGACTTCCTGACCAACGAACTCCACCCTCGCCTGTACTCGTCGGAGCTACGTGTCAGCGAGTCCGGGCACGGACTCTTCGGGTACTCGTACGGAGGCCTTTTCGCCCTCTACGCATGGCTGCGCGACGCGCCCCCATTCGCGACCTTCGGTGCGGGTAGTCCCGGAGTTGTGAACGCCGACAGCCAGATCCACACACTGGTCGAGGCACTGCCCGAGCGTGGCGTGGGCTCAGTTGTTCCGCAGCTGCACGTCACGCTGAACGAAGCCGAACTGACTGGACCCATTCCGATCTATCGCGGACTGTCACGCAACGTTCTCGCCGTCGTGGAGCAGTTGCATGGCAAGGGACGGTCGCAGGATGTTTCGACCGCGTTGTTGCACGAGACGCACGTAACCGGGCTGCAGGCATCGTTCCTGAGCTACTTGAAGACCTGCCATGCACGTTAGCTCTCCGTCCCGGAGGCGATGTGCCGCTGACACGTTCTAGGGCGATTTTCCGTAGACGCCGTTGAAGGAGAAGTCGGCTGTGGGTGTCCACCACGTGGTGGACACCCACAGCCGTGTCTATTCAGTTGTCGCGGCTGTCGATTCTCCAAGCCGGACAAGACTTCTAACCCATGACCGTCCCGGTCGACTCGGCATTGGGTGCCCGAAGGCGGGAGAATGCGCCGAGGTCGATTTCGAGCCCGGTGTGCATCCCGACATAGGTCAGGGGATCAGCGTCGTGATCGTGTCCAGCTTCCACTTCGTCGATGATCCTGGACATGAGGCGCCCAGCGATGGGCGCATTTTTGAATTGGTTCCCGCTGGTGCCCATGGCGACGTAGAAACCTTGTCTGTCTGTCTTGTCGTAGATCGGGGTCCAGTCAGACGCTGCGTCGTACACGCCGGCAATACCTTTCGGTTGTGAAGGGACCTCCAGGGTGGGGAAACGCCTGGCGGCGCGGAAAACCTGCGCTTCGAATCGGGCAACAGTGCGATTCGGGTTTGCGGTATCAGGATCGTCGATCCACTCGAGCGGATCGCAATCCGGTTCGGTTCCGCCGACGAGGAAACCGTTTCCAGGTTCGGCTCGCATGTAGGTTCCGAGATCCAAATCGGCGATCATCGGGCCGAGGATCTCGTCGTCGTTGTACTCAGTGGGTGCGGTGATGTGATGGACTTCCTGACGCAAGGGCCGAACCGAAACCTTGAAGTCGGACCCGACATTCGACAGCTTGTTGAACGCTCCTGACCAGGGGCCGGCGGCGTTGACGACAATCTTGGATTTCACACTTTCCCCGTCGTCGAGCCCTAGCTGCCAGGTGCCGTCAGGCAACTGCTCGACTGCCACCACACGCGTGTTGTATGCGAAAACCGCACCGTGCGAACGTGCTGCCGCAGCAAGATTCGCGGCTGCCAGTTGCGGGTCGTCGACGAACCCCGCCTGCGGTGTGTACAGCGCGCCGAGCGTGGTTTCCGCATCTGCGAAGAAGGACTCCGAGTCGACTGGCTTCGGTGGATAGTATTTACCTGCGTCGATACCGGGAATCTTTTCGACGAGTGTCGTTGCGTCCCAAAGTTGGTAGTCGATTCCGATCTTCTCGAACAGTCCAATCGTGCGCGCGTGGGGTGCGACGTCGACATCGAGCAGTGCCATCCCGCATTGCCGAAACTTCGCAAGCGCGCCGTCGACTGTCGCGTTGAGATGCTCGTTCCAGTTTTGCCAGCAATGCAGCGACTCCCAAGCCGCAGCCATACCGTCGAATGTGGAGTAGTTGAACCGGATGACCGCACTGGATGCACTGGTCGAGCCGTAGCCCGGACCACCAGACTTGTCGATGACCAGGACTTCGTAGCCTCGAGCGGCCAGTTCGTAGGCGATGGAGCTGCCGATCACTCCAGCTCCGACCACAACTGCATCGGTCTTGTCGGTAGGCACTTTCGGCCCCTCTTTCTACTGATGGCTTCGCCGGATCGAAAGCGCAGCTATTCGATCGGGCGAGCTTGGGTTCTGGTAATTCCGACGCCGTCGACTTCCTCTGGAGACCCGCATCCCGACTTCTCGGATTCGGCTCTGCCTTAATGGATTTGGTACCTGAAAGTCCAGAGGTGTCCGTCGTCCTCAACTCTCTCGTGGCGGCCATCGGAACGCTATCGACAGCTGCTCAAAAAATCACAGCCGTGGCGCGTCCGTTGTCAGAAATGTTTCGTCGAGCTGTCCCGCGTGGCAGACCAGTCTTTCGATTCCGGAATCCCTCGCCACAGAATGGGAAGTGCGATCAAAGCGATGGCGGTCGCGTAGAAGGCAGGCGACAGATCGCTTCCAGTGGCGTTGACCAGTGCTGCGCACACCAGCGGCGCAGTTCCTGCAAAGAGCGCATATGCGATGTTGTAGGGGATTGCCGTGCCGGTGAATCGAGCATGCGTCGGCATCATTTCGAGGATTACGAGCAAAGCGGACGCGAGTAGGGAAAGCGCGATGACCAGAGCAGCCAGTGCAATGGCAATCGCGAAAATGTTTCCGGTGCCGATGAGCATGTAGCTGGGCACCGAAACGAAAACTGACATCACCATGCCGATTCTGACGAGAGGTCTCCGGCCGATTCGGTCGACCGTGGCGCCGAAGAAGATGAACAGCGGGACTGCGAGAACCAAAGCGCCGGTTGTCATCAGCAGTGCCACCGTGCTCGAAACGTCGGCTGAAAGAATCAGAAATGTCGGCATGTAGCCGAGCAGCATATGAGTAACGACACCGAGCGAGGCGAAATACACGAATGACGTGAGCAGAGTCCGCCAGTGATTGCGGAACAGATCTGTGAGAGGGCGGGTTGGAAGGGAATCGTTTTCTTTCATTTCCTTGAAAGCCGGAGTTTCCTCGACCGCAAGCCTCATGAACAGTCCCACCATGGCGACAACGCCTCCGATGATGAACGGCCAACGCCATCCCCCGTCGGCAAAGGACTCAGTGCCGACCAAGCTGAATGACAAGACTGTGACCGTGGCCAAGATACTGCCGACGAACGACGAAGAGCTGATAATCCCTGCGTACAAGCCTCGGCGGTGAGACGGCGCATGTTCGACGACGAAGGTTGCCGCTCCGGTGTATTCGCCGCCGGCCGAGAATCCTTGAACCAAGCGACAGAGCAGCAGCAACAGCGGTGCTGCAACGCCGATCGAAGCGTAGGTCGGTAGGAGGCCGATAGCCGCTGTCGAGCAGCCCATGAGCGTAATAGCCAGGGACAGTGACCTCCGTCGGCCGAGGCGGTCACCCAGTCTTCCGAAGAATATGCCGCCGGCAGGTCTGGCCAAGAATGCGACTCCGTAAAGAGCGAAGGTGGCAAGCAGTGCGCCACTGCCGAACTCCGGAGGGAAGAACACTGTCGCGAGAACTGCGGCAGTGAAACCGTAGATCGTGAAATCGAACCATTCGACGATGTTGCCTGTCGCGCCGGCAATCAGGGCCCTACGGCGCGCCGATCGACGTCCGGGTGACGTCTCGGTTTGATGCTCTACAGGAGCATTTGCTGTGCCGGTCATGATGATTCCTCTCGGGATATGCTGAATAGCAACGGTTTTGCGACGTCACGGTGGCCGATGTCGTTCGGAGGCATGCGAAATTGAAAGAGGCCGACCGGACCCACGTTGATCTGGCGAACGGAGGTTGCGATCGATTCCGGATCAGGGACAACGCTCTCTCACGCGAGAGCGTGTCGGCTGGCTTCGGCCCACAATGCAAATCTCACGGCTGCAACGAATCTCGTCGCTGTCGTGCAACCTGTCGTTGCTGGGTATGCCTGGTCGCGGGCCGAGCGAACACGTTCCGGGTCTCATGTGCTTCGGCATGTAGCGAGCTTATGGCGCGAAAGTTAGTTGCATCACTGTCATTCGTTCAAATTGTCGCGGACGAATTTAGTCATATGTTGCAAAACGGCGAGCGTGGCTCGTACAGTTCGACCATGGCCGGAGAACTACAGCATTTGGTGGATACTACCGGGCGCCGACTGGACCGTTCCGTTGCGATCGATGATGCACAGATCCGTCTACTCGCGTACAACTCGCATGACAGTGCCGTCGATTCAGTCAGAATGAATTCCGTTCTACAGCGGAATGTTTCACGCGAGATTGTGGACTTCATCTACGCGAGTGGAGGCCGTGAAGCCCTCGATCTCTTCACTGTTCCCGTCAACGAAGAACTAGGGCTGACCCTTGGCCGGGTCGGGATGCCGATCCGGTACCGCAATGCGCTGCTGGGCTTCGTCTGGCTGTTGACTTCAGAGGGCGAAGTTGACGAGGATCAAGCCGAGGTCTTGAGGCGCACGGCTGATGCGGCGGCGATGATCCTTCATCGCGAACAGTTGCTGGACGAGTTGTCCCGAAGTCGGGAGCGGGAACTTACTCGAGACGTACTGTCTGGCGAGCGGTCGCTGCGCGAGGACGCGGCAAGCAGATTGGCTGATGAGGGCTTGATGGCTGCGGGTCCAGCAGTCGCGGTCACTATGTTGCTTCGTCCCGTGCACCGGTCGACATTGACCGAAAGAGATCGTCTGAGTGTTGCCGTCGGCGTCGATCAGCTTCGGCGGAGGCTCCCGCGGAACAGTGCAATCCAACTCGACCGCCCCGACCACAGTCTGTTGATCGTATCGGTGGCCGAACGCTCGACTCAAACCCATCTGGACTCGTTGATCGTGGCAGCCCGGGAGCGAGTCTTGTCTGAAAGTGGGCGCCAGAACATCGAATGTTGGGTTGGTATCGGTGAACCGCGAACCTCGGTTGCAGACGTGCGCGAATCCTACGAAGAGTCCAGACGCTCCGCAGATGTAGCCCAGGTCGTCAAGGTGCTCGGAAATGTTGTGCGTTATCGGGATCTCGGCGTCTACGGACTTCTGGCCGAACTGTCGGAGGATCGACTCGAGAACAGTATTCCCTCAGGTTTGCAGTCCTTGCTCAGCCATGAGGACTCAAAAAGTGAGGCTCTTCTCGCGACGCTGGAGAGTTTTTTGGACAATGCCGGTGACGTAAAGCGAACGTCCGAGGCGCTCTGTGTGCATCGAGGGAGCTTGTACTATCGTTTGCGGCGAATTCAGGAGATAACACGCGCAGACTTGGCAAACGGCGACGACCGGTTGGCATTGCATTTAAGTCTGAAAGTCGCGCGGTTGTTAGATCTCCGATGATCCCAACGGAGAAGAGGGGACTGCGGAAGAATCCAGCGGCTCAACGTAGTTCGGGGCTTTCGATCGTCAAGCATGATGGTTCTGGGGTGGGAAAGGAAGCGCGTCGTACATCGGCCGGGGTGGGTTGGCTTGACCTGCTGAGACGTTCATACGTTTGATCGGGCACCTTCTATCCTCCTGTCGGCAGATGCGGCGGAGTGCAACTTTTTCGGGCATTGAAAGTGCAGAATCGTCCAGATGAGTGTCGAGCTGCGTGAAGAACGCGCGTTTTTGCAAACCGAAATGACGACGAATTTGGTCTGAGTTCGGTCCCCCGGTACGCAGATGTTTGCGCGCAAACTGGACAATTTGTTGCCGACTGCAAATAGGGGATTTCGCGTCCATCCCGTTGGCTCCCTTTACGGTTGGATTGGATCAGATACCTGAGTCGGTGCGATTTTTTACGCACCCCTTGACTGCAGGTCTGGTCTGATCTTTCCGAAATTGGAGTCGCGGAGATATATGCAGTTGTTCGAGATCGTTCCCCCGAAATTGAACAAACGCGCCAGACTGGATTGTGGCCATTGATGCTGCACGTCTAGCCATTTGCTTGCTGCTGAACTGGCTGGTCAGTACGACACGGTATCGGTGATGTTGCCGGCCTAACGCCAAACGGTGAAATGGTTCTGCCAGGAGAACGACACGTTTTTGCCGGCATTCGAGACGACGACTCCGCGTGGATCAACTTCTGGGGGAAGGGGAACCGACCACATCATCTTTCCGTCGCGAGCCCGGATCGCGTGCATGCCGGTGTAGTCGCTGAAGACGAAGTGGTCGCCATCGGTTAACCCGCTGCGAACCCAGTACGCGTCTTGCCAGGGCGTTTGCCACAACTGTCGGCCACTCTCGATGTCGAGACCCGAGATTGTGCGCGTCTCCGGCGACGTGACCAGGATTGTTTTTCCTACCACTGCGGCGATGGCGCTTCCCGTCCCGGCCATCGCGGTGTTGACGATTTGTGAACTGCGCCAAAGTTCGTCACCGGAATTCGGGTCGTAGGCGCCGTCGCCGAGAAACATCGGCAGGCCCGTCGAGGACTTACTTGGGTAGGACGACGATGAGTACGAGGGAATCGGTATCGCACGAATCGTGGATCCATTTGAAGCCAAGAGGTTTTGGGTTCCTACATAGCCTGATCTGCCTCCGACACTGGTGAGGAACAATCCATTCCCGGCCGGGACAAGCGAATCGCCCTCGAATCTGAATCGTTCGGCGCCGGAATCCAGATCGTAGATTCGATAGCGGTACTGTGGGGCTCCGCCATCGCCCTGTTCCATCGCAATGACAGTGTCGGTGTGAGGGACCGTGTAGACGGCCCCGAACTTCTCACTTGGTTCGAAGGTGCGAACGAAGTTGGCCGTTAAGTTGGTTGTGTTGCCGCTGGCGAGAATTCGTGTTCGAATCGTTCCGTCCATCCTTTCGCCGGACGTGTACACGGTGTCTCCGGTGATGACGGCGCCATTGAGATCGAAGTCGGTTCCGAGGTCGGACAACAGAGTTCCGGTCGCGGTATCGACAAAGATCATCCGTCGATCGCCCCAGCACGCGATGATCGTGGATTCGTTCTGTTGGCTGCACTGGCCGATGACTCCGCCGATTCGCGTTTTCCACAGCGGACTTCCGTCGTCGGGATTCACACCGACCAGTGTGACGGCACCGACTCCCTGACTCGACGAAGACTCGTCGGTCTTGGGAAGGGGATAAGCAGTCGCAGCCACCAGCACGTCACCGACTTGGTACGTGTTGCCGTAGCCGTAGTAGCTATCGAGCGTGGAAGGCATCGACAGCAGCACGTCGCCGGAGTTATCCGTGAGCGTTCGAACATCGAGTTCCCAGGCTTGTTGCGGAGGATCGGAGAGGTCCACGTCGACAACGCCCTGCTCGACGATCGGACCGCCTGTCTTCTGCTTCGGCGAGGCCGCCTCACTGGAGTCGGAGAGTGCCGATACGACGATGAACGCGATCGCCACGATCAACGCCAGTCCGAGGGCGACCAGTTTCCAGTGTTCCTTCAACCGAAGCTGCATCGAAAGACCGTAACCGATCGAGCAAACTGATCGGTTCGTTTCGCGGACGGCCGGCTCGATGCCGACCTCGAAATCGATCCCACGTGCTCGGTGTGACGAAGTGTGGTGGCCTCGTACACACGAGACCACCACACCGACGGCGTCAGACGTAAGGCGAGTACGCCGGGAGATCCAACTGACCGTTGCCCGACAGTCCGATCACAATCACCTCGGGTTCGGTGACGGCGCGAGCGTGAGCGATGGCGCCGGCAACCGCGTGGGTTGATTCCGGAGCCGGGATGATCCCTTCGGCGCGGGCGAAAATCAGACCGGCCTGGAGCGCGTCGTCCTGATCGACGGCAATCGCATCCATGAGTCCGAGGTTGACCGCATGCGAGACCATCGGCGACATACCGTGGTAGCGAAGGCCACCGGCATGGATCGCCGGGGGAACGAAGTCCTTACCCAGAGTGTGCATCTTGAGCAGCGGCGTCAACCCGGCGACGTCACCGAAGTCGTAGCGGTACTCGCCCTGAGTGAGGGACGGGCATGCCGAAGGCTCGCAGGCGACCAGACGAGTCTTGGTGCCTTCGCGAAGGTTTCGTCCCAGGAACGGGAAGGTGAGTCCGGCGAGGTTGGAACCGCCACCGGCGCAACCGAACACGGTGTCGGGGACGGCGTCGCCGGCTTCTTCGAGCTGGACCATTGCTTCCTGACCGATCACGGTCTGGTGAAGCATGACGTGGTTCAGCACGCTACCGAGTGAGTAGTGCGTGTTCGGATCCTGCGCAGCGACCTCGACGGCCTCACTGATCGCCATACCAAGCGAGCCGGTGGTGTCGGGATGCGACTTCAACAGTGCGCGTCCGGCTTCCGTCAGGTCGGAAGGCGACGGGTGACAGATTCCGCCGTACGCCTCCATCTGGATGCGTCGGTACGGCTTCGAATCGAAGGAGGAGCGAACCTGCCACACCTCGACGTCGAGTCCGAGCAGTGCGCCCGCGAACGACAGCGACGCACCCCACTGGCCTGCACCGGTTTCGGTGGTGAGCTTGGTGGTTCCTTCGATCGCGTTGTAGTACGCCTGCGCGACAGCAGTATTCGGCTTGTGCGAACCGACCGGGCTCACGCCTTCGTACTTGTAGTAGATGCGAGCAGGTGTGCCCAGAGCGCGCTCGAGTCGGTGCGCACGGAACAGGGGAGAGGGCCTCCACATGCCGTAGATCTCGCGAACCGTCTCCGGGATCTCGATGTAGCGCTCGGTTGCGACTTCCTGCGCGATGAGGTTCATCGGGAACAGCGGCGCCAAGTCCTCGGGGCCGAGCGGCTCACGAGTGCCCGGATGCAGGTGCGGGGGAACAGGCTCGGGGAGGTCAGCCGCCAGGTTGTACCAGTGCGTCGGCACTTTCGACGGGATGGAGACGCCCAAAGGCTCGAGCGAACGGTTGAGTGGGGTGGTGGTCAACTAACTCTCCTTCGTGGATTCGGTACCTGATCTTGGCGGTCGTAGCGACGACGCGTACGGCATTTGCCGGATCGGGGATCCTGGAGAGGAGCCTGCTGGACCACCCGATATCGGTCCGGGCAGCACGCAGTTGCGGCTGACCGTCAGGGGTCGGGCCACCAGAGGTGCGCAGTGAGCAGGGTCACGAGCCGATCGTACATCGGTACTCGCACCCTGCTCACGTCGGGCTTAGCGAAAAATCATGCACGTCGTGGTTCCATGCGCAACCAACTTGCCGTTCTTGTCCAAGACCTTGCCCTCTGCCGTCGCGGTACGCCCGCCCACGTGAATGACGCTGCCGTGGGCTGTCAGTTCGTCACCGTCGAGAGGCACCGTGCGGATGTAGTTGAGCTTGAGTTCGAGGGTCGTGTAGCCGACGCCGGCCGGAAGCATCGTGTGTACCGCGCAGCCCATGACCGAGTCGAGCAGCGTTGCGCAGATGCCGCCGTGCACAGTGCCGAGCGGGTTGCTGAAATCGGCACGCGGGGTCAGGGCGAAGCTCACCGATCCCTCGTTGACCTCGCGCATCTCCATGCCGAGGAGGCGTCCGATGCTGGGTCGGTCGTTGACCTGCGTTCCCATCCAGCGGAGAAGTTCGAGGCCTGTCATCTGCGCCGGATCGACGGTTGCGGTTGTCTCGTCACTCATTGTTTCATCCCATCACTATGTAGGTCGTCATACATAACGTAGCGTATGAGTCGACAGGTGTACCGACGGCCGAAGGATCTGTGACATGGCAGAGCTGAGCTCACGTGATCGCATGATTCGTAGTGCGGTCGAACTGATCAGCCGCAACGGTGTCGATGCGACGTCCTTCAGCGACGTCATCAAGCACAGCGGCGCGCCCCGTGGGTCGATTTACCATCACTTCCCCGGCGGCAAGACAGAGCTGATGGTCGAAGCCGTGCGCGCGGCTGGTGCGATCATCACCAGACGAATCAGCTCGGCTGCGGCCACCGGTTCCACTGCCGACGTGATCGAAGCGGTCGGAGACATCTGGCGACTCAATCTCACGCGCTCGGACTTCGCGATCGGCTGCCCGGTGATTGCCGGCGGGTTGGCACGCGCCAGTGAGCCAGAAGTCGCGGAAGTATCGGCTGAGGTCATGCTGGGATGGCAGAAGTTGATCGAATCGCAACTCGAAACTGCGGGTTATCCTGCAGTGCAAGCAAAGTCGATGGCAAACTTGACGATCACGTCGGTCGAAGGTGCAGTGGCGGTGTGCCAGACGACTCGAAGTATCGAGCCGCTCGAACAGGTCATCGCTTCACTGCAGGGGCTCTCTCGTTCTGAGGCTTGGTCCCGCTGAGCCTTCGGGGGTTGACTTCGGTCGCCAAGTATCCGTAACTTCATGTAACGGCTAATTAGGCAGGAGTAGGCGATGACACATTGGTTCGACCTCGAACCGGTCGGTGTCGATTTCTTCGACACGGCGCCGCATATCTTCACGTACTCGATCGACCTCGCCGCCGAACCTGATGCCGTCTGGGCCGGTCTGACCGCCGACGAGCCTTTGTCGTGGTGCCGACTGCTCACAAAAGTGCACTACACCTCGCCGCGCCCCTACGGCGTCGGCACGCGCCGAATCGCGGAGGTGGGCGGTGGCGCGATGCAGATGCGCGAAAAGTTCATCACCTGGGATGACGAAACGCGTCGGCACTCGTTTTACGTCGAACAGTCCAATGTTCCGCTGTTCCAATCCTTCGCGGAGGACTACCGCGTCGACGAGCTCGCAGTGGGTTCGAGATTGCAGTGGGATTTTGCATTCTCGCCGCGTCCGAAGCTGTCGCTCGCGGTGCGCGGCGGGCTACCGGTCAACTCACTGATCTTCTCGAGCTTCGTGCGCGATACCAAGCGGCACTTCGGTTCTGCGCCACGCCATTGACTTTCTTCCCTTCATGCGAGAGGTATCCATGACCACACTCGGAGAATCGTTGACTTTGCCCTGTGGGCAGATACTGCGGAATCGCACGATGAAAGCTGCGCTCAGCGAGGCTCTGGGTGACCGGACTCATGGACCGTCCACCCGCTTGGAAACGCTGTACGGTCGTTGGGGCAGTGGCGGGTTCGGTTTGCTGATCACCGGCAATGTCATGGTTGATCGATCGCAGATCGCCGAACCGGGCAACGTCGTCGTCGACGACGATCGTGATGCCGAAGCGCTGACTGCCTGGGCCAAGACTGCCAAGAACGGCGGCGCCGAGATCTGGATGCAGCTGAACCACCCAGGGCGGCAATCCAACCCGATCGCCAGCAGAGGTCGACCGGTCGCACCGAGCGCGATTGCGCTGAAGATTCCGGGAATGGCGACGCCGCGAGAACTCTCGACTGCTGAGATCGAAGAGATCATCGACAAGTTCGCGGAAACCGCTCGCGTCGCCGAGTCCTCCGGATTCGGAGGCGTGCAGATACATGCCGCGCACGGTTATCTTGTTGCGCAGTTCCTTTCGCCGTTGTCCAATCAGCGGACGGACGAGTGGGGTGGAGATCCCGAGCGTCGACGACGCTTTCTGATCGAAATCGTTCGGCGCATACGCTCGACCGTTGCTCCGGGATTTGCGGTGTCGGTCAAACTCAACTCGGCTGATTTCCAGCGCGGCGGATTCTCGGAAGACGAGTCGCGAGAAGTAGTACGCGCGTTGACCGAAGAGTCGGTCGACCTCATCGAGATCAGCGGTGGCAGTTATGAATCGCCGGCCATGATGGGTAAAGCGCAGAAGCAGAGCACTCGCGATCGAGAGGCATATTTCCTCGAGTATGCCGAGACGGTTCGAGCGATTGCCGGCGACATTCCCTTGGCGGTCACCGGCGGCTTCCGCTCGCGATCGGCGATGGTCGAGGCACTCGCTTCCGGCGCGTGCGACGTGATCGGTCTCGGCCGGCCGACGATCACGATTCCCGACGCGGCAACCGTTCTCCTGGAATCGAATCGGGAACGATTGATCGTCCCGACTGTGGAGTTCGGAGCGCGGAAGTTGTTGGGGAAGGTTGTCGACATCTCGATGCTCGACGGTGCACTCGACCTGCAGTGGCACACCGATCAGTTGCATCGAATGGGCGACGGTAACGAGCCGGATCCGGCTCGGCCGTGGTGGAAAACCCTCGGGACCATGGTGAGGCGAAACGGAATCGATGCGCTTCGCCCCACCAAACGAGCGGCTTGATCAGTTCGGTGCACCGATGTTGAGCTCATCGGGATGCGCTCCGACGCGGGTACCGTCGTCGAGCGTGTCGATTTCGCTCAGATCGAGATCGGTGAGTTCGAAGTCGAATACGTCGATGTTCTGAGCGATCCGAGCATCGTGTACAGATTTCGGGATGACGATCAGGCCGTTCTGAAGGTGCCAGCGGATCAGGACCTGCGCGGCAGTTTTGCTGTGGCGGTCACCGATTCGGGTGATGATCGGATCGGTGAGCAGCGTGTTGGGCTTCGATGCCTTACCCCAACCCGCGTTGCTGGTACCGCCGAGTGGGCTCCACGATTCGACCTTGATCCCGTGCTCGGCGGCCTTGTCGCGGATCGCGTGCTGCGTGAGGTGCGGATGCAGTTCCACTTGATCGACTGCCGGCAACAATCCGCCGCGATCGACGAGAAGCTGCAGATGATGCGGCTCGAAGTTGCACACCCCGATTGCCTTGGCGCGGCCCGATTCCGCGATCTTTTCGAGCGCGTCCCAAGTGCGGAGGAGTCGGTCGTTGTCCTGCAGTGGCCAGTGGATCAGATACAGATCGACGTAATCGACGCCCAGCTTGTCGATGCTGCTGTCGAAAGCCTTCAACGCCGGCTCGTAGCCCTGATCTGCATTCCACAGCTTCGTGGTGAGGAATATGTCCTCTCGCGCGACGGACGAGTTGGCGATACCTCGTCCGACGCCCTCTTCGTTCCCATATGCGGCAGCGGTGTCGATGTGCCGGTAGCCGGCGTCGTCGAGAGCGAACCGCACTGCATGCTCGGTTTCGTCGTTGGTGGCCTGCCAGACTCCGAGGCCGAGTTGCGGGATCGTGGTTCCGGAATTCAGCGTGATGTCAGGATTGCTCATGGATCAAGGCTAGCGATCTCGAGCTTTCCTTGCCGGGGTCAGAGCCGCCTGGGTCAGAGAGTCGTAGCCGAGTACCCATGCGCCGCTGCAACACTGTCGGACAGGAGCAGGCCGTCGTGTGTGCTCAGTCCTGACCCCAGGCCGGGAACTGTCGCGACCGCGTCCTTCCACCCCTTGTCTGCCAATGCGACGACGTACGGAAGCGTCGCGTTGGTGAGCGCGTACGTCGACGTCCGGGGGACGGCTCCGGGCATGTTCGCAACGCAGTAGAAGACGGAACCGTGAACCTGGTACGTCGGGTCGGCGTGCGTGGTCGCGTGTGAATCCTCGAAGCAGCCGCCCTGGTCGATGGCGATGTCGACCAGGACAGAACCCGGCTTCATGCGCGCCACCAGGCTGTTGGAGACGAGAGTCGGCGCCTTCGCCCCGGGGACCAGCACTGCGCCGATGACGAGGTCGGCGTCGAGTACTGCCTGTTCCAGTTCGAGGCTGTTGGACGTGATGGTCTTGACCTGGCCGTGGTACAGCTCGTCGATTTCCCGCAGGCGCGCGATCGACAGATCGAGAACGGTGACGTCGGCCTGCATGCCGTAGGCCACGGCGATGGCGTTCTTGCCGGAGACGCCAGCACCGATCACCACGACCTTGGCGGGGCGCACTCCGGGGACGCCGCCCATCAGCACTCCGCGTCCGCCGCCGTGACGCATCAAGTGGTAGGCGCCGGCCTGCGGCGCAAGGCGTCCGGCTACTTCGCTCATCGGTGCGAGAAGGGGCAGTGAACCGTCGGAACCGACAACGGTTTCGTAGGCGATGGAAGTGGTCTTCGAAGCCAGGAGTGCGTCGGTGCATTCCTTCGACGCCGCCAGGTGCAGGTAGGTGAAGAGCACCTGATCCTTACGGAGTCGCGAATACTCTTCTGCAATAGGTTCTTTGACCTTCAGGAGCAGATCTGCGTCTGTCCAGACCTGATCGGCGGACCCGAGGATCTGCGCGCCCGCGGCCTTGAAATCCTCGTCACTGAACGAGGAGCCGACGCCTGCGCCCGTTTCGATGACGACCTCGTGCCCTCGGCCGACCAGTTCGTGGACGCCTGCGGGGCTGATAGCCACGCGGTACTCGTGGTTTTTGATTTCGCGGGGGATTCCGACCTTCATGACACGGCTCCGAACTGAGTCTGTTGTTTCTTCGAATGGCAGGTGCCAAGCATGAAGTTTCGTCGTCAGATAGTGAAGAGAAGTGAAGATAATTCTCTAGGCTGTATTCATGGTGCGCGAAAGTTCAAAAATCGGTATTCAGACGGCCGCCTCGCCGAAGCATGTTCGGGCTGCCGTGAAGTTGGACGAGGTCGACCGGGTTCTGCTCGAAGAGCTGGCGAAAGACGCGAGGATTCCGAACAATGCGCTGGCCGCGATCGCGGGAATTGCGCCGTCGACATGCCTCGGCCGTGTGCGCGCCTTGGTGGACAACGGCGTGATCAGGGGATTTCACGCGGACATCGACCCCGCCGCTCTCGGAATGGATCTGCAGGCAATGATCGCAGTTCGACTGCAGGCCAACGCACGGTCGCACCTCAACCGGCTCGGCGACGATTTCGCCAAGCTGGACTCGGTGCTCAACGTGTACTTCGTTGCCGGTGTCGACGACTACATGCTGCACGTCGCAACGACGGATTCGGCGCAGTTGCGTGACTTCGTCGTCAACAATCTCTCGGCACATCCAGCGGTTGCTGCGACCGAGACGATTCTGATCTTCGAACACGTCAGGCCTCGAGGCGGTACTGCCTGATTAGTTCTCACCTGATGGCGGGTCGACGCCCGGACCAGGCGTTCTCGAGGAGTTCGCTCAGGCCCGGCGGGGTGATCTCACGCGGATTCGGATACGCGGCGGAGGTGGCGAGTTCGACTGCATTTTCGATTTGATCGTGACTCATTCCCAGTTCTCGCAGAGTGGTCGGTCCGCCGCACGCGGTGACGAGGTCGAAAACGCCGGTAGCGGCATCGGATGCGCCCAGAGCAGTCGCTATTCGCGACATCACATCCGGGACAGCAGGCGCGTTGAATGCCATCGCGTAGGGGAGGACAACGGTGTGGGTGGGAGCATGCGGCAAACTGAAGCTGCCACCGAGGGTGTGGCACAACTTGTGATGAAGCCCCATACCGACCGTGCCCAAGCAAGTTCCGGCCAACCAGGCTGCTTGCAGTAGTTCGGCCCTACCTTCCAGATTTTTCGGATCATCGACAATGCTCGGCAGCGCACGGGCGATCCCGGAGATCGCCTCGATCGCCATCAAGTCCGTGATCGGGTTGGACTCGATGGAGTACAACGCTTCAACCGCATGCGCCATCGCGTTGACGGCGCTGGTGACGGTGGTATCCAGCGGCAGATCGAGAGTGAGGTCGACGTCGTAGATGACGGTTTCCGGTCTGATGTGGGGAGAGGAGCGAGTTGTCTTGCGTCCGTTCTCTGTTTCACCCAACACCGGAGTGACTTCTGATCCCGCGTACGTTGTCGGAACGACGATCTGATCGAACCCCGCTCGTAGTGCCAGTGCCTTGGACAACCCGGTTGCCGAACCGCCGCCGATCGCGACGACCGTGTCGACGTGATGGTTCTCGGCAAGTCTCAGCGCGGCTGTCGTGACTTCGATCGGAGTATGCATCACAGCGCCGTCGAAGCGGGCCACCGCCATGTCGCCGAGAGATTCGGTCACGGCGGCGGCAACCGCGTCGAGTCGACGACTTGCCAGCACCATCACTCGGCTACGGCCGAGCCGCCGCACTTCTTCGGCGATCGTATCGATCATCCCTTGGCCGAAGACAATTCGAGACCGTGAAGCGTCGTACGAGAAGGGCTTCATGTCACCCCTGCGAAACGGTGGCGTGCATTTCCCAGACGATGACCTCTGCCCCGGTATCGGAGCTGAGCTGCTGACCTCCACCGCCGGATACTCGTACCGCGTCACCTTGTTCGAGCACTCCGACGCCTTCCATGGCGGCCTGACCGTCGGCGACAAAAACATGCAGGAACGGTGCGTCCGGCAGGGTCACAGGTTGTCCGGGTTGCAGACGCGCAACGTGCATCGCGGCGTACTTGTTCTTGATCCGGATTGCCGAGTGATCGGCGTACGCGTCCATACCCGAGGCGACCGGAACCAACCCACCGGCAAGCAATTCGGCGTCGATCTCCAACTGCTCGTAACCGGGTGTGATCCCGGCTTCGTCGGGGACGACCCACATCTGGATGAAGTGAACCGGATCGCTGTGCTTGTCGGAATGCGCACCCGCCACGTCACCGAGTCGCCACGAATCGTTCTTCTCCGAATGCAGGATTCCCGTTCCAGCGCTCATCCGCTGGGCGAGACCGGGGTAGATGACGCCCGAATGCCCCATCGAATCCTGATGTACGAGAGAACCTCTCAGTACCCAGGTGACGATCTCCATGTCCTGGTGCGGGTGGGTGTCGAATCCCATTCCGGGCGTGACGATGTCGTCGTTGTTGACCAGGAGAAGACCGTGGTGAGTGTTCTTCGGGTCGTAGTGATTGCTGAACGAGAACGAGTGCTTCGAGTCCAGCCAGCCGGCATTGGACTTGAAGCGATCCCCGGATCGACGGATATCGAGGTTCGGCTGCGACAGAGTGGAGGTCATGGTGTGCCTTCCGAATGGTGTGGGGGAGAGCAAGTTTTCAGAGGACGTGATTGCCGTACATCTCGCCGAGCGGGTCGGCGATCAGCTCGAGTCGAGCGCCGTCGGGATCGCGGAAGTACAACGAAACCTCGCTGTGCTCGATCAGTTCGACGCCGGCCTCGGTCAGTTGGGTGCGCAGCTTCGCCCACTTGGCAGGTTCGACGCTGATCGCGATGTGGTGGAGACCGCCGAGCACCTCTTGATATGGGCCCACGTCGAGACCCGGGAAGTCGAAGAAGGCCAGCAGGTTGCCATTGCCGATGTCGAAGAAGAAGTGCGACGACCCGGGGTAGTCACGGTTCTCGATCAACTCGGTGAGTGGGAATCCGAGGAGATCCTGATAGAACTTCACGGTTCGTTCGACGTCACTGCTGATCAGGGCCGTATGGTGCAGGCCGCGTGCGGTCGATGCGGGTCGTTTGTCGGCGGGGATCAGATGTCGATCCCTGATCTCGGTCCGGCGTTCCTCGAACTGCACTGCGTTGTCGAACTGCACTGCGTTGTTGTCGCTCATGGCGCCCGCCTCTCGGTTGAACCTTCTCTTCGAACAGGTAGTTGACTGATCAACTACATTGAGAATAGATCATTTGATTTCGTTGTCAACTACTTCGGATATGCTGGTGTCATGGAATCGACGCGGTGGTTGAGCGACACGGAGCAAACGGCCTGGCGGGCTTACCTGGACTCGACCCGACTGCTCCAGCGTGTTCTCGATCAGCAGTTGGTGCGAGACTCCGACATTTCGTTCACGGACTTCGAACTGTTGGTTGCTCTATCCGAAGCGCCTGGGCGGCAACTGCGCATGAGTGAGCTCGCCGATGCTGTGATGGCGACCCGAAGTGGTGTGACCAGGGCCGTCAATCGGCTGGTCGGTGCCGGTTGGGTGCGCAGGGTCGAGTGTGTCGACGACAAGAGGGGCGCTAATGCGGAGCTGACCGACCAGGGTGTCGAGAAATTGGCGTCGGCAAGCCCGGCGCATGTAGCCGCAGTACGGGAGAGCATGTTCGATCTGCTGAGCCCGCGAGATGTCGAGCGGCTGAGTGTGGTCTTCGGCGAGATGCGTCGGCACCTTCTCGATGCCCAGCCAGGTAATTGACAGAGCAACGGTCCACGTCACGTAGTTGGTGAGGGCTGCGAACGGACTGCCATCATGGTCCGGTGACCCGCATTCGTATGTTCGCAACCGACCTCGACGGCACCCTGCTGCGCTCCGACCGAACGATTTCGGCGCGCACCGCGCAGGCCATGGAGAACGCGCGGCTCGCCGGAATCGAAGTTGTGTGGGCGACGGCCCGCGCCCGGCATTCGGTACACACATTGGCGAACTCGTGCGGATTTCGCGGTAAAGCTGTGTGTGCCAACGGAGCTGTGATTCTCGACCTCGCCGACGGGACTCCGGAGATCGTCGACACCGTCTCGATCGAAATGTCCTTGGCTGCAACGGCGATGGAGCAAGTTCGCGCACTGGTTCCGGGCGTCGTGTTCGCGAACGTCGGACCCACTCAGTTCTTCGCCGAGCCGGAGTATGCCGCTCTGTGCGAATTCGCGGACCATCACCGGCACCTGCACGAGATGGTGCTCGCCGATACCCTGCCGCTGGACGTGGAGCCGATGGTCAAGATCGTGGCCCGGCATGCGGAAGTTCCCAGCGCCGACCTGTACCGAACAGCGGTCGCTGCGGGCATCGAGGGCGTGGAGTTGACCCACTCCGGCGCCCCGTACATGGAAATGGCCGCGGCGGGCGTCTCGAAGGCCAGCGCTCTCGCGCAGTTGTGCGCGATCGACGGCATCGACGCGTTGGAAGTCGCCGCAGCCGGTGACGCCTTCAACGATGTTGCCATGCTGACCTGGGCTGGAACGGCTCTGGTGCCGGCCAACGCCAGAACTGAGGTCATTGAGCTCGCCGACCGAATTTTGCCCACGAACGACGAGGACGGCGTGGCGAGCTACCTCGAAGAGTTGGTTGCGGGGCGCTAGTTCAGCTGCTGACGGCCTTGGGTCCGGTGCCGATACCGACTCCGCAGTCCGTCATGAATTCGGAGAAGACGCGGTCGAAGCGATCCGGGTAGTCAAGGTGCGGGAAATGTCCGGCGCGCTTGAAGATCTCCACCCGCCCCAGCGGTAGTTCGGCGCGAGCGTTCTCGGTGTGGGCGTTGGGGATGATGGTGTCCTCCTCACCCCACACCAGTAGTGCCTGCAGATTCTTGAAGTTGGCGAAATGCGGAGTGGCATTGACGGTTTGACCGTTGTAATTGATGACCGATCGTGCCGTCGCCAGAAATGCCTGACGTGTCGACGCGTCCGATACCGAAGCGAAGCTCTTACGAGCCTCGCTCGCGCTGGCACCGAGCTTGAACAGGCCGATCTTGTTGAAAAGTCCGAGCGCTTTGTCGGTCACGTCGGTCAGCGTCCTCGACGCGAGGACGGGAAGTACCAGTTCGCTGCCGGGCAGTGTCGCCGCGCGTAGGAGTGGGCTCACCTCGGGGCCGAGTCCACCGCTGGCTACCAGGCACAGCCGCTCCACCCGGTCGGGGAACAGATACAGCGTCTGCATCGCGATCCCACCACCGAGGGAGTGGCCGACCAGGGTGGCCGACGGAATGTCGAGGGCTTCGAGGAGGTCACGCACAGTGGCGGCGTGAGCACTGAGTGAATAGTCGCCGGCAGGCTTGTCCGACGCACCGTGTCCGAAGAGATCAGGGGCGATCACGCGGTAATGACGCGAGAGCGTCTCGATCTGCGGTTCCCAGTTGGAGTGCGCGCCCAGCAGGCCGTGAATGAGCACCACGACGGGGCCACTGCCTTGGTCGACGTATTTGAGCTGGTCGCCGTGCAATACAACCGTCTGTAATTGGTCGGTTGCCATGATTGAACCTTTCGGAGCCGCCAGTGTCTGTGGCTGCTCGCGTGTTGTCGGACCGCACCCGCCCCGACGCGGATCCACGGGTATTTGTGACCGGGAGTAACCCCAGTTCCCTCAGTATGCCCATCGAGGGGGTCGATGTCGTGGCCATCGGGCGTGTTGTGACGAACCGTGAGCCGTCGGCTGAGGGGAGACGTACAACTCACCGCCGCGTGTCGGTGCCGTTGATCAGGTGAAATCGACCAGTTTGCCGAAGGTGAGGTTGATGTCCCACGGTGTGACGCCCCACGTCTCGATCGCTGAAACCGCGAAGATTCCGGCAGCCTCGATGGTGTCCTGTGAGGCTGGTGCCGACACCGAAACGCCGGTTTGGTCGCTCGGAACCTCCGGCCAGACGCCTGTGCCCACGGGTGCGGGGTTTGCCTCCATGACTGCGTTGGCCAGGCCCGATTCGTCGACGGTCGTGAAGAGGCAGTTCGGCTCGTGCGGAGAATCCCACCCGCCGAGTTCCGCGAGCCAGAATTCGCCGCGTCCAGCAGCGGAGATCGCGATGGACGCGAGTACCGATTCGAGATCTTCCCAAGCGTCGCCGGTCGGGGCCGACGCCTCGGTGAGCTTGAACGGTGCGGCGAGGGCAGTGCTGTCCGGGGTGGCGAAGCGCGGCTGCACAGTGAGGGCCTGGGTCTGGGTATCCAGAAACGCAACTTCTCGGAACTTGTTGTCCGGCAGAGCAGTACGAGCTATGAGGCCGCGTCCAAGCAGTGCGCCGAGCGCGGCGGGATCGTCGACGCTCCACAAGCGGGTCTCGTCCTCGGACCAGGTGCGAATCATTCCGCTGACGACAGGACTGATCAGCACGGGCTCGAGGTTTGCACTGCCTGTTGATTCGCTCACCGCTGGCTCCCCACCGCACGTCGTACCGTCGGACGAGTTCCGGGCGGCTAGACAAGTATGCCGCCTCGCTGCTGTGCGCCTTTATTAACCGCCGGGGGTTAATAAAGGCGCACAGCAGGGGATCACATATGCGTGCCGCCGTCGATGCGGATTTCCGTTCCGGTGACAAACGAGCCGTCCTCGGAAGCGAGCATCGCGATCACACCGGCGACCGCGGACGGGGGCGCGAAACCCTCACCGATTGCCGGGGCCAGCTTGCCGAGCAGCGTGAAGTCGATGTCGGCCGGGAAACCGGGATCGGACGTCATGCCCGACGCGATGCTGCCGGGTGCGACGGCCACGGCGCGAAGACCCTGCTTGCTGTACTCGAGTGCAAGTGCGTGCGTAAAGGATTGGATTCCACCCTTCGATGCCGCATATGCCGTCATGTACGGGTGGGCGAAGGTCGCCGAAGTGGAACTGAAGTTGACCACGACACCTGCTCCGCTTTCGAGCAGTGCCGGGAGGGATTCCCTCGTCATGAGGAATGTTCCGGTGAGGTTGACCCCGATGACGGTGTTCCAGAAATCGAGTGTCATCTCGTGGGTGTGCGCGGAGCGCAGAATGCCCGCCGCATTGACCAGCACGTCGAGCCCGCCCAGAGCCTTGATCGCAGCGCCGACCTGTTCGCGAACAGACTCTTCGCTGGAGATGTCGACCTTCACCGTGGTGAGGCGATCGGAGTGGCCGGCGTCCTTCGCGGCGTTCAGCGTCTGTTCGAGGCCGGTCTCGGAAATGTCGGCGGCGACGACGGTGCCTCCTTCTGCCAGGATGCGGGCAACGGTGGCCTGGCCGATTCCGGACCCTGCGCCGCTGATGAGGACGCGCTTGTCGTCGAATCGATTCACGAGAAAACTCCGGTCTGTGAGATGGACAGCTGTCTGGTGACCGATTCTGCGTGATCCAGCCGCATAAATCTGCGGTTCATTCCACTGACTGGGCAGCATCGGTGCTTGTTCGCCCGGGATTGCGAGCGAACAAGCACCGATGTGTCTTAGAGACCCGCGGCCTGAGCGAGGCTCGGCAGGTAGGTGCTCGGCTGTCCGAAGAGCTGAGCGCTGCCGTGTGCACGCTTGAAGTACAGCTGAGCGTCGTGCTCCCAGGTGATTGCGATTCCGCCGTGCAACTGAACTGCTTCGGAGGTGATCTGCTGCAAGGCTTCCGAGCAGTAGACCTTCGCCACTGCCGCGTCGTCCGCCGACTGCGTCGCCACGGCGGCGTACGTCATCGACCGCGCCGTCTCGACCAACGTGTACATGTCGGCCATCCGGTGCTTGAGGGCTTGGAAAGAACCGATCGCGCGACCGAACTGCTTGCGCGACTTGGTGTATTCCACGGTCTGTTCGACGATCGCTGCGGCCGCTCCGACCTGTTCAGCGGACAACGCGATCAGAACGACGGTTCGGATGCGATCGACCAGATCTTCGGACCACTCCAGTGGCCGACCACGAACACCGGAGAACGTGACCTCCGCCAGCGTTCGCGTCGGATCCATGGTGGGGACGCGTCGGCGGGAGACGCCCTCGGCCGCGGGATCCACTTCGTAGAAGCCGTCGGCCGTGAGAACGAGCAGGGTGTCAGCGACGTGTCCGTCGAGGACGTACGACGCCGTGCCGGTCAACGCATCCTCGGTTGCCTCGACGCCGAAGGTGCTCCAACCCGCAGCCCCTGCCCAGCACAGGGCGAGCGTGCTCTCGCCGGACGCGACACCGGGCAGCAGTCGCGAGCATGCGTCGTTGTCACCGGAAAGCAGCAGTGCCTGTGCGGCAAGAATCGCCGAACCCAGCATCGGTGAGGGGGTCAGCGTGCGGCCCAGTTCCTCCTGGACCACATGTACCTCGCCCAAACCTGCTCCGACGCCGTCGAACTCCTCCGGAATCGCCAGCGCGGCGACGCCGATCTGCTCGCACAGCTTGCTCCACAACGCGGCGTCGTAGCCGATCTCTGTGGTGATGGCAGCGCGGACGGCAGCGGAGTCGGAATGCTTGCTCAGGAGATCGCGTACCGACGCACGTAGTGCTGCCTGGTCTTCGGTGTCGATGCTCATGATGCAACCAGCGCTTCGACGACGCGCGCACGATGCTCGGACGGTGTGCCCCAGGCGGTGAGCAATGCTCGTACCTTGGTGAGCCACAGTGAGAGATCGTGTTCCATCGTGTAGCCGATGGCGCCGTGAACCTGGAGTCCGACGCGGGCGGCCTTGTAAGCAGCATCCCCGCACGCGACCTTGGCGGCAGAAATGTCACGCGAGGCGTCGGCCGACTGATCGCGAACCGACAGAGCGGCACCGTGGAGCAGGGGGCGAGCCATTTCGAGCGAAACGGCAACTTCTGCCAGGTGGTGCTTCATTGCCTGGAACTGTCCGATGACCTTGCCGAACTGCTTGCGTTGCTTCGCGTATTCGGTGGTGACTTCGAGCAGCGTCTGGCCGAGACCTTGCAACTGTGCGGCGGTAGCGAGGGCACCCATGTCGAAAGCTGCGGAGAAGTCGGCGGAGCCCAGCGATTCGCCGGCGGAAACCTCGTAGAGCTTGCGGGAGAGATCCACCGATGCCTTGGCTTCGCCAGGGACGCCGAGTGAGACGGTGCCGTCCTGCGCGAGTAGAACCAGATCGACCGCATTGGCGTCGAGTGCGAACGGTGTGCGCGGGGGAGCGGCGACGGTTGCCAGCGAACCCTCGGCGAGAGCAGAGAGACGTTCCGGTGCAACGGAAGCCAGGAGCGTCGGTGCTACTGCGATGGTCTCGACGACCGGTCCGGGTACTGCGTGCCGACCGAGCTGTTCGAGTGCAACGACCAGGTCCACGGCGTCGGCGCCGAGTCCGTCGTGTTCTTCGGAGATGACGAGGCCGTTGACGCCGGTCTCGGCAAGGCGCTGCCAGAGCTTCTTGCCCGGCTCGGTGTCACCGTCGTTCCACGAACGGATGACGGAGGGCATGTCGGACTTGGTCAGCAGTGCATCGATGCTTGCAGCGAAGTCCTGGTGGGAGGAGTCGAGCGCGAATCTCATCGGTCCGCCTTCGGTAGGCCGAGCAGACGCTCAGCGATGACGTTTTTCTGAATCTCGTTGGTGCCTGCGTAGATCGGTCCGGACAGGGAGAACAGGTATCCGTCCATCCAGTTGTCGGCCAGCTCGGCTTCAGGGCCCTGCAGTTCGAGAGCAGTCTCGTGGGTGGCGATATCCCACTCGGACCAGAAGACCTTGTTGATCGAGGACTCGGCGCCGAGTTGTCCACCGTCGGCGAGACGGGTGACGGTACCGAATGTGTTGAGCTGGTAGGCGCGAGCGCCGATCCAGGCGTCGGCAACCTGGTTACGCAGAGCGCTGTCGTCGGTTCGTCCGCTGGACTTGTACAGCTCGAGCAGTCGGTCGACGGTGGCGAGGAAGCGGCCGGGGCTGCGCAGCGAGAGACCACGCTCGTTGCTCGCGGTGCTCATCGCGACGCGCCAACCTTCGTTGACGTTGCCGATCACACCCGACTCACCAGGGTTGGCCGGGTCGTCCGGCACGAAGACGTCTTCGAGGAAGATCTCGGCGAAGCCGGGCTCGCCGTCGAGTTGATCGATCGGGCGAACGGTGACGCCCTTCGAGCGCAGGTCGAACATGAAATACGTGATTCCCTTGTGGCGCTGCGCATCCGGATCGGAGCGGAACAAGCCGAAGCCCCAGTCGGCGTAGCTTGCGCGTGAGCTCCACGTCTTCTGACCGTTGAGCAGCCAGCCCCCGTCGACCTTCTTCGCACTCGAACGCAGGCTCGCGAGGTCGGAACCGGATTCGGGCTCGGACCAGGCCTGGGCCCAGATGTCGTCGGCACGAGCCATGCGCGGCATGATGCGAGCCAACTGCTCGGCATTTGCATGCTCGAACAGTGTGGGAGCCAACAAGAAGATGCCGTTCTGGCTTACGCGCCCGGGCGCGCCCGAGCGGTAATACTCCTCCTCGAAGATGACCCATTCGAGCAGGGACGCATCGCGTCCGCCGAGTTCCTTGGGCCAGGACACGACGGCGTAGCCGGCGTCGGCGAGAGTGTGCTCCCACTGACGGTGCTCTTCGAAGCCTTCGGCGGTATCCATCGACTTCAGGGGAGTGGCGGGCACATTCGCCTCCAGGAACGAGCGGACCTCGTCACGGAATGCGGTTGTGGCGTCGTCGAATACGAGATCCACTATTTTGTTCCTTCCTGCGGTGCGCGAGCACTGGCAGCCATGGCTTTGGCGTCGAGACCACCAAGCGAGTCTTTGCCGACCTCGGCGTTGTGAGCGTGAGCGAAGTGATGCAGACCGAAGACGGAGTCGATGCCGTTACGCATCCCCATCTGATCCTCGCACTGGTTGACGGCCTTTTTGGTCAAAGCCAGTCCGAAGCGCGGCATCTCGGCGATACGCCCGGCGAGCTCGAACGTCTCCTTCTCGAGATCCTTGCGGGCGACGACGCGATTGACCATGCCGATTTCGTAGGCGCGTTGCGCGGTGAATCGATCGCCGGTGAAGAGCATTTCCTTCGCGAAACGTGAACCGACCATCCACGGGTGCGCGAAGTATTCGACGCCGGGGATGCCCATGCGGACAACGGGATCGGAGAAGAAGGCGTCGTCGGCCGCGACGATCATGTCGCAGACCCAGGCGAGCATGAGCCCACCGGCAATGCAGGCGCCTTGGACCATCGCGATGGTGGGCTTGGGGATCTCCCGCCAACGGCGGCACATGCCCAGGTAGACCTCCATCTCGCGGGCGAAACGCTGGTCACCGCCTGGCTTGTCGACGTGATCCCACCACATGGTGGCCTTGTTCTCGTACTCGACGTGATGGTCGCGTCCCGGAGTTCCCAGGTCGTGTCCGGCGCTGAAGTGAGGTCCGTTGCCTGCCAGGACGATCACCTTCACGTCGTCGTCCTCGACGGCGCGCTGGAATGCCGCGTCGAGGGCGTACGTGACCACCGAGTTCTGGGCGTTGCGGTAGTCGGGTCGATTCAAGGTCACGACGGCGACCGAGTCACGAACCTCGTAGGTCACGACGTCGGCTTCGAAGGGAACGGTCATGATTGTTCCTCGCGCAGAACCGTTTTGAGGACCTTGCCCGAAGGGTTACGGGGCAGGTGATCTACGAAGCGCACCTCGCGGGGCACCTTGAAGCCTGCGATCTTCTCCTTGAGGAAAGCGATCACCGACTCTTCGGTGAGGCCGGCACCGTCGAGCTGGGCGATGTAGACGCGGCCCACCTCTCCCATCCGGTGATCGGGGATGCCGATGGCAGCAGACTCGTGGACGCCGGGCAGGCGAGCCAACATGCCCTCGATCTCGGCGGGGTAGACGTTGAATCCGCCGCTGACGTACATGTCTTTCAGGCGGTCGGTGATGTCGAGATAGCCACGCTCGTCGAGGGTTCCGACGTCTCCGGTGTGCAACCAGCCGTCGGCGTCGATTGCCTTGGCGGTGGATTCGGGGTCGTCGAGGTATCCGAGCATGACGTTCGGTCCACGAAGCAGGATCTCACCCTGGTCGCCGATCTTGACCTCGAAATCGGCTGTCGCGCGGCCGGAACTGGTGGAGACGGTGACCGGGTCGTCGTCGGTGCGGCACATGGTCGCGACCACTGCCTCGGTCAGACCGTATGCCGTGAGGACGGCGTCGAAAAGCTCTGCCTGCATGCGCTCGACGAGAGCAACCGGCACGGGTGCTGCGCCGGTGATCGCGATGCGGAGCGAGGACAGGTCGTATTCGCTGCGGCGGGGGTGATCGAGAATGGTCTGGTAGATCGTCGGGGCGCCAGGCAGGATGCTGATCTTTTCGCTGTTGACCAGGGCAAGAGTGTCGTCGATGTTGAAGACGGACACCGGCACGATCGTCGCGCCGTTCAGCAGGCAGACCAGGATTCCGGCCTTGTACCCGAAGGTGTGGAAGAACGGGCTGATGATGAGGAAGTTGTCGTCGGCGGTGACCTCGGCGCATTCACCCCACGACTTGGCGACAGCGATGGACTGACGATGCGCGGTGATCGCACCCTTGCTGCGTCCCGTGGTGCCGGAGGTGAAGAGGATGTCGCTGACGTCGTCTGGCTGCACCTTCGCAGCACGCGCATCGGCTTCGGTGCGGGCGGCGTCGGTGGCGAGCGCGAGGAAGTCCTCGAACTCGATGACGCCGTCACGGTCGTCGTCCCCGTCGATCGGTACCTGGATGACGGTCGGGATCGACAGGTCCGGGTTGGCGTCGAGCAACTGCTGATACCGATCGGCCTTGAGGAACGTGCCGACGACCACCAAGGCCGCGGCGTCGACGCGCTCGATGATGTCGAGAGCTTCGGTGCCGGTGTATCGAGTGTTGATCGGGATGATGGCCGCGCCGGCATATTGAGCGCCGAGCAGGGCGATCACCCAGTGGTACGTGTTGGGCGACCAGATGACGACGCGATCGCCTGCCTTCACCCCACGGTTGATCAGCGCGCCGGCGAAATCGCGGACACGTTGATGTAGCTGTGCGAAGGTCAGTCGGGTGTCGCCATCGGCGATAGCCGCGCGCTCACCGAACTCCTCGGCGGCCCGGATGAGGGCTGATGGGATGGTTCTCGGTTGTTCGGTCACTGGACTCCTACCTGACACGCTACCTAGCAAGTGCTTGGTAGGTTATCTTACATATGTGGACCAGAGCGAGAGCCCGGACGGGCAGATGACGGACGACGAGTTTGCGGCCACGGTCGCGCAGTGGTTGGCCGAGAACTTGACGGGCAAATTTGCCCAGCTCAAGGGTAAGGGCGGCCCCGGCAGTGAGCACGAGTTCTTCGAGCAACGACTCGAGTGGGACAAGCACCTCGCAGCCGCAGGATGGACGTGCCTCGGGTGGCCGAAGGAGTTCGGCGGGCGGGGAGCAAGCATCTCTCAGCAGGTCATCTTCCATCAGGAGTACGCGAAGGCCGGTGCGCCCGCTCGCGTCAGCCACATCGGTGAAGAGTTGCTCGGCCCGACGCTGATCGCGTACGGAACCGACGAGCAGAAGCGCCGATTCCTTCCTGGCATCAACACGGTCAGCGAACTGTGGTCGCAGGGCTACTCCGAGCCCGGCGCCGGTTCAGACCTCGCGAACGTCTCCACCACCGCACGCCTCGAAGACGGCAAGTGGATCATCAACGGCCAGAAGGTGTGGACCTCACTGGCTCACGTCGCACAGTGGTGCTTCGTGGTCTGCCGCACCGAGGTGGGCTCCAAGCGTCATCAGGGCTTGAGCTTCCTGTTGGTCCCGTTGGATCAGCCTGGTGTGACAGTTCGGCCCATCCAGCAGCTCACCGGTACGTCGGAGTTCAACGAGGTCTTCTTCGACGACGCCGTCACCGACGCCGATCTGGTGGTGGGGGAACCTGGCGAGGGCTGGAAGATCGCGATGGGGCTGCTCACCTTCGAGCGCGGGGTATCGACGCTCGGACAGCAGATCGGATTCGCTCGCGAGCTCCAGGGCGTCGTCGACCTGGCGAAGGCCAATGGCAGTAACCAGGATCCGCACATTCGCGAAAAGATCGCTCGCGCCTGGGTCGGACTGCGCGTGATGCGCGCCCACGCGATGCGTACTCTCGACGCGGTCGACGCCGGAACCGGTGGCGGCGAAGCGTCCGTCGCAAAACTGTTGTGGGCCAACTGGCATCGTGACCTGGGACAGCTGGCGATGGACGTGCAGGGTGCGTCGTCGTTGGTTGCACCGTGGGCGGATTCCGAAGGCAATGCCTCGGACATCACCGACCCCGAGCATCTTGAACTCGACGAGTGGCAGCGCCTCTTCCTCTTCACCCGCGCCGACACGATTTACGGCGGCTCCAACGAAATTCAGCGCAACATCATTTCCGAGCGCGTGCTCGGTCTTCCCCGAGAGGCTCGTTAATGTCTGACACCAAAGCCGCGTCCCCGCTTTCCGTTGCGCCCGAGGAAACCCCGGGCCACGGACTGCTCGCGGGCAAGAAGGCGATCATCACCGCCGCAGCCGGAACCGGCATCGGCTTCTCTACCGCGCGCCGGGTGCTTCTCGAGGGCGGCGACGTTCTCGTCTCCGACTTCCACGAGCGTCGGCTCGGCGAGACGGTGGAGAAGCTGAAGGCAGAGTTTCCCGGCCAGCAGGTCGAGTCCATCATCTGTGACGTCTCCAGCACCGAGCAGGTCGACGCGTTGTTCGTCGGCGCGGCCGAGAAGTTGGGACGTATCGACATCGTCGTCAACAACGCGGGCCTGGGCGGCGAAACACCCGTCGTCGACATGACGGACGATCAGTGGGATCGCGTTCTCGACATCACCCTCAACAGCACCTTCCGTTCGACGCGTGCCGCGCTGCGGTACTTCAAGAGCGTTCCGCATGGCGGTGTTCTGGTGAACAACGCGTCCGTTCTCGGTTGGCGGGCGCAGCATTCCCAGGCTCACTACGCCGCAGCCAAGGCGGGCGTCATGGCACTGACTCGGTGCAGCGCTATCGAAGCCGCGGAGTACGGGGTCCGTATCAACGCGGTCTCGCCCTCCATCGCGCGTCACGCGTTTTTGGCGAAGGTCACCAGTGAGGAACTGCTCGACCAGTTGGCTTCCGGTGAGGCCTACGGCCGCGCCGCGGAGGTCTGGGAGATCGCAACGGTCATCGCGATGCTCGCCAGCGATTACTCCACATACATGACCGGCGAGATCGTCTCCGTTTCTTCGCAGAGGGCCTAGCGTCCCCGTGCGCGGTTAAAGAGTCCCCGGACTCGCTGACCGCGCACAGGGGAAGGCCCTGGATAGGATTGAATACATGACGCCACCTCGAAATTCCGACGAATCAAACGGCAAGTCCGGGCGCCGCGACGAGCTGCTCGAGATCGCGGCGGGGCTGTTCGCCGATCGCGGAGTGCGCGCGACGACCGTCCGCGACATCGCCGACGCCGCCGGGATCCTGTCCGGCAGCCTGTATCACCATTTCGATTCCAAAGAGTCGATGGTCGACGAGATCCTGCACCAGTTCCTCGACGAACTCTTCGGAAAATACCGCGAGATCGTCGCGGCGGGGTTGGACAGTCGCGCGACGCTCGAAGCGCTGGTGGTGACCTCCTACGAGGCCATCGACGCCTCACATTCGGCTGTGGCGATCTACCAGGACGAGGTCAAGCACCTCGTCGGGAACGAGCGCTTCGCTTACCTGGCCGAGCGCAACACCGAATTCCGGGACCTGTGGGTCGGCGTCCTCGAAGCCGGCGTCGCGGACGGGACCTTCCGTTCCGACATCGACGTCGAGTTGGTCTTCCGATTCATGCGAGACACCGTGTGGGTCGCGGTTCGCTGGTACCGCCCGGGTGGATCCCTCTCGGCTCACGCCGTCGCGGCTCAATATCTCGCGATCGTGCTCGACGGGCTCTCCGATCCGGCTACAACTTCAGAAGCTATTGCTGAATCAACTTCAAGAACTATTGCTGCACAACGAAACTAGGAGCTAACGCTATGTCCGAGGTTTACATCGTCGACGCCATTCGCACACCGATCGGCAAGAGGGGTGGCGCGCTGTCCGGCGTGCACCCCATCGATCTCGGTGCGCACGTCGTCAAGGCACTGGTCGAGCGCACCGGTATCGACCCCAGTGACGTCGACGACGTGATCTTCGGTTGCGTCGACGCCATCGGCGGCCAGGCCGGCAACATCGCCCGTATGTCGTGGCTCGCAGCGGGATTCCCGGAGCACGTTCCCGGTGTGACGGTCGACCGTCAGTGTGGTTCGAGCCAGCAGGCAGTGCACTTCGGCGCTCAGGCCATCCTGTCGGGCACCGCGGATCTGATCGTTGCCGGCGGCGTTCAGAACATGAGCCAGATTCCGATCTCGGCAGCGATGATCGTCGGTCAGCAGTACGGATTCGACACGCCGACTTCGGGTTCGGTCGGTTGGACCGAGCGTTACGGTGACCAGGAAGTCTCGCAGTTCAAGGGCGCCGAAATGATCGCCGAGAAGTGGGACATCAGCCGCGAAGAGCTCGAGAAGTGGGCCCTGCAGAGCCATGAGCGCGCCAAGGCTGCAATCGCCGCGGGTCGCTTCGACAACGAGATCGTTGCCATGGGCGACGCGACCGTCGACGAAGGACCCCGCGAGACCAGCCTCGAAAAGATGGCGACGCTCAAGGTTCTCGTCGAAGACGGCCGCATGACCGCAGCGGTGGCCAGCCAGATCTCCGACGGTGCGAGTGCGCTGCTGCTGGCGTCGGCGGAAGCGGTGGAGAAGTACAACCTCAAGCCCCGCGCCCGGATTCATCACCTCAGCGCCCGCGGCGACGACCCGATCTTCATGCTCAGTGCGCCGATCCCGGCCACGAAGCATGCTCTCGCGAAGGCCGGTCTGAGCATCGAGGACATCGACATCGTCGAGATCAACGAAGCTTTTGCCCCGGTCGTCCTGGCCTGGATCAAGGAGATCGGCGCAGATCCGGCCAAGGTCAACGTCAACGGCGGCGCGATCGCACTCGGTCACCCGCTCGGCGCCACCGGCACCAAGCTGATGGCGACCCTGCTCAACGAACTCGAGCGCACCGGCGGTCGTTACGGCCTGCTGACCATCTGTGAAGGTGGCGGCACCGCAAACGCGACGATTATCGAGCGGCTCTGACGCCTTGCTGTGCGCCTTTATTAACCGCCGGCGGTTAATAAAGGCGCACAGCAGTTAGTTGTTCGGCACATCCGCAACCTTGATGTCGAAGTTCGCACTTTCACCGTCAACGCTGGTCACGGTAGCTGTGACGTCGTATTCGGTGCCCTGCTCGGTCAGGATGCACGTGATCGATGCGCCGACTTCTGCGTCGAGGTTCTCCGGACACGTCACGTCGTCAGGTGGCTCGCCGATCTTCTCGGCGAGTTGAGTGGAGATCTGACTTGCGACTTCGGACTTGTCCACTTGCGGCGTCCCGACGCTTGCCGAGCACGCTCCCGTGGCCAATGCCGCGGAGAGCAAGACGATTCCAACTGCAGGCCTCTTTGTCATGTGAACTCCCAGGGTGCGCCGGTGCTCGCTGCTGCCACCTCGGGGATTACCGCATTCGGGACTGTTCAACCGACTTACTCGACGCCGTTTGCCGAGCTCAGCGTCGGCGGACCGTCAAGTTGAAGCCTTCGGGCATCAGGGTGAGCCGTTCGGCCACCTTCAACTCGTAGTCCGGATCGGCTTCGATCGTATATTTCTGCAAGATGGTGCCCAACACGAGGACCGCTTCGTGAATGGCGAATTGTCTTCCGATGCAGGCACGTTCACCTGTTCCGAACGGCTTGTACACGTGCGCCGGCCTGGCCTTGATGTTGGCAGGTAGGAAGCGATCCGGATCGAAAGCCTCGGGATCGTTGCCCCACACGGGATCGCGATGAAGTGACGGGATGAGCACGAGCATCCAATCGCCCTTCTTCATCGGATACTTGCCGACGAGCGTGGTGTCTTCGAGCGCCGCACGGCCGTAGGCGGGAGCGGTCGGCCACAGACGCAGCGATTCGTCGAGGACGCGTCGTACGTATCGAAGTTTCGCGATCTTCTCGAAGGCGGGCTCCTCGCCCTCCCAGACCTTGTCGACCTCGGCTTGCGCCTTGGCCAGCACGTCAGGGTTTCGTGACAGGTAGTACAGCGCGAACGACAACGCGCCGGAGGTGGTTTCGTGTCCCGCGACGAGGAAGGTCACGACCTGATGGCGGATGTTCAGTTCGTCGATACGGTTGGGATCGTTTTCGCGTGCCGCCCGCAGCATCAGTTCGAGAAGATCTTCCGGCCCCGGTTCGGTACTTGTCCGCCGGGCACGGATCACCTCGTCCACAACCTCGGCCATGTACGCCTTGCGGACCTCGTCACGTTGATCGGCCCGACGTGCGAGGACTCGCCCCAGGGCCGTCGACTTCAAGAACGTCGTGCGTTGTGAATGGGAGAGAGCGCCGACCATCGCCTTGACGAACGGGTGCTGCTCTTCACGTTCGAAAGAGTCGAACGAGTAGCTGAATCCAGTGCGTCCGATGGTCTCCAACGTCAGCTTGGTCATGTCTGCCGAGACGTCGATGGGGGAGTCGCTGTCACGACTGTCCCAATGGTCGACCAGCTCGCCGGCCACGTCGAGCATGGTGCGGTGGTACGAGCGCATCGCAGTCTGGCTGAACGCCGGGGCCAGGAGATTGTGCGCCTTGCCCCAGTTGGGTTCGTGGTTGTACGCAGTGAACAGTCCGTCGCCGCCGATTCCGCGGAGTGCTTTGACTCCAGGCGCAAGGTGCTTCGCGAACCGGGACTCGTCGGACAGTTCTGCCACCATGTCCGCGCCCGAGGCGAAGACGAAGCGATTTCCCAGGACATTTCTCTCGAAGATCGGGCCGAGTTCGCGCCCGATGCTCACGGAGTTCTGCAGCGGCGTCCGGATATTGATCCCGAGGACGTCCCCGAGGACTGGCAGGCGCCATGCCGGATGCGGAATCCGAGCATCGGTCGTCGCCTCTGGAGTGGTGTCGACGCTCATGGTGTGTCCCCCGGGTGAGATCGCTTACTGAATTGGTGTCTAGTACGCAAAGTACGCCTTACTGAATCGGTGTCAAGTAGTAATCTGACTTGTCTATGGTCGCACCACGAAAACGCCTGGACCGAGAGCAGCGGCGCACGCAGTTGCTCGACATCGGCGCGCAACTTTTTGCCGATCGTTCGTACGAGGACGTCTGGATCGAAGAGGTCGCCGAGATTGCGGGCGTCTCGCGCGGGTTGATGTACCACTACTTTCCGACCAAGCGAGACTTCTTCGCCGCAATCGTCGAGCGCGAATCGCAGCACCTGCTCGAGGTGACCGCACCGGACGCGACGCTACCGGTGCGCGAACAGGTGGCAGCCGGGTTGGACGCCTACTTCGCGTACGTGAAGTCGCACAGCAGGGGAGTACGCGCCATCAACGTGGGGACGCTCTCCGCCGAGGCCGGTATCCGAGCGATCGTCGAACGGGAACTCGAACAGCAGCAGATTCGAATCCTCGACGCACTGGAATTCGAGGGTGAAAGAAGACAGATCGCTGCCGTCGCAGTTCGGGGATGGATCGCATTCGTCCGAGCTGTCTGCCTCGACTGGCTCGATCAACCTTCCATACCGCAGGAAGAGTTGAGAGTGATTTGTCTGCGGACCCTCTCCGGAGCGTTGGGCATCGACCTCGAAACGTGAAATGCCGACCGCGTGGGAGCGGCCGGCATTTCCACGGACAAGTCTGATCAGTCGAGCGTCGAATAGAGATCGTCCCAGCCCTTGGCTACGTACATGTTGGTGTAGATGGATCCGTAGTACGTACTGCCGCGCAGAACGGTGACGTTCCCGGCCTGCACAGCCGGAAGTCGTTGCCACAACTTGTTGTCCGAGAGCTGATCGAAGGTGGTGTCGCTGCTGTCGGTGACGGAAACCATGAACGCGTCGCAATCGCGAAGGCGATCCATCTCCTCGATGCTCAGTCGCCCCTGATTGTCGAAACCGGTTGTGTTCAATGTTCTTCCACCGATGTCGGCGAGCGTCATGTCGGTGGGCTGGCGATTCTTCTTACCGGTTTCCTCCGACACAGGCAGGCTGTCGATGTAGATCGTGGCCTTGTCCGGACTGTAGGACAAACTCGCGACGGTCTTTCCCGCGATCGCCGAAGCGTGTCGAGAGCGGATGTCGGTGATCAGAGCGTCATAGTCGGTGATCAGGCGATCCATGGTGGGTGTTCGGCCCAACCAATCGGAGAGTCGGGTGAGATTTTCTCGCCACGTCTGCCTCGATTCGGTCGTCAGGACGGGAGCGATGGCTTGGAGTTTTGCAGCGGGCCAGTACTCGTTGTCGGCGTTGACGCAGATGATGAGATCGGGTGCGAGTCCGAGGATCTGCTCCAGATTGGGCTTGTCGCTGAGGTATTCGGCCGAGCCGTCGACGGGAACCCACTCGGTGGCGGGCGAGATGTTGTATCCGAAGACCGGTAGTTCCAGGGCAATGGCGAGCTCGAGGTCGGTGCGGGCGTCGACGGCCAAGACCCGCTTGGGGTTGGTCGGTATGTCGTAAGGTCCCAACGGTGTGGTGACGGTGCGCATTTGAGTGTCGTCAGATGTACCCGAACCGTCACTGGAACTGCAGGACGACAGAATTGTTGCTACTGCTGCCATCCCGGCTCCGATGCCGAATTGGCGACGGGTCAGTGCGTCGGCTAGCTCTTGCCAGGCGCGTTCGTCCAGCACGGTAGGTGTGGTGGTCAGCATTTTTCGATACCCTTCGGTCTGAGTCCGTATCGATCGTAGGGTCGGCGATACCAGATCACCTATATCGAAAACCGCCTGATACTAGTCGATTTCGGCCATTGTTCGTGACTTGCGGGTGATCGTTGCGCCGAAGGCGGCGGCGAGCGGGAACATGAGAACGCCGTACACCGCAGCCGGCACTGCCAATTGCACGTTGCCGAGGAGACTGACGGCGATGGTGATCGCCAACGTGCTGTTGTGGATGCCGATTTCCATGGAACTGGCGATTGCCTGACGATCCTCGATGCCGAATATCCGGGGAACGATGTAACCGATCGACAGACTCAGCAGGCAGAACAAGGCAGCGACGACGCCGATGTCGACGAGATAGTCCGCGATGTTCTCGCGCTCGGAAACAACCGTTCCGACGATCACCAGTGCCAGAACCACCGCGGATCCGATGCGGACGGGCTTGTCCATCCGCTCGGCAAAGGCGCTCGAGCGCAACCGAACCCACATTCCGAGGGCGACAGGAATCAATACGACGGCAAAGACCTGAAGCACCTTCGTGAACTGAAGCCCGAGAGTGCCGTCCGCGTCCTCGGGTTCGAAGTAACCCAACGCGAAGTTGGTGATCAGGGGAAGAGTGACCACCGCTATCACCGAATTGACCGCAGTCAGTGTCACATTGAGAGCAACATCGCCGCGGAACAGATGGCTGAACAGGTTTGCCGTCGTGCCGCCCGGTGATGCGGCGAGGAGCATCATGCCGACCGCGAGCAGTGGGTCGAGGTCGAACAACGTGACCAATCCGAAGGCCGCGGCCGGGAGCAACAACAACTGACAGATCAGGGCGATCGAAACGGCCTTCGGCGCTTTTGCCACGCGGGCGAAATCTCCGACCGTCAGGGAAAGCCCGAGGCCGAACATGATGATGGCGAGTGCGGCGGGTAGGCCGACGGAGGTGAGTGCAGAGTCCATGAGTTAGTGGCTACTTCCAGTCACTGGGGGAATTTCACTGAAACTACCGTGATGCCCGGATCTGCGTGGCAGTTTGGATACATTGGTGTATCGAACCGTGACGGCGTCGGTGAGCAGGGTTATCGTCGAATTATGTGCCGAAACATCACTGAACTTCGTGGACTCGAGCCCGCTGCTACGCCCGAGGAGATCGAGGCCGCCTCTCGCCAATACGTACGTAAGGTGAGTGGAATAGCCAAGGTGTCCGACGCGAACCGAGACGCCTTCGAACAGGCGGTGCGTGAGGTGACCGAAACGACGACGCGCCTGCTCAGCGCATTGCCGCCTCGCAGACAGCCACCTCAGACCGTCCCGCCGTTGCGTCGTCCGGAAGTACAGGCGCGGATCGCTGCTCGTTCGTCCTGACCCGAGTGGATCTCACAGATATCGACGTATGGGACGTCGAACCGTTGGATCAGCTGTCAGCTGGGCTGGAGGGCGTTCTGGTCGCTCATCGTGTCCGCGACATCCGGCGACGGCTGGATACGCTGCGCAAAGAGGCCGTCGCCGACGACTTGCATATTCGTCAGGACGGAACGGTCTCTGCCGTTGCGCCCATCGCCGACGGCCACCCGCTCCACGTGCATGCCCAGTTGCTCGAGGTCGCGGTGCGAGAACTGATCGGTGAGGCACTGCTGGTCAGCGCGGATCTTCATCATGCGTTGTCTCTGCGGTCTCAGGTCGGCACCGACCTCCGTGACAAAGCTGTGCGTGTGGGGGAGGAGTGGCGAGCGTTCAGCCCTGATCGGCAGCGTCAGATGTTGCGTCATGCACCCGGCCTGATCGCCAACCTCGACGGAATTCCTTCTGCGGTTCGTAGTCCGGCCAATCTCGATCGAATTCAATCGGAACGAGCACGGCTGCAAGATGATTCAGTCCGAATCTCGCAAGAACTCCACCGTGAGTTCTTCGGCGGCAGGCTGAGTAACACAGGGGCGGGCCAGTGGTACGCCGAACGCAAACTCGAGGATCTGGACGCGCTCGACGAGTTGTTTCGCGCCGAACCTTGTCGACGGTTACTGCTCATGGACATGCGCTCGGGTGAACGCGGCTTCGCGGCAATCGCGATCGGTGATCCGGACACAGCGGATCACATCTCCGTGACGATTCCCGGACTGAACACCAACGTCAAGGACTCGATGCGCGGAATGGTCGGCGAGGCAACACGATTACGAGCCGAGGCGATGCGCCAACTCGAACTGGCCGGCCGAAAGGAGAGCGTGGCCACCATCGCCTGGATCGGATACGACGCGCCACAGGTGATCGGGCCGGGAAAGTTCGACATCGGTCGGGCCAGCTTCGACGTAAGTCGATCGTCCAAGGCAGGCATAGCCGCCGACGCATTGGGTAGCTTCTTTCACGGTCTTCGTGCTGCGTCGGTCAACGACCGAGTCCATATCACCGCGTTGGGTCACTCCTACGGATCGCTTGCGACTTCTCTTGCGCTGCAACGCGGGGCAAGCGCAGCGGTCGACGACGTGGTGTTCTACGGTTCACCCGGCGTGCGGGCCAAGGTGGAGTCGGACCTCGGTATCGCCGACCGCCACGTCTACGTCATGAAAGCGGAAGGCGACAGTATCGCGGGGTTCGGCCGTTTCGGTGGCGATCCGACACGCACCGAGTTCCACCGATTGTCCACGGCCGAGGGGATCACCCCGGACGGTGTCAAACACGAGCGGGCTTTCGGTCATGCGGAGTACGCGAGAACCGGGGACAACGGAGAACTGCGGATGTCGGGTTACAACCTCGCGGTTGTGGTTGCCGGACTGCCGGAGTTGGCCGTTGTGGCCTGACCTGCTGACTTGCTCTACCGATTCATCGCACCCGGGGGCGGGCTGATGGTCTGGTGTCCTCCGGGCGGAGGCTTGGAAGGAGACGAAACCCCGCCCGAGGCGCTCGCGCGCGAATTGGACGAGGAGATCGGCTTGCGTGACTGCGGCGACGCCACCCATGTGTGGCATGAGGAGATCCATGATCCGACGATATTGCCGGGTTGGGACGGTGCGATCAACGACTACTTCCTCGTGCCGGTAGCGGCCGCACAATGGTCGAGAAGTGTTCGGGCCACGCGATTTACCCGACCGGTTTGCACGCCTGGTCAAGGATGGATCACCGAGTTCGCTGGAACAGTTTGTTCGGGCACCATGAGGGCCGCGAGGCATCGCCGTATTCGAGCATTTCGGCATCGAAACACGGCTAAGCTGGGGGTATGGAGCACTACGTGCGCAAGGAGCCCATCCCGTACGCGTCTACGGCTGCGCCGGTCAGTTCTCACAACCGGTTGGCAAGGACGGCCCAAAAACTGTGGATGGCTCTCCGAGGGCTGATGCGTGATCGGAAGGCGAGTCAGTACACCTCGCTCGCACCGCGTCATCCCGACGGATCACGTACCGCCGTAATGTCTTTCAACAGCAGCGGCGGACGGGCTGGATCGGGCGGGGCATGAAGGTCGCTAGTACGACGCTGCCCGGGGTCCGTCGAATTCTCGACGAACACCGGGCAGCGACGCACTACTTGGGATGGGCTCAGCGGAGGTACTGTCCGCAAACCGGCCACGCGCCGGCACCCTGACCGGCAAGGACGTTTTCCGCGACGCGGACCTGTTCTGCCTGGCTGGCGTTGGCGGCACTGCCGGCTCCGCCGTAGGCTTCCCACGTGCTCTGGCTGAACTGGAGCCCGCCGTAGTAGCCGTTTCCGGTGTTCGCGGCCCAGTTGCCCGAAGATTCGCATTCTGCGACACCCGACCAGTCGTGGGTGGCTGCGGATGCGGTGCCGGCGCTCAGTCCGAGGGCTCCGGCTGCGAGGGCTCCGGCTGCGGCGACAGAGGCAAGGGCACGGGTAACGGTGGTCTTGGTCATTTTTGGTAAATCCTCTCGAGTCCCGCCGACGGAGGACGGTGACCGTCTCAGCTCCGCTCCCACCACTAGGAATGTTGTCGAGTCCGAACCGCGGGGTGGGACGGGCGGTGGCGATTCGGTAATGCCCGGTTGATCGGGCTGTCACCAACCATAAGAGATGATTACGGATTGGTCACGGGTCGGCGTGTCGACGCATGTTTGTGCAACAGAAATGCATCAAAGAGTGTTTTCCCAGGTGGCGTGGCGATATGCCACCTCTCTCGGCGTTACATAATCGAGATAAAGTGTGATGCAAGTCACTGGAAATGCGTCTTGATGGCGTCGGTATGTGGCGAATGTGGCGCTCGATCGGCCGGTTTTGTCGATTTTCCGGCCCCAGTTCTGGTCACACAGGAGGCTGTGTCGAACCGCGATCTATTGTCGACCGACCGTCCCGATTTACCTGTGGGGCAGCAGAATTGAAAACGAATTACGCGCTGCTGGCTCAGACGAGATTCTTGCTCGCCTTGATCCGACGACGGATGTCGCGCATCTGAATGGTGTTGCCGGCCTGACGAACGGAGCGTGGAATGAACCTGTTGACGAACGACACGAAAATGAAGAGGTGTTCGAACCGGCGGCGGTCGTCTTCGGTCCACTCGAGGTCGAGTTGGTCGCGGTAGATCGGTGGAAGGAATCCGACCGTCAGGAACCGCAACAAGTTTCGGAATACCAGGCGTATCGGCCAAGCGATCATCTGTAGATTGACCAGGTCGATCAGATACTGCTTGGTGCGTTCGTCGATCACGACGCGTTCGCAACCGAGGTTCCAGTAGCGCTCGAAGTCTGCGCGTGTGGCCGGCCACATCTCTTCGGTGACCTGCAGTGTCGTTCCCAAAGTCGATGCGGACTGATAGAACGACTCCGCCTGTTCTTCCGACATCTTGCCGTGCAGCAACTGATGACTGTCTTCGAAACCGATGAACAGGCAAGCAGCAACCCATAATTGGAGTTCGCGATTGAAGGCGTTGTACTTGACCGGGCTGTTCGCATCCGACTTCACATGTCGGTGTACCGAATTCACGGCCTCGCGGTAGGCCTTTCGCTCTTCCGCGTTGCCCAGGATCGCGACCGTCAGGTACTGCGTTGTGGTTCGTGCGCGCTTCCACGGATGCGCTGTCAGAGCACCAGATTCGACCTTGCTCTCCATGACGCCGTACGCCACCTCGGGCCAACCGAGTTGCAGGATGACGTTGGCAGCGGCTCCGGCGAACGACCAGAAATCGAGTGCGTCGGTGATGTGTGCGGGTTTACGTGCCCACCGCCTACGCTCCGCCGTGATGGTGATGCGTGTCTGATCGGTCCGAAGAGACGACTCGGACTTTTCCGAATCCAGGTAGTGAGTGGGCATGGATCTTCCTCCGCGCGTGGTGAGTTACTTGGTCTCGACGTTGCTCACGAGCCACCGGTCGTCCGAGCGGACCAGGGACACGACCATGCGGTACTTCTGTGTGTTTCCCTCTGGCGCTGCGACATTCTTCGCTTGTTGGTCGACGAACACGAGCACCTTGGCCGACGAATTGTCCAGCGATTCGATGCCGACGTCTGTCGCCGTTGCGCTCGCCTGGCCTTGCCCCCCGGCGACGACTTCGCGCAGTGAATCGACCATCGTTCGGTAGGTGCCGGCAAACTCGTCGGTCGACATCGAGGCGATGCTGTCTTTGTTGGCATCGAGGTTCTGATAGTCGAAGGAGGACATGACGGTCGAGTAATCCCGCGCGGTGTCCAAAGCCTCCTGCCGCAGCGTGTCTTCCTGATTCGCCGAGTACATCTGGAATCCGAGCACCACCAATGCTGCGACCAGCGCTACCGCTATGAGTGAGATCAGTGCGTTGCGTGGCTCCTTGAGGCGGCGAAGTAGCGACGGAGAAGTCGGATGTTCGGCCACCTCGGCTTCAGCCTCGTCGAGTAGTGCGTTGTCACCGTGTGCCATTTCCCAGTCCTTCCAACATCAATCTCCAGTAGTTCAGGGCGTCGACTCCGGTCGGGACGAGAATCGGATCTGCGACGACGGGCGGTCCGATCGGCGTACCGGGGACCGTCGAGTTCTGCAATCCGAGGTCGTTCGGGCGGGGAGCATTCTGTGCTCCGCGTTGGACGAGGTCGTCGGCGGGGGGACAGTACATCGCCAGACTTGGACTGGTGGGAGACAGATCGCCGACCTCACGCCGAGGGGTGTCGTAGGTACAGACCGGCCCCTGTGTGGCAACCAAGGCAAAGTCGGCGCGATCGCCTTTGACGATGGATGCCAGTTTGGCGAGACCTTCAGGAATCGTGACAAGTCCGGTTTCGAGGGCGTCTGTGCGGTCGGAGATGATCGGTGCGACAGTGACGAGATTGGCCAGGACCGCTCCGAAAGTGTTGTGGTACTTGTCGAACAACTGTTGAGCGCTGTTCAGGGCGGCGGGCGAATGATCGGTGAGGTAGATCAGTACCGGAGCGTTGGATTCGAGTTGTTCGGTGAAGTTCTTGGCAGCTGCCATTCCTCGGACGAACGAATCCGATTGTGTCGCCATGGAGTCCACCAACGTGGAGGTTCGCGACAGCAGCGCGGCGAGTTCGGCCGACTGGTCGTTCAACTGCGCGGACATGGTCCTACCGTTGTCGATCATCGTCGCCAAGCTCGGGCCGAGCCCGTTGAACGAATTTCCCAGTTCGGTCCCGATGTCGCTGATCGCTTGCGGATCAATCCCTTCCAGGACACCGGACGCCTGAAGCATCAACTGGCTCATCTGGACCGGTTGCTGATCCGCGGGCATGGCGATTTCGTCGCCGTCCCGAAGATACGGGCCGTGGTCTGTGTTGGGATAGATGTCGACATTCTGAATTCCGGCTGCGGTCCCCATCGTCACCTTGGCGACGCTGTCGGTAGGTATCTCGGTGTTGTCGTTGAGTGAGAGTTCCACCCGAGCCGAGCGGGTGCCTGCGTCGAGTTCGACTTCACTCACTTTCCCCACCTGTACGCCGCGATACGTGACGACCGTGCCCTTGGTCAGCCCGAAGGCGTCGGACATGTTGGCGTGCAGCCGGATTTGGCCACCGAAACCCTGAGGGCCGACCACGTAGACGATTCCGAAAGGGATTACCACAGCAGCGATCAGAGCGAACAGGACAAGTTGAACAAGCGCAAGGCGACTCAACGCAGACCTCCCTGAAGTAGATCGGTGAGAGTTCCCGCCGGTGCGATCGATTGACCGGCCATCCCGCCGCTCCAGAGCTTGTCGATCGTTCCCGGAATATCCAGGGCGCCGTCGAAAACGAGGTAGTCACCTTGGACTGCACTGGTGAAGTTCTCGAGCAATCCGTTCATATTCGCCAGTGTCTGACCGATCTCCGAGTTGAACGAATCCAGAGTCCCGACAACGGTCGACGCCTCGTGCAGCATCGCGTCGAGGCCGTCGGGTGACGAGTCGAGGATGGTGTTTGCGTTGGTGGCGAGCTGAACGGTCGAGTTCAACAGGCTTGCAATCTGATCCTTCTGTCCCACGAGAATCGACACCACCTGTGGAACGGAATCGAGGTAGTTGTCGACGACGTCGCGTTGGCCGGCCAGTTGGGAGGAGACCCGGGCAGCGAGGTCGACGGCCTCGTCGAACTCGCTGCGGTGACTGCTTGCCTCTGCCATGAGCGAGGTCAGGGTGTCGGTCAGAGAACGAACTTCACCGGAGCGCCCGGAAAACGCGGTGTTCAGCTCGCGCACCACGGTGTCGAGTTGATCGATGCCGCTTCCGGTCAGAACCGTACCGAGCGTGGCAAGCGCACTTTCGACCTGCGGACCGATCTCGGTGCGAGACTCCGGAATTGTGTCGCCGTCGCTGAGCATCGAGCCGGACGGAACCTCCGGCACCAATAGTCTGATGAACGGGTTGCCCAGTGCGGACGGGAGTTCGACGGATGCTTCGACGTTGTCCGGCAACGGCGTCGCGGCGTCCAGACTCAGCGTCACATCGGCTCCGACGACGTCGGCGGACAGCGCGGATACTCGGCCGATGACTTTCTGGCCGCTGCGGACGTCTGCCCCCAACACCAGGCCGTCGGCGCCGGCCAGCTGCAGCGCCACGTTGTACGCATCACCGTCGGCCGAACGACCCAGGGGTAGGTCTTGAATGCCTGCGCTACAGCCGCCGAAGGCGAACACGGCCACAGAACCCACACCGATGATCACGATACCGGCGACTATTCGAACCGATTGCCGCGTCAATTGCCACCTCCGGGGACGGCTCCGCCGGAAATCGCGGAGGCGATTCCGAGCGGATCAGAAGTGCTGAGGGGGAAGGAAATCGGATTCGTGAACCCGGCTCCGGTACAGATCGGCAACTTGTAGGTGTCGCACAGCGGTTTCGCAACCGCGAACTGAGTCAATGCAGTCGAGACGTTGAGCCGAATGCGCCCGCGCTGATCAGGACCGATTGTCTGGGAGAGGTTCTGCATCATCAACGGCACAAGGTCCATGAACTCTGCGAGGCCGGGTTGTTTGGCAGCCAGAGTGTCACCGAGAACTCGCACGTTGTCGGTTATGGCACCGACATCATCGCCGTGAGTTGTCATGAAACTGTTCAACTGGTCGAAGACCACCTGCAGATCCTGCAGAGGCTGTGAGATGTCCATGTTCTGGTTCGCCCACTGATCGCCCAATGTGCCGAGGTCACCGACAAGTTCGTCGAGGCTGACCTGCCTCGCGTCCAGAGCATTCATCAAGGTATTGAGATTGTCGACGAGGGCACCGATGTCTTCCGACCGAGCGCCGACAACTCCGGTTGCCGTGCTGAGGTTGCGAATTGCGGTGTTGAATTGATCGCCCTGACCCTGCCATCCGGCAGCGCCGCGGCTCACGAGATCGCCGAGATTGCCCCCATCCCCGGCAAATGCGTCGGCCAAAGTGCTGACGCTTCCCATCAAGCCGTCGAAATCTATGGGGGAGTGGGCACGTTCGATCGGAATCTGGTCGCCGTCTTTCAGCGTCTCTCCGCCGGTGTAAGCCGGGCCGAGTTCGATGTGGCGATCGCTGATCACCGATGGATTGAGGACATAGGCCGAGGCGTCGGCGGGCAGGTCCACGGAGTTGGGCATCGACATCGCTACTCGAACAGAAGTTCCGCGAGGTTCCACCGACGTGACCGTCCCGACGCCGACTCCGAGGACGGTGACCTTGCTTCCCTCGTAGATTCCGCCGACGTAGCTGAAATCGGCGTAGACGGTCTTGGACTGATCCGTTCGTCCGAAGATGTACCAACCGGGGAGTGCAATCGCCAGGGTCACGACCAGCATGGCCGTGACGGCTTTTCGTGTATTCACTTGCAGCCCTCCATGATGCCGAGCGCGCAGAGCAGATTGTCCGGGATCACGGCGGCCGGCGCGTTGACGTCGGTCCAATTGCCGGTGCCGGTGGAATCGGTGACCGAACGCAGCGCGGAAGGAAGACGAGTCAACAGCAGGTCGATCTGATCTGCGTTGTTCTTCAGCGTGGTGGTGACCTCGACGAGGTTGTCGGTCATGGCTCCGAACTCGTCCTGACGATCGACGAAAGTGGTGGAGAGCTTCGAGATGATGATTGTCAGGTTGTCGACCAGCTGAGTCAGTGCGTCCTTGCGCATCGCAAGAGTACGAACGATCGTCTGAGCATTGGCCGCAGTACCGACTATCGAATCGGTTTGTGCCGCAGCCATGTCCGACAGCTCGCGGGACATGATGAGAATCTGGTCGATCTGTGCACTGTTCTGCGCGAAAGCCGCCGAGGCGCCGCTGATTCCGGCCAGAGCCCGGCCCACCTGATCGGAATCAGTTGGAATCACCTGCGAAAGGGTGTTCATCATGGACTCCATCGCCTGTAGGTCGACGCCGGTGGCCGCAGTGGTGGCATCACTGCTGACGTCGTCGAGGCTGTACGGCACGGTTGTGCGGGAGAGCGGGATGACCCGCGCATCGGAGTCGTCGACGACTCCGGCCGGCACGATCTCCAGGTAGCGCTTGCCAAGGACCGTCTTGAGCCTGACAGTCGCCGTGCTCTGGTTTCCCAAAGGCTGGTCCTTGTCCAAGCGGAAGTTGACGACGACGTGGTCGCCGGCAAGGTCGATCGAATCCACTCGGCCCGCGGGAACCCCGGCCACGTAAACCGGATCGGTGTCGGAAAGCCCGCTGGCATTGGCCAACTCCGCTGTGTATGCCGACGTGCGTACGTTGTACCAGAGCTTCGGAATGCCCAAGGCGGCGCCGAGTCCCACCACCAGAACGAAGATTCCGAGACTACCCAGGGCGAGAGCGGTGCCGCTACCGCTGCGACGGCGATCCCCTTTGAACAGGAAGAGCATGATGCCGACGAACACGTCGATCAGCTTGACCAGGAACATCATGAGCACACCGGCGAATGTGTCGGACCGAAGATGTTGGCTTCCATGTCGCCTGCCTTCAGAGTGAAATTGCACAGATACAGGCTGATGAAACTTCCGTAACTTCCGATCCGGTTGGCGGCGTCGGCGAACTGGGGAAGGTTGGCGAGAAGTCTGTTGAACTCGTCGGTGCTCGCAATCCAACTCCCGGTGACACTTTCGAGTTGTTGCACGGTCTGACCGAATGCGCCGTTCGACCCGGCCATGATCTGAGCCAACGACGAGACAGTTCGGTTTCCCTGATCCAAGAGCGAGACCAGTTGATCGTTCTGCCCGACGACGGAAGTACTCAGATCGTTCAAACCGTCCAGCAGACCGACCAATTCGGGTTGGCGTTCGTCGACGGAGGTGAGAAGAGTGTTCATGTTCGTGAGTAGTTGTGCGAAGACGTCCTGACGGTCGACAAGGCCGGAGCTCATGGTCGCGATCTGGTCGAGGAGGGTGGTCATCGCCTGGCCCTGGCCGTTGAAGGTTTCGACAAAACTTCGCGTGAGCGTGTTCACCTGCTCGGGCTGCAGCGCGGCGAACAACGGTTTGAACCCGTTCATCAGTGCCGTCAAGTTGATCGGCGGTGTTGTCTGCGCCAGCGGTATCGTGTCACCTGGTTCGAGCTGTCGTGCGGATACCGTTGTCGCGCTGTCGTCCTGCGTCAGTGCCAGATATCGAGCACCGAGCATGTCGCCGTAGCGCACGGCGGCACGGACATCCGACTCGAGGGAATATTGCGACTCGATTTCGACGTCGACGATCGCCTTGCTCGTGCCGCCGCCGTTGTCGGCAAACGCAACCGAGTCCACGCGGCCGATACGCACACCGGACATCGTGACCGGGTTACCCGGGTTGAGGCCTTCGACATCGGTGAACTCGAACGAATACGAATCGGTGCTTCCGCGAACCGGGACCGACAACGTGTTCGCCACGAACGACGCACAAGCGACGCCGGTGAGACAGAAGAGTGACAACCGAATTACCTGGCCAGGACGGACCTTCACGGGACGGTCACCTCATTGCCTCTGACCATCGGCCCCAACATCAGTGTTGTTGCCGTATTTGGGGTGTCCGAGCGTTCCGGCGATCCGCCCAGTAGCTGATCTTCGAGGTAGCGCAGCGTGGCCGCTTCGGCTTCGCCGCCCACGACCGGGGCACTGACGGGTTGTGCAGGCGTCAGGTTGGAGCCTGAACACTGCGCGCCGCGCGAGTCCCCGTACTGCGGGCAATCATCGCCCGTGTATGGGAGCGGTTCGGCGAACGTGGCAACTGCTGTGATGTCGAACTTACCGGTGGCGAAGACCCGCGCGCCCGCGGCGCCGAACGTACTGGCATTGGCGAGGGTGGAACGCAGTCCTCCGGGATTGGCCGCGGTGGTTGCGAGTATCTTTCCGGCGGAATCGATCACAGTGATGATGTTTCGGTTGTTCTCCACGACAAAATCGTCGACGGTAGCGGCGAAGACTGCGGCCGCGCCGATCGAGGACTCGAGATTCGCTCTGTTGGCGACCATGTTGTTCGAGACGGTTGTGGCGGCTGCCAAGGTATCGAGAATGTCGGGGGTCGCGCGGTCCAACGCGTCGACGACCGACTTGAATTCGGGTGTCGATTCGAGGAATTGGTGTGCGGCGGGTGTCAGTACGCCGGACGCGGCACTGAGATTGTCTATCGTGGTACCGATCTCGGCTCCGTTTCCGTCGAGTGCCTGGCCCAGCGCAGTCAGGGCTGTCTGCAACTTCTCGGGCTGCATCGCCGTGAGGACTCCCACCAATTTGGTGTACACGTCGTAGAGCGCAACGGCTTCGGGACCGTCGTCCATGTGGATCTCGTCTCCGTCCGACAGAGTCGTCTGGCCCTGCTCATTCGGACTGTCCACGAGCTGCATGTAGATGTCGCCGAAGAACGTGCGCGGAACGACGCGGGCCACCACGTCGGCGGGAATCTTCGACGCGTCATCGGTCTGAATCTGCAACTGCACAACGGATTCGGCCGTGCCTGATTCGATTTCGCCGATTCGGCCGACGTTGACGCCGTGGTACCGAACCGGAGCTTCACCGCTGATGAGACCGGCTGTGGCTGGAACAGCGACGAAGATATCGGTGCTCTGCTCGAGGTTTCCCGAACCGCGTAGAACCATTGTCACAGCGGCGGCGACGGCTACCACTACGGCGATCGCGCCGCGAAGGGCGTACACGATCTTTGTGTGTGTAGTGAGTCTGTCCACGGCTCAGACCCCCATTCCCGGGATCTGGGGCACGAGGCCCCACAGCGCGAAAGTCATCAGTACGTCGAGGATTCCGATCGCGAGGATCGCAGTACGGAGCGCGCGCCCGGCAGCCTGCCCGACGCCGGCCGGACCACCGGAGGCATAGTAGCCGTATGCGCAGTGAACCAGCGCGACAACAGCGGCGAACACCACGGCCTTGAGGCCTGAGTACAGGAGATCCTGCGGCGAGATCGCCAGATGGAAGAAGTAGTCGTAAGTACCTGCCGATGCACCGTTGAAGAACACGACGACCAGTCGGGTCGACAGGTAACTGGCGAGCAGCCCGATCATGTAGATCGGGATGACGCAGATCATGGCAGCGATCACCCGCGTACCCGCGAGGAAGGGGATGGATCTGATCGCCATCGAGTCGAGGGCGTCGATCTCGTCCGAGATGCGCATAGCCCCGATCTGGGCAGTGAAACCCGTTCCGACCTTGGCAGCCAACGCGATAGCGACGACAACAGGGGCAAGCTCACGGGTGTTCGCGACCGCAGACAGCATGCCCGAGAGCGAGGTCATCCCGACGAGTTCGAGGCCCCGGTGAGTCTCGACGCCCAACATCATTGCCGCGGCGAGCGACATCGCGAAGACGATCCCGATGGTGCCGCCGCCGGACAGCAAGGAGTTCGTGCCGAAGCTGACCTCGCTGATCTGACCGAGTACGTGCTTGCGGTACTTGGTGAGCGCAAAAGGGATCGATGCGATGGTGCGGACGTAGAAAGTGACGTGCTGACCGAGGGAGACGAGGCCGTCACCTGCGGTTCGCAGGGGTCTGCTCGCTTGACGGGCTCGAACACGGAGATCGACGAGCGACATCAGAATTCACCGACTGCCGGGACGATTACGGTGTACAACGCGGACAACACTGTGTTCACGATGAAGACGAGCGCGAACGCAATTACGACGGCCTCGTTGACTGCGTCGGCAACGCCGCGGGGGCCGCCTTTTGCATGGAGACCTTTGAAAGTGGCCACCAAAGTCGAAGCGAGGCCGAAGATCGCGGCTTTCACCAAAGCCATGACGAAGTCGGACGATCGACCGTATTGGCTGAACGTTGCCATGAACGTTCCGGCCGGAAGATGCTGCACGTAGATGTGGTACAGATAGCACGCGATCACTCCGCCGAAGGTCACCATCGAGCACAGTGCGAGGGAGACGATCACTGCCGCAACCAATCTCGGAGCTACCAGGCGTTCGATCACATCGATGCCCATCACTTCCATGGCATCGATCTCTTCGCGAATCTTTCGCGAACCAAGATCGGTGCAGATCGCCGACCCGGCAACACCGGCCATCATCAACGCGCACACCAGTGCTGCGGCCTGTCCGACGATGATGAATGCCACGACGGCGCCCGAGTAGCCACCGGCACCGATGCGGCCGGCCAGTTCGCCGACCGACACCGCGATGAAGACACCGATCGGAATCATGAGGAGCAGCGACGGACCAGTGCTGACGCGACCGATGAAGAGCGTCTGAGTGATCGTCTCGTGCAACGAGAGTCGCCTGCGGAGGATTGCCGTGAACAGGCCGAACAGTGCCTGCACCGAGAATCCGATCAGATAGCCCCCCTGCAACGCTACGTCTCGTACCGGGCCTTTCGGGGCTGGTAGCTCGTACGTCATCTAATTGAATTCCTTTGCAGATCAACATGGTTCAGCACGAAAGTCGAACTGTTCGGACGCTGGCGGTCGAGCGAACTGCTTGTGAAGCATCTCACACATATATGTGACGTGGCAAGCATTATGTGAACGAAAATTCTCGAGGGAATTTTTGGTGTAACAGCGACGGTGAGTGCGTTGACGTGCCAATATGAGTTCTGTCGGGTGGCGTCCTCGGCTTAAGTTTATCGAAATTCCGGAAGCCATCGTCCGATGTCCCGATCGGGGAGGGAGGGGCCGCTTCGAGCGGTGACCCTACCCCTGGTTTCGACCACAGGGCAAGGCTTTGTTAACAAGAATTCTCTCGAGCTTCAGCATCGATGATCGGGGCGATGCAGTTGATGGCAACCTGGAGTTAGGGCAGCTAGCAGCGTATATGGAACGTTGATACAGTGGAAATCTCGAAAGTTTCCGATGGCGTGCACCGATTATGATTATGCTCATTCGCAAAAGTATTGGTTTGATGTCTGGTGGGGCTGAGAGAGGGGTGCACGAGTGAGCCCGAGACAGCAGTCTGTCGATGCGCAGACAGTTGACGAACAGACCTCGCGTGTAATCCTTCGAGCGGCGGGATCGGAGTCGGTCAAGCGACGTCCGAAGGACCGCAAGGCGAAGATCGCCGCTGCGGCTGCAATTGCGTTCAGCGAACGGGGATATCCTGCCGTAGGCGTCGAGGATATTGCGTCGTCCGTCGGTATTTCGGGTTCGGCACTCTATCGGCATTTTCCGAACAAGTATGCGATGTTCCGCCACGCGGCACTGGAATTGACCGACGCGCTCGAGAGTGCACTCGATGCGGTCTCCGTCGCCGCCGATGCAACTGACCGGGAGCGCCTACGCGAGGATTTGCTCGCTGTGATCCGAACGACGGTGCGTAATCGGCGCACAGCCGGGATCTACCGGTGGGAGAGTCGGTTTCTCGACGCTGCCGATCGGAAATCGGTCCGAGCTCAGGCAGCTGCTGTCAATCGCCGAGTTGCACTGCATCTTTCACGCTCCGAACCGCCGGCGAGTGCTCGTGCCGAAACCATCCTCACCTCAGCGATGTTCAGCGTGATCGGCAGCATCACCGCTCACAATCTGATACTGCCCCAACGTCGGATGGAGCAAGTTCTTCTCGACGCTTGTCTGTCGATCGAACACGGTGGGAGTGCAATTACATCGCGGCGGTCGGAGCAAACTGTGTCGACGCGACCGGTGACGACGAACAAGCGTGAACGTCTGCTGCAGGAAGCCGTGCGGCTCTTCGATTCTCGCGGTTACCACGATGTCAGTATCGAAGAGATCGCAGCCGCTGCGGGTTTGAACGCTTCCGGGATGTACCGCTACTTTCCGAGCAAAGCGGAACTTCTCGGGGCGGTGTTCTATCGAGCGGCAGACCGTCTGGACCTTGCGACGGCAGCAGTGTTCGAGTCTGCGACGTCGCCGGAGGAAGCGCTGCGCGCACTGTCGGCGATGTACGTGGAGTTGTCGTTTGCACAACATGAATTGATGTCGGTCTATTTTTCCGAGATGAACAACCTTCTGCCGGGACATCGAAGCGATCTGAAGAATCGTCAGAAGCTGTACGTGGTCGAGTGGGCGCGGATACTTCGCGAAATTCGTCCGGACCTTTCGGCGATAGAGGCGAAGTTCCTGGTTCACGCTGCTTTGAACCTCGTCCCCGACATCGGACGCTTGATGAAGTTCGATGTTGCAGCAGAAAACGCCTCCACACTTCAGACGTTCATGTCAGCAGTTCTCTTCGGCCGCCCGGCTCCGCCGCCCTGAACTTCTCGCCGCCCTGAAACTTATCGGACGGCGTGCGTAGTGTGGTCGGCTATGAGCGAAGTCGTGTCTCTGGCAGCTGCCCGCCGAACAGCGCTCGCCGCTCAAGGGTTCGGCAAATCACACCCGGCAACGGTGACGCGGCGCAATCTGGTCAGCGTGATGGACCGGCTGCAGGTCTTGCAGATCGACTCGGTCAACGTTTTCGAACGCAGTCACTACCTGCCCGTTTATGCGCGACTGGGCGCGTACGACAAGTCCAGGCTTGATCAGCTGACCTTCTCCCCGGAGTCGGGGTACCTCGAATACTGGGGACACGAAGCGACGTTCCTGCCGGTGGACATGTGGCCGCTCTTTCGTTGGCGCATGGACCAGTTTCGTGACAAAGCGTTGAGCGACAAGAACGGATGGGCGTCTGATCGGCGCGACTTCCTCGACTGGTTGCGCAACGAACTGCGTGAAAACGGTCCGATGGCGGCGAGCGAAGTCGAGCACGAAGCGAATACACGCCGCGGCCCGTGGTGGGGGTGGTCGGACGTGAAAGTCGGGCTGGAGACTCTGTTCCGGTGGGGCGAAGTGGTATCCGCGGGTCGCGCAGGATTCGAACGTCGATACGGCCTTGCCGAACACATGCTCGCGCCCGAGATCCTCGATGCGAGGATCGATCGATCGGACGCGATCCGTGAGCTGGTGCTGCGTGGTGTGAAGGCCCACGGACTCGGTACGCTCGACGATATCGCCGACTACTTTCGGCTGCCGAGCGCTGAGGCACGAATTGCCTTGTGTGAGATCGAAGACGCCGGCAATGTACGCAGTGTTTCCGTCGAGGGATGGGAGCGTCGTGGCAAGCCTCGCGAGGTATGGATTGATCCACAGGCAAAGCGTCCAAGGTCGATCCGAACCGAGGCTCTGTTGTCGCCCTTCGATCCGGTAGTGTGGGCGCGCGATCGAGCGTTGCGGCTCTTCGACTTTCACTACCGGATCGAGATCTATACTCCCGCACACAAGCGGGTTCACGGCTACTATGTGCTCCCCGTGTTGATCGACGACAATATCTGCGCGCGAGTCGATCTCAAGAACGACCGACAGAACCGTCGGCTACTCGTGCGCGCTGCTTGGGCCGAGCCCACCGCCGATGCCGACACTGCACCGCGTCTGGCTGAGCTCCTTCGTAGAACCGCAATGTGGCAAGGCTGCGACACCGTAGTCGTGGAGAACAATGGAACATTGGCATCAGAGCTGGCCGCTGTGATGGCCGGCGACGAGGTGGATGCGGTGGGCGCGCGCTAGGTCAATCTGGAACGGTGAGTCTCCCGTCGACTGCAGCTCGGTTGATGGAATCTCTTAATGCCGAACAAGTTCCGGTGCGAATTTTCGGCGACGCCTTGTCTTCGCGATACTCCGAACACACGTTGTGCGGATCCGATCGCCATTGAGTCGAGGTATGTTGCCAGCTGTTCTTCTCGACGAGGACATATGTTCCACACCTCTCGCAGTCCACTGGTTCCATGGTCACTGCGCTGCTCCTGCACGGCGTGCGAGGTTGTCTGCAACCTCCTGTTTCCACACCTCGATGGGTTTGCTTGTATCCATCTCGAATTCGAAGCGATCGATCATCTCGGGCGTGACGTCGGCGACGTCGACGTAGAACTGTTCGTACCACCGCCTCAGTTGGTAGACCGGACCGTCCTCGGTGCAGAGTAGTGGGTTGTCGATGCGGGTCTTGTTCTTCCAGATCTCGATGTCCTGCTCGAATCCGACGCCGATGTAACCGATCATCGCGTCAACGGTTTGGTCCGCTATCCCGGCGGGAAGTTCCTCGGTCTTCTTGACGGTGATGCCGTACATCAGGACAAACTTGTTCGGGCTGACCGGATAGTGGCAGTTGATCAAAACCGAATCCACCTTGAACGTTTCGTACTGGTACACCAGATCATCGATCATGAACGACGGTCCGTGATAGGCGGCCACCGAGAAGTTCGAGACCAACTTCGGCACGTCGGGATCCGTCCAGGTCACGATGTCGTCGCGGTTGATACCGCTCTGCTCCTGGATGGCGACATGCCCCTCGAAGACGTTCTTGAAGTAAGTGGGAAACGAAAAGTGCACGTAGAAGAAGTGCGCCATGTCCACGACGTTGTCGACGATTTCTCGACAGTTGGTGTCGATGACGATTGACTTCCATACCCAATCGGTCCATTCGTGGTCCGGAGTTTTGATTACCGGTATGGCGACTTCGGCCGGAGGCGGATTGCCTTCGGGGTCATGCCAGACGAAGAGCAGTCCGTCTTGTTCGAGGGTGGTCCAGGCGCGAGTTTTGGCAAGCGGTGGAACGCGGCGTGCATAGGGGATCGCGGTGCATTTGCCGTTGCCGCCCCAACGCCAGTCGTGGAAGGGGCAGGCGACTGAATCGCCCTTGACCGTGCCCTGACTGAGGTCGCCGCCCATGTGACGGCAGTAGGCATCGAGGACCTTCAATTCGCCCTGGCTGTCGGCAAATACGACAAGCTTGGTGCCGAAGGCCTCGATCGGATGTGGGTTCCCGTCGTGGAAATCCGTTGCAAGTCCGAGGCAGTGCCATCCGCGGGCAAAACGTTCGGGCGCAGCGCCCTCGTCGATCATGCGGATCTCGTCGACTTCGCCGAGGTCCGTTGTGGTCGTCACGTCTGTGGTCAACACGTCGTCCTTTGTTCAGTGATCTGTGTTGGCCACTGTGGTGAGGAGTTGGTCCAGGTTCAACGGGGGTAACCGGTGATCGGTATAGCTGCAGGTGGAGTGGCCAGGCAGGTTTGTCTCCCGCACGGTGGGAAATGCCCTGGCGGTTCGTCCGGTGAAGGCCCAGATTTGCAGTCAGCAGAGCACGCCCAGCGCTGTCCTCTCGACGGGCGGATCACCGAAACGGAGATGCCATGTCGGTCGGACCGATCACAGAAGAGCCCATCCCTATGTCAACCCTCGACAGGTTGGCGATGGTGGTGGATTGCTTTCGTGACACGCCGCGGTTGACGCTGGGCGAGGTAGCCCGTCGAACCGGGATTCCGCGATCGTCCGTGCACAGGATGCTTCTGAAGCTAGTGAGGATGGATTGGCTCCGCAGAGAAGGCCTCGAGTACGAAATCGGCGACAAACTCGGCGATCTTGGGGCAATCTCGTTGTATCGAAACAAGTTCGAGAGGGTGGTGGTGCCGTTGTTGTACAACCTGCACCTCGTCACCAATCAGGCCGTACATCTCGGGGTCCTCGAGGGAAGCAACGTGCGATACCTTCAGAAGATCGGCAGCCAGGCGATACCTGACCTCCAGACAGGCGTTGGCTCTCGCATCCCGGCGCGATCCTCGGCAATCGGCAAGGCACTCTTGGCAGCGGGCCGCCGTTCGACGGTCGCGCAACATTCCGCAATAGCCAACCATCGGTACGGTGTCGTATTCGGTACGTGTACTTCGGGTCTCGGCTGCATCGGTGTGCGGGTGGGTGCGCTGGGCGAAGCGGAAGTCGGTCTGTCGATCAGCGGCCCACTCGTTCGAGGCAAGATCGACGATCGACACGTTGCACCGGTACAGATGGCCGCGGTGGCAATCTCCCAGTATTTCGAGGTGCCGGGTGGTCGTCACCAGCAGACCGGTTAGCTCGGCAATGCGCAGAGTGCGCCTCCTCCGACTCCGCGTAAAGCGCAGTGGGGGAGACGCACTCGGATGAATCTGCGTCAGCGAAGAGCCGCAAGCGCGTCGATACGCTTGGCCGCGTCCTCCATGATGTTCTCGATCAGTTCCTTGCAGCTGGGCAGATCGTTGATCATTCCGACAACCTGACCCGAGGCAAGCACGCCGGCTTCCGTATTGCCCTCGACCAGACCGGCCTTGAGCAACATCGGGGTATTCGCCGCCATGATGATTTGCATCAGCGTGCGGTCACCCGAGCGCTTCATCGCGAGGCCGTCCTTGGCGAGCGTCGACCACTTCATACCTGTCATTGCCTTGAACTTGGTGGCGTTCTTGGCAGCAGCGATCAAACCGGTTGCATAGCTGGAACCTTCGAGGCTGTTGACCAGGTCGGTGTTGAGCACACGATGAGGCATGCCGTCGACCTTGCGTGAGACCGTCGTATCCGTCAGTCCTCGCTTGAGGTATTCCTGCTTGACGGAGTCCGGCACCGAAGAGTCACTGGTGAGCAAGAAACGCGTCCCCATGGCGACACCGGCAGCGCCGTACGCCAACGCTGCGGCCAGCCCGCGGCCGTCGAAGAATCCGCCACCGGCGATGACCGGAATATCGACCGCGTCGAGAACCGAGGGAAGAAGCAATGTCGTTGCCACACCGCCGGTGTGACCACCACCTTCGCCGCCCTGGACGATGACGGCGTCCGCGCCCCAAGATGCAACCTTGACCGCATGCTTCGCGGCACCGATCGACGGTACGACGACGATGCCGTGGTCCTTGAGCTTGGTGATCAGTTCCTTCTTGGGAGCCAAGGCAAACGACGCGACCTTGACGCCCTCACGGATCAGCAGGTCCGCGCGCTGCGGCGCGTCGGTGGCGTCGGCACGCATGTTGACGCCGAACGGCTTGTCCGTGAGCTGCTTCGTCTTCTTGATCGCGTGCTCGAGCTCGTCGTAGGTCATCGTGGCCGAAGCCAGGATGCCGAGACCGCCCGCGTTGGCCGTCGCCGACGTCAGCGCTGGCCCGGAAACCCAGCCCATGCCCGTCTGCACGATCGGGTACTCGACACCGACCAGTTCGGTCAGTGCTGTCTTCAGAGTGGGGGTCATGCCGAGACCTCACGGTCCCGGAGGTTGCGCGGATCGAGGGTCTCGCGAATGAGGTGGAGTTCTTCGGCGGTGGGGTCACGGGTGATACCGGCCTCAGCGAGTCCGGCTACCTCGAACGAGGTGTTCTCGGCTACCTCTTCGGCGGTGACGCCGGGATGGAGGCTCAACGCGCGGAAGGTGTTTCCCGGTCCACCGAAGTCGAAGACACCGAGGTTGGTGACAACGCGGGGGATGTTCAGGAACTTGTATGCCGGGTTCTCGGGATCGATCTGGTCGTAGCCGACACCGCACACCACGTCGACCTTGTCGACGAACACTCGCTTGGAGTGCTTGGGGACGAAGTAGCTCGTCGCGTGGTTGATGGTGTTGCCCGGGGCGCCGCGCACACCGAACATCTGACGCGTCGGCTGCTGAAGCGGGCCGAAGGCGGAGAGGTTCTGGTTGCCGTGGCGATCGAGCTGATTGGCGCCCATGACTACGTGGCGACGGCCCGAAGCGACGACGTCGAACACCTTGCGGAAAGGCATCCATCCTTCGATGGGGCCCTTCGTTCCGACGGCCGGAGTGTCCTCGAGGATGAGGGCTTCACCATCGGTGATCAGCAGGTCGGGTTCGGTGGTGAGCCGAGCCAGGCGAGCACCGATGGTGGACGACGTCGACATCGGGCTGGCCATGATTTCGCCTGCACCGGAGAAGATTTCAGCGCACGCGAGAACAACGTACTCTGCGCGGGTGACGGTGGATTCGCTCATTTTGCCTGCTCCCCTGCCTTTGATGAATCGGCAAACTTCTTTACTGCGGCTTGGTAGTCCTCTTCGCTGCCGGAGAGGAAGGTGTCGATGAACGTCTGCCACGACTCGGGGGTCTTGGCGGCCTCGGCGTAGTGACGCTGGAACTTCTCGTCGCGGCCGTAGCTTTCGCCGGCCAACGTGAAGTGGGCACCGTTCGGGGCCTCGACGACGGCGTCGACCATCATGCGGTTGAGCAGAAGATTCTGCAGTGGAACGGATTTGACCAGTTCCTCGGTCTCGACGATGCGTTCGACGGAGACGTAACGCTTTTCGGCGGCCATGCAGTACAGGTCGTCGAAGTACGGGTCGACACCGTTGTACGCGGCATTGCCGTGCTTGTCACCGAGATTGAGGTGAACGAACGACGCATCGAGGTTGAGTGCAGGCATCGCGATCAAGGTCTCGGAGCGGCCGTCGGCCTCGGGGTACGGGGAGGTGACGGTCTTGAGTTCGTCGCCCCAGAAGTTGCGAACGTCCGAACCCAGGCCTGCGCGGATCGGGAGGAAAGGGAGGCGAGCGGCAGCGGCTTCGAGGCCGCACTTGACCATTCCCTCGTCCATCTCGCGGACTTCGATCTCACCGGCGGTGCGCGCCTTGGCAAACCACGGATCGTAGAACGGTGCGGAGTCCAGGGACACGAAACCGTAGTACGCCTTCTTGACCTTGCCGGCCGAGCACAGCAGCCCGAGATCCGGTCCGCCGTAAGTGACCACGGTCAGGTCCTTGATGTCCGAACGCAGAATCGCACGCACGAAGGCCATCGGCTTGCGGCGAGATCCCCAGCCGCCCAAGCCGATCGTCATTCCGCTGCGGAGCTCGCCGACTACCTCGTCGAGCGACTTCGTCTTGTCACGCTTGCTAGCCATGTTTGTCTCAGCCTTCCTTCTGGGTTGCGTTCTCGCGCGGCTTGCCGGTGGCGACGAATTCGTCGCGGTGTTCGTCGGACACACCGAGGAGGTTGAGTTCGAAGGTGTAGCCCTGCTCGAGGCGGTAGCTGCCCTTGACGTCGACCGGGTCGATGCCGTTGATGGCTTCCTTGGCGCACCGGATGATGCGGGTGTCCTTCGCGGCGATCTTCGCGGCGATCTCGCGAGCGCACTCGTCGAGCTTCTCGCGCGGGACCACGTCGTAGACGCTGCCGAACTGTTTGAGTGTGTGGGCGTCGACGCTCTGTGCGGTGTAGTAGAGCGTGCGCATCATGTGTTGCGGCACCAGACGTGAGAGGTGCGTGGCAGCGCCGAGTGCGCCGCGGTCGACCTCGGGGAGGGAGAAGATCGCGTCGTCGGAAGCGACGATCACGTCCGCGTTGCCGACCAGTCCGATGCCACCGCCGACACAGAATCCGTTGACGGCCACGACGACGGGTACAGCGCAGTCGTAGACGGCTGCGAAGGCCGCGGCGCAACCGCGGTTGGCGGCGACCAGTGCGTCGAATCCCTCGGTCGCCTGCATCTCCTTGATGTCGACGCCGGCGTTGAATCCGCGTCCCTCGGCTCGCAGGATCACCACGTGAGTGTTGAGATCCTTGCCCGCGTCGAGGATGGCGTCGGCAAGCTCGAACCATCCCTTGGACGGGATTGCATTGACCGGCGCGTAGTCGATGGTGACCGTGGTGATGCCGGTTCCGTCGGAGGAGGTGCTGATGCCCATATCGGGATTCCTTACGTCTGTGTACCAAACCAAGCGATTGCTTGGTAAGTTAGCACACAAGCGGAGCCGACAAGCCCGAGCAGAGTGCATTAGGAGACAAATATGAGTGGATTGGTCGACGGACGCGTAGTCATCATCACCGGGGCTGGTCGCGGGATCGGACGTGCGCATGCCTTGGCGTTTGCTGCCGAGGGCGCCAAGGTCGTCGTCAACGACATCGGTGCGGGTGCCGACGGTTCCGAGACCGGTGAGAGTCCGGCCGAGCAGGTTGTCGCGGAGATCATCGCCGCCGGTGGCCAAGCAGTGGTCAACGGAGACGACGTCGCCGACTGGGCGGGCGCCGAGAATCTGATCAAGACCGCGATCGACACCTTCGGTGGCCTGGACGTACTCGTGAACAACGCGGGCTTCCTGCGGGACCGCATGCTGGTCGGCATGAGCGAAGGCGAGTGGGACGCGGTGATTCGCGTGCACCTCAAGGGGCACTTCGCGCCGCTGCGTCACGCTGCTGCCTACTGGCGCGCTGAGTCCAAGGCGGGCAAGACCGTCGACGCACGCATCATCAACACCAGTTCGGGTGCAGGACTGCAAGGTTCGATCGGCCAGGGTAACTACGCTGCCGCGAAGGCCGGTATCGCCGAGATGACCATCCAGGCCGCAGCCGAGCTCAAGAATTACGGCGTCAGTGTCAACGCGATCGCGCCTGCTGCGCGCACGCGCATGACCGTCGGCGCGGGTGGGGCGATGGCCGAGTCGATGGCAGCTCCCGAAGAGGGCTTCGATGCCATGGCGCCCGAGAACATCTCGCCGCTGGTCGTCTGGCTCGGTAGCGCCGAGTCCAAGGACGTCACGGGGCGGGTGTTCGAGGTCGAGGGCGGAAAGATCACCGTCGCGGAGGGCTGGCGTCACGGCCCGAGCGAGGACAAGGGTGACCGTTGGGACCCGAAGGAGATCGGGCCAGTCGTGGCAACGCTGTTGGAGAAGGCGGAGATTCCGACGCCGGTGTACGGGGCGTAGGGCCTCCGGCCCCGTGAGTGGTTAAGGAGTGCAGGGACTCCCTAACCACTCACAGGTGGTGTGCCGCCTACGCAGGCGCCCGAACCACCAACACGGTGCCGGGGAACTCTGCGGCGAGCTCGCGCCGCGAATGCTTCACGCAGGCTGTGCCGTAGCCCTTCTTGCGAGATTCCGGCGCGATCCAGATCGCCACGTTGACCTCTTGGCCGTCGAGTTCGCCGAATACCAGGCCGACGCTCTTCGAGCCGTCACCGGAGACGTCCTCGGCGACGAACCAGGCAGCGGTCTCGTCGTCGATCCGGCCGAGGCCACCGACGCGCTCAGCTTCGATCCGATCCTCGCTCCACGGCTTGCCGTCTTCGCCGAGCTGCTCGCCCGAACGAATCGTGAACAGCGACTTGTCTTCTGCGCTGTCGCTGAACGGACGCAAGGTGAAGTTCTGCCCGCTGCTCGCGGGACGATCGAGCGTCGTCCATTCGAGAGTGGCGTCGAGATTCTCCAGCTCGCCCTGGATGCGGTCGCGCGCAGCCTTGGTGAGTGCACTGAACTTGAGGCTCAGAACTGCTTCGGCATTTGCTTCCGACGTGCCGAGGAGTTCCGCGACGGTGGTCAGTGCCTCCTGGTGGTCCTTGCTGTCGACCACTGCGTCCAGCACCTCGTGGCGACGCTCCAGCGCACGCACGAGGGCTGAGGTGATCTCGCGTCGGTCCAGGATTTGATCTTGAATATGCGTCGTCATATATGCGACTCCTTGCTGTGTTCGAGGCTCTGTCGAAACGCCGTGCGGACCGTACGAGTCAATAGTGCTCCAACTCGCTCGTTATGGCACGTGTTCAGCCTCCGGTGCGGCGAACGAGCCGTTCGTAGCGCTGGCGGGCAGCTTGAGTGCTGCCGAGCCCGAGTCCGAAGGCAATATCTTGCCAGGTCATGCCCCGTTCGCGGGCAATTCCGAGGAACAGTGCTTCCAGCTGTTCCATTTCGGCTCGGGCCTTGGGAATCAGAGTCAACGCAGCCATGACATCGGCGTCGTCGACCTCGGGTTCGTTCGGCTGCGGTGTGTCGGTGCCGCCGGCAAGACGAGCCACGACGCGCACCGCGCCGTAGGGCTCGAGCATCTCCGGATGAGATTGCCGCGCGCGCTGGCTTTGGGTCGCGCCGTGGCGCTCGCTGATCCGAAAGAGTCCGGCGTACTCGCGATGTGCGCGTTCGCGGCCGGAATCGATCGGTCTGAACTGGTCATCGGTCATGAACCCAGGCTGGCACGAACCCGGGCCGGTGTAAACGTTTTGTTGTAAACAGTCCGTTTATTTCTTCAGCGGCTCGCACACGATGACGGGAATGATCCGGTCGGTCCAGGCCTGATAGTTGTCGAAATCCGGATACATCGCCGTCAACATCGGCCACAGCCGAGCGCGCTCGTCCTCGGTGGAGACACGGGCTTTCATCGATCGGATCCGGGACTTGATCTGCACCGTCACCACCGGGTCCGCCTTGATGTTGAGGTACCACATCGGGTTCTTCGGAAGACCACCTTGCGACGCCACCAGAATCACGTTCTCGCCGTCCTCGAGGAACAGCAACGGACTGATCCGCTCCTCGCCGGATTTGCGACCGGTGGTGGTGAGCAGGCAGATCGGCAGCCCGCGTGGGAACGCGCTGCCGACCCGCCACTTGCTACCCAGCCGCCCGTCGGTGGCGCGATACATGGCGACGTTTGCCTTCGACATCCACTTGATGATCTTGACCGTCGCCGGAGCGTCGAGTCCCTTGGGTTTAGCTGGGGGAGTAGTCATCTCAGATACGCTCGATGATGGTTCCGGTGGCCAGCGCGCCGCCGGCGCACATCGTGATCAGAGCCGTCGAGCCGTTGCGACGCTCCAATTCGTGCAGTGCGGTGGTGATCAGTCGAGAGCCCGTACTGCCGACCGGATGGCCGAGAGCGAGCGCGCCGCCGTTGACATTGACGTTGTCGAAGTCAGGTTCGTGAACCTGAGCCCACGACAGTGCGACGGATGCGAATGCTTCGTTGATCTCGAACAGATCGAGGTCGCCGATCTTCATTCCGCTCTTCTCCAGGACACGGCTGGTTGCCTGCACCGGTCCGTCGAGGTGGAATTCCGGTTCCGAGCCGACCAGTGCCTGGGCGATGATGCGGGCTCGCGGCTTCAACCCGAGTGCGCGAGCCTTGTCCTCGTCCATGAGCAGGACTGCGGCCGCGCCGTCGGAGATCTGGGAAGACGTTCCGGCCGTGTGAATCCCGCCTTCGAGGACGGGCTTCAGTCGGGCTAGGGACTCGGCCGTCGTATCGCGCAGGCCCTGATCGCGATTGACGAGCTTCGTCTCGCCCGTGAGGTTTCCTTCCTTGTCGACCTGGGGCGCCGAAAGTTCGAGAACCTCGCGGTCGAAACGCCCTTCCTCCCAGGCCTGCTTGGCCAGCGCCTGCGAGCGGACGCCGAGGGCTTCGATGTCGTCACGGGTCAGTCCGCGACGACGAGCGATGCGTTCTGCAGCTTCGAACTGGTTGGGCATGTCGATGTCCCACGTCGCCGGCCGACGCGGTCCGGCCTGATCGCCGACGTTTGCGCCGAGGGGAACCTGGCTCATGGCTTCGATGCCGCAGGCGATGCCGGCGTCGATGGCGCCGGTGGCAATCAGACCGGCGATCAGATGGTTCGCCTGCTGGGCCGAACCGCACTGGCAGTCCACGGTGGTTGCGCCGGTCTGCCACGGAAGTCCGGCGTGCAGCCAAGCCGTGCGCGTGATGTTGTTGGACTGAGCGCCGGCCTGGGTGACGCAGCCGCCGATCACCTGCTCGATCAGCAACGGGTCGATTCCCGACCGGTCGAGAACGCCCTTTTGTGCCGCTCCGAGGATCTCGGCGGCGTGCAGACCGGCGAGCCAACCTCCGCGCTTGCCGATCGGTGTACGGACAGCCTCGACGATTACTGGTGTGCCCACAGCGGGCTCCTTTCCTTGTAATGAAAAAGTAGAACAGGTTCTCTGCGGGAAGCAAGACCTGTCGACGTTTCCTTTCCTAGTAAGCAGGCTTGTGTTTCAATGAGAGTAGAACGTGTTACACATCACGGATCCCCATCACCCCTGTGATGAAAAGGCTTAGGGCAGGAGACATCAGTGGCACAGCCCGCATTCCCCGAGGGAATCGACTTCACGGACCCCGACATCTACGCGGAACGCATGCCGTTCGAGGAGTTCGCCGAACTCCGGAAGACGGCCCCCGTGTGGTGGAATCCGCAGCCCCCGGAAATCGGTGGATTCCAGGACGAGGGCTTCTGGGTGGTCACCCGTCATGAAGAGGTCAAGGAGGTCTCGCAGCGAAGCGACATCTTCTCGACCCACGAGAACACTGCGATTCCTCGCTTCGCCGACGACATCCCGCGCGAGAACGTCGAGATGCAGCGATTCATCCTCATCAACAAGGACGCTCCGGAGCACACCAAGCTTCGCAAGCTGGTTTCGCGTGGATTCACCCCGCGAGCCATCAACAGCCTGCGCGAAGAACTGACCGAGCGCGCCGAAAAGATCGTCAAGACTGCGGCTGCCGGTGGTGCCGGAGACTTCGTGGTTCAGGTCGCGTCCGAACTTCCGCTGCAGGCAATCGCCGAGCTTCTCGGTGTGCCGCAGGAAGATCGAATGAAGCTCTTCGACTGGTCCAACCAGATGACGTCCTACGACGACCCCGAGTTCGACATCGATCCGCAGGCGGCGTCGATGGAGATTCTGGGATACGCGTACCAGATGGCGGATCAGCGCAAGAAGTGTCCCGCCGATGACATCGTCACCAAGCTCATCGAAGCTGACATCGACGGAAATGAGCTCTCCCCAGAGGAATTCGGCTTCTTCGTGATTCTGCTTGCGGTCGCGGGTAACGAGACCACTCGCAATGCCATCACACACGGCATGGTTGCCTTCCTCGACAATCCCGACCAGTGGGAGCTGTACAAGAAGGAACGCCCGAAGACTGCGGCCGACGAGATCGTTCGTTGGGCCACCCCGGTGACCTCTTTCCAGCGGACCGCGCTCGAAGACACCGAACTCGGGGGGCAGAAGATCAAGAAGGGCGATCGCGTCGTGATGATGTACGCGTCGGCCAACTTCGACGAAGACGTCTTCGAGAATCCCACGAAGTTCGACATCATGCGTGACCCCAATCCGCACCTCGGATTCGGCGGCACGGGTGCGCACTTCTGCATCGGCGCCAACTTGGCTCGTCTCGAAATCGATCTGATCTTCAACGCGATCGCCGATCACCTACCCGACATCACCAGGCTCGGCGATCCCCGTCGCCTGCGCTCGGGCTGGCTCAACGGCATCAAAGAGTTTCAGGTTGATTACAAGACATCGGGCTGCCCGGTCAAACACTGATCCGGACATATACTGACCTGGTAACCGGCGAGTAGGTTCTGTGTAGGTTTTCGGGAGTTGCCTCTGCACTCTCGAACACGCAGAACTACAGTAGACGTTCCGGGGGCCACTAGTTGGCAACCTGGAACTGCGGCGGCGTCTGCGGGATCCCTCATCTCCCGTAGGCGCCGCCGTTTGTAGTTCAATCTCTAATTCAGCCGCCGTATGGCTTGGTGATCGCTTCCAGGAAATGTCCCGACGGGTCGAGGAAGTAGACCCCACGCCCACCGTCGTTGGTGTTGAATCCGGTACTCGACTGGCGCGGATCGGCCCAGTGATCAAGTTTCAACGCCTGTATCCGCTGGTAGATGCCGTCGAAGTCATCTTCGGAGACGAGGAAAGCGTAGTGCTGAGACGCAACCTCGGCGCCCTCTTCCACCTGTGCGAAGTCCAGTGTCACGCCGTGCTCGAGTTCGACGCCGAGAAAGTAGCCGGCTTCGACCGGGCCTGGCAGACCGAACATGTGAGTGAAGAACCACGCAGACTCTTGTCGGTCTTTTGCGGCGATGATGGTGTGGTTGAACGAAATGGTCATGAGTGACCCCTTGCAGTACGACGCCTCCATGCCTGACGCAGTCCGTCATCGACACGCGACGTTGGCAACCAGGAAACCATTTCAGGGTTCTCGGTGCAAGTACGACAGGCTGATTCGAATACGACGAGAGCGGCCCCGGTCGATGACCGGGGCCGCTCTCGTACTGTGGGTTCTCAGGCTTTGCGTGCCGTCTTCATCGCACGGTCCACTTCCCAGAATGCTCGAAGCGACGCGATCTTGCCTGCGTCGTTCACGCGATAGACGAACACGCCCTCGGCGTCGATGATCGAGCCGCCGATGGTGGTCCGGATCTTGCCGATGTTGACGTTCTCGTTGCCGCACACCAGTGAATCGTCGATCAGAAACTCGAGCTTGTCCGCGGTCGCGATCGTCATGTCGTAGAACTTGGAGATCGCTTCGCGTCCGTGATGGCCTTTGCCCTCGGGATCGAATCCCGACGGCCCGACCGGATCCTCCACCCAACCGTCCTCGGCGAAGAGGTCCAGCCAGGCTTCCTTGTTCTTGCCACTCGCTGCGGCGCGCGAAGCGTTACCCGCGACGCGGGCGGGGTGTTCGTCAGTCATCGCGACTCCTCAGTTGATGTACTGCTCGGCGAACTTACGCATCGAATCCTGCTTTGCCTCCAGCGGGGCATCGAAGCCGATTCCGTCGAAAACCCAAGGTACGGTGATGATGTCCGTGACGCCGGCATCTTCGAGTTCTGCGTAACCGTCCTTGCCGAAACGGTCGATGCACACCGTCTGGATTTCGAACGGCTCGTTCTCGCGGCCGTACTCGGCGCGCAGTTCGCGTAGTCGTGCGATCACACCCACCAGGTCGTCGAACTTGATCATCGCCGAGGTCCAACCGTCGCCGACTCGCGCAGCACGCTGGAGTGCCACCTCGGTGTGGCCGCCGACGTAGAACGGAACCGGCTTGGTGGGAGCTGGACTCATCTGCAGGCGATCGAAATCGAAGAACTCGCCGTGATACTCGACCATCCCGCCGCCGAGAATAAGTTTGAGAACGTCGATCATCTCGTCCACTCGGGCGCCGCGACGCTTGTACGGAGCGCCGCACCACTCGAACTCTTCGGGAGCCCAACCGATTCCGACGCCGAAGCCGAAACGGTTGTTCGTCAATGCCGCTACAGATCCGACCTGCCGCGCGAGCAGGACCGGATTGCGGCTACCCAGCTTGAGCACCTGGGTGTAGAACTCGATCTTCTCGGTCACCGCGCCCATTGCAGCTGCGGCGATCAGCGGATCGACCCAGGGGGTCTCGGCATTCCACATCCGAGACCCGTCCGGGGTGTACGGGTAATCCGCCGCCTGCGTTTCCATGAAGAACAGTGAATCGGGGAGAGCGATCGACGAAAAGCCGCATTCCTCGGCCGTTTTGGCGATACCGGCTAACTGGTCCAAGGGGTTCATGGCAACCCCGACGGTGTACTTCATCTTCGGCCTCTTCCTGATCGGCGTGTGTGCTGCTGTTACGTGGTGGGACGTTCGGAGCCGACGACCCACATCGAGAAGTACTGCGAGCCACCGCCGTAGGCATGGCCGAGAGCCTTGCGCGCGTCGGCCACCTGGTGATCGCCGGCGCGGTGCATGACCTGCATCGCCGACTCGGCAAAACGGATCATGCCCGAGGCGCCGATCGGGTTGGAAGAGAGAACACCGCCCGAGGCATTGACCGGGAGCTTGCCGCCGATCGCGGTTTCGCCGGCCTCGGTCAGCTTCCAGCCCTGGCCTTCCTCCGCGAAACCGAGGTTCTCGAGCCACATCGGCTCGAACCACGAGAACGGGACATAGATTTCGGCGCAGTCGATTTCGTTGAGCGGATCGGTGATTCCCGCGGACTTCCACAGCGCGGCCGCGGCGTCACGGCCGGCCTGCGGATTGACCTGATCGCGTCCGGCATAGAAGGTCGGCTCGGTGCGCATGGCCGTCGCGTGGATCCACGCGACCGAACGACCCTCGGCCTCGACCTGTGCGGCCGCTTCCTCGTTGCCGATCACCAGAGCGCACGCGCCGTCCGAGGACGGGCAGGTCTCGTCGTAGCGGATCGGATCCCAGAGCATCTGAGATGCCTGCACCGATTCGAAGGTGATGTCCGGCTGCCGCAGGTGCGCATACGGATTGAGGCTGCCGTTGAGCCGATCTTTCACCGCGACGAGGTAGCCGATGTGCTCCGGTGCGCCCGATCGACGAATGTACGAACGGACGTGCGGGGCGAAGTATCCACCGGCGCCGGCGCCGACAGGCATGTTGAACGGTACCGGTGTGGACAGCGCCCACATGGCGTTCGACTCGGACTGCTTCTCCCAGGAAACCGTCAGAACCCGCTTGTGGACACCGGATTTGACCAGGCTGGAGGCGACGATAGCCGTCGAACCACCCACCGAGCCGGCAGTGTGAACACGCAGCAACGGCTTTCCGTTGGCGCCAAGGGCATCCGACATGGCGAGTTCGGGCATCATCGAACCCTCGAACAGGTCGGGGGCCTTTCCGATGACGACGGCGTCGATGTCGTCCCAGCCGACGTTGGCGTCGAGCATCGCGGCGTCGATGGCTTCACGAACCAAGCCCGCCATCGAGACATCATGACGCTTTGCGACGTAGTGAGTTTGGCCGGTGCCGAGCACGGCCGCGAGTTGAGGCGTTCCGGCCATCAGTTCCGTCCCTCCAAGACTGCTACCAGGTTCTGCTGCAGCACAGGGCCGCTTGTTGCATGGGCCAGAGCGCGATTCGCCTGGCCGTCGAAGATTGCCTTGGCGGCGTGGCCGATTCGTTCCAGACCACCGGCGAACAGTGGGTTGCCGCTGAGTGGACCGCCGGACGGGTTGATCGTGGTGGCGTCGGTCAGGCCGATCGCTTCCTTCAAGATCAATTCCTGGTGAGTGAACGGCGCGTGCAGCTCGGCGACGTCGATGTTGCCGACCTCGCCGCCTGTTGCCGCCTTGGCTGCCGACGTTGTGGACGGCGACGTGGTCAGGTCACGTGCACCCAGGTTGGGGGAGTCGATGCGATGTTCGAGTCCGGTGATCCACGCCGGCCGCTCGCAGAGATCGCGGGCGCGGTTACCCGAGGCCAGGACGATTGCTGCCGCACCATCGGTGATGGGCGCACAATCGTGTGCGCGCAACGGATCTGCGAGGAACGGGCTGGCGAGTAGTGCCTCGATGTCGACCTCGCCTGCGAGCTGAGCCTTCGGATTACTCAGCGCGTGACGACGGCTACGAGCGGCAACCTCCGCCATGTCCTCTTGCGTCCACTTACCCGCGTCGAGTCCGAGTCGGGCTTGAAGTCCGGCGATCGAGACGGAGTCCGGCCACAGCGGAGTGACGAGGTACGGATCGAGCTGCATGGACAGGATCTTGCGCAGGTGCCCGGCGGAGGATTTGCCGAAGCCGTACACCAGCGCGGTCTCGACCTCGCCGGTCAAGATCTTGATCCACGCTTCGTAGAAGGCCCACGCAGCATCCATCTCGACGTGAGATTCGTTGATCGGCGGGACCGCTCCGATGGAGTCGATGGCCGAGATGAAGGAAAACGCTCGTCCGGCCAGGTAATCGGAAGATCCGGAGCACCAGAAGCCGATGTCGGACTTGGTGATTCCCAGATCGCTGTAGAGCTGCTGGAAGCACGGGACGAGCATCTCGACGCCGTTGGTGGTGCCGTTGGTTTCGCGGACGTGGGGTGCCTGAGCAAAGCCCACGACTGCGATGTCTGCAGAAGTCATTTCAGGAGCCTCACAGGTGGTGTTGGAAGGTGGAGTACTCGGCGTCGGGTTCACCTGTCGGCCGGAAGTATTCGATGTTCTCGAGGGTGTAACCCCACTCTTCGCGAGGCTTCCACTTGGCTTCGACGCGCATGCCCATGCGTACGTCCGCGGCATCACATTCGAGGATCAAGTGCAGGAACGGAATGTCGGCTCCGTCGAGAAGCACGTAGGCGGCCACGTAGGGCGGTTTGATTCGCTGCCCGAGGAACGGGACGTTGACGATGCAGAAGGTGGTGACAATTCCCTTGTCGGGCAGTTCGATCTGCTCGCTCGTCGGCTTCCCGTTGGTGGGATTCGCGCCGCGCGGTGGGATGTAGATCTTGTCTTCGGGTCCGCTGCGACCACCGATCAGTTTGCCTTCTGCGAGACCACGGAGGTAGAAGCTCTCCTCGGCTGAGGCGGAATGCATGAAGTGCAGGTCGACAGGCGTCGTGATCATGGTGACAGGATCTGCGCTGGAATCGACTGTCGCGATTCCATTTTCGCTCTCACCTGGTTCGAAGCACTCGATGTCCTTGATCTGCCCGATCCGCTCCGACGCCCAGCGAGCACGAACCCGCAGGCCGGTGCTGATGTCGTCGGGGGAGTCGACGTCGACCGCGTGGAGCATGGACGTGTCCGCGCCGTCGAGCTTGATCAGGGCCCACGCGAAAGGCTTCGTCAGGGGTTGACCCTCGATGGGTTCGGGCATCCACGTCCAACTCACGACCGTTCCGCCGTCGGAGACTCCGACGAAGTCGGTCAGTGGTTCGGCCGTATCCGGATCGAATTCCGGTGGCGGCACGAAGACACGACCGTTCGACCCACGTGCGCCGATCACCTTGCGATCACGCAGGGCAGTCACGAACGCGCCGATGGTCGGTCCCGTCGATCTGGTGTAGTCGAAATGGAGATTCAATGGTGCGCTCAGGGGCTTGTCGGCCACCCCGCTCTTTCCGATGGTCACAAGATCGAGTAGAACAGGTTCTAGAGATTGTGGCAAGAGTCACTTCTGATCACCGGCAATGTGGAGGCCTGCGATGAAGCTTGGGTTGCAACTCGGATACTGGGGCGCACAGCCGCCGGCAAACGCCCCGGAACTGATCGAGGCCGCGGAAGGCGCGGGATTCGACGCGGTCTTCGCGGCGGAGTCGTGGGGCTCGGACGCATTCACCCCGCTCGCCTGGTGGGGATCTCGGACCGAGAACGTCCGTCTCGGCACGTCCGTCGTACAGATTTCGGCGCGAACACCGACCAGCTGTGCCATGCACGCGCTCACTCTCGATCACCTCAACGGTGGGCGAACGATCCTCGGGCTCGGCGTATCCGGACCGCAGGTCGTCGAAGGTTGGTACGGCCAGCCATTCGAGAAGCCGCTCGCGCGCACCCGCGAATACGTCTCGATCGTGCGCCAGGTCCTCGCCCGTGAAGCGCCCGTCACCAGCCCCGGCCCCCACTACCCTCTGCCGTATGCGGGACCGGGCAGTTCGGGACTTGGCAAGCCGCTCAAGCCCATTACGCACCCGCTGCGTGCGGACATCCCGATCTGGCTCGGCGCCGAAGGGCCGAAGAACGTCGCGCTCGCCGGTGAAATCGCCGACGGGTGGCTGGCGATCTACTACACCCCGCGCCTGGCCCCGATGTACAACAAGTGGCTCGACGAAGGCTTCGCTCGCGCCGGGGCCCGTCGTAGCCGCGAAGACTTCGAGGTGGCCGCCACGTGCCAGGTCATCGTGACCGACGATCGTGCCGCCGCCATCGCCGCTCTCAAGCCGATGACCGCCCTCTACGTCGGCGGAATGGGCGCCCCGGAGTTGAACTTTCACGCGCAGGTCTACAAGCGGATGGGCTACGAGAAGGAGGTCGACGAGATCGGTCGCCTCTTCATGTCGGGTCGCAAGGACGAAGCTGCTGCCGTCGTCCCCGACGAGATGGTCACCGAGACCATGATCATCGGCAACGTCGACGAGGTGCGCGCGGACGTGAAGCGTTGGGAGGAAGCCGGAGTCACGATGCTGCTGGTGACCTGCCGCGACGCCGACCATGTGCGAGAGCTCGCGGCCGCGGTGGGTGGTTGAGCGGGGCACCCCCTTTTTTCGAGCGGGACCCCCCTTTTTTTCGAGCGAACGGCACGTTCAGCGCATCTGAGGCGCTCAACGCGCCTTTCGCTCGCCGAAAGTTATCCACAGGGCCGCCAAAACCCCAGGTCGCCGCCGGGGCCCACGCTGCTACTCGAGTCATGCTGCAACCATGCGACGTGGAATGTGGGGCGATGATCTGGACGCGATCTACCGCGTCAGTCGAAGTGGAGTGATCCGAACGGCCGAGTTGGCGCGATTGGGCGTCTCCAACTCCGCCGTGCACACCCGGTGTCGAGCGGGCGGACCCTGGCAGCGCATATTGCCAGGAGTGATCCTGCTCCGAAATGGTCAACCGACGCCACGTCAACGATCGATCGCTGCGCTCATGTTGAGCGGTGACGAGTCTCTGCTGACGGGGCGATCTGCCATGTCGGAGTACGGATATCGGACGCACGCCGGGGATGTGCAGGTGCTCATCCCCATCGACCGTCGAGTTCAATCAGTTGGATTTGTCACGGTAGAGCGCACTGTTCGACTGCCTGAGCCGGAGATTCGCAACGGACTGCGCTGTGCGCCGCTGCCGCGGGCATTACTCGACGCTGCGAGGCGGTGCAAGGCCCTCGATCCCACACGGGCACTCATTGCCGAGGTCGTTCAGCGTGGCGACGTCTCGGTGCGCGAACTTGCGAAGGAACTCGAGGCGGGTAGCAGTCGGGGTTCCGCGCTACCTCGGGTCGTGTTGCGCGAAGTGAACGCGAACGTCCACTCGGTTCCGGAGGTTCACGCGCGAAAACTGTGGCAGCGGAGCGGGCTGCCGGAAATGTTGTTCAACCATGAGATCCGGGATGCTGACGGAGACTTCATCGCAATTCCGGACGGATGGATCGATTCGGTTGCCTTCGCGTGGGACATCGACTCCTTGGAATGGCATGCCGCGCCGACGGACTACAAGCGCACGGTGGAACGTCGGACGCGTATGCAGAATGCGGGAATCATCGTGTTGCCGACGGTGCCCAGTGCACTGCGAACGGACCCTGATCGTGTGATCGAGGACCTGCGTGCGCACTACAGATTGGCGCAGTCACGTCCCCGGCCACAGGTGTTCGCGAGGTCGAGGTGGGTCAAATTGGACGAAACCGGCTGAGCGAAAGTGCCTTTCGGCGCACTGAAGGCGCCGAAAGGTACGTTCGCTCGAAAAGGGGGGTGGGTGGGACCGAGAGCGGACGGGAAAGGGGGTGGCTCAGACAGGGGTGGGACAGGCAACCCTGACTCAGATGCCCTTGAACTGGGGCGCCCGCTTCTCACCGAAGGCTCGCGGGCCCTCCTTGGCGTCCGCGCTCATGAACACCTTCATGCCCAGCTGCGCGTCGATCTGGAAGGCCTCTTCCTCGTGCATGCCCTCGGTGTCGCGGATGGTCTTGAGAATCGCCTGCACGGCGAGGGGGCCGTTTGCACTGATCAGGTCCGCGAGCTCCAGCGCCTTGTCGAGGGCCTGACCGTCCGGGACGACGTGGCCGATGAGCCCGATCTCCTTGGCCTCCGGAGCCTTGATGTGACGACCGGTGAGCAGGATGTCGGCTGCGATCGTGTACGGAATCTGTCGAACGAGACGCACCGCGGAACCGCCGAGCGGGAAGAGCCCCCACTTGGCTTCGGAGACGCCGAACTTGGCGCTCTCGCCCGCGACGCGGATGTCGGTGCCCTGCAGGATTTCGGTTCCGCCGGCGATGGCTGCACCCTCGACCGCAGCGATCAGCGGCTTGGTCAACCGGCGACCCTTGAGTAGACCTTCGATCTTGGACATGTCGACGCCGCCGCCCGCGAAGGAATCTCCCGGAGGCTTGGCGGACATGTTCTTGAGGTCGGCGCCGGCGCAGAAGTCGCCGCCAGCTCCGGTGAGGATCGCGACGCGGATTTCGGGGTCGTTGTCGACCTGATCCCAGGCGTCGACCATGATCGCCATCATTTCGCCGGTGATGGCGTTCTTACGCTCGGGGCGATTCATGGTCACGATGAGAACGTGGCCACGCTTCTCCACGAGGCAATGCGGCGCGGTTTCCGAAATGTCTGATTTTTCGGTCGTCGAAGTGGACACTGATGGCTCCTGGCGGGTCTGTGAGCTGGCTCTCAAATTGGGTCTTGCCAGAAACGGTAACACGTTCTACTTTGAACTCGTGGCCCTTAACATCGCAGACTTCGTAGAGCACGCAATCGACCTCGTTCCGGACCGCGTTGCGCTGGTCTCGGACAACCGCGAGATGACTTATGCGCAGTTGGAGGACCGAGCAAACCGCCTCGGTCACTACCTGCGTGAACATGGCGTTCAGCCGGGTGACAAGGTCGGCATCTACTGCCGGAACGTCATCGAGGCGATCGAGGCCATGGTCGCCGTTTTCAAAATCCGGGCCGTGATGGTCAACATCAACTACCGGTACGTCGAGAACGAGTTGCAGTACATCTTCGACAACTCCGACATGGTTGCGCTCATTCACGAGCGCCGCTACTCGGACAAGGTCGCGAACGTCCTGCCGAACACTCCCAAGGTCAAGTCCGTCATCGTGGTCGAGGACGGCACCGATCTGGACTTCAGTGCTTTCGGCATCGGCTACGAGGACGCACTCGCGCAGAGTTCGGGTGAGCGTGATTTCGAAGAGCGCAGCAACGACGACATCTTCATGCTCTACACCGGCGGCACCACCGGAAGTCCCAAGGGCGTCATGTGGCGTCACGAGGACTGGTGGCGTGTTCTCGGCGGCGGCATCAACTTCGTCACCGGAGTTCCGGTCGAGGACGAGTACGAGATGGCGAAGGTCGGCGCAGCCAACCCGAGCATGATCCGCTACCCGATTCCCCCGATGATTCACGGTGGTTCGCAGTCTGCGGTGTTCCACAGCCTCTTCGGCGGCGGAACCTGTTTGATGCACCCGGAATTCGACGCCCACGAGGTGTGGCAGAACATCGACAAGCACAAGGTCAACCTGATCTTCATCACGGGTGACGCGATGGGCCGTCCGATGCTCGACGCACTGATCGCCGGCAATCCGAAGACGGGTGAGCCGTACGATCTTTCGACGCTCTACGTGATGGCCAGCAGTGCTGCGCTCTTCTCGCCGAGCATCCAGGAGCAGTTCCTCGAACTGTTGCCCAACCGCCTGCTGACCGACTCCATCGGAGCATCCGAGACCGGCTTCGGCGGACTGGCCGTGCTGAGCAAGGGTCAGAAGCACACTGGCGGTCCGACGGTCAAGATCGACGCCTCCACAACGGTTCTCGACGACGACGGCAACGAGGTCGAACCCGGATCGGGCAAGCGCGGCATGCTCGCGCGCAAGGGCAACATCCCGCTCGGCTACTACAAGGACGAGGTCAAGACGGCCGAAACCTTCCGCACCATCAATGGCGTTCGCTACTCGATCCCCGGCGACTACGCTCAGGTCGAAGCCGACGGCACGGTCACGATGCTCGGCCGCGGTTCGGTGTCCATCAACAGCGGCGGCGAGAAGGTGTACCCGGAAGAGGTCGAGGGCGCGTTGAAGGCGCACCCGGACATCTTCGACGTGCTGGTGGTCGGTATCCCCGACGAGCGCTTCGGTCAGCGGGTTGCCGCAGTGGTTCAGGTACGTGAAGGCACGTCGCCGACGTTGCACGACATCGCCACCGCAGCGCGCAAAGAGATTGCCGGATACAAGGTTCCGCGCAGTGTGTGGTTCGTCGACCAGATCAAGCGCAATCCGGCCGGCAAGCCCGACTACCGCTGGGCGAAGGCCGAAACGGAATCGCGCGAGGCCGATGATCACAACGGAAACGGCGCTCCTGTGTCGTCCGCAAACGAAAGCGTGGAAGCCTGATGCGTTCGGATCTCGCCGACAAGTTCGGCATCGAATACCCGATTTTCGGATTCACTCCTTCCGAGCATGTCGCGGCCGCGATCAGCCGCGCGGGCGGTCTGGGCGTGCTCGGTTGCGTCCGGTTCAACGATCCGGAAGAGCTCGAAGCCGCACTGACGTGGATGGACGAGAACACCGACGGTAAGCCGTACGGCGTCGACATCGTCATGCCGGCAAAGGTGCCGACCGAGGGCGGCGCCGTCGATCTCGACAAGCTGATTCCGGAGGAGCACCGCGCCTTCGTCAACCGAACGCTCGACGAACTGGGTGTGCCGCCGCTTTCCGACGACGTCGAGCATGCGACCGGCGTACTGGGATGGCTTCACTCGGTGGCGCGGTCTCACGTCGATGTTGCTCTGGGACACCGGATCGCGTTGATTGCGAATGCACTGGGATCGCCGCCGAAGGACGTTATCGATCAAGCTCACGAGAAAGGCGTTCCGGTAGCAGCACTGGCCGGCGCCGTCGAGCATGCACGTCGTCACGTCGAGAACGGTGTCGACATCGTGATCGCGCAGGGTTACGAGGCCGGCGGTCACACCGGCGAAATTGCGTCGATGGTTCTCGTTCCGGAAATCGTTGATGCACTGGGCGATTCGGCGGCCGTACTGGCTGCCGGCGGTATCGGCAGCGGCCGTCAGGTGGCTGCTGCACTTGCACTCGGTGCGTCCGGAGTGTGGATGGGCTCGTACTGGCTCACCACGTCCGAATACAAACTCGGCAGTGCGTCGGGCGAAGGCCCGTCCGCTATTCAGCGTGCACTGTTGGGCGCGACGTCGGCCGACACCGTACGTTCGCGCATCTACTCGGGTAAGCCCGCTCGGTTGCTCAAGACCAAGTGGACGGAAGCCTGGTCGAACCCGGGAGCACCGGCGCCCTTGCCGATGCCGCTGCAGAACCTGCTGGTCAGCGACGCTCATCAGAGAATCGCTGCATCGGAGAACCCGGAAGTTGTGGCAATGCCCGTCGGTCAGATCGTGGGACGGATGAACGAGATCCGACCGGTCGCCGAGGTCATGGCAGAGCTGGTGTCGGGGTTCGAGGACGCGCGAACCCGACTGGATTCGATGAAGTAGTAGATGACACGTACGTATGCCCTCGGCCGAGTTTCGGCCGAGGGCATACGTCGTTTCAGCCGGCGAGGTCGTCCGGTCCGACGCTGTCCGACAACCATTCTCCGCGGCTGAGGGCGCCGTCGTCGCGGCGACGTGCGATCACGAAAATGACCAGGGCGGCAGCGAGGACAACTGCGAGAACGCGCGAAGGCGTCAGGTTCGGGTTCTTCATACCCGTAATTTTGCCGGAAGAACGGGCGCGATGGTGAGACAGCGGAGCAAAATCACGCGTTTCGAAACTACTGCGCTTCGGAAGCATGAAGGCCGGCGATCCGCTCGCGCAGGCCACCGAAGTGCACATCGAGAGTGTGCGCCGCCTCGACGGCATCACCCGTACGGATCGCGTCGAGAATCGCACGATGCTTCGACGCGATGTCGATCAGTGGTGTGTCCGAATGCCCGATAGCCTGCTGGATCTCGCTGTACACCTGCCAGAAGACGTCCATCAACTGAGCGAGGACCTGGTTGTCGAGCGGGGAGTACAGGCGGGAATGGAAGGTCGCGTCGATGTCGGAGAAGTTCTTCCCGGCGGCGGCACGGACCTCCATGCCGGTGACGAGTTCGTCGAGGTCGGCGTGGTCGGCCGACGTCATCTCGGCCATCGCCGCACCGATCAGTCCGGTCTCGAGTGCCTGACGAATATCGACCAGTTCCATCGCCTCGTGCCCGGTGCCCTGCAACGACAACCGGCCACGGAAGGTCAAGCCGTCGGCGAGAGCGTCGAAGTTGCTCGGGGCGACGAACATTCCGAAGCCGTGACGGATCTCGACGACGCCCAAGGCCTGCAGAACCTTGAGTGCCTCGCGGAGCGTGTTCCGGCCGATTCCCAACTCTTCGGACAGTTCGGCCTCGGTGGGCATCGGGTCGCCAGGGGAGAGTCTGCGTTCGAGGATCAAGTTCATGATGTCCGTCTGAAGTGCGCGCATGCGGTTTTGCGCGCTGAAACGAGCGCCCTGTGTGCCACTCCGGACAGACATCGATTCCCCTTTTCTGATACGAACGTCCTTCATCCTATGTCCGGTCATCCGCTCCATTGGTCAACCCACGTCAACGGTGCGTTGCAGGAGACTGGGCGCCGCGCCCAGCAGTTTGGCCGTGTACGCATCCGACGGGTTGTCGAATACTTCCTGGGCCGTTCCCTGCTCGACGATCCGCCCGGCGTTCATGACGACGATCGTGTCGGAGACATACCGCACCGTCTGGATGTCGTGCGAGATGAACACCATGCCGAGCCCCAACCGAGCCTTGATGTCGCTGAGCAGGTTCAGGATCTGCGCTCGCACCGAGACATCGAGAGCCGACGTCGGTTCGTCGGCCACGATGACGTCAGGCTCGAGCGCGAGCGCACGCGCGATCGCGACACGTTGACGCTGACCGCCGGAGATCTGGCTCGGGATGACTTCGAGCGCAGATTGGGGGAGTCCGACCAAACCGACCAGCTCGCGAACTCGGGCGGTTCGGCCCGCGCGGTTGCCGATGCCGTGGACGTCGAGCGGATCGGTGAGGATGTCGGCCACCGTCATTCGCGGATTGAGCGCGGTAGCCGGGTCCTGGAAGACGATCGAGATCGCCCGCCCGAACTCCTTGCGCACGCCCGCCGACCGGGTCAGAGCGCTTCGGCCGCGAAATACCACGTCGCCCGACGTCGGTTTCTGCAATCCGACCATGACTTTGGCCAGAGTGGACTTGCCGCAACCCGACTCGCCCACGATGCCGATCGTCGCCCCTCGTCGTACGGCGATACTGACATCGTTGACCGCGTGAACCGTGCCGGGTTTGAACAGTGATCCCGAACGGGTCTTGTGGACGACGTGAATGTTCTTCAGTTCCAGGATGGGTGCTTCAGCTGTAGTCATCGCACGCTCTCCAATTCCGATTCTGCGTGTGCGGGAGTCGCGGACTGGTTCGCGAAGAAATGCTCGGTCTCGCCGATCCGAACCATCTCGGGCTTTCGGTTTGGATCGGAATCCGGACGCAGGGAACGTTCGGCAAAACGGTCACCGGCGGCGAAGCTGCCTGGCGACGGTACGGTTCCCTGGATCTGGTGGAGTCGCGGAGCCTCGTCCTCGATGGAGAGAACGGCGCCGAGGAGGCCCTGAGTGTATTCGTGACGCGGATCGACGAGTAGATCGCTGGTGGGCGCAGACTCGACGACCTGACCGGCGTACATCACCGTGATCTTGTGAGCGAGTGAAGCAACGAGTGCAAGATCGTGGCTCACGAAAACCATGGCAAAGCCGAGCTTTTCCCGAAGATCGTTGAGCAAGTCCACGACCTGGGCCTGGACGGTGACGTCGAGAGCGGTGGTGGGCTCGTCCGCGACGATCAACCGCGGACTGCGGGTGAGCGACATGGCGATCAGAACGCGCTGACGCTGACCACCGGAAAGCTCGTGTGGGTAGCTGGAGAGAGTGCGCACCGGATCGAGTCCGACGAGTTCGAGTAGTTCCTCGGCTGTGCGGGTACCGCCGCGCTTGGTGAGCTGCTTGAACTGCGCGCGGATCAGCATCGCCGGATTCAGAGAACTCAGCGCATCCTGGTAGATCATCGCCATGTCGTGCCCGCGCAGCTTGTTTCGCTCCCGGTTGTTCAGCTCGAGGACGTTGACTCCGTCGAACAGGATCTCGCCGGTCACCACCGCCGTCTTGGGCAGTAGACCCATGATCGCCAGCGAAGTGAGCGACTTTCCGCAACCGGACTCGCCGACCAGTGCCATCGTCTCGTTCGGGCGGACGGTGAAGCTCACGTTGTCGACGATCGCCGTGTCTCCGTAGCGTTCGGGGAACCGGATCGTGAGATTGCGGACCTCGAGGAGGGGCGCTGCATCGCCCTCGTACACAAGACGATCGGACCGAGACCGCTCGGTTTCCGCCAGGATTTTCAGGTGAGTTTCGAGAGGAGTCGGCTCGGCCGCCGGCTTCAGGACATCTTTCACGACGCTCGGGTCGGCGAAGTCGTCGATCAACTCCGGAGTGTTGGCGACCGATGCGGCTTCGTCCTCCAGAATGAGCTCGTTGGAGGTCTCCTCCGCTGCGGCAGTCTGCGCTGCTTCCAATGCGGAGGGCGTCTTCTTGGTTTTCTTCAGACTCGGATCTGCCATCGCGTCGGTCAGGCCCTCGGCGAGCACGTTGAGGGAGAGCACCGTCAGAAGAATCAGCAGACCGGGGAACACCGTTGCCCACCAACCACCGAGAAGGACCATGTTCTTGCCGTCGGCGATCACCGATCCCCACGACGGATCCGGGGGACGGACACCTGCTCCGATGAACGACAGGCTGGCTTCCAGCACGATGGCGTCGGCGACCATGACAGTGCAGAAGACGAGAACGGGCGCAGCACAGTTGGCTACGACGTGCTTGACAACGATGTGTGAAGTTCTTGCGCCGATGACCTTTTCGGCCGCGACGTAGTCCTCACCGTACTGAGCGAGAACGTTCGCGCGAACGACGCGGGCGACCATCGGTGTGTAGAGGAACGCGATGGTGACGATCAGAACCGGAATCGAACCACCGAAGGCTGCGACGAGTACGGCAGCGAGCGCGATGCCCGGGAACGCCATGACCACGTCGAGCACTCGCATGATGGTCTCGTCGACGCCTTTTCGGCTCGTTGCGGCGACCGACCCGATGAGAGCACCAGCGCACAATGCAAGGAAGGTGGACCCGAGACCGATGGTCAACGACCAGCGTCCGCCGTAGAGCAAGCGGCTGAACAGATCTCGGCCGAGACTGTCCTGACCGAACCAGTGCTCGGCGCTGGGGCCCGCGGTACCGACCGCCTGTTCGAGTGGGGTGTACTGCGTGATCAGCGGCGCGAAGAGGCAGGCGAGCACGATGATCGCGAGAACCGCCATCGACAGCCAGGCCGAGAGGGGGAAGCGAGAAAAGGTGATACCGGGTCGCGAAAGCTTCTCGGTGAGTTTTCTTCTCATCATGCTGCGCTCCGAAGTCGTGGATTGACGAGCAGGTAGAGGATGTCGACGGCGAGGTTGACGACGACGAAGCCGACCGCGATCACGATGACAACACCCTGAACGACTGCGGGGTCACCGTTGGTGACGCCGTTGATCATGAGCTGACCCATTCCGGGAAGACCGAAGATCTGCTCGATGACCACGGCGCCGCCGAGTAGGTAACCGACACGCAGGCCCAGAACGGTGAGCGGGTTGATCAGCGCGTTACGCAACACATTCCGTCCGATCACCACGTGATAGGGCAGGCCGCTGCCGATCGCGGTACGGACGTAGTCCTTGTCCAACTCCTCGACCATGGACGTGCGGATGATTCGCGTCAGTTGTGCCGCGACGGGCAGTGACAGAGACAGTGCCGGGAGCGCCATGTACCAGAGCCAGTCGCCGACGGAGTCGCTCGGATTGACGTAGCCACCGGTAGGGAACCATCCGAGTTGGACAGCAAGGTACTGAATCATCAGCAGTGCCAACCAGAATGACGGTGCTGCCACACCGCCGAGGGAGATCACTCGGATGACCTGATCCGGCCAACGATCGCGGAACAGTGCGCTGGTGACACCGAAGATCAGCGAGAGCACGATGGCGATCACCAGTCCGAGAACCGTGAGCTGAATGGTCAGTGGCAGAGCGGTGGAGATCGAATCCAACACCGGGGTACCGGAAATCAGACTGTCACCCATATTGCCGCTGACCAGATCGGTCACGAAGTGAACGTATTGCAGCGGAAGCGGATCGAGCAGTCCGTTCTCTTCCTTGAACTGCTGCAACTGTTCCGCAGTCGGGTTGCCGCCGTTGAACGCCGCCGTTGCGGGATCGGTGGGCGCGAACTGCATCACGATGAAGACGAACGCGATGATGCCGAGGATCAGGGGGATCAGTATCAGTAATCGCCTGATCAGCATGGGGAGGACTCTTGCCATCGGGGAATCTCTCAGTTGTGGGAAACGGCCGAGCGGGCGGGTATCAGGCCGGCTTCGCCTGAAGCAGGTTGACGCCGGGGTACGGCAGCGGAGTGACGTCGGCGATCTTCTTCGGATCCCACGCAGTCAGGAGTTCCTGATGGAGAACCGGATAGTAGACAGCGTTTTCGGCGATCTGGTTCAGGTACGACTGCACAAGGGTGCTGCGCTTTGCCGGGTCTGTCTCGCGGGTGGCCTCGTCCATGGTGGCGTAGATCTTCTGTGCCTCGGGGGTGTCGTCCCACTTGGCGTAGGTCTTCGTCCACAGGCCGCCCTTGCTGTACGTGTAGCGCACGAGGAGGTCGACGTCGCTGCCGAACGCCTGTGGGTTGGACGTACCCGCAGCGATCTGGAACTTCTGGCCGCTGTTGAGCTTGCTCACCATGGCGCTGGTGTCCTGCGGTTCGAGCGTCGTGTTGAATCCGACTGCGTCCCAAGACTCTTTGATGGTCGGCAAGCAGTCGGCCAACCAGCTGACGTTGGTGGAGAGCAGCGTCAGGTCGAGGCCACTTACACCGGCGGCAGCGAGAAGCGAGCGGGCCTTGTCCGGATCGTACGAGTAGACGGTGGACGCTCGCGCGTAGTCGGGGTTGCGCTCGTACAGGTAGCTCGTGGCCGGTGCTGCCTTGCCGCCGAGGGCGATCTCGATCATCTTCGGGGTGTTGATCGCATAGAACATCGCCTGGCGAACACGAACGTCGTCGAACGGTGCCTGAGTGGTGTCGAAGAGCAGGTACATGAGGTTCATGCCCGGGTTGCCCTCGACGGTGCGCCCACCGGAGGTGAGGGTGGGGACGTTGGCGACGGGGATGTTGTCGGCGAGTTGTGCACCGGCATTGTTGCCCGAGACGCGCGCGATGCGTGAGGAGGTGTCGACGATGGAGAGCCAGTTCATGGTCGCGAAGTTGGCCGGACGCGGCCCGTTGTACGCCTCGAACGCCTCGAAAGCTGTGTTGCTCTTGGGGGTGTGGCTCTTGAGCTTGTACGGACCGGAACCGACGACCAGCGCTCCGGACTTGGCCTCGTCCCAGTGGCCGTCGAAGACGTGCTTGGGCATGATCTTGGCGATCGAGAGACGCTGTGCGGCAGCGCTGAACGGGTAGTTGAAGTTCAGGGTCACCGTTTGGTCGTCGACCTTGGTGACGGACTGCAACCAGGAGGAGAAGAAGGAGCGGATCAGTACGTTCTGCTGTGGATCGAGGATGCGATCGAAGGTGAAGACGACGTCGTCCGAGGTGACCGGAGTGCCGTCGTGCCAGGTTGCTCCCTCGCGGATTTTCATGGTCCAGCTCGAGGCGGTGGCGTCGGTCGGGACGGCCTGTGCGAGCGCCGCATACGTCTCACCGGTGTCTGGATCGTTTTCGAGCAGTCCCTCGTAGACGTGGTTGACCGCTGCCATGAGGAAACCGGATGCAGTCTGCATCGGGTCGAAGCTCTGGTCGTTGCCGTATCCGATGGCGGTGGTCAGATCGCCGGTGCTCGCGGAACCGCCGACAACCGAGGTCGACGACGGGCCGCCGCCGCAGGCCGCGAGAGTCGCGGTGATACCTGCTGCAGCTCCCAGTAGCCCGGTGTACCGAAACAGGTCTCGGCGTGTGAACGCGGAGCTCAGCGGTCGTTCGTTCTTCAAGGCGGCCTCCAAGGCGGGGAGCGGGACATCAAGGGAGTGGATAGGGGATGTCCTATGTTCGACGTCCGATGTTGCGTAACTTACATTGTGGATCAGAAAGCGTCTAGAGAATCTTTGGAACTGGCGGTGTTGAACTTCGACGTTTCGTCGGTTTCGAACCAAAAATAGTGCTCTCACCTGCATAGATGAAGACTGTGTTACCGACGTCGAATTGACGACCGATGACGCTGGCCGTATAACATAGGACATCCCTCATCCAATCTTTGGAGACTTCATGACCCGATACAAAGTCGGTGTGGTCGGTTGCGGATTCTTCGGTAGTTCCCTCGCTCGCGAGCTGGCTGCCCATCCACGTTTCGAACTGGCGATGCTGTGCGACCGTGACTTCGAGCGGGCCAAGGACGTCGCCGCAGAGTTCTCGGCAACCCCGACAGACGATCACGACGGGGTGGCCGCTCACCCGGAGTTGGCCCTCGTTGTCGTCGCGACGCCCAATCACGCGCACGCCGAACCTGCCATCGCGGCACTCGAACACGGCAAGGCAGTTTTTGTCGAGAAGCCACTTGCCGTCGAACTGGTCGATGCGCAGAACATGATCGCGAGCGCCGACGCGAGCGGTTCGCCGTTGATGGTCGGGCACATCATGCGGATGATGCCGGGTGTACGACGTCTGGCGGACCTGCTGGCGTCGGGGGAGCTCGGCGAGGTCGCTGCGATCGAAACGTCTCGCTCACGCTGGATCGACACCGACGGCGCAGATCCACAGTGGTGGAAGCTCGACAAGAGCCGAACGGGTGGAGAACTGACTCACGAGATTCACGAACTGGACCTGATGTGCTGGCTCGGCGGCGAGGTGACTGCCGTGTCGAGCATCGCCACCGCAGACGACGGCTTCCGCAACACAGTGGTGTCGTTCGCCGGCGGCGCGATCGGCAGGCACACCATCTCGACGCGTTCACACACTTCTTCGTGGGAGCTGACGGTCGATGCCGCCGAAGGCTCGGTCCACGCGGACTTCCACACCGGCCGGGTCAGCCGACTGCGCGGGGGACGGGTCGAAGAGTCGTGGCCGATCTTCGACGTCGACGCCGAGAACCAATCGTTGATCGACTCTGCGAGCAGGACGCAGAAGTACAACTCGGGGAACGGAGGATCCTCGCTGTGGATGCAGGCTGCGATTCGCCACGAAATCGACGAGATGGCAGCAGTTCTCGACGGCAAGGCTGACTCCGGCTCACCGTTGACATACGCACGTGAACGCGCACTCGTCGTCGCCGAGCAGGTGCGACTCGGTGGCGGGGAACCGGCGGCGCTGTCGGGAAGTGCGAAGTGACCGTGCGTGTAGCCGTCATCGGCAGCGGCGCAATCGCGCGGGACCACGTCAGCGCTTTGGCGCGCATCCCGTCGGTCGAAGTCGTCTACGTATTCGGCAGTGACTTGGACCGTGCCGCATCGGTCGCGGCATTGGCGCCGGGCGCGAAGGCCAGTACCGATCTGGCGAAGATTCTCGCAGACCCGAGCGTGCACGCGGTCAACGTCGTCGGGGCCACTCCGGACCACGCGCCCGTGACGATAGCCGCAGGCCGCGCGGGAAAGCATGTGCACGTGGAGAAGCCCGCAGCGCTGACAGTCGCGGACTTCGACGCGATGGTCGAGGCCACCGAAGGTGGCGGCACCTCACTGATGGTCGGACAGACCGTACGATTCCAGCCGTCGATCACCTCGATCGGAAACTCGGTTGCACAAGGCGCCATCGGCGACCCCCGGCTGATCCACCTCAGTTGGTACACCGGCCACGTCTGGCCAGGGGGCTGGCGAGGCTGGCAACACGACAAGGACCGCTCGGGTGGTCACCCCGTTCACAACGGAACCCACGCTCTCGATCTGGTGACGTGGCTGATCGGTCGTCGTCCGATCCGTGTGTTCGCTCGTAGTTTCCCCACCTTCGCGGCGGGGATGCCCGTGCACGACAGCTTCCATCTGACCGTTCGCTTCGAGGACGGATCGCTGGCGCTCATCGAATTGGCTTACGCACTGCCGCAATCGGGAAAGATGGTGCGCCGGATCGTGGTGTCGGGGACATCCGGCACGCTCGCGCACGACACCGGCGACGACCCAGGCCTGATGACGGATACGACAAACGCGCCGCCGTCGTCGATCGAAGATGCGATGGCGCATCAGATGCGCCACTGGATCGCCACTCTCGACGGTTCCGCGACCCCGATAGTCGAGAACTGGCAGGTACGTGCAGCTCTCGCGACTGCCATCGCTGCACAACAGTCACTCGACACCGGCCGCGCGATTTCGATCGGAGAACACCGATGACCGGCACCGGTTCGATCCGCGTCGGATTTGTCAGCGGCGTAAGGCATGCCGGCTCCTATGCGGACCTGTTGCGCTCCGATCCTCGAGTGAGCTTGATCGGGGCCTCCGACGAATCCTCGGTCCCCGATTGGATTCGTGAGGACGGAATCGCGATGGCAAAGGCCGCAGACATCGAGTGGATCGACGAACTCGGCGAGCTGCTCGACCCCGAACGGATAGACCTGGCGATCATCTGCAGTGAGCCGACCAGGCATGCACGGCTTGCGATTGCCGCACTGAACGCGGGACTCGACGTCCTGGTGGACAAGCCGGTGGGTATCGACGAGTCGGAGGCCGCGGCGGTCGAGGAAGCGGCACGGTCGAACGGGCGAATCTGTACGGTGGTGAACCGCACTCATTCACCTGCGCTCCGGCGACTGCGCCGCTGGATCGATGCCGGAAACCTCGGACTGCCGCGCCACGTGGACATCGAGTTCCTGGCAAGCGGAACACATTTCGCGACGTCCGTCGAGCGTCCCGAACTGGTGGTGGATCCCGCGCTTTCCGGCGGGGGAGAAGTAGTGAACTTCGCCGGTTACGCCGCCGACTACCTCAGATACCTCACCGGCCTGGACGTCACCGAGGTGTACGCCGAGACGAGCACACTCTACGGCGGGGCCCACCAGCAGTTCGGAGTCGAAGACACGGCGTTGATCTCGCTCGCCCTGGAAAACGGCGTCACCGCGACGGTGACCGTCGGAAGAATCCCCGCAGCACCGGGTTTCGGCGCGAATACCGCGACGCTTCGGGTCCTCGGCTCCCACGGATACGCGAGTTCCGACGACGACAAACCCGCGGTGACCCACTTCGCATCCTCGGGAGACGTGACCGCACTACCCATCGGCGGCTTCGGTTCGGACAACGCGGTGTCGAGCTTTCTCTCTCACGTGCTCGATCGACTTCCCACACGGACCGAACCCGACTACACCGTGGCAGACGCCCGCGCGTCGATGCGCGTGATCGATGCTGCCTATCTGTCCGCCTCGAGCGGTCAGCCGGTCTCCGTCTCTCCCTGACAGCCGCACCCACAACTCAATCCGACAACCAACATATGGAGACCCCATGAGCACGGAAACCACCACCTTCAGCGGAATCGTCCCGCCGATCGTCACACCACTGACGCTCGAGGGCGAGGTCGACACCACGTCGCTCGAACGCCTGCTCTCACTGCAGATCGAAGCCGGAGTCGACGGCTTGTTCGTCCTCGGTTCCTCGGGTGAGGTCGGTTACCTCACCGACGCTCAGCGCGCCCAGGTGGTGCAGACGGCCATCGGTCACGTCGGCGGCCAGGTACCGGTCCTCGTCGGCGTGAACGACATGACCACCAACCGGGTCATCGCCGTCGCCGAGCAGGCGCGTGAAGCGGGTGCGGATGCCATCGTCGCGACGGCGCCGTTCTACGCGATCACCGACGCAGCCGAGACGGCAACGCATTTCCGCTCCATCCACGCCGCAGTGGATCTTCCGTTGTTCGCCTACGACGTCCCGGTTCGTGTCCACAGCAAGCTCAGCCCGGCAATGCTGGTCGAGCTCGGTCGCGAGGGAGTCATCGCCGGCGTGAAGGATTCGAGCGGCGACGACGTCAGTTTCCGTATGTTGCTCCGTCAGTCGGCCGGGCTCGAAAACTTCGCCGTCTTCACCGGGCACGAGGTAGTCGTCGACGGATGCCTGCTGATGGGTGCTTCGGGCGCTGTGCCCGGCCTGGCCAACGTGGACCCCCACGGTTACGTGCGACTGTGGCGCGCTGCGCAGGCAGGAGACTGGGCGGCGGCGAAGGCCGAGCAGGATCGACTCACCGATCTGTTCTCCATCGTCGAGGCACCGACACCGGGTCGCGTCAGTGCCGGTGCCGCGGGTCTGGGCGCATTCAAGACGGCTCTGGCCCTGCGCGGCGTCATCACCGGCAACACGATGTGCGCCCCGATGCTCTCGCTCGACGAGTCCGAGACCGCAACGATCAAGGTCGTTCTGGAACAGGCCGGGCTCCTCTGACATGACATCTGGGCAGAAGCGATGGATCGGCATCGACATCGGCGGCACCAAAGTGGCTGCCGCGGTGGTGACGTCCGACGGATACGTGATCGACACCGTTCGTGCGGCAACACCGACGGCCGGTAGGGAGGCTGTTCTCGAGACCGCCACCGCGTTGGTCGACTGTTTGAGGGCGGATCACCCGGTAGCCGGAATCGGAGTCGGTGCACCGGGAATCATCGATCGGGTGCGTGGCCGCGTCGTCTTCGCCTCCGACATTCTGTCCGGATGGAGTGGCGCCGAGGTTCGCGGGGAACTCGAGGCGCACTCGGGTCTACCGGTGACGGTGGACAACGACGTGCGCGCGATGGCCCACGGCGAGAACATGATCGGCGCCGGTCGCGGTCGAAGCTCTGCACTGTTCGTCTCGGTCGGTACTGGAATCGGTGGCGCGTTGACCGTGGGCGGACAGCTGTATCACGGCGCCCACGGAACAGCCGGCGAGCTCGCGCATCTGCTGGTTCCGGTCTCCGGGGCGATAGGTTGCGGTTGCGGTAGAACCGATCACCTCGAGGCAGTCGCCTCTGGCCCGGCGATGGCGGCCGAGTACGCAGCGCGGGCGGGTGTGCCCACTCAACCGTTGCAGAAGGTGGTGGCACTCATGCGCTCCGGCGACCCGATCGCCCGTGCCGTGGTCACCGACGCCGGTACTCTGCTCGGCCGAGTCCTGGCCGGCGTCGCCACCGCATTCGATCCCGAGGTGATCGTCATCGGCGGCGGCGCAGCCCAGATCGGAGCCGACCTCTTGTCGCCGCTGACGTCCGCTTTCCGGGTGGAAGCGATGGGTCCCATTGCCGAAACCGCCATTCTTCCTGCCCGTTTGGGCACCGATGCGCCGCTCGTCGGAGCTGCGCTCCTGGCCGCCGCAACACGAATCGAGGTAACACCGTGACTGTCGAAGAACTGCTCACGATCATCAGCGGGAAGCTGATCGTGTCCTGTCAGGCCGGACACGGCCATGCCATGCGCGACACCGGGACCATCGAGAGGATGGCCCGCGCCGCGGTCGACGGCGGTGCAGTGGCGATCCGCTGCGGCGGTGTGGGCGGAACCCCGGATGTCGCCGCAGTCGTGTCGGCAGTGAAGGTACCGGTGATCGGTTTGACGAAGATCGGCTCGGAGGGCGTGTTCATCACGCCGACAAGGGAATCAGCCCTCGAAGTCGTGGATTCGGGTGCGCAGATCGTGGCTGCCGACGCCACCCTGCGACCTCGTCCGGACGGGCTGACCTTTGCCGACACCGTCGACGCGGTCCATGATCGCGGCGGCCTCGTCATGGCTGATTGTGGAACACTCGAGGACGGCATCGCTGCCGCCGCGGCGGGCGCCGACATCATCTCCAGCACACTGGCGGGATATACCGAGAACAGCCGACGCCTGGCCGGCCCGGATCTGGAGCTGATCTCGGAACTGCGGCAGGCACTTCCAGATGTAGTCCTCATCGCCGAGGGGCGATACCACAGCCCGGAGGATGCGGCACGCGCCATCGCCCTGGGTGCAGACTCGGTGGTTGTCGGAACCGCAATCACGGATCCGGCGTTCATCACGTCGAAATTTGCAGCCGCAGTATCGGGTGCCGAAGGGCAGAGGGTGTGACCCCGACGTCGAAGGCTTTGAAGTCCAAGACTTCTGAACGGATTCGACTGGAGACTTTGCTCGTAGACTCGTCGACGCCGATCCGGTGGGTCTTCACCGGCGACAGCATCACTCAGGGATTGACGCACACCGACGGTCATCGAAGTTACGTCGAACACTGCGCCGAGCGCGTCCGTGGTGAACTTTCCTTGTTCAACCACGTCCTTGTCAACACCGGGGTGAGCGGCAATCGATCCTCCGATGTGCGTGCAGGTTTCGCACACCGCATCGAAGTGTTCGAACCCTCGGTGGTGTTGATCATGCTCGGTACGAATGACGCATTGGATGGCGAAGAAGGACTGGAGCGGTTTCGAGACGACCTCTCGGACATGATTTTCCGGACGCGAGCGATCGGTGCGGTGCCGATCCTGCAGACGCCGCCACCGATCGACGTCGAGAATGCGCCCACCAGAGCGGGATTGCTTCAGTACGTCGAGGTCGTGCGGCAGGTTGCCGCCTCGACGCGTGCGGTGTTCGTCGACCACTACGCGCAGTGGACGGCCCATTCTCCCGAGGGTCCACCGCCGGCTCTCCTGGCTGACGCGTTCCATCCGAACGAACAAGGGCACTACGTGCTCGCGGACGCCGTGCTCCGTGAGTTGTCGATCGCGGATGCCGAAGTTCCCGTTGTACCGCAGGTGATGTCGTGACACTTCGTGGACAAATTCTGCGTGGACAATTGGTGACCGGTGGTCGATTGCTCTCGGATGGGGTTGTCGAGATCTCCGGTGATCGTGTGGTGTGGGCCGGACCCGCGTCGCAGCGAACCGACCCGTTACCCGAACGGGCAGCTGCGGGAACAACGATCATTCCGGGTTTGGTCGACGTTCACTGCCACGGCGCCGGCGGATTCGGTTTCCCCGAGGCAGACGAGTTCGGATCAACCGTGGCTGCCGATCACCATCGGACGAACGGCACGACCTCGGTGATCGGCTCGCTCGTCTCCGCGCCGCCGCAGATCCTGCGCAGTCGCATCGAGCTCCTGGCAGGACTGGTGGACGAGGGCACGCTGGCCGGAATTCACCTGGAAGGTCCATTCCTTTCGGTACTTCGTTGTGGCGCCCAGGATCCCGACAGCATTCTCGACGGCGACCCGGCTCTGCTCGAGTCGCTGCTGGAAGCCGGCCGTGGGCACATTCGCTCGATGACGATCGCTCCGGAGACAGTACACTTCGACGAACTTGCCTCATTGCTGGAGCGTCACGGTGCCGTCGTGAGTATCGGACACACCGATGCGTCCAACCCGATTGCGACACGTTCGATCGCACACTCGGCGCATGCACCGCTCAGTGCCACTCACCTGTTCAACGGTATGGCTCCGATGCATCACCGTGCTCCCGGCGCAGTGGCGGCATGTCTTGCCGCGGCTGCGAAAGGACAGATGGTGGTCGAGTTGGTCGGGGACGGAGTACATCTGGCCGACGAGACGGTAGCGACGGTGTTCGATCTTGTCGGTCCGCACCAGATCGCGTTGGTTTCCGACGCCATGGCTGCCGCCGGAATGCCCGACGGCCGCTACCCACTCGGGCCTCTCGACGTCGACGTGGTTGATGGCGTGGCGCGATTGGCCGGCCAGGGGGATACGGCCATTGCCGGCGGGACGAGTCGGTTGATGGACATAGTCCGCCGGGCGGTCAATCACGCCGGCGTCGATCTGCTTTCGGCTGTCATCGCAGCGACAGCAACGCCTGCTTCGCTGATGGGGCTGGCCGGAATGGTCGGCGATCTCGTGCCGGGTTGCCGCGCCGATCTGATCGTCACCGGTCCAGAACTCGAAACCCGCGCCGTCATGGCCGCTGGGAACTGGCTCATGAACTACACCGAAAGCTGAGGAATCAACCGATGGAAATTGTCATTGTCGACAGTGCGGATGCGGCCGGCACCGTTGTTGCCGACATCTTCGAACACGCGGTGCATTCAGGTTCACGGACTTTGGGCCTGGCGACAGGATCTTCACCGCTCTCTGTGTACCGCGAACTCGCGCGCCGTCACCGCGAGGACGGGTTGAGTTTTACCGGCGTGCAGGCGTTCCTGTTGGACGAATACGTCGGCCTGCCGGAAGGCCACCCGGAGTCGTATGCCCAGGTGATCCGCACCGAACTGGTGAATCACCTGGACCTGGACGCGGCAAGGGTATTCAGCCCCGACGGCACCGCGCCGGATCCATTTGCCGCCGCGGCAGCCTACGACCGGGCGATTGCGTCGAATGGTCCGGTGGACGTACAACTTCTGGGCATCGGCGGCAACGGTCACATCGGTTTCAACGAACCGACGTCCTCGCTGAATTCGAGGACCAGGGTCAAGACGCTGACGGAACAGACTCGAACCGACAACGCCCGATTCTTCGAGAGTCCGGACGACGTACCACGGCATGTGATCACCCAGGGCCTCGGAACTATCTGCGAAGCAAAGCATCTGGTGATGATCGCGACCGGCGAGCACAAGGCCGCTGCGATTGCCGCTGCCGTCGAGGGGCCGCTGGCCGCGGTGTGCCCGGCATCGGTCCTCCAACTGCATCCACATGCGACGGTGGTGATCGACGATGCAGCGGCATCACAGCTTCGGCTCACCGAGTTCTACAAAACGGTGTCTGCGCACAAACCGCTTGCTCAGCACTACTGAGATATCGGACTAGACGGGCTCTCGCGTCTTCTCGAGGCCGAGTGCCATTTCGGGAGTGAGTAATTGGAAGTCGGATTCTCCGCGCCGGCGGATCCACACCGGATCGGATGTGTTCCATCGTTCGGCGCTCTGCGTTCGAGTGACCACCTTGAACGTCGCCGTTCTCGGGAACTCACTGCACACGCGGATCAAGGTCGGTTTCTGCTTCGGCCCGAGTTCCGGCCGGGAATCGATGTATTCGGCTACGGCTGCCGGGTCGAAGTTGTCGACGTCGCCGACCGGAATCACCGACGCCATGACGCGGTCGCCGACATCGCTGTCGGGGACTGCGTACACGGACACCTGCGCGAAGCCCGGGTAACCGACGAGCGAGCGTTCGATGGGCGCGGCGCCGATGTTCTCTCCGTCCACTCGTAGCCAACCGGAACTGCGTCCCGCGAAGTAGACGTAGCCGTCGAGGTCGGTGTACGCCAGATCGCCACTCCAGTACTGGCCGTTGCGCATTCGCTCGGCGTCGGCTTCCGGGTTCTTGTAGTACCCGGCGAACGTGCCTGGGCCGGTGACGTTGACCAGTTCACCGGTTGCCTCGTCGGCATTGGTGATCCGGCCGTCGGCGTCGAAGACTGCAGGCGGGCATGGCGCTCCGGTCTCGGGATCGAGGATCTTGACCCCGTCCGGGAGAAGTCCGAGGGCGCCGGGCCGGGGAACCGGTGCCGCGGAGATCGAAATGCCGCCCTCGGTGGAACCGAACCCGTCGATGACGCGGGCATCGAAGCGCCGGACGAAGGTGGCCACGGCGGGCGCCGAACCCTCGTTGCCGTACATGATCTTCAAGGTGTTCTCCCGCTCGTTCGGCACCTCGGGGGTGGAAGCGATGAAGGACAACGGCTTTCCGACGTAGTTGGAGTACGTGATCCCGTACTTGTGAACGTCGGGCAGAAAACCCGAAGCGGAGAACTTGCGGCGCATGGCAATTCCCGCACGAGCGTGCAGCGCGACCGTCCATGCCGCCATCATGGCGTTGGAATGGAACATGGGCATCGCCATGTAGACGACGTCGTCGGCGCCGAGCCCGAAACGATCGGCAAGCATGACTCCGGGAGAGGCCAACTTGTGGTGCGTGCACCGAACCGCTTTGGGATCACCGCTTGTTCCGGAAGTGAAAATGAGCATCAACAGATCGTCGGGCTGCGCCGTCGACGCGTAGGCCGGCGTATCGGCGAAGGGCGCCAACAATTGCGTCCAGGCCGGAGAATCCACGTTGATCACCCGGACGTCACCGAGATCGACGCCGTCGAGTAGATGTGCCTGGTTGTTCTCGGTGAAGATGACCTGACAGTCGGAGAGTTGGATGTCTCGCGCCAATGCCGGGCCGCGCCTGGTCGTGTTCAGTCCGGCAGCAACCGAACCCGAGAACGATGCTGCGCCGAGCAATAGTGAAAATTCGGGGACGTTCTCCATCAGAAGACCGAAATGCCGGGGGCGCGTTCGATCGAGCAGCGTGTCCAGCAGCGCTGCTCGATCGAACGAGCCTTGAATGTGCTCGCGCCAGGTGATGACCTGGTCCTCGAAACGGATACCGCGGTCGTCGATCTCGCTGACTCCGAGGAGTAGATCGGAAACAGTGGGGCTCTGACTCATAGCTGCATCATCATCGATTCGTCTCGGACCAGGTCATGGATTTCCACTCGGTGGGACGCACTCAGGCAGGAACTGCGGCAAGTTCCTTGCCCAGTGCGCGAAGCTGATCTGTTGCGTTGCCGAGCAGGAACTCGTGATGCTTGGCCGCGAGGAAGTAGCGGTGAACCGGATGGTCCTCGTCCAGACCAACGCCGCCGTGAACGTGAACAGCGGTGTGCCCGACGCGGTGTCCCGCATCTGCAGCCCAGAACTTGGCCGTCTGTACGGCCCCGTCGGACGGAAGCCCTTCGCTCAGACGCCACGCTGCGGCCCAGAGAGTCAGGCGCACGCCCTTGACGTCGATGTATCCGTCGGCGAGGCGCTGGGCCACCGCTTGGAAACTACCGATCGGACGGCCGAACTGCACACGCTCGGTGGCGTATTCGGCGGTCAGCTTCAGCGCTTGATCGAGCACCCCGTACTGGTAGGCGCTGGAACCGAGCTGAATTCGTTCGACGATCCACGCCGCGATGTCGGATCCTTGGGCAACCGAGCCGAGAACACGATCGGCCGGAATCTGCACCGAATCGAACTCGACCAGGGCCGCACTCGAGAAATCCGTGGTCGATTGCCTGGTAATGCTCACGCCCGCGTCCGACGGTTCGACGAGGAAGACCGCGACACCGTCCTCGGTGATGGCAGGGACGAGGAACAGATCTGCGAGCGGAGCACTGTCGACGGTGATCTTTGCTCCGTCGATGCGCCAACCGTCGGCGGTCTTCTCGGCACGCGTGATCGGGTGCGCCGGGTCGTCGTTGTATTCCTCGGCGAGGGCCGCGGTGAGTATCTTCTCACCGGCAGCGGCAGCGCTTGCCCAGTCGTCGCGCTGCTTGTCCGAGCCGAATTCGGCTATCGCTGCGGCGGACCCGACGATGGACGTCAGGAACGGAACAGCTGCGACGCCGCGGCCGAGTTCGGCCAGGATGCTGCACTGCTCGAGGACACCGAATCCGTCGCCGCCCACCGATTCCGGAAGGGCCGCGCCGAGAACGCCGGCCGAAGCCAGAGCGTTCCACAAGAGGGCGTCGAAACGGTCTTCGGCGGCGTCGAGTTCACGAAGGCGGTCGTTGGTGACCAGTTCGGTGACGACGGATCGTGTCAGTCCGGACAGGTCCTGCTGGGCCTCGGTAAGGGTGAATTCCATGATCGTTGGTCCTTATCGCTTCGATGCGGGAAGCCGCAGAGCTGTCATGCCGATGATGTCGCGTTGCACTTCGTTGGTACCGCCGCCGAACGTCAGGATCAGCGAAGAACGATGCATGCGTTCGATGCGTCCGCGTAGAAGAGCGCCGGGGGAGTTCTGCCTGATCGTGGCGGAGGATCCGAGGATCTCCATCAGCAAGCGGTAAGCCTCGGTGGCGAATTCGGTACCGAACACCTTGTTGGCCGACGCCGCTTCGGGACCTGGAGCGTGATCGGTTGCGGAGGCGATTTCCCAGTTCATCAACTTCAGGTACTCGGCCTTGGCATGCACGCGAGCCAGATTGATCTGCACCCATTCCTGGTCGATCATGCGTCGGCCGTCGGGCAGCTTGGTGTTCTGTGCCCACTCGCGGACCTCACGCTGCGCGGTCAGAATCGGTCCGGCCGAGGTGAGGGCAACACGCTCGTGGTTGAGCTGATTGGTGATCAGTGCCCAGCCGCCGTGTTCCTGGCCGACTATCGACGACGCCGGGACCCGTACGTCCTGGTAGTAAGTGGCGCTGGTGTCGGGGCCGGCCATGGTGTGAACCGGGGTGTAGGAGAAGCCTTCTGCGGTGGTCGGGACGATCAGCATGCTGATTCCCTTGTGCTTCTTGGCTTCCGGATCGGTGCGGCACGCCAACCACACGTAGTCGGCGTACTGGATCAGGCTCGTCCACATCTTCTGCCCGTTGATGACGTAATCGTCACCGTCACGGACGGCCGACGTGCGCAGAGACGCCAGGTCGGTGCCGGCCTCGGGCTCGGAGTAACCGATCGCGAAGTGGAGTTCACCGCGGGAGATCTTGGGCAGGAAGAAGGCCTTCTGCTCGTCCGTCCCGAAATGCATGATTGTCGGCGCTACGGAATTGATCGTCAGGAACGGCACGGGCGCACCGGCAATGGCAGCTTCGTCGGTGAAGATCAGCTGGTCCATCGCGGAGCGTTCCTGTCCGCCGTACTCTTTCGGCCAACCCAGCGTGAGCCAGCCGTCCTGGCCCATCTGCGCGACGACTTCGCGGTACACATTGCCTTCGCCGTACTCACCCGTCGTGGCAGCGAGTGCTTCACGCCGCTCGGGAGTCATCAGTTGTGCGAAGTAGGCACGCAACTCCTCCTGGAGCTGTTGCTGCTCAGGGGTGTAGGTGATGTGCATGGTTACCTCTCCATAGAGATACGAATCAAAGCGCCAACCATTCGATTGACACAGGTTCTATCGATGCGTACATCGGCGACAAGGGACGCTCTCGCCGTCTCCGGCGGATCGTTCGACGTCCGTTCTCGGTACTTTTTCGAATCATTGCACACGACTGAAACAGGTTCTAGTGTTATCGCCAGGAACGGTGTGCGGCACAGCCCTGCGGCACTCGTTTCGTATCCGTGTTCGCGCCAGTAGTAGTGAGTAGAGAAGAGGAATCGCCATGGAGGTCAGGGTTGATCTGGACCGTTGCGAGGCAAACGGTGTGTGCGTAGGGATCGCACCCGATATTTTCGACCTCGACGACAACGAGGAGCTCGTGATCAGTTCCGTGCGTCCGCCGGAGGATCGCTGGGAAGATGTCCGTTCCGCGATCGCTCAGTGCCCGCGCGCGGCGCTGACCGAACATCCGTGACGATGGTTGCCCAAAACAAGAACACGTTCTAAAGTTGCGAACTCGTGGGTCACGGCAATCGAGCCGGGTAACTCGACACACGACCGCAGAGAACCGGGAGAGCGCTTCGATGAATGCTGTGAACAGCCCAGAAACCAGTCTCGAAGGCAAGGTCGCCATCGTGACCGGTGCCGGATCGGGGCTCGGAAAGTTCGAGGCCATCGGTCTGGCGAAGGCCGGTGCGTCGTTGGTCGTCAACGATCTGGCCCCGAACGAGGCCGTCGAAGCAACGCTCGAGGAGATCCGCGGTCTCGGCGCCAAAGTCGAATTCGTGGCAGGCAACGTCGGTGAGCGTTCTACCGCCGACGCACTGATGGAAGCAGCGCAGGGGCAGTTCGGCAGTGTCGATATTGTCGTCAACAATGCCGGCGTCGTGCGCGACCGGATGCTGTTCAACATGTCCGACGAAGACTGGGATCTGGTACTCGAAGTTCATCTTCGCGGCCATTTCCTCCTGTGCCGCAACGCCGCTGCCTACTGGCGGGCGAAATCCAAGGAAGCCGGGGCGCCGGTGTACGGGCGCATCGTCAACACTTCTTCGGAGGCGGGCCTTCTCGGACCGGAAGGGCAGCCCAACTACGGCGCTGCAAAAGCCGGAATCACGGCGCTGACGTTGTCGGCCGCACGTGGGCTCTCGCGCTACGGCGTTCGGGCCAACGCGATCTGCCCGCGGGCACGGACGTCGATGACCGAAGGTGTGTTCGGTGACGCGCCGGCCGACGGCATCGATCCGCTCTCGCCCGAGCATGTGGCATCGCTCGTCTCGTACCTGGCGTCACCGGCGGCCGACGCCGTCAACGGTCAGGTATTCGTGGTGTACGGACCGATGGTTGCGCTGATGGCGGCGCCCGTCGTCGAGCAGCGGTTCGACGCCGAGGGAGATTCCTGGTCGCCGGAAACGCTGTCCGCGGTGATGGGTGACTACTTCGCTGACCGTGACCCGGCAAAGATGTTCTCGGCATCGGCGGCCCTGCGCGCGTTGGGCTGATCGACGGGTCTGATTCTCAGGTGCGCGACACGTAGAACCGTTGTTCACACTTAGACGGTCTACGTGTCCACTTCCTGGTAGAAATAGCGTGTTCACGAGTCGGTGGGCGCGGCACTCTGCCTGCGTTCTACAACGAGACCAACGGTCTCGAAAAAACTAGACTGTGTTCCAATTTTGCATTCCTGTGAACGATGCGATATTCGATCGACGTGCCCGGTCAAGGCTGGCGCGGTAGCAGGGTCTCGATCCGGCGCCGATAAGCGCTGATCATTCAAAAGTATTAATTTCCAGGATATTTCGGCGAAATTCGCACCGAAAAGGGATGCTTCCCATGGCCCGAACCTTCGGGTTTCGGATCGTCGCCGTGAGGCTACTTCTTAGAGTTGGACACTTGTTTTTGACAGGTGAACACGTTCTAGTTAATATGACCTGAGTCACAAGCTGTCGGGGGCTGGACTATGAGAACAGACAGTACTGCGGCAACCAAGGACGAGGAGGGCGAATGGTAGACCTCGTCGAGGTGCCATTACGAGCGGTCGGTGGCTTCTTTCAGATGTCCGCCCAAACCTTGAGGGCAGTCTTCTCCCGCCCCTTCCAGCGTCAAGAGTTCATCGATCAGGCCTGGTTCGTGGCGCGAGTCTCGATGGTGCCGACGGTGCTGGTCGCAATCCCGTTCACGGTGCTGGTCAGCTTCACCATCAACATTCTCTTGCGCGAGATCGGTGCAGCCGACCTCAGCGGTGCCGGAGCTGCGCTCGGTACCGTCACACAGGTCGGCCCCATCGTCACCGTGCTGATCGTCGCCGGCGCCGGCGCAACCGCCATCTGCGCGGACCTCTCGGCCAGAACCATTCGCGAAGAGATCGACGCCATGAAGGTGCTCGGTATCAATCCGATCCACCGGTTGGTCGTTCCCCGGGTGCTCGCGTCGACGGGAGTGGCGCTGCTCCTCAACGGACTGGTCTGCACCATCGGCATCCTCGGCGGTTTCGTCTTCTCCGTGTTCATCCAGGACGTGAATCCCGGCGCCTTCGTCAACGGCATCACGCTGCTCACCGGATTCGGTGAGCTCATGCTCTCCATGGTCAAAGCAGGACTGTTCGGCATGATCGCCGGCCTGGTTGCGGCCTACCTCGGACTCAACGTCAAGGGCGGCGCCAAGAGCGTCGGTGACGCGGTCAACCAGACCGTCGTGTTCGCGTTCATGGCGCTCTTCGTCGTCAATGTGCTCATCACGACCATCGGTATCAAGTTGACGGCCGGATGAGGCACACGGCAGTCGGAGAGATCGAAGTGAACAGAACGACGAACGACGGACGGGAGGAGATCTGATGGCGTTGGCCGCAGCGGGACGCTTCCCGCGCACACGTCGACAGATCGGCTCGATCTCTCGCAGTATCGACAGCATCGGTGATCAAGCGCTGTTCTTCGCGAAGGCTCTCGGTCACGCTCCCAAGGCGCTGATGCGCTATCCGCGTGAAACTCTGCGACTGATCGCCGAGATCAGCATGGGCACCGGTGCGCTCGCCGTCATCGGTGGCACCGTCGTGATCGTCGGATTCCTGACGCTGTTCACCGGTGGCACCATCGCCGTTCAGGGCTACAGCTCGCTGGGCAACATCGGTGTCGAAGCACTGACGGGCTTCTTCGCCGCCTTCATCAACGTTCGCATCGCAGCGCCGGTCATCGCCGGAATCGGCCTCGCCGCGACCATCGGCGCCGGCTCCACCGCGCAGCTCGGTGCGATGCGCGTCTCCGAAGAGATCGACGCCCTGGAGACGATGGCGATCCCGTCGATTCCGTATCTGGTCAGCACCCGCGTCATGGCCGGCATGATCGCGATCATCCCGCTGTACTCCCTGGCGGTGATCGCGTCGTTCGTCGCCAGCCGCTTTGCGACGGTGTTCCTCTACAACCAGTCCGGCGGCGTGTACGACCACTACTTCACGACCTTCCTGATACCCACGGACATACTGTGGTCGTTCGCCCAGGCGATAGTCATGGCGCTGGCCGTCATGCTCATCCACACCTACTACGGCTTCAACGCAACCGGTGGCCCGGTCGGCGTCGGTGTCGCGGTGGGTAACGCAGTGCGCGCCTCGTTGATCGCGGTCGTCACGGTCACCCTGCTCATCTCACTCGCCATCTACGGCGGGTCCGGCAACTTCAACCTGTCGGGATAGGCGGGCAAGCGATGACCGTACCCAGATGGCACAAGAAGTTGGCCGCAGCCGGCCTGGTCCTCGGACTCGTGGCGATCGTCGCCGTTGCTCTCACCATGTTCTCGGGTGGGTTCACCAAGAGCACGCCCATCACCGTGACGTCCACGCGTGCCGGCCTGGTCATGGAACCGAATGCCAAGGTGAAGCTGCGCGGAGTGCAGGTCGGCCGCGTCGAATCGATCTCCCTCGTCGGCGACCAGGCAAACCTGAAGTTGGCGATGGATCCGGGCCAGATGTCGAAGATTCCGTCGAACGCCCGGGTGGAAATCAAGACCACCACGGTGTTCGGTGCGAAGTACGTCAACATCGTGATTCCCGACGATCCGTCGACCCAGCCGATCCAGGAGGGTGCTGTCATCGCCTCGGACAGCGTCACCGTCGAGTTCAACAGTGTCTTCGAACATCTTTCGGACGTGCTCGCGAAGATCGAACCGGAAAAGCTCAACGCCACACTCGGCGCGATCTCCACTGCGCTCAACGGGCGCGGCGAGTCGCTGGGTGAGGTTCTCGAGCTCGGTGACACCTATCTGAAGAAGATGAATCCGGTTCTGCCGCAGCTCCAGGAAGACTTGGTCGGCGCCGCCGATGTCACCAACCTGTACGCCGACGTGGCACCGGATCTGATGCGCATCCTCGACAATGCCACCGCGACAAGCGGATCGATCGTGGCCGAGCAGGCAAACCTCGACTTGCTGTTGCTCAACGTCACCGGCCTCGCGGACACCGGCAACGCGTTGTTGACCGACAACGAGCAGAACCTGACCACCGCCCTCGACACTCTGACCGCGACGACGACCCTGCTCGACAAGTACTCGTCGGGTCTGACGTGCTTCATCGTCGGGTTGAACGACGGCCGGATCAAGTTCGAGCCGCTGGCAGGCACCGGTGACAAAGCGGCACTGATGCTGAGTGCGAGCTTCATGTACGGTGCCGAGGCGTACCAGAACCCGCAATCTCTCCCCAAGGTCGCGGCCTCCGGTGGACCCAATTGTTATGGTCTGCCCGAATTCGATCCGAAGGTCGACGGGCATGCCCCGTTCGCAGTCACCAACACCGGCAACGTGCCTTTCGTTCCCAACACCGAACTGCGCGTCACCGTGCCGACCATTTTCCAGTATCTCTTCGGTGACTCCTACGAGCAGGAAGACGGGAAGTGATGAGACCGACCACGGTCAAGCTGCTGATTTTCACCGTCGTCATGGCGGTCATCTTCGCCGGACTGGCGATCGTCTTCAGTCAGGTGCGCTTCAGCAGCAGCAACGGATTTCACGCCACCTTCTCGGACGTCTCGGGACTCAAGTCCGGCGACAAGGTACGTATCGCCGGTGTTCCGGTCGGGTCGGTCACCGGAGTGTCCATCGGTGACTCCAACCAGGCCGAGGTCGAGTTCGACGTCGATACCAAGTACTCACTGATGAAGAGCACCAAAGCGACTGTGCGCTACGAGAACCTGGTGGGCGACCGCTACATGGAACTGCTCGAGGGCGCTGGTTCCACCGAGACGCTTTCGTCAGGTGGATCGATTCCAGTCGACCAGACGTCGCCCGCGCTCGATCTGGATCTGCTGCTCGGCGGATTCAAGCCGCTGCTTCGCTCTCTCGACCCCCAGCAGGTCAACGACCTCTCCGGGGCACTGCTCCAGGTACTCCAGGGCCAGGGTGGAACATTGGTTTCGCTTCTGGGAAACACCAGTTCGTTCACCAGCACGTTGGCGGACCGAGATCAGCTGATCGGGGACGTCATCACCAACCTCAACGACGTACTCGGCACGATCAACGACAAGGGTGATCAGTTCTCCACCACGATCGATCAGCTCCAGCAGTTGGTCAGTGGATTGGCGAAGGACAGTGGCCCGATCGGTAATTCGATCACCGAGATCGCCGGCGCCACCGGAGATCTCGCATCGCTGCTGCAGGCGACACGTCCGGACATCCAGACCCTGATCGGGGAGACCAACCGAACGATGACGCAGCTGGACCTGGGCAAGGACGACATCAATACCGCTCTCGGTCGTCTGCCGTCCGACTACCGGAAGCTGATCCGAGTGGGCACGTACGGAGCGTTCTTCCAGTTTTATCTGTGCGCCAACACTTTCAAGTTCTCCGGACCTGACGGAACGACGATCGTCTTGCCCACGGCAGTCCAGGACACGGGAAGGTGCGCAAAAGTCTCATGACCCCTACCCGTGAACGCAATCCGGTACAGATCGGTGTCATCGGTCTCGTCCTGGCGGTGGCAACAGTGGGTGCCGCGCTTCAATACGATCAACTCCAGTTCATCAACGGCGGCATTCGCTACTCGGCGTACTTCCAGGATGCCGGCGGCCTGGTCACCGGCGACGACGTCACCATGGCCGGCGTGAAGGTCGGCAAGGTCAGCGACGTCGAACTCGACGACCAGAAGGTGCTGGTCACCTTCACCGTTCAGGACGGTGTCGCCCTGGGCGAGCAGACCGCGGCCGACATCAAGACCAACACGGTTCTCGGCCGAAAGTCGTTGGCGGTGCGGCCGGAAGGATCCGGACTGCTGCGCACGGACACGCCGATTCCGGTGGAACGCACCAACTCCCCGTACTCGCTCAACGACGCTCTGGGTGACCTCGGGACAACGGTGTCCGAACTCGACACGGAACAGATCAACGATTCGCTCAACGCGATCTCGGACACCCTGTCCGATACTCCGCCAGAACTTCGCACCGCATTGGACGGAATGACGCGCCTTTCGCAGAGCATCAACTCACGCGACGAGAGCCTGCTCCAATTGCTCTCGCGGGCCGAAGATGTCACCAAGATCCTCTCCGACAGAAGCGGTCAGATCGATTCGTTGCTGGTTGACGGCAACAAGCTGTTTGCCGAACTCAGCTTGCGGCGTGACGCGATCAGCGAACTGATCGTCAACACCGGCGCAGTCTCACGTCAACTGTCAGCGCTGGTGCAGGAGAACGAGGCTCAGATGGGGCCGACCCTCGAGAAGCTGAATTCGGTCGCCGAGGTTCTTCAGCAGAACAAGGACAACATCGCCGGGGCGCTCGACGGCCTCGGACCGTACATCACCGCGCTCGGCGAGACCGTGGCCAGCGGCCCGTTCTTCGATGCCTTCATCATCAACATTCTGCCGAGTAACTGGTGGAAGACCTTGGTGGACACCAGCGTCGCGCCCGAGCAGGTTCCGGGCGACCTGGAAGACTTCTTCCCCGGCATTCCACCGACGATCAGGGGGCCGGGAGAATGACCGAGACCATGACTTCACAGGATTCACAGGGCTCCACCAACCCACGCAAGAAGTGGGTGCTGATCGGAGCGGGTGTGCTGGTCGCGCTGCTCGTGGCGGGTGCGGCCTACCTCTTCATCCCTGGCCTGGGCAAGACCAAGATCTCCGCGCACTTCGTCTCGACGACAGGTCTCTACGAGGGCGACGTCGTGCGAGTGCTCGGTGTCAACGTCGGCAAGGTGACGAAGATCGAACCGCGTGATCGGGACACGTACGTCGAGATGAAAATCGACTCGAGCGTCGACGTTCCGGCAGATGCCAAGGCGCTCATCGTTGCTCAAAGCCTCGTGTCCGCACGCTTCGTGCAATTGACCCCCGTGTACTCCGGCGGGGAACAGATGCCCAACGGCGGTGAGATCCCGATCGAGCGCACCGCCGTTCCGGTGGAGTGGGACGAGATCAAGACCGAACTGACCAAACTGTCGGACGCCCTCGGACCGGAGGGTCTGGACGATCAGGGTTCCCTCGGCCGATTCATCGACACCGTGGGAACGAACCTCGACGGCAACGGCGAGTCCATTCGGTCGACGTTGCGCGAACTCTCGGCCACGATGCACACGCTGTCCGAAGGCCGGACCGATTTGTTCTCCACCATTCGGAACCTGCAGGCGTTTGTCACTGCCTTGTCCTCGAGCAACGAGCAGATCGTGCAGTTCAGCGGTCACCTCGCTTCGGTGACAAGCGTTCTCGCAAGCAGCTCCGACGAGTTGGGCACCGCCCTCAGCGATCTCGACCTGGCGGTGGGCGACGTTCAGCGGTTCGTCAAGGACAACAGCGAGGGACTGAGCGAATCGGTCGCGCGTCTGGCCGATGCCACCCAGGTACTGACTGACAAGCGCCCGGAGATCGAGCAGGTTCTGCACTCCGGACCGACGTCGCTTGCCAACTTCTATCAGATCTACAAACCGGCTCAGGGCAGTATGACCGGCGCAATTGCACTGAGTAACTTCAAGAATCCAATCCAGTGGATCTGTGGTTCCATCGAAGGCATCGACAGTGGTAACTCCCAGAACAGTGCCGACCTGTGTAAGCAGTACCTCGGGCCGGTGCTCAGCACGATGATCGGCAACTACCCCGGATTCCTGTTCAACCCGGTCGCGGGCGTGCAGGCTTTCCCGGATCAGATCGTCTACACCGAACCGGGATTGGAAGCGGCAAGTCAGAATCAGCCGGAAACTGTCGCAGGACCGATGTCAGGTGCTCCCATGACGAGTGTTCCCAAGGATCTCGCCGAACTCTTCAACATGGGCGGAGGGAACTGATGCGGGTAGCTCGCAAGACCACGGTTGCCGTGTTGGCCACGGCAGTGGCACTCGGCGCCAGCGGTTGTGAATGGAACGGTCTCAACTCTGTGCCGATGCCAGGAACTCAGGGCCGGGGCGAAGGCGCATACGAGGTCCAGATCGAGATGCCGAATGTGACTACGCTGTCGCAGAATTCGCCCGTCCGGGTGGATGACGTGGCAGTGGGAAGCGTTTCGAACATCGAGGTTCAGGGCTGGCACGCTCTGGTGACGGTGTCGCTGAATCCCGAGGTTCAGTTGCCTGCCAACGCGACGGCAAAAATCGGCCAGACCAGCTTGCTCGGCTCTCAGCACATCGAGTTGGCGCCGCCGGTTGGAGAAGAGCCCGAGGGCCGACTCGAAGCCGGTGACCTGATTCCGATCGAGCGGGCGGGCGCTTACCCGACGACGGAACAGACGCTGTCGTCGCTGTCCGTTGTTCTCAATGGCGGCGGTCTCGCTCAGGTTCAGGACATCACGAAGGAACTCAACGCCGCTCTCGGTGGGCGTGAAGATTCCGTTCGAGACCTCCTACCTCAGCTCGATCAGCTGGTCGGAAGTCTGGACAAGCAACGAGGCGACATCGTTTCGGCGATGGAAGGACTCGATCGGCTGTCCTCGACCGTCCAGGCACAGCACGACACTTTGAACAAAGCGCTCGAAGGTATTCCGCCGGCACTCGAGATTCTTGTCGCTCAGCGTCAGGACATCACCAACGCGTTGACCTCCCTCGGTGGTCTCAGCGAGGTGGCGAGCCGTGTCATCCAGGAGAGCGGCGACGATTTCGCGACCAACGTTCGGGCCCTTTCGCCGACTCTGAAGGCCTTGGCGGATTCGGGTAATGCTCTCACTCAGGTTCTCGGAGTCCTCTTGACGTTCCCGTTCCCACAGAACGGAATCGACAACGTCATCCGCGGTGACTACGCCAACCTGGCGATGACCATCGACATCTCGCTGCCCCGACTCGACGCGAACTTCCTCACCGGAACTCCGTTGGCCGGAACGCTCTCCGGACCAGAAGGTGTGTTGGGTAAGCAGGCGGGGCTCGCCGGACAGACAGGCAACCCGTTGAGCGACCCGCTCAAGCCTGCCGCACCGCCGGCACAAGCTCCCGCCGGACAGGCTCCCGCTGCGCAGGCCCCGGCAGCGGATCCGAATACCATTCAGATTCCGGGACTTCCGCCGATCAACATTCCAGGACTTCCTCAGGGGGCACCGGCACCATGATGCTCACAAAGTTCGTCCGTATCCAGCTCATCATCTTCGCCGTCTTGACGGTCGTCGGTTTGATCGTGATGGCCACTCAGTACGTGCGTGTTCCGGCGATGGTCGGTATCGGCCGTTACGACGTCACTGTCGAATTGCCCGCCACCGGTGGGCTGTACAAGAACTCGAACGTCACCTACCGCGGTCAGACCATCGGTGTCGTGAACGCGGTGGAGCTCTCGGAGACGGGTGTGAATGCGCGACTGTCTCTCGAGAGTGGCGTCAAGGTTCCGTCGGACGTCGATGCTGCGGTCAAGAGTGTGTCGGCGATCGGCGAGCAGTTCGTCGACCTGATTCCGCACACCGACAGCTCCGGAGCGATCGTGGTCGACGGGCATCTGGAAAACGGATCGGTGATTCCCGAAGACCGAACCAGCATTCCGCAGGATGTCGGCGCGATGCTCGATCAGGCAGATCTGTTGCTGCAGAGCATTTCCGACACCAAGCTCAAGACCGTCATCGACGAATCCTTCAAGGCGTTCAACGGTGCCGGCCCGGATCTGCAGAAGCTGATCGACTCGGCTCGGCTGTTCGTCGAGGAGGCGAACAACAACTCCGACGCGACCAAGACGCTGATCGAGCAGGCCGGTCCACTCCTGGACACTCAGGTGGTCAGCAGCGACGCCATCCGTTCCTGGACAAGCAATCTGGTGACGTTCACCGACCAGCTCCGAGCCAGCGACCCTGATCTGCGTGCCGTCATCCAGAAGGGTCCGGCGGCAGCGGCGGAGGCTAATGCTCTTCTGCAAGACATGCAGCCGACATTGCCGATTCTTCTGGCGAACCTCGTGTCCGTCGGACAGGTCGGCGTGATCTACAACAACGCGATCGAGCAGATTCTGGTCATCTACCCGCCGCTGGCCGCAGCGCTGGTCACGGTGGCAGGCTCCGGCCCGGCTGCGGATGGTGCACTGGTGGACTTCCACATGGAGGTCAACGACCCGCCGCCGTGCACTACAGGATTCCTGCCCGCAGAGCAGTGGCGCAGTCCGAAGGACGAATCACCGATCGAGACGCCGTCGGATCTCTTCTGCCAGGTTGCCCAGGATTCGCCGATCGCCGTGCGCGGCGCGAGAAACCTTCCCTGCGAGGAGTATCCGGGACGTCGTGCGCCGACGGTCGAACAGTGCCGTTCCGGCTACGTACCGATGGGCACGAACCCGCAATCCGGGCCTCCGGAACCGATTACCGCGACCCCGAGCTCGTACACGTCGACGCCTTCGGTCTCGGCTCGTCGGTACGATCCGATTACAGGCACGTACATCGGGCCGGACGGAAGGACGTACTCGCAACCGAACCTCGGTGGCGGCGACGTCAGTCTCGAACAGTTCATGAAGGGTCAGCAGGGTTGATGACAGACGAAGATCCACAGGCCGGGCAGCGGGTGCGCCGTCGCGCGTCCCGCAGCGCCGGACCCACGGGTGCGGATGCAGACGCTGCCGCGGTAGTAGTGCCCACCGAAAAGAAGTCGGCCGAACAGAAGCCAGCCGAGCAGAAGGCAGAAGAGCGGAAGGTGGCGGCGCCAGTTGATATGGGCAAGCCCGATACTCCACCTGAGAAGGTCGTCAGCGGTGAAACCCCCGCAGAAACTGCTGTGGACACCCCTGTTCGTTCGAAGCCCAAGGCCGGGTTGGTAGTCGGGATCGCCGTTGCTTCGGTGATCGCTGTTGCTCTTGCGGCCCTGACGGTGTTTCTTCTCGTCGACCGGAACAAGGCGTCAAACGCAGACGAGGACCGAGCCCGCTACGTGGCCGGTGCCCGGACCACCGCACTGAATCTGACGACACTGCACGCGGATACAGCGGCTGCCGACCTCGACAAGTTCCTCGCCGGCACCACCGACGAGTTCAAGTCGCAGTTCGACGGACGCAAGGATTCGTTTGTCAACGTCCTCGGGCAGGCCGGAGTTCAGACCGACGGCGAGGTACTCGAAGCCGGGTTCGAGAAGTCCGACGGCGATTGCGGGACTTCATTGGTCGCGGTGCGTGCGATGCAGAAGAACGGCGACGAAGCGCCCGCTGAACGCAACTACCGACTCCGAATCACCATGTGCGACGTCGACGGGCAGTTGCTTGCCTCGAATGTGGAGTTTGTGCCATGACCCCAGAAGTAATCCCCGAGACGTCCAAGCCCAAGCGCGTCTCACCGCTCGCCATCGTTCTGTGCGTCATCAGTGCAGTGGCCATCGCGTTGGCGGCAGTGTCGGCGTATCTCTACTTCGGTCCGGGTGGAACGCGTGACATTGCGGCGATCGATCAGACCAGAGACGAAGTGGCACAGGCCTCTTCCGATCAGGCGGTTGCGATGTTCCAGTACGACTACAACAACGTCGACCAGCAGTTGCACGCGGCCACAGACGGTTTGACGGGCGATTTCCAGGGCACGTTCACCAACCTGATCGAATCGGTGATCATTCCGGGAGCCAAGGAAAAGTCGCTGACCGTTCAGGTAGTCGTCCAGGGCGCCGCGGTTCTCGACGCCGAGGCAGACAGCGCGACGACGATGCTGTTCCTCAATCAGATCACTACGTCTTCGGAATCACCCGAAGCCGTCGCCAGTGGTAGTCGCGTGAAGATGAGTCTGGAGAAGCAGGACGGGCGTTGGCTCGTGAACAACGTCCAACCCTTCTGATCGATCACCTGAAACCGGCTGGGGTCGATTACCTGAAGCAGGCTGGGGCCGCGGAGATTCACTCTCCGCGGCCCCAGCCTTTGTGCACTGTCCTCAGTGGTCTTGTGCTTCGGCCGGGGCGATCAGCGCCGGACCTGCGGCACCGCCGTGCGCGAGCGCGTCGAGGAACGAGCGTGCCCAGCGGTCGACGTCGTGGGTCAGGACCTGACGACGTAGCGCACGCATGTGGCGTCGGCCGTCCTCTGGCGGTTGATTGAGGGCCTTCTCCATCGAATCCTTGACGTCGTCGAGGTCGTGGGGATTGCACAGGAAAGCCTGGCGGAGTTCTGCTGCAGCGCCGGTGAATTCGCTGAGCAGCAATGCGCCGCCCAGATCACTGCGGCAGGCGACGTACTCCTTGGCGACCAGGTTCATACCGTCACGCAGCGGCGTGACCAGCATGAGGTCGGCAGCGACGAAGAACGCGACCAGTTCGTCGCGGGGGATCGGCCGATGGATGTAGTGGACGACGGGGCGACCGACTTCGCTGAACTCGCCGTTGATCCGGGAGACCTTCTGCTCGATGTCTCCGCGCATCTGTACGTAGCTTTCGACGCGTTCGCGGCTCGGGGTCGCCAACTGCACCATGACCGTGTCGGCGGGATCGATGCGCTTCTCCATGAGAAGTTCGTGGAGTGCGGCGAGCCTGACGTCGATGCCCTTGGTGTAGTCGAGGCGGTCCACGCCCAGCATGATGTGCTTGGGGTTTCCGAGTTCTTTGCGAATCTGCTTGGCGCGGTCTCGAATTGCCTTGGTGCGTGATAGCTCGTCGAGCTTGCCGGAGTCGATGGAGATGGGGAATGCACCGACGCGGACGCTACGGAAACCTACTTGCACCACACCGAGTTTGGAGCGGACGCCGACGGTACCGCGCGAAGTCTGCTGTCCGGCAAGGCGTCTGGCCAGGTAGAGGAAGTTCTGTGCGCCACCCGGAAGGTGGAAGCCGATGAGGTCGGCGCCGAGGAGGCCTTCGACGATCTCGGTGCGCCACGGCATCTGCATGAACAGCTCGACCGGGGGAAACGGAATGTGCAGGAAGAATCCGATGGTGAGGTCGGGGCGCAGCATCCGCAGCATCTTCGGTACCAACTGCAGCTGGTAGTCCTGGATCCAGACGGTTGCGCCCTGAGCCGCTGCCTTGGAAGTGGCTTCGGCGAACCGCCGATTCACCTCGACGTAGGCGTTCCACCATTCGCGGTGGTACTCGGGTTTGACGATGACGTCGTGATAGAGCGGCCAGAGGGTGGCGTTGGAGAACCCCTCGTAGTACTCGTTGATCTCCTCGGCGCTCAGCGGCACGGGGTAGAGCTCGAGTCCGTCTTCGACGATGGGGTCGAGATCGGCGTCGGGCACGCCCGCCCAGCCCACCCACGCGCCCTGATTGCTGCGCAGAATCGGCTCGAGAGCGGTGACCAGTCCACCGGGGCTCCGCTTCCAGCGGGTGGTGCCGTCGGGAAGCCGTTCCAAGTCGACGGGCAGGCGGTTCGCTACGACGACGAACTCAGCCTGCCCGGACACGGTGTCACCGGTCGAAGAAGCAAGTGCGCTGTCAGAAAGGGTTGAACTGGTCGAATCCGGACTGACAGGCACGTGGTTCCTTCTCGGTCGGTGAGGGAAAGATTCAGTCGAGCTTGGCGGCGGGCGAGATACCGAGCATCGAGAGCAGCATCCTGCACTCGTCGGCATCCTCCGCGTATGCAGCGACAACGTGCTGCGCCATGCGCGCTGTTTCCTCGGCGACGGTCTCGATTTCCTCGTCCGCGATCTCGGTTTCGACGGTCGTGTTCTCAGCCATCATGTTCCTCTCGTGCTTGCCTGCACGGCGCAAGCAATGTTTCTTACTCGCGACTCTATGAGAACTGGGCGTGTCGACGCTAGTTGCTCATGTATTAGGGTCGACTTACTTATCTCTGTACTCAACTTTATCGCTTCCATCGATGCTTGGAGTTCCATGAGTTCGACCCCCTCGAGTGTGACCGTCGACTCGGACGAGCCCGATAGTGGCAATCACAGCGGTGCTGCGATTTTGCGACGCGTCCTCGTCCGCAACCGTCGCCCGCTCGCTATCGGCACGGTTCTGGTCTGTCTGCACCAACTGACCGAGACGGCGGTGCCGATCTCCATCGGTGTGATCATCGACCGTGCCGTGGAGACTTCGGACACCACGGCCCTGATCGTCTCCATCGTCGGCCTCGCGGCTCTGTTTCTCGTTCTGACGGCCGCGTGGCGCTTCGGTGCACGCTTCATCGTCACCGCGATGCAGCAGGAGGCTCATCGCCTCCGGCTCGAGGTGGCGCACCGCGTCCTCGACCCGCGTGGGGTGCGCACCGATCTGCGTTCAGGTGAACTGCTGACTGTTTCGACATCGGACGCCGAGCAGACTTCGTGGATCGCGGACATCGTCCCGCGCGCGGCTGCGGCCCTGACGGCTGCGGTCGCGTCGGCCGCGGCATTGGTGTGGATCGACCTCTGGCTGGGATTAGCCGTTCTGATCGGAACGCCGGTCATTCTCGGTCTGCTGCAATTGGCGGCGCCGCTCATCACGTCGAGGGCCACCGGTCAGCAGGCGTCGATCGCGCGAGCGTCCGCGATGGCTACCGATCTGGTCAGCGGATTGCGTCCACTGCGCGGTATCGGTGGTGAGAAGACCGCGTCGGCTCGCTATCGCACAGTCAGCCGTCAGGCTCTCGCGTCGACGATCGGCACGGCCAAGGCGACCGGTATCTACACCGGCGTTGCCGCGACCGTCAGTGCGTTGCTCGCAGTCGGTGTTGCGGGCTTCGCCGGGTACTTCGCGTTGCAGGGCCGGATCACGGTCGGTGAACTGATCACCGTGGTGGGGCTTGCGCAGTTCATCATCGAACCGCTCGGATTGCTTGCGTCCATTCCCGGATACTTCGCGGTGGCGCGGGCGTCGTCGGATCGACTGGCATTGGTCTTGGACGCGGAGCCACTGCGGGGCGCGGGTTCGCAGACCGAACTCGAAGGCACCGACCTGACCCTCGACGGAGTCGAGTACAAGTCGCTCAAGGGCATCGACTTGCACCTGCCTGCCGGAGAACTGCTGGGCGTCGTGGCTTACCAGCCGCAGGACGCCGACGCTCTTGTCGCGGTCCTGTCCGGTCAGCTGGCTCAGGGCGCGTATCGCGGAGTGGTGAGGGTTGGCGGAATCAGCCTGTCCGACATGGACTTGCGATTGGCGCGTCGGACGGTGTTGGTGGAGCCGCACCTCACCGATCTGTTCTCCGGGTCCCTCGCCTCGAACGTCACTGCGGGCGCCGGTGATGCCGCTGCTCTCGACATCCAGAGCGCTCTGGCAGCGTCGGCAGCGGCGGATGTCGTCGACGCACATCCGGACGGTCTCGACCTCGAAGTGACCGATCGAGGCGCCAGTTTGTCGGGAGGTCAGCGACAACGCGTCGCCCTCGCGCGCGCCTTGGTGGCACAGGCACCCGTGATGGTCCTGCACGATCCGACTACGGCAGTGGACGCGGTGACCGAGGCGTCGATCGCCGAAGGAATCGCAGAACTGCGGCACGAGGGTGCCGGTGGCATCCACACGACGGTATTGATCACCAGTAGCCCGGCCTTGTTGGCTGTGACGGATCGAGTGATCGTCTTGAACGACGGAGTGATTGCCTCGATCGGCACACATTCCGAACTCTCTCGCGGCGACGCGAACTACCGAGGAGCGGTGCTGCGGTGACGGCCACGGACATGACAACCGATATGCCGGCCGGGGAGAACGCGGAGAAGGTGACCGAGCGCGAACTCTTGCCGATCGCGGGTGGTCGACAGACCTGGAAGTGGTTGCGAGCAGCGCTGGCCGAACACCGGATGCAGAGCCTGTTGGTCCTGATCGTCGCGGCTTCGGCGTCGGCGATGGCCTTGGTGCCGATTTACGTCTTCGGTGTCCTGGTCGACCGGGTCCGGGACAACGCGCCCACGTCGACGATCGTCGGGGTGGTCGTGATCATCGCCGCCGCCGCAATCGTGGGCGGTGTGTTCACCGGTGTGGCCGCCTATCTGATCAAGCGACTCGGCGAGACGATTCTGGCGGACCTGCGCGAGCGAACCGTGGACCGGGCACTGCGCCTGCCGATCCAGACCGTCGAGAAGGTCGGCAAGGGCGATCTGCTCTCACGAGTCGGCGACGACGTGTCGGTGATCGCCAAGGCCGTGTCCGACGTGGTTCCCGGCATGATCGCAGCAGTTCTGCTCGTGGCTCTGAGCATGGTGACCATGCTGGGACTCGACTGGCGCCTCGGCCTCGCCGGAATGGTCGCGCTGCCGATGTACGCGCTGGCGCTCAAGTGGTACCTGCCGCGATCGGCTCCCATTTACGCTGCCGAGCGGGTAGCGATGGGCGCTCGTTCACAAGCGCTCATCAGCAGCCTCCAGGGTGCCAAGACGGTCCGCGCGTACAGCCTCGAGAAGGAACACCTCGGTCAGATAGATGCGGCGTCGGCAAAAGCGCGTGATCTGGCCGTCGGCGTGTTCGGCCTGTTCACGAGGTTCGCCGGTCGCGGTAACCGCGCCGAATTCGTGGGCTTGTCCATGATTCTCGTCGTCGGATTCCTGCTGGTCCGTGAGGACGTCGTGACAGTAGGCCAGACGACGACTGCTGCTCTGCTGTTCCATCGCCTGTTCAACCCGATCGGCTCGCTGCTCTACACCTTCGACGAAGTGCAGTCGGCCGGCGCCAGCCTCGCGCGACTGGTCGGCGTCGTCGAGATCGAGGAAACGGAGCCTTCGACGGATGCAGGTTCCGTTCCGGCCGACGGTTCGCTGCGTCTGGACGACATTCGGCACAGCTACGACGGTGGCCATGAGGTTCTCCACGGAGTGAGCCTCACCCTGCGAGCGGGGGAGCGCGTGGCGCTCGTCGGTTCGACCGGAGCCGGAAAAACGACGCTTGCGGCGATCGCTGCCGGTTCGATCACTCCGACGTCGGGGCGGGTGTCGATCGGTGGTGTCCCGCTTGCCGACCTCGACGACCTACGACGCCACATCGCGATCGTGAGTCAGGAGGTCCATGTTTTTGCCGGGCCCCTGATCGAGGATCTGAGGTTGGCCGCTCCCGAATCCTCGGACGAGGACGTAGCCGCGGCGCTGCGGACGGTCGGCGCGTACGAGTGGGTGGAGGCTCTCGACGAGGGAATGCTGACCGTCGTGGGCGAAGGCGGGCACGAGATGACGGCGGCACAGGCGCAGCAGTTGGCTTTGGCGCGACTGGTGTTGGCCGACCCGGTCGTCGCGGTACTGGACGAAGCAACAGCGGAGGCGGGCAGCGCCGGAGCACGGGAACTGGAAGCGACTGCCGAAGCCGCTACGGAGGGCCGCACCACTCTGGTTGTTGCACACCGGCTTACACAGGCTGCGGGCGCCGACCGAGTGATCGTGCTCGAACACGGACAGATCGTAGAAGAAGGCCCGCACCGCGAACTGGTGTCCGCGGGCGGGCGTTACGCACAGCTGTGGGCGGCCTGGGAAGGTCGCGACTGAGGGGGTCTGATCAGACGATCAGGTGAGGTACCCGCCGCCGTGGGGGAAGAACTCGGCGGCGGTGTACTCGCTGCCGTCGTCGAGTCTGACGCGCTCGATCCGCAGTCCCTTGTTCTTGCCCGACCATGCGTCGGGGCCCGCGACGATCACCATGCCGTCGTCCTCCTGGATGAACACGCGGCCGGGGGTACCTCCGTAGTGCCCGCGTGAGACGGACGCCTTCAGGATGCGGATGCGCCGGCCCTTGAATTCCGCGAAAGCGTTGGGGTACGGATCGGACTGTGCCCGGACGAAACGCTCGATGACCTCGGCCGGCCAGGACCAGTCGACGTGGCTGTCCTGCGGTGCACGCTTGTGGAAGAACGTAGCCTGCGATCGGTCCTGCGGCGTCCAGTCGGTACGGCCGGACGCGATCAGATCCAGGGCGTCGAGTGTGATGGGGCCGATCATGTCGATCGTGCGGTGGAACAGATCGGTGACGGTGTCGGTCGGGCCGACCGTCGTCGAACGCTGCAGCACGATGTCGCCCGCATCGAGTTCCTCGTCCATCAGGTGCGCCGTGAGCCCGACTTCTTCTTCGCCGTTGATCAGAGCCCAGATGAGCGGGGAGAATCCCGTGTACTTGGGCAGCAGCGAATCGTGGATGTTGAGGGTGCCGTACTTGGGTGCGGCGAAGACCTCCGCCGGCAGCCAGGTACGCCAGTTGTTGGCGACGATGATGTCGGGAGATGCTTCGGCCAGCGCGGCTTTGAAGGCGTCGTCAGGCTTGTTCGCCACGTGAACGGGTACACCGTTCTCGGCCGCCAGATCTGCAACCGAGTCCGCCCACATCTGTTCGTAGACGTGTTCGCTCTTCGGGTGTGTGATTGCCAGCACGACCTCGTGATCGGAGTCGATCAAGGCCTGCAGGGTACGGTGGCCCCAGGTTTGGTATCCGAGCGTAGCGACTCTCAACGGGGGTCCTCCTGGACGAGCATGGGCTGGGGTTGCGGTCACACGACCGCCCATCAGCTTAGGCTATCCAACCAAAATTGTTGATCACACGTACGAGGAGGAAGGCTGACATGACGGTCGCCACAATCAACGGAATCCCCATCAATTACCAGGTCAAGGGTGATGGAGATCTGGTGGTGCTCATCATGGGGACCGGCAGCCCCGGCCGCGTCTGGGATCTGCACCAGACCCCGGCGCTGGTGGCCGCCGGCTACCGAGTCTGCACCTTCGACAACCGCGGAATCGCACCGTCCGGCGAGAGCCTCGGCGGCATCACGATGCCCGACATGGTTGCGGACACCGCCGGGCTGATCGAGCACCTCGGTGGCGGCCCCGCCCATGTCATCGGAACCTCGATGGGCGCCCGGGTGGCGCAGGAACTGACGCTCGCCAGGCCCGATCTGGTTCGCAAAGCAGTGTTCCTCGCCGGCCACGCCCGGATGGATCATTTCCAGCAGGTCCTGACCGAGGGTGAGCGCCAGTTGTTCGACAGTGGCGTCGCTCTGCCGGCCAAATACCGTGCCGCAGTGACCGCGGTGATGAACCTTTCGCCGGCCACGCTGGCAGACGATCACTCTGCGCGCGACTGGATGGATATCTTCGAGTTCACCGGCGGCGCAACGTCACCGGGTGTTCGCGCACAGCTCGGTATGGACCGCGCCTTCGATCGACGGGGCGCGTACAAGTCGATCATGCGCCCGTGCCTGTCCGTCGCTTTCGCCGACGACCGCATGATCCCGCCCTACCTCTCCCGCGAGGTGGCCGACTGCATCGCGACGGCGTCGTTCGAAGAGATTCCCGACGCCGGACACTACGGGTACCTCGAGCGTCCGGAGGCCGTGAACAAGGTGCTGATCGACTTCCTGGCGAAGTAGTTCTCCGCACGCGAGAAAGGGCCTGACCTGCTGACTGCAGGTCAGGCCCTTCTCATGTTTCAGGCCAGTGCCAGGAACAGCTTCTCGAGTTCGGCCTCGGTCATCGGTTCCTGACCTTCCGCGCTTTCGCCGGTGAGGCATTCACGTAGCCCGGAAGCGACGATCTTGAACCCTGCTCGGTCCAGCGCCTTCGACACGGCTGCGAGCTGCGTCACGACGTCCTTGCAGTCGCGGCCGTTCTCGATCATCGAGATGACCCCGGCAAGTTGGCCGTGAGCACGCCGCAGTCTGTTCAGTACGAGCGCAATGCTCTCTTCGTCGCCGGTCATGGTGGCCCCTTCTCGAGTGTTCGTGCTGCGGCCAAGGGTACCCCTGGGGGCATGTCACTGCTTGATCCGGTGTTTGATCCGGCTGCGGTGTCAGATCAACGAGTTGACGGCTGCCCGCAACTTGACGGCGGCGTCGGCTGCCACGGACTCCAGGCCTGGTTCGCCGGAAACCTGAACCATGAGAGCGGGATTCATCGCTTCGACGAAGAACGAATTCTCGGTAGTCGTATCTTCGCGGACGACAACATTGCACGGCAGCAGGAGGCCGATCTGACGATCCACCGAAACTGCCCGATGGGCCAACGGCGGGTTACAGGCACCCAGGATCAGGTACTTTTCCATGTCCTCGTCCAGCTTCGCCTTGAGTGTTGCCTGCATGTCGATCTCGGTCAGGATGCCGAAGCCCTGCTCGGCGAGAGCAGCACGAGTTCGGGTGACGACGTCGTCGAAAGTTCCGGTGACCTTGGTTGCGATCGCTATCGGTTCTGTGGGTGTTGTCATTGCCCGCTCCTTGTCGTCGGCTTCGGTGCCATTGGCTTCGATGTCGTTGGCTTCGATTTCTCTTGTCTCCATCATACCCCTGGGGGTATCAAGAAGACAGTGATGTCGGGTACACGGTCAGCCATGCGAGAAGCTGATGTTCGGCAGGACGCGTAGTAACCATGCCGGCGCCCACCAGGCTGCCCGGCCGCTGAGGCGCAGGAGAACGGGCAGCAGCACCAAGCGGACGAGCACTGCGTCCAGGAGGACAGCTACACCGAGAATGATGCCCATTTCCTTGGGTGGCAAGGGATCTGCGAGCGCAAAAGTGAAGAAGACCGCAACCATCACCGCTGCTGCCGCCGCAATGACCCGACCCGAATGTGCGAGGCCGTCGATGTGTGCGGTCTCGGGGTCACCTGTGCGTTCGTAGTGCTCCTTGGCGCTCGAGAGCAGGAACACGGTGTAGTCCATCGCGATGGCAAAGATCATGGCGAAGAAGAAGACCGGACCCCACCCGTTGAGAAACCCCTGGGGATCGAAGCCGAGCAGGCCTGCTCCGTGGCCGTCCTGGAAAATCAACTTCGCGATTCCGAATGCGGCCCCAGTGGACAGCAGGCTGACCAGCGTGCCGATCAAGGCGATCAAAGGTGCCTGGAGGGCGATCAGCAGCAACAGGAATCCGAGCGTCAGAATCACGACCACCACGAAGGGAAGGTAGTCGTCGAGCGCCTTCTGAAGGTCGAGATTTTCAGCCGGAGCGCCGCCGACGAGCGCCGATTCCGGCAGTTGCGACCGAAGGTCGGCAAGGATGGTTTCCATCGCAGGATCTGACGGGTCGACGGTGGGAACTGCTTGCAGCATAACCAGATCGGATCCGTCGGCCGCTTGTTGCGTCGGGGTGATCATTGCGACGCCATCCACGCTCATGGCAAGACGCGAGGTGTCGGCTGCATCGTCGGTGGACGTGACGATTTGCAGCATTCCGGGTGCCCCGTCACCGAACTGCTGCTGCACCAATTCGTATCCCTGTCGAACCGGGGCGTCCTCGGGAACCACGGCGATGGAGGGCATTGCAACCTTCAGTCCGAAGACCGGAACGACGAGGGCGATAAGGACGATCACGGCGCCGATGCCGAAAGGCCAAGGGTGCTTGTGCAGCAGTGATGCCCAAGCTGCGAACATCGGGGAGCGGTGCTGCTGGCGCTTTGCATACGGTAGTGAACCGCCGTTGACCTTGGCGCCGATCCGGCCGAGCACGGCAGGTAGCAGGGTGAGTGTTGCGGCGAGAACGAAGATCACAGCGAGCATGATTCCGACAGCCATCGTGCGTACGGCCGGGGCTGGAACGATGAGCACCGCAGACAAACTGACCAGAACTGTGAGGCCGGAGAGGACAACAGCTTTGCCGGCGGTGTCCATCGTTTGAGCCACGGCGGCCCGCGGATCCGGATCGGTTCGCAGTGCTTCCCGGAACCTGGCGACGAGGAAGAGTGCGTAGTCGATGCCGAGTGCGAGAGCGAACATCATCGCGAAGTTCATGGCCCACACGGAAATCGGCGTGATCTCGTTGAGGATCACAAGCCCGCCCGCCGAGGCGACCAGACCTGCGAGTGTCAGAAGCAGTGGGAGTCCTGCGGCAACCAGGGAGCCGAAGGCCAACACCATGATCGCGAGAGTGACGGGCCACGACATCATTTCGGCCTTGATCATCGCTTCGTGATTGGCCTTGTTGAAATCGCTCCACAAAGCCGACGCGCCGGTGGGGTACACCTCGATGGTGTCCGTGGACAATGCAGTGAGTTCCTTGCCGAGTTCGTCTACCGCACTGACCATCTCGTCGGTACTTGCGTTGGCGCCCGCGATCATGATGCCGGTATGTCCGTCCGGGCTGATGGTCATGCCGGTCTGCGGGGCGACCACTTCGCCGAAACGAGGGTCCGCGGAAAAGATTTCCGTTGCCGCCGCCAGCGTTTGCTGCATCGACGGATCGGTGATGGGCACAGAATCCGAGTGAACGACCACCTGCACTGCAGCGGAGGAGTTTCCACCGAAATGCTGCTCGGCCAACTCGCGAACCTGCACTGATTCGGATCCGTTTGCCTGCCAACCTGCGCCGGCCAGGGAGGTGAAGACGCTGGGTGCTGCGGCGCCGAGTGCGACCAACGCGATCAACCAGACGCCGATGACGAGGAGGGTGTGCGCCGCCATCGATCGACCGAGGCGCGCGAGTATGCCGTCGGATTGGGCGGGTGGGTCCGCGGTGACTGTTCTGGTCGCTGACATCTTCGCTCCTGATACGGGTGGGGGTATTCCTGACCGTCACCTGTATACCCCCAGGGGTATGTATCTGTCACGTTTGAGGGTTCTCTATGCTGCTCGTTGCACCGTCTGATCGGAGACAGTGGGACGAACCGCGGTGAAACGAACCACGAGGAGCAGTGATCATGGACGCACACGACTGGGACGAGCGATACCGAGCGGTGACGGAGCCGTGGGGAATCGACCCGGCGGGAACCGTTGCAACACGAATTGCCGACCTGAAGCCGGGCACTGCGATCGATCTGGCCTGCGGCGACGGCCGTCACGCGCGGTGGATGGCCGGGCAAGGGTGGTCGGTGACTGCCGTCGACTACTCGTCGGTGGCGATCGATCTGGCACGGGCGAGTGACTTGGACAAGGCTGTCGACTGGCAGGTCGGCGACGCGACCACGTGGCAACCGGAAGGGGTAGTTGACCTGGTGTTGGTCAGCTTTCTTCACCTCGAGGTCGACGAGCTGGCCGACACGCTCAAACGCGTCGGGGAGTGGCTGACGCCAGGCGGGCGCGTCCTCTACTTGGGGCATTCGATCGAGAACTTCCACCGTGGTGTGGGCGGCCCACCCGAACCGACCATTCTGCCCGGTATTTCCGATCTCGCTCGCGCCGCGGAGGGATCGAGGGTCTACGCCCTCGAACATGTCGTTCGGCCGCAGGACGGTAAGACGGCAATCGACGTTTTGCTCGAATTCGGTCCGTGGGAACAGGTCTGACCAGGGCAGGAGCGCACCTTCACGTTCCTGGGTAGCCTACCCTAAACTTGCGAGGGTGTTCGTCGTTCGATGAGCATGAACGACGATGATCGGATTTGTCGATGTCTGACCACTCTCAGGTAGCTCACCCGTCTGTATCGGGCGGTGGCGATCTGGACGCAGCGCTCCCGGCGACGGCCGCTCAGCGTGAGGTGTGGGTTGCTCAGAACGTCGATCCGAGCAGTCCGGTGTACAACATCGGACTTGTCGTCGAGGTCGACGGGACGATCGACGTCGAGCGCGCGGCAGCGGCGATCAAGGCCACAGTCGGACGCGTCGAAGCGCTGTTCGTGCACTTTCGGGTGGATGCTGACAACCAGCTGATCCAGGTGCCGATTCCGGATGCGCGCTGGGACGTGGAAATTCTCGACCTTCGCGCCGAGGCGGATCCCGATTCGACTGCGCAGTCGTGGATGGACACCGATATGGCTCGGGTCTTCGGTGCGGACGATCTGCTGTTCCGCCAGGTGCTTCTGCGAACTGCTGACGACCGAGTCATCTGGTATCAGCGCTATCACCACAGCGTGGTCGACGGGTACGGCATCTCGCTCATCGTCGCCGACGTCGCCGAGCGGTACGACGATCCGGACCTCGAGACTGCGGCGCCGGTGTGGTCGCTCGATGCGGTGGTGGCGGCCGATCTGGAATACCGGAACTCTCCGCGGTTCCTGCTCGACCGTCAGTACTGGGTCGAACGAGTTGAATCAGGACCGGAAGCGACGCGGATTTTGCATGGGCAGGTGGATGACTCGCTGCCGCCGATCGCGGCGATGCTCACGCTCGACGTCGATCGTGCAGCGCAGCTCTATCGCTATGCCGCCGACGCCGGGATTCGGCGAACTCGCCTGCCCATGGCTGCGCTGATCGCGTACATTGCACGAACCACCGGACAGCACGACGTTGTCGTCTCGGTGCCGATGGCCGCTCGGGTGGGTCGCGACATGCGGCGCACTCCCTCGATGGCGTCGACGATTCTGCCGCTCGGTATTCGGGTCGAACGCTCGGAAACCATCGGCCAGTTGGCAACTCGTCTCGATACCGCCTTGATCTCGATACTCAAGCACGGGCGGTACCGGGGAGAGGATCTCGCACGCGACGTGCGAGCAATCGATCCCGACCGCCAGGTCTTCGGTCCCGGCATCAACTCGATGATGTTCGAACACACACTCACCTTCGGCGGCTGCCCGGTGCGCGTGCGTAATTCGGTGACCGGTCGGGTCAGTGACCTGGATCTGAGCGTGCGCGGTGGTCAGGACGGGGAACCGATCGAGATCGACGTCCGCGCCCCGGCCGGATTCGACAGGGAGTTGGCCGATCACACCGCCAGAATCGAACAGTTCCTCGATCGATTCGTGGCCGAGCCGCAGCTTCCGATCTCGGCACTCGACCCCATGTCGCCCGCGGAGCGTGAACTCGTTCTCCATGGGTGGAACGACACCGCAGAACCGCAGCCCGTGACGACGGTGCCGGATTTGTTGCGCAGCAGCTTCTCGGCCGATCGGGGCGCTGTCGCCGTGGTCGACGGCAACGTTCGGCTGACCTACGGCGAGCTCGAAAGTCGGGTATCGCAGCTCGCCGCGCACTTGATCTCGCGCGGTGTCGCACCCGAAACCGTTGTGGCGATCGGCCTTCCGAGATCCGCCGAGATGGTGGTGGGGTTGTTGGCCGTCATGTGCGCCGGCGGCGCCTTCGTGCCACTGGATCCGTCCTGGCCCGCAGAGCGCCGCGAATCGGTACTCACCGATGCCGGTGCCACATTGGTGCTCACCTCGGACGGCGTAGACGACTCCGTATTGGTCGATCTCTCCGCGTGGGCGTACGAGGACGGGCCTTCGGACCTGTTCGAGGTAATGACCTCCGGCATTCGTATTCACGGTGCCCAACTCGCGTACGTCATCTTCACGTCCGGTTCGACCGGACGTCCGAAGGGCGCCATGATCCGCCACGAGGCAATCTGCGCAAGGTTGCTGTGGCAGCGGGAGCGGATTCTCGGGTTCGGGTCCGGCGATGCCTCTCTGTTCAAAGCCCCACTCTCGTTCGACATCTCGATCAACGAGATCCTGCTCCCGCTCGTCTCCGGCGGTCGATTGGTGATCGCGAAGCCAGAGGGGGAACGCGACCCGCAATACCTGCTCGACCTGATCGCCGGAGAATCGGTCACTTTTGTCTACTTGGTTTCGTCGATGCTCGACATCCTTCTGGATCTGGCGAACGGGACCGATCAGCTCGATTCGTTGAAGCACGTGTGGTGCGGCGGTGAGGTTCTCACGCCTGAACTCTTCGATCGGTTCCGTGCCCAACTGTCCACGACGCTGTATCACGGCTACGGGCCGGCGGAAGCGACCATCGGTGTCTCCCATGTGATCTACCGCGAGGACGCGGAACGAATTGCCACATCCATCGGGCGCCCGAACCCCAACACTCGCCTGTACGTGTTGGACGGTGACCTGCAGCCGGTTCCGGTCGGCACCGGCGGCGAACTCTACGCAGCGGGCTTCTTACTGGGGCGCGGATATGTGGGCGCGTCGGCGTTGACCGCGTCTCGTTTTCTCGCAGATCCCTTTGTTTCCGGAGATTTGGCCGGATCCCGGATGTATCGCACCGGTGACTTGGCCCGATGGACCGCCGACGGCACCCTCGACTTCCTGGGGCGCACGGACAATCAGGTGAAGATTCGTGGCATGCGCCTAGAACTCGAAGACGTCGAAGCCGCCGTGATCTCACACCCCGGAGTGCGCCACGTGGCAGTTCTGGTGCGTCAAGCACCCACAGGTGCAAAGTATCTCGCCGCGTACGTGAGTGCAGCGTCGGGGACGAACCTTGCGGTCGACTCACAGGACATTCGCGAGTGGGCGGCGAGCAAGCTGCCCGACTACATGGTCCCGACCACCGTCACTGTCCTCGACGAGTTTCCGCTCACGGCCAACGGCAAACTCGACCGTCGAGCGCTACCTGAGCCCGATCTCGCCGAACTGAGTGCACACGTCGCCGCGAGAAACGAAGTCGAACAACAGTTCTGCAACTTGATCGCGTCGGCGGTAGGTCTCGAATCGGTTGGCGTGACCGACGATTTCTTTGCACTGGGCGGTGACAGCATCGTTGCGATCTCGCTCGTGACCGCGGCTCGTGCAGCCGGTTTGTCGATCAGTCCACGCGAGGTGTTTCAGCTGCGCACCGCCGAGGCGATGGCGCGCGCCCAATCCGGCCGAACGGCTGAGATCGTCGATCATGCGGACGAACCGATCGGCCACGTAGCCACGACGCCCATCGCTGCCAGGGCCCTCGGGACGCCGGACGCAGCACGAACCTTCCATCAGCGAGCGCTGATTCAGACTCCGTCAGCTTTGACGTCCGAGCACGTCGAGGCGGCGCTCGATGCTCTGGTGGCACGCCACGATGCACTTCGTGCGAAGTTGACTTCCGAAGGAACGCTGCTTGTTCCGGCCACCAACGAATTGGCTGTGGCCTTCGAGACCCGTGCATTACCGGTGCCGCTCGAAGAATGCGGACCGCTGATCGTCGCCGAGACCGAGCGAGCCGTCAGGCGTCTGAACCCGGCAGACGGCACGATGGTCAGTGCTGTTCTCTTCACCACTTCGACCGGTCCCGGAAGGCTGTTGCTTGTCATCCACCACGCGGTCGTCGACGGTGTCTCCTGGCGCATCATCCTCGAAGACCTTGCGCGCGCGGGTATCGCAGCGAAACAGGGCGACGAACCCTCACTCGCTCCGGTCGGCACGTCGGTGAGAAGGTACGCCGAACTCGTTTCGGAGGCGGTCGGAACCGGGCGACTGGACTCGGAGATCGAGTTCTGGGACTCGGTGACCTCCGCACAACAGTCACCTCTCGGCCGTCGGGCACTCGACCCGGCAGTCGACCTCGCGCGCACCGCCGCGGCGCGATCGATCACCCTGCCTCCGGAATTCGCCGATCGGTTGTTGGGCAGTGTCCCACGGGCATTCGGGGCCGACGTGAGCGAAGTGCTGATCACCGCATTGGCCGTTGCGCTGACCAAGTGGAGCGGTGCCTCATCGGTGACGATCGACTTGGAAGGGCACGGACGCGACGAAGACATCGTTCGCGGTGACGGCGCTGCGCACGTCGACCTGACACGTACTGTCGGATGGTTCACCACGGTATTCCCGGTTGCACTCGAAATCGATACAGCCGCTCCGGATCTCGAAGCGAGCGGTGAGTTGGCGGTGGTTCTCAAGAGCGTCAAGGAGCAACTTCGACGCGTCCCGAACGCAGGCTTCGGGTACGGCGCATTGCGATACCTCGGCAGCTCGGATCAGTTGCGCAGCGTCGCAGCACCCGAGGTGGTGCTCAACTATCTGGGGCGCACTGCAGTTGCAGAGGGGGACTGGTTCCCGGTGTCGATGGACGGCGCTGCCGATCCGTCCATGCCGTTGGGTCACGCGTTGTCTGTCGACGTCGTAGCCGAGGAGGCGGCCGGTGGGCCACGACTGAGGGCCACTCTGACCTGGGCGTCGAATATCTTCCTGCGTAGCGATATCGACAGGTTTGCGCGGTTGTGGCTGGACTCGCTCAAGGCCGTGTCCGGGCTCGCAGCCTTCGGCGGCGCGACACCGTCCGACTACCCTCTGGTGGCGCTCACTCAGGCCGATGTGGACGGGTTGCCGAAGGCAGAAGAGATTCTCCCGCTCACTCCGTTGCAGGAAGGGATCTACTTCCATTCGGCTTTTGCCGATCCGGGGGCTGATCAGTATGTCGTGCAACAGGTCGTGGAGCTGACCGGCGCCGTGGACAGCGCGGCTCTGCGCCGTGCGCTGCAATCCGTCGTGGATCGACACGAGGCGCTGCGCACCGGATTCTCGGTCCTGGGCGACGGCCGGGTCGTGCAGGTGGTGCACCCGAGCGTCGTCGTGGAGATGGCAGTAGTCACGGATGCCGGCGCCGACGTGGATGAACTGCTTTCCGCCGACCGCGCGCGCGGGTTCGACCTCGCGCAGCCGCCGCTCGTCCGTTACACACTGCTCCGTGCCTCTTCGGAGAAGTACCTTCTGCTGCAGTCGATTCACCATGCGGTTGCAGACGGATGGTCGGTCCCGGTGATGCTGCGGGAGCTGATGGCGTCGTACAGCGTTGGCGATTCCGGCGTGGTGCTCCCGAGTCCGGCGCCGTACCGCAGCTACCTCGAATGGTTGGCCGGCCACGATCACGAGGCTTCGGCAGCGGTGTGGAGAAAAGCACTGAACTCTCCCGGGCCCGCGGTCGAACTTCCCGCGCCGAGCGCGGGCAGCAGCGGAATCCATGCTACCCGAGTCGGGCTGTCCGACAGTGATACTCGCGCGCTGTCGACCACCGGACGCTCCTACGGTTTGACGCTGAGCACGCTCGTGCACGGCGCCTGGGGACTGGTGCTCGGCCGAATGACCGGCCGAACAGACGTGCTGTTCGGATCAACCGTATCGGGACGCGGTGGAGACCTGCCCGGCATCGAGTCCATGGTGGGCTTGTTCATCAACACTGTGCCGGCTCGGTTGCGGTTCGATCCGGCAGAGACAGCTGCGCAAGCACTTTCTCGTTGGCAGAGGGAACAATCGGAACTACTCGACCATCAGTACCTGGGGCTACCGGAACTGCGGCGGACCGGCGGACTGGAGCAGAACTTCGAATCACTGGTCGTGTTCGAGAACTATCCACTCGGTGACACGGCAATCGCTGATCCGACGAACTCGGTGCGACTGACGGGAATTCGATTCGACGAGCGACCGGCCTACCCGCTGACCCTGATCGTCGTCCCCGGCGATCAATTGGCGTTGGAATTGAAGTACGACGCTGCTCAGGTGGACGGCGATGCCGCTGCGTCGCTGGCCGAAGCTCTCGCAGTCGTACTCACCGAGCTCTCTCGCGATCTCGACCAGGTCATCGCCCGGATCGCGCTGGCACCCGCACAGCCGGGTAGCATCGGCACGGCCTTGGATCGGCCGCGCACAACGCTGACCGAGCTGCTGCAGGATCAAGCCGGGCGTACGCCCGAAGCCACCGCAGTGATCTTCCGTGAAGAGTCGTTGACCTACGCCGAACTTCACTCTCGCGCTGATCGTTTTGCGCATCTGCTGCACGAACGTGGCGTCGGACGCGAATCATTGGTGGCGGTTGCCTTGCCGCGCTCGGTCGATCTGATGGTTGCGATACTCGGCATCGGGAAGGCCGGGGGAGCATACGTTCCGCTCGACACCGGTTACCCGGCGGAGCGGCTGACGTACATGCTGGACGACGCCGATCCGGTGTGCGTCGTGGTGTCGGAAGATTCTTCACTCGATTCGGGTTCGGTTCCGCGGGTGACGGTATCGGAGTCCGCGCAGTTCCCAGCCGAACCGCTGAGTGTCCCAGGATCGCCCGCGGATGCCGCGTACATGATCTACACCTCGGGTTCGACCGGTCGTCCCAAAGGCGTTGTGGTCACCAACGAGGGTGTGGTCAACCGATTGCTCTGGGCACAGCAGATACGTCCGCTGGACTTCTCCGACCGGATGCTGCAGAAGACCCCGTCGAGTTTTGACGTCTCCGTCCCCGAATTCTTCTGGCCGTTCCTGGTGGGGGCAACTCTGGTGATGGCCGAGCCGGACGGGCACAAGGATCCGGGCTATCTGGCCGACGTCATCGTCGAACATTCCGTGACCCGAGTGCATTTTGTTCCGTCGATGCTCGAAGTGTTTCTTGCGGAGCCGAAAGCAGCGCTGTGCACTTCCCTCGAGATCGTCAACTGCAGCGGTGAGGCACTGCCCGTTCACGTTGCACGCAAGGTTGCCGAGATCCTGCCGAACGTTCTGGTGGACAACCTCTACGGCCCCACCGAGGCCGCCGTCGACGTCAGTTGGCAGCCGTCGGTGCAGGAAACTCCGGCAGACGCCGTGAGTGTCCCGATCGGCGAACCCGCCGCCAATACCGGCCTGTTCGTACTCGATCCGTATCTGCAGAACGTTCCGGCCGGTGCCACCGGTGAGCTGTATCTGGCTGGACCACAACTGGCGCGTGGTTACCACGGACGTGGGGGATTGACCTCCGAAAGATTTGTGGCGAATCCGTACAGCGACGGCGGCTCGCGGATGTACCGGACCGGTGACATCGTGCGGTGGAATGCCGACGGCGTTCTCGAGTACCTCGGCCGTGTCGACGAGCAGGTGAAGGTTCGTGGATTCCGCATCGAGCTCGGTGAAATCGAAGCGCAGTTGGCATTGTGCCCCGGAGTCTCGGCAAGTGCCGTGATCGTCCGAACCGACGGTCCGAGTAACCGCGCACAGGTGGTCGCCTATCTGGTCGGAGATGCTGATGACGCTGCGGTTCGAGGGCAGTTGTTGTCGGTGCTGCCGGAGTTCATGGTGCCAAGCGCGTTCGTGCGGCTCGAGTCGTTGCCGCTGAGCCCGAGTGGCAAGCTCGACCGAAAAGCCCTACCGGCACCGGATTTCGCGGCACAGGTGGGCGAAACGACGGGAGTAGTTTCCTCGGGCGTTGCCGACCTCCTCGCCAGGCATTTCGCGACAGTTCTCGGCCTGCCACGCGTCGGGGCACGCGACGACTTCTTCACTCTCGGCGGCGACAGTATCCTGGCGATCCGACTGGTCAACCTGGCTCGTCGTGATTCGGTAGTACTGACCCCGCGTCAGATCTTCGAATTGCGCACTCCCGCTGCGATCGCCGCAGCGGTGGGTGATGTCGCCACGTCGGTTGCCACCGTCACGGCCGACATCGGCGTGGGTGAGCTGGTTCCGCTGCCGGTGGTGCACCGCTTGTCCGAATGGACGGGTCGTACCGATCGCTTCAACCAGGCAGTTCTGATCCACTCCCCGGCAACATCTCTCGATTCGATCACCGGCGCATTGCAGGCCGTGCTCGATCACCACGACGGACTTCGCCAGACCTTGATCCGACATGACCGCGGAATGTGGTCGGCGCGGATCGAGGAACCCGGCAGTATCCGGGCAGCGAACCTTGTCGTACGCGTTGATGCTCGGGGACTGGATGACGCCGAGTTGCGGACGCTCATCACCGAACGTTCCGAGTGGGCGACCAGTCGATTGGATCCGTCTGCAGGACGGATGGTCTCGGTGGTCTGGTTCGATTGTGGCGCTGAGAATCTGGGCCGACTCGCGATAGTCGCGCACCACCTGGTCGTGGACGGGGTTTCGTGGGGAACCCTGCTCGAGGATCTCGCGATGGCCTGGGTGGCGGTGGAGGCCGGAGAGCCCGCAGCACTGGATGCCGTCGGCACTTCGCTGCGTACCTTCTCCCGCACGGTGGCCGAACACGCATACAGTGCTCATCGATTTGCCGAACTCGATCACTGGTTGACCGTGACCGCTCCGGGCGCGGAGTTGATCCCCGGTACCGCGAGCTATGCCGTTGTATCCGGAGGCTCGAGGCGCACGGTCACGGTGGACGGAGCAATCTCCGAGGCGGCACTCGGAACGGTTGCGGCAATGCTGGGTGCCGAGGGAACGGATGTTCTGTTGGCTGCGTTGGCGATGTCGGTCGATCGCTGGCGTCGTTCCACCGGTCGCAGTGAGCGCGAACTGCTGGTCGATCTCGAAAGGCACGGCCGCGAGGAATTGGTACCCGGGACCGATCTGTCGCGAACAGTCGGCTGGTTCACCACGATTGCCCCGATGCGACTGCTCGGCGGAACCGACCCGGTGGACACGCTGCGCGAAGTGAAGGAGAGCCTGCGGGCGGCTCCGGACGGCGGTATCGGCTACGGGATGTTGCGGTACGTGAATGCACGTACGGCATCGAGATTGGCGGGGCGCTCCGAATCTCAGATCCTGTTCAATTATCTCGGACGTACGACGACAGCTGGATCGACAGCATGGTCCCTGGCAGCGGAATCCGAAGCCATGTCCACCGATCCCGACGCAGACATGGGAGGTCCGTATCGGCTGATCGTGAATGTCGTCAGCGTGGATTCGGAACTCCGTGCCGACTTCGCCTGGGCAAGTGAAGATTTGTCCGAGGAGGATGCGCAGTCACTCTCCGACGGCTGGGTTTCGGCGCTCGGCGATCTGGCGGCTGCGGCCGCGGAGCATGACGGGCCTCCCATCCTGACCCCGTCCGATGTGCCGTTGCTCGACCTGAGTCAGGCCGAGATCGACGCGATATCCGATGCGAGCCCGGCGGGTGTCAGTAGCATCCTCCCACTCTCACCGTTGCAGGAAGGCCTGTACTTCCAAGCCGGCTACGCAGGCAGCAGCGACAGCAGTAGTGGTGGAGACATCTACACGGCACAGTTCTCGATGGACTTCGGGCACACCCTCGATGTCGACAAGTTGGCTGCGGCCGCCCGAACACTTCAACGACGAAATCCCACGTTGCGAGCGGGGTTCGTGAGCGAAGGACTGAACGAGCCCGTGCAGTTCTTCAGTGCGGGACTCGATGTTCCCGTCGCTGTCCACGATCTCCGTCAACTCGACGACTCGGCTGCTCGTGAGCGCGCCGAGGCCGTCGCCGCCCAAGACAGAGTGACTCCATTCGACCTGACCGCGCCGCCGCTGTGGCGGATGAGCGTGCTGCATCTGCCCGGCGGACATGATCGACTGGTGATCAACAGGCAGTTCCTGTTGTGGGACGGCTGGTCCAACGGCCTTGTCGTCAGCCAGCTTCTGGCGCTGTACGACACCGGCGGGGACGACAGCGCATTCGGCGAACCCGAGGGGTCGTTCGAGGCCTACCTCGCCTGGTTGGCCGACCGCGACGGTGCAGCCGCCGACGCGGGGTGGCGCGGAGCGCTCGCAGGACTCGAGGAGCCGACGCTTGTTGCGGAGCCTGCGCCCGGCGTCGAACCTCAGCTTCCGGATCGCCGCGATGCGGTTCTGTCGGAATCGCTTTCGCGTGCATTGCGGGAGCGCGCTGCCGCGTCCGGCGTCACGTTCAACACGGTACTCAACGCAGCGCTGGCTATAGTGCTGGCGTCGGCCACCGGTCGACAGAACGTCGTCTTCGGCTCCACGGTTGCCGGAAGGCCGCCGGAGGTACCGGGAATCGACACCGTGGTGGGCATGTTCCTCAACACCGTTCCCGTTCGGCTGCAACTGGATCCGAACGAGAGCGTCGAGGAACTTCTTCGCCGAACGCAGGCGGATCGTCTTTCGCTGATGCCGTTCGACTACCTCGGATTGGCCTCGATCCAACGTGTTTCCGAGCATCGTCAACTGTTCGACGTGCTGATGGTCCTGCAGAACTTCGTGGACGAGAAGCAGGTCGACGCACTCAATGCCGCACACGACGTGAGCGGCAGCGACAGTATCGATCACACGCACTATCCGCTGACCGTCGTGGTCACCCCGGGTGCCACCGTCAACGTCAAGTTCGAGTTCCATCCGCATCTGGTGACCGCGCGCCGAGCCGAGGACCTACTGGGTCACTTCGTCGACCTGCTCCAGAGTTGGTCGCAGGATATGACAGGTTCGGTCGTTGCGACGCCGACTCCCGCGGTAGCGCAGCAGACGCAGATCCGAGAGTTGCCGGAGCGCACCATTGCCGACCTGTTCGAAGAGGTGGCGTCGGCGCAACCGAACGACACGGCACTCGTGTTCGGGAAGCGTCGGATGACCTACGCCGATCTCGACGGCGAGATCAATCGGATGGCGCGGTTGCTGATCAACTACGGCGCCGGGCCGGAAAAGATCGTGGCTCTTGGTCTGCCTCGCTCGGTGGACATGGTCGTCGCGCTCTTCGCCGTATTGCGCACGGGTGCTGCCTATTTACCTCTCGAACTCGACCATCCGGCCGAACGGTTGGCCGTGATGATCGACGACGCAGATCCGGTCGTGTTGCTTACAACCGTTGCCGCCGCACCGAAATTCGAAGGCGCGGACGTCCGCACCGCGGACATTCGGACCATTGTGCTCGACGAGCCGGACACTGCGGCAAGGCGACTGACGATCTCGGCGCGGGCACTCTCCGCGGCGGAACTCGGAGCATTCGCCCCAGGAACACCGCATCGGCTCGACCACCCCGCGTACGTCATCTACACCTCCGGTTCGACCGGCAAGCCCAAGGGCGTGGTCACCGGTTACCGCGGCTTGACGAACATGCAGTTCAACCACCGCGAGGCGATCTTCGAACCGGTGATCGCCGCGACCGGCCGGCGCCTGCGGATCGCGCACACCGTGTCCTTCGCCTTCGACATGTCGTGGGAGGAACTTCTGTGGCTCGTGGAAGGTCACGAGGTGCACATCTGTGACGAGGATCTGCGTCGTGATGCCGAGGCGCTCGTTGCATACTGCGACGCACAGGAAATCGACGTCGTCAACGTGACACCGACCTACGCGACGCACCTGATCGACAGCGGGTTGCTCGACGACGTTGTGGGACAACACCGTCCGCCGCTGGTCCTGCTCGGCGGTGAAGCCGTTCCGGATTCGGTGTGGAACAGGCTGCGCGAGACCGAGGGAACCGTGGGCTACAACCTCTACGGTCCGACGGAATACACGATCAACACTCTCGGCGGCGGAACGACCGACAGTGACACCCCGACGGTCGGCAAGCCGATCTGGAACACCGCCGCGCACATTCTCGACGGCTGGCTGCGACCGGTCCCCGATGGAGTTGCCGGCGAACTGTACATTGCCGGAGCCGGTTTGGCTCGCGGCTACCTCGGACGCTTTGCGCTCACGTCCGAGCGCTTTGTCGCAGAACCGGCCGGGACCGGAGAACGTATGTACCGCACCGGGGATCTGGTGCGGCGACGCGCTGACGGCAACCTGGACTTCCTGGGCCGCACCGACGACCAGGTGAAGATCAGAGGTCACCGCATCGAGCCGAGCGAAATCGTCTCCGTTCTCGAATCCGACGAGCACGTGCGGCAAGCAGCGGTCGTGGTCGACGTCGGGGCGGGCGGAGTCAAGAGACTCGTCGGCTACGTGACACCCGTGCAGCTCGGCGCCGCGCACGACTACCGCGCGCAGGCGCGAGTTCGCCTACCCGACTACATGGTTCCGGCCGTGGTGATCGAGGTGGAGTCACTACCGATGACCGTCAACGGCAAGCTCGACGTCAAGGCACTGCCCACGGCCGATTCGGTGCTGGGGGAGCGGAGTGGGGAGTCGATTGCACCGCGGAACCACACGGAAGAGGTTCTCTGTGAGCTCTTCTCCGACGTACTCGATGTGGACGACATCGGTGTCGACGACAACTTCTTCGACCTCGGTGGGCACTCGCTTCTGGCCACCAAACTGATCAGTCGAGCTCGGATCGCCATTCCGAACAGTCTGACCATGCGTGATCTCTTCGAAGCACCGACCGTCGCGGAACTCGCGGAACGCATTGTGGTCGAGCAGGGATCGACGCGACCGATGCTGGTAGCGAAGCCGCGGCCGGACCACCTTCCACTTTCTGCCGCTCAACAGCGTTTGTGGCTGATCGGACAGATGGAAGAGAACTCCGCGGCCTACAACTTCCCGATCGTGCTCCGCTTGGACAGTGCATTGGACGCGGACGTCTTCGCCGCGGCGCTGGGCGACGTCGTTGAACGACACGAATCCTTGCGTACGGTATTCCGGTTGGTGGACGGAACACCGGAACAGATAATTCTCGAATCGGCGAAGGTTCCGGTCGAGACAGTTCATTCACGGGAATCCGGTGTCGCCGGCGAAGTTGCAGTGGCAGTGGGCCGTCCGTTCGACCTTTCGAACGAGATTCCGATTCGCGCCCGTCTGATCCGAGTAGGCGGTGCCGTAATCGTCGTGATCGTCCTGCATCACATCACAACGGACGAATGGTCCGATCGGCCGTTCCTGCGCGATCTGATGTCTGCCTACTCCTCTCGGATTCAGGGCGAGGAGCCAGCGTTCGAACCGCTACCGGTTCAGTATGCGGACTACACCCTGTGGCAACGGGAATTACTCGGCAGCGCCGACGATCCGTCGAGTGTCCTGAGCACGCAGTTGGACTTCTGGGCGAAGAGTTTGGACGGAGCCCCCGAGGAACTGCTGCTTCCCGCGGACCGGAGCCGACCGGCCAGACCGAGTTTCTCCGGTGGCGCAGTGGTAACACGGTTGGGTGTGGACACAACTGCCGCACTGCGAGACCTGGCGCGCGAGAGCCAGAGTTCGATGTTCATGGTCCTGCACGCGGCGTCGGCGGCGTTGCTGACTGCGCTCGGAGCGGGTGAGGACCTTCCCCTCGGCGCTCCCGTGGCCGGACGTAGTGAACAGGGGCTCGACGACTTGGTCGGCTTCTTCGTCAATACGATTGTGCTGCGCACGGATACGTCAGGTAACCCGACGTTCCGAGAGTTGGTGGATCGCGTTCGCGAGGGAGACCTCGAGGCCTTCGCCAACGCCGATGTTCCCTTCGAAACTGTGGTGGAACGCCTCAATCCGTCGCGCACCTTGGCACGCAACCCGCTGTTCCAGGTCATGGTCGGCTATCACAGCCGCGAGGAGATGGGCGGGGATCCGTTCGAACTCGAGGAGTACACAGCCAAGTTCGATCTGGTGTTCAACTTCACCGAGTACCTCGGCGACGAAGGCTGCATCGACGTCCGACTCGAATACGGCAGCGACCTCTTCGATCGCGAAACAGCACAGCGAATTTCGAACCGATTGGAATCGGTGATCGCGGCAGTTGTGGAATCGGCCGACATTGAGATCGGCGACATCGACATCTTCTTGCCCGGCGAACTCGAACAAGTTGTCACCTCGTTCAACGACACCGCCGTCGACGTGCCGGAGGAAACGTTCTACGACGCCTTCGCGCGTGGGGTCGCTGATACACCCGAGGCGATCGCGGTGCGCGACGAGGCGGGGCAGGCCACGTACCGCGAGCTCTCCGAGCAATGTGATCGGATAGCCGGCGTGCTGTATCGGCGCGGGGTCTCGGTCGAAGACGTGGTGGGACTTGCCGTCCCGCGTTCGGTGGAGATGGTTGCCTCGGTCCTCGCGGTGCTCAAGCTGGGGGCAGCGTATCTACCCCTGGATCTGAGCCACCCGAGCGAGCGCATCGCCTACATGCTCACCGATTCTCGCACCTCCGTACTACTGTCCACCTCGGAGGAAAGCTCGCGGATCGAGGATGTGGTCGGCGTCGAGCGAATCCTCTTGGACGAGCCGCTGATCCGAGCGGAACTGGACGAGGCAGTGATCGTCGAAACTCCCAGGCCACCAGTTGGCGTCAACCACGCGGCCTATGTCATCTACACTTCGGGATCGACCGGCAAGCCGAAGGGCGCTGTCCTTTCTCATGACGGTATTCCGAGTCTTGTTGCGACAGCCGAGGTTCGGATGCGACTGGTACCGGGTTCGGTGGTGATGCAGTTCGCTTCGGTCGGCTTCGACGTTGCGGTATTCGAATTGGCGATGGCTCTGTGCACGAGCAGCACCCTGGTGATCGTGCCGCAGAGCGCACGAGTGGCCGGCCCGGCGTTGACCGATTTCATGACGAGAAATCGCGTGACTCATGCAATCATCCCTCCCTCGTTGCTGGCCGCACTGCCGGCGGGATGTGAAGTACCGCAGGGTTGCACGGTGTTGGTCGGAACCGAGACGGTTCCGCCCGAGCTGATCGGGCGATGGGCGGAGCGGCTGAATTTGCTTGCTGCGTACGGACTCACCGAAGCCACGGTGAACAACACACTGTGGCAGGCGGAACCCGGTTGGAACGGTGCTGTGCCCATCGGAGTCCCCGACCCCAACGAACAGGCGTACGTGCTCGACGATCAACTGCGTCCGGTTCCGCCGGGAGTATCCGGCGAGCTGTACATCGCGGGACGCGGCCTGGCGAGAGGCTACCTGGGCCGATTCGATCTGACGGCACAGAGATTCATCGCCGATCCCTTCACCGCGGGCGATCGCATGTATCGCACCGGCGACCGAGCGCGGTGGCGCTCGGACGGGAACATCGACTTCCTCGGCCGCGTGGACGATCAGGTCAAGATTCGCGGTTTCCGAATCGAATTGGGTGAAATCATCGGAGCTCTCAGTGCCCATCCTTCGGTGAAGCAGGCAACGGTCGTCGCGGATCGGCAGGGCGAAATCACGCGCCTGGTCGGTTACGTGTCACCCGAACCCGGTGCTGTGGTGGACACGACGGCAGTGCGAAATCTCGCTGCAATGTCGTTGCCCGACTACATGGTTCCGACCATGGTTGTCGCTCTCGATGGTCCGCTCCCGTTGACGCCCAACGGAAAGCTCGACCGCAAGGCGTTGCCCGCTCCGGACTGGTCGGAGTTGGCGGGTGATATTGCTCCTCGCACTGCCGTGGAGTCCACGGTTGCAGCTGCCTTCGCGGAGATATTGCAACTCCCGAGCGTCGGAGTCCACGACAGTTTCTTCGAACTCGGTGGGCATTCGATGGCTTCGATGAAACTGGTCGGTCGCATTCGTGAAGCGTTCGGCGTGGACGTCAGTATTCGAGACGTGTTCGACGCACCGAGCGTTGCGGAGTTGGCGGCAGTCGTTGCGCGTTCGGAGGGTGGACGCCCGGTCCTGGCGCCGGCGGCGAGGCGTCCGGAGACCATGGGTCTGTCTGCGCCGCAACGTCGTCAGTGGGAGTTGTTCCGCGCAGCCGGCGAGCACCCGCAAGCAAGCCACGCGCTGGCGCTGACCCTGAATTCGAAGATCGATCCGGAGATTCTCGGGCACGCTTTGGACGATGTGACGTCGCGGCACGAACCCCTGCGGACCACCTTCGTAGAGGTCGACGGCATCGTCGTGGCAAGAGAATCGGTGCGGCCGACTGTCGATGTGGTCGATGTCGGCGCCGGCGATGTGGGTCGAGTGGTGTTCGAACTGGCCCAACTTCCGATGGATCTGCGTGAGCAATCGCCGTTGCGGGTTCATCTGGTTCTCGGTGAAGACGGCTCTCGGACACTGCTTCTCGTCATGCATTACATCGCCGTCGACGAGTGGTCCGTAGTGCCGCTGCTGGGAGATCTGGTCTCTGCTTATGCAGCCAGGTCGCAGGGAGATCAACCGATCTGGGACGAGCTTGCGTTGACGTACGCCGACTACACCGTGTGGTCGGACGAGCTGTTGGGAGACCCCCTGGACGTCGACAGCCGTGCCTCGAAGCAGCTTGCGTACTGGCAGGATGCGCTCGACGGAATACCGACCAGTGTGAATCTTCCGTTGCCGGAAGATGACTCGGAACCTCGGGGGGACGTGGTCTCTGTCGCCATCGACGCGGATCTGCACGCCAGAATCGACGCACTGGCTGCGCGCACCGGGACGAGCATGTTCATGGTTCTTCAGGCTGCGCTGGCTGCCGTTCTCACGAAGGCCGGGGCGGGTACCGATCTTCCGATCGGTTCATTGGTTGCGGGCAGGTCGGATCCCCGTCTCGAACCGATGATCGGATCCTTCTTCAATGTTGTTCTCCTGCGCACGGATACGTCCGGTAGTCCGACGTTTGCAGAATTGCTCGGTCGGGTGAGGGAAGGCAACCTGGAAGCGCTGAGCAATCAGGACGTCTCATATGTGTATGTCGAGCAGGCTCTGGGTAATCCGGCGTCCATGAGACCTCAGGTGATGGTGATCCATCACCAACAGGCGGATTTGGACGGGCTCGGCGACTTCGGTTCTCTCGTACCGATTCCGGTGGGAGTGCCCGATGCGGATTTGACGTTGAGTTTTTACGAGCCGGTGGGCGAAGGGCCTGTTTTTGCAACTCTCGGGTACCGCGCCGACCGCGTCGATGCGGGCGCGGTCCGTGAATGGGCAGGTCAGCTGGTCGACGTGATCGAGGCTGCGGCCATCGCCGAAGGGGATGACGTGAGTGAAGGGGCGAAACTATGACATACGTCGCATCGCTCCGCGGGGTCGACCGCTATACGGGGGCTCACAGTATTGATACCCTCACCTCATTAAGGGTAGCCTTTGCTACTTACTTCGGGACATCGATTGGCGACCTTATCAGGTCGTCCCGTCGGGGATGGACTACCTGTAATGAGTGAATCACCGAGAGACTCCAGCGCCGAACCCGCCGTGGTCGACATCGTCGGCGTCGGGTTCGGTCCGGCCAACCTCGCGTTGGCCATCGCTGTCGAAGAACACAATGCAAATTGTGCAGCCGTTGATCGGGTGAATGCGCGGTTCTTCGAAAAGCAGTCTCAGTTCGCGTGGCATCCCGGGATGCTGCTCGACGGTGCCACGATGCAGATCGCGTTTCCGAAGGACCTGGTGACGTTCCGTAACCCACAGAGCGGATACAGCTTCTTCTCGTATCTGTTCGAGCAGGGGCGGCTGGTCGACTTCGTCAACCACCAGACCTTCTTTCCCACGCGCCACGAGTTCAACGACTACCTGTGCTGGGCAGCTCGACGAGTCGACGCGGATGTGCAGTTCGGTACAACCGTCGACGGGGTCGAGGGCATCAAGAACTCCGACGGTGTTGTCGATCGCTTTGCGGTCCGCACAGCCGACGGTGAAACGGTGATCGCGCGCAACATCGTCGTCGGAGCCGGACTGAAAGAGCGGATCCCGGAATGGGCAACGCCGTCGTCCCGGTGCTTCCACAACCACCAGTTCCTCTTCCACCTCGAAGCAATGCCTGAGCCCGTGCACAACCGGTTCGTTGTTCTCGGCGCCGGTCAGAGTGCCGCGGAGATTGTCGACTACCTGCACGCGAACTACCCGAACGCCGAAGTCCACAGTGTTTTTGCCCGCTACGGCTACAGCCCGGCAGACGACAGCCCGTACGCAAATCGCATCTTCGATCCCGAAGCCGTCGATCAACTGCACGGCGCCGACGCCGCGGAACGACGTCGACTTCTCGATCTGCACCGCAGTACCAATTACTCGGTCGTCGACATCGAACTGATCAACAAGCTCTATGCCACCGAGTATCAGGAGATGGTTCGCGGGCCGCGGCGACTGTTCATGCGTCGGGCCTCGGAGATCACGAGTGCCGTGGAGACCGAATCCGGCATCGAACTGGCCGTCCGCAGCAACCTCGACGGTTTGACCGACACGCTGTCGTGCGACGCACTCATTCTGGCCACGGGTTTCACCCCGGCACCGCTGGACAATTTGTTGGGTGAACTCGTGCCGGATTCGTCCGTTCCGCGTAACGTCAGTCGGGATTATCGACTGGCTGTAACGGAGGACGTGACAGGCGGTATCTATCTGCAGGGTGGGACAGAACAGACTCACGGATTGACGTCGTCGCTGCTGTCGAACGTGGCAGTGCGGGCGGGGGAGATTCTGGCGTCGGTGCTGAGCCACCAGAACCGAACTGGTGCGCTTGCTAGTCTGGGCGCACAAGACACGTACGTAACGAGTGAGGCGAGATGAGCACTAACCCTTTCGATGACGAAGACGGCCGCTTCTACGTGCTGGTGAACGACGAGGACCAGCACTCGCTGTGGCCCACGTTTTCCGAGGTCCCCGCCGGCTGGCGCGTGGTGTTCGGTGAAGACAGCCGCAAGGCGTGCCTCGAATACGTCGAGGCGAACTGGACCGACATGCGTCCGAAGAGCCTGCGCGAGGCCATGGAAGCCGATCAGGCTGCCGGCGGAAAGCACGCAGTCGAGAGCTGATTCTCTCACTGCTCGGAAACCCCCGAGTGAACCGAAAGAGCTGGGCACCGTCAGGTGCCCAGCTCTTTCTGCTTGAATCTCTCTTACTTCTCGGTGACGGGAACGCGGCGTTTGCGCTTGCGGACCATCGGTCGGCGTAGCGAGTCCACGCGCATCAGGATTCGTGGACGACGCAGAGTTCGCGCTCCCCATTCGCCGAGCGTCACGCCAGCAGCCAGGGCGCAGCCGATACCGAATGCCGACAGCAAGGCAGTCAGACCGATCAGTACCTGGTCGTTGAGCAGCGCGTACAGGCCTCGGTACAGCGACAGACCGGGGAGTAGGGGAGTGATGCCTGCGACCGCGACGACCAGCGGAGGCGTCAGGGCGCGGCGAGCCATCAGACCACCGGCAAGACCGACGACGGTCGCCGCGATCGCTGCGGCGATCACGGGGCCGACGTCGAGTGTTTGCACGAAGATCGACACACCGCTGCCTGCCGCGCCGCCCAGGAATGCCGCGGTGAGTGCACGCCGCTCGGCGTAGCAGGCCAGAGCGTAGAAGACCGACGCACACGCGCCGGAGAGCATGAGGATCGGCAACTGGGTGATGGTCGATACTTCCACGTTGATCGGTGGAAGCGTCGAACCCAACATTCCGGTCATTCGCAGTGAGATCGCGACACCCGCGATGATGCCGCCCGTCATCATCACCACTTCGAAGAATCGCGCGACGGCCGTGATGGGCGCACCCATGATCGCGTCCTGGACCGAGCCCACCAGCGACAGCCCGGACAGCAGAACGACCACTCCGGCCGCGATCACCAGCGACGGCCGGATACTGATCCCCAGCTGATCTTGAAAGGTATAGAGCGTCGCGGCGGGCGCAGCCGCGATGAGACCACCGACAACCTGCTGGAAGAAGAACGGTAATCCGAACCGGTTCAGTACGCGGTTGACCCGATCGATCACCATCGTCGTCAGAAACGCGACTGTGGCAACGAGGAACCCGCCGCCGAGCAGGACGGAGACCGAAGCCGCCATCGCTGCCCAGGCCATGGTTGCGGTCCATCGGTTGTACGGGTGCGGCGCCGTCGTGATGGCTGTGAGTGCGTCGTGTGCTTGGTCCGGTGTGATCGCCTCACGGCGGATACGACGCGTCAGACGGTCGACAGCCGCCAGCCGCGTGAAGTCCATCGAGCGGTAGTGGACGATGCGCATCGTGCTCGCCGGCGGACGCGTCGGGCCGCGATAGGCAGAGAGCACAATCGAGTTGTAAGTGACGTCGACGTCACACTGAGCAAGGCCGTAGGTGGCGGCGATGAACTGCACCTGCTCCGCCGTGTCCATGGCCGCGGTCCCAGAGGCGAGGAGGACTTCGCCGACCCGAACCGCCAGGTCCAGAACTTCTGCGACGACGGCGTCGTCTGTGAGGTCGATCGGTTGTAGCGGCGCGGGAGCCGACGTGACCGTGTCGACGGTGGCTTGGCGGTTTCCCGTCAGGCGTGTGAGTGCTTCGGTGAATTTCGCCATCAGGGGGCGGAGTGGGAGTTGCGCATGGGGCCCACGCTATCTAACGTGACCCGGGCGCGGCCACCGTGACGGCTTGGATATGATGGCTCCGCAAAGTCAGTCGCGGCAACGCGTCGGTCTTCGCCTCCTTAGCTCAGTGGTAGAGCACTCGCCTTGTAAGCGAAAGGTCGTCGGTTCAATCCCGACAGGAGGCTCCGAAAGTAGAGGCACTCACCAAGATTCTGGTGGGTGCCTCTGTGTTTGCCGACGCACTGTGTTTGCCGAAGCACTGTGTTTGCCGAGATGCAGTGTTTGCCGGGTTCAGTTGGTCTCAGGCTTGTTCGTGACCTGGCGCGGATCGATCGCGCCGTCGATGTACTGCTGGGCGATCACTCGCAGTTTGACGTTGCTGCGCTGTGAGTCCTGGATGAGGATGCGGAAGGCGCGGTCGGCGTCGACGCGGTGGGTGCCCATGATGATGCCCTTGGCTTGTTCGATGACGCCTCTCGATTCGAGTGCACGCTCGAGGTCCATCGCGTGCTTTCTGGCGATGTCGAGGCGCTGCGAGCTGTGCAGCGCGTAGGACGAGGTGACGGCGAACAGTTGGAGCAATGCCACGTCGGCGCCGGTGAAGCCTCGGAGGTCATGGCTGTAGAGATTGAGGGTTCCCAGTGGGCGATCTCTACCGGGCAATGGCATCGACAGAAAGCTGACGGCGCCGACTGCTTTTGCCGCGCTTGCGAATTGAGGCCACCGGCTGTGGGCTTCGCTGGCATGCGCACGTACAACCGTGCCCGTGCGTGACGACGTCACACTCGGTCCGTAGTCCAGTCGGAATTGGATTGAGTCGACGGTGCGAACGAGTTGATGGGTGGCGGCTACGGTTCGGAATGTCGAATCCGAACCGCCGATGGTAATTCCGGCCATGTCGGCGTCGGCGATGAGATCGACGGCGTGTTTGCAGACCTGTTCGAGAAATTGCTCGGCCTGGGCATGTGGATCGAGGTGCGCGTACAGCGATTGCAGGGCGTCCGAGGCGGCGTCCAGGCTGTCCTGCGACGCAGAATTTCGGCCCCCGGTAGGGCCGCGGTGTTCTCTGGCAATGCGCGGCGCCGTCATTGTCTCAACCACCTTCCCCATCACGTCGCAGGCATGTCCGATTCGTCTTATTGTTGCACCGGACTAACTGTTGTGCACTCTGTTTGGGTGGACAAGTGTCTGGTGGGGCAGACGGTTATGCGGGTGGGATACGTATGCCTAATCGTGATGTTTGGTTCAGTCATTTGCGGGTAGTGCGCCGAGAATGGAATTGCGTTGTCCTGCAACAGTTAACGCGGAAACTGCGACCGCGGTACAAGTTTTCTCCGCAATGGCGCGCAGGTCGCGAACTTGGCCTATTGTCAGCGCCAGCGCACAATCTTGTACGCGTAACCCGCAGACAGTGAAGGGGATACGACGATGAACGGACTGATCGCGGCTCTGAACAGTGGAATGACCGTTGGCTTGGCCAACACGATTCTGACTTTCGGCGGAATCATCATCAATCTCAACATCGTGATCAACAACTGACCACGTAATCGGCGAGTAACCGTTTGTTATGCCGATTCGATCGGAAGGTCCGGCCCTGGGCGTTCGCCCTTGCTCTTGAGCCAGCGATTGGGAAGCTTGCCGGCCAGTTCTCCGAGTGGACCGACTGCAGCACTGAGGATTCCGACTGTTTCCTGCAGTACCTCGATGCTGGCGCTCATTCTCTCGAGGTTGGGAGCGAGCGAAGTCAACGTATCGGACAGTGCAACGATCTGGTCAAGCGGGCCGCCTTCGGCGATGAGCCGTTCGAAGGCGCCGTTCTCCGCCAAGAGCGTTTCGAGGATGCCGTTCTCGGCCAGTGCGCGATCGATGACACCGTCCTTGGCAGTCAGGCGTTCGACGGCACCGTCCTGTGCGGTCAGTCGTTCCAGCGGACCGTCCTCCGCCATCATTCGGTCGAGGAGACCGTCCGGGGCGAGCAACCGTTCCAAGGCGCCGTTCTCGGCGAGCACCCGATCCAACGGTCCGCCGGGAGCAAGAAGTCTTTCGAGTGGTCCGCCGGGAGCGAGAAGTCGTTCGAGAGTGCCGTCGGGTGCAGTCAGTTTGTCGACCGGGCCGCCGGGTGAGAGAAGGCGATCGAGCGGCCCACCGGGGGCCAAGGCCTGCCCGATGGGCCGATCGTCTGCAGTAAGCGATGACAACTGCTGGATCATCTGCATGGGTCCGCGAGGGCTGGCCAAGCCTGCTGCACCCGCCGTCACGGCACCGGTATTACCGACGGCGATACGAACTGTCGTGACCGTCAGCTCGGCGATACCCAAACTGATCTCTGCGGCTGCAATGCCCGCGCGTAGGGGAAGCGTGAGCATCTCCAGCAGTTTCATGCGTTAACTGTAACCGGTAACACACAAACACTCACCAGGATCGCCGGTCAGTGAAGGACCTTCAGACCGACCACACAACCGACGATGCCGAGGATCAGCAGAATCTTGACGACCGACGTGGACTCCGCACCGGTGATCATCGCGTATCCGACGGTCAGGGCGGCGCCGATGCCGACCCAGACCGCGTACGCAGTTCCGATGGGAAGGGTGCGCATTGCATACGCGAGGCCGGCCATACTGACGATCAGGCCGAGGATGAAGACAACGGTGGGTGACATCTTGCTGAATCCGTCGGACTTACCTAGCGCGGTAGCCCAGACAGCTTCGAAAAGTCCGGAAATGACGAGCACGATCCATGCCATGGTGAACAGCTCCCAAGGCACCGTCTTTTCGCTGGCCGGGTACGGTGCGCTCGTCCGGATGTCGTCGTTGACCACCCAACCATAGCAACAGAATTCTGTGTTCCGACCCGATCAGCTGGCGATTTAGGTCACCACAGCCGTTCGAACTCTCTTCAGATGGATGGTCGACATGGCCACCACGATCGTCGCCGTCGCAGCGAGAACAGTCAAAGGAATCGGCGTGGTCACGGCGGCCGGACCGTGTTCCTCGAGCGGAGCGGTCGACCACCCGAATTCCTGCGAGACAGGGTCCAGGAAGGTCGCTGAAACCGAGAACAAGGTAAGAGTGAAGGGAAGTACGGACCCGCTCGCGACTGCTCCGACGGCAACAGGCATGCATGACGCGACGGCCAGTCCCAGCGCAAGTGGGAGGACGAAGACGTAGGCAACCGTGGTCAGGGCGGCATCCAGCAATCCCGAGAGTGCGGTCACGGCAAACAGTCCCAGCCCGAGTTGGGGCATTGGTCTTTTCCAGCCGACGGCGACGCCCAGCGCCAGCGCAGCACCCACCGCGGGCACCGCCCAAGTCCAGTCGGATGAAAAGGAAATCGAGCTGATCGAAACCGCGCCGATTGCGAGTCCGGCGAGTATGAAGCGGGCGTCGTGTTGCGGCAAACGCCAAGCCAGTGCGACGGTAACGGCAACTGCGATCACCACCGCCGTCACCCAGGACCCATGCGATGTCGACGTCGAGCCCAACCACGCATACAGGGCCGTGAATGCCAGGGGCAGAACAACTCCCAAAGTCACCAGGCGTGTGTCGACGTCGTCCGTCTCTTGACCTGATCGTGCGACCAAGGCGACTCCGGCTACCAGAAGGGTTGCAGCGAGCAGTATCCAGACGGGAACCGTGGACGGCACGGGGTAGGTATCGCCCGGAAGTGTGAGCGACCACCTTGCGACGCGATCGCGCCACAAGTCTGCGGCGCCGAAGTACAGGGTCGTCGCGGTCACCCCGAGTGCGAGAGCAATTTGTGCTGCGCGGTGACTCTTCGTCGGATATGCCGCCGCCGCGAGGAAAGTGCCGGCTCCCATTGCGTTCAGGGTCACCGATATCGAGGCGGAGACAGTGACGAATGCTGGTAGCGCGATGACGAGGGCGCCAACGGCAGCGAAGACACTCGCGAGTCCGTCACGTCCCCAGCGATGTAGTAGCGCAACACCGACCACCGCAACCACAGCGGCAGTTGCTCCCGCCCACTGCGGCGTGATCACCACCGAGGTGAGGCCGTCGTCGGAGAACGAGAAGTCGTCAACTCGAGACTCGGCCACTGCGTACGCGGCCACCACACCGCCGACCAGCGCGGACGCCACCGAACCGTAGAGCTGTGCGATTTGAACTGGGCTACGTTGCTGCATAATTCGTCGAATTTTTGCACAACTCGCCGATACGACTGATCGTCGCATCGCCGTGCGGATCCATCCACACTGGTTCCCCGTCTCGAAGTCGAGGAACAAGCAGATGGCGCCCTCGGCTCGGCCACTGAACGAAGTCGTACCCGGCCAATTTGGTCTGAACGATATCGGCGACCCACACCGCAGCGTCCGCGAATGCAGTATCCATCGACAGTGCGTTGAAGTGGCTGAATCTGCCGATGTCACGTGCGCCTTGCCAGCCGATCGTGACGTTGTAGTCGCTGTTGATCGAAAATTCCCAGATCAGACGATCGACAACAACTTCAGGTCCGAATCGCAGGCAACGCAGATCTTGGGCTACAGCCGCGAGGGCTTGTGCCCAAGACTCCGGTGGCGCGAAGCCGGGATCCTCGCCGGGATCGGAGTTGTTGGTGAACAGAGGAATACGCCAGGTCAAGCATTCCATGTTCCACAGTCATTCCATGTTCCACAGTGGAGGTAGTGACATGCCGCATCCTTCCGGTTCGTGGGCCTGTACCCCAGCTTTTCACCTGCACTCAGCCGTTCACAGGAAGCTCCCAGGGAACATACAGCGAGAATCCAGTGGCAGGGGAGAAGATGGTTCTCGTGACCGACAAGACCCCCGAAGCCCGCATCCTCGTCGTCGACGACGAACCCACCATCGTGGAGTTGCTCTCCGTGAGCCTCCGATTCCAGGGTTTCGAGGTGGCGACTGCTTCGAGCGGAGCCCAAGGCCTGGACGTCGCGCGGACATTCCGTCCCGACGCGATTGTTCTCGACGTCATGATGCCCGGGATGGACGGCTTCGGTCTGCTTCGACGCCTCCGTGCCGACGGTGTGGACGCACCGGTCCTGTTTCTGACGGCGAAGGATTCGCTCGACGACAAGATCAGCGGCCTGACCCTCGGCGCGGACGACTACGTGACCAAGCCGTTCAGCCTCGAAGAGGTCGTGACGAGGTTGCGGGTCATCCTGCGCCGCGCCGGCCGCGGTGTCGCACCGGAGCAGTCGCCGCGGGTGAAGTTCGCCGACATCGAACTCGACGACGACACCCGCGAGGTCTGGAAGAAGGGCGAATTGGTTGCACTCTCACCCACCGAGTTCACACTGCTCCGATACTTCATGGTCAATGCCGGGACGGTTCTCAGTAAGCCTCGAATTCTCGACCACGTCTGGAACTACGACTTCGGCGGGGAGGTCGGAGTTGTCGAGTCCTACGTGTCCTACCTGCGGCGCAAGGTGGATACGGGGGAGACACCGCTGATTCACACATTGCGTGGGGTCGGCTACGTGATGCGTGAACCGCGGCAATGATCGCCGCCGCGGAAAACGATCAGCTTCCGAAGCGGGGTCGTTTCCGTCTCCATTCACTGCCGCTGCGTTTCACCCTGGTTGCGGCCTTGCTGGTGTTGGCGGCGCTGGGTCTGTTGGCGTCTGGCGTCGCGGTCACTTCAGCTCTCGAGAATTCACTGACCCAGCGAACCGACAAAACGCTGTACGAGGCGGTCGACGGCTGGGCAAAGCCGCACACCAGAGATTTGCAGCCACCCAGCGATGTCGGTCCGCAAACTCGTCCGCCCAGTCCCTTCTTCGTTCGGACGGTGACCCCGGACGGGAAGGTGTTCACTCTCAACGACAAGTCGACGACAACCGAACCCGACCTGTCGAAAGATTCCACCAACGGCCCGATCACCGTCGGATCGAGCGACGGTTCGGACGTGAACTGGCGAGTTCTCACGACGGTTCGCGACGACACGACCACGACTATCGGTGTGCGACTGACGGATATCGAACAGACCGTCGACGACCTGGTCGGCCTGCAACTCGGCATCGGCCTGGTTGTCCTGCTGATCCTCGGCGGCGGAGCGTATTTCGTGGTTCGTCGGAGCCTTCGTCCGCTGGTCGAGGTTGAGGAAACTGCCGCTGCCATTGCCGCCGGCGACCTTCATCGACGGGTCCCGGAGCGTGACGACCGCACCGAGGTCGGCCGATTGTCGGTGGCGCTCAACGGAATGCTCGCGCAGATTCAACACGCATTTGCCGCGACCGAGGCTTCGGAGGAATCAGCACGGCGTTCCGAGGAGAAGATGCGTAGGTTTGTCGGCGACGCGAGCCACGAGTTGCGCACACCCTTGACGACTATTCGTGGGTTCGCCGAGTTGTATCGCCAAGGCGCCATGACGGATACGGAAACGCTGATGAACCGGATCGAGGGCGAGGCGTCGAGGATGGGACTTCTGGTCGAAGATCTGCTCATGCTGGCAAGACTCGACGAACAGCGTCCACTCGAGAACAAGCCGGTGGATCTGCTTGCAGTTGCGGCGGATTCGGTACAGGCGGCACGAGCGATCGCACCGGATCGAACTGTCGAACTTCAGATGACCGGCGGCCCGGGCCTGCCCGAAGTGCAGGGTGACGAGGCCAGGCTGCGTCAGGTAGTCGCCAATCTGGTGGGCAACGCGATCAAACACACTCCGCCGGATGCGCAGGTCACCGTTCGTGTCGGTACGACCGAGAACTCCGCGGTGGTCGAGGTTTCGGATACCGGTCAGGGTTTGAGTGACGAGGATGCCGCGCGGATCTTCGAGCGTTTCTACCGCGCCGACACCTCTCGCACCCGTGAGACCGGGGGCGCCGGTCTCGGCCTGTCCATCGTTTCGGCTTTGGTTGCAGCGCACGACGGAACCGTCAGCGTCGAGACCTCCCTCGGGCAGGGGACGACGTTCCGCGTCGAATTGCCGCGTGACCCGAAGGACGACTGACGCCGGATTACCGCAACCGGCCCCTCAGAAGTAGGTGTGCACCGTGCCGACGACGCGGTAATCCGAATCGACCTCGGGAATCAGTGACCACTTGTCGAACGTGGTGCAGGGATGCGAGATTCCGCACCCGAGCAGATCGCCGACCTTCACGTCGAAGTCAGCCGGAACGTCGACGTACGCGTGCTGGTCGTTGAGCGCGGTGATGGTCAGTTCTCGCGCTGGTCGGTTGGATCCGTCGCGTCGGCGCCACAGGACTATGGGAAAGCCTGCGTCGGAACCGACATCGCGGCGGCCGAAGCCCAGGATCACCCGTCCGGGTTCAGGTATTGAGAGCACTACGCCCCAGACCTCTGCGGCTCCCTGCAGAGTTCGTGGTCCGTCTGCCCATGGCGAAGTCTCGGCATAGAGACCGTGATCGTGAGTGATGTAGCAACCGCTGCGCAGCACGACGCGTACACCGTTGTCGAGTGCCCACCGGCCGGCCAGCTCGCGTACAACCAGATCGTGAAACGCACTGCCGCCGAAAGTGACCAGTGGCCGGGGAGCCTTCGCGGAGTTGTTCTCGAACAGGTTCTCGGCAACACAGATTTCCGTGAAAACCCGCGCGGATTTGAGATACGAATCGACGGAGATACGGCGGGCTGCTACCGAGGCTCCGGGCATCATGCCCTCGAACCCCTCGACTCCGGTGAGAATCAACGAAGGTGCCTGCGATGCTGCGCGTGCGACGTCGAGTGCTTGCTCGACAGTGCGAGCGCCCGCGCGTCCGCTGTCGTAGCCGAGTTCGACGAGAACCCGGATACGGCTGGCCGGTGAGACTTTCGCGATCAACTGTTCCATCAGGCGGACGCTCTCGACCGAGTCCACGAGGGTGGTGACGAAGAAATCGGGGTCGGTGGCCTGTGCGTCGCAGATCCACCGAATGCCGGCGGGATCGAGAACCTGGCTGGCGATGATGATGGTGTCCACACCGAACTCACGCAGAATGCGTGCCTGCGCAACGGTTGCCGCCGTCATCGCCCAAGCCCCGGCGTCGAGTTGCCGACGAACCAGTTCGGGGCTCATCGTGGTCTTCGCGTGGGGCGCCAGATCCACATCGTGATCGGAGCAGAACTGCGCCATGAGGTCGACATTGTGCGCGATCGCTGCACGATCGAGTGTCATCACGGGTAGCAGGAGGTTGCCGTCGAGCGCAGAGATCCCCAGTGGCTCCAGGTCGGAGCCGTCGCGACCTTCGAGGTCGGTGCCGAATGCCTTGTGCTGCCAACCGATCGGGGGGTTCGCGAAATCCGTCATGGCATCGATTGTGCCGTTGATTGCAGACGATGTGTTCATGTGTGGTGACTTTCTGTCAGAACTATGCAGGTCAGAACGAGATCCGGCTATGAGCGGCGTACCGGGCGACCGGGCAACGCGTCCTGGACCACGGCACCGCCTTCGACGACGGGTACGCCGCCGACCAGCACGCGGCTGATTCCGGTGGAGGGACGGGTGCCGTCGATGTAGGTGGCGTTGTCGGTGATTCGCTCGGGGTCGAAAACGAGGATGTCCGCGTCGCTACCGGGGCTGATCCGACCTTTCGTCGCCATCGAGGGAACCGACTCCTCCAGAATCTGCGCGGGGATCAACGAGCAGCGCGCGATGATCTCCGACAGCGACAGCAGTTGACGCTCGCGGTACAGCGTACGAATCGCTCGCGCATAGGTGCCGGCGCCGCGTGGGTGGCCGAGCGCCTTCTCCGGCAGTGGCCACTGCAACGCGTCCGCTGCGGTACGACCGGGCCAGGTCAGTGGCATCGCGTCGCTCGCGATGGCGGCACGGTCGAAAGTCATCGCGCGTTCGAGGAATTCGCGCTGCACGGTGTCGTTCTCGTCGAGGAACTCCACCAACACCAGTCCGCCGGGGTCGGTTGCCCGAAGATGTTCCAGCTGCTTGCGGTCCGCGATACGTTCACCGGTGGGCACGAAAGTCAGCGATCGTGGTGTCAGATTCATCAGATGCAGCTTGTCTGGATCGAGAAACGCAGCTCCGACGGCCGTCGAGCCTGACCCGTACGGATACGCCTCTGTCGTGACGCGAGATCCGGCTGCCTGGACCTGAGCCACCACGGACAGTGCATGGTCGACGTGCATTCCCGAGGTGCTGTTGACGTGGCAGTAGTGCATGTGCGCGCCGGTTTCGGCTGCTGCACGGGCGATTTCGACGGCGCCGTCCACCGGGCTCGACGGATCGGCCGAGATGAGTGGGCGCGCATGGGTGTAAGTGGGAACTCCGGCTCGGGCCGCGAGATCCGCCACCTGCAGGTACTCGGCCGGATCGGATTTCGGGGCGTATCCGACCACCACGCCGATGCCGAGAGCGCCTGCAGCGAGATCGTTTTCGAGGAGTTCGAGAATGTGGGCGCGCTGGGAGGCAGTGGGTTCGCCCTGCCAGCTCGGGGAACCGACATGGTGCAAGAGAGTCCTGATGTCGCCATCGGGATCGGCGCCCGAGAGTTCGATCATGCGTGCGTGCGCCCACGACGTCGCGTAGCCGTAGTTGATCGGGCGCCCCTCGGCACCGGCACGCGCATATGCCTTCGCAACAGGAATGACGCCTGCCTCCAGTTCGAGGGCCGTCGTCACTCCGTCCAACGCCTGAAGTCGCTGCTCGGCGATTTCCTGTCCGTGGCTGTGCAGGTCGATGAATCCGGGGCAGATCACCTGACCGGTCACGTCGATCGTCTGCCGAGCCTCGATCGCGTCGTGACCCCACGCCGAGACCTTGCCGTCGGTGATCGCGATGCCCCGAACCTCGTCGGTCCCCGATGCGGGATCGACGACGCGGCCGCCGGTGAACACGATGTCGTGGACCTGCATCAGCGCTGCACTCCTGTCGTTGGTCGAACCGCCTGGCCCGGCGAATGTCCCGATGGTTTCACGGCTCGGGTATCGGATTCTGGTGTGAACGTCCCAAATGGAGGCCGACTCACCGTTCGACCGGACAAGAAACGAATGCAGTCGAGTGTGAAGGTGAAAGCGAAGTTATCAATTCAGCCGATTGAGATCGATGGAGGACAGGAATGCACGTCTATATTTCGGTGGACATGGAGGGTATCGCGGGTATCGCGACGCTCGATCAGACGATCCGCGGCGGTGGCGGCTACCACCGTGCGCAGATGCTCATGACCGCCGAGACCAATGCTGCGATCGCCGGTGCGTTCGACGCCGGTGCGACGAGTGTCCTGGTCAACGACAGCCACGGAACGATGGACAACCTGCTTCACGCCGATCTGGATCCACGGGCGCGCCTGATCTTCGGATCACCGAAGATGCAGTGCATGGCTGAAGGAATGACGTCGGATCACGACGTCGCCCTGTTTGTCGGCTATCACGCACCAGCTGGTGGACCCGGTGTCTTGGCGCACACGTTCTCGAGTTTGTTCGCCGACGTCCGCCTCGACGGCAAGTCCGTCTCCGAGACCGACGTCAACACCCTCTACGCTGCCACCCAGGGCGTTCCCGTCGGTCTCGTGACGGGTGACGACATCATCTGTGGCTTGGTGGACGCGGCCTCGCCGACAACCGAGACCGTCGAGGTCAAGAAGGCACACGGATGGTCGGCAACCAATTCGCTGCCGCCGTCGCTGGCGTGCGAGCAGATCCGAGCAGGCGCCGAGCGCGCAGTGCGCAAGGCCGACACGCTGAAGCCGGTCGAGCTGCGTGACGAATGGACCCTCGAGATCGTTCACCCCACCACTACGGGAGCTGAACTCGCCGAGGCTGTTCCCGGCTCACGACGGATTTCGGATCGTACGATTTCGCACACACTCGGCAGCGTCGACGACATTCTCGGCCTGATCACTGTCAATGCTCGGCTTGCAGCCGCAGGCGTCTCGACGATCGTGGCAGTCGCCAATCGCACGTGATGAAGTAGCGACTCCATCGCGAAATGCCGCCGACGCCGTGTGCGTCGGCGGCATTTGTCATCTACTGGGGCAGAACATGTTCCGACCGACCAAACGTTGCTTCAGGTATTGGTGAAACGGACCAATGCGGTAGACATGTTCGCTGTCACACTTCATCAGTCTTTTCAATGTTCTAGTCCATGCGGCACAAGATAATTCGGGAGGCTTGATGAAGGCGGAACGCGTCACGGTGGAAGAATCATCGCGGGGGACCGGCGGTTCGGTTCGAAACATGGTGGACAACAAGTCGATTCGTCGCACAACCACCGTTACGGTGGGGCTGCTCAGTACTATCTGGTTGATCGACATGGTGGATCGCGTCATGATCGGGCTTGCGCTTCCGATGATCGGCGACGAATTCTCGCTCAGCAGTACGCAGTTGGGTGGTGTGGTTTCGGTCTTCGCGATCTTCTACATGCTCGGGCAGGTTCCCGGCGGAATGTTGGCCGACCGCTTCGGACCCAGGCCACTGTTGATCGTCGCTTTGATCCTGTGGTCGGTGTTCACCGCGTTGACCGGGTTCGCGTGGGGTCTCATCTCGCTGATGGTCATGCGTGCGATGTTCGGTATCAGCCAGGGGCTCTTTCCGGCGGCGTCGTTCAAGGCTTTGGCTGAGCGGACGCGTCCGAAAACCAGAGCGACCGCGATGGGTTTCATGCTCGGCGCCAACAACCTCGGCCCCGGCGTCGCACCGCTGATCATCGCGCCGGTCCTCATGGCCGTGGGGTGGCGTGACGCGTTCTGGCTGGTGGCCATCGTCGGCGCTGTGATCGGCACGGTGGTGTGGTTGGTGCTGCCGGCACCGTTGGACACGGACATCTCGGAAGATCCTGAGGCTGCGCTGCAACCTCTGGCGAGCGAGCACTCTCGCGCCGCGGTGTTCAAGTCCGCGTCGGTGTGGAAGTTCGCAATTCTGTTCTGCCTGGCCAACATGTCCGCGTACGGTCTGATGACCTGGGTGCCGAGTTATCTGCTCAACGACAAGGGACTCTCGCTGATCGACACGGGAATCTTTGCCGCGATCCCTTTCATCGTCACGGCGCTGGCCACGATTGTGGGCGGGCGGTTGGTGGACAAGTACTTCCACGACCGGGCTCGGATTCTTCTGGTTCCGTGTATGGCCACGTCGGCAGTCCTGTTGTTCCTGATGACCACCGCTGACACCGTCGCGATGTTCACGTTCTACGAGACGTTGGCTCTAGGCATCAGCGGTCTGTGTTCGATGTCGATCTTCGCGATGCCGTTGCGGGCACTTCCTTCCGAATTCCTCGGTTCCGGAATGGGTTTGATCAACGGTTGTGGTCAGTTCGCCGGTTTCATCACCCCGCTCGTGATGGGATGGATGGTGGACCAGTTCTCGTACATGGCTGCATTCGGAGTCCTGGTCGGAGCGACGAGCGCTGCCGCATTGGTGGCCATGATCGTTCCGCAGACCCCGGCGAAATTCTGAGAAGGAGACTGAAGATGTCGGCAACGGACGGCACACGGAAGATCGAAGACGACGTCGTCACCGATTTTTCCGAGAAGATGAGTTACGGGGCCTACCTCGGACTCGATACCCTCCTGGATTCGCAGCATCCGGTGAGTGAGCCGGAACACCACGACGAACTCTTGTTCATCATTCAGCACCAGACCAGCGAGTTGTGGCTCAAGCTGTTTCTCCACGAGATACGGGCGGCCAGAGCAGCGATCGCTGCCGACGACATTCGGGTCGCATTCAAGCGGATCGCACGCGTCAAACACATCCAGGCCACTCTGACCGAACAGTGGTCCGTGTTGGCGACACTGACGCCGGCGGAGTATGCGGAGTTCAGGGGCGTTCTCGGCAACTCGTCGGGGTTCCAGTCGTACCAGTACCGCGCCGTGGAATTCGTGCTCGGAAACAAGAACGCCGGCATGCTGAAGGTGTTCGAATCGGATCCGTCCGCCCATCGATTGTTGGAGACCCTGCTCGGAGAGCCGACGCTGTACGACGAGTTCTGGCGGTACCTGTCCAGGCAGGGTTACGACGTTCCGGCGTCGGCTCTCGAACGAGACGTCAGCGCGCCCTACGTGCGAAACGACGAGCTGATTCCGCTGGTCAAGGCAATCTACGAGAACGTCGAACAGCACTGGACGGCGTACGAGGCATTCGAGGAGTTGGTCGACCTCGAGGAGAGCTTTCAGCTGTGGCGGTTCCGGCATCTTCGGACTGTGCTGCGGGTGATCGGCATGAAGAAGGGGACCGGCGGTTCGAGTGGTGGTGCCGGGTTCCTGCAACGTGCGCTGGAGTTGAGCTTCTTCCCCGAGCTGTTTGCCGCCCGAACAGAGATCGGTACCTGACACACCTGCTTGATGACACACAGTTGCTTGTCACACCCAGCTGTTCGTGACACACGACGAATCCGAGCCCGAAGGACAGGAGTCTTGGACAAGATCCGACAGGGTCGCTTCGACCAAGCTTGACTGCGAAGTTGCAAGTCGGTGACAGGAGAGCGTCGGAGTGGACAAGAAATCAATGGTGGCGGACCTGGCGGCGCTGGTAACCGCCGAGTCGCCCAGTTCCGACCTCGGCGCAGTCGATGCATGTGCGGACGTGGTGGCCGACATCGGCGAACGCCATCTCGGAAGCGCCCCCGAACGTATCCGTATCGACGGACGCCAGCACTTGCGTTGGTCGTTCGGCGCGGAGCCGAAGGTGATGCTCCTGGGCCATTTCGACACCGTCTGGCCGCTCGGAACGCTCGCGGAGTTGCCCTGGTCGGTCACCGACAACATCGCCACCGGACCCGGAGTCTTCGACATGAAGGCCGGCATCGTCCAGCTCTTCCATGCGCTCGCATCGCTTCCGTCGCTCGACGGGGTGGTCGTGCTCCTCAATTCCGACGAGGAAATCGGCTCCCCGACTTCGCGCGCACTGATCGAGGAGCAAGCCCGTCAGGTCGACGCTGTGCTGGTACTCGAGGCCGCCGCCGACGGCGCGGTGAAGACCGCGCGCAAGGGTATGTCGCTGTACTGCGTCGACATCGAGGGACGCGCTGCACACGCCGGACTGGAACCGGAGCGAGGTGTGAACGCCGTAGTTGAGCTCGCACATCAGATTCAGGCCGTGGTGGAGCTCGCGGACCCGGCGGCGGGAACGTCGGTGGTGCCGTCCGTGATCAGTGGCGGAACCACGACCAATACCGTTGCAGCGCAAGCGCAACTGTGGTGTGACGTTCGCATGTGGTCCGCGAAGGAACAGGAACGCATCGACCGTTCGATCCGTGCGCTGACACCGGCGCTGGCCGAAAGCCGAATCTCGGTGTCCGGAGGACCCAACCGCGGACCACTGGAATCAGTGTCTTCGGAGAAGCTGTACTTTCTCGCTCACCAGGTCAGCAGTGAGAGCGGGTTGGGAATGCTTCGCGACTGCGCAGTCGGCGGTGCGTCGGACGGAAATTTCACTGCCGCAGTCGGAACTCCCACGTTGGACGGCCTCGGTGCCGTCGGCGGTGGTGCCCACGCAGCGACAGAACACGTAGAGATAGATCAGATGATCCCGCGCGCCACCTTGTTGGCCGGTCTGGTGACTCGAATCCTGGAGGGAGGACTGTGACGATGACGTCGCCGAACAATGTCCAACGCAAGACCGTTCAACCATTCGGAGGTGTATCGCCTTCACGGATGCGGCAAGCAATCAGCCAGGCCGAGCAAGCCGCCCTGCTTGCATGTGTGACTATCGAAACCGTCGCCGGGCATGCCGAGTTGGAACAGGTATTCGGTCTGTTCGAGAAGGTATGGCAGCCGGAGAGCGGTAACCCTCCCGTCCATCGGGACATGATGAAAGCGCTCGCGCACTCCGGTAACTACGTCGCCGGCGCTTTTCGTGGCGGAGATCTGATCGGCGGCTCGGTTGCATTCTTCGAGGAACCGCAACATCGTTCGTTGCATTCACACATCACGGGGATCCTGCCGAACGTGCAGAACGGGCACATCGGCCTCGCGTTGAAACTGTTCCAGCGAGCGTGGGCACTGGAACGAGGAATTCTCCACGTGCGGTGGACTTTCGACCCGCTCGTCGCTCGCAATGCCTACTTCAACGTCTCGAAACTCGGTGCGTTCCCGATCCAGTATCTGCCGCGTTTCTACGCGCCGATGAACGACAGTCTCAACGGCGGCGCAGACAGCGACCGATTGCTGATCGACTGGGAAATCGGTAGCAGCAAGGTTTCCGACGTCGTCGCCGGTTCGGGAGAGGTCCCGACTCCCGAGTCGTTGGGAGCGAGCGAACTGTTGTCGATCTCCGAAGCCGGCCTGCCCGTGTTGAAGTCGACCAAGAATCGTTTCGTCACGGTGGCTACACCGAATGACGTGTACACACTGCGTAAGTCGGACCCGGCGGCAGCGAACGACTGGCGCCTGGCAGTCCGCGAGACTCTCGGGGGTGTGCTCGCCGAGAACGGAGTGGTTCTCGCAGTCACCAGGACCGGAAAATATGTACTGGACCGTGCGCCGGGAACACAGGCAGGCAGGACAACAGCGGAGGTTACATCGTGAAGATCGACGGAGTTGAATTACGCCGGGCAGCAATGCCGTTGAAGGCGCCGTTCCGAACCTCGTTCGGCACGGAGACCACCAAGGACGTGTTGTTCGTCAAGGTGGTCACCTCGGAGTCGGCGGGCTGGGGCGAGTGCGTTGCGATGTCCGAGCCTCGCTACTGCTCCGAATACACGGACGGCGCCGCCGAAGTCCTTCGTAAGTTCCTGATTCCGTCTCTGGGCGAACTCACCGATCCCGACGTGCATGCCCTGAGCGCGGCGATGGAACAGTTCGCCGGACACCCCATGGCCAAAGCGGCACTGGAAACCGCATTTCTCGACGCCGAGTTACGGGCCGCCGGGACGAGCATGTCTTCGTACCTGGGTGCAGTAGTCGATCGCGTACCCGCGGGTGTTTCGGTGGGTATCAAGAATTCGATCGACGAACTGCTCGAAGAGGTAGGCGGGTTCCTCGACGCCGGATACCTGCGCATCAAACTGAAGATCGAACCGGGCTGGGACATCGAGCCGGTTCGCGCAGTCCGCGAGAGGTTCGGCGACGACGTACTCCTCCAGGTCGACGCGAACACGGCGTACACCCTGGCTGACGCGCGCCATCTCCAGCGGCTCGACGACTTCGACCTCCTGCTGATCGAGCAGCCGCTTCCCGAAGAGGAACTGCGTGGCCACGCCAGGCTGGCCGAGATGATGCGGACGCCGGTCTGCCTCGACGAGTCGATCACCTCCGCGAAGGTCACTGCCGACGCTCTGGCAATCGGTGCGTGCAGCGTGGTGAACATCAAACCGGGACGTGTGGGCGGTTATCTGGAATCGCGTCGTATCCACGACGTCTGCAAGGCCAACGGAATTGCCGTGTGGTGCGGCGGAATGCTCGAGACCGGAATCGGCAGGGCTGCCAACGTCGCCCTTGCCGCGCTCCCCGGATTTGTCCTACCAGGCGATACGTCGGCTTCCGACCGGTACTTCGCCGAAGACATCACCGAGCCGTTCGTACTCGACAGCGGTTACGTGAAGGTTCCGGAAGGGCCGGGCATCGGCGTCGAACCGATCCCTGACCTGCTCGAAGCAATCACCACGTCGGTCGAATGGATCGGCATGGATCGGCTTTGACGAATCACTATGACACACTTCGTTCACAGGACGAAGGAGTGATAGACGTGGGCACCGTACGACCTCGCATCAGTTTGGTGCGGCTTCTCGAAGACGTGGGAACTACGGTGCTGAATCCGGTTGTCGGCGACCCGGAGGCGGTCCAGGAGATCGCCTCGGTGGTCATTCACGACCCCGACGACGACTCACCCTCGACGCCGGACTCGATGGTGCTGCTCGTCGGCATTACCGGAGGCGAACGTATCGCGGAGTCCGTGGCCGGCCTGGCCGAGCGCGGAGTACGCGTGGTGGTCGCGCGAGTGACCACCGAGGTCAGCGATGCCGACCGTGAATCCATCATCTCCTCCGGCGTTGTCGTATTGACCTTGGCGCGTGGAGTTTCGTGGGTTCAGCTCACAAGCCTGCTTCATTCGGTGCTCTCGGCACGGAACGAAGTCGGGCACATCCACTCGCGCGGAGGTGGACCGGCCGGCGATCTGTTCGCTTTCGCCAACGCCGTCAGCGCACTTCTGGATGCGCCGATCACGATCGAGGACCGAAGCTCACGGGTCATCGCTTTCTCCGGACGTCAGGAAGAAGGTGACGGTCCACGTATCGCGACCGTTCTGGAGCGCCAAGTTCCTGACCAGTACATTCGAGTGCTCGAAGAAGCGGGAGTCTTCGACCGGCTCTATCGCAGCGATGATCCGGTGTGGGTTTCGGCCGAGACCCTCGGCACAAAAATGGGTCGTATCGCCGTGTCCATCAGAGCCGGCGACGAGTTCCTCGGCTCCATGTGGGTGGCAACCGGTGAGCCGATGTCCGAGGACCGGATGCGTGCACTGCGCGATTCGGCCGGGTTGATTGCACTGCAGATGTTGCGGTTGCGCGGCGGCGCCGACGCCGAGCGTCGACTGCGCGCAGACCTGATCGCAACCCTTCTCGACGGTGGATCCGGTGCGGTCGACGCGATGAATCGCCTCGGCCTCGGGACCGGTCCCGCACTCGTGATGGCATTGGGCCGCAGGTCTTTCGAAGGATCGTCGAAGCCGGACGACGCAGCCCATGTGGTGCGGCTGACCGACGCTCTGGCCATGCACCTGGGCGCGGTCCATTCGCAGTCGGCTGCGGCTCTGGTCAACGGAACCGGCTACGCGGTGCTGTCGGTGCGAGGGCATTCCCCGGCAGAAGCCGAGCTACAGGCGTTCCGTGTGGCCTCGGACTTCCTGGACCGAACCGGAGCGTCCGGCGACACGATCATCGGGATCGGCCGGGTCGTGACCAGACCGGCGCAGCTGAGCCGATCGAAGCGCGACGCCGAACATGCCCTCGAAGTGTTGTTGGCGGGACGAGCGTCGGGCAGCGTCGCCACCTTCAGTAGCGTCCACGTCGATGCCATCCTGTTGGAGATCGCGTCGGAAGCTGCAGCCGAAGGGTTCTCGGACCTCGGCCCCATCGAGGCGATCGCCAGCCACGACGCAGCTCATGCGACCTCGTTCGTCGACACCCTCGATGCGTGGCTCAACGCCTTCGGTGACGTCGGTGACGCCGCGGCGTCATTGCACGTACACCCCAACACCTTTCGGTATCGTCTCAGCAAGTTGAAGGGTATGGCCGCGTTGGACCTGGACGATCCCAACGTCCGCTTCCGGTTGATGGTGCATCTTCGTCTGCGCGGTCCACGCTAGCTCGAAATCCGAAAAATGCGGGTCGCACTGATTTCTCAGCGTGACCCGCATTCTTTGTCAGTGGGTTCAGATCAGCTGTTGTTGCGAAGTGCTTCGACAGCGATGCGGCCGACGGTTCCGATGGAGGCGTCGATCTTCGGGGCGCGGTGGGTGAGCTCGTGGGATTTGGTGAAGACACCGACGGCGTAACGCTTGCCGTCCGGGTACGCCACGACGCCGGCTTCGTTTCGTACCAATCCCAGCGTTCCGGTCTTGGCGGCGACAGTGACCTCGTCGGGGAACCCGGACGAAAGGCGGTGCGGCCAGACCTGCTTGCTCATGATGGTTCGGACTTCTTCACAGGCCGATGCGGGGCCGGCTTCGTCCCTCCAGATTGCAGCCAGCAACATTGTGATCTCACGAGGAGCGCTGGAGTTGGAGCGGGCCGGATCCATGACGGAAATTGTCCGAAGAATTTCGATGGGCGGCATTTCCAGCAAGGTGCCCTTGTCGACACCGAGGTCGTCGTAGACCGATTTGAACAGACCACGGCAGTCACGGACCAAGTTGGTCTTCTCCAAACCGAGCCCGCGCAGCGTTGCGACGATGTTGTCGAGTCCGAGGCGTTCGTACAAGAAGTCGGTGGCGGCGTTGTCGCTGAAGCTCATCATGAGCAGAGCGAGATCTCGCCAGCTTGCGGTGACGTCGTCGGCGCAGCCGCCGATACCGATGCCGCCGGAGCGGAACTCGGCGGTCACCGTGGCGTGCTCGGTCGGATCAAGGGTGCCGGCCGCAACTTCACGGGCGTACTGGAGTACAACAGGAATCTTGAAAACGGAGGCGAGGATGACACCTTCGTCAGCGCCGTAGCCGAACTCTTCGCCGGAATCGATGTCGCGTGCGTGGACGAACGCATCGGTCTTCGCTTCGGCGAGTACAGCAGCGATCTCCTGCTGTGCGCTCTCAACGTACGTGGCGGTTTCGGTCATTCGAGAAGCCCTTTCGTCGGTATCCGTATATCTGGGTTATTCGTGGATCTGACGATAGTGAGTCGACGCCGGGGGGTCTTGTACGAATCGACGAAGGTTGGCGCACGGTTCGGTGCTGATACGCCGAATCAACCGATTGTCAGGGTGTTCCGGGGGTCAGGGTGTTTGCGGGGGTCAGGACGCATAATTTTCGAGGCGACGTCCGACCAGTTCGGCGACGTCGGTCCGACGCTTGTCCGAGACCACGCCTGCCAACAGGATGGTGAACAATTCGTCGATACGGTCGTTCAAATCGCTTCGTCTGGTGAGCACGTTCGAAACCAGTTGAACGCCGGTGAATGCCGAGATCGCCACGCGACCCACCGATTCCGGCTCCACGTCGTCGCGGATGTCGCCTTCGAGCTTCGCGGCCTCGGCCAGTTTTCGAAGCTCGCGGATCCACACGACGTACGGGCCTTGCGAACCGTCGGCAGAGGCCAATTCGAGGGTAAGTCGGACTCCCGCACGAACAATCGGGTCCGCGACGAGTTGGCGGCCCATCTCGTGGCACACCATGACGAGCTGCTCCAGTGCCGGTGCGCCCGTGGCTGCAACTGCGGTGAAGGCAGTGATCGACATCTGGTGCTGTTCTTCGATGACCGCCTGAGCCAATTCGTCTTTGGACGAGAAGTGGAAATAGACCGCGCCCTTGGTCATCTGCGCCGCGGACACGATGTCATTCATGCTCGTGCTGCCGTACCCCGTGACTTCGAACCGATCAGCAGCGCCTTGAAGAATCTGTCGGCGACTGATCTTGGCACGTTCCTGCATTGCTCCCTTGTCCTCCGACTGTTAACACGTGAACCAGTTTTAGGGCCCTAGGTCCCGGACCAGCGCCCCACGGTAGCAGCGAATCTCGTGCTCGCGCGACAGCGCGAAACGGACTGTTCGGTGTGCAATCGCAGGTCACGGTCGGTAGGAGCGACAGATGCGACCGCCGCAACCTCCGTTGGAGGCTGCGGCGGGGAGTCCAGCTATCGGCCAGCGAAATTCGGTCGAAGGTACGCGATCAACGAGTCGAGACAGTTGCCTCGAAGCCGAGGTCGCGTAGCGCCGACTTGAGTTTGGTCTGCGCCTCGTCGAGAGATTCGGGTGACGGCGAAGTATCGGCGCCACTGATGTCGAAGTTCCCCATGTCGTATGCGGGGAAGACGTGAACGTGAAGATGCGGAACTTCCAGACCTGCGACGAGGAGACCCGCCCGAGGCGCGTCGAACGCCTTCCGCACAGCCTGACCCAGGGTGCGGGCAACCGCGGTGACCTTGGCGAAGAGTTCAGGATCCACGTCCTGCCACTGATCGACCTCGGCTCGCGGTACCACGAGTACGTGGCCCTGCGTTACCGGCGCGATGGTCAGGAACGCGACAACGTCGTCGTCCTCCCACACGAAACGTCCTGGTAGATCTCCGTTGATGATGGCGCTGAAGACTGAAGGCATACCCCGAGATTAGCCCGCGTCCGGTTGCCAGGAAACTCCCAGGCTGGACGCAGGTTCGTCGGAGCCGGCCCGACAAATCTAGGACGCATGACGACAGAAGCCATGCAGACCGCGGGCAGCACGGACGCAGGGGAGCTTTCCGCGACGACTGTAGTGCTGGACGTGGTCGTCCCGGTATACAACGAAGAGGCCGGCCTCGAGACGTGCGTGCGGCGCCTGCGCCGGCATTTACGCACACAGGTGCCATTCTCTGCACGAATTACCATCGCGGACAACGCCAGTGTCGACGGCACGTTGGCGCTCGCGCGTTCCCTCGCCGAAGAATTCGACGACGTCCGGGTCGTCCACCTGGATGCGAAGGGCCGTGGTCGAGCACTGCGGCAGGTGTGGAGCGACTCCGATGCCGACGTGGTCGCGTACATGGACGTCGACCTCTCCACCGATCTCAATGCCCTGATGCCGTTGATTGCTCCGCTGCTCTCCGGCCACTCGGACATCGCCATCGGTTCCCGGTTGGCACGTTCGTCGCGCGTGGTACGCGGCCCCAAGCGTGAGTTCATCTCACGTAGCTACAACCTCATCCTCCGAAGCGCACTGCATGCTCGCTTCTCCGACGCTCAGTGCGGATTCAAAGCCATGCGAGTCGATGTTGCGCGGCAACTACTTCCGCTGGTGGAGGACACCGGGTGGTTCTTCGACACCGAATTGCTTGTGCTGGCCGAGCGAGCGGGCATGCGGATTCACGAGGTCCCCGTCGACTGGGTGGACGATCCGGACAGTCGGGTTGACATCATTGCCACCGCAGTTGCCGACCTCAAAGGTGTGGTCCGAGTCGGGCGAGCACTGTCGACCGGTTCCCTTCCCTTGGCTGAGCTCAGGGCGAGTTTCGGACGTGAACCACTGGTTCCCGGAGTCCCTCGAGGAATGGTCGGGCAGCTCTCGCGCTTTGCCGTGGTGGGAGTCATTTCGACACTCGCGTACGCACTGCTCTACCTCGCACTGCACTCGGTAATGGGGGCGCAGTGGGCCAACGCCGTCGCATTGCTGGTGACCGCGGTATTCAATACCGCCGCCAATCGAGCCTTCACCTTCGGGATCCGCGGGTCGGAAGGATCCGCCCGTCACCAGATGCAGGGCCTGCTCGTGTTCGGGTTCGGTCTACTGCTCACCAGCGGATCGTTGTTCGTTCTCGACGTCATGGCGCCCGACGCGTCCAAGCACGTGGAGCTTGCCGTGCTCGTCATTGCCAATCTTGTTGCCACAGTGAGCCGATTCATCGCGCTGCGCTGGGTTTTTCGCACTGCACAATCCGTAGGAGCCAATCGATGACCGCCACTGCAGAGACACTCGCCGCGCCGCTGCCGGCGCCGGAACCGCAGCGTCAGGTGCGCTGGGAACCGTGGGCGCTCGGAGTGTTGTTGGTGGGCACCGGAGTCGCCTACATCTGGGGCCTGGGCGCGTCCGGATGGGCCAACTCGTTCTATGCTGCTGCGGTCCAAGCAGGTTCGGTGTCGTGGAAGGCCTTCTTCTTCGGTTCCTCGGATGCTGCCAACTCGATCACCGTCGACAAGCCACCGATGTCCCTGTGGTTGATGTCGCTGTCGGTTCGCATCTTCGGACTCAATTCCTGGGCGATGTTGGTGCCGCAGGCACTCCTCGGGGTCGGATCGGTTGCGCTGTTGTGGGGAACGGTTCGACGGTATTTCGGTGCGGCCGCCGGCCTCCTCGCCGGCTTGGTACTTGCGCTCACACCCGTAGCGGCGCTGATGTTCCGGTTCAACAACCCGGATGCCCTGCTGGTGCTCCTGATGATCGCAGCAGTGTGGGCGATGATGCGCGCCGTGCAGGACGGTCGCACCCGCTGGCTGGTGTTGGTCGGTATCTTCTGCGGATTCGGTTTCCTGACAAAGCAATTACAGGTCATGTTGGTAGTTCCACCGCTGGCGCTCACCTATCTGATCGCCGGACCGCCGAAACTGGGTAAGCGCGTACTCCAACTGTTCGCGGCACTGGGCGGACTGATCGTCTCCGCCGGATGGTGGTTGGCAATCGTCGAACTGTGGCCGGCCGACTCACGTCCGTGGATCGGTGGTTCGCAGAACAATTCGATTCTCGAACTGACACTCGGCTACAACGGGCTCGGACGCTTGAGCGGCAACGAGACCGGAAGCGTCGGCGGCGGCGGAATGCGCGGTGCTGGTGATGCTGCGGCCGGTGCTGCTGCGGGAGGCTTCCCCGGAATGGGCGAGGCCGCAGGCGGTATGGCAGCGGGAGGCATGGCACCAGGTGGTGGCGCCGGTGGCGGTATGTGGGGGAGTACCGGCATTACCCGACTGTTCGAATCTGCCCAGGGCGGACAGATCGCCTGGTTGATTCCTGCTGCACTGATACTTCTGGTGGCTGGAATCGTGCTGCGAGGCAGGGCTCCCCGCGCTGACACACAGCGCGCGTCATTCATCGTCTGGGGACTGTGGCTGTTGGTGACCGGATTGACCTTCAGTTTCATGGCGGGAATCTTCCACGCTTACTACACCGTTGCGCTGGCGCCGGCGATCGCCGCACTGATCGGTTCAGGATCCGTATTCGCTTGGCGTCATCGTGACGTCCTCTGGGTTCGCCTCGTTCTGGCAGTGTCGTTGGCCGCAACCGTCGCGATGGCGTGGGTACTGCTCGGACGCTCGCCTTCGTTCGTACCGTGGCTTCGCTGGGCGATTCTGGTCGTCGGCATCGTCACTGCCGTGGCAGTGCTGATTCCTGCAGTGACGCGAGGTCGATTGGCTGTGGCAGTGATCCTCGCGGCGATCTTCACCGGTCTGGCGGGTCCGACTGCGTACGCGATCGACACGATCAACACTCCGCATACCGGTTCCATAGTTTCGGCCGGACCGAGCGTCGAAGGTGGAATGGGCGGGCCGGGCGGTGGCCGCGGAGGATTCGGCGGATTCGGCGGGACGGCTGACGGCGGGAACCGTCGGACTGACGGGGCAGGGACCGGAACGCCGGGAACGCCCCCTGCCGGAATGGGTCAGATGCCCGGTGGTGCAACAGCTCCGGGTACCACCACATCGACCACCGACGGAACGCGGGGTGCAATGGGCGGCGGCACAGCCGGTGGTTTGCTTCAGGGCAGTACACCGGGAGCCGCGGTCGTGTCCACACTCGAAGAGAACTCCGACCAGTTCACGTGGGTAGCCGCGGCAATCGGGTCCAACAGCGCCTCGGGCTATCAGCTTGCGACGCAGTCACCGGTCATGGCTATCGGAGGGTTCAACGGGAGCGATCCGTCCCCGACGCTCGCGCAGTTCCAGCAGTACGTGTCCGAGGGCAAGATTCACTTCTTCATCGCCGGCGGTGGGATGGGTGGCGGTATGAACGCCGAAGGCACCGCTACCGCCATCTCGACGTGGGTGACCGAAAACTTCACCGCCACAACGGTGGACGGAGTAACCCTCTACGACTTGACGGTTGGGGGCTGACCAACATGAACGCACGCCAGGTCCGCATCGGAGGTGCTCCCCCGATGCGGACCTGGCGTGAAGTTGTATGTCTGAGGTTCGTCCTCAGGTTTTGAAGGTGGTGTTCGCCGGCCGCGGGTGCTGCTGCGGATCGATCGAGGGCGGCGGGATGAACCACGGTTTGTTGTCGACCCCGATCCGGATCACCCATTTCCCGACGAACCCGGCTTTGCGGTGCATCAACCGGTGATGCGAACGGCACAGCAGGACAAGGTTGTTCATCACCGTCGGCCCGCCGTTAGCCCAGTGCCGAATGTGGTGTGCATCCGTCCAGGCGGGCACGCATGTGCAGCCCGGGAAGGCGCAGCCCTTGTCTCTCGCGATCAACGCCACGCGCTGTTCGGCGGACACAAACCGTTTCCCGGGTTTCGCATCGAGCGGAGCCCCGTGACCGTCGAGCAGGACAGTCGAGAGGAAACAGTCGCAGCCGAGGAGTCTGGTCTGCGAGACGGACAGTGGTCCGAGCCAGGGCATGTGCCCGACATCGAGATCCGACACAGTCGCTCCACCATCAGTTGGTGTTGCGGCGCAGTTCCGGTGCTCCGCCAGATCGCGGGCGTTGATGTGCACGTTCACGTGCGGACGCTGACCACCATCCGTACCGGTCTTCGCGCAGTCCAGGTAGCGGCGGATCAGTTCGGTGAACCCGTCCGCGGTCCGCTTCGCTGCCGACCGGGCATCGGGGGTTCCATCGGGTGCCGGGGTGGGCATCGTCAGATTCGACAACGCCGACAACAACATTTCCCCGGTGAGAGCGTCGAAATCTCCGCGCACCACCACCCGACCGTTCAACGTCGACGCGATGCGGAGTTCGTTCCGGTCGTCATCTTCCGCGGGTGGAATCTCGTCGGATTCGAAGATTCGCTCCAAGGTCGCGATCACGCTCCGCACTTTCGTGGTCGTCGTCTCCACTCCGGAAGCGGCAGCGAGCAACAAATCGATACAGCGAGGGAGCGCCTCCTCCGGCATGCCCTTCGGTGGTGATTCGCAGAACGCCACGATCAACACGGCATGATCGAAGGAGCAATCCCCGACATCGAACCGGGCAGCCACCGCCGGAAAAGGCCGCAAAGCTGCACCCAACGCGGCGATCTTCTTTCCGTCCCGAACCTGCAGCATCGTGTTCGCCGCCAACCAGCACCCCACCCCGCGGCTGGCGATCACCTGATCATCGGGACGCATCGACAACTCGTCCACCACCGCCACCCGAACAGCCTCGAGACGCAGAATCTCCGCACTCGCCTCGATAGCAGCAGCACGCAACTCCGCAGCCGTCAACCGCCACAGGCGTCCGCGCAACCCCACCGCAGAACCCGACACCACATCCGACAACAGAACACTCATTGAATCCCCCGATCCCCTCCCCAAATTATACTCGAACATCCGTTCGAGTCAAGGGTGGATTTCGCAGGGGCTAAGCGCTAATACTGTCGAGGTCGTGGACCACGTCGCAGCAGGCGCCGAGCAATTCGCGATCATGGCTGATGAGTAATACGCCGACGCCGGTTTCGGTGGCGCGACTCTCGATCAACCGAATGAGCGCGGCCGTCGTGGCGGCGTCGAGCATCGCCGTCGCCTCGTCACAGATGAGGTATTTCGGTTGTTGCGCCAGCGATCTCGCTAGACAGGCGCGCTGCAGTTGGCCGTCGCTCACCTGGTGGGGTCTACGGGACAAGAGATCGGGAGTGAGGCCCACTTCTGCTGCCAGTGCGACCACATCGATTGTCCTACCGGCAATATCGCCGGGTTGACCGATGATCGAGGCGAGCGTCTGCCGAGGGTCGGTTGATGCGCGAGGTGACTGAAACAGCATGGACACCGTCCCGCGCAGTGCCGCGGATACCGAGAATTTGGTACCCACGACGGGTGATCCGTCGATTCGCACCTCGCCTGACCACGGTGCATCCAACGAGGCGAGAATCCTTGCAAGTGTTGATTTTCCGGTGCCAGAAGGCCCAGTCAGGCCGATCAGCCTTCCCGGCGGAATTTCGAGCGAGACGTTCTCGAGCACCGGTCGGTTCCGGTGGTAACCGCTGGTAATTCCCAGAGCTTGCAAACTCATGTCAGCCCACCTTCCGCAGCGTTCGGTACGTGCGGTCACCCAGTGTGACCAGTTCGGTCGGGCCACCGGATTGTTTCGACTCCGGGCGTCGTAAGTGGTAGACGCAGTCGTCGGGGAGATCGGTGAGTTGCGGTGGTGATCCGGGCATGGGAGTCAAGCCTCGGGATGGCAAGGCGCCGAGCAGGTCTCGGGTGTAGTCGTGAAGCGGATCGTGGAACACCAGAGCCGCCGGACCGGTTTCCATGATGCGTGATGCGTACATGACGGCAAGTCGATCCGCGACATCGCTGCGGGTGAGTGATGCAAGGTCATGGGTGATGAGCAGGACAGCCGCCCCGGAGTCAGCGCACTCTCGAAGTAATCCCATGACGTGGTCGGTGAGTTCGCGGTCGAGGTTGGCGGTGGGTTCGTCTGCGACGATCACCGATGGATCCCCGGCCAGCGCACCGGCAATGGCAACGCGTTGCGCCATGCCGCCCGACAGTTCGTGCGGGTAACAGTCCAGGGCCGACGGTTCGAGTCCGACGCGAAGTGCCAAGGCGTCGCAAGTGTGGTCGCTGCCGAGTGCGTCGATCGTCTCCTGTAGCTGCGATCGCGCAGTCCGGACGGGGGTGAGATGTGTTGCGGCGGATTGTGGAACGAGAGCCACGTGCCGCCCACGGAACGCGGTGCCGGAGAAGACGTCGATCTCGAGGTCCGCTGTACCGACGGTGACCGTTCCGGTTCGAGAAGCATTCGGCGGCAACATGTTCATGACCGAGGTGGCGATGATCGACTTGCCACACCCGGATTCCCCGACAAGTGCGGTCACCGTGCCGGCTGGAACGTCGAGGTCGATGTCGCTCGCAGCGTGGACTACGGATCCTCCGGGCAAAGGGATCCTGACGGTGAGGGATTTGATGCGTAGGCCGCGTTTCACAGTCGTAGCTCCGAAGGTCGAGGGGGCGTGAGCATCGACCGCAGGGCCGAACCGGCAACTGCAACAGCGACGGTGGCGATCACGAGGACTGCGGCGGGGAATGCAAGCGTCCACCAACCGCCGAGGAGTAGAGAACTGCGTGCCTCTTCGAGGAGCGTCCCGAGACTGGGTTTGTGCGGGGGAAGACCGAAACCCAGGAAGGACAATGTTGATTCGTGCCAGACGGCATGGGGCAGCAGGAGAACGACTGCGATCAAGGCCTGTGGCGCGGTCGCCGGCACGAGGTGGCGCATGATCACGTGACGTCGACTTGCTCCCGCGAGAATGGCGGCGTCGATGTAGGGACGCTCGCGCAGACTCAAGATCTCTGAGCGGATGATCCGGGCCACTTGGGTCCAGTGGGTCAGTGCGATCGAAAGCACGATGGCGGCAATGCTTCCACGGAACATCGCGACGATGACGATGCCGAGCAACAGGTGGGGGAGTGCGTTGACGGCATCGGTGCCGCGCATGACGAACCTGTCCACCCAGCCGCCGACCAGTCCGGCGGTAGTGCCGACGGCGACGCCGATCACCGTGGCGAGCAGCGCGCAGGCGAGTGCGATCAGAAGTGAGGTTCTGATGCCTGCAGCTATGCGCACGAATAGATCTCGGCCCGCCGAGTCAGTTCCGAACGGGTGATCGAACGACGGAGCCAGGCGAGCCGCCGAGAAGTCTGTGACTCGGTCGTCGACGTCGGCCAACCATGGGACCAATGCCGCGTACAGCGCAACGAGGATCAGCACGCCGAGGGCGATCTTGAAGCGTCGTTCAGCCATCGGTACCTACTCTCGGGTCGAGCACTGCAACCAGCACGTCGGCAAGCAGTGAGCCGAGCATGACCGTCAATGTCGTACCGACGGTGAGGAACGCGAGCAGTGCCATGTCTAGGTCTCGCGCAGACGAGACGATGGCGCCGGCGATCCCCGGCCAACTGAACACCTCTTCCACCAGCACTGCCCCGACTATCAGCTCGGGCAACCGCACGCCGACGATGTTGACGAAAGGTGCCAGTGATGTGGGCAGTATGTGGCGCTTCGTGATGGTCGGCGTCGGGATACCGCGTGCTACCGCGCCGGCGACAAATCCCTCACTTTTCGAACCCACGACGGACTCTCGGACGGCAAGTAGGAGCCACGGCATTTGCGAAATGGCGAGCACCGTCACCGGTAGGACCAAGTGCCGGATGACCTGTCCCGGTGTGGGATCGGCGCCCCCGTCGGTCAGTCCGGCGACCGGGAGCCAGCCGATAGTCAGCGCGAAGAGCGCGATGGCACCCAGCGACAAGACAAACGGCGGAAGTCCTTGGACCACGACGCTCAGCCCGGACACGGTCTTGTCCAGGAATCCTCCACTGCGGATTCCGGCGAGAACACCGAGTGTCAGCGAGGCGAGAATCGCGATGAGGAGTGAGATCCCGACCAGCAGCAAGGTCCATGGCAGACGTTCGAAGATGACTTGGGAAACAGGCTGATTGAACGATCTGGAGATCCCGAGATCACCGGTGAACACACCCTGGAGCCAATTCCAGTACGTGCTGTACCAGGGGTTGTCGAAACCCATCTGGTCGGCGATCAACGCTTTGTCCGCATCGCTTGTCGTCATGTATCGCGTGCCGAGGTAGCCGACCAGTGGATCGAACGGTGAGATCGCGGCGGCTGCAAAGAGTCCCGCGGACACCACGGCGATGACCGGCACGATGAACAACACCCGCCGACCGACCATCGTGAGGATGGCCTTTCGGCGGGAGTTGTCACGGTGGCCCCGTGTCGGCCCCGCGTCTGGCCGAACGTCGACCGCTGTCATTGCCCTCGGGCCCACGTCTGCAGTGACCACCACGGACCCCAGGTCACACCGTGTGAGTGTGGTTCGAGTACCGGTCCGGACATCTGCCAGTCGGAATCCTTCGACACGTACGTATGGTCGAGGAACACGAGGATGACAAATCCGGGATCTTCGACGTACGCCTGCTGTACGTCGCGATACGCGGCATCACGCGTTGCCTGATCCAGGCTGCGGCGTCCTACTTCCAAGCCTGCGTCGACTGCTGGATTGGAGTAGTCACTGGCGTTGTCGTAGATGCTGCCGACCCCGGGCGCGATGTACTTCGAGTTCAGCGCGTCGTACGCCTGTGTGTCGGGGTCGAAAGGTTCGTCGCCGCCACCGAGAAGCGTCGAATCCTGGTTGATGCGAGGGTCTATGCGGTCCCAGGAGAGTGCTTCGAGGTCCACTTCGATGCCGACAGCGAGAGCGTCGGAGGCAAATGCCTGAGCGAGATCGCGTCGAACGGTGTCGACGGAGTTGTACATGATCGTGAACTGCGCCCGCTGACCGTCTTTCGAACGGATTCCGTCGGCACCTTCGATCCAGCCCGCTTCGGTGAGTATTCGCTCGGCCTGGGTCGGGTCGTAGGCGAAGGTTGCGTTCGGGTTGTACGAATCGCCGTAGACCTCGGGGATCGGAGTGGCGGCGACGCGCCCGTGTCCGCCCAGGACGTTGTCGATCATCGACTGGCGATTGGCGGCGAGGTTGAGCGCCATCCGCACGGCTTTGTCGCCTGCCACGGGATTGTTCGTCGGGAGTGAGAGCCCGCGCCAGTCTGCTGACTGATGGGCCGTCACGGACATGTTGTCCTTGCCTGAGAACGTATTGGCAAGCAGTGGAGGGAGATTGGTTCCGTCGATCTCGCCGGACGCCATACGTTGGGCGCGGGTGTTGTCGTCAGGAACATAGAGGAGAGTGAGCTTCTTGATCTCCGGCGCACCGTCCCAGTAGTTCTCGTTCGCCTCGAAGACCGCTCGATCCGGTGAGAGGTCGACGAGTGTGTACGGACCCGTACCGACCGGTGCGGTGTTCAACGGCGATTCGGCGGCAAGTCCGGGTGTCGCGAGGGACTCCGACGGAACCATGCCGATCAGCATCTTCGTCAGCAGTGGGGCATACGAGTAGGCGAGGCGGAACTCGACTGTGCTGTCGTCGACGGCCACGACGTCGCTGATCATGTCGTACGACGACCGCGCTTCGGAGGCGGAAGCTGGATCGAGGATCGCCTTGTACGTGGCAACCACGTCGGCGGCGTCGAAGGTCGATCCGTCGGAGAAGGTGACCGCGTCGCGGAGTTTGACCGTCCAGACTGTCGCGTCGGCGTTGGCCGTGGGCATCTCCGCGGCCAGAGACGGCTCGAATCCCGGCATGCCGGTGCCTCCAGTGAGCCGGACGAGACCGTCGTACATCTTGGCCTCACCGGCAGCGCCGAAGACTGCGACCGGGTTGTAGCCGCCCAGTTCGTAGCCGTCGGCCAAGACCAGGCCGTCGTTGTTGCCCGAGGAGTCGGTGCCAGTCGGGCTACTGCACGACGTGATCAGAAGTGCGCCGATTGCGGCGGTTGCGGTGAGCGTCAGAACGCCTGGTTTATGGAGTTTCACGGGTGTCCTTTCCTTGGTGGACAGGTGTCCGAAAACATCTGTTCACCTATTCAGGTATTCATATGATCTCATCTCGAAACGGATATTTCGCACAAAGGTCGAACGCTGGGACCTTGGCCCCGTCAGTGGCACTCCGAGAGCGCTGTTATCGCAGGCCGTAGTCTGTTCCCCGTGCGCGTACTAGTAATCGGCTCCGGAGCCCGTGAACATGCCCTCCTTCTCTCTCTTGCTCGCGATCCAGGTGTCACGGCCCTGATCTGCGCGCCTGGCAATGCCGGGATCGCAAAAATCGCCGAGCAGCACCCCGTCGACGTCGCCTCTGGTGACGCGGTTACCGCGCTGGCCCAGAAGGTCGAAGCCGACCTCGTCGTCATCGGACCCGAGGTTCCGCTGGTCCTCGGCGTCGCAGACGCGGTGCGCGCAGCAGGTATCGCCTGCTTCGGGCCTTCGGCCGACGCCGCCCGCATCGAGGGTTCGAAGGCTTTCGCCAAGGACGTGATGGCTGTCGCCGGCGTCAAGACCGCTCACAGCGAGATCGTCGACAATCCGGCCAAGCTCGACGAAGCACTCGACCGCTTCGGTCCCAACTGGGTGGTCAAGGATGACGGGCTGGCCGCGGGCAAGGGCGTAGTCGTCACGACGGATCGTCTCGCCGCGCGCGATCATGCCGCTGAACTGCTCGAGACCGGGCACCCGGTTCTTCTCGAATCCTTCCTCGACGGTCCGGAAGTTTCGCTCTTCTGTCTCGTCGACGGTGAAACCGTGATCCCACTGCTCCCGGCTCAGGACCACAAGCGCGTCGGCGACGGAGACTCCGGACCCAACACCGGCGGCATGGGCGCGTACACCCCCTTGCCGTGGCTGCCCGACGAGATGGTCACGCAGATCGTCGACGACGTCGTCAAGCCCGTCGCTGCCGAGTTGGTCGCACGCGGTAGCAGTTTCTCCGGCCTTCTCTATGCGGGTCTCGCGATCGGTGTCGACGGCCCGGCCGTCGTCGAATTCAACTGCCGATTCGGTGACCCCGAAACTCAGGCCGTGCTTGCTCTCCTCGAAACGCCGCTGGGCGGTCTACTCAATGCGGCATCGACTGGAACACTCGATTCGGTCGGTCCGTTGCAGTGGCGCGACGGTTCCGCTGTCACGGTCGTGATTGCTGCCGAGAACTACCCGGCGACCCCCCGCACCGGCGACGTGATCACCGGAGCCGACGCCGACGGAGTCCTGCATGCCGGTACCAAAAAGCGTGAAGACGGAGCCGTCGTCTCGGCCGGCGGGCGTGTGCTGAGTGTTGTCGGAGTGGGCAAGGATCTGACCGAAGCGCGTGACGACGCCTACGCAAAGATCGCCGACGTCAAGCTTCCCGGCGGTCATTTCCGCACGGACATCGGACTCGGCGCCGTCGAAGGGCGCATCTCTCTTCCCTGACTCGTTCTTTCGGAGGGCCGGTGAACTTTCTGTTCATCGGCCCTTTTCATGGAAAATCAACGGTTCCTCGAAGTTACCCACGAGTATGGACTTCTCGTTCGGTTTCTCCCGGTATATCTCAGCGCGGGGGTCACGGAAAGAGAAGGGCACACTTGAGCATTCGCGCTGGATCCAACGAACGGCACGCACGTACCAATTCCACGCTCTCGCGTAGAAACTTCTTGGCAGCAACAGGATTAGCTGTGGGCGCCGCTGCGCTCTCGTCCTCGTGGACTACGGCCGCCGCTGCGCCCAGGCGAGCATTGAGCGACGGAGACCGTGTCCCTGCGCTCGTGATCGGCAGCGGGTACGGCGGAGCCGTTGCGGCTCTTCGGCTGACGCAGGCCGGCATCGACACACACATGGTCGAGATGGGGAAGTCGTGGACCACACCGGGGTCCGACGGCAAGGTCTTCTGCCCGATGCTCTCACCGGACGGACGTTCCTTCTGGCTCAGAGACCGTACAGTTCAACCGGTTTCACACTTCTCCGGCGGCTCGGTGGACAAGAACATCAGCCGCTACGTCGGCGTTCTCGACGCCGAGGACTTCGGCGGGATCAAGGTCTACCAAGGCCGAGGGGTCGGCGGCGGGTCGCTGGTCAACGGCGGCATGGCCGTCACACCCAAGCGCAACTACTTCGAAGAGATCCTGCCCGGGGTCGATTCCAACGAGATGTACTCGACGTACTTCCCGCGGGCCAACGCTGCGCTCGGAGTCAACAACATCGACCCGGCCTGGTTCGAGTCGACCGAGTATTACAAGTTCGCACGAACCGGGCGAAAGACCGCTGAGAGATCCGGTTACACAACAACATTCGTGCCGAATGTCTACGACTTCAACTACATGAAGCAGGAAGCTGCTGGTCAGGTCACCAAGTCTGCCCTGGTGAGTGAGGTCATCTACGGCAACAACGCGGGAAAGAAGTCTCTGGACAAGACGTACCTCGCTGCGGCATCCGCCACCGGCAAGCTCACGATCTCGGCGCTGCACGTCGTGACCTCGGTTGCGCCGGCCGCGACCGGTGGTGGATATCAAGTGGTGATGAACCAGATCAACGAGCAGGGCAACACCGTCGGCACCAAGACGGTGACGGCGGACAAGGTCTTCTTCGCGGCCGGCAGTATCGGTACCAGTAAGCTCCTGGTCGCGATGAAAGCACAAGGGCAGCTGGCGAATTTGCCGGGTGCGGTTGGGCAGGAATGGGGGCACAACGGCAACGTGATGGTGGGTCGCGCTAATCACATGTGGGACGCCACCGGCGCGAAGCAGTCGGCGATCCCCGTGATGGGTATCGACAACTGGGCCGACGCATCTGCTCCTGTGTTCGCGGAAATCGCGCCCTTCCCAGCCGGTACCGAACTGTGGGTCAGCCTGTACTTGGCGATTGCCAAGAATCCGCAACGTGCTCAGTTCCAATTCAACTCGGCAACAGGAAAAGTCGGTTTGAATTGGCAGCGCTCGCAGAACCAGCCGTCGATCGACATGGCGAAGAAACTCTTCGACAAGATCAACAAGAAGGAAGGCACGATCTACCGGACCGACCTCTTCGGTCCGGTGCAGACGTGGGGCGACCAGTTGACGTACCACCCCCTCGGCGGTTGTGTGCTTGGCAAGGCGACCGACGGCTACGGTCGTCTGCCGGAGTACCCGGGACTGTATGTCATGGACGGATCCCTCGTTCCGGGCAATGTCGGAGTCAATCCGTTTGTCACCATCACCGCTCTGGCCGAACGGAATATCGAGAACATCATTGCCAACGACATGAACTAGAGCGGCGACTCGGGGCCAGGTGCGGTGGGATCAACTTCCTGCCGCACCTGCTCGGCGTGGGTAGCGGTTACAGTCACCTGGACAGACGACGGTCGATCCAGGGATGTAGACGTGAGGCGGACAAAATCCGAGGTCGACGGTGATTGGCTCCGGTGGGGCGTGCCGTCGAGCGACGAGCTGGTGGTATCCGAACACGAATTAGACGACGAGCCCGAAGATTTGGTTCTGTGGGGTGGTGCGTCGAGTGCTGATCAACCGGTGACATGGGAAACCCACGCGCACCGATCGAACGAGATTCTGTTCCCGCGTTCCGGCATCGTGGTTGTTCGCTCGGGCGCCCAGATGTGGACATTGTTGCCGGGACGAGGGCTGTGGATACCGGCACTGCATCGACACTCGGTGCGCGTTGCTGCGGGTGCGCAGTTCCTGACGGTGTATTGCGCTGTAGGGCAGGGGCCTTCGCTCGGTGATCGCCCGGTTGCGGTACACGGCACGCCGCTACTCTACGAGTTGTTTCTGCATCTGAGTGCTCGCGAGATGTCGGACGACGCGAGGCGCCGCGCCGAGCGAGTGTTCTTCGACCTCGTTGTTCCCGGCGACGAGCGCGGAGCGATGAAGATCCCCGATTCGGGCCCGGTCGGGCGGATTGCACGCGACCTGTTGTCCCATCCGGAGGACCCACGCAGTTTCGGAGACTGGGCGAACGAGATCGGCGTCAGCACCAGCACTTTGGCTCGTCGATTCAAGGTGGACACCGGCGTGAGTTTCGGTCAGTGGCGAGTACTGCTTCGGATGAACGTGGCGATGTCCCTACTCGGCCAAGGTGTTGCGGTCGCCGACGTGGCAGAGCAGATCGGATACTCGACGCCCAGTAGTTTCGTCGCCGCTTTCAAACAGTCCACCGGTGTCACGCCGATGGCATTTCGAAAGAACGCGGATCGTTGATCCGATTTCGACATTCTTTGACAAAACTCCGCGATTACGTCATCCCCTGATCCGCTCTACCGTTAGCCATGTAGGCGAGGCTTACTTTACTTTCCGGGTTCGGGGTTCGCCCGAAACCCGCTCGACAGCATGGGGCAGAAGTGATCGATTTTGTTGCGCCGCGTTCGAAACGCGGTAGCAGGGCCATCTTCATGGCTGTGGCAGTGGCACTTTCGACGGTGCTGGCAGCATGTGGCACCTCGACGACCGACGCGAAGTCCGACGGTGATGTGTGGACGTATGTCGATGCGCGTGGTCAGCAGATTTCGCTCGACAAGATCCCCGAACGCATTGTGGCGACGGCGGACACCGCGCCGGTGCTACTCGAATACGGCGTCGTGCCGGTCGGCATCATCGGCTTTTCCAGGCTGGACGAATCAACGTTGAGTGCATTCGACTTCAGTGGAATTGCCCATGTCAGCGAGACCGACACAGATATCAGTGCCGAGAAACTCCTGGCAGTGGACCCGGATCTGGTCATCGACATCTGGAGTTCGTACAACGGCGGAAACTTCGGCAGCATCTGGGGCGACGATATCGCTCGCGTCGAAGAGGTTGCTCCCATTGCAGGTGTCAAGATCACCGACGGGGCGCAAGCGGCGTTGGACAGCTTCAGTTCGTTGGTTCAGGGTATCGGCGGCACCGACACCTCGCCGGTCTACGCGGCAAAACGGGAAGAGTTGAGTGCGCTCGGTGACCGGGTGCGTGAATTGGCCACATCGCGAACGAATATCTCTGTTGCATACGCGATTCCGTTGGAGTCGAGCCTTGACTACGCGGTGCCGGGATGGACTCCGCTCGGAAGTATTCTCGAAACGATGGGCGTCGAATTCGCGAAGCTGGACAGCGAGGACGGTTTCTGGGCATCAGCGAGTTGGGAAGAGCCGGGCGTCTTTCCGGCCGATCTCCTCCTGATTCCGCCGACGTGGTCTGACGCGCCGGAGCTCAATTCGCCGACGTTCACCAGGCTTCCGGCTGTGGTTTCGGGCCAGGTTGCCTCGGTAGAACTGCGTACGGGGTACAGCCTGACGGGCATCACGGAGCAGATGAGGCGTTTTGCCGACGTCTACGAGAAGAGTGGGAAAGTCACCTGAGTGGCATCATCGCGGTGCGTGAACTCGCAGTGATCGATTGACTCGGTCGAGGATGCCGATGGCAGTGGTCAATGTGTCGAGGTCACCTTCGTCGAGGGCTGTCAGTTCTTGGGCCAGGACGCCGATGCGTAGTTCGGACCGACGGTCCCGGCGCGCGCTTCGCTCGTCCTTCACGAAAAGCGTGCTCACCCGGCCGTCTGTGGGATCGGGTCGCCGCTCGATCAGGTCCTTGTCGGAGAGGATGCGCACCAGCGTGCTGACGGTGTTCGGGCGTCTGGAGAGGCGATCGGCCACGGCCCCGATGCGAGTGCCGGGATGGTGCGCGACATCGTGAAGTACCTCGGATTGTGCCTCTGGCAAAGTCGCGTCGGTACCCGACGTATACATGTATTCACGCAGCGCTCGACGCAATTCGAACGCCGCAGCGATGAGTGATCTCGATGCTTCTTCCGCAGTGGGCACGCGATCAGAGTAGCGATCGATCCCGTGTGATCCACGTCCCAAAACTGTATCTGACACAGATATAGTTTACAGTTCTTCAAAGGGTAGGGTCACCTAACCATGACGGTAGATGAAGCTGTCATGCTTCACGACGTACGGGACACGATCATGAATTTTGGACAGAAGTCACGCAGTGTAATGCTGATCGGCGCACTGACATTGGTGGCAGCTCTCAGTGGCTGCTCGAGCGACGCCTCGCCCACAGACACTGACATCAGTGCGTCGACTCCGGCGGACTCTGCGTTTGTCGCTCCGCGAGAAGTCCCGTCTGGAATGGGGAGCGGAAAGTCGGACGGCGAATTCCCTCGTACCGTTTCACACTTCAAAGGGGACACCACGATCGAATCGCAGCCCGAAAAGGTTGTCGTCATTTCGACCGGGCAAGCAGATGCGCTTTTATCTCTCGGTGTCGTTCCTGCGGCTTCGACTCGTGGTGACGGTGCGGACCTGGTGCCGCCGTACCTGTTGGCCGCATACCCCGAATTCCGCGCCCAGCTAGGTGATGTCGTCGACGCAGGTGGGCGCTTCACACCGAACTTCGAAGCGATCGTCAAGCTCGATCCTGACCTGATCTTGATGAATGTTGCAGGGAAGGATGCTGATTCGCTGTACGACCAGCTTTCGGCAATTGCGCCCACCGTGGCAACGCAGGGGACCGGCGTCAACTGGAAGCAGGACTTCCTGCTGGTTGCCGACGGGGTAGGTAAGACGCAGCAGGCGACGGCACTGCTGGATACGTTCAACGCCGACGCCGCGGCCTTGGGTTCGTCCCTTTCGTCGCCGACGACAGTGTCGTTCACCCGCCAGAACGGAAATCGCTTGCGCATCTTCGGTATTCCTTCGTTCACCGGAAGTATCGCCCAGGATGCCGGCCTGACGCGTCCGGAGTCGCAGCAATTCGACGACACCTCCCGAGACATCAGTGAGGAAGAGCTGAACGTGGCGGACGCTGATTGGATCTTCTACGGAGTGCAAGGCGGGGACCCGGCGACGTTGACCAACGCGCCGTTGTGGGCGCAGTTACGTGGAGTGATTGCCAACCATGCCGTTGCTGTCGACGACGACGTCTTCTACCTCAATACCGGGCCGACTGCGGCTCGTGAAGTGCTGAAGGTTCTGCAGAGCGCACTGCAGCAGTAGTTGATTCGGACTGGTTGTGCGTGCCGACGAACCGGAAGACAGCGCCACCCACAGTGACGGCAAGCGTTGCGAGAACAGCTCCGGCAACGACGTCGGTGAGCCAGTGAGCTCCCAAGTAGAGGCGAGTGAGCGCGACGACAACGGTGACCGTCACGGCGAGCAGCATCAGAAGGCGTTTGACGGACGGTGTTCGGTCGACGCTCACAACGAGAACCGCAATGCCGAACAGCGCTGCTGTGCCGGTGACGTGACCGGACGGGAACGAGTGGCCGGTCTCGAGAAGAACCTGGATGTTGGTCGGCGGACGTTCGCGACCGACGAGCGCTTTGATTACCGTACTGGCGACTGCCGCACCGCCAACGGTTCCGATCACGATCAAGCCCGGAACAACCGAACGCGCTCGCCACGATATGAGCACTCCGCAGGTGATCCCGAGCAGCGCGGTGGCGACCGGGCTACCGAGATCTGTGACGGCGACCGCGATCTGGTTGAGGGCGCCGCTCCGATGATCGACCATCCAGTCGGTCACCGGCCCGTCGAAGCTCGTCAACCACCCGTTTCGATATACCTGGATCGAGAGCGTCACCAGGGCGAGGGCGAGCCCGGACGCGCGGAGCGCTGTTGACCGAACGCTGGAGGCCCGGTAGATCGAACCGAATGCGAACAGCGCGGCTGCCACCACGATTGCGGCAACCGCAATTTCTGCGGTGGTGCTCTCGGTCAAGACTTCGGTGACCACGTTTCGCACGGTCGACACAGTTGCTGGCATGAATGCAGTGTGACGATCAGAAGCTGAAGAAACGCTGAACGTAACTCGGTCATGGGCCCACCGTCTGCTCTACTGGGTGCATCCGAACAACTGCGTGTCGACGAAACGGGGCCGGTGGTGCGAGTACTGGTTGTCGAAGACGAAGTACGCCTGGCCGAGACGATCCGGCGGGGATTGGTAGCCGAGGGATTCGTGACCGCCGTGGAACTCAACGGGGACGACGGATTCGCGACTGCCTGCAGCGACGAATTCGACGTGATCGTTCTCGACATCATGTTGCCGGGCAAACACGGATACGACATCGTGCGGGACCTACGCGCCCGGGAGGTGTGGACGCCGATCCTCATGCTCTCGGCGAAGGACGGCGAATACGACCTCGCTGATGCTTTCGATCTCGGTGCCGACGACTACCTGGTCAAGCCCTTCTCGTTTGTAGTATTCCTCGCGCGGCTTCGCGCACTGGTGCGGCGGGGCGCTCCCCAGCGTCCATCGATACTCACCGTGGGAGACCTGTCCCTCGACCCCGCCAAACATCAGGTGATCAGAGCGGGAATCGAATTGACGCTGACGCCACGTGAGTACAGCGTTCTCGAGTTCCTGATGCGCAACAACGGAGTTGTGGTCACGAAGACCGAGATCGTTCGCTCGGTCTGGGACACCAACTACGAAGGTGACGAGAACATCGTCGAGGTCTACATCGGTTACCTACGTAAGAAGGTCGACCTCCCGTTCGGAACCCACAGCATCGAAACCATTCGAGGCATCGGGTACCGCTTTGTCGGCACTGCCTGATCTTCAATCGGTCGGTAGCGGAATTGTCACCTCGAATCGACTTCCACCGCCTACCCTCTCGCTGACGGAAATGGTTCCGTGATGCGCCGCAACGATTTCCGACGCGATGGCGAGTCCGAGTCCGGAGCCACCTCCCTGCCTCGACCGCGGCTGGTCTAGGCGGACGAAGCGTCCGAAGATTCGTTCGCGTTCTGCTGCAGGGATTCCGGGCCCGTCGTCCTCGATCACGATATGGGCTTCGTGGCCGGCTTCGGAACACTCGAGATGCACGAGGGTCTCGGCGTGCCGTACTGCGTTGTCGACCAGGTTTCGCACCATGCGCGCCAACGCCCTCGGGTCTCCGGACACGCGAACCGGAGCAACGGTGGCGGTGACCGCGATCTCGGAGATACCGTCGATCCGCTTCTGCTCGGCGAACAGAATGTCGTCGAGGTCGACGTCGACGACGGTACCGATGGATTCGAGTTCGCTTTCGTCCGAGCGCGCGAGAATCAACAGATCCTCGATCAACTGCCGCATCCGTCGCGCCTCGGGAAGTAGCGCGTCTTCGATCAGTGCGTCGTCGAGGAGATCCGGGCGTCGGTGTGCCAGTTCGAGAGCCGTCGTGATCGTGGACAGTGGACTACGTAATTCGTGGGAGGCGTCGCTGACGAATCGTTGTTGAGCAAGTGCGCCTTCGTCGAGGCGCGCCAGCATGTCGTTCATTGTTGTTGCCAGTCGGGCTATCTCGTCGTTCCCGGACGGGACGGGCACTCGTTCACCTTGACGGCCACTCGAAATCGAGGCAACCCGAGCGCGGATGCGTTCCACGGGAGCGAGAGCCGAACCCACCAGGCGGTAAGTGGCAAACGCGGCCAGTCCAAGAACCAGGGGCCCGGCGATGGCGAGCAGAACGGCAACGGTGGTCACCACGGTTTCAACCGGTTCACGGTCGGCGCCGACGAAGACGGTGACCGGTCCGGCCGGCGTCTGAGCGCCTTGTCCGATCAGCCAGTAGTCCTCGTCGTCGGACTTCTTGACCCTTCCATAGGTGTCCGATTCGTCAGGGCCGAGAATGCGTTCGGACAGTAGGTCGCTGTCAGTTCCAGGCGATTGGGCGACTATTCGGTGATCGGCGTCGACGATCTGCACGATTCCGATCTGGCTGTCGGTGGACAGAAGCGAAGGGTCGAGATCGGCTGGGCTCTTCCCGGTGAGTTGCTGGACCAACTGTGTGGCACGGGCCTCGGAGCTGTTCAGTGCGGACAGGTGCAGGGAGTTCGCCAGTACGAAAACCAGTGCAAGCCCGGCGATCACCAAGCAGAAGGCGATCACGAGGGTAGATGCCACGGTCGTCCGGGCGCGCACGCTCCACCGGGACGGGTGCAGAATCGACTCGCCGATGACGTTCATGGCGTCCAGTCTGTACCTTCGCGGCTGTGCGTATACAAAGACGGGCGACGCGGCCTCGTAATCGGACCGCGTCACCCGTCTAGAGGATCAAGCCACTCGCTTGGCGGTTCGGCCGCCGAATTCGAGCATCACGGCGCGTCCGGTGTCATCGGTGACGAAGCGCCCCAGCGTCCGCGTGGTGTCGGCGCGAGCAGCGAAGTCGAGATCGTTGACGAAGGCGATCGGGATCGCCGGTGGCCAGACGATGTCCTCGTATTCGCCGAGGTCCTGCGCGCTGCCCATGCGGACGCCGATTCCCTCGTCACCGGGGGCGACGGTCATGGTCAGGTTGCCGGCCTGGTACTTGCCCAGGACGGCGTCGACGGCAGAGGGTTCGGGCTCGACCACGTCGAGAGATGCCGGCGCGGGCAACTCTGCGAGGTTGGCCATGCACCAGTCGACGATCTTCTTGCCGATTCCGCCGCCGAGTGCGTTGGTCAGCACGGTGACGGCGAAGTTCTTCTCAGGCACGGTCAAGAACTCGGAGACCTGGAGGTTGCTGACGTTTCCGCCGTGCCGCACTACCTGGGTGGTTCCGTATCGAGTCAGCAGCCAGCCGATGCCGACTTCCTCGAACATCATCGCGGCGGGACGTTGCGGCTTCTGCATCAGCAACCGGGTGGACTCGTCGAGCGGCTGTCCCTCACCCGGGTGTTCGCCCGACAGTGCGTAGCGTGCCCAGACGAGCTGATCGCGCACCGAGGACCACATTCCACCGCAGGGCGTCATACCGCGGTCCAGTCCGGTCTCGTTGGACACGAACGGCTCACCCTCGCGGATGTAGTGGCCGAGTGCAAACCGGTGGGTCATCACGTCCCAGGGCAGGAACGCCGAGTTCTTCATCTCGAGTGGGTCCAGAACGCGCTGCTTGACCAGCTCTTCGAAGGTCAGTCCACTGATCTTGGCTACGACGTATCCGGCGAGAACGAATCCGGAGTTGCTGTAGGAGAAGACCTCTCCGACGGGAAATTCCTGTCGTAGTTCCTTCAGCCGTGAAATCGATCGACCCAGCGCGTCTTCACCCCAGCCTGCCGAGAGGCTGGCGTCGCCGGTGAATCCGCCGGTGTGCGTCAGAAGATGACGCATCGTGACTGTGCGGGTGGCTTCGTCGTCGGCGAGGATCAGTTCGGGGACGTACTCGACCAGTGGGGTGTCGAGATCGAGTAGGCCGTCCTCGACGAGTGCCATCGCGGCTGTTGCAGCAAAAACCTTTGTGGTGGAACCGATCATGAACATCGTCTTGTCGGTGACCGGGAGCTGGGTTTCGACGCTCTCGATGCCGCTGGTGACGACGATGTCCTTGTCGCCGTGCACGATACCGACCGAGACGCCGGGGATGTTTGCCTCGACCCTCCACTGGTCGACGAGTTCCTGAAGCTGTTCTTGCATCTTTGATTCCTCGAGTTCGCTGGCGTTCTGTGTTTCGGCGTTCGGTGTTTCCGTCATCGTATGTGTATCGGTCGTCGTCACGCGTTAACCCGTGGTAGGAAGCGGAATCCGACGTACACGCCGTCGCGGTGCGGCCGTACCGTCGTCCAACCGGCAGCCCCGGGTTGACGGGTGGTCCAGGTCCCCGGGATCTGCGACGGTACGAGAGTGGCCACCGCTGCAGGCTTCTTCGGAGCTGTTTCGTCTTCCTCGGGATTCGGGATGACGTCACCGATGACGGTGATCACAGCCTCGTCAGCGGACTCTCCACGACGGAACTCGATTGCTATTCCGCCCGAGCTGTACTTACCCAGAACCGAATCCGGAATCGACTCCACACTCGCGGGGTTCGGGGCGAGGGCTTGCGGAGGTTCGAGTCCGACCAATGCGGCCGCGGCTTCGGTGAAGAGATCACGATAGAGGCCGTCTGCTTTGCCGCCGCTGGTCAGCAGCGCGATCGCGACATTGTGGCGGGGGAAGATGCGCAGATATGCGTGCTGCCCGATGGTGCTGCCGTCGTGGCCGAAAATTTCTTCGCCCGACCAGGTTTCGTGGAACCAACCCAGACCCCAGCCCGACTTGTCCGGGAACAGTTCGCTGATATCGATTTCGGGTGTACGCATCGCGGCGGCTGATTTTTCCGACACGATCCGCACACCGTCGACGCTCTGACCTTCGAGAAGGCCGAGTTCCGCGAACGTGAGCAGATCTCCGATGCTGGCAGTGATGCAGCCGGCCGGCCCCATCGAGCGCGTGATCGGCCAGACGGGCATCACGACGGAGTTCCCTGTATGGCCCGCTGCCACAGAGTATCTCGGAGTATCTCCGGTCAACGTGAGTGTGTGCGCGAGGCCGAGTGGATCGATGATCCGCTCCTTGAGGATGTCGTCCCAGATACCGCCGCGAAGAACCTCGACGATACGAGCTGCAAGGACGTACGCGGAATTCGAGTACGCGAAGCCGTCCTCGAGTGGATGAACCTGACGGAAGTCACGCAGGCCCTCGACGTAGCGTTCGACGACGTCGTCTCCGCGACCCTTGTCGATGAAGAGGTCACCGTCGATTCCGTTGCGATGGTTCAGAAGTGCGCGAACCGTGATGCGGGCGGCTGTTTCCTCGTCCTGCAGTGCGAAGTCGGGCAGGATCGACCGGACGGTCGCGTCCAGGTCGAGCAAGCCTTCGTCGACCAGCTGCATGACCAGCATCGCGGTCCATACCTTGGTGATGGATCCGATCTGGAACAGGGAGTCGGTGGATACCTCGACCCCGGTGTCTGCATTGATCACGCCGGAAGCCACCGTCGTACGGGTGATTTCCTTGCCGCTGGAATCGAGTGTGAGAATACCGAATTGAGCACCGGTGACGCCGTAACGCTCACACAGTACGTCCAGTGAGCGCTTCCACGCGTCGGCGCCGGCAGATGCGTTGGCCAGGCCGGTCTTGGGCAGCTTCGCGGAGGTGTATCGCTTGACCCACTCGATGAGCCGTGTGCTGTAGTCGATTCGGTGCGAGATCGAGCCGTTGACGAGGAAACCGTGGCTTGCACCGGGATACGCCACCAGTCGGGTGGGTACATGCAGCTGGCGAAGTGCGGCGAACCAGGCCTCGGCCTGACCCAGCGGGCACCGCTCGTCCGACTTTCCGTGCAGGATCAGCGTCGGAGTCACCACGTTCTTCACGGCGGCGAGCGGTGAGGCTGCCAGGAGCCCCGCGGAGTTCTCGGGAACAGTGGTGCCCGTGGCGAGCGACGCGAGGTGCGGACCGAAATCGCAGACTCCGGCCATGGCGTTGAAATCGCAGATCAGCCCACCGGCCACCGCCGCGGCAAAGCGATCGGTCTGCGAGGTGAGGTGGCAGGTGCTGTATCCGCCGTAGCTGTACCCGGTGATCGCCAGGCGGTCCCCGTCGACAAGTCCCTCGGCGACAAGTGCGTCGATCGGCTCGAGGAAGTCGGCTTGGTCCGAGGTACCCCAGGCGCCGTTGACGGCGTACATGAAGTCTGCGCCGTACCCGTCCGATCCACGTGGATTGAGGGTCAGGATGCGCCAGCCCTGCGCTGCGAGAACCTGGTGGGCGGGGTGATAGGTATCGGCAACGCCGGTCCACGCGTTGTGCGGTCCGCCGTGAATGTCGAGCAGAAGGGGTGCAGCGCCATCAGTTTCGGGAGCGGACAGCAACCAGCCATGCACGGTACGGCCGTCGGAGATGGTGAATTCGCGCTCCTCGGCGGCAAACAGGGTCACCTCGGGGAGTGCTTCTGCGGTGAATTTTGTCAGCGTGGTGACAGCGCCGCTGTCGAGATCGACGAGTGCGACCTCGCCGAAGGACTGCTGTGTGGTGACGATGACGGAGGCGACGCGGGCGTCACGGGCAACGGAGAGCGCCGAGACGACCTCGTTGGGATTGGCGACGAGGGAGCGAGAGGTTCCGGTTTCGATGTCGGCTGCATACAGATGCGTCCATCCGCGATCGCGGAGGCAGAACACGATTTCGTCGCGAGTATTCGACAGTGCCGGTGTGCCACCGGGGTAACCGGGCGCGCCGGGCATCACGTTGCGATCGAGATGAGCTGTGAGGGTGACGTCGACCGGTGTCTCAGTTGGGCCGGGGACGGACAGACGGATCAGGTCGGCAGTTCCGACACGGACCTCGGGGGTGCCGATGGCGACGACCGAATCTCCTTGCGGGTGCCACAGTGTGGAGCCCTGCACCCCGGTGGCGTGACCGAGTCGCTGCGGCGGAACTGACAGATCGTCGACGAGGATTCGGTAAGCGCTGAACGTGAGGTTCAGATCGCTGTCCGGTTCGAGATTCGCGGTGAAGGCAAGAGCCGTGCCGTCGGGCGACCAGGACGGTACGTCCGCATTCCAATCACCGTCGGTGAGGCGTCGTACTGCCTTCGTCTCCAGATCGACGGTGTGCAGGTGGCGACGGAAGGTGCCGAGCCAACCGGCGCCGTCCACCTTGTATCCGAGTCGGTCGGTGACGATGGGCGCATTCGGATCGGTGGAGTCCGAACGTGAGATCACAGCGGCGAATGCAATGGCATTTCCGTCCGGGCTCCAGACCGGTGCGCCGGCACCGAGGGGGAGTGATGCTGCTGTGGTGAGGGTTTCGGCCTCGCCGCCGGCGAGCGGGATCAGGTGCAGCTGCGCGGAGTCGCCGACCTTGCGGAGGAAGGCAATCGAGGTTCCGTCCGGAGAGAACCGAGGTGCCGAATCGGCGGGCCCCGCAGTGAGGCGGCGAGCCTGGGAATCGCGGGACACTGCCCAGAGCGATGTAGTTGCCTTTCCGGCAACAATTTCCGAGCGAACGAAGACGACCACGGTGCCGTCGGGCGAGATTGCGGTTTCAGTGGGTGTGACCACGCGGTGGAGGTCGTCGAGAACAAATGGACGGTCAGTCATGTAGATCCTTCGAATCGGAGAAATAGATGCAGACGTAAAGCTTTGTCTTCCGGCTTATTTCAGAACTCGGATGCCTGGGCCCGCCAGGGTTCCACCAATCGGCGCGTACAGGGACGTCGCACCGTTGAAGAACATGAAGTTCGGCGATGTGGATACCGGAACGACGTCAGAAGAGGTGAACAGCGCCTGTTCCGCTTCCTTCCACACCGAGCAGGATTCCTGGCCGGGCAGAACAGATGCCTTCGCAGCCAGTTCGGTGTACTCGGGATTGTCGATCGATGCGAAGTTGACGCCCGCCGGAGGGGTCGGGCCGGAGAAGTACGGAACGAAGATGCTGGGAGTGTCACTCTGGACGGTCAGACCGATCGAGATCGACCAGGATGTCAGGTCCTTTGCCGCGAACGTATTGGAGATGATGAAATTGTTGTCACCACCGCGAAGCTCTACCTTCGCGCCGAGTTCCTGCCACTGCTTCATCGCGTATTCTGCTGCTGCAGAAGTGGTATCGCGGTAGTTGGCAAAGATGACCGTCAATTGCAGCGATTGACCGTCCTTGGTCAGAACGCCGTCGGATCCGGGCTTCCAGCCGGCGTCGGCGAGGGTCTTCTTCGCCGCAGCCATGTCGAACTTCGGAACTACACCGGTGACACTGTCGTAGTCACATGCCCGCGGATCGACAACGGCCAATGCCGTAGCGCGCGAACCCTTGCCACCGGTGTTGATGTCCGTGTAGTCGTCGAGATCGATTGCCTGCACGAGCGCGCTGCGCACCGCTTCGTCCTTGGTGGGAAGAGCAGCATTGTGGTTGAAGATGAACTGCCCGCTCAAGGTGTTCGACGTCATCGATTCCAGGCCGGACGCTTCCACACGTTCGATATCCGCACCGGCCACCGGTGCTGCGTTCACCGTTCCGGTGAGGACCAGGTTCGCCGTCGTCGCCGCGTCGGTCACGATCTTGATCGTGACGGCCTTGGGTACTCCGAGGGTGTCCGATGTGGTTTCGCCGTTCGGTCCCCAGTTGTATCCGTCGCGGCGTTCGAGCGTCACGTGATCGTTTGCCACTACTTCGGTGATCTTGAACAGGCCGGTTCCGTTGCTGCTGCTGCGAACACTGGCGGGGTCGTCGAGTGCTGCCTGGCATGCCAGTTTGAGAGCACCGATGCGCTCGAGCAGGAAGGGCGCAGGTTCCGCCGTCTTGATCGTGAGCTCGTCGCCATCGGCGGTTGCTACTGCAGTTTCGGGTACCGACGCTCCCAGCCACGGCGAGCCGTTCGTCTTGTCGACGACCCAGTTGATGTTGTTCGCGGCTGTCTGGGCAGTGAACGTCGTGCCGTCTTCACACGTGATCCCTTTTTTGAGGGTGAAGTTCAGCGAAGTTCCGTTCTCGCTCCATTTTTCGGCCAGATACGAGCCCGCTGCACGGGTTTTGGGGTCGATGGCCAACAACGAGTCGTTGGTATAGCTGTTGATTGCCTGCGTGGCAGTCAGGTTGGTGATCAGGGGATGAAGGTTGCCGGGGTCGGTGTTCACGATCGTCGTGAAACTCCCGTCCTTGGCGTAGTCCCCGGAGGTCCCGCCGCCAGGATCAGAGGTGCTTCCGCACGAGGCAACCGTGAGAACGCCGATCGTGACCAGAGCCGCGGTGGGCACTGAGCGAGCTTTCATCTGATGCACCTTTTGATCGAAGGATGTCGTTGATCAATGCTGCGCGAGGGACGTGGCCCAGGTCTCGTTGAATCGACTCATGCTGAGCACCTGAATCTGTCGGATCGTCACAAAGGATGGTCGTCGTTTCTCACGGAAGTGTGGTTCGGCTACCGTCGGGGTGTGCGCTCAGAATCTCGTCGATCAGATATCCAGACCTTCCATGTCATGGATGTATGGAAGGCCGCGACCGAACGTCAGCGGACGCACGGTGACGTTCTGACGTTGGCTGCCGGTCAACCGTCGACCCCCGCGCCGGCACCGGTGCTACGTGCGACGCGCGAGATCCTCGGCACCGAACTACTCGGGTATACCGAGACTTTCGGGATCCTGCCGCTACGCGAAGCTATTGCGCGCTACCACAGCGAGCGATCGGGAATAGCCGTCGACGCCGAAGACGTGGTGGTGACGACAGGTTCGTCCGGGGCGTTCACCTTGCTTTTCCTGGCCGCGTTCGACGAGGGCGACACCGTGGTGGTCGCTCGCCCCGGATATCCCGCCTACCGCAACACCCTTGCCGCTCTCGGCTGCAACGTCGTCGAACTCGACTGCGGGCCGGCAACCCGATACCAGCCGACGGTGGACATGCTCGAGGCCTTGCCGTCGCCGCCTGCCGGTCTGATCGTCGCCAGCCCGGCAAATCCGACGGGCACGGTGATCTCGCCCGAGGAGCTCGCTGCGTTGGCGACGTGGTGCGAGCAGCACGGCACCCTCCTGATCTCGGACGAGATCTACCACGGCATCGGATACGGCGATCAGCACACGTCGAGCGCCTGGGAGACCTCACGCGAATCCGTTGTGATCGGCTCGGTGTCCAAGTACTTCTCGATGACGGGTTGGCGGCTCGGGTGGATGTTGGTGCCGACGTACTTGCGGCGCCCGCTGCAGCGACTCGCGTCGAACATGACGGTGTGTCCGCCCGCGATCTCTCAGTACGCCGCCATCGAGGCGTTCTCGGACGAGGCGAAGGTCGAGTTGGACGGGCACGTTCAGCGGTACGCCGTCAATCGTGAACTGCTGTTGACCGGGTTGCCGAAACTGGGCATCACCGAGCTGGCTCCCGCCGACGGTGCGTTCTACGTCTACGCGGATATCGGCCATCTGTGTGGCGACGAGGGCGCTACCGCGTGGTGTGCCCGGTTGCTGACAGATACCGGGGTCGCGTTGGCACCCGGAATCGATTTCGACACCGTCCACGGAAACCGGATGGTCAGACTTTCGTTCGCGGGCGCGACAGCCGACATTCAGGAGGCGCTGACCCGCCTCGAGAAGTGGCTCGGGTAACAAACAGCAGGGTCTTCGAGCTGTTTCGCCATGCGGAGGTGCCCTCTGCTGGCACGATGTCGTGGTGTCTTCTGCAGCTACGCCCAAGGGTGAACGACGTCGCCAAGCTCTGGTGGCGTCCGCTGCTGAACTTTTGCTGGAGGGCGGGTTCGACGCCGTTCGTCACCGAGCGGTGGCAACCAGGGCCGACCTTCCTCTGGCTTCGACGACCTATTACTTCGACTCACTCGACGATCTGATCGCGTGTGCCGTCGAGCTCAACGGCAACGCCGACATGGAAGCGATGCGCGCCAGAGTGGCTGCGGTGACCCAACGTCGGCGGGGCGCGGAATCAACCGTCGAACTTTTGGTCGAGCTGCTGCTCGGAGACGAAGAGAAGCGGCCGGAGAGCCGCGAACGATTGATCTCGCGCTACGAACGATTTGTGGCGTGTGCCCGTCATCCCGCGCTTCGTGACGTGCAGTTGCGCCTACGCGCCCAGCTCGACGACCTGTTGACCGATGCGCTTCGACGCTCGGGCCGAACGGCTCCCGAGGGGCAATTGCGCCGTCTTGTCGCGATGGTCGACGGCGCGATGATCACGGCGCTCGGGGAGTACGACCCGGATCCACGCGGGTTGGCCAGAGGAATGCTCTTGGAATCGATCGACGTGATGGCGCCGCCGGTCTAGCTCGGGGGCGACAGCTGCTCTAGCTCGGGGGTAACAGCACTGCTCGGCCACCGTTAGACTGAGGCCTCGTGAGCCGCATCCCGAATGTCCTTGCCAACCGATACGCCAGCCCGGAGCTTGTTGCTCTGTGGTCTCCCGAGTACAAGATCGTGCTCGAGCGTCAATTGTGGGTGGCGGTGTTGCGTGCGCAGGCAGAGCTGGGCATCGACATTCCGGCCGACGCCATCGACGACTACGAGCGCGTCATCGACAACGTCGACCTGGCGTCCATCGCGGACCGCGAGCGGGTCACCCGCCACGACGTGAAGGCACGCATCGAGGAATTCAATGCACTCGCCGGACACGAGCAGGTCCACAAGGGCATGACCAGCCGTGACCTCACCGAGAACGTCGAGCAGCTGCAGATCGTGCGTTCTCTCGAACACGTCTACAACCACGGCATCGCCGTCGCCGCCCGTCTGGGTGAGCGCGCTGCCGAGTACTCGTCCATCGTGATGGCCGGCCGCTCGCACAACGTCGCAGCTCAGGCCACCACCTTGGGCAAGCGTTTCGCTTCCGCGGCCGACGAGCTTCTCGTTGCACTGACACGTCTGCGTCAGCTGATCGACCGCTACCCGCTGCGTGGGATCAAGGGCCCGATGGGTACCGCTCAGGACATGCTCGACCTCCTCGACGGCGATGCGGCCAAGCTCGAGCAGCTCGAAGCGAAGGTCGCGGAGCACCTCGGATTCGCCCACGTACTGACCAGCGTCGGCCAGGTGTACCCGCGTTCGCTCGACCACGACGTCATCTCCGCGCTCGTCCAGGTCGGCGCGGGCCCGTCGTCGTTTGCACACACGATCCGCCTGATGGCCGGCCATGAGCTGGTCACCGAAGGCTTCCAGCCCGGCCAGGTCGGCAGCTCGGCGATGCCGCACAAGATGAACACCCGCTCGTGCGAGCGAGTCAACGGACTTCAGGTGATCCTGCGCGGCTACGGCTCCATGGCAGCCGAGCTCGCGGGTGCACAGTGGAACGAAGGCGACGTCTTCTGCTCCGTCGTGCGCCGCGTCGCTCTCCCGGATGCGTTCTTCGCGATCGACGGCATGTTCGAGACCTTCCTGACCGTGCTGATCGAGATGGGCGCGTACCCGGCCGTCATCGAGAAGGAACTGACGCGCTACCTGCCGTTCCTCGCCACGACCCGCGTTCTCATGGCAGCGGTGCGCGCGGGCGTCGGACGCGAGACCGCCCACGAGGCGATCAAGGAGAACGCCGTCGCAGTTGCGCTGGCGATGCGTGAGGAAGGCAAGGAGCCCGACCTGCTCGATCGCCTTGCCGCCGACGACCGTTTGCCGCTCGACCGCGCCGCACTCGACGAGGCTCTTGCCGACAAGGCGGCCTTTGTCGGCGCCGCGTCTGCTCAGGTCGACGCCGTTGTCGCCGAGGTGCAGAAGCTTGTCGACGCCAACCCCGAAGCTGCGGCGTATGCGCCGTCGCCGATTCTGTAAGGGCTACGCCCCCGTGCGCCTTTTCGGTAGTCACCACTACCGAAAAGGCGCACAGGGTCGAAGAGCATGAACTGCATCTTCTGTTCCATCATCGCCGGTGAGGCCGAGGCCAGCGTCGTCTACGACGACGCGAATGTCCTTGCCTTCATGGATATTCGGCCGTTCACATCCGGCCATCTCCTGGTCGTGCCGAAGCGCCACGCCAGTGGATTGTCCACGCTCGATTCCGACGACGGTGCCAGGATCTTTGCCGTCGCACAGAAGATCGCCGCAGCGATGCGTACCGGACCTCTCCCGGTCGACGGAGTGAATCTGCATCTCTCCGACGGAGCTGTTGCGGGGCAGGAAGTCTTCCATGTTCATCTGCACGTCATTCCGCGAAATCGCGGCGACGGCTTCGGCCTGCGTGCACTACCTCGCACGCCCAATCGGGCAGTTCTCGACAGCACGGCTGCCGTCATTCGCGGTGCACTGAACTAGCGGTACCGGCCAGTTTCAGGGACTGCCGATCAGTTCGACAACGGAGTCCAGAAGGACACTGCGCCAGCACAACCAGTCGTGGCCGCCGTCGAAGATCCGATACGACACTTGCGCTCCGGCAGCTTCCAACGCCTGTGCGACCGCTGCGCTGTGCCCGACCATGTCGGACTCGTGCCTACCTACTTCGAGGACAACGCGTAAACCGTCCGGCACGCCATCGCGCTCGATGCGTGCGGCGATGTCTCCACCCGGCGGACCGTCCTCGCCGCGCTTCAAGCCTGTCGGCCACCAGAATGAACCGGACCCGCTGGCGACCAGCGCGAAGTGTTCGGGGAATTCGAGTGCTGCGAACATCGAGGCCAGGCCGCCGAAACTCTGCCCTGACACCACCGTTCGCGTTCGATCAGACGAGAAGGGTGCGACGGCGCGCACCTGCGGAAGTAGTTCGTCGACGACTGCACTCCAGTAGTCGCGGTTGCACGGCAATTCCTTCGAACGACGTTGATTGTCAACGGAATCAATGGCCAGCAGAACGCAGGACTTCAGTTTGCCGGTCTGGACTGCACGATCGAAGGCGGCACCTGCTGGCATGACCTCGGCCCAGTGGCGCCCGTCGAGAAGTATCACGAGCGGCCGTTCTTCGAGCGGTGTCAATCCGTCGTCCACGGTCTCGTAGATCCACACCGGCCGCTCGACGTCCAACGTCGAACTGGCCCAGGTGAGCTGTATCGACTTCCTGAAAACTGGAGCATCCCAACCGAACTGGACCGGCGCCGAGGGCATCTCAGCGACGGAACGCCTTGTGTCCACGCCTGCGGAAAGCGGATTGAGTGGGTCGGCAATTCGGTGTTCGAGCAACCCCAACCAGCGGGTGCGGCGGGTCGTGTCTTCCTTGCCTGCTCCCGGATAGTCGAATTCGTCGACTACGGACTTCGGCGCCGGGATGATGCTGTAACTGCTGCGCCAGGTGTTCGAGACTTCGGCGGCGTAGAACCACACCGGACTCTCACCGATCCGTTGCATCACGCTGAGTTGTTCCGTGTGATGGTCGGTCAACGAGTTTGCGTCGAGGTAGACGCGCTCGACTTCCGTCTCCTCGGGCTGTCGCCAGAGGAAAGTTACTCGAACTGTATGTGTATCAACACTTTCGATGATCGGCGTGCCTTGTTGCACTATCCGGTTCCAGAAGGTGTCGATGTCGGGCGAGGCCGCGAGGGAAGCGGACAATTCTGTCACCGCCTGAGTTAGCATGAGCACAGCCTAACCTAATTTCATGGGCTTTTGAATTCGAGGAGTGGTCCGCCAGTGGGCGTCACAATGAAAAAATCGCGCGCCTTGAAGGTGCTCTCCGCAGTCTTGGTGGCAGGGTTCGCTCTCGCCGGATGTAGTTCTGCGGATGCCGATTCCGGTGCTGATTCGGCTGCATCGCAGGGTAATTGGCCCCGCACGGTGGAAACGCCGAAGGGGCCGGTGGAGATCACGTCGAAGCCGGAGAGGATCGTCTCGACCAGTGTGACGCTGACGGGCACGCTGTTGTCGATCGACGCTCCGGTGGTGGCTACCGCATCGACGGGACCGAACACCGACGTATCGGATGCGCAGGGGTTGTTCACACAGTGGGGCGACATAGCTCGAGAACGTGGACTCGCAGTGCTGCCGATGGGCGGAGCGAACGCAGAATCCGTTCTGGCCCAGAACCCGGACCTCATCGTCGTCTCGGCGACCGGAGGTGACTCCGTCGTCGATCTGTACGAACAGTTCACGGCCATCGCTCCGACAATCGTGGTGGACTACGGCGGAAGTAGTTGGCAGGAAGTGGCCGCCGTGCTGGGTGAAGCGACAGGTCTCGAAGACAACGCAGCGGCCACGGTCGCGAAATTCGACAGCGCAGTAGAGGCAGCGAAGGCCAAGGTCACACTTCCCCCGCAGCCGACCACCGCGCTCGTCTACTACGAGGACGGCAGCGGCGCCAATATCTGGACGCACGAGTCCGGGCAGGCGAAGTTGCTCACGGCGATGGGTTTCACGGTCGCCGACATTCCCGAGTCTGCGAAGAGCAGTGAATCCATGGGTAAGCGCAAGGACATCATTCAGGTCTCGGCCGAGAACCTCTACGACGGTATCGCGGGCAACACCCTGATCTTGGTCAGCGCCGACGACGGTGCGGTGAAAGCGGTCGAGGCACTTCCCCTGCTGGCGCAGCATCCGGCAATTCGTGATCACCATGTCTATGCCGTGGGGCTCGATACCTTCCGTCTCGACTACTACAGCGCAACCAACATGGTGAACCGGTTGGTCGAGCAGTTCAGCTGAGACATAAGTACTGGACATAAGTACTAGGCCTTTCACCCCGAACTAGTCCTTTGGTTGTAGCCGAGAATCGAACATTCCCTTCACGTTCGCCGAATGTGGGACCAAGTGGTGCGCGCATGCCACCATGAACGTCAATCATCGGATGCGGAATGGGGAGTGGATGTTCGACTCGGCTGGTCAGAATGTCTCGGGGCAAGCCCTGGCATCGCGAGGGTGGGGACGTTTCAACCTGAACAACCCGGCCACGGCGGCCGTGATCGTCGGCCTGCTGAGTGTGCCGTGGGTGTTCGGTCTCGCCAGTCTCAAGACTGAACCCGAGACGAGCAATCGAGTGCTGAGCGATCCGGGAACCGTCGTCGGCATCATGGGTTTCCTGACGGTGTTGACCGTTGTGGCGTGTGCGCGCCGGCGGTACCCGATCGCGTACTACCTCCTGACGTTGGCAGGATCCGGCGGATTGATGCTCTTCCTCGGCAGTCGATCGCTGGGGGCCACGCCGCTTTTCTGGTTCGCGATCATGGCAGTGTCCATCCGGGTGAGCGGCATGCGCCTGGTCGGACTGCTGGTCCTCGGAATGGCGATGGACGTGATCTTGGCGATGTATCTCACCGAGCGGGACGGGCTGACGGTCGCAGAGGTTCAGGTGGGGGAGTTGCCCCACCTGTTCCTCGAGCCGGCGGCAAACACCGTCACGAGTTTTCTGGTCGTCGCCGCCATGGGAAAGATCGTCGCGCGTCTGCGAAAGCAAGCAGTGGAGAACAGTCAGGCGGTAGCGGATCTGCACCGGGACCGCGAACGGAAGATCGCGAATGCCGTTGTCGCCGAACGGCAGGACATGGCACGTGAGTTGCACGACGTCGCGGCTCACCACATGACCGGCATGATCATCCAGGCCCGTGCCGCCGACAAGTTCTTCTCGAGCAATCCCGAACAAGCGCAAGCCCTTCTGGGCGGCGTCATCGAGCAGGGGCAGCGGGCCCTCAACAGCTTGCGGCAGATCGTGGGGATCCTTCGTCTGGGTGAGGAAGACCCCGATTTCCCGACGCCCATGGTCTCCGACATCGACGAGTTGGTGGACGACTGCAGGCGCACCATCTCGTCGATCTCGCTCGAGAAGGTCGGCCGCTTCGACGACCTGGACAGCGGAGTCCAGTTGACGTGCTACCGCATCGTCCAGGAGGCGTTGTCGAACGTCCTTCGCCATGCGCCGGGTAGCGAGTCCAAGGTATGTCTGAGCCGAGAAGCCGGTGCGGTGAGAGTCCGGGTGATCAATACGCTCGGGAATGCTCGTCCGTCCTCCGACGGGCAAAACCTCGGAATTGTGGGAATGCGCGAACGCGCGACGCTCATGGGTGGTCAACTGGACGCCGGACCGAATTCGGAAGGTGAGTGGGCTGTGCAGGCACTGGTGCCGGTGAACGGGAGGATCAACGCATGATCGACGTCCTTATTGCAGACGACCAGCAGGTGGTACGGCAGGGGTTCGAACTGTTTCTCTCCGGTCACCCCGAGATTCGCGTCGTCGGGCATGCCAAGACGGGAGTCGAGGCGTACGAGCAGGTGCGTGCACTGCGTCCGGACGTCGTACTGATGGATATCCGAATGCCTCACGGTGACGGATTGACCGCGACCAGGGAGGTCCTTGCCGAGTTTCCGGCGACCCGCGTCGTCGTGATCACCACGTTCGATCTCGACGAGTACGTTTTCGAGGCGCTCGACAGTGGCGCCGCAGGGTTCCTGCTCAAAGACGCCGATCCCGAGGAGCTCTCGTCGGCAGTGCTGACCGTGGCCGAGGGTGGTTCGGTGCTCTCTCCGAGATTGACGTCGAGACTGATCGTGGAGTTCGCGAGGCGCAAACCGGCACCGATGTCCACGGCGCGCTCCGGATCGGATCACGGTCTCAGCGCGCGTGAAATGGATGTGGTGCAGTTGCTGTCACAAGGCTTGGGAAACAACGACATCGCAGATTCCCTCAGCCTCGAGCAGAGCACGGTGAAGTCGCACATCAGCAACATCTGCAAGAAGCTGCAGGTGCGCACCCGTGTGCAGATCGTCATCTGGGCGTACCGAAACAACGTGATCGCCGTATCGCGCTGACGCACGGGACGCTGCGGCGCATCCGGCACGGCACGGGCAGAGAAATTCCACGTGCCCCGGGTTCGACCCCTCGTCGAACCCGGGGCAGCTGGGTCGCTCAGCCCAGCAGTTTGGCTTTGAGCGTCATGACGGTCGCCGGACTCAGACCCAAGCCCTCGGTCAGGTAACGATCGACCGACCCGTAGGTCTGGTCCAACTGGGCGAGGCCGGCATCGAGATAGCTTGCCTCGACACCCAACAGGGGCTCCATGTTGACGGCCATCTGTTCGCCCAGGCTCGCCGCGATGCCCGCGCGCGTGGCCTTCATGCCTTCGGCTGTGTATTCGTTGGTCAGCAAGTAGTCGTTCATGATCACCGAGCGGTCGACACCGGCGATGCTCAGCAGCAGAAACGACGTCCAGCCGGTGCGGTCTTTACCTGCAGTGCAATGGAAGACCTGTGCGCCTTCGGTTTCCGCGAGGCCCGTGAGCAACTGTGCGAACCCGGCTCGCTCCGTCGCTCCGGTGACGAAGGCGCGGTTCATGTCCTGCATCATCGATCGTGAGTCCTCGGGGGACTTGATCTTCGCGACCATCTCGGCGATGTTCCCGGACAGGATCGGAATGTTCTCGTACGCAACCCCGTCGGGCAGGACATCCGGCTTGCTGGCGATCTCGGGTTCCGTGCGCAGATCGTAAACCTTTGTCAGTCCCAGCTTTTCGAGAATGCTCATGTCATCGCCCTTGGGCGTGATCGCGTTCGCGCGGTAGAAGACTCCCTTGTTCACGGGCAGACCGAGAGTTCCCGAGTATCCGGCGCCGGTGCCTGCGACGTCGCGGAAATTGTCGATCCCGGTCAGCCGCGGAGCATCTGGGGTTTGCTCGGCACTGCCGAAGTTGCTGGATCCGAAATCCAGTGAGCCGAACTGTGGAGCCGAGGGGGCAGGTTCGGCGTGCGCGATCGAGGCGCCGAAACCGGTGATGAGAAAGCTGCTGGTCAACGCAATGGCCGCGGCAGACCGTAGCGAGCACGTGCGCGTGGATCGGGACATGTGTGAGCCCTTCGTCGAGCGGAGAGAGTGGCTGGTCGATGAGGTATCGCGAAGGCAAGGTAGCGAGTTCGCGTGTCCGATTCGAGAGGAATCTTGCTTTGCTCCCTCTCAGTGGGAGGCGTGCTGCTGTGAGCGTGAGTGACTCGGGAGGCGCAGTTCATTCCTCGAGACCTGTGTTTGTGTAAAGGTCCAGTGCCCTGATATTGGTTAGCCTCACCAAATCAATTCCGGAGCAGTCCGGTGCGTTCAGATGGAGTTCAACATGCGGGTTCAAGGTCTGTCGTGGTTTCGCCGCGCAGTGGTGATCGGCGCAGCAGCTGCGCTGGCGGTCGGCGTCGCCGGCTGCAGCAACTCCGAGGAGGCGTCGTCCGAATCGTCGACGACAGCCGCGAGCTCGCAGACCCGTGTCTTCGAGGCACAGAACGGATCCATCGAGATCCCGAGCGACCCGCAGCGGATCGTGGCCTGCGGATACGCAGTTCTGCCGCTGATTCAGGCGGGAGCGAACCTGGCAGCAGTATGTGAGTGGACCCGTGAACTCGGCAACATGGACGACAAGACCAAGGCCGCTTACGAAGCTCTGCCGAAGGTCGCGCCCGACGGCAACGTCTCCCAGCTCAACTACGAGGGAATCGTCGCTGCCGAGCCCGATCTGATCATCATGGGTGTTCCCGCTCGTGTCGAAAGCCAGCTGGACATGGCGCAGCTCAAGGCGGCCGCTCCCGTCGTCTTCCTGGGACCGACGGTTCCTGCTGATTGGCGAGTGCTGGGCGAGCAGTTCGCCGATGCCGCGAATGTCTCCAACACCTACGGCGAGTTCAAGGACGACTACGACGCCAAAACCGCCGAACTGGCCGCGAAGTACAAGGACAAGCTCGGCTCGCTGACCTTCGGCGGCGTGTGCAACGTCTGCAAGCCCGAGGCCGGCACCTTCTCACGCGAGTACGCGTCTTCGTACACGACCAATCTCTTCGACGGACTCGGACTGCAGTTCCCCGGCACCCCCGCAGACCCCGCCGACATCCACGTCGAACAGGTATCCATCGAGAAGATCGGCGAAAATCTCGGAAATGTCGACGTGATCGTCTACGGCCTCAACGCCGACGGCTCGATGTCTCCGCAGTTGCAGGAGCTGGTCAATTCCGAGCTGTGGAAGGAATTGCCCGCAGTGAAGGCCGGCAACGTCGTCCAGGTCCAGCATTCGCTGGCCGCGACCTATCAGACGGCTCTTCTGACGCTGGATTCGATCGACGAGGGCCTGTCGAAGCTGCCCGCAAACCAGTAGTTCATCGACTGTGACGGTGGCCTCTCGCCTGCTGGCGAGGGGCCACCTGCATATCCGGATGAGCAGGGCGGACAGCTCTCCGAACGGCGAGGACGCTTACCTGTCCCGGCTACCGGGGTTCTGTACGAACTGCGAACGCCCGATAGGGTGACCGGGTGCGTCCTACACTTGATTCCTACACTCATCTGGCCGGTGGCAAGGTCCGTGACCTTTACACGATCGACGACGAGCATCTGCTGCTTGTCGCGAGTGATCGGATCTCGGCCTACGACCACGTGCTCAGCACGCCGATCCCGGACAAGGGTCGCGTGCTCACCGCGATGAGCGTGTTCTTCTTCAACGTCCTCGGTGGCACCAACCACCTGGCCGGCGAGCCCGACGACGATCGCATCCCGGAAGAGGTTCTCGGCCGCGCTCTCGTGGTGCGCTCCCTCGACATGGTTCCCGTCGAATGCGTCGTTCGTGGCTTCCTCACCGGCTCCGGCCTGGTCGACTACAACAACACCGGCGCAGTGTGCGGTGTCGCGTTGCCCGAGGGCCTCGTCGAGGCGTCGCGGCTGCCCGACCCGATCTTCACCCCGGCGTCCAAGGCAGCTCTCGGGGATCACGACGAGAACATCAGCTTCGATCAGGTAGTGGAGAAGGTCGGCCAGAAGCTGGCAGTGCAGCTTCGCGAGGACACTCTCGACGTTTATGCCCGCGCCTCCAACTTCGCGGCCGATCGCGGAATCATCCTTGCCGACACCAAGCTCGAATTCGGTCTCGACTCCGGTGGAAACCTCGTGCTCGCCGACGAGGTGCTCACCCCCGACTCGTCGCGCTACTGGCCTCTCGAAGGCTACGAAGCGGGCAAGGTGCAGCCCAGTTTCGACAAGCAGTTCGTGCGCGACTGGCTCACGAGCCCCGAATCCGGCTGGGACCGTAGCTCGGACACGACACCGCCGCCGTTGCCGCAGGAGATCGTCGACGCGACTCGGGCACGCTACATCGAGGCGTACGAGCGCATTTCCGGTCTGTCCTTCGACGATTGGGTCGGTCCCAGCGCATGAGCCTGATCCCGCCGGTCGCAAAAAAGGTCCCCGCCGAACGTACCCATCACGGACACACGTTCGTCGATGACTACGAGTGGCTGCGGGACAAGGACAACGCCGAGGTAGTCGCATACCTCGAAGCCGAAAACGCGTACACCGACGAGCAGACGGCCGCGCTCGAGCCGTTGCGCGAGAAGATCTTCCAGGAGATCAAGTCGCGGACGCAGGAAACCGACATGTCGGTGCCCACTCGCATGGGTAAGTGGTGGTACTACTCGCGCAGCGTGGAAGGCAAGTCGTACACCGTCCAGTGCCGGTGCCCCATCGCCGGTGAAGACGACTGGACTCCGCCCAACCTGACGCCCGGCGTCGAGCTGGCCGGCGAGCAGATCCTCATGGACGGCAACGTCGAAGCCGAAGGGCACGAGTTCTTTTCGCTCGGCGCGTTCTCCATCAGCGAGGACGGCACGTTGCTTGCGTACTCGGTGGACATCGTCGGCGACGAGCGGTACACCTTGCGGTTCAAGAACCTCGAGACCGGTGAGATGCTCGCCGACGAGATTCCCGATACCGCGCCTGGCGCCACCTGGGCGATCGACCACAGTCACGTCTTCTACATGACGGTCGACGATTCCTGGCGTCCGGACACCGTGTGGCGTCACAAGCTGGGAACGCCGCAGAGTCAAGATGTTTCGGTGTTCCACGAGCCCGACGAGCGGTACTGGGTTTCGGTGGGGTCTACCCGCAGTGAGAAGTACCTGATGATCTGGGTCGGTTCCAAGGTGACCAGCGAAGGCTGGATGCTGGAATCGGCGAACCCGGAAGGCGACTTCCGCGTCATCATCCCGCGTCGCGAGGGCGTCGAGTACGGCGCTGAACACGCGGTGATCGGGGGAGAGGACCGCTTCCTGATCCTCCACAACGACGTCGTGGACGGAGTCAAGGCCGAGAACTTCGTGTTGGTGGAAGCTCCCGTGTCGGATCCGACAAACATGACGACGCTGATCGAGCACAGCGCAGACGTTCGTCTGGAAGAAGCCGAAGCTTTTGCCGGACACCTCGTCCTGAGCTACCGCCGCGAGGCGCTCACTCGGGTTGCCGTGTGGCCGTTGACGGATGACGGCTACGGCGAGCGTCACGAAATCGACTTCGACGAAGAACTCTTCAGCATCGGTATGGGGTCCAACCCGGAATGGGCGCAGCCCACCATCCGACTCGGCTTCACGTCGTTCATCACTCCCGGGCAGGTGTACGACTACTACGTCGCCAGTGGTGAACTGGCACTGCGCAAGTCGCAGCCTGTTCTCGGTGACTTCGATGCGAGTAATTACGAGCAGCGTCGCGACTGGGCAGTGGCCGACGACGGAACCCGCATTCCGCTCTCGATCGTGAGGCGCGTAGGTGCGCCGGAAGGTCCCGCGCCGCTGCTGTTGTACGGCTACGGTTCCTACGAGGCGAGCATCGACCCGTCGTTCTCGGTTGCCCGCTTGTCGTTGCTCGATCGCGGCGTCGTCTTCGTGGTCGCACACGTGCGCGGCGGCGGCGAGATGGGTCGTCACTGGTACGAAAACGGCAAGACGCTCACGAAGAAGAACACTTTCACCGATTTTGTCTCATGCGCAAAGCATTTGATCGACACCGGTGTCACAGCCGCTGATCGGATGGTTGCCGACGGCGGTAGTGCGGGTGGATTGCTGATGGGGGCTGTCGCCAACCTCGCCCCGGAACTGTTTGCCGGCATTCTCGCCAATGTTCCGTTTGTCGACCCGCTGACGTCGATTCTCGATCCGTCGCTGCCGTTGACGGTCATCGAGTGGGACGAATGGGGAGATCCGCTGCACAACAAGGACGTCTACGACTACATGCGCTCGTACAGCCCGTACGAGAACGTGGAAGCCAAGGACTATCCCGCCATTCTTGCGATCACGAGCATCAATGACACCCGTGTTCTGTACGTGGAGCCGGCCAAGTGGGTCGCAAAACTGCGCGCCACCAAGACCGGTGATGCTCCGCTACTTCTCAAGACCGAGATGAGCGCCGGACACGGCGGTGTCAGCGGTCGGTACGAGAAGTGGAAAGAGGTCGCATTCGAGTTCGCCTGGGTTCTCGACACGGTCGGCGCAAACTAGCTTCTGTGTCAATCAGGTTCTGCGGTAACGAACCTGAGGGCGCCCAGCGCGCCCGTACTCGGTCTCCCGGGTGAGCATGCCGTCGTCTGCCAGCTTTTCCAGGTAGCGCCAGGCCGTCACCCGGGACACGCCGACCGATGCTGCCACCTCTGCAGCGGTCACCGGTCCTTCAGAATCCCGGACAGACGCTGCGACGAGTCCGAGTGTTTGAGACGCAAAGCCTTTCGGTGCCGCTGCGCGATCGTCGGACGTTCGTAGTGCGGACATCGCGCGGTCGATGTCGTGTTGACTGACCGCAGACTCTCCAGCGGGAAGTGCTGCACGATATTCGAGGTAGCGCTCGAGCTTGTCGCGGAATGCTGCGAAAGTGAACGGCTTGAGAAGATAGAGGACGATCCCGCGAGCCACGGCGCTTCGGACCACCTCCAGATCGCGCGCCGAGGTAACCGCGATGATGTCCGGACTGGGCCGCAACCCGCCGAGGGCGGAAGCCACGTCGAGACCGCTGGCGTCGGGCAACCCGATGTCGAGCAGGACCAGGTCGATGGGCTGGTCGGTGGCATTGGCCGCCGTAACTGCACGCACGGCGGCGTTCCCGGAATGAACCACGCCGTGGACCACGAATTCCGGCACACGCTCGACGTACGAACGGTGCGCCTGGGCGATCAACGGTTCGTCGTCGACTATCAGTACACGGATCATCGCGGTGCTTCCGCCTCGCGCAGCGGGATACGGACAACCAGCATTGAGCCCATCGCCGGCTCGCTGGTGAGCGTGCCGCCGTGCCGTTTCACAACTTGAGAGACCAGTGCGAGACCGAGTCCGCGAGAGCCGGATTTTGTGGAGTAGCCACGGCCCTTGGCCTTTTCGAGTGCTTCGGGTGTCATTCCCGGGCCGCTGTCGGCGACGGCAACAACCATCATCGAATCCTCTTCCATTACCGTCACTTCCACCCACGGAGACTCGCTCGCGCGCGATGCGTCAATAGCATTGTCCACGAGATTGCCGACCAGCGTGACCAACTCGCGTGCATTGAGCGAAGGAACCGGACCGAGCGCGGTGTCTTCCGTGATGGTCAGGTCGACCCCGCGTTCGGTCGCTTCGCTCATTTTCCCGAGCAGTAGTGCGGCCAGCGCCGGCTCGTGGACCGCATTCATCAGACGATCGATCAGCTGTTGGGACACCCGCAATTCGTTGGTGGCGAAGGCCACTGCGTCCTCGTTTCGCCCCAACTCGACCATCGTGATGATCGTGTGCAGACGATTTGCACTCTCGTGGGCTTGCGATCGAAGCGACTCGGCAAAACTACGTACCGAATCCAATTCCCCGAGTACGTTCTGAAGTTCGGTGTGATCGCGAATTGTCAGCACGGTGCCAATTCTGTTGCCCTCCCACTCAACCGGGTGTTGGTTGACCACCAGCACACGCTTGTCGGTGAGGTGCACTTGATCCTTCGCGGGAGAGGCGTCGTCGACCCGCATGGTCTCGGGGATGGATGAAAGTGGCACGGGCCCGTCCGGTAGATCGAGGAGGCGACGTGCTTCGTCGTTGACGATGTCCACTCTCGCGTCTTTGCTTCGGCCTTGCCCGATCACCACCAAACCCTCACCGATGCTGTGCAGTACGGCGTCGTGGTGCTCGTACATGGTGCGCAGTTCGTCCGGAGCCATTCCCAGGGTCTGTCGCCTGATGCGTCGGCTCACCAGAAGTGAACTCAGGAGGGCGGCAAGAAGACCGCCGCCGGCAACGAACAGGATGACCGGAACACTTTGGGCGAACTGCTTGCTGATCTGCTCGCGGGTGACACCGGCAGAAACCAGACCGACCAGGGTTCCGCCGGAATCGTAGACAGGAGTGACTGCGCGGATCGACGGCCCCAGCGACCCGGCGTACGTCTCCGTGAAGGTCACGCCGGCGAGTGCGCGGTCAATGTTTCCGTTGAACAGTTGACCGATCAGCTCCGGGCTCGTGTGGGTGAACCGAGTGCGATCCGGCGCCATCACCACGATGAAATCGACGCCGGTTGCCTGTCGGATCTTCTCGGTCTGTGGTTGCAGAATCGCGGTCGGGTCCGGACTCGTCAGGGCGGCCGCCGTCGAATCCGACAGGGCGAGAGTCTGCGCTATCGAGCTCACCTGCCTGCGGATCGCGTCGTCGCTGTCTCGGCGTTCGTCGACAACTGCGAGCGCGGCCCCCACGCCGATGACCAGCGCCAACAACGCCAATTGCAGGAGCAGGATCTGCCTGGCGACGCTCATACGTCGGCCGGTCTTTCGTTCGACCATCGAGCGCCTCCTGAACGTAATGAACACAAACTTCCGGGCCCACCTGTTTGCAACAAGAATTCTCCACGACTCGAAGTGATCCCGATCACTTCACAGATATCCGATCCAAAGGACACCCCATGAGCAGCACGGCAACAGGGACAGTAGACGGTTCCCCACAGCCCGAGGGCACCAAGGCAAAGCGCGACAAGACGCATTGGCTCTACATGAGCGTCATTGTCGCGGTTATCGGCGGCATCCTCGTCGGTTGGCTCGCACCCGAGTTCGGTAAGTCCGTCGGTGTACTCGGCACGTTGTTCGTCAGCCTGATCAAGATGATGATCAGCCCGGTCATCTTCTGCACCATCGTGCTCGGCATCGGCTCGGTTCGAGCTGCGGCCAAGGTCGGCAAGGTCGGCGGCCTCGCACTCGCCTACTTCATCGGGATGTCCACCATCGCACTCGCGATCGGCCTGGGCGTCGGCAACCTGCTCAACCCGGGCAGCGGCCTGAACATCACGCCCAACGCGGCCTCCGTGGCCAAGCTTGCAGATCAGGCCCACAGCGCGGGCGGTACCTGGGACTTCATCGCGTCCATCATTCCGACGTCGATGCTGTCCTCCCTCACCGCCGGCAGCGTGCTGCAGACTCTGTTCGTCGCCCTTCTGGTCGGCTTCGCGATCCAGTCGCTCGGCAAGTCGGGTGAGCCGATTCTCAAGGCCGTCGGATACATCCAGAAGCTCGTGTTCAAGATCCTGACGATGATTCTCTGGCTCGCCCCGATCGGTGCTTTCGGCGCCATCGCCAGCGTCGTCGGCCAGACCGGTTTGAACGCCGTCGTCCAGCTCGGAACCCTGATGATCGGCTTCTACCTGACCTGCCTGATCTTCGTCTTCGGTGTTCTCGGAACGCTGCTGCGCGCGGTCACCGGATTCAACATCTTCAAGCTGGTCAAGTACTTGGCCCGTGAGTACCTGCTCATCTTCGCCACGTCGTCCTCCGAATCGGCACTGCCGCGTCTGATCGCCAAGATGGAGCACGTAGGCGTCGAGCGCACCACGGTGGGCATCGTCGTTCCCACCGGCTACTCGTTCAACCTCGACGGCACCGCGATCTACCTGACGATGGCCTCGATCTTCATCGCCGACGCCATGGGACAGCCGCTCGCATTCGGTGAACAGCTCTCGCTGCTGGTGTTCATGATCATCGCCTCCAAGGGCGCTGCGGGAGTCAGCGGCGCCGGTCTGGCCACGCTGGCCGGTGGACTGCAGAGTCATCGCCCCGAGCTTCTCGACGGCGTCGGACTCATCGTCGGAATCGACCGCTTCATGTCGGAAGCGCGAGCGATCACCAACTTCTCGGGCAATGCGGTCGCGACTCTCCTGGTCGGCGCGTGGACCAAGACGATCGACAAGGAACGCGTCATCGAGGTGCTCGACGGGAAGATTCCGTTCAACGAAGCCACGATGCTCGACGACGAGGACGAAGAAGAGCAGCACAAACTCGAAACGGCTCCGACCGGCACCAAGCAGTCATTTGTGAGCCATCACTAGATACTTCCGCTCTGCTGAACGTTTGACCGCACAGCAGGCGCGGAACCCGATCTACGATCAGTGATCCTGGTCGTAACGATGAAAGAGACCGCCGCACTAACCGTGCGACGGTCTCTTTCTGTTCGTGGGTGCTATGTGTACCAGGTGGGTTCGGGAATCTCGCCGGTCAGAAAACGACTACCGACTTCACGGCGCTTGTACGCGAGCGGATCGTGAAGGGTATGCGTCCGGATGTTGCGCCAGTAGATATCCAGGCCGACATCGTTGGACGTGGCTCTGGCACCGGTCAGTTCGAAGATCTTGTTGCTGATCTCCAAGGAGACGTCGGCGGCGCGAAGTTTTGCGGCCGCAATGCGTACGGCGAGGTCGCCGCGAGCCTGCTCGGTGAGGTTTTCGCGAGCGTCGTGGAGCACGGCGTCGGCCTCACGGCTGACCTGATCCACGAAGGCCTCCGCTGCCCACAGCTTCGATTGCAAGTCGCCGTAGCCCTCACGGAGGTACCACTCGTCGGTTGCGATTTCGCGGTTGTCACCGCCGTACGGCCATGGACGCGTACGGGTTCGGGTGTACTCGGCCGCAGTGTCCAGTGCGCCACGGGCGATCCCGAGGTAGAAGTTCGCGAACACGATCTCGATCGCGGGGAAGTTCAGGGTGTTGTAGACCAGAGGTTGGAATTCCTTGTCGACAAAGCCTGCCGCACTTGCCCAGTCGACCTCGACGTCGTTGATCTCGACACTGCCCGAATCGGTGAGGCGCTGCCCGAGGTTGTCCCAATCGCCGCGGAAGACTATGCCGTCCTGAGCAGTCGGCACGATAGCGAACACATGCGTCGCAGTTCCGTCGATGATTCCTTCGAGCACCGTGAGGTCGGTGACTCGTCCGCCGGTGGAAAACGACTTCACACCGTTGAATACGAGGGTGTCTCCGCGATCCACGACGGTGAGGTCGGTGTCTCGAGGGTTCACCGCGCCGCCGAAGAAGAATCGGTTGCTCGTGTACAGCTCCTCGACAGCGGAGATCTGCGGATCGGTTCCGACCAATCTGGCTGCCCATGCCCACAGGTAGTGATACCCGAGCAGTTGCCCGATCGAGCCGTCGGCGCGCGCGATCTCCCGAACCACCTTGTAGGCGGTCTCCCATCGCTGCCCACCGCCGCCGAACTCGATCGGACCCAGCAGTGTCACCAGACCACTGTCCTTGAGCAGCTGGACTTCTCGGAACGGTGGTTCGCCGGCTCGGTCGCGGGCGAGCACGTCGGCGGCAAGGACGTTGCTCACCTCGCGAGCGCGGTCGATCCAGCCTTCGGATGTGTCGGGAACGCCGACGAAGACTTCGGTTTCACTGGTCACGGTCATGCCTGTACATCCTTTTCGGTCGGTGCAGTCCCGATGGCCCACACGTAAATCGGTTCGGTTCCGTTGATTTCGTAGTCGCCGACAACTTTGGATTTGAAGACGACCGGATTATGACTGGCCACGGTGCGCGCGTTGCGCCAGAACCGATCGAGATCGAGGTCGCGGCTCACTCCGGAAGCGCCGAGTGCGTCGAAGATCTTGGCCGTGGCCGGAACGACGAGTCCGATCGAGGCGACTTGCCCTCGCCCCGAATCGATTTCGGCTGCGATGTTGGCGGCTTTCTCTTCCTCCGGCGAGCCGGAGAATGCGGCTTCGTATGCCCATTGGGACGACTGTGCTGCGTGCAGCGCCACGGCCTCGGCTGCAAAGGCAGCAGAGGACACCTCGCCGACAACTTGCTGGATCTGCGAATCCTGCGCGTATCTCGGAGCGTTGCCGTGACTGAAGGTTCGAGTGCGAGCGGCGACTCGACGAGAGATCTCGGTTGTCGCAGCCTTGGCGATGCCGGCGAGAGTGGCGAGATGGAACAGTTGGTAGAACGCGGTCTGGTATTTGAATCGCGTCGAGAAGTCGAAGATGTTCTCCGGCTGGACTATTGCGTTCTCGTAGACGGACGAGCCGGAGCCAGTCGTCTGCTGGCCGAACCCGTTCCAGTCGTCACTGTGTGTGACACCGGGTTGTCTCGCTTCGACTGCGGCGATCACGAATGCGCCGGTGTCGGTGCGCTGCGAGTACAGGTCGATCCAGTCGGCGAAAATGGAACCCGTGCTGTAGAACTTTGCCCCGTTCGCCAGGAAATGGTCGGAATCGGGTGCGGGCGAGACCTTGGTGTTGGCTTCGCCCAATGCAACGTCGCCGATTTCGGTCCACGCGTTGCCGACCAACTGTCCCTCCGCGAAGCGTCGGAGCCAGGTGTCGCGCTCAGGTCCGGGGTCGGCGACCAGTCGGTCTTCGACAAACGCGAAATGACCGCGCAGTGCCTGGGTGATGTTGGAATCGGCGCTCGACAACTCGACTAGTAACCGGATCAATTGCGGGATGCTCGCGCCGGATCCACCGTGTGTTGTCGGCACCCGAACGGCGCCGAAGCCTGCTTTCTTGAGTGCGTCGATCTGTTGGAAGGGAAGCACGTGATCGCGTTCGCGTTCGACGACGGCTTGTGCGATGTCCGCGAAGATCGGACGGAATTTTGCTGCCAGTGTTTCGTAGTCGACCTCACTCTTGATCGGATCTGCAGACCGGGAAACGGCATTCGGCGTCAGTGCGGTGGTCATGGGAAGAATGCAAGCTGTAATCACCAGGGGCGTCGATCCTTCATCGCGACCTGATTCGAAGTGTTGTCAGTCCGCGCAAATCTCGGTTCGATGGCCTGCCGGGCAGTTGTACCGGAATCGAATGGTCAGTGCGATTGCTCGTGAAGGTGTTCTACGATCCATCCGTTCCATTCGACAGTTCCTCCGGAACCGCAATCGTGTCGGAACGGCTGCCCTGGAGAGCCGGGTCGAACGACCACGCGAAAGTCTCTCGCCTCCAATCGAAGATCGACAGTCGTGTGTTCTCCGTCGACGCTCTCGGCGACACTCTCGAGTGCGTCCGTCGCGACGATGCCGGTAACGCGTCGGACTGCGTGTTCGGCGGACTGAGCGGCCTGTGACAGTGCCGCTCGGCCGCGCAGGTGCAGCAGCTCCAATTCTCCGGCTTGGTATTTTTCGGCTGCATCGATCGCGGAGTTGCCGTCCAGTCGGCTGAAATAGACTGCGGCGGGCCACGCAATCATGTTGGCCGCGAATCGATCTCCGCCGATGTGACTGCATTCCCACACATCTGCGATCTGTGCCGCGTTCAGCGCCGACACGACCGGGCGACCGAGTTCCGCGCAGCACGCATCCTTCTTTCCATGTGTGCAGACTGCGAAGAGCGGTTCCGTGCGGGAGCGGCCGAAGTCGGGTTCCACACCGGTGGCCATCGATTCGGACGGCAGTACCGACAGGTCCTCGTATCGGTCGACCGACCCTTCCCGCATCCACTGACGTGTGCCGTCCGTCCAGGCGAGTACGCACATCGGGGTGAGGACTCGGCGGTTGCGGGGCCGCCGGATCACCACGAGGCGGATACGACCCTGCGCTGCGTAGATTTTTTCGGTGAGTGCGACGGGGAGAACGTCGTCAGGAGCGGACGCCGGCCAGGGGCCGGGGTGCTCGATCAACACCCACAGATGTGTCATTCCGGCGCGACCGACCATCGGTTCGCCGGCGGTCGACGACTGCCGTGTACAGGCGTGAGGGCGTCGACTGGTTTGCGGATTGGCGACAAATTCCGGAAAGCACTGCGTAGATGCCTTCCCCAGGACACCGTCGCTGCAGGTGTGGCAGGGAAGGGAAGACATGATGAGGCTCCAGTCTCGTAGGTTAGGCTCACCAGACTATTGGATGGTGAATCCTTTGCTCAGCCGTGGTGAATGCGCGTGGCTGTGACGGTCGAAAGCAGTCGGTAACAGGAGTGTTGGGAATGAAACGCAGTAACTCGCGGGCGAAGTACGTGCTGGGTGGTTTTGTCCTCGCCGCCATCGTGGCAACGACAACGGCGTGTGGCAGTGACGACAAGACGGATACCGACAGTCAATCCGCCGACACCGTGCACGCGGTCACCCATGCCCGCGGAACCACGGACGTACCGATGGATCCGCAGAGAGTTGTCGTGCTCGAGCCGGTTCAGCTCGACACGTCGGTAGCGCTGGGCGTGATTCCCGTGGGCACCGCGGTCCTCAGCGAGACGACCGGTGTTCCGGCGTACCTCGGTGAGAAGGCCGCGGAGATCGAGATGGTCGGCACCGTCGCGGCGCCGAACCTCGAGAAGATCGTCGCACTGAGCCCGGACCTGATCATCGGAACGGAATCGCGGCACGGTGATCTGTACGAGCAACTCGCTGCCATCGCGCCGACCGTCTACATGGCGACCCAGACCGATCCGTGGCAGGACAACGTCCAGTTCGTCGCAGAGGCGTTGAACAAGACCGATCAGGCAGGCGAACTGCTCGGTGACTACACGGCACGCTGCGAGGAAGTGGCGAGCAAGCACAGCACCGAGGGCAAGACCGCTCAGCTCATCCGTCCACGCGACGACGTTCTGACGCTGTACGGACCAACGTCGTTTGCCGGAAGCACTCTCGAATGCGCGGGACTCACGATTCCCGCACGCGACTGGGAGAACTCGATCTCCGTCGACCTCTCCCCGGAATTCGTCTCCGGAGCCAACGCCGACCTCATCCTGGTCACCTCCGCGAAGCCGGCAGATGCCAGCACGATGCCGAAGGCCGTGGCGGACAACGCCGGATTCTTCCCGAACCCACATCTGGTCGACATGTCCTACTGGATCACGGGCGTCGGACCGCTCGGCGGCCTCACCGTTCTGGACGACCTCGATCGCATTCTCGGAGCATCGAAGTAGCAGTAGGTGAGAACAAGCAGTAGGTGAGAACAAGTAGTGGGCGAGAACTGGCAGTCGGCAAGAGTCGCTAAGTTGGACCTATGACAACTCCAGTACAGAACATCGCGATCAACACCCTCGGTGGCGTGCCCACCTCGTTGGGTGAATACGACGGCCGTGCCGTGCTCGTGGTCAACGTGGCATCCAAGTGTGGACTGACCCCGCAGTACTCGGCGCTCGAGAAGCTGGCCAGCGAGTACGCCGATCGCGGTCTGACCGTGATCGGCATCCCGTGCAACCAGTTCATGGGGCAGGAACCGGGTACCGCCGAAGAGATCGAGACGTTCTGCTCCACTACCTACGGCGTCACGTTCCCGCTCCTCGAGAAGATCGAGGTGAACGGCGAGAACCAGCATCCGCTGTACGCCGAACTCACCAAGGCTGCCGACGCCGAAGGCGCTGCGGGCGACATCCAGTGGAACTTCGAGAAGTTCTTGATCGGACCGGACGGCACCGTCGTCAACCGCTTCCGTCCGCGGACCGAACCTGACGCTCCCGAGGTTGTCGCCGCCATCGAAGCCGCGCTTCCCAAGAATTAGTAGCTGCGCTTCCGAAGAATTAGTAGCTGTGCTGAAAACTGCCGCCGGATGATCATCCGGCGGCAGTGTGCTGTTCACCCACAGCTGCCAGTATCGGAGTATGTCCGCAGAACTGATCGTGTCGGTATCCGGAATCAGAGACGAGACATGTTATCTCGCTGCCGGATTCGCAGACGAGATGGACGCTCGAGGTGTCCGCCTGTCGCTCCTGGTGGCGCCGCGACTGAAGGACAAATACCGACTGGCCGACGACGCGGTGACGACCGCCTGGCTGCGTGAGCGTCGTGAGCACGGCGACGCCATCGTTCTGCACGGCTACGACCAGGCCGCGACCAAGCGTCGTCGAGCCGAGTTCGCCACTCTGTCGAAGCACGAAGCAAAACTGCGACTACTCGCTGCGGATCGGGTTCTCGAGCATGCAGGTCTTAGGACCCGGGTGTTCGCACCGCCGCGCTGGGTGGCGTCGCCTGGTGCCATGTCGGTGTTGCCGGAGACCGGCTTTCGGACGATGGCAGGCCTCGGCGCAGTACACGATCTGACCCGTGGAACCTTGCAGCGGGGAAGGGTTTTCGGTATCGGCGAGGGCTTCAAGGCCGAGCCGTGGTGGTGTCGCGCATTGGTTCTCGGAGCCGGGCGCGCCGCCAAGCGTGGAGGACTGGTCAGATTGTCGATTACTGCCAAGCAGTTGGGAAACGAGGGCCCACGTCAGGCTGTTCTCGACGCTGTGGACCTCGCGCTTTTTCATGAGGCCACCTCGCAGGTATACCGATGGAACTCCCCGTCGCAGGAACTCGGCGCTGCCTGAATTCGGTCATTGGCAACTATTCGATAGCTGCGAGATGGTGTCGTGTGTCCGGGTTGCCCGAGCAGGCAGACTCTTCGCATTTATCCCGTTCCTTGCAGGCAGTAGGGCCGATTAGGTCAAAGTCGCATAAAGTGGACGTTGAATTCGAGTATGGCGTCGCCCAACCTTTTCGCTGCTACAGTGCGGGCAGTTAATCTGCCGCTAGTAGACGAAGTTGAGGTTCACCATGCGCGCACGAGGGTTCTCCAAGTCGGCCGAGGGTCTTGTCGCTCTGGCTGTGGGCGCAGTCGTCTGTGCTGCAATCGTCCCGGCAGTTGCGTCTGCCGCTCCGACCGGCGTGGTTCACACGCTGCCGACGGGCGGTGTCGACGGCGGTGCGAGCGAAGGCACCCGCACCGCAACTGTCGACGACGAAGGTGAGCAACTCACACTGCGGCTTCACAAGATGAATCTGCGGGGATCCGACTTCTCGATGGCCGTACAGGAAAGCGGCGGCGAGCTGACCGATGTGGTGATCCCGGCGCCCCGTTCGTACATCGGCAGTGTGGAAGGGCATCCGGACGCAATCGTCTCGGCCATCGTCGACTCCGCCGGAACACTGCGCGGGCAGGTGATTTTCGATCGTGGTGCTTCGATCGAGTTCGTGGGATCCGACGTGGTCGGTCGCAGCACGGCGCCGATCGACGCAAAACCCAAGTGGCTGACCGCCTCTATCGCGTCGGCCTCGGCCGCAAGCGTCGGCAAGACGGTGAAGCAGTTCGTGGTGGGATTGGATCTGAGTGGCGAGTGGTACTCCGCGCACGGCGCAGGCAGTCCCGCCGTCGCTCTGGATCGGGCCGAGGAATCAATGGCCCGAACCGCTGCCATCTGGATCAGAGACGTCGGAATTCGGCCGATCCTGGGTCGGGTTGTCCTTCGGGCCGATGCCGCGAGTGACCCGTATTCGAGCAGTTGTGAAAACCTCGACCAGTTGGAAGGTCTGTGGTCCGATCAGGTCGGGACGAGCGTCGATCAGGCGACTGTCGTCTGCGCTTCCGGTGGCGGCAATGCCTACTACTCGACGTTCGAACTCGATCACAGCTACGCACAGGTCGGGGCCGAGCCCGATGGCAACTTCAGCCGCGTTCTCCGCCACGAGTTGGGCCACAACTTCTACGCCGACGACTATCACGGCGGCGGCGCCGAGGGATCGACCATCATGAACGGCAACGACCTCTCGCGCTTCGACGGCACCGAATTTGCTGCCATCGTCGATGCCGCGGACGTGGCCTCGGATCGACTCGACGACGTCGGTCGGTACACGGCAAGCCCGATCCCGCCGTACGCCGCACTCGACACCGCGCAGGTCCGCTCAGGTGGCACAGTCACCGTCGACGCCGTCGCGAATGATCATGACAGCAACGGAGATTCGATCAAGGTAACCGGGGTCGAGGCGACGTCACTTCTCGGTGGCACCGTAAAGCTCGAAAACGGCGAAGTGGTGTTCGAGGCCGGAACGAAGACAGGCACCGACAGGATTCTCTACACACTCACCGACGCAGCCGGTGGGACGAGCACCGGCTGGATCATCGTCGATGTGAGTGCGTGAGGACTGAATCAGGCGACTTCGACGCTCGACTCCTCGCCGAGAACTCGGAACTCGGTACCGTCGGCAGCCATTTCCGAGTAGCGACCGTAGAAGATGCCTGTGGCTTCGTCGCGGATGATCGCTTGATGGATGGGAACCGCGACGCGCGGCGCTACCGCGCGGAGGTAGTCGATGGCCTCCGAGATCTTGAGCCACGGTGCGGCGGCGGGAAGGGCAAGAACGTCGACCTTCTGTTCGGGGACGTAGAGGGAATCGCCGGGATGCATGAACTGCGCCGGGTTGGTGGCGTCGCCGAGGAGGAACGCGGTGTTGTCGATCATCGGTAGGTCCGGATGGATGATCGCGTGCTCTCCGCCGGTCCCAGTCACCTCGACGTCGCCGATGCTGAACCGGTCGCCCGGCCGGACTCCCGTCCAGCGCCCACCGAGCTTCTCAGCCGTCTGCGGATCGCTGTACAGCACCGCGTCGGGGTTTGCTTCGGCCAGTTCGGGCAGCCGCGCCGGGTCGGCGTGATCGGGGTGTTGATGTGTCACGAGGATGGCGTCGAGGCCGGTGATGCCTTCGAATCCGTGCGAGAAGTTGCCGGGATCGAAGAGGATTTTCGATCCGTTCAACTCCACGAGCACACAGGAATGGCCAAAATGTGTCAGTCGCATGATTTCGAGTATGCGCCGCCCCGAAGGGACTCGCAGGCGGGTTTCGCGGGTGTTGGCCGTCACGCCCCGATCACTCGATGCGAACCATCTCGGGTGCGCCCGGTAAACTGGCCATCACCCGGGCGTTTCACTCCGGGTTCGCGCACTAGTACCGAGGAGCAGCACGTGGCCCGTGTCGTCGTCGAAGTCATGCCCAAGGCCGAGATTCTCGACCCCCAGGGACAGGCAATTGTCGGGGCACTGTCTCGCCTGGGCTTTGCAGGAGTATCCGATGTCCGTCAGGGCAAGCGGTTCGAGTTGGAGATCGACGGCAGTGTCGAAGACGCCGAACTCGAGAAGATCGCCGAAGGCCTGCTGGCCAACACGGTGATCGAGGATTGGACCGTCAGGCGAGTCGAGGCATGAGCGCACGTATCGGGGTTATCACGTTCCCGGGCACGCTCGACGACATCGATGCTGCTCGGGCCATCAACCTGGCCGGCGGTGAAGCTGTCGAACTCTGGCACGGCGACGCAGACCTCAAGGGTGTCGACGCGGTTGTCGTTCCCGGCGGATTCTCCTACGGCGACTACCTTCGTTGCGGCGCGATCGCACGTTTTGCTCCCGCGATGGGCAAGGTTGTCGAAGCAGCCAAGGGCGGCATGCCGGTCCTGGGCATCTGCAACGGTTTCCAGATCCTCTGCGAAGCAGGTTTGCTCCCCGGTGCCCTGACCCGTAACCAGGGTCTGCACTTCATCTGCCGCGACGAGTGGTTGACGGTCGAAGCCAACAACACGGCTTGGTCCTCGCGTTACGAGGCCGGCGCCCAGATCCTCATCCCGCTCAAGTCGGGTGAAGGTCGCTTCCAGGCTTCCGAAAATGTTCTCGACGAACTCGAGGGTGAAGGCCGCGTCGTCTTCCGCTACTCGGAGGAGAACCCCAACGGTTCGCAGCGTCGTATCGCCGGTATCTCTTCGGCCAACGGCCGCGTCGTCGGTTTGATGCCGCACCCCGAGCACGCCACCGAGGCTCTCACCGGACCGAGTGACGACGGACTCGGCTTGTTTTACTCGGCACTCGACGCGATCGTCACTGCCTGATCGCCTGCTGATTTTCACCACTGAACGCCGACCGGAAATCCGGTCGGCGTTCAGTCGTTTGTGGGGGCGTCCGGGTTCTCGGGTTACTGGTTGTAGGAACTGAGGAAGTTGCCGAGACGCTCGAGGGCGGTCGCGAGGTCGTCGGTGTTCGGCAGGGTCACCAACCGAAAGTGGTCGGGTTCGATCCAGTTGAACGCGCGGCCGTGACTGACCAGAATCTTCTCCGATTCCAGTAGATCGAGAACGAACCTCTCGTCGTCGACGATGCCGAACTTGTCGACGTCGAGCTTCGGGAACAGATACAGCGCGCCGTCGGCCTGCTGACAGCTGATCCCGTCGATGCTGTTGAGCGTGCTGTGCGCGAGATCGCGCTGCGCTGTCAGTCGACCTTGCGGGAGCAGGAGGTCCTCGATGGATTGGCGTCCGCCGAGTGCGGTCTGGATCGCGTGCTGCGCCGGCACATTGGCACACATTCGCATGTTGGCCAGCAGTTTGATGCCTTCGATGAAACTCGACGCCCGCTCGAGTGGTCCGGTGATGGCCAGCCATCCGGCTCGGAACCCGCAGACGCGGTAGGCCTTGGACAGCCCCGAGTACGTCAGACACAAAACGTCTCGCCCGGTCATCGACGCAAGGTTTGTCATGGATCGGCCGTCGTAGACGATCTTCTCGTAGATCTCGTCGGCGAAGAGCATCAGGTCATGCTTGCGGGCAATGTCGACGAAGCGTTGCAGCACCTCCGTCGAGTAGACGGCGCCCGTCGGATTGTTGGGATTGATGACGACAATCCCTCGGGTGCGCGGAGAGATCCGGGCTTCCAGATCGTCGAAGTCCGGTGCCCAGCCCTGGCTTTCATCGGTGAGGTAGTGAACCGGCGTGCCGCCGGCAAGTGAAACCGAAGCCGTCCACAAGGGGTAGTCGGGAGCGGGAATCAGGATCTCGTCCTCGGGATTGCAGAGCGCCTGCATCGTCAGCGTGATCAGTTCGGAGACGCCGTTTCCGAGATAGATCTCGTCGACGGTGACGTCGGTGATACCCCGCGTCTGGTAGTACTGGACCACCGCGGTGCGCGCCGAATACAGTCCGCGAGAATCGCAATATCCTTGGGCGGTAGGGAGATTGCGGATCATGGCCATCATGATTTCGTCCGGTGCTTCGAATCCGAAGGGGGCCGGATTACCGACGTTGAGTCGCAGGATCGTGTGTCCCTGATCCTCGAGTTCTTCGGTCTTGTCGAGAATTCGCCCTCTGATGTCGTACCTGACATTCTCGAGCTTGCGGGCCTGATCGATGGGTGTGTTCACGCGGTTACGTACCTCTCCGGTTCGGGTGGGCGAGTTGTGTTTCAGATGAGAAGGGCGCCTCAGGGTTCGGTCTGGAAACGGACATTGATTCGCGATAGCGCTAGCGGCGAGAGGAGAGTAGCGCTACTATGATTCGACATGTCCAATGATAGCAGTTCGAGGATTGTCGCAGCCTTGCGCGAATGGATCGCGACGGCACCTCCAGGCGCGAAGCTTCCGTCCACTCGGTCGCTCGTGAGCCTGCACGGGGCGAGCCCGGTCACCGTGCAGAAGGCGCTGCGAACGCTGGTATCTCAGGGGGTGGTGGAGGCTCGTCCCGGTGTGGGGACCTTCGTACGCGCCGCACGCGTCGTGCGACCCAACGATTACGGGTGGCAGACCGCGGCGCTCGGATCGCCGAACTATCGTCTGCAGCTGCCTATTGCGCTGCAGTCCACCTCCAACGACGTGATCGCACTGCATTCCGGCTATCCGGCCCGAGAGCTGTTGCCCGAAGGGCTGGTTCGTGCAGCATTCACCAGAGCGACGCGAACCGACGCCGTGTTCAATCGGCCCCTCGCCGCCGGGCTTCCGGAACTGCAGTCCTGGTTTGCCTCCGAATTGGGTTCCGCAACTCCTGCCGGCATCACTCCGCCGGGGCCGAACGACGTGGTTGTACTTCCCGGCAGTCAGGGTGGGCTTGCGACGTCCTTCCGCGCGTTGGTGGGGGAGGGGCGTCCGTTGCTCATGGAATCGCCGACCTACTGGGGTGCGATCCTGGCTGCCGCCCAGGCCGGAGTCACGGTCATTCCGATCTCCAGTGGTGCCAACGGTCCTGATCCCGACGAGCTTTCGCGTGCATTCGAACAGACCGGTGCCCGTGCGTTCTACGCACAACCGAGCTTCGCGAGCCCGACGGGAGCGCTGTGGTCGCCGTCGTTGGCTGACAAGGTTCTCGACACCGTCCGTCGGCACGGCGCCTTCCTCATCGAGGACAGTTCGGCGCTCGACTTCGGAATCACCGCAGATCCCAGCCCCATCGCTGCACGCGACGACAGCGGACACGTCGTCTACCTTCGTGCACTGACCAAGAGCGTGTCGCCATCGGTGCGAGTTGCCGGATTGATCGCCCGAGGCCCGGCCTACGAGCGGATTCTTGCTGATACACAGGCAGATTCGATGTATGTCAGTGGGATGCTGCAAGCGGTAGCGCTCGACGTCGTGACCCAGCCGGCCTGGCGCACGCACTTGCGCCGGCTTCGTCACCAACTCGAGGCCAGACGCGACCTGCTCGTGTCGAGTCTGCGCGAGCATGCGCCGGACGCTCACCTCGACGCTGTACCGCAAGGCGGACTCAACCTCTGGCTTCGGCTCCCGGACACCACGAATCTCGAACGTGTCGTGCAGGACTGCCGGTCGGCCGGCGTCATCGTCGGGGCCGGTGACGATTGGTTCCCGGCAGAACCGACCGGAAAGTTCTTGCGGCTCAACTACGCCGGACCGAACCCGGGTGAGTTCCCCGACGCCGCCCGCATCATCGGCCGAGCAATCACACAACATATGTAGAACTTCACCTCGCTGGTGGTTGACCTGAACTTCCGTTGAGGTTTTATCGTCGTGTCCATGAACAAACAAGCGATGCAGCCACCGGCCAATCAGCCGATCGGATTCTGGACAGCGCGCGCCGGTGAAGCGATTCGCGCGCGCACGCGCGGAGCGCTCGAAGCAATCGGCGTGACCCAGCCGGGGTGGTGGGTCCTGCACCAACTTTCGCTGCACCCGGAAGGGGTGGAGCGAGCTGTCCTCCTGCGAACGATCGGTCCGAACGAATCAACCGACGTGATCGACGCGGCCGTCGACTCTGCTCTCGACCTGGGCTGGGCGCGTGAAGACGAGTCTGTCCTTCTCCCTACTGATGCGGGCTCCCAGCAGTTCGATCGCGCCGCGCGGGTACAGCAGATGCTGCAGGAAGAGCGGATGCAGGGAATCAGCGAAGAAGAATTCGTCACCACCATCACGGTTCTGCAGCGAACCGTCAAGAACGTGGGCGGCGACGCCTGGCACTGGTAGCCACCACTACCGCCGCCCGCTGTCTGGCAGGGCGGCCTCGATCAACTCGACGGCACGAGATACACCGCCCGCCGCTGCGAGTTCTTTTGCCAACTCTGCACTGCGTCGGCGGAACTCGTCCGAGCTCACCCGGGTCAGCGCCTCACGAAGCTCTACTGGCGTGACGGTAGCGCCGTCGACGCGTACTGCGACACCGGCGTCGACGAGTGAGTCGGCGTTGCCGAACTGATCGACGGCTTGCGGCACCGCGATCATGGGCGTGCCGGTCACGAGCCCCTCGCTGGATCCGCCCATACCCGCGTGGGTCACGAATGCGTCGGCCTGCTGCAGAATCGCGAACTGCGGTACCCAGCGGTGTATTTCGACGTTGGCGGGCAGTGGTCCGAGATCCGAGATCTGCACCTGCTTTCCGATCTGGAGGACGACGTGCCAGCCGTCCGTCTGGCCGAAAGCCTCGACGCAGGTGCGATAGAAATCCGGATGATCGGTGAAGGCTGAACCCAGCGAAATCAACACAAGCTTGCGTTCGGGATCCGGGTTCACCCAGGGTTGGTTGCTCGGTTCGAGTGCGGGGCCGACAAACGTGTAGACGTCGCGGTTCACTCGATCGGCGTTGGGCTGCATCGATTCTGCGATCAGCACGATTGCACGGGGTGGGCGTCCGGTGAACTCACGCGGATCGACCTCGACGCCTTCGGCGCGGAAGAACCGGGCCTCCCGATCGAGCAGGTCGACGCCTCTCGGATCGGAACGAATCTCGTCGTACATCGGTGCGGCGTCGGCTTCGTAGCCGTCCCAGGCAACATACGTCGGCGACAACTGGATGATGGGAACGTTCCACTGCTGAGCCAGTATTCGCGCGGGGATCCCGGCGATGTCGTAGAGAAAGAGGTCGGGACGGTCGTCGTCGTAGATTTGGCGCAGCTGCGGCAGCATCGCCTCGTAGTCGTCCTGGAAAATCGTCAACTGATCGATCAGATCCCCATCCCAACTCTTCTCCGGTTCGGCGCCGTCAGGGGAAGGAACGAGGCTGGGCAGCGTGGAGACGTACGGTGCGAATTCGGCCCCGGTCGCCTCGATGACCTCGCGCATCGACTCGTCGTTGGCGTAGGTGACGCGGTGACCGGCGGCGACGAGACGCGCGATGATCGCCAGGCTCGGATTGACGTGGCCAGGTGCCGGAATGCTCACCATGGCGATATGTCTGCGGGTCATCGATCACTCCTGCCGTCTGACTGTTGTCGAACAACAACTGTTCTGGAACAACTCCGGATACCGGACCGAGACTATCCACCAGGATGGGTAACGGCATCTGATTTTTGCCGGGGAAGTACCGTGCGCACTCGAGTAGGACTACGCATCCGAGTGCCGGGATGGGCGAGCAGACTTCGAAGCATGAGCACACCGACAACACCTTCGAAGACCACTGCAGCCTTCTATCTGCAGGCCGGAATAGCCTTTGCCGTCAGTTTTGTCGGCACCCTCCTCGGAATTGCGTATCTTCCGATCGATGCGTGGCAACGCGGATTTCTCGGAATGTCCTTGCTGTTCTTGGTCACCAGTACGTTCACGTTGGCCAAGGTGATTCGTGATCAGCAGGAGGCGTCTACCGTCAGGGTTCGAGTGGACGAGGCTCGACTCGAGAAGTTGATCGCCGAGCACGATCCGTTCAAGGCAGCTGCCTGAGTCCCATCGGCAAAGTGAGGACGAGCGTGCTGCCGAGCGGCTGCTCGTTGCGGCGGGCCGTCAGGTTGCCGCCATGCGCCAGCGCGAGGCTCCTCGCAATGGTGAGTCCCAAACCGGAGCCGTCGGATCGATCACCGCGATGGAAACGGTCGAAGACGGATTCGAGTTGGTCTGCGGGAATTCCGTCACCGGTATCGGTGACGGACACCGTGAGGTGATCACCTTCCCGTGCGAGTGTCACCTTCACCGAACCTCCGGTTGGAGTGTGCCGCAACGCGTTTTCGAGCAGGTTGGCGAGGATCTGTTCGATTCGTTGGCGATCGACCTCGGCCGTGACCGGTTGCGGAGGCAGGGCGGTTGTCAATTCGACTCCACGATCGGCAAAACGTGGCCCCGCTGCTGCCGTTGCGCTGCAGACGACGTCGTCGAGATTCTCGGTCCGGCGATCGAGTTCGAGAGCGTGTTCGTCGGCAGCGGAGACGTCCGCCAGATCGCACGACAGCCGACGCAGACGTTCGAGTTGATCGCGCATCACCGACCACGACGAAGGATCTGTCGGCACAACTCCGTCCTCGATACCGTCCACGTACGCAGCCAAAGTCGATACCGGAGTGCGCAATTCGTGGGCAAGGTCGGCAAGCAGTCGTTTGCGGACCCGATCCGAATGATCAAGGCGTGCAGCCATGTCGGCGAATGCCGTTTCGAGACGCGTGAAATCGGCATCTACGTCGGACCTGCCGATAGTCACGTCGAAGTTCCCGTCGGCGACGCTTTGCGCCGCCTCTGCCAGCATGGTGATCGGTGCCGTGACGCGTCGGACGATGTAGACCGCGGCGATGCCTGCGCCCACCAGCGCGACCACGATCCCGCACAACAGTGCAATGGCCATGGTCTGAGCGAATGCTTCTTCGGTGTGGGTACGGACATTCGAGTCTTCGATGCCGGCCATCATGAGGTGGTTGTGAAAGAGCGGGGCAGCGACGGCGATGGCAACGGCGGCGATGACGAGGCAGGCGACGAACAGGACGACAAGCTGCGCGAGCAGTAGTTTTCCGCGTAGCCCGAGTCTTTTCATGACGACCGCGTTCATGACGACCGTGTTCATGACGACCTCAGGGAGTATCCGACGCCCCTGACGGTTCTGATGAACCGCGGATCGGTCGCGTCGTCGCCGAGTTTGCGGCGTAATGCACGGACATGGACGTCGACGATGTGCTGGTCCCCGAACCAGGACGACCCCCACACCGAGGCGATGATCTCGGCCCGACTCCAGGCTGCGTCGGGTCGGGATGCGAGCGCGGACAACAGGGTGAACTCGGTGGGGGTCAGATCGACCAGGTTGTCGTCGACACGGACCGTGCGGGCCAGGACGTCGATGTCGAGTCCGGGAGGCGTTGGCAGCACTTTCGGCAGCAAACTCGACGCGCGTGGCCGTCTGAGCAGAGCTTTCACTCGCGCAACCAACTCGCGGGGGCCGAAGGGTTTGACCACGTAGTCATCCGCGCCGGCCGCCAGACCCGTCACTTTGTCCGACTCTTCACCGAGGGCGGAGAGCATCAGGATGTACGCGTCCGAGAAGGTGCGGATTCGTCGGCAGACTTCCATGCCGTCGAAGCCCGGGAGCATCAGATCGAGCACGATCAGCGCGGGCTCGAATTCGCGCACCGAGCGTACTGCGCTCGGCCCGTCGTGGGCGAGGCGAACGGTGAATCCTTCGCGTGTCAGATAGTTGGCGACAACCTTCGCGAGGGCAGTCTCGTCGTCGACGACAAGTACACGCCCCGGTTCCTCACCAGGTCGTAGTTCGGCGCTCATCAAACCGAGGTTAGTCGACTGCGTGTCTGCATTGCTGTCGTGTGGTGGTTTCCGCTCGACTGTGAAGATTCGATGAAGGAAGCCTGTTTGGGCCGGTTATCGGGCTTCGAGGCGGATTTTCGCCGGTAACGTGGGAACTGTGCAAGTGCAGCATTGTTGTCAAATCAATTGTGGTGCAGTGCATATCGAACAGAATCAATTCTCGGGAGTGAAACATGTCTTTGACGGTCAGGAAGAGCGCCGCACGGTTCGTACCGGTTGTGGCAGCGGCAGCACTGTTGATTGCCGGATGCTCGGACAACTCCGGGGAGAGCGTCAACCATTCTTCCGAAACAACTAGCGTCGCAGCACAGTCGGAGATTCCTGCGGGTGTCAATGCTGACGACATCGAGTTTCTCGAAGGGATGTACCCGCATCACGCGCAGGCATTGGACATGGCCAGAATGGTCGACGGTCGAACCGACAATGCCGAACTTCTCTCTCTTGCAGCGCAGATAGAGGCAGCGCAAGGCCCGGAAATGGCTCAGATGACGGAATTGCTGACGAAGTGGGGACGCCCCGATCCTTCGTCGAGTTCGATGGAGGGCATGGATGATTCGGCGCATGCGGGACACGGCGTCGGGATGGCCGAGATGCCGGGCATGATGTCGGCCGACGACATGACCGCCCTCACCGACGCCAGTGGCGCGGAGTTCGACAAGTTGTGGCTGACGATGATGATCGAGCACCACAAGGGTGCCATCACCATGTCCCAGACCGAACTCGACAACGGGCTCGATCCATCGGCGGAAAAGATGGCAGAAGCGATCATTGCCGGTCAGCAGGCGGAAATCACTCAGATGGAGGCGATGTTGAAGGGGAAATGAACGGTTGACCTCGGCCGCGTGACCTTGCTCGGTGACCGAGTCGGGCATACGTTCGAGGCTGATGGTTTGACCGCTGCAGTGTCGAAATCACACGCGAGGGGATGACCGCCACATGGATCACAGTCAGATGGACCATAGCGCGATGGACCATAGCCAGATGAAGCACGGTGCACACGGTGGTCACGCGGATCACGTCGCACAGTTCCGGACGTTGTTCGCAGTCATGCTGGTAATCGCAGTTCCGGTTGTTGCGGCAGATGCGATGTTCGCTGATCTGGTCGGGTACACATTGCCGGAAAACTCTCTGGTGGAATGGATCTCACCGGTGCTCGGCACCGTGATGTACCTCTGGGGAGGCAAGCCGTTCCTCACCGGCGCTGTCGCCGAAATACGTTCTCGGCAACCCGGAATGATGCTTCTGATTGCACTTGCCATCACCGTTGCCTTCTTCGCTTCTTGGGCTGCAAGTCTGCACTGGGTGGATCACACTCTTGATTTCTGGTGGGAGCTCGCGCTTCTGATCGTGATCATGTTGTTGGGTCACTGGATCGAGATGCGTTCGCTCAGTCAGACATCGAGCGCCTTGGATTCGCTTGCCGCTTTGCTGCCCGACGAGGCCGAACGGGTGATGGGGGAGTCGGTGGAAACCGTGCCCACCGCAGCTCTGGCCACCGGCGACCTGGTGATAGTTCGTCCCGGCGCCCGCGTTCCCTCGGACGGAACGGTCGTCGAGGGCAGTGCCGACATGGACGAATCCATGATTACGGGTGAGTCGAAGACCGTCCGCCGGACTGTCGGAGATCAGGTGGTGGCCGGTACCGTAGCCACCGACTCGGCACTTCGGCTTCGAGTAACAGCGGTGGGAGAAGACACTGCGCTCGCCGGTATTCGGCGCCTGGTCGAACAGGCGCAGAACTCGTCGAGTCGTGCTCAGGTGTTGGCGGACAAGGCCGCTGCTCTGCTGTTCTGGTACGCACTGGGCGCGGCAGTGCTGACCGCGATCGCCTGGAGTATCTGGGGCACACCGGAGAGCGCAGTCACCAGGACGATCACCGTTCTGGTGATCGCCTGCCCGCACGCGCTCGGGTTGGCGATTCCGCTGGTCGTCTCCATCGCGACGGAACGAGCAGCTCGGGCTGGGATTCTGATCACCGACCGCATGGCCCTCGAGGCGATGCGCAACGTAGACACCGTTCTCTTCGACAAGACCGGCACTCTCACCAAGGGGGAGCCCGCAGTGGTCGGTGTGCGCGGCGTCGACGGGTACTCCGACGACGAAGTTCTCAGCGCAGCAGCTGCCGTCGAATTCGACAGCGAACATCCACTCGGGCGCGCCGTCGTCGCAGCAGCGCGGGACTTGTCGCTCGAATTCACTTCGGGTTCCGACTTTCAGGCGCACAACGGAATCGGGGTTGCTGCGGACGTCGGCGGCGCACGCGTCGGTGTCGGCGGACCGGGGATGTTGAGATCGGTCGGGGCCACAGCGATCCCGGGGACCGAAGAGTGGCTCAGTGACGGGTCGACGGTCCTGCATGTAGTGCGTGACGAGAAGGTAATCGGCGCATTGGCATTGGCCGACGAGATTCGCCCGGAATCAGCATTGGCCGTCGACGCCCTCCATGCTCGCGGTGTTCGAGTGGCCATGGTCACCGGAGACGCGGAGGCCGTGGCCCATTCGGTGGCTCGCAGGCTCGGGATCGACGAAGTTTTCGCCGAAGTGCTTCCTCAGGACAAGGGCGCGCAGGTATCTCGGCTTCAGGCTGCGGGCCACCGCGTGGCGATGGTCGGTGACGGGGTCAACGATGCGCCGGCACTCGCCCAGGCGGATGTGGGTATCGCGATCGGTGCCGGAACCGACGTGGCGATCGCATCGGCGGGAGTTGTTCTGGCCAGCGATGATCCGCGTTCGGTGAGCTCGGTCATCGAGCTGTCCCGCGCCACCTACCGCAAGATGGTTCAGAACCTCTGGTGGGCAGCGGGATACAACGCGATCTCGGTTCCCCTCGCTGCGGGAGTACTGGCGCCCGTCGGGTTTGTGCTGCCGATGGAGGTCGGAGCAATCCTGATGTCGGTATCCACTGTGGTCGTTGCCGCGAATGCCCAGTTGCTGCGACGCTTGGACTTGCGGCAACCACCGGTGACCGCGTTCGAGTCGAGAGTGCTCACACCGCAGTAGTGAGCGGATGAAGGCGGACTACTGTCGGCTCAGGAACGGAACGAGCGCACGCAGCACAGCTTCGGAGTCCGCGACTGCGCTCGCGTGATCAGCCCCCTCGATCACAGTCAAGGCACTGTCCGGGATCAGCGACGCGAGATGCTCGGTATCCGGCAGGCGCTCGCGATCTCTCGATCCGACGAACAACAACGCCGGTGTGGTGATCCGTTGAAGCTCGGCGTCGTCGATGCCCTGCTCCTTCTCGGCCCGGCGCATGTAGGCCGCGAGTGCGAGGGCATCGTTGATTCGAAAGGCAGTCGCAGTCTGTGGATCCACCGGTTTGCCGCGCCTCGCGCCCCAACCGCTCAGAAACCCCTCGATACCGCCGCTTTCGAGTGCGTCGATGCAGCCTGGGAAGAACAATGCGTCGAACGCCCCCGTCATCGGCCGGCTACTACCGCCCCCGACGGTCAGCGATCGCACCCGTTCGGAGTGCTCGACAGTCAGCGACATCACCGAGCGCCCGCCGAACGAGTATCCGAGGACGTGCGCCGGTTCGAACGGAGACTCCGTGTCGAGGATCTCCAGGAGATCGCCGACCACCAGATCCATTGCATACGAATCGGAGTCGTGTGGTTTGTCACTGCGTCCGTGACCCCGCATGTCGACGAGGATCAGACGATACTGTTCCTGGAGCGCCTTGACGTACCCGAAGCCACGCCAGATGGAGCGCGACAACGCTGTGCCGTGCACCATCAACAGGGGTGGGCCATCGCCCACGATCTGATAGGCGATCCGCGCACCGTCCACCGGATTTCTCACGTCGTGCAACACCCGTCCAGTATGGGTGCCAGCTACTGCGCACACGAACTCGAGTAGTCGTCCGGAGCCATTCCGACGGATGCCGTGAACTTTCACGACCAGTCGAGCAATCAACTCGGCCTCCCTCAGAGCTACCGGTCACTGCCCGGCCGGGCAGTACCCACTGTTCCAAGCAATGCATCGGTGAAGGGGTCTGCCGTGCTGACGCCTGCGGCTATGCCCCGAAGCAGAGCCTCGAAATCAGTGGCAACGACGGTGACCTCCTCGAACTCAGGCTCTCCTCCACGGACAACCTGACCGTCCGGTGCGAGCGCCAGGTACTCGTACCCATTGCGTACCGACAGCAGAATCGGGAGGTGAGTGGACCAGAAGGCGTTGATCGCCGCGCGCTCAGCCGGCCCGGAAGCGACCGCCAGGCTCTCGTGCCGGAACGCATTCCAGGGAAACACCTCATCGCTGACGCCGACTCCACCGGCATAGTTCTCCGCCGAGAGAAACCACACCTGGTCGTCGGAACTGGCAAGTACGGAGAACGAACTCGCCCACACGAGGAGTTGATCACAAACGCCGACCAGCGGTTGCGGAACTGGGGCAGAGGCCGATCGAGTAGGTTCTTCGCGAACCCAACCTGCGATCGACAGCGCGGCGGTTGCGTCGAGGTGAAGGCACATCGCCCCACAGTAAGGCCAGACCGTCTCGCACCGATAGCGTCAACCGTCGGCCTACTCGGGATCGATGTCCTGAATACCATTCTCGTCCATGCTGATCCATCGCGTTATGCCGATGTCGCGCAGGAACGGCAGATCGTGACTCACCACCACCATGGCACCGCGGAAATCGGAAAGTGCCTGCGTGAGGTGAGCGAGACTCGGTAGGTCCAGGTTGTTTGTCGGCTCGTCGAGAAGAAGCAGCTGGGGCGCGGGTTCGGCCAGAAGGATCGTCGCTAACGCCGCGCGCAATCGTTCACCGCCGGAGAGCGCAGAAGCCAACACATCGGAATCCGTTCCCCGGAAAAGGAACCGTGCCAACTGCCCACGAATTTCCTCGGCTGTCGCGTGTGGCGCGGCCAAAGCGACGTTGTCCGCCACCGAGAGATTCTCGTCGAACACGTCGAGACGTTGGGGGAGCGCACGAGAGGCTACGAACGGAGTCGACGCAGCGAGTGCATCGAGCAATGTTGTCTTGCCGATTCCGTTGCGTCCCAGTAGCGCAATCCGCTCCGGCCCGGTGATCTGGAGCGATACCCCTTGGCCGCTCCGCAACGTAACCTCGGCGAGCCGCGCAACCTGCTGCCCCGGATGAACCTCTGTAGCAGGAAGGTCCAGGCGAATCTCGCGATCGTCTCGAAGGAGTTCCTCTGCCTCCGACAGGGCGGACTTGGCCTCGTCCACCTTCCCGATATGGTTGAGGGCCAGCTTTCCGGCCGAAACTTGGGCTTGGCGTTTTCGTTCCTGCGCGATAATCAGTGGCACCCGCTTGTTCTCGAACATCTTCTGCCCATAGCGCTTACGTCGGTCCAGTTTTGTTCGAGCGTCGATCAGCTCGCGGCTCTGCTTCGCCAGATCGGCCTTGGCGTCGCGAACAGTGGCGAGTGCGTTTTCCTGCTCAGCGGTCACGACCTCCTGGTAGTGCGAGTAGTTGCCGCCGAACACGCGTAGATCCCCCCGACGTAGTTCGACCGTGTACTCCGCGGTGTCGAGCAGTTCCCGGTCGTGGCTGACGATCAGTACGGTTCCCGGAAACTGTTGGACTGCAGCATGAACTCGTGATCGAGCGTCGCGGTCCAGGTTGTTGGTCGGCTCGTCGAGGAGCAGCACCTGCGGATTCTTCAGCAGCGTTGCGGTCAGGCCGAGTAGGACGGTCTCTCCGCCGGAGAGGGTGCCCACGGTTCGGCTCAGTGCCGCCGTATCCGGAACTACCTTCGCGAGGCCGAGTCGATGCAAGGTGGAGAGAGCGCTCTCCTCGATATCCCAGTTGTTGTCCACGAGTGCAAAGTCGGACTCGGATCCGTCACCGGTTTCGATGCGGTGCAATGCGTTTCGTAGTTCGTGGATACCGAGGATGCCGTCCACCCGAACACTCGGATCGAGTGTGATGTCTTGGCGGAGGTAGCCGACCTCGCCGGAAGCGGTTACTGATCCGGATTCCGGTGAGAGCTCTCCCGCGATCAATCGCAGCAGAGTCGACTTTCCCGATCCGTTAAGTCCCACGAGACCGACACGGCCACTGGGGAATACAAAATTAGTGCGGGAAAAGACTGATTCGCCGTCCGGCCAGATGAAGGTGAGATCCGAGAGCGACAGAGAAGGATGGGATTGGGTCATGAGTACTCCAGAGGGTGCTTGGACTGTGCGCCCGGCTCAGCAATTGCTGATGGGTGCGAGTGCCTTCGCGTGATGAACCTCTAGAGGAGCAACGGCCCGTTTCCTGTTCTGTCGGGAATGATTCGTGTTCCAGGTTAGAACACTCGAGTGGTCCCCTGCAATCGAATTAATTTGTGCTGTCGGTCTCGTCAGTGTTCGGTGCTGAGATTTTCTGGTCCTCAGATTTTCGGGCCTTCGGACCGAAGATCGTCGACCTTCGACATTGCTTCGCGGAGTTCCGTGAGCCATTGTTCGCTGTGCTTGCCCGCCAGCCGGACTGTCCACATGAGAGCGTCCGCTCGCGAGCGAGCAACTCCCGCGTCCACCAAGGTGTCGAGAACCTTGCGTTCGGGCTGACGTAGTCGTGTCATCACCGGAACTGCGAGATGTGTGAACAGGACGGTCTTTTCGTCCAGGCGTACACCCCAGGCGACCTTGCGTCCGTAGCGAGCCTCGGCTTCGTCGGCGATGCGCATCCGGTCGGCGCGCGTGGTTTCACGAAAGCGCGAGATCCTTCCGTCCGCGGCGGCCTCGCCACCGTCGACTGACGGGAGTTCACCGATCACGACGATTTCTTCGCGGTCGACCTGGACGTCGGCGGTCCCGGTGAACCAGTCATCTGGAAGTCGACCGGCAAACCAGTCGGACGCATCACTCGCGTCGGGAACCGATGCTTGTTGCCAACCTCCGGGACGGCCGAACCTGCGGTCGCCGGAGCTTTGTGAGTTCTTCATGGCGTTCTCCTCGGAAAGCTGGTGGAGCATGACGTGCGTTTATTGCACTGATTACATGATTACACCGATAGTCGAACCGGCGCCACAAATTCGGGCATGATCGGAGTCGTGCGCCTTTCACACGCTCGTCAGAGCTTCCGAACTTTCCGTCGTCCCGTGGCTGCCGTGGCTCTGGGGGTATTGGCCGCAGGATCGGTAGTTGCCTGCAGTTCTGGCCCTGATCAGCCGAAATCAGTGGCAGAGGAGTTCGCCTCCGCGCTCACGTCGGATGACGTACAAGCGGCGGCAGCCCTGACCACCGATCCGGCGGCGGCCTCGACTGCGATTTCGGCTCTGATCGACGGGCTGGGCAAGGACGAGGGAACATTCACCGTCTCCGACGCCACCGAGTCCGGTGATTCTGCGGGGACGTTCACACTCGATGCGGCGTGGAAGTTCGGTGAAGGTCAGGACTGGAACTACTCGACGCAGGGAAGCGCGTCGAAAAGCGGGGACAACTGGCTGATCCAGTGGGACCCGGCGCTGCTGGCCCCGGACCTGACCTCCTCGACCACTCTGCGCTACACGCCCACGACCGGTGCGCCGCCGTCCGTGCTGGACGCGGCGGGTCAGCCGATCATGGAGCAACAGGTGGTGACGCTGGTCAATCTGGATTCCGCTGCGGTTCCTCCGGTGGACACGGCAGCCGTGGCCGCCCTGCTCTCGCCCGTCGCACCGACGATCACGGCGGCATCGCTCAGCGGCGACCTTGCGTCGGCGAACGGGAAGCCGGTCACCGCAATCACTTTGCGTGCCGAGGATCTTGCACCGATCGAAGAGCGGTTGGCGGCGATTCCCGGAGTGAGCTTGGCGCCGCAAGCGCGGTTGCTCTCGGTGGACAAAACTTTGGCGTCGCCGACGTTCAGTGGGCTGTCCGATCTGTGGCAGGAGGGGCAGGACAAATCCGCAGGCTGGGCGGTGCAGCAGGTGAAGCAGAACGGAACCGTCACCACCGTCGCCGGCCAAGACGGGCCGGTTGCTCCGAACATCGCGACCACCATCGACCGACCACTGCAGCTCGCCGCCGAGAACGCGCTCGCCGGGGTGACGCAACAGGCGGCGATCGTAGCGCTACAGCCGTCGACCGGAGCGGTGTTGGCGGTGGCCCAGAATGCCCCCGCCGACGCACAGGGCCCCATTGCGTTGACCGGCCTGTACCCGCCGGGGTCCACGTTCAAGACCGTGACGACCTCCGCGGCGCTGCAAGCCGGCGTCGCTACACCGGACACCGTTCTGGCGTGCCCGGGTACCGAGAACATCGAGGGCCGTCAGATCCCCAACGACGACGAGTTCGACCTCGGATCGGTTCCGCTGCACACCGCGTTCGCGAAGTCGTGCAACACCACCATGGCCAGGATGGCCGTCGGTCTGCCTGCCGATGCTCTACACAACGCGGCTCTGCAGTTCGGGCTTGGCGTCGACTACGTCACTCCGGGCCTCACGACGGTGACGGGCAACGTCCCCGATGCGAACACACCCGCCGAACGCGTCGAGTCCGCGATCGGACAGGGCACGGTGACCGCCACGCCTTTCGGGATGGCTCTCGTGGCGGCCTCGATCGCCAACGGGACGACACCCGCGCCGATGTTGGTCAAGGGACAGCCCGGCGTGGCAGATCAGACCGTGGCACCCGCGCCCACCGAGGTGACCGAACAGTTGCGGGTGATGATGCGCGAGACCGTCACAGGCGGTACGGCAACGTCGTTGCAGGACATTCCGGGGCTTCTGGGCAAGACCGGTACGGCCGAAACCGAAGGTGGTCCAGCACACGGGTGGTTTGTCGGAATCAAGGGAGATCTCGCATTTGCGGTGTTCATTGCCGGCGCGGACAGCTCTTCGCCTGCGGTGCAGGTAGCGGGCACTTTTCTGCGCTGAAACCTGTTTTCCGTTGCAGTTGGATCACGCCGTCGTAGCTCAACCGTGACACGTTCGTAGGCATCCCGTGCTTGTTACTCGTGTGACAGAAGTAAAGAGTTACATGCATGGGGCCCGGAGGACAGCACAACCGTCGTGGAAAATATGTCGTTGCTTCGATAACTGCTGTCGTTCTGACAGTGGCGCTCGCGTCATGTGTCATCGGTGGGGAGAAGAAAACCGACGCCGCTTCGGTGGTGGAAGACTTCGTCACCGCCCTCAACAACCACGACGCCGAAGCTGCTGCGGCGCTCACGTCGTACCCCAACGCAGCCCGGCCCTCGATCCAGCAGATGTTCGACGGACTGGCCGCCAAGTCCACCGACTTCGACGTCGCTCAGGTCATGGATCTGGGTAGCGACTCCGGACTCTTCACACTCGACGCGTCCTGGAACTTCGGCGAAGGCAAGGACTGGAGCTACCAGTCGCAGGGCGAGGTTCGCGATCTTTCCGTCGGTTGGCGGGTGTCCTGGGACCCGTCAGTCCTGGTTCCCGACCTCGGAAACGGGCGCACCGTCTCGTACACCCGCACCGACGCTGCGCCGCCGAAGGTCGTCGACAGCACGGGCACCCTGCTCATGAACGAGCAGACCATCAACGCGATCACTCTCGACCCGGCGACCATGCCGGACCCCGTCGACACCACTCGTCGCCTCGCCGCAGTTCTCGAACCCGTCGCACCGTTGGTGACCTCGGAGTCGATGCTGGCCGACCTCGCGGCCAACCCGGGCAAGCCCGTCACCGCCGTACTGCTCCGCGATCCCGACTACGCGTACCTGGAAAGCGATTTTGCAATCCCCGGCGTCGTCGTGGTCAAGACACCCAAGCTGATCGCCTCCGATCGTCGTATCAACTCGCCGCTCCTGGACCCGCTGCGGACCGTGTGGCAGGCCAATCGCGACGCCACCGCCGGTTGGGCGGTCAACCTGGTGGAGTCCAACGGATTCCCGATCAAACAAGCCGGCTTCCAAGGACCTCCCGGCCCCGACGTCGCCGCAACCCTCGACTCGCACGCTCAACTCGCTGCGATCGAAGCCGTCGTCAGTGCAGGTACTCCCGCCGCCATCGTCGCGATCCGCCCGTCGGACGGCGCCATTCTGGCTGCAGCACAGAACAATCAGGCCATCGAACAGGGCCCGATCGCATTCACCGGGTTGCGCCCGGCCGGCGGCGCCCTCGATCTGGTCCGCCTCGCATCGTCGATGCAGAACGGCGTCGACCCCGGATCTGTGTCACCCGAACAGTTGGCCGACACCGGGCAGCAACTCGGACTCGGCAACGGCTTCCACATTCAGGGACTCGATCAGCAGACGGCAGTACTTGCCGCAAACCGCCCCGGCGTGGACCAGGCGATGAACAACGTCATGGCCAACAAGACGTCCAACGACGCGGACGCGCCGACAGTGACTCCGTTCGGAATGGCGATGCTCGCGGCATCGATCGCCCGCGGCAGTGCCCCGCTGCCGATGATGGTCTTCGGACAACCGGCTACCGCCGACGTCACGCCGACGGCATTGCCCGGCGACGTCAACAATCGTCTGCGCGACGCCATGCGAGGGGCCGGCGGACTGGCCGGGTACCCGGACATGATGGCGGCCGGTGCAGCGAGCGGTGACGATCGTTGGTTCTACGGATCGCGCGGAGACTTCGCGTTTGCAGTGTTCGTCGCAGACGCCGACGGCGGCGATCGAGCAATGCAGATGACGGACAAGCTCTTCCAGGAACTCGGCAAGCCTGCCGACAAGTAGTACCAGGCACCGCGGGTAGATTCCTGGTTCGTGAACCTGCTCGATTTCCTTTTCCTCGTCGTAGCGGGATTCTTCAGCGGTCTAGTCGGTTTTGTCACCGGTCTCGCATCGATTGTTTCGTATCCGGCGCTGCTGAGCGTCGGGCTTTCGCCGGTCAGCGCGAACATGACCAATACCGTCGCGTTGGTGGCCGTCGGCGTCGGCGCATTGGCGAACTCGTCCCGTGAAGTTGCCGACACCGGTCCGAAACTTGTTCGCTGGTCTCTCTATTCGGCTGCCGGTGGCATCATCGGTGCCCTGATTCTGTGGCTGGCACCGGAAGGTTCGTTCGAATCCGTTGTGCCGGCGATGGTTGTGTTCGCCTCGCTCGCGCTGCTACTGCAACCGAAGATTCGTGAGTTGTCCGGCGGCGGTGACCGTCCCGGAATCTACTCGGCCGCACTGTTTGCCGTCGCGGTCTACGGCGGCTATTTCGGTGCCGGTGCCGGCGTCATCTTCCTGGCCGCGACGCTCATCCTCACTTCCGAAACGGTGTGGCGTGCAACGATCCTGAAGAGCTTCTTTCTCGGCATTGCCAATCTTGTGGCTGCACTCATCTTCGCCTTCTCCGGACAGGTGCATTGGGTGGCCGCGTTGGCGATGGCGCTCGGAGCGTTGGCCGGAGGTTGGTGTGGCCCGCCCGTAGTCAAGAAAATCCCGCCATCGGTACTGCGTGTGGCAGTAGCGATAGCGGGATTCGTGCTGGCTCTGTGGTTGTGGGTGAAGTGAGACCGCCTACTTCACGCCCTGCATCAGCTTCTTGATCCAGGGTGAGGCAAGAGCAAGAAGTACTCCGATTCCGATTGACGAGAAACCGATGATCAGGAAGAACGGACGACTGTCGTCGATGTCGAAGTAACCGGCCAAGGTTCCCGCCATCGAAGAACCCAATGCAACGGACAAGAAGAACAACGCCACCATCTGGGTGTGGAAATGCTCGGGCGCGAGTTTGGTTGCAAGGGAAAGGCCGACGGGGGACAGGAAGAGTTCCGCGAAGGTGAATAGCAGAAGCACTCCGGCAAGGCCGAGGAGCGGTGCACTGTTCGGTCCGCCACCGGTGATCGGGATGAATGCCAGGAACGCCAGACCCATCGTGCCGGTACCGAGCGCGAACTTGATCGGCGACGACGGCTGACGGTCACCGAGTTTTGTCCACATCGCTGCAAACACACCGGCAAAGATGATGATGAACACCGGATTGATCGACTGCACCCACGTCGGCGGGAAGTCCCAACCGAAGAGATTGCGGTCCAGGAGTTTGTCGGAGATCACCGGCACGGTGGTGAACTGCTGCTGAAACAGCGACCAGAAGGCCGCGCTCGCAATGAACATCGGGATGAACGCAAAGACTCGACTGCGTTCGACCTTGGTCACCTTCTTGCTGGTGAGCATGAGGAGGAAGTAACCGACCGACGCGACGATCGTGAGTCCGACAACGACGTCGGACATGTTGTCCGCGGTGATCAAACCGGTGATCGAGGCGACCGCGACGACGACGATCGCGGCAATGCCGATCCCGATGTAGAGCGCGCGCTTGTCTGCAGGCAACGGGTTGCCGGGCTCGGCTCCGATTCCGTGAAGATGCTTCCGACCCAGCGTGTACTGGATCAGGCCGAGAGCCATGCCGACGGCGGCGAGAGCAAAACCGGCGTGGAATCCCCAGGCGTCCTGGACGGCTCCGGTGAGCAGTGGACCGACAAGACCGCCGATGTTGATGCCCATGTAGAAGATGGAGAATCCGGCGTCGCGGCGATTGTCCTGTTCGGAATATAGGTCTCCGACCAGAGAGGTCGCATTGGCCTTCAAGCCGCCGCTGCCGAAGGCGACCATGACCAGGCCGACACCCACACCCCACATGCCAGGAAGAACCGACAAGGCGATGTGGCCGGCCATCACCAGCGAAGCGCTGTAGAAGAGCGTGCGCTCGGAGCCGAGAAGTCGGTCGGCCACCCACGCGCCGAGAATCGTCGACAGATAGACGGTGCCGCCGTATGCGCCGACGATGCTGGTCGCTGCCGCCTGACTGATTCCGAGGCCGCCGTCGCTGACGCTGTAGTACAGGTAGTAGATGAGGATGCCTTGCATCCCGTAGAAGGAGAATCTCTCCCACATCTCGACGCCGAACAGGTTCGCCAGCGCAAAGGGTTGGCCGAAGAACCCCCGGTCTTCTTTCTCGCTACGTTCGACGGGCTCCGTAGTGTTGCTCATTCGAAAAGTGTCCTACGTGCTCGGGCATTTCGGGTGGTTCCGAGCCGTGGAGTTTGGTTACGACTTGGCGCGGATTTTCACTACCAGCGGAGCGAGTGCGCGCCAACCGAGAAGGAACGCGCCGAGGACCAGCGTCGCGACGACGATGAAGCTGAACTGGGTGCCCTGGCCGCTCAACACTCGCAGGATCATGCCGATGACGACGGCGCCGAGCCAAACGACAATGCCGGTGGGAAGAAGGAGAACGGCATTGAACTTGTCGCGGTACAGCGCGAACGTGGCAGCCCATCCGATCACCAGGCCGGTCAGGAAGGGCCACGATGTCTTCGCCAGACCGGCGAGCGCATTGGCTTCTTCGTGGGTACGGCGCCCTATCGCGCAGAAGATTATGACAAGAATGGCGTCGATCAGCAGGAATGGTGCGTACTTCTTCACGCTCACACCATACGACTGTGCGCCTTTATTAACCGCGGGCGGTTAATAAAGGCGCACAGTGCTGTTAAGCCTGGAGGCCGGCTTCGATCTCGAGGGTGATCGTGATCTTGTCGCCGACAACTGCTCCGCCGCCTTCGAGGGGCATCTCGATGGAGATGTCGAAGTCCTTGCGGTTGATGACGGTGGTGGCTTCGAATCCGGCGACGGGGCCCTGGCCCATGCCCGGGTTGACGCCGTTGAACTCGAGGTTCAGCTCGACCTCGCGGGTGACGCCGTGGAGCGTGAAGTCGCCGGCGAGGACGAAGTCGCTGCCCTTGGAGCGCACTGCGGTGGACTTGAAGGTGGCCTTCGGGAACTTCTCGACGTCGAAGAAGTCAGCGGACTTGATGTGGCCGTCGCGCTGCTCGTTCTTGGTGTTGATGGAGTCCACGGAGATCTCGGCCTCGACGGCGGGGGTTCCGTCTTCGGCAACGGTGATCGTTCCCGAGAACTCGTCGAACGTTCCACGAACCTTGGAAACCATGAGGTGGCGAACCGAGAATCCGACAGTGGAGTGGACGGTGTCGATGACCCAGGTTCCGGCGGTCAATGTGGGCAAGGTTGCGGTGGTCATGGAAGCTCCTGAATAAGTAGTTGAATGTTCAAGTTCTTGTAGCTTCAACTATGGACCCCAGGAAATCCTTCCGCAAGATCATGTGAGCTGCATCACAGTGTTTGTGCTTGCGGCATAGACGGCGTGAAGCGCCGACGCTGTCACTGACTGATGCACAGCAATGCCCCAGCGCCCTTCGCCGTTCACGACGCATTCTGCGATGGTGACTGCCGAATTCGCACTACCGGAAGACTCCGGGTTGCGGGGCAGTGAATGCTGGGTGAGCGAGACGACCTCGACGGCCGAGCCCTGTTCCGTGAGGATCTTGCTCAATGCCTCGACCGGCCCGGACGCACTCGCGGCGGCGGTGACCTCGCGTCCGTCGCGATCAATGGCGACGAACAACTGATCACCGTCGGCGGTGTGTTCCAGTGAGTACCGACGCACTCCTCCGTTGTACCCGTACTCGCGCAGTAGCAGTTTCCACAGCTGGTCGGCAGTCATTTCGGTGCCCGAGTCGTCGGTCTCGAGCTGCACCCGCGAGGCGAAGTCGATTTGCAGGCGCCGGGGGAGTTCGACCCCGTACTCGGTCTGCAACAGATAAGCGATTCCGCCTTTGCCCGACTGGCTGTTCACACGAATCACCGCCTGGTAATCGCGGCCGACGTCGGCGGGGTCGATCGGCAGATAGGGGACTGCCCACGGCGCCGATCCCGGATCGACGCCGGCAGCCTCCGCACTCTCGTAGTGATGGGCGAAGCCCTTCTTGATCGCATCCTGGTGGGTTCCGGAAAATGCCGTGTACACGAGATCGCCGCCGTACGGGTGGCGCTCGTGGACGGGAATTCGGTTGCAGTACTCCACCGTTCGACGGATCTTGTCGATGTCGGAGAAGTCGATTTCCGGATCGACGCCCTGTGCATGCAGATTCAGCCCCAGCGTGACCAGGTCGACGTTGCCCGTGCGCTCGCCGTTGCCGAACAGGCATCCCTCGACGCGCTGCGCGCCGGCCAGTACTGCCAGTTCGGCACATGCAACCCCGGTGCCGCGGTCGTTGTGCGGGTGGACCGAGAGAATCACCGAATCGCGTCGGGCCAGGTTCTGGTGCATGTATTCGATCTGGTCGGCATAGATGTTGGGGGTGGCGATTTCGACTGTGGCAGGCAGGTTGTGGATGACCGGGCGGTCGGGACTGGCGTCCCAGAGTTCGGTGAGGCTGTTGCAGACCTGCAGGATGTAATCGGGTTCGGTGAGGTTGAAGACCTCGGGGGAGAACTCGAATCGCCACCCGTCGTGGCCTTCGCCGCCACGGGCCACGTCCTGCGCCGCGCGGAAAATCATGTCGTGCAACTCTTCTCGCTCTTTGCCGAGAACCACGTTTCGCCACGTCGGCGCAGTCGCGGTGTACATGTGGACGACCGCGTTCGGCAGTCCCTCGATCGACTGGTACGTCCGTTCGATCAAATCCGTACGCGCGGCGGTGAATACGACGATGGTGACGTCGTCGGGAACGAGATCGAACCGCACCAGGTCGCGAACGAAATCGAAATCGGTCTGACTCGCAGAGGGATAGCCGACCTCGATTTCCTTGTAGCCGATCGCCACCATCAGTTCGAACATTCGGCGCTTGCGTTCCGGGTCCATCGGTTCTGCGAGGGCTTGATTACCGTCACGCAGATCGACGGGCACCCACAGGGGCGCCGCGGTGGTGCGATTGGACGGCCACGTTCGGTCGAAGGTCGGAATGTCGACGCGATCCCACGCGGCGCGATAGCGCTCGGACGGCATGGGTGACGGCTTCTGGTTGTTCCAGCGGTTGGCGCGGGTAGTACTCATCTTCGGTTTCTCCTGCGGTCGAGTCGAGAGACCGGCATGGCGAAACCCCGCGGAGGGGTGCCGGTCTGTCAGGCCCCGCCGCGGCAGTCGAGAAGGAGTGCTCCTGTAGCCATGCGGGCTACACTAGAACGAAATCACTTATCAGACAACCTGAGGAGTTCACGTGTCACCGATCGTCGAGCGTCGGCTGCTCACCGACCAGGCTGCGGAGTTGCTGCGAGCGCGGATCGTGAGCGGTGAATGGGAAGTCGGCGCCAAACTTCCAGGTGAAACCACTTTGGCTGCGCAGTTGGGTATCGGTCGGTCCACCATCAGGGAAGCGGTGCGGACCCTCGCGGGCCTCGGCATGCTCGAATCGAGACAGGGTGCCGGCGTCTTCCTACGGAGTACGACGCCTCCGGATCAGTGGCCGCGCGTGCTCGAAGCCGAGGCGATTCTTCATGTCGTCGAGGTGCGAAATGCGGTCGAGATCGAAGCGGCTCGCCTCGCAGCGCAGCGCCGCGATGCCGTTGACGTCGCGGCTCTGCGGCAGGCGCTCGACGGTAGAACTGCTGCCGCGCACTCTGGGGACGCAGCGTTTGTCGACGCCGATATCGCCGTCCACCGGGCAGTGGTGGATGCGGCACACAATCCCGTGCTGTCGGAACTCTTCGAGACTTTTGTGCCGCGTCTGCGGGCCGCGTTGATCGAGTTGATCGCGGTTCTGGACCTGCATCCACACAGTCAGCCGGATGCGGACGAGCATCGAATGTTGGTGGACGCCATCGAAGCCGGCGACGCGGAGGCAGCGGTACGGATCAGCCGGGCACACCTCGACGACATGGCGGCAGCGTTGCGACGCTAGACGCCGGGTTGTTCGCGGCGTTCGAACTCGAGGTCCATCTCGAGGTCTTCGTGGTGGGTTGCACGGAACGTGATCAAGAAGACGATCCAACCGGCGACAGCGACCATGATGAAGCTGACCAACCGATATACAAGCCATGCCGCAATCGCCTGCGGTCCACTGGCACCGGCGATCGTCAGCGCGGTGATCAGTGCGGTGTCCACGTAGCCCAGCCCGCCGGGAAGCAGCGGAATGCTGCCGACTGCTTTGGCGGCGGTAAAGGCAATCAGGAGCCCCGCGAAGGAGGGTTCCGCGCCCACCGCCCAGCATGCGAAACCCAAACAAGCGACATCGGCGACACGATGGATGGCCGACCACCCGAATGCGATGACCGAGTCGGTGCGGCTGAGCTCGACCGAATCCAGTTGCTTGAGGATTTCGGACCAACGGTGCATACCGCGTCCGGTCGGGTTATTGCGAGAACGGTTGTACAGCGCCAGAACTCGGTGTCCGATGCGCTCGATGCTGCCGGGATTCTGGGCTATGTATCGCAACGCCAGAAACAGTGCTGCCATGCCCACGATCGAAATTGTGAGCGTCACCGGGCTGACCTTGGTGCCGAACGCCGCTGCGCCGGTAGCGCCGAGTAGTGCCAGCGTCGCGGCGGCGATGACACCGCACATTGCCAACTGCCAGGACGCGACAACCGGCGTCGCCCCCCACTTTCGAGTCTGTTTGTACGTGAATGCAGTGGAGAAGACCTGGCCGGCAGGCAACGTCAGCGCCATTGCCGTACTGGCATAGATGACCGAGAGGTTCTTGAGGTGACCGGCAACTACACCAGCGGCGTTGAGCAGACGTTGTTGAACGGACGCGTAACCGCTGAGTGAAATGAGTTGGGCCGCGACGCACGCGGCCACCCAACCCCAATGGATTTCGGTCAGGACCCGCCAGGCCTCACTTAGCCTGGGCCAGAGATATGCGCCTTCGGCTATCAGGAGGGCGATGAGCGCTATCCCGAGCACCCACTTCAGCCACCAGTAGCGCCCTCTGGCCCGACTGGTCTCGGCCACGGGCGAGCGTGGTCGTCTCAGTCGCCGTGGGGTGTTTCCAGGCTGAGCCATCGACTCACCCTAACCAATTTGATCCGGATCGACCTCTGGATACTTTTCGGGCCACGCCAGATGCGTCAGTCGTCGGCGCCCACGCAGTTGGACTTGCTCGCCGAGTTCCCACTCGGCCTGTTCCTCTTCGTCGGCGAAATACAGCGCGCTCGTCGACGCCAGCACTCGGCTGGGCCGAAGTTTCGCGAGCTCGGTGAGCCGTGATGCTTCGTTGACCGGATCGCCGATCACGGTGTACTCGAAACGTTCGGCAGCACCGATGTTGCCGGCGACCGCGAGTCCCGCGCTCACGCCGATACCGACGTCCAAGCCTGTGATGTCGTTGAGCTTGAACCGCAGCTCGCGAGCCGCCGCGAGGGCTGCCGTCGGAGCGTCGGGTCGATCGAGTGGTGCACCGAAGATGGCGAGCGCCGCATCACCCATGAACTTGTTGACAAAACCGTGGTGGCGATCGATGACGTCGACGACCACACGGAAGAACTCGTTGAGCAGCTCGACCACTTCGCCCGGCGGGCGCTCGGCCGCGGCACCGGTTGACCCGACCATGTCGACGAACAGAACTGCCACGAATCGAGTTTCGCCGCCCAGTTCGGTACCGAACTTCAGCGCGCGCCGGGCCACGTCCTCGCCGACGTGCTGACCGAACAGCTCACGCAGCAGGCGCCGCTCGTCGGACTCTTTCATCATGCGGTTGAATCCGACCTGTAGCCGGCCGATCTCACTGCCGTCGAACACCTCGACGCGTACGTCGGTGGCGCCGCGCTGCACTCGCTCGATGGCGCGTCGCAGTTGTCGGATCGGATCGGAGATCTGAGTAGCCGTCAGCATCGACAGTGCAAAGGCCTGCACGATCGCCATGATCGAGATGAGCAGGATCGCCCACGCGAGTGAGTCGGGGGAGAACTCGAGATCGGTCGTGAGCTGCGTCGAGCACAGCAAGATGATGCCTGCGACGGGCATCAGCGTGCCGAGTCCCCAGGTCATAGCCAGCCGGGTTCCGACGCCCGGCGCCATGGTCCGATCGAATTCGCCCTCGCTCAACGCCTGGGCGGCGACCGGACGCAAGATGCGCTCGCCGAGCATGTAGGTGAACCCGAAGGTCGTGGTCGCGGCCATGCAGACCGTCACGATCACGGCGATCGCGAGTCCGGGCATCTCGGTGATGGTCAGGAACACGAAGATGATGCCGCCCAGAATCCACAGCACCAGGTGAACGATGGCCTGGCGAAGCGGCGCGTGAAGTGCCGCCATCTGCTCGGACCTCGTCGGTGGACCACCGCGCAGCCGCCAACGAATGACCGACTTCAACATCATGGCCGCCGCGGTGAGGCTGACGGCACCCGCGAATGCCAGGTAAACGCCGAAGATCGCGAAGTTGCGGACACGGTCGGCAACTATCGCGTCGGACTCCTGGATCGGAACGCCGTACCGCACGAAAGCGAAGACCAGTACCGCGCCGATCAGATTGGCCGCGAGCATGGAGAGCATATAGAGGGGCCACCGGCTGCGGATGGTCACCGCTATTGCTCTGTATGAGGCCCGCACAGGGTTCAATTTAGCTGGCAGAGCTCGAAGTGTTGGTACGCGCGTCCGATTATTGGTCCGCTCACCTGTGTCGGCCGGTCCGGTTAGGCTCGCGAGGTGAACGCAAACAGGGGGCGTGCGGAGCGAGCTTCGAGGATGAACAAACCCATCTCCGCCGACGCTCGGGCGGTGCATCCGGGCGTGCGTATCGCGGCAGAATGGTCGTGGCGCCTCATCGTGATCTTTGCCGGGCTACTGGTTCTCGGATACGTGGTTCTGCGCCTCGAGACCGTGCTCATCCCGGTGGGGCTGGCTCTACTGGCATCGGCTCTGTTGATTCCGGTTGTCGATCGGCTACAGGTGTGGGGAGTTCCTCGCTCGGCAGCTGTGATCGTCGTTCTGCTTGCCTCGATCGGACTGGTCGCGGGAATCATGACGTTTGTCGTCGAGCAGTTCATCGACGGGTTGCCCCAGCTCACCGACCAGTTCACGGCCAGCGTCACGCAGATTCAGAACTGGCTCACCAGCGGACCGCTGCACTTCAGCGAGGATCAGATCCGCCAGGCTGGTGATTCGGTCGTCAAGTCGGTGCAATCCAATCGTGAGTCCCTGACCAGCGGCGCCTTGACCACGGCGACAGTCATCGGCGAGATCTTCACCGGGGCATTGCTGACGCTGTTCACTCTCATCTTCTTCCTCTACGGCGGCGACCAGATCTGGCAGTTCGTCACCCGGATCGTTCCCACCGACGCGCGTCGTCGGGTGCGGATCGCCGGTTCTGCAGGTTTTGGGTCGCTGATCGGTTACGTGCGCGCCACGGTCGCGGTTGCCGCCGCCGACGCGATCGGTATCGGTGCCGGCCTGGCGATCCTCGGGGTGCCGCTCGCCCTGCCGCTGGCGTCGTTGGTGTTCATCGGCGCGTTCATCCCGATCGTCGGTGCATTTCTGACCGGTTTTCTCGCGGTGCTTGTCGCTCTGGTCACGAAGGGTTTCCTGACGGCACTGATCGTCCTCGGCATCATCATCGGCGTCATGCAGCTCGAAGCGCACGTGATGCAACCGCTGTTGTTGGGTCGCGCTGTTCGCCTGCATCCGCTGGCAGTCGTTCTCGCCATTACAACGGGCATCGTCCTCGCCGGAATCGTCGGCGGGCTCTTGGCTGTTCCGATCGTCGCGGTCCTGAATACCGCCATTCGTTCCCTCCTCGCCGACGACCCGGATATCGCGTACGCCGAACTGCACGTCGAAGATCCGGAGACCCCACTGTTCCCCGCCGAACCCGACGAGCCGCGCGCCGAGCCTCGCATCGTGAACCCCACTCCTCCCGATGACTGAGCCCACCCGCCGTCGTCGGCTGCACTATCAGCCGACCGTTCGCGAGGCGTCGGGCGTCGACACCGACCCTGATGCCCCGCTGTGGCGGGCGGCGCAGGCATTTCGCCTCGTCACGCTGGTGTACGCGATCAGCTACCAGTTCGCTTCGGCCTCCGACTACACCAACTCCCGGCTCAGCTGGTTCTTCGTCGCTCTGATGGCCGTGTGGACCGGGGTGTCGGCGCTGTTGCTCGGAACTTCCGGTGCTCTGTTCGGTAAGACGCTGCCGAGGTACCAGGTGGTGATCGCCGATCAGGTGGTCGTCATCTTGCTGATGGCGTCGACGAGGCTGGTCTCCGACCACGAGTGGTATCAGAATCACCAGACGCTCCCCACCACGCTGTGGGCCACCAACGCGGTCATCTCCGCGGCAATTCTCGGCGGGCCGTGGCTCGGTATGGCGTCCGGAGTTGTCATCTCGGCGGCCAGCGCGATCATCCGCGACCAGGTCAACCTGGACCTCTGGCGCGATGCGACGGCTCCCGTGCTCGTATCGGTCGGCCTGGCGTTGGGCTTGGCCACCACCACCGCTCGGCGCTCGCATCGACAACTCGAGCAGGCCGTACGTCTGGCGGCGGCTACCGAAGAGCGCGAACGTTTGGCACGCGAAGTGCACGACGGCGTTCTGCAGGTGCTGGCGATGGTGCGCCGGCGAGGAGCCGCACTCGGCGGCGAGGCAGCTGAGCTGGCCGCGCTGGCCGGCGAGCAGGAGGTCGCGTTGAGAATGCTGATTTCCGAGCAGGTTTCGGGTGCCGCGGCAGATGTCGGCGGACAGACAGTGGATCTGTGTCCGCTGCTGACCACGCAGGCAAGCACGTCGGTGTCGGTGTCGACGCCCGCGCACCCGGTCGTGATCGAGCGCGATCGAGCCATCGAACTGGCAGCCATCGTCGACAATGCCCTGTCCAATGTCGGGCTGCACGCCGGTCCTGCGGCGAAGGCGTACGTATTGCTCGAAGATCTGCCGGACGAGGTGATCGTCAGTGTCCGCGACGACGGCGTCGGAATCCCCGAAGGTCGCTTGGCGCAGGCCGAGGCCGAAGGCCGCATGGGAGTATCGAAGTCCATTCTCGGTCGAGTACAGGTGCTCGGCGGAACTGCAGTCCTGCAAACCGGGCCGGGGGAGGGCACCGAATGGGAGATCAACGTTCCGAAGGGGAAGAGTGAGCGTGGCTGACGAAAAGGGCGAGAATCCGGTGACGGTGATGGTCGTCGACGATCACCCGATGTGGCGCGACGGTGTCTCCCGGGACCTCGAAGCCGCCGGCTTCACCGTGAGCGCCACGGCGGAGGGCGTCGAGAGTGCGCGCCGCCGAGCCGCCGCCGTGCAACCGGCCGTGGTTCTGATGGACATGAACCTGCCGGACGGAAACGGTGCCGACGCCACCACCGCAGTGCTCGAGGTTTCGCCGAAGAGCAAGGTACTGGTGCTTTCGGCCTCCGCCGAGCGTGACGACGTCCTCGACGCGGTCAAAGCCGGAGCGTCGGGTTACCTGGTCAAGAGTGCTTCGGTGGCGGAACTACTCGAGGCCGTGCGAGCGACTTTCGACGGACAAGCTGTCTTCACACCCGGCCTCGCCGGATTGGTGCTCGGCGAGTACCGCCGGATGTCGACGGCACCGGCCGACGATCGCGCACCCGAGCTGCCTCGGCTCACCGACCGTGAGACCGAAGTGCTCCGTCTTGTCGCCAAGGGGCTGAGCGCAAAACAGATCGCCACGAGGCTCTCGCTCAGCCACCGGACCGTCGAAAACCATGTGCAGGCAACGCTTCGGAAGCTTCAGTTGGCCAATCGCGTCGAGCTCACGCGATACGCAATAGAACAAGGTCTCGAATAACGTTTATCCTGGAAATCATGGAGGCCAGGAATTTACGCGTATCCGATGCCGAACGAGAGCACGTCGGCGAGCTGCTGCAGAAAGCTGTCGGTCAAGGGATGCTCTCGCTCGGTGAGTTCACCGAGCGCATGGACACTGCCTTGGCTGCAAAGACGCGAGGTGAGCTCAACTCGGTTCTCGCCGATCTTCCGGGCATCACGCTGATCTCCGACTACGACCCACCCGCGTATCCCAATGCAGGTCAGCCGATGTACCAAGGCCAGCCGTATCCTGCGCCGACGTACCAACCCCAACCGCCGCCGGTTCACCCGAGCCTGCCTTACCGCGCACCCGTCGGGGCTCCGGTAGTCGGTAACTACGGAACGGCAAATGCTGCCGTAATCCGTGGACGAATGGCGACGGTGACGCGAAACGGCGCATGGATCGTTCCTCCCTCTGTCGTGGTCGATACCAGAATGTCCAGTGTGACTATCGATTTCACGCGCGCTGTGATGCAGACGCAGGTCGTGAACATCTCGATCGACGACTACGCCAGTTCGATTTCACTGATCGTTCCCGAAGAGGCGACGGTGGACATGAACGGTGTCGAAGCAGTCGGAGGAAGCGCGTCGAACAAGGTTCGTTCCGGCCCGCAGATGGGCCCGCTGCATCTGGTGGTGCACGGCAAGGTGCGATTCGGCAGTGTCACCGCGAAGCATCCCTTCGGTACCACGATCCGAAAGATGTTCGGCTCCTGACCTTTCAGTGATACGCGCGGGTCAACATCTCGGCGACGCACACGGGTTTGTCACCGTGTTCTCGTTCGAATGTCTGCGTCACCGTGATCTGGACGCCGCCATTGATCGGTTCGACTTTGCTCAACGTTGCACGCATGCGGACGCGAGAGCCAACCGGAAGCGGAGCAGGCAACCTGACCTTGTCGAATCCGCAGTTGAGAGCAAACGCAAAACCCTCGAGCGAGAACATCGCATACGAGAACATGGGTCCGAGTGAGAGCGTGTAGTTGCCGTGCGCGATCGTTCCACCGAACGGTGACTCCTTCGCGCGATCCACATCGACGTGAATCCACTGATCGTCGCCGGTGACCCGGGCGAACTCGTCGATGGACTCCTGCGTGACATCGTGCCAGTCGCTGACGCCCAACTCTTGGTTCAGGTTGGCGCTGAGGTCTTCTGCTCCGGTGAGTACAAGCATGAATCTTCCTTTGATCGGTAGGTGCTGGCAGTCGGTCAGTGACTTTCGATGCCGAATCCCACACCGTGCGTCTGTGCGATCTCGGCGGTGGCAACGAGATCGAATTCGATCCCGAAATCTGCTTCTACCCGCGCTGCAACCGATTCCGCGGCGGAACCTGCTTCGGCCAGTAGTTTCGGCATCAGTTCGAACAGGTCTTCCATCCCTCCGGGCGTGATGATTTCGAGAATCCGTGCTGGAGCGTCGTCGGGATTCCACACGGCGTGCCACTGGCCACGCGGTTTGAAGATCATGGCGCCAGTCTCCGCGTAGACGACCTCGTCTCCGACCATCGCTGCGACGCGGCCACTTTGAACCACCGTGTACTCGTCTTCGCGGCTGTGGCGATGGACCGGTGAGGTCATCGAATGCGGAGCGATGCGGTGTTGTACAAGAGAGAATCCTCCCTCGGTTTGTTTGCTTCGAACCATCATCCGGACGCCGGTGGAAGCGAGAGTCCCGGCAAGATCTACGTCCGGCCCGAGGACGGTCGTCGTGGTGTGGTTTGCGGAATTCGGTGACATCGATTTGGTCCTTTGCCGTCGTGAGCGTCGTTGGCTGCGCTCCGGTTTCGATTCTCGAATCATGTACCAATCGGTCTAGTGATGCAAGGTTTTGGCTATTTATGCACTTCAAGTGTTGTCGATATGTGTACTGATCGGTATGTTGAACTTATGTCTACGAGGGATTTGTTGGTCGATGCCGCTGCCGACTTGTTGCAGCGGAAGGGGTACGCGGGAACGGGTGTGTCGGAAGTGCTCTCGGCGAGCGCGACCACCAAGGGGTCCTTGTACTTTCACTTTCCCGGTGGCAAGGAAGAACTCGCAGGCGAGGCTCTGAGGCGACGCGGTGAGGCAATGGCCGATTTCATCCGGCATCTCCTGGAGAGCTCACCCGATGCCGCCACCGCGATCTCGGCATTTGCTGCCGCACTGGCTGCGCGTTTGTCGGATTCGGACTACGAACGTGGATGCGCCCTGGCTACGGCAACACTGGATGCCGCAACCGAATCCGAGGTCATCCGTGGTGCTTGTGCGGACGGGTACAACTCGTGGCTGGGGCTGCTGGCTCAGCGCCTCGAAGCCGACGGTTGGTCCCGCGAAGACGCAGAGTCCGAGGCAATTCTCGCTTTGTCCGCACTCGAGGGCGCGCTTGTCCTCGCTCGGGCGCGTCAGGATCCCGCTCCGCTTCACACTTCGGGTCGGTTGCTCTCCGAACGATTGCGGAATGCAGCGCCTCGGCGATAGTTCCCTGTCGGTCGATGATGCAGTCGGTCGATGATGCAGTCGGTCGATGGTGCCGTCAGTCGAAGGTGTCCTCAGTTGAATACGAGAACTCCCCAGGCTGATCGAGTAGTACTACTCATCTGATCGGCTCGGCCACGCAGCAAGCTCGTAGCCATGACCACACCGAGCTCTCCCGCCGTCGATCCGCGACTGGTGACCGCCCTCTCGGCCGAGTGCGACAGCATCGGCCGGCAGTTGCGCCACATGGGCCAGAACCTGTCGATCCTGCAGACTCAGCTGGCCTCGGCTACTGTGCCCCCGCCCATGCCGGTAGTTCCTGCACCCGCAGCTCCGGCGCCACAGATGCCGCCAATGCGTCCTCAGCAGAACGTGCCCACCTGGCAGCCGCCGACGTATCCGGTTGCCGCACCTCGCCAGCCCTGGTGGCAACGCGACGGTGTCATCAGTCGACTCCTGGCCGCCGCCGGTGTAGCCGTCACACTGATCGGCGTCGTGATGCTGCTGGTACTTGCAGCGCAGGCCGGATTCTTCGGGCCGCCGCTCCGGGTGCTCGGTGGCGCACTCCTTTCCGGCGCCTTGGTGTTTGCCGGAGTGCGGGTCCACGGACGACCAGGCGGCAAAGTGGGGGCAATTGCTCTGGCTGCCACCGGTTTTGCGGGAATGTACCTCGACGTCGTCGCTGCCTCGGTTCTCTACGGTTGGGTGACGACGCCGCTCGCGGTGGTTATTGCCTTCGGGATTGCCGCGGCCGGCGTTGCTTTGGGGGTGAAATGGGATTCCGAATCACTGGCGCTCATGATCGTTCTGGGCGCAGCGGTGCTGGCTCCCGTGTTGACGTCGGGAATATCGTTGACTCTCATCGGTTTCCTCTTCGCGATCCAGTCGGCGACGTTCTCCGCCCAACTCGGTCGTGACTGGAAGTACCTGGGCATGGCGCGCACAGTACCGGTGGTTCTCGCGCTGCTCGTAGCGATAGCGTCGGAGTCCATCTTCAGCGAATCCGGTAACAGTGCAGTGCAATTGGTGATCAGTGCCGGCGTGGTTGCAATAGTGGGCGCGGGCTGCGCGATGGCTATGCAGTGGACGGGTTCGCCCTCGCGCGGCGGAGTTGCAGGGGCGTGGTCCACCGCTACCTTTGTTGTCTCGTCCCTTCCGCTGATGAGCGTCGGGGCCGTGCTCGGGCGCACCGAATCCGCAGTGCTGTACGGAATTGCTGCGCTACTACTACTTTCCGCTGCAGCGGCAGCCAAGCCTTTGCCGACGCAACTGCGATTCGGACTGGGCGCAACCGGCGCTCTCGCATTGTTGCTGTGCTGCTTGTCCGGGGCGACGGAATCTCTGGTCGTACCGCTGGTCCTCACCGTCGGCATGATCTTCCTCGGAGTCTCGCTGTATGCAGGTTCGCGCTTCGTCTTCGCCCTCGGAACCGCCTTTGCGGCAATCGGATCGATCGGATACCTCACGACGGTTCCGCCGGAAGCGTTGACGACTGCCCGTGCCGCATCCATGCAACTCGGTGCGATCACGGCACTCTCGAGCCTGACGGCGATAGGTGCACTGGTGATGCTGGTGTGGGCGATTCACCGACTGAAGTTGATCGCCGATTCGAATGCAGCGGTTCTATGGGCGGCCGCAGGGTTTGGTGTCCTCTACGCGGTGACGTGTGCGCTCGTCTCATCCGGCGTCGAAATCTTCGACAGTGCAACCGGATTTGTTGCCGGGCACAGCGTTGCAACCATCGTCTGGATGCTTGCCGCCACGTCAGCGCTGGTGCTCGGCCTGAACAACCGTCAGCACGCTCGCGTTTTGCTCGGAGCTGGTCTTGCTCTCACCAGCGCGGCAGTGGCCAAGCTGTTCCTCTTCGACCTGGCCACGCTCAGTGGGCTGGTGCGCAGCGCTGCCTTCCTGGTGGTCGGCTTGCTGCTCCTGCTGGTCGGGACTCGTTATGCACGAGCCTTCGCCAAGCAGGAGCAGGTCAGCTCCGCTTCTGGCGAGCGATGAGCTCGCTGACACTGATGGCGCCTGCGTCGTCAGGTCGGTGCCTGCCGGTGGCGTTGTCGTCGCCGTCAGAGGCATCCGAGACTCGGGGCTCGGTGGGACGACGCTCCGGAGCGATCGGTGGAGGCGGCGACTGGGGGGTCGCCTCCACCGAGGTCGGGGCCGAGCCGTTTGTTGCAGAACCGTTTGTTGCAGCGCCATTTGTTGCAGAACCGTTGGTAGCACCGTTTGCAGAGCCATTCCGGCTCGAGCCGTTGGTACCTGAACCGCTGCTTGCCGAACCGTTAGTACGCGAAGGCGTCCGGACCACCGGCAGCGGCCGTGAGGCCGGGGGAGTCTGTTCCCGAGCCCGCAGGTCCGACAACCAACTCTCGATGGGACGCTCGGCCGGCGCAGTGGGCGTCGGGTTTCTCCGCTTGTCGGTGGTGTTCGGTTGCGGTCGGTACGAAGGATTGGGGACCGGTGCCTCGATCAAGTTCTGGGGCGCGCTGGCTGCACTCCCGATATCGAGACGACGTCGCGGTGCCGGCTTCTCCGCGGCAGGTGTATCCGTGTTCGGTGCCTTGATCGTCATTTCGCTGAGCGGAATGGGCTCGGTGAGAGGATCGGGAACACGAGGTCCGCTTTCCGGCTGTGCAGCCGGGGCAGGCGGCGGCATGACCCGCGAGGCCGCTTCGATCTTGCGCGGCTGACCCGGTCCGGCGATCGCACCGACGGGCGCGATCTGCGGGACGTTTGCGAGCACAAGTTCGTTGTCGAGGATCGGCTCACCCAGCCCGATCTTCTGCTGGATCCGCTTCATCCAGGCCGGGGCCCACCAGCAGTCGTCGCCGAGCAGTTTCATGGTCGCGGGGACCAGGAACATTCGGATCAGCGTGGCGTCGATGATCAGCGCGGAGATCATGCCGTACGAGATGTACTTCATCATCACCAGATCGGACAGGCCGAATGCACCGGTGACCACGATCAGAATCAGTGCGGCAGCGGTGATGATCCGGCCGGTATGTGCCGTGCCGATTCGGATGGATTCGGTAGTACTCGCGCCCTGCGCTCGCGCTTCGACCATGCGGGAGAGCAGGAACACTTCGTAGTCGGTCGACAGGCCGTAGACGATCGCGATGATCAACACCAGGACGGGAGACATGATCGGTCCCGGCGTGAAGTTCAAGAGGCCGGAACCGTGCCCGTCGATGAAGATCCAGGTCAAAATTCCGAGCGTCGAACCCAGGCCGAGCGCGCTCATCAACGCAGCCTTGATGGGCAGGACGAGCGAACCGAACGTCAAGAACATCAGCAGCGTCGTCAACAGGATGACCGATACGACCATCAGCGGCAGACGGTCGAGCAACGCATCGACGCTGTCCTGCTCGATGGCCGGAGTGCCGCCGACGAGCACAGTTGTGCCCTCGGGCCAATCCGCGGATCGCAGATAGTCGATGGTGGGACGTGCCTCGTTGCGCTCGGTCAGACCGGCTTTGAGGACGTTGACCCCGTCCTTGGTCGCGACCTCCGGGGTGAACTTCTCGACCAGACCCGGCGCAGCGTTTGCGGTCTTGGAAATCTGACCGAGAGTGGTGTTGTCCGCTCCCTCGATGACGAGTCGAACGGGCTCGGTGCGATTGCCCGGGAAGAGTTCGTCGAACTGCGCCTGCGCGACACGCGTGGGGCTGTCCGGGGGCAGGTACGTCTCGTTGATACCGCCGAACTTGATGCCCGTCAGCGGAATGATCATCAGCAGTAGAGCCGCGACGATCGGGACCGCGACCTTGAGCGGATGCTGCATGACCCAGCGGGTGAGCTTGCCCCAGAAACCGTTCTCGATTTCCTCGTTGGTCTTGGTCTGGCGCAGCTTCTTGAAGGTCAGCGCGTCGATCCGTTTGCCGAGAATGCCGAGAATCGCGGGAAGAATCGTGATGGACGAGATCGCGGCAAGCATGACGGCAGCAATGGCGCCGTAGGCCACCGATTTGAGGAAGCCCTGCGGGAACAACAGCAGACCGCCGAGGCTGACGGCAACCATGGTCGCCGAGAACATGACCGTTCTACCCGCCGTCATGACCGTTCGGCGTACTGCGGTCGGGGTGTCGTACCCCTCGGCTATCTCTTCTCGGAAACGGCTGACGATGAACAGTCCGTAGTCGATCGCGAGACCCAGGCCGACCAGAGAGACCACGGGCGCAACAAACGCGTTGACCTCGGTGAAGTTGGTGATCAGTCGAATGATGCCGTTGGCGCCGATGACGGTCAGACCGCCGACGATCAACGGGAGGGCCGCAGCGACGACGCCACCGAAGACGAAGAACAGCAGGACACCGACGGCGGGAATTGCGAGCATTTCCATGCGCTTGATGTCGTTGGCCATCGTGTCGTTGAGCGAATTCGCGACAGGTTGCAGGCCGGCGAGTTGCACGTCGACGCCGTCGATGTAGAACTGCGACTCGACGTCGCGGAAGTTGTTGGACACCGCGGTGTCGTTGTCGCCGGCGATCGCGATGCTGGTGACCGCGTGTTGCTTGGTCTTGTCCGCCAGGGCCGCCACCGAGAGACCGTTGTCGACCTTGAAGTACGAGCCGTTGATCTTCATGATCTGGTCGGGGTTGTCGGCGACGAGCCGCTGCAGATTGTCGATGACCTTCGCTTGGAACTCGGGGTCGTCGACGGTCTTGCCCTCCGGCGCCGTGTACAGCGCCAGAACGTCACCCGTCGTGCTGCGTCCGAACGTGCCGTCAGCGAGTTTTGCAGCCTCTACCGATTCCGACCCCGGATCGTCCCAGCCGCTCTGGCTTAGATGATCCTGCAGGCTCAGGCCGTACGCAGCGAGCCCGAGGAGCCCCGCCACCATGACAGCGATGACGGTGAAGCGGGCTCGATAGACGATGCTTCCCCAGCTGGCGAACACTGATCAACTCCTACTCGGCAACACTTTTTCGCCCGATGAGCAGGGCAGAAAGCGGTCGGAACGGCTGCAACCAGGCGCCCTCGTCGGGCAGGGTGTCCAGGCTTACCCGTGGCAGAGGCTCACGGAAGACACCTGGGATGTCCTCGAGATCGACGAAGTCCAAGATATCGGACGACACAGCCCAGCTGGCGTGTTCACGGAACCCGAGAACCTGGACCGGGATACCGGTTGCTGCGATGTCCTCGAGAGGTTCGCGGAACGCTTGGCCGTCGGCGGACGCGACCATGATTCCGGCGAGGCCCTCGCCGTACCGGAGCGCGATGTGCTCGAGCATGTCCGAATCGACATCGCTGTCTTCATCGACCTTCGGCTTGGCGAACACCGCGAAACCCACGTTACGCAAGGCTTCGACCCAAGGACGAACAACGTCGGCGCTGCCGGACGCGATGTTGGTGAAGACGGTCGCTTCAGGCTCGAGCGTGCCGCTGTTCTGTGCGGACAGTTCGGCGGTGCGAGAGAGCAGCCAACGACCCAAAGCGTCGAATCGTGGCCGGTAGGCGGCGGTAGGCCGGCCACCGAGGATGGCGCCGAGGCCCATGTCGAGGTTGGGGGCGTCCCAGACCAGAAGCACCCGCTTGGGGTGGCGGGAGTCACGACCGAAGTCGAGAGGAGATTCCGACGACGTCACGTCGTCGGATAGCTGTTCGCTGACGCTCATGCTCTGATCTTCCCCCATATAAGCTCGGTGATTGCACTACCGACCTTATGGGCTTTGTCCTCGAACTTGGTGACCGGACGCTCGTGGGTCATCGGAGACTCCCAGTCGAGTGCGGTCAGCAGTGGCTCGGCATTGCCGGCTTCTTCGATCCATTCGGCGTACTCGGCGTGATCGGTTGCCACGTGCAGGACTCCGCCGGGCTTGAGGCGGTTGGCGATCAGCGCGAACGTCGGCCCCTGCAGGAGGCGACGCTTGTGATGGCGGGCCTTGGGCCACGGATCCGGGAAGAACACCCGGACGCCCGTGAGCGATTCGGGGGCGACCATGTTCTCGAGTACGTCCATCGCGTCACCGCGCAGTACGCGGACGTTGGGAATCTCTTCGCGCTCGACCTGCTGGAGAAGCTGCGCGAGCCCCGGGCGGTACACCTCGATGGCGATCAGGTTCACGTGCGGTTCCGCCTTGGCCATAGCGGCCGTCGCGGTGCCGGTACCCGAACCGATCTCGATGATCAGGGGTGCCTCGCGTCCGAACCAGGCGTTCGCGTCGAGCGGTGTGTCCGAGACGTCGGCGCCGATGAGCGGCCACTGACGGTCCCAAGCCTGCTGCTGCGCGTCGGTCAGCGCACCCCGGCGAGAGCGAAAGCTGGTCACTCTCGGATGGAGACGGGACCCCTTGGCGTGGTCCGTCTGCCCCGTGTCAGGGGTCTGCGGTGCATGCTGATCGGCTTCGTTCACGAACCCATTGTCACGCATGACCCCCGTTTAGCGCAGACGGGTCTGAAGTTTGAGTTGAGACTTTCTGCGGAAAGTCCTGAAACAGCCGACTTCGGACAGTCAGCGAAAGAGTGGTGTCACCTGCCGTCCTTGCCGAGAACCTGACAGAATCTCACCGACACGATGGGGACGTGGGGTGGGGATGAACACAGGATTTGCATGCAGTAATTGGTCACGAATGTTGCCCGCAGAATCGATCGACGACGCCTGCGCGGAGCCGATCGACCACTTGCGCGCTCTGGCATATCGGCTGACGTCGATCGATTCGGGAGCCGCAGAGGCGGTTCACTCGGTGCTCGGATCGCTGAGCGCGCCGCTCGAATTGGTGGTCGCCGGGCGAGCCGGGGTGGGGCGGTCGTCGTTGGCGCGGATCCTGGGGCGCGACGACCGGTTCTCGCGCAGAGTCGTCGGCGCACCGGTTGTGGTGACCGAGTCGCGCGCGTTCGACGTCCCTGGAACGTCGAACCCCGATCTGGGTCGTCGTTGCGTTGTCTACGTGGTGGTCGACGCGGTCCGCGACGTCGACCGCCGAGCCATTGCCCGAGTTTCCGATCGTGTGGTCGTCGCTGCGAACAAGGCTGACTTGTTCGGTCCGCGCTGGGACGAGGCGCTGGGACGGGCCGCGGAAATCTCCGAGAACGTCGGCGTGCCCACGGTTCCGGTGGAGACACTGACCGGGCGCGGCGTCGAAGAATTGTTCGAGGCTCTCGGACCTGTTCTGGAGGCGCAGTGGTGGGGCCGGGTCGAGCAGATCGGCCCGGCGCTGAGGCGGTCTGCCTCGCGCAGCGCTGCGGGCAGGGACGAGATCGAGTTGTATCTGAGTTCGGACTCCGCGGTGCTGTTCGGCGCCGCGGCGGCGATGATGAGCCCCGAAATTCGAGCCCTGCGTCAAGGCGAGCCTCCCGATCCTCGTACCGCCGACGACGCGGGCACATGCAGCCGGTGGTGGGGCGAGCTCGTGGACGAGTCGGAACAGGCTCCGCAACAAAGGGTCTCACTGATTCGCCGCGGGTATGTGCGTCGGTGGGCGCAGCTCGGGGGCGATCGCTCCGCTCCGGCGGTGACCGATGGATAGCGTTTCGTTACTTCCGGATTCGGTGCTGCGCGTGGTGCAGCGATGGAATCCGGCATCCGATCCGGGTCGCCAGGTTGCCGCCGAAACATCCAGTGGCACTAGAATTTACGTTGTCGGCCCACCGAGGTGTGGACGGGAAGACGTCGCCCGGATGTTCGATGCTTCGGATGACTGTTCGACAGTGACACGCGAGGTGGACGCCGACGTCGTACTTCTGGTCGTCGACGCCGCCAGTGTGATCGGACGCGAGGATCTTCTTCTTCTCGACGACGCTGCAGAGAGCGGAATCCCGGTGGTGGTCGCGCTGACCCGCATCGACGTCTACCGAGACTGGCAGGCGGTGCGCCGGCGTGATGCCGAGATTCTTGCTTCGCACTGCACCGCTTTTGCTCAGGCCCCGGTGGTCCCGATTGCGCCTGGTCAAGAGCAGTCGCTCGTTGCGGTCGTGAGCCGGGCGGCACGGGAGAGGGAAGCAGGCGGTTCGGATTCCGGTGTCATCGCGCAGACGCGCCGGATGATCGAGATAGAGATCAGGAATCTGCGTGACAGTGTTCCTGGTGCCGAACTGCGGGCCGAGCGATCACAGCTGCTCGCAGACCGTGACGGCCGGCGAGGCGAACGCCTGGTGCAGGTGCGAAGCCGACTGCAGCGAGCGCGCGGGGATCTGTCACAACAAATCGCCGAGGCAACCCGGGCTACGGTCGCGGGGGCACGTGCCTGGGTCGATGCGGCCTCGCGAGCCGAATTGGGCAGCGTGCCGACGCGACTGCAGCACGAGGTCGACCACCACACCCGGGTGTTCGATGCCGCGATGGCGGCAGCGGTGGAAGTGGCGGGCACGACCGGATACATGCCTTCCCCACGGATTCCGGAGGGCCCGCCGCGCCGTCAGCGCGGAAACGAGGACCGGGTGACAATTCTTGTCGGCGCGTCCGCGGGTCTCGGCCTCGGCCGTATCGCGGTGACTCCGCTGGAGATGATTCCGGCCCTGGAGTTCGCGAGTATCCCCGTGACGTTGGTTCTGGGTGGCGCCGCGGCGTGGTGGTTGGCGCGAACTCGCGGGCTGACGGCGGATCGTGCCTACTCGAGGTCGTGGATCGTCGAATCGATGTCGACGGTTCGCGCACAGTGGGAGCAGCGAGTCCAGAGTGTTCTGCTCGAGGCCGAGGCGGATCTGGGAGCGGCGATCATGGCGGAGAGCCGCGAGCAGGTGGCGTCGGCGCAGGCCCGAATCGTGGAGATCGACGGTGAACTTCGTGAGCTTGCCGCGGCCAGATCAGGGCAACTGGCGTCGTGCGAGCGCGACCTCGCCGTTTTGAACGCCGCCTACTGACATTCCGCGAGTGCAGAGTTCTCCACAGCGCCGCAATTTCGGCCACGACTGATCGTCGGGGTCTGGTAATACTGAGCGGACGGTTTCGGTAGGGGTTGCCGAAGCAGTAGGTCACCATCCAGTAGGGGGAGTAATGGACGCATTTCTGATCACGGCCGGACACATCGACGGGCACGAAGCCGAAGCGCTCGATCCTGGGCGTATCGAGCCCGAGACCTTCGGGCCCTCGTCGGGACCGGTCGATGCCGGCGACCTGAACTTCGACGCCTTCGACTTGGACGGTGACGGAACGGTCGACAGCCGTGTCGTCCACTCCGACGACGACGTCGTGATCGTGTCCGATTTCGATCGCGACGGTAGCGCCGATCGCCTCACGATGATCGAGTCGGACGGCGACTACTCGGCCTGGGAATGCAGTCGAGACGACGAAGGCGCCCTCGTGTGGCAGAAAATCGATGCCGGAGCGCTCTGAAAAGGTTCCGTTTATGTGCTCTGAGCGCCGGGTAGGCACCTGAACACACCAACTGAATCGTTTCTGTGACATTTCTGACCGCACCCGATTACCTGCAGGTGAACAGCCAGCGTTAACCTCAATACATAGGACACCCGGCGTCCGTGAAATCCACGTGAGTGGATGACGCGGCTGGACCCCGTCGAGAGGGGGACACCGGGATCGACTGGTATCGGGGCGCTGCAGTTTGCATCCGGTGTCACGAGAACCCGGTTCCGGCTCACCCCAGGAGAGTTTGATGACCTCAGCGACCATTCCCGGTCTCAATGGAACTGACGGCACGCCCCCCACGCAGCACAAGGAACTGCTTGCATGGGTGCAAGAGGTTGCCGAACTCACCCAGCCTGATCGCGTCGTCTTCGCAGACGGCTCGGACGAAGAATGGGACCGACTGACAACGAAGTTGGTCGAGGCAGGAACCTTCACCCGCCTCAACGACGAGAAGAAGCCGAACTCTTTCCTCGGCAACTCCGATCCGTCCGATGTCGCGCGAGTCGAATCGCGTACGTACATCTGTTCGAAGGAAGAAATCGACGCAGGTCCCACCAACAACTGGATGGACCCGGCGGAGATGCGCACCCTCATGGGTGACCTGTACCGCGGTTGCATGCGTGGACGCACCATGTACGTCGTGCCGTTCTGCATGGGCCCCCTCGACGCCGAGGATCCGAAGCTGGGCGTCGAGCTCACCGATTCCGAGTACGTCGTCGTCTCCATGCGCGTCATGACCCGCATGGGCAGCAAGGTTCTCGACAAGCTCGGCACCGACGGATTCTTCGTCAAGGCGCTGCACTCCCTGGGCGCTCCGCTGGCCGATGGCCAGGAAGATGTCGCGTGGCCGTGCAACGACACCAAGTACATCACTCACTTCCCCGAGGATCGTGAGATCTGGAGCTTCGGTTCCGGCTACGGCGGAAACGCTCTCCTGGGCAAGAAGTGCTACTCGCTGCGTATCGCTTCGGCAATGGCGCACGACGAGGGTTGGCTGGCCGAGCACATGCTCATCCTCAAGCTCATCTCGCCCGAGGACAAGGCCTACTACATCGCGGCGGCATTCCCCTCCGCTTGTGGCAAGACCAACCTCGCGATGATCCAGCCGACCATCCCCGGATGGCGCGCCGAGACCCTCGGTGACGACATCGCCTGGATGCGTTTCGGTGAGGACGGACAGCTCTACGCCGTCAACCCGGAATTCGGTTTCTTCGGCGTGGCTCCCGGCACCAACTGGTCGTCGAACCCCAACGCCATGCGCACCATCGACCAGGGCAACACGGTCTTCACCAACGTCGCTCTGACCGACGACGGTGACGTCTGGTGGGAAGGCCTCGAAGGCGACCCGCAGCACCTGATCGACTGGAAGGGCAACGAGTGGACGCCCGAGTCGGGCACCCATGCGGCTCATCCCAACTCGCGTTACTGCACCCCGATGTCGCAGTGCCCGATCATGGCTCCCGAGTGGGACGACCCGAAGGGCGTGCCGATCTCGGCAATCCTGTTCGGTGGACGCCGCAAGACGACGGTTCCGCTGGTCACCGAGGCTCGTGACTGGCAGCACGGCGTCTTCATGGGTGCAACGGTCGGCTCCGAGCAGACCGCAGCAGCCGAAGGCCAGGTCGGTACGGTTCGCCGCGATCCGATGGCTATGCTGCCGTTCCTCGGCTACAACGTCGGTGACTACTTCCAGCACTGGATCGACCTCGGCAAGTCCGCGGACGCGTCCAAGCTCCCCAAGGTCTTCTACGTCAACTGGTTCCGCCGTGGCGACGACGGACGCTTCCTGTGGCCAGGCTTCGGCGAGAACTCTCGCGTCCTGAAGTGGATCGTCGAGCGCATCGAGCACAAGGCTGCCGGCATCGACACCCCGATCGGCGTCGTTCCCACCGGATCGGCACTCGACATCGAAGGCCTGGACGTGTCGGACGCCGACATCACCGAGGCCCTCGCGGTCAACGTCGACGAGTGGAAGGCCGAGATCCCGCTCATCGAAGAGTGGTTCGACTTCGTCGGCGAGAAGCTGCCGACCGGCATTCGTGACGAGTTCGAAGCTCTGAAGCAGCGGTTGGCCTGATAAACCGCCCCCGTATGTAGTGGTCTGATGCCGCATTGGTTCAATTTGATGAACCGATGCGGCATCGGTCGTCTGTATGCCCTTGCCTGTAGCCGTTAAGCAGTTCAGCCGTTATGCAGTTCAGCCGTAAAGCAGTGATCAGCGAGCGGGTCGACACACTCGATCCTCAGGAGGACCAGATATGAGCGGGATCTACAACAACGTGACCGAATTGGTCGGGCGCACCCCGATCGTGCGGCTCAACCGTCTGACCGAGGGCCTGGACGCACAGGTCGCCGTCAAGCTCGAGTTCTACAACCCGGCCAACAGCGTCAAGGACCGGATCGGCGTGGCAATCATCGACGCCGCCGAGAAGTCCGGTGCACTCAAGCCCGGCGGAACCATCGTCGAGGGCACCAGTGGTAACACCGGTATCGCACTCGCCATGGTCGGTGCTGCTCGCGGCTACAAGGTCATCCTGACCATGCCGGAGACCATGTCCACCGAGCGTCGCGTGATGCTGCGTGCTTACGGCGCCGAGATCGTGCTGACCCCGGGCTCCGAGGGCATGGCCGGTGCAGTCGCCAAGGCCAAGGAAATCGTCGAGCAGACCGAGAACGCTGTCTCGGCCAGCCAGTTCGCCAACCCTGCCAACCCGGCCATCCACGAGGCAACGACGGGCGAAGAGGTCTGGGCCGACACCGACGGCGCCGTCGACATCTTCGTGTCCGGCATCGGCACCGGCGGCACCATCACCGGCGTCGGACGCACCCTTCGCAAGTACAAGCCCGAGGTCAAGATCGTGGGCGTCGAGCCCATCGACTCGCCGATCCTCAACGGTGGCCAGCCCGGTCCCCACAAGATCCAGGGAATCGGCGCGAACTTCGTGCCCGACGTCCTCGATCGCGAGATCTACGACGAGATCATCGACGTCTCGTTCCCCGATTCCATCGAGGTCGCTCGCGCACTCGGCACCCAGGAAGGCATCCTGGGCGGCATCTCGTCCGGTGCCATCGTCTGGGCCGCACTCGAGTTGGCGAAGCGTCCGGAAAACGCCGGCAAGCTGATCGTGGCTGTCGTGTGTGACTTCGGCGAGCGTTACATCTCCACCCCGCTGTTCGAACACATCCGGGACTGAGACTTGTGAGTATCCTCGGGACAATTCGCGAGGACCTGCAGGCTGCGCGCGGTCAGGATCCTGCCGCGCGCAGCAATGTGGAGAACGCGCTCGTTTATTCAGGGCTGCATGCCATTTGGGCGCATCGGGTTGCGCATCGCATGTGGGTCGTCCCTGCACTACGCGGCCCGGCGCGAGTGCTCTCGCAGCTGACACGCTTCGTTACCGGCATCGAGATTCACCCCGGTGCCACCATCGGTCGACGGTTCTTCATCGACCACGGCATGGGCGTCGTGATCGGGGAGACGGCCGAGGTCGGTAACGACGTGATGCTCTATCACGGCGTCACCCTGGGTGGTCGCTCGCTCGAGCAGGTCAAGCGTCACCCGACGCTGGGAGACCGAGTCACCGTCGGCGCTGGTGCCAAGATCCTCGGACCTGTCGTCATCGGTGAAGGTAGCGCTATCGGCGCCAATGCCGTTGTCACCAGAGATGTTCCGGCCGAATCCATCGCGACGGGTATCCCGGCGGTGGCGCGGCCACGGACCACCAAGGAAAAACTGGTGGACCCGAACAGTTACATCGATCCTGCGATGTACATCTGAAGCACTCCTTCTTCGATGGCCACCCTCGTGTAGACGGCGGGTGGCCATCGGCGTCTGTTCAGGCTCGCGTCAGGTGCCACCCGCGACGTCCCAGTACGACGGCCGTCGCAGCGCCCAGTGCTGCTCCGATCAGGGGATAGCAGGCCAGGACGAGCCAGCGTGGATTGTCCGATCGGGCGTCGAAAGCGATGTTCAACGACGACTCGTAGTCCCGAGCCATCTGTACGCCGCGCAGTGGTACGTAGGAACCCTGATAGACGATGGTCTCGTCAGGACTGGTCATCACGTCGATCAGACTGCCTACCAGGGGAATTCCCCCGACGACAAATCCCAGAACCGCCAGAATTACGATCAGTGCGCGCATCGAACGAGCCTATCGCCCGGCCGGAAGTTCAGACTGCGATCGACGGTTCTTCGGGCGTCGAGAGGGTCAGGATCGCTCGCACGACGCGTGGACTCTGCTCGAGTGAGCGTTCGAGTTCGCGCAACGTGTGGGCCACTCGGGATTCCGCGTAGTCGCCGACCAGGTCGACGCTGGCCACCAGGTACACCTGCCGCGGACCGAGGTATTCCATGCGCAGGAACGTGATTCGGTTGATCTCGGGCAGTTGGGTGAGAGCTTCGACGGCTGCTGCCCGCAGCGTCGGTGAGGCCTCTTCGCCGACCAGGAATCGGCGGTTGCGATCGATCAGGATGATCGCGATGACTCCGAGAAGTATGCCGACGAAGATGGAGCCGAGGGCGTCGGGGATCGGTGAACCGGTGATCTGGTGCAGTAGGACGCCGACGAATGCGATGACCAAACCGATCAGTGCCGCAGCATCTTCGGCGAACACGGCCCGGGTCGTCGGGTCGGACGTGTTGAGCGCCTGGGCCATGACGTCGCGGTTCACGGCGGATGCTTCGGTTCGGAGTTGCTTGTACGCCTGCCGGAACGAGATGCCTTCGAGGATGAACGAGACGCCGAGGACTGCGTAGGCGACACCGAAGTCGGTGGCCGGTTCGGAATGGAACAGTTCCTGGATGCCGTGGGTGATCGACACACCTGCGCCGAGCGCGAAGAGTCCGAGGGCGGCGAACATCGACCAGATGTAGGCCTCCCGGCCGTACCCGAGTGGCTGGTCTCGGTCGGGAACCCTTTTCGAGCGGCGGTTCGCGATCAGCAGCAGCACTTCGTTGCCGGTATCGGCCCAGGAGTGGGTGGCCTCGGCGACCATCGATGCAGATCCGGTGACGATGGCGGCCGCCGTCTTGGCCCCGGCGATCAGCGCGTTAGCCGCAAACGCCAGTACGACTGTCGTGGTGCTCTCGTCGCCGTTTCCCGTCGGCTCGGCCTTGGGTTCGATGCTCACGAACTTCAGGCTAGGCGGGTGGCGACGGTTTCGTGCGGTGACGCTCGGCGACGGAGCGCAGCAGTGTGTCGACGGCGTCGTGGAACTGCGTCAGGCCCGGCTCTTCGACGGGAAAGTGCCCGCACCCGTCCAGCATCACGAATTCGGTGGGTGCGTTGATGCGGCGGAGGAACTGCAAGCTCAGTTCGGGTGGCGTCCATCGGTCGGCGGCCGGGTGGGTGAGCAGAACGGGCGTCGTCCGAAATGCTTCGGGTGCGGTGTGCTCGAACGAGAAGTAGCTGCTGAGGAATCCGAGTGGCACCCGAACACCGCCACCGCGCGGATCGGTTGCGCACAGCGTCGCGAGTTCACGGTTGCTGCTCATGTTCGCGACGTCGGCGACCCAACGGATGGGCACGCGGATACGGCCCACCAGTCGTTCGGTGCGGCGCATCAGGGGAGCGCCGTAGACACCCATCGGGCCGAACCGCGCCGCGGCAGCTCTGGCCGACGGATTCGAGGGATCGAGCAGGCAGGTAGCGACGACGGCGTCGGCCAGACCGGTCCGCGCGGCTACCTCGTAGGCCAGCAGACCGCCGATGCTGGCGCCCAACAACACCAGCGGCCGATCGTCGGCTGCCTTCTCGGCCCGGACGAGATCGCAGAGGAGATCGACCCACTGCTCGTACCGGACGCCGGCGGGATCGGCTACGACGGTGTCGCCGTACAGCGGAAGATCAGGGAAGAGGACTTCGGCTCCGAGTTTCACGCCGATCCCGGCGAACGGCCACAATGCGCCCGAGTAGCCGCCGGCGCCGTGGATGCCGAGAACACGAACCGGCGCGTCTGGAACCACTGCCCGTGCGACGTGGACGGTGTTGCCGTTCCACTCCCACCACGTCGGGGTCGGCGCCGGCATGTGGTCGGTGTACCGGTCGGGCATAAACTTCGAGTAATCGGCGCTGGTCACCTACACAATTCTCGGTATCGGCGTCGCGGCTGACAACTCGCATCGGAGGACCGTGTCGACTCGGCGGAAAAGGCCCTCCCAGCAGCGCTCGAGGGCTACCTACGACGCGATCCTGGAGGCAGCTACTCGCGTTTTCGCGTCGGAGGGCATGGCAGCGACCACCAACCGGATCGCTGACGAGGCAGGGGTGTCGGTGGGCTCGCTCTACCAGTATTTCGGCGACAAGTACGAGATCCTTGCGGAGTTGGCGAACCGTCACGTGAGTGCTGCGCGGGAGAGTTTTGCGCTCTGCCTTGCCGACATCGTCGAGCGTGAACTCGCCCCGGACGAGGCCGTCCGGATGTTGGTGGAGTGCGCGGTCGAAGTGAACAGTAAGCCGCGAGAGTTCTTTCACCTGCTCTACGATCAGGTTCCGCGTACGCGTGAGCTCATCGAGCAGGTCGAAGGAATGAATCGGCAACTGGTACTGGGTTTTTCGGAGTACCTCCAGAGCTACGGTTTCAGTGCGGAGGATGCTTTGTTGACGTCGCGGCTGACCGTGACTGCCGTGGACAGTCAGGTGCATCGGGTTGTGCTGGAATCGGATTCACCCGAAGAACTTCGAGTGCGAACGGAAGCCGTCGTGCGGCAGGCGAGATCGATGATCGCGTCGGAATCCTGATCCGGTGTGCGGAATGGTGACCACAGTCCGTTATGGTTCTGACGTCATCATCGAGGTAATGGGAAGTCGGTGCAATTCCGGCGCGGTCCCGCCACTGTGAGGTCGTCCCTGCGTCGACCGTAGCCAGATACCACCCTCGTTGACGTTGTGTCATGCCACGAGGATGGATCGGTCACACCATGAATGCTGTTGGCGGAGCTCTGTCTCCACCTACCCACCTGCCTTCGCCGAAGGCTGGTGCGCCTCGAGGACGGCTCAGTCCGGGTATCGTGCTGCCCGCTCTGCTGGTCGTCACCGTGCTCTCTGCTGTGTGCGCGTTGGCATTCGGATCCGAGATGCTCCCCGTGTCCACTGTGGTGGACGTGGTGCACTCGCGCTTCGGAGGCCCACCCGTCACGCGTTCCGAACTTGCGATCGTGTGGGGGATCAGAGCACCGCGGGTACTGCTCGGTCTGGCCGTCGGCGCTGGTCTTGCCGTCGCCGGCGCGGTGGTGCAAACCCTCGTCCGTAACGCTCTTGCCGATCCCCACCTGCTGGGAGTGTCGTCCGGCGCGAGTGTCGGTGCCACCGCCGTCATCACCACCGGACTGTTCGCCGGCGCGGGAGTGTGGGCGCTCAGTTTCGGCGCGATGATCGGGGCGTTGGGAGCTGCGATTCTCGTCTTCACCATCGCGACGCTGCAAGGCGGTATCACTCCACTGCGATTGGTTCTGACCGGCACCGTTACCGCATCCGCCCTGTCGGCGATCGCGAGTTTTCTGGTGCTGCGTACCAATGATTCCCAGGCCGCGCAGTCCGTATTGTTCTGGCTCCTGGGAAGTTTGGCCGGGGCATCCTGGGACAAGTTGTGGGCGCCGGTCATCGTTGTGTTCCTGCTGACGGCAGCGGTGTTCGCCCTGCACGGTTGGCTGGATGCGCTGGCGGCCGGACCGGACGTCGCGGCTTCGCTCGGTATTCCCATCCGAACCCTGCGAAACGTGCTGTTCGGCGTGCTGGCAGCGTTGGTCGGCACGATGGTTGCAGTGTCCGGCGCGATTGCCTTCGTAGGCTTGGTCATACCGCACGTCACACGCATGCTCGTCGGAGCCAGACATCGAGTGGTGTTGCCGGCGGCAGCGCTGATCGGCGCGTCGTTCCTGGTGTGGGTCGACGTCGTGGCGCGGACCTCGTTGCGGCCGACCGAGATCCCGCTGAGCGTGGTGACCGGGGTGATCGGTGCCCCGCTGTTTCTCCTGCTTCTCGGCCGTCGGCGCTACCGATTCGGTGGCAGTTCGTGAGCGCCCGCGCCCTGGCGCTGACCGCGTCCGGAGTCGTTGTCCACATCGACCGCCGAACCGTCGTCAAGGGCGTCGACATCGCGGCGGACGCCGGTGCAGTAGTCGGCGTCGTCGGTCCGAACGGATCGGGCAAGTCGACTTTGTTGCGTGCGCTTGCCGGTCTCGGACCGATCGCCGACGGTGACGTACGCGTCGGCGGCGAGTCCGTGCACGCGATGTCCGCGCGTTCGCGGGCCAAAGCCATTTCTTTTGTGGCGCAGGAAGAGCAGAGTCCCGCCGATTTGTTGGTTCACGAGTACGTGACTCTGGGGCGCACGCCACATGCAAAGCCCTGGAGTGTCGGCGGAAAGCTCGAGAATGCCGTCGTTGATCGTGCTCTGGGCGAGGTCGGAATGATCGAGCACCGGTTCTCTTCGATGGACACGCTTTCCGGCGGCGAGCGTCGGCGGGTATTTCTCGCCCGAGGTCTCGCGCAGGATGCCGGCGTGCTCATCCTCGACGAGCCGACCAATCATCTCGACATCCGGCATCAACTCGAACTGCTCGATCTGGTCCGGTCGTTGGACCGGACGGTCATCATGGCACTGCACGACCTCGATTTGGCTGCGGCAGTGTGCGATCGGGTGCTCGTGCTCGCGGATGGAGTTGCCAGGGCGTTCGGACATCCATCCGACGTACTCACCACCTCGGTGGTGGCAACTGTCTTCGGCGTCGAGACTTTCGAGCTCGTGAACCCCGCGACAGGCCGTTCACACCTCGTATTCGAATCACGAAATTCTCAACTACAACAATCATTTTCGGAGAGTGCACTTTGATACATGTCAAGACTCGAGCGTCGTTCGGTGCGGTTGTAGCCGCGACAGCGTTATTGACAGTTGCCGGCTGCTCGGCAACCGCGCCCGTCGACGAAGCTGCAGACAAGACTTCGGTGACATTGGAGAACTGCGGGACCGAAAGCACTTTCCAGCTTCCGATCGAGAACGTCGTTGCGACAAGCAATGCGGCCAATATCGGCACCATTCTCCGAGTCGGCGGTTTGGATCGTCTCGCGGCCGTCGTGTTGAACACGAACAACGACGCGATCATGGAGTCGATGTTCGGCCCTGGAATTGCGGACGTCCCACACCTGGACGGAACGATCACGATGGAGACGATTCTGGGTAAGCAGGCGGACCTGGTGGTCGGCTCCTACAGTGGCTTGTTCAAGGGAGCCTCCGGTGTGACGCCGGAATCGCTGCAGAGCAACAACATCGATGCATATGTGATTTCCGATAGTTGTAGGCAGAGTGCCGCAGCGGATTCCGCGCTCGGCACGATGGGTCCGTGGGATGCCCTTCGTGCGGACGTGACCAATTACGGAAAGCTGTTCGGAACCGAGGACACTGCCGCCGAGGCACTGAACGAATTGGATTCACGTTTGGCACGTCTGGAGTCCGCGCCAGATGCCGCCGACAAGCCGAAGGTCTTGATCTACGACAGCGGTGAAGAAGATCTGTACACCAGCGGAGGCAACGGAGCCCCCAACGGAATCGTCGACGTCGCCGGGGGAACCAACGTGTTCGCCGACGTCGACAACACCTGGTTCAAAGCGAGCTGGGAGACCGTCGCGAAGTCAGAACCCGACGTCATCGTGATCATGGACTACAAGAAGAGCGCTGACGAAGTACAGGGCAAGATCGACGCGATCAAGAGCCGAGAAGGCCTACGCGATCTCGATGCCGTCAAGCAGAACCGCTTCGTCGTACTCCCGCTCGCCATGTTCACCAGCGGATTCCCCAACGTCTACGGCGCGGAAGAGCTGCGCGCGAAGATCGAAGAGTTCGGACTTGCTCCGTCGAGCGGGATCGACTGGACAACCGCGCCGTCGGCATGAGTGTCGACAGTGGTTCGAATCGGGTGATCGTCGTACTGCGGCCGACCGTCAGCGGCCTCGACGAGTCGGCCGCGCGACGGATGTTCGACGCTGTTCGGGCCGGCACCGACGCCGACGTTCGTATTGCGTACCTCGATGTCGCGTCGCCGAGCCTTCACGAGGAACTCGATCGAGCGCATACCGATGACGTGGGCAAGGTCGTGTTGATTCCAGTTGCGGTGCCGAGGGATCGGTACCTGCTCACGTGGACCAGCAAGGCGGTTGCGAACTGGCGCGAAACCCGGATCGGTGCCGAACTGGAAGTTTCGCTCCACGAATCGGAAACGCTCGAAGGTGCTGTGGCCGCGCAGGTGATCGATGAACTCGGCGCGGCAGGAAAGCCGATCACTGCCAGTCCGGCGTCGTATCGCAGTCCGGCTTGGTCGGTGATCGAGCAGCACGATACACATCTGTTGGTGTGCAAGGGGCCCCGCTGCATGGCGTACGGAGCAGGGCCTCTCCACCGGGCCATGAGTGCGGCGGCCAAAGGCACTTCGGCAAAGGTGACGGGAACCGGTTGTCTGAGCCCGTGCACCCTGGGCCCGTTGGTGATCGCGAACCCCGGTGGCACCTGGTTCGGTCATGTGGACGCCGGTGACGCTGAAGCATTGGTCGCAGGTCAGGAGAATCAATTGATGGATCACGTTCTGGACCGGTAGATACAGGTCGGCGAAACAGAGAACCCGCTGAGCGCGAAGTGCGCTCAGCGGGTTCTGTCCATCAGTGAGACGGTCAATTCGATTCAAGTGGTCGAATATTTCTTGCGGACCCGGTCAGCCTGAATTGATTTCTCTTGAATGCAACCAGGACCCTGTGGCGATTGTCCGTCAATCAGACGACTGCCATGAGTATCGAGATTGGGTAGAAATATTCAGACCAATGCGAATTCGAGGAGTGAACCATGGGATACGACAATAGGTGCCGGGATTGCCAGCACGGCAAATGTTCGGTCTGCAACGGGGAGGGGAAGGTGTGGGGAACCTTTGGAAATTGCACGAGGTGCCACGGGCAAGGCGGTAGCCCATGCGCGCAGCACCGATGAGTCAATGCTGCTCAGGCTAGCGCATTAGGTTCGGTGAACGTCGATGTCAACGCTATGAGAGTTGGCCGCCGAGTGCCTGAATCCGGCGAAAAATATTCGTTATCAATCGGTCGAGAGGATATTCAATGGACATGGTAGTAGTCGGATTCATTGCATTCATCTCCTATGCTGTAATCGGTCGGGCAATAGGGACGTCTTACTGGAGAAGGAAACACGGAGTGTATCGCTCCTTTTTCTCGACAGAGGCGATATTTACAGGAATGTTCGGATTTCTAGCAGTTGGTCTCACGTGGCCCGTTTCCATATTCATCCCTGCAGTTCGAGCGCCCGAGCTTTGCACGCACGGCAGTCATATCCTGGAACGGGATTCTGCGCGTCGCGAGTATGAGCAGATGGAGGATGCGCTTCGTCGGGAGCGTGGACTGGCCTGAATGGTGCCTCGATTACGTTTGAAGCCCGCCGATTGACCAATCGGCGGGCTTCAAACATTCATGTCTCAGGAACCGAAGGGAAGGGTTCCCGGCGGGATCTGGTATCCACTGCTGCCGACGGAGGCGCTGCCCCAGAGTGCGAGGAAAGCGTTGATGGCGTTGGTGAGCATATGAATGTCCTTTGTGAGATGACTGATTCGTTTTCGACGGTACCGGGTGGATCTGTGGATTCGCTGGGAGTTGGCACCCATTTCATGGGGCTGGCACCCGTTCCGGCAGGTCGGAACGGGTGCCAACTGTCAGTAAAGGGTGCCAACTCCCGGGTGGGTCAGCCCACGTAGCCGGGCGGCATGAGTACGGACTTGGTCTCGCAGAAGGCTTCGAGGCCCTCAGGTCCGTTCTCGCGCCCGATACCGGAGTTCTTGTAACCACCGAACGGTGATCCGGGATCGAAGGCGTACCAGTTGATCGCGTAGGTACCCGTGCGGATCTGCGCGGCAACTTCGAGTCCGTGATCGATGTCGGTGGTCCAGACTGATCCGGCGAGGCCGTAATCCGAATCGTTGGCGATCTTGATGGCCTCGTCCTCGGAGTCGTACGGGATCACCGAGAGGACGGGTCCGAAGATTTCCTCGCGTGCGATGGTCATCGAGTTGTCCACGTCGGCGAAGATCGTCGGCTCGACGTACCAGCCCTTGTCCAGGCCGGCGGGACGTCCACCGCCGAGTACGACGCGCGCGCCTTCTTCCTTGCCCTTGGCGATGTAGCCCTCGACGCGCTCGCGCTGCTTCTCGGAGATCAGCGGGCCGAGTTGTGCTGCGGGATCGGACGGATCGCCGACGGTCATGAAGCCTGCCGCGGTCTTCATTCCCTCGATGACCTCGTCGTAACGCGAACGGGGAGCGAGGATTCGGGTCTGAGCGACACAGGCCTGGCCGGTGTTCATCAGGCCGGACATGACCAGCATCGGCATTCCGGCGGCGATGTCGGCGTCCTCGAGGATGATCGCGGCGGACTTGCCACCCAGTTCGAGGGAGCAGCGCTTGAGGTTCTGCGCGGCGATGGCACCGATCTTGCGGCCGACGGCGCTGGATCCGGTGAACGTGATCTTGTCGATGCCCGCATGAGAGACCAGGTATTCGCCGGTCTCGGCTCCGCCGGGGAGCACGGAGATGACGCCTTCGGGAACACCTGCCTCGGTGAAGATCTCGGCGATCACGTGGACGGAGAGAGGGGATTCGGGTGCGGGCTTGAGCAGTACGGTGCAGCCGGCGAGCAGTGCGGGGGCCAGCTTGTTGATCGCCAGGAACAGCGGGACGTTCCAGGCCAGCACGGCGGCGACGACGCCGACGGGCTCACGGGTCACCTTGGTCTGCCCGAATGCGCCGGTGCGCTTCTCTTCCCACGCGAACTTGTCGGCCAGCTCGGCGTAGTAGCCCAGCGTCGCCATTGACGGGGTCTGCTGCATCATGCCGACCATGGCGGGCGGCTGGCCCATCTCGTTGGAGATGAGCTGGTTGATTTCCGCGCTGCGCTCTTCGATCAGCTTGGCGGCCTTGGCGAGGATCGCGCCGCGCTCGGCGGGGGTGGTGCGTGACCACGGTCCCTCGAACGCCGCGCGGGCTGCGGACACGGCCGCGTCGATGTCTGCCGGTGCTGCGATGGGACAGCTGCCGACGCGCTCCTCCGTTGCGGGAGAGAACACTTCGAGTACCTGGTCGGTGGCCGGGGCCACCCATGCTCCACCGATGTAGAGCTTGTCGTAGTCAGTCATCAATTCATTCCTCGGTGTTGTCGGTCGCCGCGAGGGCATACGCGTCGTCTGCCTGTGCGGTGTCGGTGAAACTGGTGAATCCGTATTTCTCGTGCGGTCCGATGGCGGCTACCTCGAAAAGGCCGGTGCCGGTATGGGTATTCGTGCCTTCGGTGAGCGTGAAGGACGCGAGGTTGTCGACGGGGGAGAACATGCGTTGGAACGGTTCGATCTCGTGGACCTTGTGGCGGAGCCCCTGTACGACGAGTTCGCCCTGCCACATTCCGTGACGCCAGTCCTGTTCGAGCCCGTAGCCGGTGCCGATTCCGATGTAGTTGGCCAGCAACAGTTCGCAGGTGACGGTGAGGACTTCACCGCCTGGCCGGTGGAAGGTGATGGTCGCTCCGGTGACGTCGCGGGTGTCGGGGCAGAACGTCAGCTCGTGTTCGGGTCGGCCGAGCCATTCGTTGTCCCTGGCTTCGTCCGGCCACACTCGCATGGCTTCTTCGACGATGCGCCTGCCCTGCTCGTCTTCCTGCATGATCACCGAGATCGTGAACTCGTCGAACTGCATGACCGCGTAGATCCAGAAGAAGTTCTGGATTCCGTCGACGGCGCGTCTGCCTTGCGGTTCGGCTTCACCGACCGGACGCACACCCCACGAGCGGTCGCGGTTACCTCGCCACGTCTTCGGGTCGATCGCGAGGTCCTCCCCGTCGACGGTGAGCGATCCGGTCCACGTGCCGGTCTGCAGGAAGCGTGAGGTGTCGAACGTGACTCGTTCGAGTTGACGGCGAAAGTGCTTGGGCTCGAGCGCCGCGGGGATGGTGGCATCGAAGGTGATGTCGAAGGAGAGATCGTATTCGCTGCCCGGTTCGAGTACGACGCGGAGCTTCTGCAGCCCTTCGAGCACTTCGACGCGCAGAGGTCCGACGGTGGTGTCGGTACGGTCGGCACCCAGCGCCTTCGACATGCGAGCAACGATGTGGTCGTCACCGCGGCGAAGGACAGCGAATGCGTCCATGACGCCGAGGTTGGGGTACTGGCCGAGTCCGACGATGAGGAACACGTCGGGGGATTCGGTGGGGTAGCAATTGAAGTAGTAGCGGTCGTAGAAGTTTCGATCCGAGGTGGCTACGTGACGGATCGGTTCGGCGATCTGGTGAACGGGATAGTCGTCCATCGGTGAGAGCATGTCAGGCCAACCTCTCCCAGTAGGTACCGTCGAGCATCGCGGCGAGCGAAGCGCGGTGCATGATCATGTCGTCGGGGTCTTCGGGTCGCTGTGACTGGCCGAAAGCTATGGCGCGGGCCTGGATTCGCCACATGATGACCGCCTGACGCAGTGCGGCATAGGTGACGTAGAACTCCAGATCGTGTGGGGCGTGGCCGGTGATCTCGGCGTAGGTCTGCGCGAGATCCGGCAGTCGAAGGAAGTCGGGAAGACCGGGTAGGTTCGCCAGTCCGGCGATGTCCTCGAAGAACCTGTGCAGGAATGCCATCCAGCCCAGATCCATCTCTCGCGGGCCGAGAGTTGCCATTTCCCAGTCGAGTACGGCTACCGGCGCGAAGTCCTGGTACATGACGTTGCCGATGCGCGAGTCGCCCCAACAGAGCACCGCCGGAGAATCGTCCGCGGGATTGTTCTCCTCGATCCAGTCGAGGGCACGTTCGATGAGCGGTGATCTGATGCCGTCGGAGACCACCCACTCGTAGTACGCGCGCTGCTCGGCGATGTGCGCCGTGAATGCGTCTCGTGCAGTCGTTCCCGAATTCGGGAGTCGGAGGAAGTCGAAACGCTCGCACGGCTTGTCGATGGCGTGCAATTGAGCCAGGACGTCGACCGAGCTGCGCTGGAGCGTTTTTCGCTGCTCGGGGGACGCTTCGGTGACCCACGATCCGAAGTTGTACGGCATGACGTCTGGCGGCACGTCGCCGGAGATTCGTTCCATCACGAAGAACGGCGCACCCAACGCGTCCGGGTCGGATTCTGACCAGTACACCGCGGGCACAGGTACCGCCGAGTGCTCGCGCACCTGAGCCATGGTGCGGAACTGGGATTCGAGGTCGTAGGTCGGAAACACCGGCATGGTCGATTCCGTCGGTGCCACCCGAGCGACCAAGGGATGATGATCGCCGTCCCAGGTGGCGTCGAAGAGGATGGTTTCGCTGGACATGCCGTTGGCTGCGGGCAAGGTGACGTCGGCGACGGTCACAGTGGATCCGCTCGGCACCTTGCCGGCCATCCACCGTTCCAGGCGCTCACGGAGGTCTTCGGTGTCGCGGAGGGAATCGCTCGGTCGGGCGACCTGGGCGTGATGCTCGGTTTCATCGGTCGAAGAAGCAGTCGAGGCAACGTCAGATGAGGAAGCGTCTGGGCTCACGGTCACCTCCTTCCCGTAGACGTCACGTGCAATGCCCGTAACGGTGTGAGTCAGAACACTAAAACACGTTACAGAAATTGGGAACAGGTGGCACCCGTTTAGTGGGACTCCCTACGGATTTATCGGGGAAGAACGCGTGTCAGATAACGGCGGTGAGCGCGAGCAAGCCCGCACCGGTCAGAGTTCCGGCGCCACCCAGCTCGGCGGGAACGATCCGGAGCCCGGCGATGAACGACAAACGGGCATGTCGGGCAGCCGCGTCGAGCATCGGTTCCCACAGCGGTGCACCCGACTGGGCGAAACCGCCGCCGATCACCGCGAGGTCCACGTCCAGGAGGGCAGCCGCCGAGGCGATGGCACCACCGAGCGCCGTGCCTGCGCGGTGGAGCGCGTCCACGGCGATCGCGTCGCCGCTGCGTGCACCCTCGGCTAGTTCACGGCCGGTGTTTCCCGACCAGCTCTGGCTACGAGCCCATCGCACCGCGGACGGTCCACTGGCCACCGTCTCGAGGCAGCCGACGCCCCCGCAGCTGCACGGTTCGGAAGATCCTGGAACGACGAGGTGGCCGATGTGACCGGCGTTCCCCGTGCGACCCCGAGCAATCTCACCGCCGAGGACGATTCCTCCGCCGATTCCCGTCGAGACGACCAGGCTCAGGAGGTTCGGGGTTCCGCGTCCGGCGCCGTGGTGGAACTCCGCCAATGCCGCTGCGGCTCCGTCCATGGCGAGGGCGGTTCCGGCATCGGGAAAGACGCTGCGGACGCCCGCTACGAGCTCGAATCCCCGTGCCCACTCGGTGATGTTGATGGGGGCGACGACGCCGGCGACGGTGTCCACCGGCCCGGCGCAAGCGATGCCCACACCGTCGACGTCGCGGCCGTCTGCGACTCGTTCGAGCAGCGCCGCACACGCTCCCCACGGGTCGGTCTGCGGCGTCGGCACACTGTCGAACACGGGAACGCGGCCGTCCTCGGACACGACGCCGGCCGCCATCTTGGTGCCACCGATATCGAGTGCGAGGCGCATGCCGCTATCGCTTTTCGAGAACCACGACGAGGTTGCTCACCAGGAACTCCCGAAGACCGGGGACTCGGACCATCCACCACGCCCACGACGGGTGGTAGCGCGGGATCGCGGCGAGCAACGTGCCCTGGCTGGTTCCACGGGCCCAGCGTAGGCCGTCGGTGGCGCCGACTTTGAACAACGACACCCCGAATCTGTTCTTCGGTTCGCGTCCGGTCTTGCGGAGGTACCGCTTGGCTGCGTACTCGCCCCCCAGCGCGTGCCACGGTCCGGTTTCGTGGCCGCCGAACGGACCCCACCACAGGGTGTACGAGAGAACCATCAAGCCGCCGGGCTTGGTCACGCGCAGCATTTCCTCGGCCATCAGCCAGGGCTCGCTGACGTGTTCGGCCACGTTGGAGGAGAAGCAGATGTCCACGGACGAGTCCAGGAACGGCAGTGCCAAACCGGATCCACGCACCGCGCCGCCCACGGTCAGACCCGCAGCATGCATCTCCGACGGATCGGGTTCGACGGGAATGTAGCGGGCACCTGCGGCTTGAAAGACCTCCGCGAAATAGCCCGGACCACCGCCGACGTCGAGGACAGTGAGACCGTCGAGGGATCGTCCGGTGTGACCTTCGTGCAGGTCCGAGATCAACTCGACGGAGTCGCGCGCAAGCGCGCCGTAGAAGATGTCGGGCGCGGACTGCTCGTGGCGGAAGTCGCTGAGCAGGCCGAACGAGCGTTTCAGGGTTGCCCGTCGGCCGAAAATGCGGGTCACTGCGGGCTTGGTCACGGGTAGCAACTTTAGCCACTGGGTCGCCCGGTCCACGAACACCGTCAGGAGCGCGGCAATACGGACGCTCGAACAGTTAGGGTGTTCGGCAGGGTTACCGGCCGGTCAGGCGGGGCATCCCGCAGGATCGCCCGAACCGGGGTGGCCACCGACCGACTCAGGGAGTAACGCACGTGCGCGAGGTTCTGTTGCTCTGCTGGCGCGATACCGGGCATCCCCAGGGCGGTGGAAGCGAGCGTTACCTCGAGCAGGTCGGATCCCAGTTGGCCGAGCGCGGTATCAAGGTGACGCTGCGGACGGCGTCGTATCCCGGGGCGCCCGCGTCGGAGGTTCGAGACGGCATCACGATCAGCCGGGCCGGTGGACGTTTCAGCGTGTACCCCCGCGCTCTGGCCGCCATTGCCGCCGGACGTCTGGGTTTCGGATCGCTCAAGGGCATTCGCCCCGACGCGGTGATCGACACCCAGAACGGCATCCCCTTCTTCTCGAAGACCGTGGCGGGTGCGCCGGTCACGCTTCTGGTCCATCACTGCCATCGTGAACAATGGCCGGTGGCAGGCAAGCTCGTCGGCCGGATCGGCTGGTGGGTCGAATCGCGATTGTCACCGCGCACCCATCGACGTAGTCAGTATCTGACGGTGTCGCTTCCTTCGGCCGAAGAATTGGTGGACCTCGGTGTCGAGCGCGAACGAATTGCCGTGGTGCGCAACGGTGCCGATCGGCTCCCCGTCGGCGTCGACGCGGGTGGATCGATCACCAGGGCCGAGCGTCCCACCATCTCGGTTCTCTCACGACTGGTGCCGCACAAGCAGATCGAGGACGCACTCGAGGCCGTCGCAGCCCTGCGTCCGACGCTTCCGGACATCCATCTCGACGTCATCGGTGGTGGTTGGTGGGAGCAGAACCTGCGAGATCGTGCCGCCGAGTTGGGAATCGGTGACGCGGTCTCGTTCTACGGTCACGTCGACGAGGCTCGTAAACATGAGCTCCTTGCGCAGTCGTGGATTCACCTCATGCCTTCGCGGAAGGAAGGGTGGGGCCTGGCGGTCATCGAGGCTGCGCAGCACGGTGTTCCGACGATCGGTTACCGCAGTTCCAAGGGCTTGACCGATTCGATCGTCGACGGAGTGACCGGGCTGTTGGTCGGCGGTGAGCACGCCGGCGACGGTGACATCGCTGATCTGACGCAGGCGGCAGGCACCCTGCTCCGCGACCATGAACTCCGCACGGTGCTCGGTGAGAAAGCTCGGGTGTGGTCGGGCGAGTTCTCCTGGGAGCAGACCGGCACCGGAGTGCTCGAGGTGCTGACCGCGCACAAGGACGGTCGGTGGGTCTCAGGACTGGCCGCGCCTCGCGAGTCGAATTCGGTTCTGGTTCAGTCCGACTGAGATCAGCGCGATCACGCCCATCAGTATCCAGGCGAGATGCGCAGCGATGACGGCAGTTCGGGCACCGGTCGACGCTTCCTGCGCGGCAACATCTCCGGGTACCCGGTAGAGCTCGAGATCGTTGTCGGCAAAGACCTGTTCCAATCCGTCGAGTGTCGCTGCCGCCTTGCCGAGTTGGCCTGGTGTCTCACGCTCGATCAGTACCCATCCGACTCCGAGATCGGCCAACTGCGTAGGACTCCCGCCGGCAAGCAGCAGATCCTCGACCTGGGTGGCCCGGGTTCCTTCACCGCCGACAGCACCACCGGCAACCACCAGTTGGCCGGTCTGCAGCACGTCGAGGGGTAGGAAGCGTGGTGCTGGATCGAGTACCGGCGCATCACCGCTGTAGGGGAAGGCACGGAACATCCCGGCGGGAAGCACTGCAACGTCACCGGTTTCGTCTCGTAGTTGCTCGGCCACCACGGTCCAGGACCCGGGATAGTGCACGGGCTTCAACGCGCCGCCGACGCCCCACACCAGATCCGGTAGCGCCACGATCGTCACCACGACGGCGGCGATCGAGAATGTCGGGCGGGGAAGGGAGAACCGATTGCCCGCCCACATCACCGCGGCGGCGGCAGCGAGTGCGTAGAACGGTACGGCCAGCGCGACCCACTTCTGGGCGTCACGCAGTAGACCGGCGCCGGTGAACACCTCGACCGACCATCGGCCGACGTCGAGCCCCCACGGGGTAGCGCCCAGGGTCGGAGCGAGCACCGCGAACAGGGCCAGCGCGCCGAGTCCACTGACAACGGGGTTCCGGCGTCGGCGCCATAGAGCGGGCACACCGGCAAACACCACGACAAGCAGAAGAACTGTTCCGACCAACGCGAAGAGTGTTGTGCGCGTGGACGGTACCGCTGCCGAGTTCCAGATACCGCCGAGCCCGGCGAGGCTGCCGAGCGTCGCGAGTCCCGGTTCTGCTCGGGCGGCAAAGGCGGCGACTCCCGCTGGATCGGAACCGTCGCCTGCTGCTCCGGATACGAAGGTGGCGACCAACCACGGCGAGGCGGCGACGAGGAACAGCCCGAAAGCGCCGCAGACACGCCGCATGGCCGAGGTTCGGCCTCCGGGGGTGGCTACCACCACCAGCGCGGCCGTCAGAGCGAGCAGAGCGCCGGTAGGTGTCAGGCCCGCGAATGCCAGTGACGCGGCCAACGCCCACCAGGACCCGGGCGTGGCTCGGCGAACTCCGATTCCGGCACACACGATCCACGGCAGTGCGGCATATCCGGTCAGCAGGCTCCAATGTCCTTGTAACAGGCGCTCGGCCACGTAGGGGTTCCAGAGCATCACCGTCGACGCGACCAGTTGTGGACCGAGACCGGCCGTCGGCAGCAGGACGGCGACCATGCGCGCCGCACCCCAACCGGCGAGCCAGAGCGCCACGAGCAGGATGAACTTGACCACCAGTCCGCCGTCGATCACGGTGCTCAACGCTGCGATCAGCGCGTCCTGGGGAACGGCGCGGGCTGCGGCGTCGGTGAGTCCGAGGGCGGAGTCGGTCAAGTACGAGCGCGGCGTGCTGACGGCGTCGCGCAGCAGGAGGTAGCCGGGGCCGAGCAGCGGTCCGAGGATCAACAGTGCCAGCGCCAGGCTGTACGCCGCAGGCAGGTAACGGCGGTATCCGGCTTGCACTGTCATGACGCGCACGATACGTGGTGCATCATTACTGCCATGCCTCGCCAACCACTCGATCGCGCCGCCGCGGCCGGGGTCGGCATGGTTTTGGTGGGATCGATGACGGCCAATGTCGCGTCGTACCTGTTGGCATGGTTGGCCAGCCGATGGTTGGGTCCGGTCGGCTACGGAGAGTTCGCGAGTCTGCTTGCCGCCCAGTTGGTACTTGCGGTTCCGGCTTTGGCGTTGCAGACGGTGGTCGCCCGCGAGGCGGTGCGTGGCAAGAGCACAGATGCGTTGCGGTCGTTGGGGTATCGATGCACCGCGATCGTCGCCGTCCTCGCGGTTGCGCTCGCTCCGGCGATGGCGTGGCTGCTCGACACCGGAATCGTGGCGTCGTTCTCGGCATTGGTGACCGCGCCCATGTTGGTTCTGCTGGCAACGGAGCAGGGGTTGTTGCAGGGTCACGGTCGATTCGGCACTCTCAGCGCCGTGCTGGCCGGAGCCGGGGTGATGAAAGTCCTTCCGGCAGTGATCGTTCTGGCTTTCGGTGGCGGGGCAGGCGCGGCATTGGTCGCGGGCGCGGCCGGAACTGCGTTGCTGGTGGCGATAGTTCGAGTGGTCGACCGAACCGTCTCGGTGAGCGAGGACCGTGCGGTGCGTATCGGCGTCGTCTCCGTGCTCGCGGCGTCACAGGTCCAGCTCGCGCTGATCGCGTTGTCTTCGCTGGACCTGCTGATCGTCCGCGTCGTCCTCAGTGAGTACGACGCCGGTGTCTACGCACTCGGCGCCGTCGCGACGAAGGTGGCGTTCTGGCTGCCACAGGCAGTGGGCGTCGTGCTGTACCCGAAGATGGCGAATCCCGCGCACTCCGCTCAAGCGGTTCGCTCGGCGTTGGCGGTGCTCGTCGGTATCGGCGCCGTGTTGGTTCTGGGGGCGGCGGTTGCCGGCCCGCTGGTGCCGATGCTCGTGGGCGACGCGTACGCCGCCGTGGCTCCGATGCTGTGGGCCTTCGCCCTGCACGGTGCAGCGCTGGCGGTACTCCAGGGTGCTTTGCTGTCCGCAATCGCGTCAGAACGCACGCGAGTGGCCCTTCTGGCGTGGGCAGGACTGGTTGTGGAGGCGACGGTCATGCTGGTGTGGGCGAAGACGCCGGGAGAGTTGATCGGCGTCGCCGTGGTGGTTGCGTCGACGACGGCCTTGGCGGTGTCCGTCGCCGCAGTGCGAAGTGCCGACCGCGCCCGGCCGGCACCTCACAGCGACGTCAGTTCTCCAGACGCGTGAACAAATCGTCGAAGTAGTCGAGCGTACGCATCGCGGTGTAGACGGATCCGTAGTTGATGTTCCCACCTGTGTAGACGACGTTGTCGCCTTGTACTGCGCGGATACGGTTCCACATCGCGCGGTCGTCGGTGACGGGATCCACGCCGGGCGCGGTGGTGACGATCATTCCGTCGGCCGAGTCGAGGGCAGTCACCAGGTTTTCGGTAGAGATCTCCTTCTGTCCCTCGACCGGCCACTGGAGCTGGACGCCGAGGTCTTCGGCCACCTGCGTGGAGATGCCCTTGCGGTTGACGCCGTTGACCTTCTGATTCACGTAGTTCAGCAGCACGATCTGCTTGCTCGCCAAACTCCGGGCGTGGCGTTCCTTCAATCCGGCTGCTTTGTCCTCGTACGCTCCGATGACCTGACGGACTTCGGGGTTCTCGGTGCGATTCAGCCAACTCGCCAACTGATCGATGTTCTCGCGCCACGGACGGGTGAAGTCCATCGGAAGCACAGGCGCTGTCTGGCTCAACTGCTGCAGCGGCCACATGTCGGAGGCCTCACCGATGTCGGTGCAGATGATCAGGTCCGGTTCCAGCGCGAGAATTGCCTCGACGTTGACCGGTGCCTCGAACACCTGCGCCGTGGGATCGGCTGGAACCCACGGCTCGGCGGCGTCGAAGCTGTACGCGATGACCGGCAGGCCCATCGCAACGGCTGGTTCGAGGTCGAGTCGGGAGTCGATGGCGACGACGCGCTTCGGTGTCACCGGAATGTCGTAGGTTCCGAGCGAGGTCGTGACCGTGCGCATCCCGGACGCATCGCCCTCGGTACCGGCGGACCTTGCGCAACCGGCGGCGAACAGCCCGGAGAATGCAGCACTGCCGACAACAAATCTCCGACGTGTCAGATCGCTGACACAGATGTGCGAACCCAGAACTGTTGATGCGGGCATGTGGCTCCTCGTGTTCGGGGTGGTCTGGACTTCCAGAAAACGCTAAGCCCGCGACCACGCGGAGGGAACGACCCGTTGCGCCAATCCGTACGCCGATCCGGCAACAAAGTCTCGAAATGCAGCAGAGCGCCCCTTCCGTGTGGAAGGGGCGCTCTGCTTACTGCCTGAATCAGTCCTTGCGCAGATCCGGACGCGGGATCACCTGAGTGTCGTCCGAGGTCCAGTCGTGCTCACCCGGAGCCGGCTCGGGCGAACCCTGGCCGCTGGGATTCTGGTTCGTTCCGCCGTGTGCAGCGCGGGCCGGAGTTCCGCCCTTGCCGCCGCGAAGGCCGAGGAAGATACCGGCGATCAGCGCGATGACTCCGAGGACACCTGCCACGATCGGGACGGTGCGGCCGAACAGCGAGAGCTTGTCCATGCCGTCACGCGCCTGCTGGACCTGGTACTCGATGGTCGCCTCGTCGAAGGGCAGCGTGACCTTGAGAACCTCGACGTCGACGGCATCCTTGTTGCGGCCGTAGTACTGGTGCAACTGCTCCTGGCCCTTGACGACGACACCGGTCTTGGGCTCGACCCACAGATCACGGACGTTGGTGTACCAACGCGTCATCGTGATCGGGGTTGCGCCGCCGGGAACGCCCCAGGTGTCAGCGGGAAGGCTCAGCTTGTTGGTGGGGGAGTTGACGACCTTCGACAGGTCGACGGGATCGATCGTCTGCTGGAAGTGGTACACCTTCAGACCGTTGATCTCGGTCTCTTCGACGAAGTCGATGTCCTTCGTGGCGCGAGCGTTCAGGTCGAAGTAGGGGTAGCTCTTCTGTTCCGTGTTGAACGGGAACTTGTACTGCAGACCGTCGCGGGAAACTTCTTCGGCGGGCTGGTCGCTGGACGTCTGGACGGTTCCGACCGGATCGTTGGTCGGCATCGAGCTGACGCGATCGAGCGTGACGCGGTCCAGGGTTGCGGTCAGCAGTCCGGTATCGCCCTGCTTGTCGGTACGACGGACCGTCTGGCCGGCTTCGACGGTGATGATGTCGGCGTCGGACGGGTCCTGCGTGGTGACGTAGCGCTGAGCGACGATCGGCACGTTGGTGTCGACCTGTGCCTTTCCGCCGAGGAGGGCCGCCGAGTTGAGGACGCTACCGGTGCCTGTGGCGACGGTGGTCACCTCGAGGTCGAGTGGCGTCTTCTCCAGCTTGCCTACCGTGTAGGTAGGAATGAGGATGGCGATGGCCAAAAGGAAGGCACCGAGGCCCACCAGAATGCAAGGAAGTATCCGGCTCGGCCCTGAGCGTTCCGCCATGCTGTGACTCCTAACCCGTTAAGTCTTTCGAGGTTCCCCAACCGGCACAATATGAGCTGCGCAGATCGCATGGGGCCCCCGATGGACACCATGTGTGGCAGAACACTAACAGTCCACCGGCCCGGTTTGTCGCATGAGGGCATGAATTGGCCAGGCATTTTGTTGTGAGTCCCTGGTGGTTTCCCTCAATCGGCCTGGGGTGCACACTTATCCGTGATGATCAGTTCCACGAATTCCTCTCAGACGGTCCCGCCACAGGCTCGGGGCTTCGTTCCGGCTTTGGACGGTATGCGTGGATTGGCCGCGCTCGGCGTCCTCGTCACCCATGTCGCGTTCCAGACCGGTGAAGCGCAGTCCGGTGCGATCGGGCGCGCGTTCGGTCGACTCGATCTCGCCGTAGCGGTGTTCTTTGCCTTGTCCGGATTTCTCCTGTGGCGCCCCCACGCGGCAAAGGCTCGCGGAATCGGGCAGCCGCAGTCGACCGTCCGGTACTGGATCTCCCGCGCGACGCGCATTCTGCCGGCGTACTGGGTGGCAGTGGTCCTGATCCTGCTGTTCCTGCCCGGAGCCGGCGGGGGCTACCAAGTGTGGTTGGCGAATCTCGGGTTGGCGCAGGTCTTCGTGCCGTTGACACTCACCGAGGGCCTCACGCAGATGTGGAGCCTGTCGGTCGAGGTGGCGTTCTATGTTCTGCTGCCGCTTTTCGCGTATCTGATGGTCCGACTACGAGGAAACTCGGTCCGGTTCCGGCTGCCGCTTCTGCTCGGGGTGTCGGTCTTGGCCTTGACGTGGGCATTCATTCCGATTCCGACGCCGGACGCTATCCACCACGACAACTGGTTGCCGGGCTACCTGCCGTGGTTCGGCGCCGGCATGGTGCTGGCCGAGCTGGCAGTGGGCCCGTCGACATGGGTGCATCGCCTCGCGCACCGTCGGGTACTCCTGACCCTCATTGCCTTTATCGCCTTCGTTCTCTCGTGCACTGATCTGGCCGGGCCCGAAGGTCTGGTGCGGCCCGAGCCGTGGCAGTACGCGATCAAGATTGCACTCGGTGCGATCATCAGCTTCTCGTTGATCGCGCCACTGGTTCTGCGCGATCAATCGCAGCATCGGTTCCTGGCCAGTCCTTTGGCGCTGGCAATCGGACGCTGGTCCTACGGCCTGTTCATCTGGCACCTGGCCGTACTGAACGCTGTGTTCCCCGTATTCGGCATAGTTCCGTTCTCGGGCAGCTTCTTCTACGTTCTGGCCCTCACGGTCGTCCTGAGCGTCGCTGTGGCCTCGGCCAGTTACGCCTTGGTGGAGGAACCGGCGCGCGTCGCGGTCACGCGGTGGGAGAAGCGCCGCCACATCGGTGAACCGGCAAAGGGCAACGCGGCCAACCCGGTCACGACCAAGGCCACCAACATCGAGAACTGAATCGCGAACGAATCGCCCACATAGCCGCCCGGTGCCCGCCACGGCCCGGTCGAGAGCAGCGTGATGCCGATCATCGCGGCCACGCCGGCGGTGCCGACGAGAATGCGTGCGGTCCGAGCCGGGCCGAAGATTCGCAGCGCGGCAAGTCCGAGGATCGAGCACACGACTGCGATCGCCGCTCCCACTCCGCCGCCGATGACGGTGGCCGCCGCGAGCACGCCCACCCATCCTGCCGCGACGCTGCGCCACGGTCGGGGTGGTGTGAGGGGCTTGGGCTCTCGGCGCGTGGGGACAAGAGCCGCGAACAACAGCGGGATCAGCAACACGAGCCCGCCGAAGATGCCGAGGCGGTACCAACGGTCGCTGGGGAAGTCGATGGTGACGGTTCCCGCGGTGCCTGCCGGCACGATCCAGCCCTGCTGCCAACCGTTCACGACCACCGGCGTCAGCTCGGAACCGTCCGGCGCCGTGGCGATCCAACCGATGCTGGTGCTCTCGGGATTGACGATCAGCTGATCGGCGGACGAGCTCGTGACGGTGAGTTCGCGGTGATTCGCCGTCCACGCGGTCGATTCGAGCGGTGTATTCCGTTGCGCGGCTGAAGGACCGACCGCCGTCAGATCGAGATTGTCGACCGAGAATGCGGGGCCTGGTTCGACGACCACTTCAGGCTGTCCCGCCGGCAAAGTCGCCGAAGCGTCCAGACCGCACACACGTGCCTCGACGGGTGCGCCGGTCCGAAGTTGCGTCGCCGTCGCCGTGATCGAGGTGGGGAATTGCTGTCCGGCAACCGAAATGGTCGGGCCGTCGCCACAGGTGACGGTGACGGTGCGGTTGTCGAATGATTCTGCGCCCTGCACTCCGGAACCGGCGATCGGGGTTCCGTCGGCACCGACGACGCCGACCTCGGCGAGGCCGGTGGGCTGCGCCTGGGCGAAGCCGAGCGCCGTCTGATCGAGGACCGGTTCCCAAGCGGTGATGCTCAGGACGATCTTGTCGGTGACGAAGGGGGCGAGAGTAACTCGACTGGTTCGAGGCGTGTCGTCCGAGGGTTCGGGCAGCTCTCGCACCTGCGGCCCGTTGCCGAGATTCACCGCGACACTGGTCGGCAGCGACGGCAGAGTGCCAAGTCCCCGGGTGATGTCCAGGCCGGTGACCAGGGTGGGCTCGGGAAGATTGAGAGTCAGCGTCGGTTTCGGGCCGCCCGGTTCTGTGGTGCTCTGCGGCGCCGACCACGTGGTGCGTGCGTCGCCGTCGGTGGCAGCGAAGGCAGATCCGCGTGTGTCGCCGATGTCGCTCGAACCCGAAGCCGTGATTCGGCCGGGGACGGAAAGCAGGTCTTCGAGAGCGTTGCCCTGACGCGCTCGGACAGTCAGTGTCGGTGCAACGACTGTGTTTTCGGCCACCGTGAGCGTGCGCTGGAAGCGGCTCGGCTCTTCCGGTATCGCCATGAATGCATTGCTGCACCGCACGCGGTCCGTCGAGTCGGCGCAGGCGTTGCGGCCGGGGAACTCCTGGCTCAGGTTCCACGCGTTCACAGATGCGCCCGTCGGCGTGCTCGGCAGGACTGTGTCGAAACGGATCGGTACGGTCTTCGGCGCGCTGCGATCGGAGAAGTCTTCGACGGAGAGTTCGCTGATGCCGAACTGTGTTCCAGGAGATCCGTTTTCGGTGTGAGTCGCTGTGACGCGTACCCACGGCGTGTTGCCGCCCGGGATCGAGACGGTGATGGGCTCACCGGGACGCTCCACCTTCACCGCCGTGCTGCCGTTCGGTGTCGAGACCTCGAGCCATTTGACGGGAGCTCCGATTGCCGCGGCACTGGTGGTCAGATGAAGCAACCCACTGGAAATCGGTGTGTCGAAGTCGATCTGCAACCACTGGCCCAGTGCGCGCTCGATGCCGTTGCTGAACCAGCCGGTGGCCGGATCGCCGTCGACCGTCGACGCGGGACTGCTCGACGGTGAAGTGCCGCCCAGCTGGGTGGCGTCGGAGGCGGCGCTGGAAACGGTGATCGAAGCTCCGCTCCAACGGCCTTCCGCGAGAGGCGTGTTCGCAACCGGGTAGTCGGGCACCAGATTGTAGGTACGACGAGCGTCGTCAGGGGTGCGAAGGGCGGAACTGTGGTTGTCGACCTGACCGAAATCGGTTTCTCGATCGCGCGGTGTGTCGGTGACGGTGACAGAATCGACGGGCAGTCCCGCAGCTTCGGCGTCGGCGGCGAGAATCATCGGCCCGGTCCCCGGAACCAGCCCGCTTTCGTGAAGTCGTACAGACGATTCCGGCCCACCTTGTACACGCGGAACCTGGTTCAGGTCGACGGAGTACGGGCCACTGACCGCCGGGGTGCCGTCGGGCGGGGTGACCTCGAAGATTTCGATCGCCGGGTAACCGGGACGCAGATCGCTGTCCGCGACCAGCCCTTCGATCTGTTCGGGGCTGTCGTCTTCACCGAAGTGGGCGACTCGCTCGATCCCCGGCGAGCCTTCGACCGCCTGGTGCACGAGTATCGGCCTGGCCGATCGCGACGTTTCGCCGTCGAGGTCGTTGCGCATCACCAGGTAGTGGATGCCCTGCCCAAGCAAGGTCTGCGCGAGACCGTCCGACGGCCGTCCGTCGGCGATGAGACGTTGCACCGAATCGAGCGCTCGGATCGCGCCGGGAGGGGTCAGCGGGACCGAGTCACGCACCGCCCACGGCGTACTCGCCAAAGCCTGAAGCGGTTCGTCACGCGTCAGACCCCAGACCTGGCTGCCGAAGGGCGCTCCCGGGACGACCAGGGCACGTTCGGCTTCCGACCCGGGGGAGGTGTTGTCCTCGAGCCACTGCGCTGCTTCGTTCCAGTACGAGGGGACGTCCGGATACGCACCGCGGGGAGCGAGCTTTCCCGTCCAGGCCAAGGCGGTGGAGAGGGTGAGGGCAACGAGGATCAGGCTGGTCAGTGCGACCATCGGTTCGCGCTCGGGATGGGCGAACGCGCGGCGCCATCGGGCGAGTGGAACCGATCCCGGTAGTGGCACTTTGGCCAGCAGGTGTGCGAGTCCGAGCACCAGCGGCAGACGGACCAACGGCTCGAGCTTGTGGACGTTGCGCAGCGGCGCGCCCGCCGAGTCGAGGAACAGGCGTACCGACTCCGACACCGGCGAGCTGAGTTCACCAACGTATCCCGCGGCCAGGCCGGTGATACCGACGAACAGGATGAGCGTCAGCCGGCCGCGAGCAGGCATGGACCGCATGCAGAGCCCGGCGAGGCCGGCGGCGGCAACCAGACCGGTGGCGACAACTGCTGCGGGCTGGGTGACCAGGACGGCGCCGGCAATGCGTTCGGGGGAGACGAACGGGGTCCAACTGTCCGTGCCGCGAAGTATCTCGGCCAGCGACGCCCACTGCGTGGTGACACCGGCGGACTCGATGTAGTCGAGGAACGGTGGGCTGATCTTGCCGAGCAGAAGTAGCGGCACGATCCACCAGAGCGTGCCGAGAGCGACGAACAGCGCCCACCACGCGGTGAACGTCAGCCATGTTCGGTTGGGTTTGTGCGAGAGCCACCAGATGATCGCGACCAGGCAGGCCGCGGCAGTGGCGACGGCATTGATCGAACCCATGAGCGCGACGGCAAGCGCGGATTGTGCGGCTAACCGCCTCAACCCCCGTGAGTGGTTAGGGAGTCCAGGGACTCCTTTTCCACGCACAGGGCCGAAGGCCAAAATCACCGGCAACAACACCCACGGCGCCAGCATCATCGGCAGGGTTTCCGAGGAAATCGAACCGAGCGTGGTCAGCACGCGGGGAGAAAGAACAAAGGCAACCGCTGCGATGACGCGTGAACTACGACTACCGATACCGAGAGCCTCGGCAATGCGGATGATGCCCCAGAAACCCGCGATCAGGAGCAGCGCCCACCAGATGCGCTGGGTGATCCACGGTGGAATGTTCGCCAACTCACCGAGCGCGAAGAACGGCCCGTGCGGAAAGAAATATCCGTAGGCCTGGTTCTGAACCTGGCCGAGCGGGGCCTGACTACTCCACTGATGCGACGCGCGTTCGAGAAAACCGAACGGATTCTGCGTCAGGTCGTACTTGGTGTCAGCGGTGATCAGACCCGGCGATTGCAGAAAAGTGAGAAGAAACGCTACGACGGAGGCGCCGAACAGCCACCGCTTCGACAGGGGCTCTGCCGACGGGGCGGTGTCTACCGAAGACACCGCTGCGTCGGCGGAAGAACGGGAACTCGCGAGGCCTGCGCTCTCAGCGGCTGCCGTACTCAACCTGGTTCAGCACGGAAGAATCTGCGTTTCCGCTGCGGTCGATCTCGGGACGAGTGTTGTCCGACGCGGCGGCCGTGACACCGAAGATGACGCCGGCACCCAGAACGGCACCGATGACAGCGCTGGCCACACCGGGGACAAGGAACTTCGTCATCGCGGATCTCCCAATTGGTCGTTAGTCGGTCGTTCGCGGTCGGACGGACTTACCGGCCCGTACGAACTGCTCGGGTCAAGGTATCACCCGCACTCGAGAATCCGGACGATTACCCTCGTGACGTGCTGGTCAGTCGAGGGTTTCGGCACCAAGCGCGGTCAACAGAGTGCGCAGTTTCGTAGATGTCTCGTCGAGTTCGTCCTGCGGATCCGATTCGGCGACAATTCCACCACCCGCGCTGGCCCAGGCGTTGCGGCCGTCTGCACTGATCTCGGCGCAGCGGATGGCAACCACCCAATCGCCGTCACCGGCCTCGTCGCACCATCCCACGGCGCCGCCGTAGAAACGGCGAGGCTCCTCGGTCTCGCGGATGACTTTCAGTGCCGCGTCGGTGGGTGTTCCGCACAGCGCGGGCGTCGGATGCAGAGCGATGGCGAGGTCGAGCGCAGTGGTGTCGTTTCGCAGCGTGCCGCGGATCGGGCTGGCCAAGTGCCAGACCTCGTGAGTATTGGTCAGTTCGGGAGTTACCGGCACCGACAGATCGCTGCACATCGGTTGCAGGACCTCGCGGATCCACGCCGTCACGAAGGCGTGCTCGGCCAGATTCTTCGTCGAATGCAGAAGGCTTTCGCCTGCCTCGCGGTCTTGATCGGCGTCGGCGGATCGCTTTGTGGTCCCGGCCAACGGGCGACACGTCACGACGCGCCCGCGTCGACTGACCAATACTTCGGGCGTCGCGCCGACCAGGCTGTGGCCCTCGAATTCGGCTCCCGCAGCAGAGAGGTCGACGGCAAAGGTGTTGGCGACGGGATTGAGCGCCGCCATGCGTGCGGCGAGCGCGGTCGGGGAGATCGGGGTCTGCGTGCGAAGTTCCACAGTGCGAGCCGCGACAACCTTGTCGATCTCTCCGCTGCGGAGGCGTCCGATCAACTTTTCCACTCGACGACGATGCTCCGACGACGACGGGATCTCCCGGTCAACCCGGGTCGTGGGCAGGGCCTGGGGATCGAGCGGTTGCCACGGCCGCGACGCGATCGTCGCCTCGGCAGGTTCGTACAACGCCGTTGCGGCAGCGGGGTCGAAGGGGAGCGCTCCGACGATCAGCTTTGTCGTACCTGCCGACAGAGCGTGGGTGGCCGCGTCGGAGCTGTCGAAGCTGCGTCGTACGCCGCGGGTGACCACGCTGTGATCGGGGCGCGAGAGAACAAAACCGTCCATGGTGGTTTCGACACTAGTCGGCCACGGATCAGGAATGCGCGAAGGTCACTTCCCTGGAGGGACGATCAACACCGGCCGATGACTGTGACGCAGAACATGATCCGCGACGCTGCTCTGCAGTAGCGACCGCAAACCCGTAGTGCCACGGGTGCCGGTCACGATGATGTCGACGTCCAATTCGTCTGCGGTTTCGCAGATTGCAGACCAGATCGCGGATCGGCACTCGGCGCTTCTGCCTTCGACGGTCAGGCCTGCGGCCTCGGCCAGTGCGACGCCCTCGGCGAGGGTGACTTTGGCGTCGGTGTACGCGATGTCCTCGACGTCGTCGTCGGGAACCCACTCCGGTTGCATCACCCCGGACAGGCCGGACATGCGAGCGGCCTGGCGAACCATCGGCTCCCAGGCAGTGACGAGAACAGCACGATTGGCGGAGAGGAAACGCCCCGCATAGTCGACTGCACGCTTGGCGTTGTCGGAACCGTCGTACGCGATGAGCATCAGACCTTGTGGCATCACGACCTCCTCGTCAGCGGGGGAATCGGTTCTCTTCCAGGCTACCGTCCCGATGTGCCCGTGAGGGAGTGTATGGGTACCGGGTCCGTTACGGTCGAGGTATGCGGATCAAGTTTCTGAAGGCTGCGACGACCATTGCTTTATGCGGAGGGTTGGTTGCGGGATGCTCGGGCGAAAACGGGACCGCCGATCCGGTTTCGAGCGCCCCGACCAGCACCACCTCCGAGATCACGTCGACGCCTGCGGCATCCAGCTCCGCGCCCGTCGCCGCGTCGTGCGGTAGTGACCTTGTGGCTTCACTGTCTCTGCGTCAGAAACTTGCCCAGCTGCTCAACGTCGGCGTCACCGGGACCGACGACGCGTTGTCGATAGTGCAGAACGAGGAGATCGGCGGCATCTTCGTCGGAAGTTGGACCGATCAGTCGATGCTCACCAATCGCGAAGTGCCGCAGGTTGCTTCGTCGTCGAAGTTGCCGTTGATGGTGACGATCGACGAAGAAGGTGGGCGAGTTTCCCGCGTCGCGGACATCCTCGGGCCCGATCCGTCGGCCAGAGAAACGGCGCAGACCATGACAGTGGAACAGACGTACCAGATGGCACTCGAGCGTGGACGTGGGTTGAAGGATCTCGGGATCACCGTCAACTACGCCCCCGACGTCGATGTCAGCAGCCAACCCGACGACTCCGTGATCGGGGACCGCTCGTACTCCGACGACCCCCAGACCGTGGTTGCCTACGCCGGTGCGTACGCGCAGGGTATGCGCGATGCCGGAATCTTCCCGGTGATCAAGCACTTTCCCGGGCATGGCAGCGCGTCGGGTGACTCGCACCGGGGCGAGGTGACAACGCCGCCGCTACAGGATCTGATCGCGTCGGACCTGATTCCCTTCCGGGAGCTGTCGGGAACCGGAGTCGGCGTCATGATGGGTCACCTCGAGGTTCCCGGTCTGACCGAGCCCGGTACCCCTGCCAGCATCAGCCCCGCCGCCGTCGCGTTGCTTCGCGACGGAGTGGGTTACGGCGCAGCGCCGTTCACCGGCCCGGTATTCACCGACGACCTCAGCGGAATGCAGGCGATCACCGACCGATACGATATTGCCGACGCGGTTCAGGCTGCGCTGGTGGCTGGAGTCGATCAGGCATTGTGGCTGACAACCGACGACGTTCCGCGGGTGCTCGACCATCTCGAGCAGGCCGTCGCGTCCGGTGAGCTTCCGCAGGCGCGGGTCGATCAGGCCGTGGTCACAGTTGCCACTGCCAAAGGCGCCGTGACCTGCTGAGTCGAAGTCAGGATTCGACGCACAATCTTACCGTAGAGTAAGATCGACATTTACCCTGTGGTTGGAGGAAGCATGGCCGGCGGTACCAAGCGACTGCCACGCGCAGTGCGTGAGCAGCAGATGCTCGACGCGGCTGTGGACGTGTTCTCCGACAGGGGGTTTCACGAAACTTCGATGGACACCATCGCAGCCAAAGCCGAGATCTCGAAGCCGATGCTGTACCTGTACTACGGCTCGAAGGAAGAGCTGTTCGCGGCGTGCATTCATCGTGAAGGGCTCCGCTTCCTCGAAGCGCTCGCCCCGGCCGGCGCGCCGAACCTGACTCCGCGTGAACAATTGCGCGCCGCTCTCGAGGGCTTCCTCGGGTTCGTGGGCGCAAACCGCAAGTCGTGGATGGTGCTCTACCGTCAGGCCGTCGGGCAGCAGGCTTTTGCGGGAACCGTGCAGTCCAGCCGCGATCGGTTGATCGAGTTGACTGCGCATCTGCTCGAGTCCAGCACCAAGGATCCTGATGCCGCGCACGATTACGGGATCATCGCCATTGCGCTCGTCGGCGCCGGTGAGGCGGTAGCCGACCGGGTCGCGGGTGGGGAAATCGAAGTGGATGCCGCAGCGGATCTACTCGAATCCCTCGCGTGGCGCGGTCTGTCGGGCAAGAAGAAGTCCGAATAGCCCCCCCAAGCCAATCTGAGCGAACGTACCTTTCAGCGCATCCAAGGCGCCGAAAGGTACGTTCGCTCAATTGGGGTGGGGGGGAAACCCGACAAAACTCAGGTCAGCGCAGCGTCGCAGTGACGTGCGGGTAACCCTTCTTCGGGTGACGCAGCGACAGATCCCAGCCGTCGTCGGTGCGGTCGACGTAGGCATTCAGCGTCGCCGGCAGCAGAATCGGCTTGCCGAAACGCACGCTGTAGGTGACCTTGTCCGCGACGGACCCCTCGACGGTCCGCAGAACTGCCGCGGCACTCCACATTCCGTGAGCAATGGTCTTCGGGAAACCGAAAGCCTTGGCGCCCAGAGACGAGACGTGAATCGGATTGCGGTCGCCGGAGACGGCGGCGTACTTGCTGATCGTGGTCTGGTCGACGCGGATGGTGCTCATCGGCATCGGCGGGACCTCGTCGGCCTTGGGCTCCGGACCTGGCTGGCCGGACAGGGAGGTCTTCTGCTGGTTCAGGAAGCTCGAGGTCTGTCGCCAGACCAGTTCCCGTCCCACCCGAATTTCGGTGATCACGTCGATCAGCAGGCCCTTGCGGTGCTCACGCAGGTTCTCGGCATGCACCGAGAGGTCAAGCGGTTCGCTGACGGAGATGGGCCGCAGCGATTCGATGACGTTCTCGGCGTGAACTGAGCCGACGGCGGCGAAGGGGAAGTCCTTCGACACCATCAGCTTCATCACGGTCGGGAAGGCCAAGGTGAAGGGATACGTGATCGGCAGAGTGTCGCCGAATCGCAGTCCGGTCACGCGGCAGTACGCCGCCAGATTGTCGGTGTCGACCTTCAGTCCGGTGAGGGTGAAGGTCTGCTGTGGCACCGAGCGCGAGTTGGACTTGTTCCACGGCAACAATCCCAGTACCGCCCGGGAGTAGATGTCGAGGGTCTTCGGCTGCTCGGTGAGCGCGACGGTCTTTGTTGCCATCATGCGCCCAGGAGGCTCTGGCCGCAGACGCGAACGACCTGTCCCGTAACGGCATTGGAGGCCGGGCTGGCGAAGTATGCGACGGTCTCGGCGACGTCGACGGTCTCGCCGCCCTGCAGGAGCGAGCTCATGCGGCGGCCGGCTTCGCGGGTGGCGAAGGGGATGGCTGCGGTCATGGCGGTCTCGATGAAGCCCGGTGCGACGGCGTTGATGGTGATGTTCTTCTTCGCCAGGACGGGAGCTTCGGCGTGTACGAGGCCGATGACGCCGGCCTTGGAGGTGCCGTAGTTGGTCTGGCCGCGGTTGCCCGCGATGCCGGCGATGGAGGAGACGTCGACGACGCGGCCGCCTTCCTTGAGGGCGCCCTTCTCGACGAGGTGCTCGGTGATCTTCTGCGGTGCAAGAAGATTGACGTTCATGACCATGTTCCAGCGGCCCTCGTCCATGTTGGCGAGGGTCTTGTCGCGGGTGATGCCGGCGTTGTGGACGATGATGTCGGCTCCGCCGTGACGCTCGAGGAGGTGAGCTGCGAGGACCTCGGCTGCGTCGGCCGCCGTGACGTCGAGGGCGAGGGACGTGCCGCCGACCTTGTTTGCGGTCTCGGACAGTGCTTCGCCGGCGGCCGGGATGTCAGCGCAGACCACGTGTGCGCCGTCGCGTGCCAGGACCTCGGCGATGGTGGCGCCGATACCGCGGGCTGCGCCGGTGACGACGGCAACCTTGCCTTCGAGCGGCTTGTCCCAGCTTGCGGGCGCGACGGAATCTTCAGCACCGACGACGATGACCTGGCCGTCGACGAAGGCGGACTTTGCCGAAAGGAGAAAGCGCAGAGTCGATTCCACGCCGGACAGTCCGGTGGACGCCTTGGGGGAGACGTAGACCAGCTGAGCGGTGGAGCCGCGCTTGATCTCCTTGCCGACGCTGCGGGTGAAGCCTTCGAGCGCGCGCTGCGCGACATGCTCGTCGACGCTCGACGTTTCTTCCGGCGTCGTGCCGAGAACGACGACGCGAGCCGACGGTGCGAGGTTGCGGATCACGGGCTGGAAGAACTCGAACAGCTGCTCGAGCTCGCTGACCTGAGTGATTCCGGTGGCGTCGAACACGAGTCCGCCGAAGCTGCTGTCGTGTGCCTGAGCCGCCGGGTAGTCGGAGAGCAGTACGCGAAGTGGTTCTGCGAGCCGACCCTTGCCGCCGATGAGGACAGGTCCGGCGAGTGCGGGTTCCCCTGCTTTGTAGCGACGCAGGTTCTCGGGCCTGGGCAGGCCGGCCTTCGACGCGATGAATGCGCCGGGGGCGGACGAGAGGAACTGTGAATAGAGGTCGGGAGCTCCCTTGCTGGCTGCCACGGTCCTACCTTCTGTTGTGTTTCGGGTTGTCTCTCACCGGGCAATCGGAAGAATGCGGCGATAGACAAGTAACTTACTACTGAGTAAGAATAGTCTTCAACAGGTAATCGCACCATCCTTGGAGACGCAAGTGACAAGCAAAGCCCGTTCAAACGCAAAGCCCGCCGCACCGCGCACCGCACCGGCCGCAGCCGCTGCGAAGTCCGCAGGTCAGCGCCGTCCGGTTGCGATCGTCGGCGGAAATCGCATTCCGTTCGCACGCTCGGACAAGGCGTACGCACAGGCGTCCAACCAGGACATGTTCACTGCGACGCTCGACGGTCTGGTGAGCCGATTCAATCTGCAGGGCGAGAAGCTCGGCATGGTCGTCGGCGGTGCGGTGCTCAAGCACAGCCGTGATTTCAATCTCATTCGCGAGTCCGTTCTCGGCAGCGCGCTGAGCCCGTACACGTCGGCGTACGACCTTCAGCAGGCGTGTGGCACGGGACTGCAGTCGATCATCGCCGTCGGCGACGCCATTTCGGCCGGCCGCATCGATTCCGGCATCGGCGGCGGCACGGACACCACGTCCGACGCCCCGATCGGCGTCAACGATCAGGCGCGCGAGTTCCTGCTGTCCCTCAACCGCGCGAAGTCCACGGGCGACCGCATCAAGCTGCTCGGCAACGTCCGTGCGGGCATGCTCGGCCTCGAAATTCCGCGCAACGGCGAGCCTCGCACCGGCAAGTCGATGGGTGACCACGCTGCGATCACCGCCAAGGAATTCGGCATCAAGCGCGAGGATCAGGACGAACTTGCCGCTGCCAGCCACAAGAACATGGCGGCTGCCTACGACCGCGGCTTCTTCGACGACCTCGTCACCCCGTTCCTCGGCCTGACCCGCGACGACAACCTCCGTCCCGGTTCGACCGTCGAGAAGCTGTCGACGCTCAAGCCCGTCTTCGGTACCAAGCTCGGCGACGCGACGATGACGGCAGGCAACTCGACGCCGCTCACCGACGGCGCTTCTGCAGTGCTCCTCTCCACCGACGAGTGGGCAGCCGAGCGCAACCTTCCGGTTCTGGCGCACCTCGTCGATTCCGAAACCGCTGCCGTCGACTACGTCCACGGCAAAGACGGGTTGCTCATGGCTCCCACGTACGCGATTCCGCGTTTGCTGGCCCGCAACGGTCTGACCTTGCAGGACTTCGATTACTACGAGATCCACGAAGCCTTCGCTTCGGTGGTTCTGGCAACCCTGCAGGCCTTCGAGTCCGACGAGTACTGCAAGGAACGCCTCGGCCTCGACGGCGCATTGGGATCGATCGACCGAAGCAAGCTCAATGTCAACGGATCGTCCTTGGCTGCAGGTCACCCGTTCGCGGCAACCGGCGGACGTATTGTGGCTTCCCTCGCAAAGATGCTCGCGGAGAAGGGTTCGGGCCGCGGTCTGATCTCGATCTGTGCGGCCGGTGGCCAGGGTGTCACGGCGATTATCGAGCGGTAACCGCTCCACAATCTCCCCACGCGACTGAAAACTGCGCTCACCTGCAGTGATCGTCGCGAGGGGATGCGTAATCGGGGATCCGGCCACGAGGGGTGGCCGGATCCCCGAACTCTTTGCAAACTTTTTCGCGCAGGCGTGTAACGCTGCAGAATAGCTACCGATATTCATGACAGCCCCGTGTTGCTGCCTGACCCCCGACCTGGCAGCAGCGCGGGGCTCTCGTATGTCCGGATATCCTGTATTGAGTTGTCGGTGAGCGCCGCAGCGACGGTTGATGCAGCGAGGAGCCAACAGGTGAGTGACGAAGAGGGTCCGTCCGTCGAGAAGACGAACAGCGAGGACTCGTCCCTCCCGGAACAGGAACTCGAGTCGGTCGAGGAACCTCAGGCGGTCGAGGAACCTCAGGCGGTCGAAGAGGCCGAGTCGGTCGAGGAACCCAAGGCCACTGAGGACACCGAGGCGGTTGTCGAGGCTGAATCAGTAGAACCTGAACCAGCCGAAGCACCAAGGCCTGTCGACAAAGACGCAATCGATTCCACAGAAGCGACAGTCGGCGAAGCAGTAATCCAGCCGACCGACGTCGAGACAACATTCGACGAGCCGGCCATCGACGAATCGGCAAACGAGGTCACCACCGTCATCCCAGTCGTCCCAGCGGAGGGCGCACCGCCGACGGAAGTAGTCGACTCGGCTCCGGCGACAGAAACCATCGACGAGCAGACAGAGCAGTTCGAGCCCCCGGCAGTGGTGGTTCCCCCGAAGCCGCCGCGTCCCGAGTTCGTGCAGCAGTACGACACCCAGCAATTCGAACCCATCCAGCAGCAGTACGAGCCTGTTGTCCGCGAACCAGAGGCAGTTGCACCACCAGCACCGCAACAACAGCCAGAAGCGCCCGCTCCGGCTTCTTCCCGTAAGTGGGTCAAACCAGCGATAGCACTCGGCGCCATCTTTGCCGTCGCAGTGATTGCCTACGGAGTGGACATCTTCACGTCGTCGGGGAAGACACCACGCGGCACCCAGGTCGCCGGGGTGGACATCGGTGATCTCACGCCTGCCGACGCAGAGGCCACGCTGCGCGCCGAACTCGGCCCAAGGCTCGTCGAACCGGTAGCGGTACATGCCGGCGGCGTCGATGCCGAGATCGTTCCCGCATCTGCGGGTGTGGACGTCGACTGGTCGGCGACGCTCTCGGGCGTGAACGCTCAGCCGATCAACCCGATCACCCGCATCACGTCGTTCTTCGGCTCCCGCGAGGTGCCCGTGGTGTCGACGGTCGACCAGGGTGCGTTGGATGCCTCGATGTCGCAGCTTGCGGCGAACAGCGATCGTGCGCCCGTCGAAGGCGCAGTCGTGTTCGAGAGTGGGAAGGCGACGGGTGTTTCACCTGCCGCCGGGCAGGCTCTCGAAACGCAGCAGGCGGGCGCAACCTTCGCCGCGGAGTGGTCTGACGGTGGCGTCGTCGATCTTCCAGTCGACGAGGTGCCGGTGACGGTCACTCAGGCCGGTGTCGATCGCGCACTGCAGGAGATTGCCATTCCGGCTGCCTCGGGTGATGTCGTGGTCAACGGCCGTGACGGCAAGGTTGCGACGCTCGGCGTCGACCAGATCGGTGAGGTTCTGACCTTCACACCTGACGGCTCGGGTGGGCTGACTCCGCAGTACAACACGGATGCTGCGATCAAGATTCTGACTCCGCAGTTGGTATCGACTGAAGTACAACCCAAGGACGCGTCGTTCACCTTCGCCGGTGGTAAGCCGTCGGTTGTGCCGGGTGTTGTCGGTGATCTGATCAACTGGCCGGACACGGTCAAGGAACTTCCGGTTCTGCTGGGCAGCACGGCTTCTCGGGCAACGCCCGCCGTGTACGGACCGGTCCCGCCGGCGTTGACCACCGAAGCCGCGGATGCCCTCGGCATCAACGAGGTGATCGGCGAATTCACCACCGGTGGTTTCGAATACGCGTCTGGTGTGAATATCGGCCTGGCCGCATCGGAGATCGACGGGGCCGTGATCAAGCCAGGGGATACGTTCTCGCTCAACGAGTACACGGGTCCGCGCGGTGCGGCTCAGGGATACGTCGAGTCGGGGATCATCAACAATGGTCGCCCGGACAAGGCTGTCGGCGGCGGTATCAGCCAGCTCGCGACGACGCTCTACAACGCGACGTATTTCGCAGGCATGGACGACGTCGCGCACACCGAGCACAGTTACTACATCTCGCGGTACCCCGAGGCGCGTGAGGCGACCATCTTCGATGGAGCGATCGACTTGCAGTTCCGTAATCCGGCGAAGACCGGCGTGATGATCGAGACGATTGCGACGTCGTCGAACATCACCGTTCGGATCTGGGGAACCAAAACCGTCGATGTCGCTTCGACGACCGGCCCGCGTACGTCGCCGACGTCGCCGAACACCGTGACGTTGCCGGAGGGGCCTGGTTGTGTGGCTTCGAGCGGTGCGCCCGGATTCACGGTCAGCGACACCCGCGTGATCACCGACCACGCGAGTGGCGCCGAGATTTCCTCGAACACCCGGACCGTCAAGTACGACCCGGTGCCGATCGTGAAGTGCGAGTAGGGAACTACTTGCCGACGAGTGGGCCGAGGGTGCGGCCCGCGAGGTCGACGATGCCTGGCTCTTCGCCGTTGGTGATCAGGTTGATCACGACGCCGTCGATGCCGTGGTCGAGGATGCGCGTCTGAACCTGCTCGGCGACGTCGTCCGGGCTGCCGACGAAATGGCGTTCGGTGGCCTTGGCGACCACGTCTTCCGGCGCCGTGGTGATGTCGAGGCCACGCTCCGCGAGAAACGTTCGCTGATGCGCGCGAGCCTTGTCGCCGTCCTCGTCGATCATCATGAACGTGAGGAAGCTGGTCTCGAGGGTTGCGGGATCGCGACCGGCTTCGTCGCAGCGTGCCGCAAGTGCTTCCATCTTGCGCGGCAGTTCCGAGGGGTCGCAGATGATGTTGAGGTGATCCGCGAAGCGAGCGGCGAGGCCGAACGTCTTCTTCTCACCGCCACCGCCGAGCAGGATCGGCAGGTCGTCGCGGACTCGAGGCTCGTTGATGGCGTCCTTGACGTGGTACCACTTGCCGTCGAAGGTGGGGCGCTCACCGCGGAGCATCGGCGCGATGATCTGCAGTGCTTCGTCGAGCTTCTGGAAGCGCTCGGTGAACGTTCCGAACTCGTATCCGAACGAATTGTGTTCGAGCTCGAACCAACCGGCGCCGATTCCCAGGATGGCCCGACCGCCGCTCACCACGTCGAGGGTGGTGACGGTCTTGGCGAGCATGGGCGGATTGCGGTAGGTGTTTCCCGTGACCAGTGCAGACAACTGGATGGTCTCGGTGGCCGTCGCCAGCGCGGAGAGCGCGGAGTAGGCCTCGAGCATCGGGGCGTCCGGCGCTCCGATTCCGGGGAGTTGGTAGAAGTGATCCATCACGAATGCAGTGTCGAAGCCTGCGGCTTCGGCTTCGCGGGCCTGCGCTATGACGGTGGGGAAGAGGTCCTTGACCGGACCGCCGTAGCTGAAGTTGGGCATCTGGTATCCGAGGCGAGTGCTCACCGTTTCGACGTTACTCGCGATCGGAGGACCCGGCACGATTTTACCAACTCTATGGATTCCGTTGTGCTGGGCAGACTTCCGGAATTCAGAGAAGTTCTTCGGCCGCTTCGCGTCGCTTGGCGCGCTGCTGGTGGCGCTTTACGCCCAGGACGGCGGCTGTGACGCCGACGAGTGCACCGACTCCAGCGCCGGCCCAAGTCGAGATTCCGTCGCCCGGTCGAGCTACGAGTTGGGCGACGACGCCGATCAATGCGATCAGATAGACGGACCCAGCCATGAGTACTCGGGGCGGCAGACCCTTCATGCTTGTGTAGGCGTCGACGTCGTGAGCCTGCGCATACCGCAGCACCACCATCGAGCAGATAAACCATCCGATGATCAGTCCCACTGAAATCCATGCGCCGGTGCGTCCGGCAACCCACGGCAGAATTGCCGCTGCGATCAACGTGATCCAATAGGCGAATTGGAATCCCACCGCCGAGGCTTCGTTCCAGACGTCGCGCTGCCGCTCGTCCTTGTAGAAGTCGTCGTCCAGATCTCCGACGAACCGCATTGCCTTCATCATGGTGCTCATGCCGTCTCCTCTGGAATTTCTGCGGTGAGTGCCGATTCGGGTAAGGGGAAGAGCGCTTCGACGGTGGTCCCCAGTGCCAGTGCCAGGCGAAGTGCCAGGTAGACACTCGGTGCGTAGTCGCCGCGTTCGACGGAGACGATGCTCTGTCTGCTCACCTGACCTGCCGTGGCCAGTTGCGCCTGGGTGAGGCCGGCGAGGCGTCGGTGCTCCCGCACGTTGTTGTCGCCGGCCTTTCCAGTCATGGGAAAAGTAAAGAATACTTGTCACATGATGTCAAGTTTACTTGTCATATGAGAGGCTGACGAGCATGCGTGAACGATTTCTCGAGATCTCCCTGGCCAATCCAGTGGTCGCAACGATCGTGGATCGGGCGCCGAAGCTGGGATTGTCGGAGTGGTACCTGACGGCGGGTGGGCTCTTCCAAACCGTCTGGAATCACATCGACGGCCGTGACCTCGGCGCCGGAATCAAGGACTACGACCTCTTCTATTTCGACGCCGGCGATCTGAGCTACGACGCGGAGGACCGTGTGATTCGTTCGGCGGCAGAACTGTTCGCCGATGTGGATGCCGATGTCGAAGTACGCAACGAAGCCCGCGTGCACCTGTGGTACGAGCAGCATTTCGGGATTCCCGGCGTTCCGTTCACCAGTTGCCGCGACGCTATCGACCACTTCGCTTCCACAACTTGCTGTTTCGGGATCACCAAGGCCGCGGGCGGCACTGTGGACGTGTATGCCCCGCATGGATACGACGATCTTTTCGACATGATCGTCCGCCCCAACCCGGTGCTGGCGCCGAGAGAGGTTTACGAGGCCAAGGCGGCACGGTGGCGCAGGGAATGGCCTGCGCTGACCGTGGAGCCTTGGCCGGAGACCCTGACCTAGACTTCGATCGGCGGATGCAGCCTGTCCATGGTCCATTGCCGATTTCGGCGTGCAGCAAGTGAACTGGCCCCGAGTGAGGCGACGAGAAGGCCGCCGAGGACGGCGATCGAGACCCACAGTCTCGAGTCGATACCGCCGACGGTGAGTTGTCGTAGCCCGTTCACCGCGTAGGTCATCGGGTCGAAGGGGTGGATGATCTGGAACGGTTTCGCGGTGGTTTCGACGGGATAGATGCCGCCGGCCGAAACCAGTTGCAGCATCAGGAACGCCAGGGTGATGACGCGTCCGACGGATACTCCGAAGATGGCGTTGAATGCCTGGATCAACGCCATATACGTGGCAGTGATGAGCATCAGGAATCCGACGGTGCCGAGGGCGTGTGTGGGGTGCAGGCCGACGGCGAAGTGCACGACCAGGTACATCACGATCACCTGGCAGATGCCGATGAGCAATGCCGGCCAGTACGAGGCGAGGACCACTCGCAGCGCGCCGAGTCCGTTTGCGATGGGCCGGTTCTGGAGCGGCTTGAGCAGCATCCAGGTGATGATGCCGCCCACGAACAGCGCGAGGGGCAGGAAGAACGGAGCAAAACCGGTACCGAAGGTGCTTGCCCGGTTCTCGTAGGTCTCCTGTAGTTCGACCGGGCTGGAGAGGGTTTGAGCGGTTGCGGTTCGCTGCTGATCGGTCCAACTGGGAATCTGACCGGCGCCCTCGGTGAGTTTGGTCGCGAGTTCGGCAGACCCGGCACGGAGTTGCTCGGTGCCGTCGGCGAGTTTGGCTGCACCATCGGAGAGCTGGACGCTGCCGTCGGTGAGTTGAACCAGTCCACTGCTGAGGGTTTGCGCGCCGTCGTTGACTTGCTGACCGCCGTCACGCAGCTGCACCAGGCCGTTGCGGAGTTCACCGCCGCCGTTGGCCGCGGCATTCAGCCCGGCTCGGAAGGTGCTCGACGGATCGTCGAGTTGGTAAGCGAGTTGTTGTGCACCGCTCTTGAGTTCGCCCAGTTGGCCCATGGTCGCTTCACCGAAACCCTGAGTGCGCAGCATGTCCTGGGCAGGCGCGAGGGCATTGGCGATCTGTTGGCTGACAGGATCCGGGTTCAGCCGAAGGCTGGCCACCGCCTGCCCGACCAGTTGTGCAACGTCTGCCTGTGTGTTCCCGAGGACGCTCAGTTGGTCGACGACCTGGGTGACGCCACCACTGAGTTGGCTTGCGCCGTCGCCCAGTTGGACGGCTCCGAGATCGAGTTGCCCCAAACCGTCGGTCAGTGCGAGGACACCGTCCGTGGCGGTATTGATACCGGTCGAGAGTTGCGCTGTACCGCCGGCAAGAGTGGCTGCACCGTCACGTGCGGTAACCATGTTGTCTGCCAGAGTTTTCGAACCCGACGCCAATTCGCCGGCTCCGGCGTTGGCAGTGTTCACTCCGGCCGAGAGCTGGAGTGCTCCGTCGGCGGCCTGCTTCAAACCTGCACCCGCATCGGTCAATCCGACCAGAACCGTCTCGACGGACTGCGCGCCGATCTTGTCGCTGACTTGACTGAGAACCTGCTGGGCGGCATTTTGGCCGATGATGGTGCCGAGGTAGTTGTTGACGTCGTTGAAGGTGAACTGCAACTGAGCTTTGTGGGGGTCCTTGGACGTCGGGGAGGCAACGGCCTCGCTGAAATTCTCGGGCAGAGTGAGAGAGAAGTAGTACGTCCCGTCCGAGACTCCCTGTTCGGCTTCCTGCTGTGAGACCAGGTGGAGATCGAGCTCACCGGAATCGAGAAGTGCTTGGCTTACTTCGTCGCCAGCCTTGAGCTCTTGACCCTGCACCATTGCACCGCGGTCGGTGTTGACCAGTGCGACGGGGACCTTGTTGACCTCACCGAACGGATTCCAGAAGGCCCACAGGTACATTGCGCCGTACAGCAGTGGCATCAAGATGATGGTGACGAGTGCGATCCTGGGCATCGCGCCGCGGGAGAACCGCTTGAGTTCGGTTCCGAGAGACATTCCAGCGAGCATCGCGGTTACCTCGCCCCTTCTTGGTCGGGATTGGTGACTTCTTGGAGCAGGGCGACGGCATCGATGGGTGATCCGTCGGGCAGCGGGTTGACGGTCGACGCGATGATGGTCTGGTAGCTCCCCATCTCGACGAGTCGCTCGACGAGGTACGCGCGTTCGGAGTCGCGCCGCACCTGTTCGAGATCGTCGACGACGAGCAGGGCCGGCTTCTTCGTGTTCGCGACGGCGATACGCAGCAGGGTCGCCTCGAGTTCCCCGAGATCGCTGACGTACCGGCCGAGCGCAGGTAAGGGATGATCGCCGAAGACGGGAGCGCACACCGCTTCGAGTTCGCGGTCTCCGGCACGTCCGATGAGCTTGTACCAGGGCGCATCCCAGCGAATTTGTTCGGTGATCAGATCTCGGACGGTGACGGACTCGGCAAGCTCGTCGATGTCCTCGAACCCGGCGACCCCGGCGATCTCGAAGATCTCTCGGGGACGCGTTCGACCGAAGACGGACAGTGATCCGGAACTGGCTTTCATTCGTCCGCTGAGTGTCAGAAGTAAGGACGTACGTCCTGAACCGGCGGAGCCTTCGAGGATGGTCACACCGCCCGCACGAATCTCGAGATTGACGGGTCCGAACACCGGCCCCCATGGGCCGTCGAGCGCCAAGTCCGTGGCGGTCAATGCCAGTTCAGGGGCGTAATCGAGTTGTGCGTGCTCTGGTGCGACCACGATGATCACCTGTCTGTTGATCTACTCGGCCTTCGAAAGAACCGAGTGCTGGTTCAGTGGACGTTCGTGCTCACCCAATCACATCGGTAGCGGGTGAGCGGTCCCACGAATGGGATGTGTCGGACACGATCGGTAACTTGAAGACCGAACGGTATGTATTCTGTTGGAAACGGACAGGGGGTGTCGAAGTGCCGGTTCGTAGACGCGGTATGTGCGCGGTACTGGTCATGGCCACCCTGTCGGTTGTCTCCTGTGCCGGTGAGCGCGAGTCGCCCCCGTTCGTGTCGAGCGAGAGGCTTTTCGAGTTCACCGGGCGCAATGTCGGACCCGTGACCGTTCCGCCCTTGCCTTCCGATCGGCACGAGTCCGAAGCAGCGCCATACGGAGCCATCACCCTGTCCGGTGGGTGGAGCGGCGCAGCCAATGTCTCGCTGCCCGGATCCGTCACGTGTTTCGAGCACAACTGGGCGGATTCGCTGCCCGCCGGTCACCGCCAGTGGGCCTACGAGGTGCACACGAGTTCCTTCTACGAGTACGACGGCGGCGGCGAATATCCGGGGCGTGATTTCCAGTTGCAGGTCTACGTGAACGAAAACCCGGAACCAGGTCAGTCCGGGGCGACGATGATGTTCTCGGATCAGAGCGGACAGTTCGTGTCCTTCGGCGGCGGCGTCGACAATTCCATCGAAATAGTCAGTTCTCCGGACCGCAGGCGCGTGGCGCTTTCCCTGGTAGGAACGGCGGCACGGCCCGGCGAACAACCGACGACGTCCGTACTGTCCGCACAGATCAGTTGCCCGACCGTCGAGCGCAGATGACCACAGATTGCCTTGACTGCCGAGCATGAAAATGCCGGTCCCGAAACATTCTCGGGACCGGCACTTTTCATGAATCAGGAACGAATCAGAATGCTGCTTCGTCGATCTCCATGATGTCGTTCTCGGTGTTCGCGATGATCTCGCGTGAAGCGGTGAGCTCGGGCAGGACGTTCTTGGTGAAGAAGGACGCGATGGCGACCTTGCCCTCGTAGAAGCCCTTGTCCTTGTCGGAAGCGCCGTTGTCGAGTGCTGCGAGAGCGATCTCGGACTGGCGGAGGAGCTGCCAGCCGATGAGCAGGTCGCCGACGGACATCAGGAAGCGGACGGAGCCGAGGCCGACCTTGTACAGCTCGGTGGGCTGCTCCTGAGCTCCCATGAGGAAGCCGGTGAGCGTGGCAGCCATGGCCTGGACGTCTTCGAGTGCGGTGGCGAGCAGTGCGCGCTCCGCCTTCAGGCGACCGTTGCCGGCTTCGCTGTCGATGAAGGTCTTGATCTGTCCGGCAACGTGAGCGAGGGCGACGCCGCGGTCACGAGCGATCTTGCGGAAGAAGAAGTCCTGAGCCTGGATGGCCGTGGTGCCTTCGTACAGCGAGTCGATCTTGGAGTCGCGGATGTACTGCTCGATCGGGTAGTCCTGCAGGAAGCCGGAGCCACCGAGGGTCTGCAGGCTGTCCGTCAGGTACTGGTACGCACGCTCGGAGCCGACGCCCTTGACGATCGGGAGCAGCAGGTCGTTGACGCGGAACGCGGTGTCCTTGTCTGCGCCCGAGACGAGCTGGGCGACAACCTCGTCCTGGTGTGCTGCGGTGTAGAGGTACACCGCGCGCAGGCCTTCGGCGTATGCCTTCTGCATTGCCAGGCTGCGACGCACGTCGGGGTGGTGCGTGATGGTCACGCGCGGTGCTGCCTTGTTGGTCATCTGGGTCAGGTCAGCACCCTGAACGCGCTGCTTGGCGTAATCGAGAGCGTTGAGGTAACCGGTGGAGAGGGTGGCGATTGCCTTGGTGCCGACCATCATTCGAGCGTGCTCGATGACGTCGAACATCTGGGCGATGCCGTTGTGGACCTCGCCGACCAGCCAGCCCTGTGCGGGGATGCCGTGGCCACCGAAGGTGACCTCACATGTGGCGGAGACCTTCAGGCCCATCTTGTGTTCGACGTTGGTGACGAAGACGCCGTTGCGCTCGCCGAACTCTTCGGTCTCGAAGTTGAAGTGCGTCTTCGGGACGAAGAACAGGCTCAGGCCCTTGGTGCCGGGTCCGGCGCCTTCGGGGCGAGCGAGAACGAGGTGGAAGATGTTCTCGAACAGGTCGTCCGAGTCGGCCGAGGTGATGAAGCGCTTGACGCCCTCGATGTGCCAGGAGCCGTCGTCCTGCTTGATCGCCTTGGTGCGTCCGGCACCGACGTCGGAGCCGGCGTCGGGCTCGGTGAGGACCATCGTGGCGCCCCATCCGCGTTCGACGATGGTGGCTGCCCACTTCTTCTGCTCTTCGGTGCCGTTGTTGAACAGCACGTCCGCGAAAGCGGGTCCAGCCTGGTACATGTGCGCTGCAGGCTGTGCGCCCAGGATCAGCTCACCGATGGCCCACACGACGGAGCGGGGAACCGGCACGCCGCCGACCTCTTCGCTCAGTCCCATGCGGTACCACTCGGCATCCCACAGAGCCTTGAACGACTTCTTGAAGGATTCCGGAAGTGCAACGGTGTGCGTCTCGGGATCGAAGACAGGGGGGTTGCGGTCCGCGTCGGCGAAAGATTCGCCAAGCGGTCCCTCGGCCAGGCGTGCGACCTCTGCCAGCATGTTGCGGACAGTGTCGGCATCCAGGTCGCCCCAAGCGCCTTCGCTCAGTGGCTTCTCCAGTCCGAGAACCTCGAAGAGGTTGAACTCCAGGTCCCGAACGTTGCTCTTGTAATGGCCCATGTCTTCTGCTTCTCCCAGTGAGGTGGTGCGGTCCAGCACTCCTAGTACCGCCCGAAGTTTATTACTCGTCGGTAACTTAATACATGTTACTAGCCGTTCTTTGCATTGCCAACACCGGATTTGCGTCCGATGACAAGCGCGTCGACCGCGATCCCCGTTTCGGTGTGTCTGTGCGGATTTCCGGCGATCTCGAACTCGAGCCTTCCTTGGAACTCCTGCATCAATTCTTCTGGTGTGTAAAGGATTTCGGGATCTTTCGGTCCACCGACGCCGTAGTCGATGTTGCTTCGGTCGTGACCCAAAATCATGAGGATTCCATCAGGTTTCAGAGAATTTATGGCACGGTTCACAACCAGGGTGCGTTGTGGTGCGGGCAGATGAAGGTAAAGAAGCAGGGCCAAGTCGTATCCCTGCCCGTTCCTGGAGGAGTAATCCGCGACGGTGACGTCGCCGCATCGGTAGTCGAGCCGGTCGAGAACCGATCGGGGCGAGCGGGCCGCGATCGTGCGGGCTTTCTCGATCGCGACGGCCGAGTAGTCGATGCCGGTGACCTCCCAACCGCGGGTCGCGAGCCACAACGCGTTACGGCCCTCGCCACACGCCAGGTCCAGTGCCTGGCCGTGGGGGAGGGCCGTCGCGTATTCCACCAGCAGTTCGTTGGGAGGAGCGCCCCAGACGAGCTCGGTTTCTTCGTACTTCTTGTCCCAGGCCGCCGCATCCATAGATGACGACGGTAGTGCCACTCAGTGGTTACGCACTCCGTCCATCGGGTTCTTGCGTAGGGCGGCGCGCGTCGGGATCGCGATGGAGACAAATCCCAGAACAGCGGTCACCGCGACGATGGAACCGTAGATCGCCGGTGAAATCGCCGGGATCGGCTGCCCGGACACCGCTACGGCGATACCCATCAGAGGCGGCAGGGCGATCAGCGATCCGACCACGACGGCGATTCCCACCACCATCAACGACTCGATGCGCATCATCGCTCGGACCTGCCTCGTCCGCGAGCCCACCAGTTGAAGGAGCGCGAACTCGCGGGAACGCTCGGCAGTGGCGGCGACCAGGGTGTTCACGACGGCGACTGCGAGATAGCCGAGCAGGACGAGTACGGCGAGGATGCTGACCCAGGACTGCATACGACGCTGATCTTCGCCCGCGGCCCCGAACTGGTCCTGGTTCATCGCGGCGATCGAGGGGAACGAGCGCAACGACTGCTGGACTTCGGCCGACCGTCCGGGTTCGGCAGCAATCAGAACGGTGTCGATCAGAGCGTCGGTGGAGTGCTGACGCAAAGTCTCGATCGGCATGGTCACGTCCCCGAATCCGAGGCCGCGACCATATTTTGCGACGACCATCGGATGCACCAGTGTGCCGTCCCCTAGATAGAGGTCGACGCGCTGACCTACCTTGGCTCCGAGTGTGAAGGCGCCGTCTTCGCTCACGGCAACGGTATCGCCGGTCAGAGCGCTCAGGTCGCCCTCGGTCACCGCGAGATCGAGGGTCGCGTCGGCGCCGGCGGCGTCGATGCCCTGGGCAGCGATCGCGCTGTCGGCTGAGCCGCCTTCCTCACCGCTGGGTACCGGCAGGACTTGACTGCGGACCACCGGGTTTGCCGCACTCACTCCGGGCGCCGATGCGATCGAGTCGAGGAGCGAGGGAGCGATACCGGCCGGCGCGCCGACGATCAGGTCGGCGGTGACGCCCTTGATCGACTGGTTGGTCGCCTCGGCGGCGACGGTGCTCTGGCTGAAGAACTGCACCGAGCCCAGTGCGATTGCGAGAGCCAATGGAACAACCGCCGACGAGAGCCGTCTCGAATTGGATTCGGCGTTGGCGGCAGCGAGAACTTTGGACGCCGACCCACTACGGCGCAGTGGACCGCCGATCATCTTGATGATGCCGCGCACCAACAAGGGGCCGAGCAGCGCGACCGAGAAGATCAACAACAGTGCACTCGAACCGGCTCCAGCGGCTGCCACGCTGCCGGGCAGGAAAGCGGGGAGCACGCACGCGCTGAGGCCGGCGGCGCCGAAGATCAGCCCGGTGACGATGCGTCCGCGGCTCAGTTTCGCCGGGCCGCTTTCGGATTCGCGAAGCGCTTCGACGGGGTCGAGCTTCGCCGGTCGTCGTGCCGCGATCGCCGCTGCCGCGCGGGCAGTGAGTACGCAGATCAGGAATGCCGCGATCGCCGGAAGCGGGCTGTAGGCCAGCGCGAAATCGGTGGGCATGACCCCGGCGTCGGCAAACTGTGCACCCAGGAATCGGGCGAGTAGGAATCCGGGCACCGCGCCGAGCGCAGCCGCAGCCGCCGCGACGAGCAGCACTTCACGCCCGATCATGACGTGGACTTGTCGCGTGGTGGCCCCGATTGCCCGCAGCAGAGCGAACTCTCGGCGTCTGGCGTTGATCGAGAGCGACAGCGTGCTGGAAACGACGAACATACTGACCATCAACGCGAGACCGGCAAACGACGCGCAGAGCACGATCAACTGGGTCCGCGCAGCACCGGCGTCGAGGAATTCGATGCCTCCGCGCGCAGTGCCGGTCGTGACCTCCGCGCCGGTTCCGGCGAGTGCATCGCGGGCGAGAGCGGCAGCATCCACGCCTTCGGGAGCGATCAATCCGACTGCGGTGACAGCGTTCTGGTGCGGCCACAACCGTTCGGCCTCTGCGTCGTCGAGGAAGACGAGTGCCGGACGGTCGGGTGACGGCACCGAAGCCGAATCAGCTGTGCCGACGACGGTGTACTCGTCGGCTATCGCGCCGTGAGCCAGCGTGATTTGCTCGCCGAGAGCGGCGCCCGTAGTCGAGACCACCTCGTCTCGGCTCTGCGGAGCGCGCCCCTCGGTGAGCGAGTACGGCGCCAGTTGTGCTGTGTTCCAAGGATGTGCGTCGAGTACGACGCCCTCGGCGGTGCTGACGGGGACGGAGATGTCGGGAATCACCGTGACATCGAGGGCATCGAGGGCATCGAGCTTGCGGACCGTATCGCCGTCGAGGAGAACTCGCTCGGCAAAAGGCTGATCGGCGTCTTCCTTGACCTCGAGCGCCTGTGGTGCACTCACGACGGCGTCGGCACCGGCGTAGAGATGTGGTGAGACTCCGCCTCGCACTCCCGATTCCAGCAGCACACCCAGACCGCAGGTGAGGAGCGCTGCGCAGAATACGGAGACGAACACGGCGACGAAACCGGAGCGATGCGCTTTCAGGTGCGCAAAGGTGTGCGCTTTCATCATCACCAGTCCCCGAGGTGTGTCATGCGCTCGGCAATCTGCTGCGGCGTCGGGCGGTCGATGTGCCCGACCAGTTTCCCGTCGGCGAGGAACAGCACACGATCGGCGTACGACGCGGCCACCGGGTCGTGCGTGACCATGACGATGGTCTGATCGAACTCGGCGGCTGTCCGGCGCAACAACTCCAGAACCTGCTTGGCGCTGCGGGAGTCGAGGGCGCCGGTCGGCTCGTCGGCAAAGAGTGCGTCGGGGTGAGTGACGAGTGCGCGCGCGATGGCGACGCGTTGCTGCTGACCGCCGGACAGTTCGGAGGGTTTGCGCTTGCGGTGCGATCCGAGTCCGACGGATTCGAGGACGAAGGTCAGGTACTGCTTGTCGGCTCGTCGTCCGGCGAGTAGTAGGGGGAGCGTGACGTTCTGCTCGACGTCGAGAGCGCCGAGCAGGTTGTATGCCTGGAAGACGAAACCGATGTGATCGCGACGGAAGATGCTGCGGGCCTTCGGCTTCAGCTGTGAGATCTCGGTGTCGCCCAGCCACACCGATCCGCTGCTCGGTCGATCGAGCCCTGCGGCGCAGTGCAGGAAAGTGCTCTTGCCCGATCCGGACGGGCCCATCACGGCGGTGAAGGTGCTGCGCGGCAAGGTGAGGCTGATGTTGTCGAGGGCGGTCACGGCGCCGCGGCCGTTGCCGTAGATCTTGCTGACGCCTTCGAGTCGCACGGCGGATGTTCGGGCGGCCGTGGCACCAGGGGCCGGCGGGGCGAGGACCGAGTGTCGATTCTTCATGGGAAGAACGCTATGGAGATTCGGCATTCGTCGACATCCAGCAGGGTCCCGAATCAATGGTGTAGCCAGCTGTAGTGGATCGCGGCATCAGGTGCGGCATGCTGGGGCAGTGAAGAAGAGAACCAGGGCTGCGGTGTACGTGCTCGTCGAGGGTGCGGCAGCCGTGGTCTCCCTGTTCTTGCTGATGGTCGGTCTCATTCTGCTGTCGCTCTCGATTCTGATCGTCGGCTGGTTGCTGTTGCCGTCGTACGTGCGGGTGCTCCGGTGGTGGGCGGGTCTGGCCCGCAAGAGAACGGCTGCGTACACCGGACGCCCTGTTCTGCAGCGATACCCGCCGATGCCCGGCAATCCGACCTTCGGGGATTGGCGCCGGTTCCTCACCGATCAGTCGACGAGGCGCGACGCGGCCTGGTTGTCGATTCATGGTCTGGGGGCTTTCGTCGCAGCGATGCTGACCATTGCTCTGCCACTCGGTGCACTCAATTCGATTGCCGTCCCGCTGTACTGGCAGCAGATGCCCGCCGGTGAACCCGTCAACAATCCGTACCCCGTGACGTCGTGGTTGGGCGCTGCCGGAATGCCGTTGATCGGCATCCTGTACCTTCTGATCGCGTGGTGGTTGACCCCCGCGATGGCGAAGTGGATCAGCTGGTCGACCACGACTTTGCTTGCGCCGGACACGCGTTCGGACCTCTCGAAGCGCGTCACCGCCCTGACGGCCAGCCGCGCTGCGGCGCTCGACGCACATTCGGCCGAACTCAAGCGCATCGAGCGGGATCTGCACGACGGCGCGCAGAACCGTCTGGTCGCGGTGGTGATGATGTTGGGGATGGCCGAGCGGTCGTTGCAGAACAATCCGGACCAGGCTCTGCCACAACTGCATCGGGCCCAGGATGCGGCCACCGAGGCGTTGAGCGAACTCCGGACGTTGGTGCACGACATCTACCCGCCGATCCTCGACGAGTTGGGTCTGGAGGGCGCGATCTCCGCGCTCGCCGGGCGCTCCGCCGTGCCCTGCGTACTCGAGATCGAAGAACTCCGCCGTGCCCCGGCTGCCGTCGAGGCCGCTGCCTACTTCGTCGTCGCCGAGGCCTTGACCAACGTCGCAAAACACAGCGGAGCGCGCAGCGTCACCGTCACGGCACGGACGGAGGCGTCTGCCGACTCGTTGGGTGAGACGATGCTCATCGACGTGATCGACGACGGTCAGGGCGGCGCGAACGAACGTCCGGGCGGCGGCGTGGCGGGTATCCGACGCCGGGTCGAGGCTTTCGAAGGAACCGCAGTATTGGAGAGCCCGGAGGGTGGACCGACAACGATGAGGGTGGAACTACCGTGCGGATTCTGATTGCCGAGGACGACGCTCTCCTGCGAGAGGGGCTGGCACTGCTGCTCCGCGGAGAGGGCTTCGAGGTGTCTGCCGTCTCCGACGCCGCACAGTTCCTCACGGTGTTCGAGGAGACCGCCCCCGACGCCGCGGTGCTCGACGTCCGGATGCCTCCTACTTTCACCAACGAGGGGCTTCGAGCGGCGATCGAGGTGCGCAAGCTTCGCCCGGGCTTTCCCGTCCTGGTCCTTTCCGCGTACGTCGAGGATCGCTACGCCGGTGAATTGTTGGCAGGAGGCGCCGGCGGGGTCGGGTACCTGCTCAAGGAACGGGTCGGCAAGGTAGCCGAGTTCGTCGACGCATTGAACCGGGTCGTCGACGGCGGAACCGTGATGGATCCCGAGGTCGTATCCCAACTGATGAGCCGTCGACGCGCCGACGATCCGATCAGATCACTGACCCCACGCGAGTCCGAGGTTCTCGGACTGATGGCGGAGGGGCTGGGAAATCAGGAAATCGCCAGGAAACTGGTCGTCAGCGACACTGCTGTGAGCAAGCACATAGGAAATATCTTCGCAAAACTCGGCCTGTCGGCTTCCGAAAGCGGGCATCGTCGTGTTTTGGCAGTTCTAGCTCATTTACGCGCCTGATCGTGGATCTGGACTACATACCTGACCGAAGCGTAATGTGAGCCAGCCTCATGTTGTTGCCGTGATCGAACGGTGACCTGAGAGGCAGGGGCTTATGTCCTGTACGTAACGTGTGATGTCGAATGCGCGTCATCACCAGAAACCAACGAGGAGATCGATCAATGGGTAAGCCGATTGCCAGTGTGGCCGGAGGTCGGCAGTCCGTCCTTCTCGGGCTCGGCGTTCACCGCCCGGAGCGAGTCGTGACCAACGACGAGATCTGCGAGCTGATCGATTCCACCGACGAGTGGATCCAGACGCGATCGGGTATCAAGTCGCGCCGGTTCTCCGGCGAGGGTGAAGGCATCCTCGCGATGTCGATCAGCGCGGCCCGTAAAGCACTGGACGTCAGCGGCATTGCTCCCGAGCAGATCGGCGCCGTGATCATCGCGACGTCGACGTGGGACCTGCAGACTCCTCAGGCTGCGTCCATCGTCGCCCACGAGCTCGGCATCAAGGGTCCGGCTGCATTCGACGTCGCGGCAGGCTGCGCCGGTTTCTGTACCGCCCTTGCCGTGGCCAGCGACCTCGTTCGCGGCGGCACGGTTGATCACGTACTCGTCGTCGGCGTCGAGTTGATGAGCGAGGCCACCGAGCCCACCGATCGCAGCGTTCGCTTCATCTTCGGTGACGGCGCAGGCGCAGTTGTCGTCGGCCCGAGCGATACCGTCGGAATCGGCCCGGTCGAGTGGGGTTCGGACGGCAGCCAGTCCGACGCCATCGTTCAGGAGCCGAGCTGGCTCGACTACACCAAGAACCCGACCGGACCTCGGCCGTGGATCAAGATGGCCGGTACCGCGGTGTTCCGCTGGGCTGCCTTCGAGATGGGCAAGGTCGCCACTCGCACCCTGGAGAAGTCGGGGCTGGGTATCGAGGACATCGACGCTTTTGTGCCGCACCAGGCAAACCAGCGCATCAACGAGGTCATCGCTCGCAGCATGAAGCTGCCCGAGGGCTTCCCCGTCTCCAACGACATCGCCGAGACGGGCAACACGTCCGCGGCCTCGATCCCGCTCGCCATGGAGCAGATGCTGCGCGACGGCCAGTGCAAGCCGGGCGACAAGGCATTGCTTCTCGCCTTCGGTGCGGGTCTGTCCTTCGCCGGCCAGGTTGTCGTCATGCCGCCGTTGGCTGGAGCGGAATCAGCCTGATCTTCTCTCGTGACGAGCGCCTCGAACCCCACGGTTCGGGGCGCTCTTCCGTTTCCGTCCAGATCGTCGTACCTCTGCGATGTGGCACTCTGGCGAGATGGTCGAGAGTATGGGGGAGTCCGAACGTACGGGTGTGACGGGCGGCAGCTTGGCGAAGATGGGCGGGCAAGTGGCGCTCGCCAGCACGGTCAGCCGGATCACCGGCTTCGTCCGCACCCTTGCCCTTGCCGCGGTCCTCGGCATCGCCCTGGTCAGTGATGCGTACAACGCGGCCAACAGCTTCCCGAACATGGTCTATCAGCTCCTCCTCGGCGGGATTCTCGCCAGCGTTCTGCTTCCGTATCTGACACGGCAGCGAAGTCGTGGGCGGACGCTCGAACGAGAGCAGACGCAGCGCGTTCTCACCGTCGGAGCGCTTGCTCTTGCGCTCGTGACGGTAGTGGCGGTGGTGTGCGCGCCGCCTCTGGTCTCGGCCGTGATCGATGATCCGGCTCAACGAGAGTTGACGACGCTCTTCGCGTACTTGCTTCTGCCGGAGATCTTCTTCTACGGCGTCACGGCGATGATGACGGCAGTACTCAGTGTTCGATCAGTGTTCGGCGCGCCGGCCTGGGCGCCGGTGATCAACAACGTCGTCCTTCTGGTGACGGTCGCGGTCTTCCTGTGTATCCCGGGGCCGGTGGCTCTGACTCCCGAGTCGATGACCACCGCGCAGGTTCTGGTGATCGGTATCGGCACTCTGCTCGGGATCGTGGCGCAAACCGCCGTCGTTGCTCGATCGCTGCACCGCAACGGGTTTCGGTGGCGCCTTCGCGTGCGGGTCGTACCGCACACCTGGCGCCCGGTGCGCGTCGGGGCGCCGTTGCTCGGTTGGGTACTTGTGTACGTCGTTGCCGGTCAGATCGGTGTGTGGGTGACGATGAAGGTCACTCTCTCCCGTCACGTCTACTCGATGTACACGCACGCGGATCTGCTGTTTCAAGTGGCGTACGGCATTCTCGGTGTGTCGTTGTTGACGGTGCTGATGCCGCGGATCGCCAGGTCGGTTGCTGCGGGTGACGACGTCGGCGTCGTATCCGATCTCGGCCGGGGAGCCCGGTATTCAGTGGTGGCGCTGATTCCGGTCACGGTGGCGCTCATGGTCTTCGGCCCCTCGTTGACCACCCTGATCTTCTTCGGCCGGGTCGACGGCAGCAGTGCCCGGTTGATCGGGACGGCCGTTGCGGTCAGTGCATTCGGGCTGGTGCCCTTTGCGATGGTCATGCTTCAGCTTCGAGTGTTCTACGCCGACAACAACACCCGAACTCCCGCGGTGATCGCGCTGGTGATGGTGGTAGCCAAGACGGCGCTCGTTCTACTTGCGTCTCTGTCGGCGAGTGACGAAACGCTGGTCCTGGCCGTCTGTGCGGCGGGCTCGTTCTCCTACGTGTGCGGAGCGGCGCTCGGCCACATCCTGCTTCGAAAGCGATACGGGCTGTTGGGATTCCGTCGCGTGCAGGCCACCGTCGGAAGGATTTCGGCGGCGGCAATTCTGGCAGGTGGTTGTGCGCTCGCTTTGGTGGTGGCGGTTCAGAACCGAGTTCCCGAGCCCAGGCTTGCTGCTGTTATTTCATTGTCGGCGGGTGCGGCCGTCGGTGCAGTCGTCCTGTTGGGCGCATGCAAGGTCGTCGGTGTTCCCGAGATTCGCCGGGCTCGGGCCCTACTGCTGTCCTGAGGACAAGAGCGGTACCAGCAGTTCGTCCGGAGTGAGGGCGCCGTGCTGTCCACGGAGGCCGGACAGTCCCGATTCGACAGATCGACGTACGACGGCCACGTCCCCGGACGCAATGGCGATGACATCACCGATCCGGCCGTGATACTCGGAATGCACTGCAGGCCCGAACAATCCTGCGACTATGCCCTCGGATCTCGTCCCGATCCACATGCGGTCACCCAGTTCGGCGCGCCAGCGGTCCGCAACATCTTGTGCAGCGCCTTCTCGGGTGTGGATGTGACGACATCTAGGTTCACCGGCAAGAGCGAGTACATCTTTGGACAGAGTCGGAGTGTTGTCGAAGTCGATCTTGTTCTCGTCCGACACGTCGACCATTCCGTGGTCTGCCGTCACCAGCAATCTCACGTCCGGACCGAGAGCGGCGGCGAGTTGCTCGACCAGTCGATCGACAAGCATCAGTTGGAAAATCCACGGCTCGGACTCGGGGCCGTAGACGTGGCCGAGTGCATCGATCTCGCTGATGTAGCAGTACGTGAACGTACGGTCGGCAGATTTCGACGCGGCCACGGTGCGAGCGAGGAGGTCTCCGTACGCCTGGATTCCGGCGAACTGGGCGCCGCGCATTCCCGCCCGGGTGAGGCCGCTGCCGTCGAATTTGGACGGAACGACGGTAGTGACGGTGATGCCGGCGGCCGCGGCACGATCGAAGGTCGTGGCCTGCGGCTGCAGGGTCTCCGGGACGATGGAGTCGGTCTGAGATTCCTTCTTGCCCGCGCTGTGCCAACCCAGCCAGTTGAACACCGAATCGGCTTCTTCGACGTAAGACTGGTAACCGGTGATTCCGTGCGCCCCCGAGGGCAGCCCGGTCCCCAACGAGACGATGCTGGTGGCCGTCGTCGTGGGGAATCCTGCCCGTATGGGCGTTCCGATGAGTGAGTTCAGGAATGGTGCGTGTTCGGCGTTGCGGGCGAGCAAGTTCGCGCCCATCCCGTCTACCAGCAGAATTACAGTCTTCTGGCTGGGCTGTAGATCGAGACGGTTCGCTTCGCCGCTCACTCCGAGAGAAGCGAGTACCGACGGCGCAAGCGTCGACAGAGTCGGCTGCGAGTACACATCGAGGAGAGGGGCGGGGGCGGGCATCCCATGAGATTAGGCGTTGGACGCAGAAAACTGCATACCTTCTGGGCGAGTGTTCAAATCCGTGCGGTCAAATCGGGACTTTCCAGATGATCAGCGCGCAGAGACCGCGGGCCGGTGCGGCCTCTGCGCGGAGATTCACTCCATGATCGTGGAGATCTGGAACTTGGCACCGAGTGGATCGGCCACCGACGCGAGACGGCCGAAGGGCGTGTCCTCGGGATCGCGCAAGACGCTGCCGCCGAATTCGACGACCTTGGCGACGGCCGCATCGGTGTCGTCCGCCCCGAAGTACACCTGCCAGAACGACGGCACCTCTGCCGGGAGGAACGAGCTGGCATCCATCAAACCGGCGACGACGGTGTCGCCCTGCTTGGCCTGTGAGTACCGGAACTCGTCGCTGTCGCCGATGGACTCGTAAGTCCAGCCGAACACGTCGGTGTAGAACGGCAGGACCGCGGCGTAGTTCTTGGACAAAGTCTCGTGCCACACCGGGGCTCCGGCCTCGCCGACCAGACCGAAGCCGTGGTGCTGATCTGCCTGCCAGATACCGACGACTGCACCGGCAGGATCGCCCACGATCGCCATGCTGCCCTGGGGACCGACCTGCATCGACGGCATCATGATCATTCCGCCCGCGGCTTCGGCCTTGGACGCCGACGTTGCCGCATCAGTCGAGGAGATGTAGGTGGTCCAGACGTTGCCGTACGGGTTTCCCTCCTGCTGAGGTCCGAGCCCGGCGATGGGCTGCCCGTCTTTGCTGAAGATCGCGTAGCCGCCGTACTGCGGGTCGTCGTTTGTGTCAGTCTGCCAACCGAACACGTTGGTGTAGAAGGATTTGGCGACCTCGGTATCGGAGCTGGTGAGGTCGATCCAACAGGGTGTTCCGTCGAGCGCTGTGCGTGCGGGCATCTGAAACTCTCCTTTACCGAAACGGATACACAAGTACGGGTCGCGCAAATGCTTGGCCGAGGAAGGCGCGAATCTCACGCTACGCGCGTACCCCGACACATTCCCAGGGCTCGAGAGCTTTGGAGTATTTGACCGTTCGCGCTTACCGGTGGGCCGGACCTGCCGACGTAGTCGATCGCCGAATCGTCCTTGATACGCCGAAGTTGATGGGGCACTTGCTCGATCGGCGAGGCCGTTCCGCGGGTGTAGTGCCGGTCCTTGTCAGCTCGTGATCAGCCCCGTGCGATCGAGCCACGCGAGCGCATGACGTGAAAACTCGTCCGGAATCTCCAACTGAGGGGTGTGGCCGGTATCGCCGAGAATGATGGTGGTCCAGTGTGGATGTGCGGCGGCGGCTGCCCGGGCAGCCTCGACCGGGACAAGCCGATCGCGATCGCCGTGTATCAGGAGCGTCGGAGTCGCGATCTCTCGCAGTGTCTTTCGATAAGAGGCCGGACGGGCGAGGGTCATCAACAGTGACCGTGCTGCCTGCAGGAATTCGGCATCCTGAGTGGGTTCGCCGCGACGAATCGCAGTCAAGGCAGCGCCCGCGTCGAGGACCGCGGGGTCTGCTCGCGTCGGATCGGCAAAACACAATCTGGTCATCTGAGCGGCCAACTGCCGGTCGGACATCTTCCGGCGTCCGAAGCCGAGAACCTGCTCACCGACGTACGGCATCGAGTAGAGCGCGAATTGGGCGGCGACGGTCAGATCGGGAAGTTGGACGGGCAGGGGGAGCGCCGGATCCACCAGCACCAGGCCGGCAACTGATTCGGGATTGGCATGGGTCGAGATTGCCGAGACCATTCCCCCCATCGAATTGCCGAACAGGACGGCAGGTTCACCTACTACTGTCTCGAGAAAGCGATTCAGGAGTGCTGCGTTGGCGTCGACGCCGGTGTGCCGCCCACGGGCAGAGGTGAGTCCGAATCCGGCGAGGTCCAGTGCGTACACACGCGTGCGCGCCGCCAGCGTCGGTGCCACCCGCACCCAGTTCAGGTGCGAGCCGCCCAGACCGTGAACGAGCACGATGGGCGGCGCTCCGCTGGGACCGCCGAAGTCGATCCAGTGAACATCACCGCCGAGGTCGGTGATGTTGCTTGTCCCGCCCCACGGGTGTGTGAGGGTGCTTCCGTCGGCGGGTTCGGCCGAAACAGCGGATTCCATACCTGACAGGATGCACCGAGGCGCGGTTCCAGTCACGCTCTCGTCCCGGTTCGGTATCCGAAACTGTGTCCTCGATCACGGATTATCGGGAAGCTCGGGAAACGGGCAAAACGGAATTTGACTGGTGCCAAGTACTTTTCGCGGTTGTCATCGCTTTCCGACGGCCGTGGTGTGCGTCCGGCGGAGGTCGGTTCGGGCATACTGAAAACCATGTGGTGGATGGTCGGGCTCATTGTTCTGGCCGCGCTGGTTTTGGCATCCGTTCTGGTCGGTTTCGTTTTCCGCCGCCCGATCGCCGAAGCCAAGTCGGCGGTGCTTGCCTTCGACGACGCCAGCTCTCAGCCCCAGCGCGACTGACCACCGTCGAGCGGAATTGTTGCTCCAGTCAGATACGCGGCATCCGGGCCGACCAGGAAAGCCACCGCGGTGCCGATGTCCGTTTCGCAGTCCCCGATCCTCCGTAGCGGAATCCCGGCAACAAAAGCGGCAGCCTCTTCCGGGCGTGCATCTGCCCAACGCTGTAGCCCGGGCGAGGATGCATGAGGAGCAACCGCGTTGACTCGGATCCCGTCGACGCCCCATTCGCACGCTGCTGCGCGACTGAGGGCTCGGACGGATTCCTTCACGGCCGCGTATCCGCCGTAGCCGGCGGCGTCCCAACGGACGGCCACGGAACTGACCATGTTGATGATCGCCCCGCCGCCGCGTTCCTTCATGAACGGGTAGCAGGCTTGCATTGTTCGCAGCGTCGCGACGGGACCGGAAGTCAATCCGTCGGCAAGGCGCTCCGGAGTGAGGTCGAGGACGTTGCCGAGCGGGTTGAGGCTGGCGTTGTTGATCAGGATGTCGACGCCGCCGAACAGTTCCACGGTTCGCGCCACGGCAGCGGTGATGGAACCCGCGTCGGCGATATCCACGAGCACCGGTTCGGCACGGCCTCCGCGTTCGGTGATCCGGTTACATGTGACGACGAGTTTCGACTCAGTGCGGCCCGCCACCGCGACGGAAGCACCTTCCTTGGCAAGCGCAAACGCAACACCCTGGCCGACGCCTTGCCCTGCGCCAGTGATCAGGGCCACTTTTCCATCCAACTTGCCCACTGCTGTTCTCCTGCTCGTCATTCAACGGTTCCCGAAGCGTTGTCCGAATCGCGCATTGTTACTCGTGGGTTCCCGCTGGATGAGATGTGAGTTACGTCCCACTCAACGGCACCGCTTCAAATTTCGGCTGTCTTACGTATATTGTGAGCGCCGTTACATACCGGGCGCGCGGACCGCGTACACATTCCATGATGAGGAGCTAGACATGGCATTCACCACTGGCAGCAGCAAGACGGACCTGGCACAGCTCGGCGACTTCCAGAAGATCATTGCAGGCCTGGGCGGCGTTCTCGTCGGCATCGGCGCAGTTGCTGGTCTTCTCGGCGCAATCGGTGGCGCAGGAAGCTCGCAGCCGAAGGCTTGATTGCTTCGCTGAACCGGATTTACGGCCCCCGGCCCGCATTCTGAAGGCATTGCCTTCGTGGATGCGGGCCGGAGGTTTATCTGTACCTGAATACCTGTGTCTTGCAGGCACATTCAATTCTGTGATACGTCAATTGCCGCCGGAACATCCACACCTTCTTCGTGGACTTGGGGTCCGAAGTTCGGCAGCGGAGTGAAGTCGAGTGCCGCCTCCGAACCGCGGTAATGGCGGAAGTAGAAGAGGGATCGGTCGGGCCGCACCAGGCTGTCCGGTCCGCTTGTCTTCCATCCCCAGTGGACGTCCGCTCGCAGAATCTCCGACAGCCTCACGATGTTCTTGCAGCCGTGGCTTTGCAGTCCAAGGCATTTCAATTCCTCGACGTCTCGCAGTTGCCCGTCGCGCGTCCACCTGGATTCGTAGACCAGAGCGTCGAGAACAACACGGTGTGAATCCGCCTGAGTAACTCCGGCAAGTAGAACCTCCCAGTCCAATCCTGGTGCGTGTTCGAGGTATTCGTCGGCGTCGACGAATGCTGCCCACGCGACGGTGTCGCGGTACCGGCTCACGTAATCGACGTAGGCCTCTACCTGTCCGTGCACGATCCGACCGTCCGCGTCGCGCGGTTGCCAGTCGACGATCGTCACCGGAAGGTCGTGCAGTTCTTTGCGGAATGCGACCTGAACTTCACTGTCCGACATCGATCGGGTGAAGGCGCCGTAAGAGTTGCCTCTCTTGTCCTCGCTGCGGCCGTGCCAACGGTTGAGGCTGAATGCGCTTGTCTTGCGGGTGGACCCGACGGAACCGGTGTTGTCGTAGAGAACAACCTCCCAGCCTTGCTCGATGTGGTGCAGGCACCAGTCCCTGATGAAGGGGAGATGTTCGCGGGGGAGCAGGACCGCAACCACGGCGCGGCGTCCGGTGTCAGAGCTGTTCGGGTGGTTCTTCGGGTCCGTGATCACCCGACACACGATAGTGCTCTGCGTGGAAGCGAGTTACTCGATATTGAACATGGAGATAGGTTGACACATCTATCAATTTGTCTCATAGTCGAGTCATGACAACATCTGTGTCACATTCGCCACGGTTTGTTCCTTCCACCGGGGAGTCCTGGCGTTCGCCCTGGGCCATGTACGACGCATTGCGAGAGAACGACCCGGTGCACAACGTGGTGCCGGAAGCCTCGCCGCAGGACGACTACTGGGTGCTCACCCGTCACGAAGACGTCTACAACGCCGCTCGTGATTACGAGACGTACTCGTCGGCAAAGGGATTGACCACCGTCTATGGTGAGCTCGAGCAGATCGGGATGCAGGACAATCCGCCGTTCGTGATGCAGGATCCGCCCGTGCAGTCGGAGTTCCGGCGCATGGTGTCGAAGGGATTCACTCCGCGTCAGGTCTCGGCGGTCGAGCCGATGGTCCGCGAATTCGTCGTCGAACGTATCGAAGCGTTGAAAGCGCGTGGCAGTGGCGATATCGTCGTCGAGCTCTTCAAGCCGTTGCCGTCGATGGTTGTCGCACACTATCTGGGTGTGCCGGAATCGGACCGTGACCAGTTCGACGGCTGGACCGAGGCCATTGTCGCTGCCAATTCGGCAGGTGGCGTGGCCGCGGCAGCGACGACGGCGCAGGCCGCCACCGGTGAGTTGATGATGTACTTCGCTTCGCTGATCGAACGCCGCAAGGTCGAACCGGGTGACGACACGATTTCGCACCTACTCGCCGCTGGACTCGGTGAAGACGGCGACATGTCCGGCCTGCTGTCGATTCTGGGCTTCGCCTTCACCATGGTGGCCGGTGGAAACGACACCACAACAGGAATGCTGGGTGGTTCGGTGGCGATGCTGACCGAACGCCTCGACCAGCGTCAGATCCTGCTGGACGATCCCGCATTGATCACCGACGCGGTCGACGAGTTGCTTCGACTCACCTCGCCGGTCCAAGGACTGGCACGCACCACGACTCGGGATGTGGCCTTGGGCGGCAAAGTGATTCCGGCAGGACGTAAGGTTTTGTTGATGTACGGTGCGGCCAATCGTGATCCCGAAAAGTACGGACCCGACGCGGCGGAGTTGGACGTCTTGCGTCGACCGCAGAAGATTCTCACCTTCAGTCATGGCGCCCACCACTGTCTGGGGGCGTCGGCAGCTCGGATGCAGGCTCGAGTTGCGTTGGAAGAGTTACTCTCCCGGATTCCAGATTTCCATATCGACATCGAAGCGATGCAATACGCGCCGGGCAACTACGTGCGCCGTCCACTCACAGCGCCCATGTCGGTGGCACGGCCGTGAGCAACGACTGGCTCGGTGAGGGGCGCGCCTTGGCGGCAGCCGAGAAGATCCTCGACAGTGCGGCGCAACTGTTCGTCGAGAAAGGTGTCAACGCCGTCGGTATGGCGGAGATAGCCTCTGCTGCAGGATGTTCCCGGGCCACCCTGTATCGGTACTTCGAGAATCGGCAGGCCCTTCACATTGCATTCGTTCACCGCGAAGCGCGCAGGCTGGGAACTGCGATCGCGGAATCGGTAGCGACCATCGATGATCCGAGCGAGCGTCTCGAAACGGCGATGCTCACCGCAGTGTCCGCGGTGCGCAGCACTCCGACGTTGGCTGCATGGTTCACTCCGGGTGATGCGAGTCTTGCAGGTGAACTTGCCAATTCATCCGACGTCATCAACGGACTGGGCGTCGCGATGCTCGGTGAAATCGGAGCAGGCACAGCGTCACGAGCCCGCTGGATCGTGCGAGTGATCCTCTCGCTGCTCATGGTGCCGGGTGCGGACGAGAACGACGAGCGGACGTTGGTGCGTGAGTTCGTTGCTGCGCTGTTGAACGCTGGACGAACCACGTGATCATCCCTTCCGGGTGATGTGCGAGGACTGCGTGGGGATCGAGGATGAACCGGTATCCAGACACAGGACACCGCGAGTTCCCGAGGAGCGTAAGAGAAGATGACTACACCATCCGAACTCGACCCCAAGCCAGCTACCGAAGCGACTCGCCTTGCGAATGCCCAGGTCCTCCGTGATCTTCCGTTCGATGACACATTCGACTTCGAACTGATTTCTCGAGGTCTGGTAGCGCCGCTCATCGACGGCGGGTTGGTCAAGGGTGACAAAGGACAGTTCATCTTCTCCTACGACGCCTACGGGTTCGCCGACGGCGAAGCGCCGGACACCGTCAACCCGAGTCTCTGGCGCCAAGCCACTTTGATGGGAAAGGGCGGCGGGCTCTTCAAGCTTGCCGATCGCCTCTACCAGGTGATCGGCCAGGACTTGTCGAACACGACGATCATCGAGGGCGATACCGGGTTGATCATCGGTGACACCCTGATGTCCGCGGAAACAGCCGCTCTTGCGCTGGAGTTGTACTACCAGCACCGCCCCAAGGTCCCGGTCAAGGCGATCATCTTCACACACTCCCACGGCGATCACTTCGGCGGAGTCAAAGGATTTGTCACCGACGGAGAGATCGAGTCCGGTGCCGTAAAAGTCTATGCACCAGACAGTTTCACGGAGGAAGCGATCTCCGAGAACGTGCTCGCCGGAACGGCGATGACGCGTCGCGGAATGTACATGTACGGATCATTCCTGCGTCCAGGCCCGCAGGGGCAGGTTTCCGGTGGTCTCGGACTGTCCACGTCGCACGGCACGTCGACGTTCGCGGTGCCGACCGACGTCATCACCGAACCGGTACACGAAGAAGTCGTCGACGGTGTGCGCGTGACGTTCATGCTCGCGCCGGGCACCGAAGCGCCGTCCGAAATGTTGTTCTATCTACCCGATTTCAAGGCGCTCGGGTCAGCGGAGGACGTCACGCACACGATGCACAACCTGTACACGTTGCGCGGCGCCAAAACTCGCGACGCCAAGGCCTGGTCGCACTACGTTCGTCTGGCGATGGAACTTTTCCCCGACGTCGAAATCATTTTCGCGCAGCATCATTGGCCCACGTGGGGCAACGACAAGATCTTGAAGCTGATGTCGGATCAGGCAGACCTGTACAAGTATCTGCACGATCAGACGTTGCGTCTTGCCAACAAGGGACTGACACCGGTAGAGATTGCCGACCAGATCGAGGTACCCGACGCCATCGGAAAGCAGTGGTACAACCGCGGGTACTACGGCTCGCTCAGTCACAACGTCAAAGCGATCTACACCTTCTATCTCGGTTGGTTCGACGGCGTTCCCGCTCACCTCAATCCTCATCCGCCGGTGGAGAACGGCAAGCGCTACGTCGAAGCCGTCGGCGGACCCGATGCGCTTCTGACCAAGGGCAAGCAGGCGTTCGACGACGGTGACTATCGCTGGGCGGCCGAGCTGGTGAACCATCTGGTGTTCGCCGATCCGAGTAACCAGAAAGCGCGAGAGTTGTTGGCGGACACGTACGAACAACTCGGCTACCAAGCCGAGAACGGTACGTGGCGCAACTTCTACCTGGTCGGAGCGATGGAATTGCGGCATCCGCTGGCACCGATGCCGTCCAACAACCCCACCGGCCCGGCCGTTGTCGCCGTGATGCCTCTCGAGCAGATGCTGGACTTCTGGGCAGTTCGCCTCGACGGTCCCAAAGCTGCCGGCGTCGACCTGTCGTTGCGATTCGTGTTGTCGGACACTGCGGACAACGTCCTGGTCACAGTGCGCAACGGCGTGCTGAATTACGACACGGACAAGGCAGATGCTTCGGCCGCCCTGACTCTGACCTTGACCCGTGCCGTGTTCAACGAGGTGTATCTGGGAACGACCTCGCTCACCGAATCCATCAAGGCCGGAACGGCAAAAGCTGTGGGAGATCAGTCTGAACTGGAGACGTTCATCTCGCTGCTGGAGGACTTCGATCTGTGGTTCGACATCGTGACGCCGTGACACGTTGCCATCCGTGATGTGGCACGGGCGGGGGGATCATTCGAAACGGGAAGGATCTCCCGCGCCGACGCGCACGATCTCGGGGGCACCGGACGAATAGTCGACCACCGTGGTGGGCTCGGTGCCGCAGTCACCCGAGTCGATGACGGCGTCGAGTTGGTGGTCGAGTTCTTCCTTGATCTGCCAGCCGTCCGTCATCGGCTCCTCGGCGCCGGGCAGGAGAAGGGTGCTGGAGAGGATCGGTTCACCCAACTCTTGCAAGAGCGCCCGCACTACCGGGTGGCTGGGGATACGCACTCCGACGGTCTTCTTCTTGGCGTGTGCCAGTCGACGCGGAACTTCCTTCGTGGCGGGAAGGATGAACGTGTACTGCCCAGGCGTAGCCGCTTTGACCGCCCGGAACGCCGAGTTGGTGACGTGGACGAAGTGCCCGAGCTGCGCGAAGTCGGCACAGACCAGCGTGAAGTGGTGATCCGACCGCAGGTGACGGATCTCGCGGATCCGATCGGTGCCCGAGTGATTGTCCATTCGGGCACCCAGGGCGTAGCAGGAGTCGGTGGGGTAGGCGATGACCGCGTCGTTGCGCAGCATTTCGACGATCTGGCTGATCGCGCGCGGCTGCGGGTTTTCCGGGTGAACGTCGAAATATCGGGCCATCAACCCAGCTTAGTTCAGCTTGAAGATCACGAATGCCGTTCACCGTTCAGACTGTGGTCGGCGAGCAATCCCGTCAGCTCTTCGGCGTAGGCGAGTTGCTTACGTAAGTGTGTGCAGCTTTCTTCCGCCCGGGTGTGGCAATCGGTGACGAATTCGGTTGCAGCGGTTCGCGTTGACGCGTCGGAAGCTTCGTCGCCGAGCACTGCCAGGGAATTGAGGAGTTGTTTCATTTCTTCGAGACTGAATCCGAGCGGCTTCATTCGTCGGATTACCAGTAGCCGTTGGACGTCCGCCTCGGTGTACAAGCGGAATCCTCCGGCGGTCCGCTCCGATGGAGTGACCAGACCGACCTCGTCGTAATGACGGATCGTCTTGATCGACAGTTCGGTGCGTTCGGCAACCTGCCCGATCTGCATGTTCTGTCCCTGGACCGCATGTTCCGGCTCAGACATCACTCCTACTTTCGTCGCGCTGGGCTTCCATACTCTCAGTGACCGTCACCCAGGCGTCCGGACAGGCGCAGATGGCGCTCGGCCGATGCGTCGTCGAGCCCCACGATCTCGACATTCTTGCCTCTGGCCGCGTACTTGGTGGTGATCGCGTCCAGTGTCGCCACGGTCGACGCATCCCAGACATGCGACTCGGACAGATCGATGACAATGTTCTTCGGGTCGTCGACATAGTCGAACTGGTAGATCAGATCGTTGCTGGATGCGAAGAACAGCTCGCCTCGAACCGCATAGACACGGGTGTCCTCGTCCGGATGAGCGACGTCGATCACTTCGGTGAGATGCGCGACGCGGCGGGCGAAGATGACCATCGCGGTGATCACTCCGACGATCACGCCGTAGGCAAGATTGTGGGTCGCGACGGTGACCGCCACGGTGACCAGCATGACCAATGTCTCGCCGATCGGCATGCGGCGCAGGGTCTTCGGATTGATGCTGTGCCAGTCGAAAGTGCCGACCGAGACCATGATCATGACGGCTACCAATGCGGCCATGGGAATCAACGCCACGACATCGCCGAGGCCGACCACGAGTATCAGCAAGAACACGCCCGCCAGGAAGGTCGAGATTCGAGTGCGAGCGCCGGAGACCTTGACGTTGATCATGGTCTGGCCGATCATCGCGCACCCTCCCATGCCTCCGAAGAAGCCGGTGACGATGTTCGCGACGCCTTGGCCCCACCCTTCTCGGGTCTTGTTCGAGTGAGTATCCGTGACGTCGTCGACGAGCTTGGCCGTCATCAACGATTCGAGGAGGCCGACGAGCGCCATGGCCAATGCATACGGAGCAATGATCGACAGTGTGTGCATGTCCAGAGGGACGTCGGGGAACAGTAGCGTCGGCAGGCTCGACGGAAGCTCGCCCTCGTCGCCGACATTGGGGACGTTGAACGCGAAAACGACTGTGGCGGTGGTCAGTAGCACGATCGCCACCAGTGGAGCCGGGACCGCGCTGGTCAGTTTCGGCAGGAATACGAGTATCAGGAGGGCGACGGCCAGAAGTGGGTAGACGAGCCACGGAACATCGATCAGGTGGGGGAGTTGGGCAATGAAGATCAAGATGGCCAGTGCATTGACGAATCCCACCATGACGCTGCGCGGGATGAAGCGCATCAGCTTGGCGACGCCGAGGAGGCTCAACACGATCTGGAGCAGGCCGGCCAGAAGGACTGTCGCAATCAGGTAGTCGATTCCGTACTCGCGCGTCAGTGGAGCGACGACCAGTGCGACGGCGCCGGTAGCTGCGGAGATCATTGCGGGTCGTCCGCCGACGACGGCGATGGTCACTGCCATCGTGAACGACGCGAACAGTCCTACCCGCGGATCGACGCCGGCGATGATCGAGAACGAGATCGCCTCGGGAATCAGTGCCAACGCCACGACCAGTCCGGCCAAAACTTCCGTTTTGAGACGGCGAGGTGACCGGAGCGCGGCCCGAACCGAATTGTCGTTGGTGGATGAAGCGATGGTTACTGCCATGAGATTCCGTCCTGACGAGGTTCTCATACTCTACCCTCCCGTAAGGGTAGAGTATGAACGGAGTTCTCACTACGGCGCGGATTTCTGTCGAATTGTGTTTCCCTGCAGTGAATCTCAAATCGCGAGATTGATCGAGAGGGGCAAGGCTCGCGGTGGCGGTCAGATGTGACGACCAGTAACCCTTACCAATTATTTACCTACTGTGTGGTTTTTGTTTATTGAAAACGGGTCAACTCGGGCGCTGGCTCCGTTACAGTTCGGCGGCAAACGTCAATCAGGTTGTTCCGAGAGGACATCATGTCAAAACGCCTACTGAATGCTGCGCTCCTTACCGGCCTCCTTGCCGGTGGAACCGCTGTGGCCGTGATTCCGGCGACCGCGGCGCCCGTTGCAGAAACCACGTCGACAACGTTTCAGGTCACGTGCCGCGCAGTTCCGAGTGCGTTCTCCGGTCCTTCGTCAGACGGAAAGCCTGCTACGGTGCGAGTTTCGGCTCCTTCGGTCGTGGCGCCAGGTCAAGTCTTCGACATCGACGTGGATCCGGGTAGCGTTCAGATCCCGAACGATGTGAGCGGCGCCAGTGTCAAGAAGATCTCGCGTCTGAAGATCGATCTGCCGATTCCGACCAACGCGGAGTTCGTTTCGGCGACGGTCACCGATCCGGGCAATGTTGTTGCCGGGAAACCTGCTTCGGTGATTCGTGTCAACGAAGACGGCACTCCCGCAGCGGACGGTCCGATACTCCGGTTGTCCGGCGCAAACGAAGCGATCGGCAACAGTCCGTCATCGTCGTCGGGTGCGCACGGCGGGCTTGCGATCAACGCTCAGTCCGGAGCCGAGACCAACATCGTCTTTCCGAAGATCAGAATCACCGTAAAGGCCGGGCCGTCCGGCGCAGTCGAAACCAATGTCCGGACTTCGGGTGCTGCAGGTACTTTCGGCGGACCGGAGTCGTTTTTGACCTTCCTCCCTCAGGTAAGTCACTGGCTCGCGGGAACCATCTGGGCGCCCACATCCTGTTCTCCTCGCGACGGTGAGACGGGTCCCCTCAACGCCGGTGCCGGCGCATTGGCATCCACGAAAATCGACGGAGACCTCGGACCTGTTGATCCCGAGCCTGGAGCAGACATCGTGACGACGCTCGAAGGACCGACGACGGCCGCCACCGGTACCAAGGTGTCTTTTGCTTCTCACGTCGATCCGGAAAACGCAACGGGAACAGTACAGTTCATGGTCGACGGTAAGCCCGTCGGTGACCCGCGGCCGGTGGTTCGCGGTATTGCCCGCCTGGATCTGACCTTCGGTAAGGCGGGTACCAAGTCCGTGACTGCAGTCTTCACAGCTACCGGTGACGAGGCGAAGTACACGTCGGCGGCACACATGCTCACGGTGACCGGGGATTCAACAGGCCCGGTCGATCCCGACCCGACCGATCCGGGCACTCCGGGTGGTCTCGGCAGCCTCGAGTCCGTTCTGCCGCAGCTGCCCACAGGTTCGCTCGGTGGCAAGTGATCACGGTCCTACTTCACCGAACACTCGATGACCGAGTCTTTTTGAAAGGCAACATATGAACTCCCGTTCTCTGGCTGTTTGCGCAGTCGTACCAGCTGTCGCGGCCGGACTCCTCGCTGTGTCCGCTCCGGTAGCAGCGGCTTCCGATACCGTGACGCGAACAGTTTCCTTCGAACACAAGTGCCGGGTCGACGGCGCCACCGATTGGGATTCGTCGTTCTCCGACAACCTGGAGGTCACGGCGCCCACGTCCGTGCGTCCGGGCGAACAGTTCACAGTGAAACTGCATCCGGGCACCATGCGTAGTTCGGATTCGGACACCGGTCGTATCAAGTACGACATCGCACTACCGCAAGGGGCAACCCTGGTTTCGTACTCCCTCGTCGGTGATTCGTCGTCGAACTTGACCGGCGAGACTGCGGTGCTGCTCCGGGTGGGCGCAGACGGAAACGCGAACCCGGCGGGTGAGTACCTGCGAATTACCGGTACCGGCAACAAGACAGTCAACGACGGTCCGAGCGCGAACGACAACAAGCCAAAGGAAGGGCTGCAAGTCAAGGCCAACACGGACTTTCGTTTGCCGGCAGTCGAATTGAAACTCGAAGCTCGGTCCGACGAGGGAAGCGCGACGACGCACCTGCGCGCCGGGGCGACGAGCCCGAGTATCAAGATCAAAGACACGAGCATGAGTTTCGGTGAGTCCCGGTGGGTCAATGCCGCTGGGTATTGTGTTGCTTCGGGCGAGGGACGCAGCGCCCTCTCGACTACCGAGGTATTCGCGACCAACCAGACCGAGACGACGGTCGCTGTCGCACTGGAGGCACTGACGGGCGAAGACGTCAAGATTGCGGCGAGTATCGACCCGAACCCGGGTGAGGGCACGGTCGAGTTCTTCGACGGCGAGACGAAGATCGGTAGCGCCACAGTCGATTCCAATGGCCATGCAGAACTGGTCTGGCCGTTCCGCGACCAGGGCGAGCATCGCATCACCGCAAAGTTCTTGGGTACCAAGAAGTTCAGTTCTTCGGAATCTGCGGACAAGACCGTGACCGTCACCGTGCCCGGCGTCATCGTCGTCGAGCCGGTGGATCCGACGGAACCGGAAACTCCTGGTGGAACCGGAAGCCTCGGGGACATCTTCTCGAAGCTGCCGACGGGCTCACTCGGAGGCTGAGTCACCCAAACGGCAGGGGAGCGTCGACGTTTCGGCTCGCATACGGTTGTGTGATCGAATACTGGAATGACAGGTTCGAATCATGCCGAGAGCCGCAACGCCGGCGTTCCCTATTTTTCTCAATGGGAGTCTCCGTCACGGAAATCGGGCCAGAACCACAAAAGGTAGCTCACCAAAACTCGTGCCCTTTTACTACCGTTAGTTGAAGAACTGCGCGAACCGCGGGTTCTTACGTCAACAAGCCTTCGAACTCGCCGCTGCGGTTCAGGTATGAACAAGGTAGGGAAAATGCGCAAGGTTAGTTTGCTCGCGTCCGCTGCAGCAGTAGCTGTCGGTGTGGCAATGATCGGGACGTCTGCGGCCTCAGCAGCGCCGGGAACGATTCCCGGTCATGGGCTGTTCGACGTGCCGTGGGAGGTGTTGCCGGGAACCTACACGACGTCTGGGCCCGTATCAGCTGATATGCCGTGCATATACGGTCGGGCAAAAGTCGACGGCGACGGTGAATTGAATGTCCTCGAGTTCGAAAGCACCCTCGAACCGGCGACAGTCACCATTCTCTTGACGGATTCTCGCTTCACCACCGCGTATTGCGCTGATTGGAAGAGAGTGTCGTCAGTCGGATCGTTGGATCTCGGATCGCTTTTCGGGTCCTAGACGTCTCCGCTCTATGTCGAGATGGACCTCTGGAGGTGACCACGGCCCTCTGCCATCTCGATTGAACGCTCGGCTCGCGGATGCGCTCGTTCGTCTCGAGTTTTCGACCACTCGTCGCATGAGTCCATGACCAGGGACTTTAGCCCTCAGTAATTACCTACCAATCGGTATATTCTGCGAAGGTACGGACTTCGTGAACCGATGTGAGTTGGCTCCGGGGGACGTGCCGGCCTCGCAGGACCGCCCGCAAAGTCAGCCCGGTGAGGCCACCAGAGTTCGCGCATTTCGACAGATTGCCGCTGGGTCCGTCCGCTACGAGGGGAGCGGACGGACCTGACAGCACGAGAGAGTGCCATGCCTGAACGTGGTCAAAGCAGAGTGGACGCGGGGATCATTGCCGTCGTCGCAGTCATAACCGGTGTGTTCGTCGCACTGACCGGCCACGGTCTGGTTGCAGCGCTGGCCACCGTGTTGGGCCTCGCGCTCGGGATGGCGATTGTGCGGTATCTGATCAAAGGTCGCTGATCAGAGTCCTCTGATCAAATGTCGCTGATCACCGCAAGAGTTCAGCAGGTCGCGAGAATGTCTGCGATGGTGTCGTGTTCGGCTTGGGTAACCCACAAACCGTATGCCGCTTTCACTTCCACTTGAGCAGTCACGTACTGGCAGCGGTATGCCTTGTTGGGCGGCAGCCACGACGCCGCGTCGGAATCCGACTTCTTCTGGTTGGTGGGCCCGTCGACAGCGCGTAGGTTTCGAGGGTCGTTGGCCAGATTGGTTCGCGTTTGCGTGTCGAGCTGCTGCGCGCCCTTCTGCCAGGCGTCCGAGAGTGCGACAACATGGTCGATCTGGACTGCAGAAGACGTGTCCTGGCCGCGGGTGAAGGCGATGGTCTTGTTCGTGTACGGGTCACGGAGCGTACCGGTTTGGACCGAGCAGCTTTTGGAGCCGTCTTTGAATGTCAGGTCGGTGAGGTCACGCCGCAGGATGTCGTTTCGGGTATCGCAGCCGTTGTGGCCGAACTCGACGGTGACGTCGTCGGTCCAGGCGGTACCGAACAGTGCACGGTCGTATCCGGTCTTGGGTGCGCGTCCCTTGATGGGGATCTGTGCCAGCAGTTCAATTGCGGCGGACGAGGGAGCCGAAGTTCCGGCCGTAACCGTCGTCGTGACGCCGGATCCGATTCCCGAACCGAGAGAAGATGTTTCGGGTGCGTCGGCGTTGGAACTGGCGCAACCTCCCAGCACGATCACGGCAGCAATGCCGATGGTGACGCCGGTGATGCCGCGCCTGTGATGTGCCGTGCGTGCCATGTGTGAGAGTCCATTTCTGCGAGAGATGAACTACAAGTATGTCATTCACGACATTTCGGGCTGAACCGGCACTGTCTGTCAGTCCGGTCGAAGTAGCCATCGCGTCACCGGAACCGACACGAGAACTCGCGGACCTTCACGAGTTTCGTCTGCGGCATCCCAGCCGTCGTACTTCTCGCCGAAAAGTCTCAGGAGACCGCCGAACTCGCCGACATCGTGATGAATTGTCCCGAACCCCTGTGCGACCCATGGGTCGCGAGAGGATCCGTCGACTGCCAACGAGACCCGAGGATCGTCCAGCAGGTTCCGAACCTTCCGATTCTGCTCGGCGCTCGGTATCCAGAATGTGTTCTGACGCAGTAAGAACCAAACCGGAGTCGTGTGCGGCGAGCCGTCGCTTCGAAGGGTGGTCAACCACCCGCAAGGAGGATCCGCGATAGTCACTGTCTCAGTATCGGTGCCGGCGCGACGTTCACCAATCGACGATGCGGAACGAACAATGCCCGGTCCTCGCCGTTGGCGAGGACCGGGCATTGCCGGGAAGGGGGTGGAAGCGTCAGATCTCGATCTTGGGTGTCTGTTCGCCCAGCTTGTGGCGGGCCAGTGCCAGGTTCGCACGCGCGCGGTCCAAAACCAGGTACACGAACAGCGTTGACAGTCCGGGCGTCTCGAGGACACGAATGAGGTGGTACTGGTTACTCAGGGTGATCAGAATGTCTTCGAGAGTGTCGGTAATCCCCAAGTTACTCATCGTGCGGAGCTTTGCTCGCACAACCTCGGAGTTTCCGGCGCCGGCGTACTCGAGGCTGAATGACGGGTTGCCGCTCATGCCGAGAACCATCCCGCTGTCGGCGTCGACTACGGCTGCACCGCTGGCACCGTCGATGCGCATCAATTCGCCGAGGATCTTGTCGATGTTGCTCATTGCTTCTCCTTGGTAGGGCAGAGTCGCGCGGGGCGACTCCAGGTGATGCTTCGGTGATGAAGTCATCGGTACATTTCGAGGTGGAATCGTTGGTTGCGGTGTCGGGAGTGGGCTGGGCGGCAACTGTTCAGCTTGTGAGATTTGTGGGCTCGTTCCGTTCGGTGCAGATGAGCGGCCATTCGACGACTCGAATTCGTCGATGCGGTCTGCGGGCAGCCAGCCGTCCCCGGGGGGTGCGCTGAGCGGCCATCTCGTATCCGTCTCGAAGTCCGGCACCGGCGTCTGAAGTTGCGGATACACCGGCGCGGTAAGCGGCCTCTTGTACGGAACCGGCTGACCGCCCGCGTCGGAGACGTTCGCGAACCAGGCGGCATACCCGGGGTCGCTGCGATCGAGGTTTTGCCCGCGATCGTCGTCTTCCTCCCGGGAGCCTCGTCGACGAAAAAGTCCCACTCTTTCCAGCCCCTTAAAGACGAACTATTTCCGATCAGAGCGTTCCGGATGAACGCGGCAGACCGGACAATCCCACCCATAGTTACTTTGCAGTTAAGTCACCGTAGCATGGGTTCGCAGACGGGGCATATGGTCCAATCCTGTAGGCGGGCCGACGAGGCAGTCGGATTCGACAGGCTGCCCGGACGATTCTCGCCGGTCGACGATGCCGGTCCGTTCGAGCGCCAGACGCCCTCTGGCATCCTTGAAGGATGAAGAAAACGATCACCGGGTTCATCGGTGCCTGCTCGCTGGTGGCGCTGGTTGCCTGCGGTTCTGACGGAGACAAGCCGACCGAGGTCGGAACACTCACTTCCTCCGTTTCGGCGACCACCACTGCGTCACCGACGACGTCATCCGAGGCTCCGGCGACATCGTCGGAATCGACTACCGAGGCACCGTCGGTCGACGCGAGCGTCCCGGCTGAGGTCCCGTCGGACCCGAATGTGAGTTCGGCACTGCCACGGACCTACGCGCAGGCGTGCTCCGACGTTCTCCGGTACCTCGACGCATACCAGCCGGCAATTGACGAGTCGGGCGAGGAAATGGGCATGACGCGTGAATCATTGGCAAACGACATGCTGACCTCCATCCAGGCTTATCCCGAATGGTCGAGCTTGTCTGCCGACGAGCAGGCTGAGGTCACTCGCGGATTCGCCGCAGCGACCGCGGGAAGTTGCTGACCTACTTTCAGAACAACGATTCCTGAATCGCCACGCCAGGGGACTCGAACTCGCCGACGGTGATGGTTCGACCGACCAGTCCGGACACATCCGCGACGAAGCGTGGCGATTCAGGATCGGGGTCGATCCGCAGCGAGGCGATCGAACCGGCAAGGCCCTCCAAGTACAAGGAATGTTCCCCGGACTCGAAAGTGTGCGGATACGCGATCAACGGTGCCGCATCGAAGACAACGTCGGCGCACGCCGGCGCCATCCATTCTTCGGGAGCCTCCAGGATCTCGATTCCGTCGATGTCCGATCCGATGTCATTCAGCTCGTCTTTGATCGACGATACGAAGTGGTGCAACGACTTTCGCAGTTTCTCGCGATCCAAGGGTCCTGTCAGCGCTTCGATCTTCCGAGACGTACGTATGGCCTGGCTCAAGTGGAAGTGCTCCGAAACTCGGGCTTCGAGGGAACGAATGCTGTAACCGTCCGTCGACCGCGCTACGAACAATGCGCAGACCGCTCCCTGTTCGGCGACTCGCGGATGCTTGCGGAACTCGGCCGCCGTCCCCACCTTCATCTGACCGCCGGCGAAGATGTCGATGTAGAGCCATTGTGGTTGCGTGAGATAGGTGCGCACGTTCGGATGAATGTGCGCGCCGCTGACATGTGCCTGATGAACGGTGGTGAATCCCTCACGATTTCGGCATCGATCGCACTGGCGCCCGGTAACGACCGTGGCCCCGCGGTCACACGGCGAGTGTCCCGGACCTTCGGCGGTGAGATCTCGCCACCCGAGGCAACGGCGGCCCTTCGCCTCGTCGACGGAGAATCGCAGAACCGAGTCGTGAGTGTAGAAGGTCGTAGCGGAAGTGGTGTCGTCGACGCATCGGATCCGCGGTGCTGTCGGGTTCGACCATTCGATTCCGCGAACGAGCAGGGTCATTGAAGTGTCTATTCCTTCTGTAGTTCACAGGTCGACACCCATGCTAGTCAGTGCAGATGCGGTTCAGTGCAATGGTTGCGCCCCACGTTGTCCGAGCATCAGTGTCATCAGCCCGGATTCCTGACTCTGGGAATTGATCATGTCGCGGGTCGACTGTTTCACCGGTCCGCGCTCGAGCAGAGCATCGGCGGCCTGCGCCATAGCGATCCCGCCACGGTGGTGGCGTTCCATCAGTTGAAGGAACATAACCTCGGCGTCGAACCCGCGAGCGCTACTCAGTTTCTCGAGTTCTTCGGTCGTAGCCATACCCGGCATGGAGGCGGCCTCGGTGTCCAGCGTTGCCGGGTGATGATGAGAGTCGCCAGCGCCGCTCGGTGACGCCTCCATCCACGCCATCGGCGTTCTACTGTTCGGCGGGACACCGGCCAACCGCAGCCAGCCGAACATGACACCGATTTCCGTTCTCTGAACATCGTCGATCTGCTGGGCCAGTCTCGTAACCGCCGGGTCCACATCGGGGCTCAGACGCGCGAGAATGAAGAGGGCCTGTTGATGGTGGGCCGCCATGTCATGCACGAATCCGATTTCGGTTTCGCTCAGAACAGCTGTCTGCGTGTGGTTCTCGGGTGCGAACAGCGGACGTAATGCTGCGCCGAGTACGAGCAGCATCAGTGCCGCAGCCACGAGTGCGACGGCTTTGACCGATCGCGGCGCCGTCATGATCCCACGGTCGTCTTCTGGTCAGCGGGTGGTGTGTAGACACCGTTTTCGAGTTGCATGGCAACAAAGCCGTTGTCGGCGCACGTCGCCCACAACGTGGTACCGCGCCATTCGGGTGGGGAGAAGCACCAATCGGTCGAGATGTCGCCGAGAGCGAGCATGCCCGATCGCGAACTCAGCGCTTGGCCGGGGTCGAACTGGCCTTGCGCGATCGACTGCGCGATTGCCGGCGTGCTGAGAATGGGTACCCCGATGAGCGAGGCGAGAGCGTGCGGCGAGTTGGCGAGTTCGAGATTGTCGCCGGTCCGAGCGGGTGGGTTGAAGTACGCAATTTCGTGGACGTCGAAGGGATCTCGAACATCGAAGACCCGAATCCCGCTCGAGATCCATCCGCATGCCAGCGCCGTCGGGTCGACCGGGCGATCGGCCGAACAGTAGTGAGATTCGTACGCGAACAGCGATCCGCCGGCAGCAGACGCCAGCGCAGCATCTTGATTCTCCGGCAGATTGATCTCGAGCTTCACCGAATTGACGACCGCCGGTTCGTCGTCATTGGAGACGTCGATCAATTTGACTCCGCCGGAACCACCTTCGTCGACGGTGAACAGGTACGGCGAACCGTCGTAGGTGACCGGAATGCTGTGTTGGGTGGCCCAACCGTCGGTCCACGAGAGCTGGGACAGTTGGCGCACCCGAGGGTTCGGGACGCGGCGCTGAACCTCACTGATGTCGAGAACATGTATTCCGCCGAGATTGTTCGACAAGTACATGCGATTTCCGTCTGGAGTGATTCCGAAGCCGTGGGTCGACAACCCGATGAGGTCCTGCCAGACGACGCGCGGGTTGGCGGGATCGGTGAGATCGACGGCGCTCACCACGCCGGGAGCGGTGCCGGAAGACCAGTAGGTGTTCCCGTCCGGTGAAAATCCACCCTCGTGATTGGTGATCGGCAGCAGCATCCCCAGATCGGTTCCTGGTCCTGGGTTGAGCAGTTTCGGGTGCGCGCAATCGGAGATGTCGTAGACCGACATCAGGCCGACGCCGGTCAAGAGCGGAACGCCCGTGCCCACCAGCAGCTTTCGCGCGGTGTTGACCTTGAGACTCTCCCACGTTCCGGCCAGCATCGCAGGTTCGGTCAGCGTGGCGGTGAGAGCAGGATTGGCAGGATCCGACACGTCGAGAACTTGCACGCCCTGCGCGGGGCCCAGGAGGTTCCCGGGGAAGAAGCTGCCGATGTACGAGCAGTGTTCGAAGTTGGTGGACGTGATCCCGCCGCCGCGACCCGAGTAGCCGCCGATCTGAGACATGTTGCAGCTGTATCCGTCTCGGCTGCGTCCGCTGTTTCGGTCCTCGGCCGGAACATCACCCTGCAACCCGGTCTCGGGCATCGAGCCCGGGCCGCATTCGGCGCGGCTTGCAGCGTTGGAAGCGACACCCGGGTTCTCGTGGATCGAGCCCGGGGCAGTGGCGGGCTCAGCAGAAGCGACGCACACGGGAAGGACGGTGATCAAGGTGACGAGCGCGATGGCAGATCTGGTTCTGATGGTCGTGAACGATTTCATCGAGTCCAACTCCCGGTGCGGGATTGCCTTTCGTATCTCACGGGCAGACGTACCTCAAGGACAGGCAGCACGGAGGGCAGGCGCGCGTTCGAGCGCTCACGACGATCGGGTCGGGGTGTGAACCGGTGTCGGGCCGCAACCAACCGGACAATGCTGTCCGGTTGGTATCGTAGTGTGCGTGACATCGTCTGGCCGCGTCAATAGCGGATCTCTCAACAGAGGGCCGAGAGATGCGGCGCGCAATCGTGCGGCGCTCATCTCAGCAGCTCGCGAGGTGTTCGCCACCCAGGGATTTGCTGCTCCGCTCAGCCTGATCGCCCGCACGGCCGGCGTCGGCCAGGGCAGCCTCTACCGGCACTTTCCCACTCGCGAAAGCCTCGCACTCGCGGTGTTCGACGAGAACATCGTCGAGCTGCAAGATCTGGCGGCTGATCCGGATTCGACTCTCGACGATCTTTTTCGTTTGTTGGTCGACCAGATCACTACCTCCATCGTGTTCGTGGAGGTCATCAAGCCGGTCTCCTTCGGCGACTCGCGACTGAATTCGGCCGGCGCCCGTTTGACCGATCTCCTCGAAGGGCGCCTCGACGAGGCGCGTCGAACTGGGAAGATACGAGAGTCCGTGACTGCTGAGGACGTGATCCTGGCGATCGCCATGTTCGCCGCGATCATGGAACGGACTGCCGAGAGCTCGCGGAAAGAAGTCGCGCACTCGGCCTGGAACCTTCTTGTGCAGGGACTGGCCGGGCCGGCAGCGGCGGGCTGAGTCGCGTTCGCCTCGCGTCTCGAGGTGATCGCCTAGGCTCGTGGCATGGCTATTGTCTGGACAGTTCCTCGCGCTATCGGCTCCACCCTGCTCGTTGCTCCGTTGATCAAGGAGTTCCTTGTCGAGGGTGACGGCACCCTCGATGCAAAACTGACTGCGGTCGGTACGGTCTCGGCATCTCTCGAGAAGCAAGTCGGCCGCACGTTCACCTCGATCAGCGCTGCTTCGGCGGCAATCTTTTCCGGTGCTGCCGGTTCCACCAGCGTGCCCGACGCACTCCGTCTGGCCGTGATGCGCACTCTGTCCACCGAGGTGGTCGTCAGGAAGCCGGCTCCGCAGCCGTTCACCGAAAAGGTTGGGAAGAGATTGGGGCAGTACGTCTTTGCCCTGCGTGACCCGCGCAACGATCAGGTGTTCCATGTCGGGCACGGCACGGGAAATCAAGTGTTCGCGCCGGTATTCGAAGCGCTCGGTGAACTTGCGAATCTCGAAGGAGCGGACGGCCCAGCCGAGTCGAATGCTGCTGTGACAGCAGCCAAGATCGCCCGCATCCGTGAAATCTACGACGCGGGTTCGGCGGTGGAGCACTTCGTTCTTCTCCGCTCGGTCGCTGCCGCCACGGATTCGGCCGCCACTGCCGACGAGGTCGTCCGCGGCATCGTGGAAGCCTTGCGAATCACCGATGCGGGAGACGGCCTGACCAACCTCGCGGGCGATACATCGGACAAGGACGCCCGTGCGACCCGCGTCGAGGAACTCGCGTTGCGCTACTCGGCCGATCCCGCGCCGGAACTCCCGACGCCGAGCATCGTCCTCCACGTGCCGGCCTCCGCTCGTCCGGGAGCAACGCCGGAAGAGATCTACGAACTCGCGCGCGCCGAGTGGTCTGCCGGTGCAGCTGTTCGTGCCGAGATCGGAATCCCCGTTCTGGTGTTTGCCGACAGCATCATTCGTGGTGCATTCCGCGCTCAGTCATGGGAGGTGTCCACTCGCAATGCCGACGGAAGCCAACTGTGGCGGTTCAACGGAACCGTCGACGACGAGCTCGCTGCCAAGTACGTCGGAACCGAGGTCACCCCGCACAACGTCGGCCTGAAGAAGTGGCCCGTCAGCGGTTGGGTCACGAGGTTGACTACCGCTCGTCCGGGGGCGGTTATGCCGGGACCTCGTAAGTCCAAGTAACGCAACAACTTCAGGTAGAAGGCACTGTGGGGGCGGGATCCGAACGGATCCCGCCCCCACAGTATCGTTACCCGGGGTTGTCAGCCGAGCAATCCGCTTCCCACATAGTCGTTCTCGGTGCATCCCGGCGGAATGAGATACACCGCAGAACCGATCGGCGTCGTCCACTCGTTGAGTGCGTCGAAGTCACTCAATCGCTGTTGGACCGGTAGATATTGCTCGGCGATGTCCCGTTGGAATGCTGCGAAGATCAATCCCGAGTTCGAGGTCTGCCCGCCCTCGGGTGCGTCGTCGTAGTTGTATGCCCGACGGAAGAACTGCTCCTTCTCATGCGTCTGGTGGGCTCGCGCGATGTGTGATCCTGGCGGGATCACCGGAATGCCGAACTTGTCCGTGAGTGTGAAATCCGCTTCGTCGAATTCGTTGGTTCCGTTGAGCGGAGCGCCATTGGACAACGTGCGCCCCATGGTGAGTTCACGCCCCGAGCGATCGAGTTCGTCCCAGGTATCCATTTCCATGCGAATGCGTCGTAGTACCAACGAGGTTCCGCCCGCCAGCCACGGTTGACCGGCGCCGTCGTGCCAGATCAGTGAATCGAAATCCACTGTTCCCGGAGCCGGATTGACCGTCCCGTCCACTTGGCCCATGAGATTGCGCATCGTGGTTCCCTCGGGCGTGGTGCCGCGAGCGTTGCGGAATCCCTTTTGTGTCCACCGGATTGTCGTCAGTGATCGGACGTTCTTGGTCAGAACTCGCACAGCATGAGCAATGGTCACCGGATCGTCGCCGCAGATCTGCAGCAACAGGTCCGATCCGCCCCATCGATCGTCAAGTCGGTCGATTTCGTAGCTCGGCAACGGCTCGAACCAGTCCGGTTGACGTGCTTGCAATCCCAGCTTGGTGAACAGGCCAGGGCCGTAGCCGACGGTCACCGTCAAGCGGGCCGGATCCACGGCCAGTTCCCGTTCGGTATCGGCCAACGCCGGGTTACCGGCGGTCAGCCGTGACGCATCCTCGGACCACATCTTCATGATCCCGACCACGACTGCTCGATCGGCTCCAGGCAAGAGGTCGAACCCGATGAACGTGCCGTGCGCTTGCGGAGTGGTGGCGATCCCAGCTTGGTGGACGCCGTAGAACGGTTCCACCAGCTTGCCTGCTTGCTGCTCGTGTTCGCTGCGCTCCACCACTGTGGTTGCGCCCCAGGTTATTCCCGCGACGCCGAGCGCGGCGGCACCTCCTCCGAGAAGGCGCCGCCGGCTGAGTGCTCGGCTGGGCGGGTTCGTGTTCTCAGCCACCGTGATTCGGGTCGTAGTTCTCCTGATTACCGGAGAAGTCGCGAATCTGGGCTGTGAACGTGGTGCTGGAACCGTCGTCGTAGATCAATGTGAGGTCGGTTTCGGCGCCAGGGAGCAGCGGCGCGGACAGGTCCATGAACATCAGGTGGTCACCGCCCGGGGTGAGGCTGGCGGACCCGTTGGCAGGGACCAGGAACCCACCGTCCTTGGGGCGCATCGTCATCGTGCCGCCGTCCCCGGTCACGACCTCGTGCAGTTCCAGTCGCGATGACGCGGGACTGGTTGCCGAGACCACGCGTACGTCCTTGTCGCTGGAGTTGACGAGTTCGGCGAACGCCGCACTCATTCCCTCGGGTGCTGCCTTGACCCATTGATCCTGAACTGTGATGGATTGTGCGGCTTCGGTTTCCTTGTCGGAGTTCGAAGAACAGCCGGTCAAGGCGAGAGCTGCGGTCAGTGCAACAGCTGCGAATATCTTTGTTCGAACAGTCATGTGTGTCTCCGTGATTCGTGAGGTGTCAGGTGGTGGCGCGGCGTTTGAACGCCGCAATGCAAACGTCGATCAGCAGGAATGCGAGAAGACTGATGCCGAGTAGCGGAACAAACCAGCCCACCAGTGCGGTTACCGCAACCAGCGCAACAATGCTGAGCGGGGAGAGGTTGCGAATCCCGCCGCGGGCAGGGGCCCGGCCGACAGCCCAGTCGGAGCCGCGGGTGGGGCGTCGGCGCCACCACATGATGTAGCCCCGAATGACCACGCTGACCAGAGCGAGTGCCAGTGCGGTGAGTGCGATCTGGTTGGCAAGGCCGAACAGCAGGCCCATGTGGAGCTGGATTCCCCAAGCCGAAAGTTTGGCTGCGAGTGGCCAATCCGAGAACCACAACTCGTCGGTGACCTTCTGCGTCGCTCCGTCGATTGCGATGGTGTTGTTGCTGTACACCCACGGCTGACGCGTCTGGGCGACGGTGAACGCCGTCTCGGCGTTCGCGGGTATCGATACTTCGACCGGACCGGTGATCCCGTTGTACCTGGCGATACCGAGGACGGTGTCGACACGTCCGACGTTGGTGTCTGTCAGCGTGCCGGCGGCGGCGGGGGCCATGTCGTGACCCTCGTGCCCGCCCGTTGCCGGTGGTGGAGCGTCGCCGAGAGTTTTCACGACCGAGGGCGTCGTCCAACTCAATGCGGTTCTCAGATTGCTGACATTCTCTCCGGCGTACGTCGACCACGTGAGGCCGGTCGCCGAGAGGAAGACCAATGCAACTGCTATCCAGATGCCGACGACACCGTGCCAGTTCAGGGTCCGGCTTCGTCCGGCGGATGCTCGGTCGATCGTGAGCAGTCGAGCGTTCCGAGCGGTGCGGTATCGACGGAACCACAGGTAGACGCCACCGAGTGCGACCACCCACATCCACGACGCGGCCAATTCGCTGTAGAGGCGGCCGGGTTCACCGAGATGAAGGTGGCGATGCAGCTGAGAGATCCAGGTGCGCAGTGGCAACGAACCACTGCTTCCGTAGACCGCCAGCTCGCCGACCGGCTGTGCAAGCACTGGATCGACGAAGACTGCGAGCCTCTCCGATTCGCCCAACGACGGATCGGTGAACAGGACCCGCGTGGTTTCTCCGGCCGCAGGGGACGGACGTACTGCCGAGACGGTCAGGTCAGGGCGGTACTGCTGAGCGGAACGGATCTGGTCGTTCAGTGATGCGATCTGTCCGGTGGTGTCGGTCTGGAGGTAGTCGCTGTAGACGAATTTCTCGATGGTGGGCGCCATCGCGTAGAGACCACCGCTCAGGGCGGCGATGAGGATGAACGGCCCGATGAGGATTCCGGCATAGAAGTGCAGGCGCAGAATCAGCGGTCTGGCGCCGCCGACCTGCTTCTTCGGGGGAGAGCTGTCGTTGGAAGCGCGTGTCTGTGCGCGCTCCAATTCGGGTGCGGACATGCGTGTACTCGATCCCGCTGTGCGCCTTTATTAACCGCGGGCGGTTAATAAAGGCGCACAGCAAAGTGGCGCACGTGTTCACGTGCGTGAGAGGAAAGGGAAGGTGAGTTACACGAATGCCGGTGGGCCGCGAGTGCCCAGGCCTGAGGTGAGAAGTTGACGCAGAACAACTTTGGCGCGGTATCGAGTGCGCGCAGTGAACGGCGAGGGTTCAGGTGCCCACGGGCGCAATAGGACGGCGACGATTGCCGCCACCGTCGATGCCGCCACGACGTACCCGCGTTCTGCGCCGCGGATCAGAACTGCGCACACTCCGACGGCAGCGATGTGCGCTGCGAGCATCGGAAGCGACAGGAGTATGCCGTGTTGATGATCCGAAGCGATGGTCAATGTCGCGTGACCGATGGCCTGACCCGCAGCGAGCATGAGGGCGAGCAAGAGGGCAGGGGATCGGCGAGTGTCGATGGACGTGACCACCGCGCCGACGCTCGCGCACGCGAGGATCAACAACACCACCGCGCTCTCGGACGGGGCCATGCCGCCGCCACCGAGCGCGTGGGCTGCGACGGAAACCGCGCCGGAGGTACCGCCCACGAAAGCGCCGCGCAGCTGCGCGACATCTTTCGGACCCGGCGTCATACGCGAAAGGATACAGGCAGCTACTACGAGGGCTAGTAGTCGAGCCCGGCCGAGTCGGTTTGACGCCGTCGACGGCAGTCAGGTCGCGCCACTCACATTCTTGCAATCCCTGTATACGAATGGTGCACGGTCATCGTTCAACGCTGTCGGTCATCATCCGTACTCGTATCCGGCGCTGCCTACAGATGAACATGATTGGAACTCGTGGTCTCAGATGAGTGTCGAGTCGTTCGCGGGCGGCGGGATCGTTCGGCCGAGCCTTCGCGGAATCATGACTGCCAACGGAGATTCTGCAAAAAAGATTTGGATTACCGAGTTCGGGGCGCCTACAAGTGGGACTCCCGACAGCGTCAGCGAAGCACGTCAACTCGAGATCTGTCAGGCAGCGATGGCAGACAAGCAAACCAAGTCTTGGTTGGGGCCGCTCATCTTCTACCGTCTCAACGACTACGCGCCTTACGGGGCAACGACGGATCGAGAGTCGTATTTCGGCGCAGTGAGGTCGGACGGCACCGTCAAACCGAGTGGTGCATACGTGAAGAGTGTGCTCTGCCCGTGATGACGGTCGAATGGTACGAGTGATCCGTAGGGTTGGGGGCACTTCGTTCGAGAGCGCGGAATTCTGCAGCAGCTGAACACTTGTCCATGAAGAGAGGGCGATCGCCCAGGTGATCACCCTCCCTTTTCTCGTTTGTTACCAAGGGATTTGCCCTGACATTGCGGAAGGCTGTTTTCAGCGGCAGATGAAGATATCTGTGCCGCATATCGTTACGACGTTCGTATTTGCTGAGATCGGCACAGGCGTGGGGACCAAAGTCATCGAAGTGCGGGTGTAACGGTCTGTTGTGCCGTGACGGTATTGAGCAGAGAACGGCAAGCCCGCCAGAGTGATAGCGTCCGAGAGGCTATGTCCGAAATGATTCCGAACTCGACCTAGGAAAACGGTGCGCAGCGATAACAACGGTTCGAATAACGGAGTCCTGGGGAACAACTCCGGAACGACTCAGGGCGACGGCCTTTTCGACGCGTCCGACGACGGTTACGCAACGTCGATTCGAACCGTCACCTTCACTCCGCAATTCGACGAACCTGCGGCAAAACCGTTGCCCAGTCAGCGGATGCGCCAGCAACGTCGTGAAGAGCCGACCGATTTTCGGACCTCGACGCCCAGGGCTATGACGTCCGTCGACGACCTGGACATCATCAAGCGGGCGAAGCGTCCACCCGAACGCGGTTTGGGCAGTGTGTTGTTCAAACTCACCGGGGGTCGGATCAACACTGGGCAGTCGGCCGCCGAACTCGAACATCAAGCTCTGGTGCGCCGTGCCAACCGAACAGTGCGCGGCGTGTACAAGATTGCTTTCATCTCACTCAAGGGTGGTGTGGGGAAAACCACGGCGGCCAAGACCGTCGGTTCGACGTTCGCGTCGATCCGTGGCGATCGAATCGTAGCCATCGACGCCAATCCCGACCTGGGGACTCTGGCTGATCGTGAACGACGTGAACATCACCTGACCGTTCGTGATCTGTTGGCCGACGGTGACATTCGTACGTACAGCGATGTTCGCTACTACACCTCGCAAGGCGACAGCCGACTCGAAATCCTTGCGAGTGAGGCAGATCCGGAAACTTCGGAGTCTTTCAACGAGCAGGACTACCTCGATACTCTGCGAATTCTCGAGGTGCATTACAACATCGTCATCACCGACTGTGGCACCGGAATCATGCACTCGGCCATGTACGGAATTCTCGACGAAGCAGACGCTTTGGTTGTCGTCAGCCCGACGGCGCAGGACGGTGCCCGTAGTGCTGCAGCAACGCTCAGTTGGCTGACCAAGCACGGCTACGCAGATCTGGTGAGCAGGTCGGTCGTGGCGATCAATGCGACGCGGCCGGGTTCGTCTTCGCTCGACCTCGACCAACTCGAGGACGTTTTCGCTCAGCGTGGAGTGCGAGCGGTCAAGACGTTGCCCTATGACGATCACCTCGGTGAGGGCGGTCCGATCGACTTGAAATTGTTGAACAAGCGCACTGCACGGGCATATCTGGAACTCGTCGCAGCGATTGCCGACGGTTTCCCGGACTCGGTGGGCAAGCACGCTTCTCGCTGAACGTGCTCGCCCCCGAATCTGATCATCAGGCCGGTGTTCAGGGGTGCCGAAGTATCGCGCCGTATCCGTCGGCGAGAACGAGGCGTTCGTCGATCTGTACCAGCTCGGTGCCGGTCCCGATTGCGATGTAGGGGAGTACGCGATCGGCGGGCCCGATCAGCTTTCCACTGGTGACTTCCTTGTCGTCGGGATCGGTGAGCAGCAGTGTCTCGACCTTGCCCTGCTCGAGGGCGTCGAGGACGCGTGCGGTCCCGTCGATGGAGAGGCCGGAGTCCCGGCCCTGCTCTGCGACGTAGCGTTCGGTTTCCGCATCCATTCTGCGTAGTCGCTGCGTGTCGATCAGTTCACGAATCGACTTCGACACCTCGGCGGGTGTCGAACCGACTGAACGCGAACCCTTTTCGACGTCCACCACCCGTAGCGTCGACGGTAGGAGCTGTGCAAAAGCTTTGCGGGACTGTACTTCTCCGATCACGACCACCAGTGCGACCTTGTGTTCGCGGGCGAGCGCCGCCGCGCGCTCCACGGCCTGTGTCAGGTTCTTTCGGATGTTCTCCTCCACGAGGCTTTGGCTGTCGGTGTACCGCTCCTGGCCGCCCACGTGTGCCTTGTGGACCGGGAAGCCGTCGCCGTCTACCGTTTCGCCGTACACGTCACGCCCGCGAGCATCGCGCACGCACAGGTCCGCGCCGGTGTGGTCGACCTTTGCGATGAGGAACGGTTCGGTGTCGTATCCGTGTGCGATCAGTGGAATCAAGTAGGGCAGTTCGCCCAAGGTCGCGATGGTGGAGCCGGCAGGTTCGAGCAGAATATCGTCGATCAGCACTGCCTCGGATGTGGCGACGATCGCGCGTCCGGCGCGACCTGAGATGCCGTGATGGTTGTCCTTCACCTCGTCCAGTCGCGCGATCAGCGACTCCGATGCTCCCTGTTTCGTGAGTTGATTGCGCATCGAGCGCCATTCGAGTTCGAAGCGCTCGCGTGCATCTTCCCGGTTGCGGACGTCTTCGAAGTACACGGAGGCAAACGGGCCGTCACTCGAACCGACCTTCTTCAGCCGCCCAGCATGCATGTCGGCTCCCTTCTGTAGTGGTCCTATGCCGCGTACCCGACAACTGGTGATTCGACACGACCGCTTTCAGTTCGCACGTTTGTTCGACTGCTGGTACTGTCTGTGAACGTGAGGGTGGTGCAGAGGGAAGCCTGCATCACCTTCACGCCAAGAACCCGGGACCTGCCGCCGACTGCCTTCGGTGGCGGGTCCCGATTCTGCTTAATCGGCGTCGTCAGTGCCCTTCGACCTGTCGGAACTCTTGCGCCAGTGAGTGAATCGTTCCTTGATGTCCGTCGCTACGTCGCCGACGCCGTTCCCGACGGCGCCCACGGCACCGCCCAATCCGCTACCGATGTCGCGCACCATCCGGACCAAGGGATCTTCCGACTCGTCGAAGTTCTGCTTGTAGGTCTTGGCGGCATTCTTGAACTCGTCGCTGATCTTCGCTCCGTCGTCATCGCCGCGGCGGGGGTAGTTTCCGCGCAGAATCGCGGCGTAGTCTCCGCTGTCCACCCACTTCTTGAGTTCGGCGGCGCGAAGCACCGAGAACGGGTGAGAGAGCAGTTCGATGTTGAGGAGCTTGAGTACACCGTCGCGGAGGTCGCCGCTGGCGTCGTACTCGGCGGCCTGGGCGAGAAACGCGTCGATGTCGATTTCACTGACTCGGGATCCGCCGGCCAATTTCATCTGCACGCGAATCGCTGTGTGTACGTCCTGGCCGCACAGTAGTCCTGCACGATCGCCGGACAGTTCGGACTTGCGTTGCCATTCCATCAGGGCGGCGATGATCGCGCGCAGTGCCCATCCGCCGACCGGCAGCCATCCGATGGTTCCGGCCAGTCGCATCAAATGCATCAAGATGGTGCGATACACGGCATGGCCGGACAGTGCGTGGCCTAGTTCGTGGCCGATGATGAACCGTTGCTCCTCGTAGTTCATCACGTCCAGCAGACCAGTAGTGACCACCATGAACGGCTTGTCCATGCCGATGGTGAAGGCGTTGACCATCGGGGTCTGGAGTACGAACAGCTCCGGTGTCTCGTCGGCCTGCAGGATCTCGACGCAGTCACGGCGCAGATCGTTCAGGTCACTGAACTGGCGTTCGTCGACTCGCACTGACGTGGCGAGGTACATGAGGCGGTGCTGACGTTCTTGGAGCAGTCCGGACAGCGTCCGCAGAACAGTGTCGAACCCCCGAAGCGTCCGGAGCGTCACCAATGCGGCCCGATCGGCTGGGTGTTCCCACGCACGCGAGCTGATGTCCGGGAACTCGATTCGGGTGCGATCTGGTGCAGTGGTCATGGTGGCCCCTCACTTCGATGTGTGTCGACTCACCTCCAGGGTAACGACTAGTCGGTTTAGCGCGGATTTCCGGCAGCTCACTCGGTGGGCTGGGGGAGCGTGCAATCCGTGACTTTGGGGTTGACGCCGAAGTAGTTCAGCGGGCCGGCGATGACCGTGAGCGCGATGGTCCCGACGCCGGCGCAGTTGGTCGGCGAACTGCTGTAGTAGCCGCGTTGGCCGGCCGCGACGGCCCCGACTATCAGCCAGATCAGAACGATCAGAGTCACAATTCTCATCATGGCGGGCTCGATTCTTCAAATATTATGGTGCCCAGCGAAATACCCGGTCAGAGTGGGTATGAAACGCTCAGCCGACGGGTATCCCTGATGTATGCGGCTCGAGGCGGGCGTATCCGCCCGAGTGAACGCACTGAAGGAGCTTGTGATGATCATCCTCGGCGTAATCCTGCTGATTATCGGTTTCGTGGTGAACATTCCGATCCTCTGGACGATCGGTGTCGTCTTGTTGGTGATCGGAATCATCCTGTACGCGCTGGGCGCGGCCGGGCACGCTATCGGTGGTCGGAGGCATTACTACTGATCAGGGGTCGACCCGTCATGCGTATCCGTGCCAGTCGGGACGGTGCGCTCAACCGCACGTGCGATCAGTTTCCGCAGGCAGACCTGGCGAAGCGTTCGCTGTTGCCAGTCGCTGCCGCCGCCGGTCACGCATTTGTCGCGCAGTGCTGATTCCACGCTCGTGTACTCGCCTGTCTCGTCGAGGGAGTCACGGACATGGATCAGGAGTCGGTGCAACTGTTCCGTGGCCGAAATTCTTTGTGTGGTAACCGGATCGATCGACGCTCCCAGGACGCCTTCCTTCGCGGACACCCAGGTTGCGAGGCGGAGGTTCTCGAGGGAAGTGCGCGGAGCGACGACTCCTCGTTCGACGGCGCGCAGTGCAGTGGCGACCAGCGCGCGCACAAGTGCTGCAAGCAATACGGTGTCGTCGACCGTCGGCTGAACGTCGCAGACCCGGATCTCGACGGTCGGTAGGTGGCAGGAAGGCCGGATATCCCAGTAGGCCATCCGCTTGTCGAGCATCACGCCGCAATCCACCATCTTCGCGACCGCGGTGTCGAAGTCCCCGGCGGTCTCGAAGTACGGCGGCGGCCCGGCGACGGGCCACCGGGACCATTGGATCGCCCGCCAACTCGCGAAGTCGGTGTCGACTCCTTGGTGGATACGGGAGTTGGCGCTCAGTGCCAGCAGGGCAGGCAACCAGATGCGCACGTGATTGCAGACCTGCACGGCCTCTACTTGATCAGCGACGCCCACATGGATGTGGCAACCGCAGATACTTTGTTCGGCGGCGAGGGCGCCGAAGTGTTCGCCCATCTGGCGGTAGCGAGGGGAGTCGCTGATCTCGAAACGCGAAGGCCCCGAAAGCGGTGCGCCGACGGCCAACAGCCTGCAGCCGTTCAACTCGGCCGCTTTCGCCGCGAGCCGACGCATGTCGATCAAGTGGGTTCGGAGTTCGTCGATGCTCTGGCACACGGGAGAGTTGGTCTCGACTTGGCAGCGGGACAACTCGAGCTGAAGATCCAAACCGAGTGTCGACGCGGTTTCCGCAACCGCGGCATTGTCGGTGGACGGCAGCCAGGATGTCGGGTCGACGAGGATGAATTCTTCTTCGACGCCGACGGTCGGGGTCGTCGATTCGTAGCGGCCAGCGGTGAATCCGGTCGAGCAGGTGGCGCCCATGCTCGCGTCTACCCGGTCGGTCGAAGGCGGAAACCGACCCGAGGAAGCCCCGTTCTCGTCGGGAGAACGGGGCCTGTGGTCGGTCTTGCCAACATCTCGGAAGCGTCAACGAGCCCTTGCACACCGTATGAATCTGGGGACTGGCGTGCCTGGGAAAACGTACTGTGTCGGACTCGGTAAAACGAGACCCCAAGGCATGTCTCACCCCCGATTTCACCCTCGTGTGAACTTTGCCTGCACGCCCTTCGTCGAGGCGCGGATCGTGACCTGGTGGCCTGCGGCGGTCCAGTCGCGGTTTATCCGTGGGGCCGCCTTTATCGGGCAGATTTCGAGAAATACGAACCCATCTAAACTAACGTCCAGCATTCGGATGTGAAGTTCTGGCGAAGTGTGGGGACTCGGTGAGTCAACAGGCATTTGATCAGTTAATCGCGTGCACAGTATCCACTGAAGATATGTAATTTTCGAACTGGTATTGCGTTTCATCTGCGAGAATATCCAGTGGTCATGGGTGAAAGTCAGAAGGTGGGAGAAAGTGCCTGGGATTGTGTTGCTAACGGTTCGTTATCGCCGCCGAATGCCCACCATGTATGTGGATGGCGCCTATTGGAAGCGGGAAAACTGCGTGTCATCCGTGTCGCAACTTCCTCTGCCTTGTGGTCTTGGATTGAGAGTTTCACCAGGAGGATCTTTCGTAATCGACGCGTCCGGAAATTTTTCTCAAGATTTACCCACTTGCGAATTAGGGAATTTAATGGGTTGTGGAAAGTGGAAATATTGCGGGTGGGAGCTATTATTTGCGGTGATTTGCTCATATCTTGCTGAGTGAGGTATTTGCAACCGAAGTGCCACGTGGTCGAGAAATAATGCTTTTCATGCTTTACATTGGAAATTGCAAGATGCACGTTTCATCCTCCAGTGTTAAACGAAAGGACGAACGCAATGGGTAGCTTGGAAGATTTCGACATCGCGGCACTTCTTCAGAAGGTCATCGCATTCTTCGACGGATTCTCGTCGGACGAGACCGAGCCCCCCACGGGCTAAGACTTGGCGAAGCCGCTGTGCATCCGGATGACACTGGAAGCGCAGCGGCTTCTCTGTATCCGGACCTCCTATGTATCGGACCTCCTGTCAACCCAGTCGGCGACCGAGCTCGGCATCTCGGCCGGGGCGGTCTCAGCTTGCACATCGGCGCGAGCTGGAACGATCTTTGTCACATAAAATGTTAGGTATTACATATTGGACATCGCTGGGTATTAGGGTGCAGGTATGGGGACGAAGCAGCCGGCCGGTTCAAGCGCAGATCGTAGTACCGGCGACGAAAAGCAGAGTGCCGTATTTCAGCCACTGGCACGGACCAGCTTGCGCAGCGATGCCACGAGACTGCTTCGGGCCCGGATCTCGAGCGGTGAACTGGAGTCCGGCCGGCTCTACGCGATCGGCGACATCGCCGCGCAGCTCGAGGTCTCGCCCACCCCGGTACGCGAGGCTCTCCTCGATCTGAAGAGCCAAGGCCTCATCGAGATGGTGAGGAACCGCGGCTTTCGCATCGTCGAACTGACGGATGACGAACTCGCGGAGATCGTCGAAATCCGGCTGATGCTCGAGCCACCTGCAATGGCGAAGGTTGCCGCGCTCGAACCCCCGTTGGATCTCACCGATCTCTGGACGCTGAGCAAGCGCGTCGAGAACGCCGCGGCCGAGGGGGATCTGGTCTCATTCCTGACCCTGGACAAGGACTTCCACCTGGAACTTTTGGCTGCACTGGGTAACGCACGGCTGGTCAAGGTGGTGGAGCAGTTGCGCGATCAGACTCGCCTGTCCGGGCTGAAAGGCATTGCAGGCAGCAAGGACTTGGTCGGGTCGGCTCGGGAGCACGATCAACTCCTGCAGGCGTTGGAATCACGAGATCCGGTTGCGGCCGAAGCTGTCATGACTGCACACCTCCACCACGTCAGCGGGTTGTGGGCCGGACGCTCCGAAAAGTCCGACTGAAGCGGTCTGGCCCGAACACGCCGGCATAGGCAGGGAGGCTTCGGCCGAACACGCTGCGAGCGACCAACTCTCCGGTGACGGGGCCGAGGGTTATACCGAGCATCGCGTGGCCGGTGGCGACAGTGACATTCGGATGGTGAGGTAAGCGACCGATGATGGGCATCCCGTCGGGTGTCATCGGGCGTAGCCCTGTCCACGGGACTGCATTCTGCGGAGGTTCCCAGGTGTCGAAATAGTCGGCTGCCGAGGTCAGTATGCCTTCGGCCCTTCGCTTGTCGATGTGTTCACTTCGGCCTCCGAATCCCATGGTGCCGGCCATTCGGGTCGCACCGGACAACGGGGTGACGGCAACCTTGGCTTCCGACAGATACGATGCCCGAGTTCCGACGGGGAAAATCGGTGGAACGTCGAAACCGTAGCCTTTCCCGGATTGGACGGGGAGTGTGTACCCGAGTCCTCGCACCACGTCCGCGCTCCAAGCGCCTGCGGCGACCACAAAATGATCGGACGTCATCGGCCGTTCTACTCCAGATGCCGTCACGTTACCGATGGAGTCTTCCGACAGCGTCAGTTCGGTGCCCTCCACGATCTCGACCCCGAGGCTCTCGCACTGTTTGATCAAGCTTTCGACGAAGGCTGCGGGGTCGAGGAATCTCTCGTGGGGACAGACGATCCCACCGACGACCGAGCTCGAGAGTCCCGGCATCAGCTGAGCCGTTCGGGCACTGGTGAGTACGTCGAATTCGTCACCGCCGAGTGCTCGCACCAGCGTCATTTCTTCGGAGTGGGAGTCGAGCGACTTCTGTGTGCGAAACAGCTGCACCAATCCGGATCGGTGGTTTTCGAACTGAAGCCCAGTGCGCTCGAGTTCGTCGAAAAGCTCGAAAGTCCGATGATTGAGTGCCATCAGATTTCGCAGACCGGATTCGAATCTCGTTGTGGTGCAGTTGCGAAGCATCGCAATCAAGAAGGAGGCAAGGCGAGGGTCGCGGCTGGGGCTGATGTACAGCGGGCTGTCAGGACGCAGCATCCACTTCAACGATTGGGTCAGTACTCCGGGGGCAGGGACGGGGGCCGACATGCTCGGGACGACCCACCCGGCGTTATGGCTCGACGCGCCGGTTCCCGCAGCCCTCGCGTCGACTACACACACGTCGGCTCCCTCGGCAGCCAAAGCCAGCGCCGAACACAACCCGATCGAACCTGCACCGATAACGGTCACTCTCATGGAAATTTGCCCTCTACTGACGGTTGGCGATCGTCATCTGTCCGCGGAGGCCGGCAGATGCCAATTGATAGTTGACGGTGATCAGTCCGATGATGTCGTCGACGGTGTTCAAGCGATGCTCGATGGTTCGATCTGACGTTCGCCGAGAACCGGGGACACCCTCCGCCATCTCCGCAGCAGTTGTTGTCGGGTGAACGATTTCGAGGACCCACTCGTCGCGTAACTTCGTCGGCTTCAGCGAGTCGCACTGTTGCACAACTCGTCTGGATGCATCGCGAATGGCTGCGCACGCCAGACTCGGCGGAAGCGAGTTGGTAGCAGACCACCCGTGCGCCTGCTTCACCACGACGGTTTCGGTCGAAGGAGACGTAGCGCTGACCAACCCGCAGATCACGTCATCTCCAGTGACCAAGCCGACCGGCACGCCGTGAGTAGCCGCGTAGAGCGAGTTCACATCGCTTTCCGACACGGTCCTGCCGTCGAGACGAACATCCGTGAACAGAGCCGAGAACGTATGTGCCAGCACACCCGGACCACCCGCAGGAGCGTGGTAGCCAACAAAAAGGGCCACGTCGTGTTCAGCGGTGAGACCCTCTGCCATGCACTGCAGTTTCGGCGATCCGAACAGAACCCGCGCCCGCGGATCCAGTTCGGCGTGCAGCAGATTGTCCATCGTTCCATGACTGTCGTTGACGAGCACCGATTGCGCGCCCGCGTCGAATGCTCCGGCGATTGCCGCGTTGGCCTCGGCCGTCATCAGTGCTTGCGCACGTTGGTATCCGTGACCTCCACGAACTATCTGGTCGAGCGTCGCAATTCCTGCGATGCCTTCCATGTCCACCGAAATGTAAACGTGCATAGTGAGACTCTCCGTTTGTCGATTATCTTCGTGACGACTCGGTCCGGGGCGGTCAACCGTTCGGGATGGACAAAGCTTCTCGTACCGTATTCGCCAGGACGACCGAGGCCGGCACCTCGAGAGGCGTCGTGGCAACCAGTCGATTCTTCGTGAGCGCGAAACTCAAACCGTAGTCCGGATCGGCAAACCCGTACGAACCGCCGAACCCGCTGTGGCCGAATGAATTCGACCGCCCGCCCATTGCAATCCCTTTGTCGCCCAGTAGATAACCCAAACCCTTGCGGACCGGCGCCTTGTGCGTTTGATCGTACGCATCGGTTTCCAACGTCGTTGCCAGAGTGGTCCGCGCTGGCGGGAGTAGACGCACTCCGTCCACACCATCGCCGATCAACGACGCGTAGTGTCTTGCCAGGGATCGGGCGGAGGTGATGGCGCCGCCGGCAGGTACAGCTGATGCCTGAATCGACGGGGTGTTGAAGAGTTCGGCCATGATCCGAGTATCGGGGCTCGACGCGGGACCGGTCAGAACTGATTCGTCATTCGCGAGAACTGCGATGCGGTCTTTCACCGAAGCGGGAACGCCGAAGAACAGATCCGTGATACCCAAAGGCTCGCAGATCAGTTCGGTGACGATCTGGCCGAAGGGCTTCCCGTACACGCGACTTGCTACCTCGCCGAGAACGAATCCGGAAGACAGTCCGCGGTAAGCGGTCTCGCTACCCGGAATCCACATGGCCTCGGACTCGGCCAGGCGAGCGCAGGTGCCGTCCCAGTCGTCGAGGTGAAAGTCGTGTGTGATGTCTTGGACTCCGGACGTGTGTACGAGGACCTGTCGAATGGTCGCCTCTCCCTTGCCGTTCTGTCCGAACTCCGGCCAATAGTCGCTGACCTGTGCGTCGTAGTCGAGTTCGCCGTGTTCGGCCAGCAGATGCACCGTCGTATACATCAGGCCTTTGCTGCACGAGAAGATCGGGAACAGGGTGTCACTTCGGACAGGCGCACTTCGAGTGGGTTCGGTGTGTCCGGACCAGGCATCGACAACCAGCTGACCATGCTGGTACACCGCAACCTGGATGCCGAGTTGGGCGTCTGCGGTGACCATTGCGTCGAGCTCGGCCTGCACCACCTCCTGTACGTCGACGGTCACCTTTCGCGTCCTTCGTGCTTGGTGATCTCGGCACAAAAGTATTCCGAGACAATTGTGGTCAGTGATTCGAGATACCGTTCGCCGCGTGACGCCAGTGCGGCGACGGGGTCGCCGAGAATTCCGTTCACCGATAATGCTTTGGTTCCGCCGTCGAACAACGCTGTGGCAGTGTCTTTGTCGAAGCGTCCGAGGAATCCGGGCTCGGCGGCGTTCATGTCGACGAGGTCGGGTCGCAGTGCGAGGACTATCGATGTTTCGAAATCACCGGCATGGGATCCGCAGGCCTCGGGAGAGATCGAATCCTCCTCCGCCACTGCTTCGAAAGCTGTGAGCAACTGGAGAAGATCGGTGTGGGCATGAATCCGTGTCTCGCCGATCCGGGGTCCGACTCTCTCGATCAGATGCGCGAGGGGTTCGAAGTTACCGCCGTGGCTCGAGATGACGAGGATATTGTCGAACCCATGAGCGGCGAGACTGCGAACGTAGTCTTCGACCACGTCGACAAACGTTGCCTCGCGTAGAGAGAGCGTTCCGGGGAAGGACATGTGGTGCGGGGAAACCCCGAACGCGATGGTGGGCGCTACTATCGTCGTCCCGAGCCGTGCGGCGACGGCAAGTGAAGTGGCAGTGCCGATCAGGGTGTCGGTGGACAGTGGCAGGTGCGGGCCGTGTTGTTCGGTCGCTCCCACCGCGAAGATGACGTTGCGGATCCCGCCATTCATCGCCTCCTGCACCTGGGTCCACGTCATCTCTGCCATCGAGTGAGGTGCTACGAGCGTAGGGGTCATCAGGCTGTTACCGCCGTCGCAGCCGCGCCGCGACTTGCGTTCCGAAGACTGTCGATCGCAAGTGCGGCGATCTTCCCGATTGCCGCGTCCACCTTGCCGTTACGCATGTGGTTGTTCTTGTCTTTCAAGAAGATTGCGACTACGTAGACGTCCCCGTCGCCGAAGTCGACGACTCCTACCTCGTTGCGAACGCCGGCTAGGAAGGTGCCGGTCTTGCCGGAGATCGTCGGGCCGTCGACGTACGCGGAGGAGAGGCGGTGAGGCGCGAACTGCAGGCCCATTACCCGCCGCACTTCGGCACAGGCCTCGGCGTCTGCAGCCTTGTCCGTCCAGATGAGGCTGAGCAGTTCGGTCATCTCGCGCGGGGTGCTGGTGTTGCCGCCGCGCGCGTTCAACGACTCGCCCGCTGCGATTGCCGCGACGAACTCGTCCTCGGGCAGTCCGAACGGGTTGCCGGTGGAGGTTTTCTGCAAAGTTGCGTAATTCTCGGTCGAGAGTTCCTCGAGAGCAAGCGAAATGATGCCTTCGCAGTCGGTAGTGATGTCGGTCGAGTTCAATCCGAGCGAGCGGAGTCGGCTCATGATGTTCTCGGTACCGACCATCTCTTGCAGGATGTCGGTGGCGGTGTTGTCGCTGACCTGCATCATGAGTAGGCCCAAGTCCCGGATCGATACTTCGACGTCGTCCGTCATCGCTGAAATCCCGGAGGGCCCGATGGTGCGCCTGTCTGCAGGGACCTTGATCCGGTCAGCCAGTTGTATGCGCCCCTCGGATGCCTGGGCGGCGACCTCGAGCATGACGGGAACCTTGTAGGTCGAGGCGGTCACCGAACGTGCATCGGCGCCGGAACCGATTTCGAGTTTTCCGTCGAGGCTGCGGACGTGAAACGCAACGGTGGCGTTTGCGTCGTCACACACGTCGGCGATGGAGGCGAGGATCCTGAGGGGGTTGGTGCTCATGTTCTTCCGTTCCGGGTAGTTGTTGTGGAGGAGAATGTTTCGATCAAGGCAGTGACCTGATCATGAACTCGCGGAGTGAGGCGGGGCGTAAAGATGACAACGCGCCTCGCCTGAGGGCGTGGAATACGTCGGAGGCGAGACCGTGTCGCAGATCGCGCCGATGCGCAGGTGACATCTCTCGTGAAAGACACAGCCGCTCGGCGGGTTGTCAGGCTTCGGGGGCTCGCCGGTGAGGATGATTCGCTCTCGCGCAGCTTCGGAGAACAGTGTCGGCGATGCCGAGGCCAATGCCCGCGTGTACGGGTGTGCGGGGTCGGTCAGAATGCTCTCGGTCGAACCGTACTCCTGCACCTGACCCAGATACAGGACGGCAACCTCGTCGCAGAAGAATCGAACGACTCCTAGATCATGGCTGATGAAAAGGAAGGATGTTCCGGAGTCCTCTTGAATGTCCTTGAGGAGATTGAGGATCTGTGCCTGTACCGAAACATCCAGGGCGGAGACAGGTTCGTCGGCGACGATGAGTTGCGGTTTCGCGGCGACGGCGCGTGCGATGGCCACTCGCTGGCACTGCCCGCCGGAAAGCTGGTGCGCGTACATATCTCCGTACGACGCACTCAGTCCGGCGCGGTCGAGCAAGTCGTCGACGTCCTTGCGTCGCGCCGAATGCCCGCCGATGCGTAGGGGTTCGGCGACGGCACGCCAGATTGGCAGCTTCGGATCGATCGATGCTCGCGGGTTCTGGAAGATCATCTGCACAGATCCCGGGGCTCGCTTGCGAGAGGACTTGCCGGTGACACGCTGCCCCAGTATTTCCAGGTTGCCGCCGGACGGCTCGAGCAGGCCGGTCACAACCCGACCGAGAGTTGACTTTCCGCTTCCGCTTTCGCCGACCAGTCCGAGAGACCGCCCTGCCGGGATCGACAGGTCGACGCCCCGAAGTGCCTGCACGGCACGGCCTCCCAGACGGGTGCGGAAGGAATGGGTGATCCCCTCCAATCGGGCTACTTCGCGTGTGGAAACGAATTGGTGCGTAGTCATCGAGCCACCTCACTTGCCGAAACGTGCTGATGTGAGCCTGTCATCGGGTGCAGACAGGCCGCGAGACTGTGTCCACTCCTTTCGAGTTCGGGTGAGATGGAAAGACATTCGTCTCCCGCGCGATCGCAGCGTGGCGCGAAGTGGCAACCGTGCTTTCGGTCAGGCAACGCCGGAACGATCCCTCGTACCGTCTTCAAGCGTCGTGCACCCGAGTTCATACTTTCCAAACAGTCGACCAGCGCATGCGTGTAGGGGTGCTCCGGTTCACGCAGTACGTTGTCGACCGATCCGGATTCGACGATCTTGCCCGCGTACATCACGTACGCCCGGTTGCAGTGTTGTGAAACCAGTCCGAGATCGTGCGAGATGAACATCATGGACATCCCCTCGTCTGCTATGAGACTTTGCAACAGGTCCATGATCTGCGCCTGCACGGTGGTGTCCAGGGCGGTGGTCGGCTCATCGGCGATCAGCATCGTCGGTTCGCAGGCCAGAGCCATTGCGATCAGTACACGTTGTCGCATGCCACCGGACAGTTCGAAAGGAAACGCTCCGGCAACCCGATCCGGGGCCGGAATCCCGACTCGGGCCAGCAGTTCGCGTACTCGTTTGGCGGCAACGCGTTTGGAGAGCTTGTGGTGGATGCGGACGAGATCGCCGAGTTGTCGTTCGATGCTCACTACCGGGTTCAGCGAGGTTCCGGGGTCCTGGGGGATCATCGCAATGTCTGTGCCTCGAAGCGGCGCCAGCGCACCACGGTCGGACATGTCGAATCGTCGGCCGTCGAAGACCATCTCTCCATGCGCAGCCAGGGACCCTTCGAGGAGACCGAGTACGGAGTACGACGTTACTGATTTGCCGCAACCGCTTTCACCGACCAGAGCGACGCTCTCACCCGAATCTATGTGGAAGCTGACTCCGTCCACTGGTCGCAGTGCGGGATTGTCGGACAGAGCTACGTGGAGATCCGTGATCGACAGTAGCGGTTTCGTCATCGGTTGCTCCTCGGGTCGAGCGCGTGGCGAAGGCCGTCTCCGCAGACCAGCAACGTGATGACGACGAGGGCGATGGTGCATCCGGGGACTATCGACATCAAAGGCAGGTCGATGCTGTGGGTCGACCCGAGGGCGAGCATGTTGCCGAGAGACGAGGTCGGTGGCTGGATACCGAGGCCGACGAAGCTGAGCCCGGCTTCGGCGATGACGGTGAAGGCGAAGATCAGGGTCAGCTGAACCGACACTGATTCGATCATGTTCGGCGTGACGTGCCGAACGATGATGCGCCAGGTCGGAACTCCGCTCACGGCTGCGCTGTCGATGTATTCCTCTTCACGAATCTTGAGCACGACACTGCGGGTGACCCGTGCCAGATACGGCGTGTAGCCCGCAACGAGAGCGATGATCGTACTGGTGACTCCGGCTCCCATCGCGGCGATGAGCGCGAGCGCGAGCAGCAACGACGGCAAGGCCAACCCGACATCGATGAGTCGAGCAATGACGGTGTTCGCAATTCCCCGGGTGAAACCTGCCAGCATTCCCAGCGGTAGCCCGATGACCATGACACCCAACGTCACGGCAGCACTGACGGCGAGTGACGTGCGGAGTCCGAACAGCAGACGGCTCAACTGATCTCGACCCAGATCGTCGGTTCCGAGGAGATGCTCACCGCTGGGTGGGGCGAGAGTCGAGGTGAGATCTTGGACGTTGGGGGAGTGCGGCGCGAGAAGAGGCGCGAGCACGGCCGCCGACACCAGTACGAACAGAATGCTCCATGCCACCTTCTGACCAGGCAAGGAGAGAATGCGGGCCATGAATCGGCGCCGCTGACGTGTGCTCGGCGCGATTGGGGACGACGGGGAAAGCGCAGCCCCGAATGACTCAGTCATTGTCGGTCCTGACTCTGGGATCGATGAGGGAATAGACGACATCCATCAGAAGATTGACAGATACGACAACGATGACCAGCACGAGGATGCAACCCTGCACCACTGTGTAGTCGCGAGCCAAGACGGATTGAACGAGGAGTCGGCCCATACCGGGAACGGCAAAAGCATTTTCGACGAGGAGTGCTCCGCCCATCAGCGCGCCCATCTCCAGTCCGGCGATCGTCACAGTGGGAAGTAGTGCGTTCCGTAGTGCGTATCGAGAGTAAACGCGACGCTCGGGGATCCCGAACGACCTTGCCGTCCGGACGTAATCGGAGTTGAGTGTGCCGATCAGGGATGCACGCGTGGTCTCGAAGAGCAGGGTCGACATACCGACACCCAGCGCAATGGTCGGAAGAATCATGTGTTGGAAATGTGCGCCGATACCATCACTGAGCGACGAGTATCCGAACGTCGGCAAGACGTTCTGGAATGCGATGATCAACAGGAGAGCCAACCAGAAGCTTGGTACTGCGATACCCAGAGTTCCGACCAGTCGCACACTCCGGTTCGCGCGATCGCTGGTGAACCTCGAAGCGAGGACGCTCAGTGGTACCGCCACCAACAATGCGAAGGCAAGCGCGTACATGCCCAGTTGGAGTGTTACGACGATGCGGTCGGACAGCAAGGTTGTCACCGAGTCGTTGAGCACCAACGACTTTCCGAGGTCGCCGCGAGCGGCTGCGGACAGCCAGTCGAAATACTGGACCACCACCGGCTGGTCGAGGCCGAGTTCGGAACGAATACGTGCGATCTGCTCTGGACTGACGGACCCGCCGGGACCGCTTACCGTGCGAGCGGGGTCCCCTGGGATTGTCCGAAGAAGTACGAACATCAGGAAAGTTGCGGCGAGTCCGACGATTCCCAGCTGCGCGGCATTGATCAACAGGGTGCGCGCGATTCGACGCAGCCGACCGGACGAGGGCGCGGGCTCTCGCTCCTTCGGCGGCATATCGGAATCAGGTACCGCTTCGATCACGCTCACTTCGCGAGCCAAACCCTCGAGAGCGGGTTGGTGCCACCCTCCGTGAATTCGTATCCGCCGACCGACGGGCTGGTTGCGGCGATCTTCTGCGGGTACACGGTGAACGCTGCGTATGCATTGTCCGCGATCAGCTTGGATGCCTGCTGGTACATCTGTGCCCGTTGCTGCGGATCCTGTTCGGCGCGGGCAGCGTCGAGCAGCTTGTCGAGTTCAGGATCGTTGATCGAAGAGGCGTTCAGATCGCCCTTACTGTGGAACAAGGGGTAGAGAATCTCGTCGGGATCGACGGTGGCCGTGGTCTGGCCGCTGTTCATGACCGTGAAATTCTTTGCGGTGTAGATCTTCTGAGCCCAGGATCCGAACTCCTCTTTGCTCAGGTCGACTTTGACACCGACGTTCTGGAGCTGTTCGGCAACCGCATCGGCTTCTGTCGAGAACGGGGCCTGGGTGAAGGTGCTGAACGGAACCGTCGTACCGAAGTCGAAGTTTCCGTTCTTCAGGAATTCCTTTGCCTTGTCTGTTGAAAACGTCTGTGAGGCAAGGCCGGAGAGGTCCGAGTATGCATCGCCGATTTTCGGGCTGAGGGGCCCACTCGCCGGGTCGGCGTATCCCTGGTAAATGCCCTGTGCGATACCGTCACGGTTGATCGCCGCAGAGAATCCGCGGCGGACGTCGACGTTGTCGAAAGGCTTGACCGCCTGGTTGAAACTGACGTAGTTGAACGTGTTGCTGATCGACGTCTTGATGACCGAGTTGCCTCGGCTTTTGACTTGTGCGAGTTGGGCCGGTGTCACACCGAGGACATCGAGTTCCCCGTTGACGAATGCCTGCATCGAGGTGGTCGGGTCCGGAAGGATCGAGATCTTGATCGAGTCCAGGTAGTTGTCGTCAGCCCAGTAGTCGTCGTTGCGGACGAGCCTGATGTACTGACCGGTCTTGTACTCCTCGAACTTGTACGGACCGGTGCCCACCGAAGCTTTGAACGGATCGGTCTTGGCGTATTGCGTCACGGCGGTGGGGGACATCATCATCACCCGTCCACGGCGCAACGAGGCGACGAACCCTCCGGCCGGGGTGGAGAGATTCATGGTTACTTCATTGGGTGCGCTGACCTCGACCGACTCCAAAGACGGAGGCAGGTTCGCACCCGTTCCGTTCGGGTCGAGCAATCGATCGAGATTGAATTTGACGGCTTCGGCATCGAACGGCGTTCCGTCGGTGAACTTCACACCGTCGCGGAGGGCGAAGACGTATTGAGTGGGGGAAGTCTGCTTCCAGGACGTAGCAAGTTCGGGTACCGCCTGACCGTCCTGGAAGTCGACCAGTCCGTTGTAGGCGAGGGTGGCGATCGATGCCGTGCCCACCGAGGTGACGGCCATGGTTCCCATGTCGAACGCAGGTGCAATCGGTTCTGCGCCGATAGAAACTCGCAGTTCACCGCCCCGCTGCGGCTCGCCGGCGGGCTCGGACGAAGCGCCTGCGTCCTTAGCTGCGCCTGAACAACCACCGAGAACCAGTGCGAGTGCTGTTGCAGTTCCGATCAGAGCGGTACGCCTCGAGAACCGCGTCATTGTTTTGTCCATCAGATCCACCTTCGGGCCGTTCGTTCGGAACGGCGGGTTCGTACGGAGCCTTGCGAGGATGCATTAGGTGTAATACCTTACCGATTGGATGTCAAGGAATTTCAGTGAACTAGCCCTGAAGTACACCCCGAGAAACGGAATCGAAAAGATGGAAATCGAAGATCATGCAGTGGCTCCACACATCGACCTCGCCAGGCTCGACTCGCTGATTCCGGTCGGGGTCGCCGTCGCAGCGGTGGCCAGTGCCATCACCGAACTTCACGAGGGGAGGCTCGAACAACCACCGCGAACGGTCGTGGCGGACGGCCAGTTGCTCGTGATGTCTGCACTGCATCGGTCCACCCGCGACGCCGTTGTCAAGACGTTGACGATCTACGACATCGACGGAAGTAGGCGCATCGAAGGCACTGTGCTCTGGTACGACGGAGCCACCGGGCTTCCGCGGTTCAGTGTGGAAGCCCACCGGTTCACCGCGCTGCGAACCGGTGCGGTCTCTGGCGTGGCAACGGACGTACTGGCGCCGGAAAGGGTCCGGCGTCTGGCGATCCTCGGCTCCGGCGCCCAGGCCGGGACACAACTTGATTCCTGCTGTGCAGTAAGGGAATTCGAAGAGATTTCGGTATACAGTCGGACCCTCGCCCATGCACAACGATTTGTCGACGAAGCGAAAGTTCGGCATCCAGGACTCCGGTTTTCGGTAGCAGGGTCGGCAAACCAATGTGTCGCAAATGCTGACGTGGTGTGTTGTGCGACCGGTGCCACGTCACCGTTGTTCGACCTCGCAGCACTACCGGCAAACGTCCACGTCAATGCAGTCGGATCTTTCCGTCCTTCGATGACGGAACTGCCTGCCGGGCTCATCGATGCCTCGACGGTCACCGTGCTGGACGACGTGGCCGGATGCCTGGAGGGGTCGGGCGAAGTTCGGTCGGCAATCGAGCGAGAGTTCCCCATCTCCGACCTTCGATCACTGGGCGCGGTAATGGAATCCGGCGTGGAGCGCCACGGTCGCACGGTGTTCAAGTCGGTCGGGTGTGCAGCACTCGACTGGGGTGTCGGCAAAGCGATCGCGGACAGACTCGAGAGCGTCGTACTCTCCTGAGGGATGACAAAGGCCTGCCCGACGATTCACTTGTCGGGACAGGCCTTTCGGTGACGTCGGCTCGCGCTGGGACGTGCGTTCTAGCTGGTCGCATCCTTCTGGATCAGGAGCATCGCGTCGTCGACCGGATCGAAGTACAGAGCCGGATCGGCAACCAGGGCAGCGTCGTCACCATGAGTTTGCATGGTGACGACCCAGGCGCGATCGTCGTGTTCAACGTAGTAGGCACCCGCAAGGACCCCGATGGAGCTGCCGCCCTTGAATCCGCCGTAGGTGAACCATTTCGCGGACTCGTCACCGAGCGCCGGATCTTCGGCCAGTATGTCTCGAACCGGTGCACCGCTCTCGGTCTTCGCCATCTCTTGCAACGAGACCAACGCGGCACGCAGGTCGGCGGGCGAGGCGAACCAGTCGATGTCGAAAGGCCATGCGGGGGTGGTGAATGCTGACGCCGGGATGTCCACCAGGCCGCCAGGTAGTGCCGCCAGTATTGCTCGACGCTCGTCCGGGGTTCCGTCGCGCCAGGCGATACGTTGTGCGCCATCGTTGCCCCAGCCGAGTTGGAACAGTGCGCGGGTCGGCTTCAGTGGAATGTTGAGCGAAGGATCCGCCATGCCCATCGGGGCGAACTCGGCCTCGACCTGCTCGCGCCCGACAGCAGCGATCAGCATGTCGGTGGCGGTGTTGTCGCTGATCGAGATCATCTTGCCGGCGGTCTCCCGGACCGTGACTTCGGTTCCCGACGGCAGGTCCTGCATTGTCCCGCCGGGCATCGACTTGAGGTCGTCGGTGATGGTGAGCTTCTGATCCCACGAGAGTGTCCCGTTCTGGACAGCCGTCGCGACCGCGCCGAGAACGTACAGCTTGATCGTTGACCCTGTGGGCTGTGGTGAGGTGTCGCCGACACCGAAGACTTCGGCGTTCTTTCCGCCGGTGACCTCGGTGACGGTCAAGTTCGTCGGCGCGGGAAGTGCTTTGACAGCTGCCTCGAGCTCTTGCCACGATGCGGCAGGCACATGGTCGTCTTTGGTCGGTGTTATCGCCATTCCAAGGACCAACCCGTTGCCGTCGACGACGACGTTTATGTCGAACGCGCCGCCGGTGGTACTGGTGATGGAAACGGTGCCGTCGGTATCGCCTCCCTTGTAATTCACTGTTGTCCAGGGCTGTCCGGCTCGGATGGAGTCGAAGTCCGGAGGCGTCAGGACAACTGGTGCGGTGGGTCCGAAGTGCTCGGCGATTTCTTCCTGGGGCAATGGCGCGCTCGTGTTGAACGCACTGAGAAGCCAGCTGATCTGCTTGCCGACGGGGCTGTCGGGGATCGTGACTGTCGTGGGTGTCTCGGTGGCGGAGACCTTTGTGCTGTTGTCAGAGGTCTGTGCAGAATCCGGCCCGGAAGTACATGCGGCGAGGGCGAATACCGCTGCGGAGGCAAGTGCCACCAGCGTGAGCGGGCGACTCTTCCTGCGTGCGTGTTCGAGTTTCATGGACTCATTTCATCAGCGTTCTCTTCGGCGCGCGTCCGTCTGAGGTGTAGACGTACTCAGCCTGAAGTACTGAATCGGTTCATCCTCGAGTACCGTCAACTACTTGTCGTGGTGACACGCATAGTGAAGCTGGACAAAACGGAGAAATACTGCACCCGAGTAACTTTCGTGAGGACTGCCAGAGTTAGTTCTTGGTCGCGGCCAGGAAAGAAGGCTGCGTCGACAGTGCGGCGATCTCTTCGGGGAGATCAGGAATCCGGCGATCGTACAGATCTGCCAACTCCACCGAGCTGAAGCGTCGGACGGTCCAATTGTGTTCAGTGAGCCACCGGCCGGGATCGGATCGTTTGTCGCTGTAGAACAGTTGCGAAATGTCCAGGTCTCCGAACGGGTTCTCGGCAAAGTACTTGGATCTGATGGTCGCCAGCTTCTTCGGGTCCGTGCCGGCCGGAAAGTCGTTCACTGCCAACCGACTACCAGTGGCCGAGAGTTCGTCGATCCGCTCGAACAGGGCGTCGTGGGCCGGGCCGGGGAGATAAGCGAGCAGGCCTTCTGCGGACCATGCAGTAGGTTCCTTCGGATCGAAACCCGCCTCCGCGAGCGCAGCCGGCCAGTCGTTGCGCAGATCCGTAGGCACAGTGCGTCGATCAGTTTTCGGCTGGGCGTCGCGCGCCGCGAGCACTTCGGCTTTGAACTCCAGTACCTTTGGTTGATCTACTTCGAACACTGTGGATTCTGAGTTCCAATCCAGCCGGTACGCACGCGAATCCAACCCCGCCGCAACGATTACCGCCTGCTTTACTCCGGATTCGGTTGACGACAAGAAGAATTCGTCGAAGAACCTGGTTCGCAATCCCATGAAACCGCCGAAGGGTGTGTCGTCGAGGAGTGCCGGATCTTTCAGAAGAGCTGTGAAATGCGGCTCCGCTGCAGCTTCTACGAACCACGATGCGAACTTGTCTTCGATGATCGCGTCCGAGCGGGCGCTTTCCAATGCGCGGAAGGTCGCCACTGCAAGCGCGGTGAGTCCGACGCTACTGACGATGTCCCACGTATCTCCATCGCTCCGCATTTTCTGGGTGTCCTTCCGCTCTGGACGACTGAGCCGAACTCTCTCGACTTTACGCCCGAGCGACCCCTTGCCGCCTGGAACGGAACGGTCGGAACTGGGGCGCGAACAACAACGAGCCGGCATCGGAACATTGTGTAGTGCAAGGCGTTCGGTTTGAAGTCAGCCCTGCCAGGAATCTGCCAGGGTTGTGCCAGTGGACGGCCAGGATGCGGGACTTCACTGGTGTGTGCCCCGTTCGGGACAGCCAGAGAGAGTCTGGAGAAATCTTCGGAGAAGGGATCGATCATGACACGACTATCCGCACCGGAACAACGTAGGAAGTACTTCTGTGCCAAGCTCGCGGTGACGGGTGCGGTATTGACCGTACCCATTGCCGTGCTCGCCGCACCGGCCTCGGCAGATGCTGTGAATCATGATGTAACACAGGCCGATAACAGTTGGTATGGAGATCAGGGGGCGATCACTCGCACGATTGGGACCGTGGTGGAAACGGCGGCTGGAACCAGGGTGGTAACTGGAATCAGGGCAACGATTGGGGCAATCAGAACCAATGGCAAGGCGGGCGAGATCAGGCACCCGCGCCGACAGTGAACCCCTTCGCCGGACTGTTCGGATCCAGCTGATCCCCCGGCTACACGACGAATTTCGGGTCGAGAGAGATTGTAAGCCCATGTTGCAGGAAGGCTCGCTCGAGATGTTGGCCGCCGCGGCACGGAGCGGTAGCCATGAAGCCATGACCGATTTGTACGCAGTGTTTCGCCCGATGGTTGTGCTGCGGTGCCGCGCCGAGCTTGATCGGGCCGTCTCCGACTCCGCCGCGGATGCTGCATGCATCTCTGTTCTCACGGCAGTTTGTGACGGATCGGCGGCGAATCAGCCTTTCCTGCGCCTGCTGTACGTGAGTACAAGCGTCGCGATTGCTCGGGCGGCATCCGACCGGTTCAGCAGTGGGCCGCTCCCGCCTCCAACAGCGCTCCCGGTTGTCGAACGCGATGTCCTGGTGTTGCGGTTGATCGTCGGCCTCGACAGTGAGGCGACGGCAACATCGCTCGCCCGTACGACCGACCAGGTGTCACTCGACCTGCATCGTGCGCTGCAGCGCCTGCGAAAGTTGAGTTCTCCGAATGCAATCAGGGAGACGTTGGTATCTACCTGAGGACGTTCGGAATGCGCAGGTTCAGGCGGGAACGGATCCCTGCCTTACTGGCCGGCGATGTATTCGATCGACGGTCCGGCGGTCCAACCACCGTCGACGGCGATCTCGGAACCTGTTGTGTACGAGGCATCGTCGGAAAGTAGGTAGGTGACCGCACCGACCAACTCCTCCGGGCGACCGACACGGCGATACGGATTGTTGGGGAATGCGCCCTCTTCGAGGCTGATGCCCGTCGGCGCAGTCATGGGGGTGAGGACCATGCCGGGGTGCACGGAGTTGACCCGAATCTTGTCGCGACCGAGTTCGACGGCGGCGATCTTGCTCAGCCCACGCACGCCCCACTTGGCTGCGCCGTAACCGCTGGTCAGGGCCATGCCCATCAGGCCGGCGGCCGAGGAGATGTTCACGATGGATCCGCCGCCTGCTGCCTTCATGAACGGCACCACCGTGTGGATACCGGTGTGTACGGACACCAGGTTGATCTGGATGATGCGTTGGAACGTCTCGAGCGGTTCTTCAGTGACCGTCTGGCCGGACGCCGAGATTCCGGCGTTGTTGACCAAACCGTTGATCGCGCCGAATTCGGATACCGCGTACTCGGCGGCGGACTTCCAAGACGCCGGATCGGTGACGTCGAGGTGAACGTAACGTGCTGCGTCGCCGAGAGATTCGGCCACTGCTCGACCCTCGTCGTCGAGTAGGTCGCCGATGACGACGCGGCCGTTACCCGCGACGATGCCGCGCGAAAACGCCTCGCCCAGGCCGCGTGCGCCGCCAGTGACGAGAACGATTTTTCCGGAGAGATCCTGAGTCATGATTGTTCCTAACCTGTTGGTGTTGCGAGATAGGGCTTCGAGAACGCGCCGAGCGCGCGGGTGATGGCCTTGGGTGCGGGGGTCCGGAGGTCTGCCATCTCGCGCAGTGCGGCCACTACCGCCAGTGTTGCCTGGCCCGAAGCCGCTGTCGTGTCGAGCGAGCCTTCTGGCCGATCGATCAGACGTGCAACTTCTGGGCGGATCAGTTCCATCGTCTCGAAAGTTGCTGATTCCCACACTCTCCGGAGTGCCGCGTCATCGAAGATGATGGGCATCAGTTTCCGAGTCATCGGCTCGAAGGACTCGCCGACCGATGCGATAAAGGCCGTCTTCACTGCCGCTGAGAGTCCGAATTCGCGGGATTGCGCGCTGAGGGCGGTGGCAAGACTGCGGTTTCCCTCGTCGAGCATCGGCCAGATGCTCTCTTCCTTGGTGGCAAAGCAGCGATAGAAGGTGCGCTCGGAGATTTCTGCCCGTTCGGCGAGCTCCGCGATGGTCGTCGAAGTGTCGCCGCGTTCGACGAAAGCGGCAGCGCAACTCTGCGAGACGCGGAGAAGTAGTGCAGTGCGGCGGGCTGTTGCCATATCCGCACTGTACCAAAAGTGGCAGAAACTGCCACAAGCTGTGCCGGTCGGTCAGCCGGTGCTGCCTTCGATGCCGGATACCTCCTGCTCAACGGCGCTCTTGATGTTCAGCAGCGTCTTGCGGATGTTGCCGCGCTGAAAGTCGGCGAACGTCATTCCGCCGGTGGCAACCTTGTCGAATATGTCGGCCGCAAAATCCGGCCAGCCCCGTCTGTCGTCGATCCACGTTTCGGTAACTCGGGTTCCACCGGGGACGGGCTGAAATCGGTACCGCCAGGTTGCAATAGCGGCAGAGATCCGTGGCGTGGCAAGGCCGATCTTGTGAACACGGAATTCGAACAGTTTCCCGGTGTCGGCAGCGGTGACGGTGCATCTTGTGGTCCACTGCGCGCGCCCACGTTTGTTGTGCCCGTCGAACTCCATACCCAGGAAAGCGCTTTCGCGGTCTCCCCGCAAGGTAGCTCCCAGGTTTTCGGGACTCCAGTCGCCCATGCGAGTGGGATCGCTGATGAGCTCGTAGAGAGAAAGCGCGTCGACATTGACGACGACGCTGTCGGAGACGGTGAGTTCGCGAGCCATTTCGGTTTCAGTTTCTTTCTGTCGAACGTGGATGGAATCGGTGCTGATTATTACCCGTGCGGTTTCAGTTGGATCTTGACCGCGCCTTCCTGCTTTTTCTGAAAGATCTCGTAGGCGTGTGGCGCCTGATCGAGCGGCAGCTGATGAGTGGAAAAGGTGTCGACGCCGAGTGGGTCGTCATCAGTGAGCAAAGGCATGATGTCGTCTACCCACTTCTTGACGTTCGCCTGACCCATCCTGAGCTGAATCTGCTTGTCGAACATAGTCATCAGCGGCAGTGGATCAACCATGCCGCCGTATACACCGATCAGAGAAATCGTCCCCCCGCGCCGAACGATGTCGATGGCCGAATAGACCGCACCGAGTCGATCGATTCCTGCGTTACGCATCGCAGGCGCGGCAAGAGCATCGGGAAGGAGTCCGACGAACTGCTGCGCGAGCTTTCCGATCGGAGACCCGTGAGCTTCCATTCCGACAGCATCGATCACCGAATCGGTTCCACGGCCGTTCGTCGCATCTCGGACTGCGTCACCGATCTTGCTGCCGTAGTCGTCGAGATTGAGGGTTTCGATCCCGCGTTCGGCAAGGCGTGCAAGGCGTTCGGGTACACGGTCCACGCCGATTACTCGAAATCCCTTGTGGTGAGCGATGCGGGCCGCCATATCACCGATCGGTCCGAGACCGAGGATGGTCACGGACCCACCCGGCGGGATGTCGGCGTATTCAACCGACTGCCAGGCTGTGGGAAGCACGTCGGAGAGGTAGACGAATCGCGAATCCGCGGGACCTTCGGGAACTTTGATGTGTGTGAAATGTGCTTGCGGTACTCGAAGGTACTCGGCCTGCCCGCCTGGCACCGAGCCGTACAGCTCGGAGAAGCCGAACAACGCTGCGCCCGTTCCCTGATCGCGGACCTGAGTCGTCTCGCACTGTGTGTAGAGGCTCGAATCACACATGAAACAGTTGCCACACGAGATCTGGAACGGGATCACGACGCGGTCGCCTATCTCGAGATTCGTGACTTCCGAGCCGACTTCTTCGACGATGCCCATCGGTTCATGACCGAGAATGTCGCCGGCATTCATGAACGCACCCAGAGTCTCGTACAGGTGCAGATCGGATCCGCAGATATTCGTCGTGGTGACCTTGATGATCGCGTCACTGGGTTCGACGATCTTCGGGTCCGGAACCGTATCGACGCTTACTTTTCGTTTGCCTTGCCAAGTCACTGCGCGCACTGGGATCGACCTCTCATCGCGGAAATGCTGTTCGCAGTCACCTGCCCGAAAGCGCTGAAATGCAAACAAAACCGGTGAGGGTTGCGGGAAGTGCTGAGAGCGTTAGATTGAGAGGGAGGCGGGCCGAGGCTCCTGAAAGGCCGCACGCCGTATGACTGACAGGACCAAATGACGGGGATGACCGCATGACCGAGAAAGACAACAACGACCAGTCGCCCAAGGGTGGGCACCCAGGGCCCGTGGACAAGGGCGGCGACGGCGGAATGGCAACTCGAGAACAGGCGCCTGAACTGGTCGAGGAGACCTCCGAGAAGAAGTCTGACGACAAGTAGTTTCCTTTTACTCCGCGTTGGGTAACAACGGGGATAGGCCGCATCGGACCGTCCCGGAATCAATGCGGGCGAGGTTCCTCGAGGTTGAGCAGCCAGCCACGGGAACCGCCTTAAGCATCTCCCAGTTCGTGGTTCAGCCGGGTTAGAAGTTCAACCCTGTAACAGCAAGTGATCGAACCGGGTCCGCAGAAGTGTCGGGACCCGGAAATCGTCCAGCGTGCGAACTATCAACTGCTCGGCAACATCCCTGAGTTTCACGTTGGTCTCCTGCGAACGCCACACGAGGATGTCGAAAGCTCGATCGGCAGAGATTCCGTAGATCACCATGAGCATGCCTTTGGCTTGCTCGATCACCCCGCGAGAAGCAGTGATTTCGTTGACCAGCACGTCGACAGATGCTTTCACCGTGCTGTCCAGGGTTTCGGTGACGTCGATGTAGAAGCCTGAGCTGCCGACCACAGCACCCGACTCGTCCACGACGCTGTCGCCGACGACGATTACCGAGTGAGTGTCCCCTGCGGTGTCGATGATGCGGTGGCGGCTGCTGAACGGGCCGCCTGAAGTGCGGATGGCGTGCAGTGTCTGGGCAACGTGTCTTCGGTCGTCGGGATGCTTGTGCGCGAGCATCAATTCCGTCGTCGGAGCCACTTGGTCGGGTTCGTATCCGTGAATCCGTGCGACTTCGTCCGACCACTCCCACCGGTCGCCGTTGCGGTGATAAAGAAAGCCGCCCACCCGGTGTGGAGCCCCCGATCCCGACGTTCGCCCCAACCCGTCCTCGTTCACCACACACGCCCCCTCGTTCTCGACCTCGTCCCAACCGGCGTACTCGCCAGTTAGTTATATCGGACAAATCCGGCGGAGGTGGTGTCGGTCCCATATTTCGGAGCACCGTCTGGATCGCTACCGCATGGGTCGGGGAAACCGGCGCTCAGAGTACGTGGCGACGGTCCCACTTCAGTCGCGGCTGAAGCAGTGTTGCCGCTGTGTCCATTCGGTGATCGCCGCCGCGATGGCCGCAGGCTGATCCTCCGGGGCGAGATGTCCTGCGGGACCGCACTGTTTCACCTCGAGGTTTGCGATATTCGATCGGCTCCACGCGACTTCGTCAGGTCCGATCATGAGAAGTTCGGCGGGGCCGCTGAAGGTGAGAAGGAGTTTGGGTACCTCGCTGCTTTCTGCGAGCCAATCGCTGTACGCCGCCACTCGTGCATTCACGTCGCCGGGACTTCCTTCGACGGGGAAGGACCGTGGCCACTCGAGAAGGGGCCGGCGACTCTCCGGCGAGGGGTAAGGGGTGCGATAGGTTTCAGCATCGGTTTCGGACAGCTCTCCGAGAACTGTTCTGTGAAGCGCAATTTCGAGGAAGAAGTTTTCGTCGAGTACCTTCGTCTCGCCGATACCGGGAGCTCTCAGGGCCTCGACCCGCGCTCGTGCGTCTCCCGGGAAGTGCTCGTCCCAGGTCATCGGACGCAGGATCGTTTCGAAGAAGGCAACACCTCGAACGCGTTCGGGATGGCGGGCAGCCCAGTCCAGTGCAAGTGCCCCGCCCCAGTCGTGTCCGACGAGTACGACGTCGTCGAGATCCATCTGGTCGAACCATGCGTCGAGGTAGCGGGCGGTGTCGAGAAAACCGTAGTCGATTGGCGGTTTGCCCGACGCGCCCATTCCGATGAGGTCAGGGGCAAGCGCTTGGCCGAGATTTCCTATCTGCGGGAGGATGTTTCGCCACAGGTAGGAGGATGTGGGGTTCCCGTGGATAAGTACGAAGGGTGTTCCGTCTCCGCACGAGCGGTAGGCCACAGTCGAGTCGAGCACGGGAATTGTGGGCATTGCGACTCCTCAAATAGTTTCCATGTACCCTAATTGAGATAGTAGCCATGTATTCTATTTGAATGCAAGATCGAGAAATATGGACGACGGGGTCGCTGGTGTGGCACCTTGGCTTGCGCTGGCGGGCGGGGGTTGACCGAGCGATCGCGCACCTCGGGTTGACCCACGCCCAGTATTCGGTGCTCGCGTCTCTCCATGGTCTGGTGAGTGCGGGGGAGAGGCCTAGTCAGCGAGAACTCGCCGCGCACACGGGGTTGCAGCGAATCTACATATCCAAGCTCGTGCGAGCGTTGGAGAAGAGCGGGTTTGTTGTCAGCGAACGAGACAGTCGCGATGCGAGAGCCGTTTGCCTCGATCTCAGTGACGAGGGGAAACGAGTCATAGAACTCGCTAAAGACATTGTCCGCCAATTGGATGCAAAGAATACGGAAGTGCTGACGAAAACCGGTGGGCGGGAACTGGCCGAGCTCCACCGCGCCCTCGGTGCGTTACTCGACGCCACCGAAGCAGGAGATGGATAATGCGCCGGTCCGCTTCGTGGCGCAACCGATGGTGATCGTGTGCGGACCCGGTCCATAGGACGTTCGTTGGGGGGAGCGACGGAAGCGTCGATCCCCCAACGAGCCCTATTGTCTAGCTGTCGATCGTCACGGTGTCACGTTGATCGGTGTGGCCGATGCGAACTGCAGTGTGCCGGACATGGTTGCCGTGCCAGTGGCCGCGGCGGGGCAGACGGGCCCGGTGCCGGTACGCGTGTAGTTCACAGTGCCGGTGTTGCTTGCCACGACGCGCTGGTTGGGAATATCGAATGGTAGCGGTCCGATAGTGCTGGCCCCGACGGTGACTGTGCACGTGGATCCGGGCATCGTGACGACTGCGCCTCCTGCAGGAATGACCAGGGATCCCTGAGCCGATCCGGTGTCTGCCGAGACGTTCAATAGCCACGAGCCGGAGGTCGTGACCACAGCGGGTAGGCCGTTAGCCTTGCACCCGGTCAGGCTGGGGGTGCCGATGTTTACGTTGATCCCGCCCGTGCCGGTGGTGGAGTTACCCGGCGCCGCTGGGATGGTTCCGGATCCCGTCGTGCTGGAGCAGGTAAGCGTGATCGTGCCAGTCTTGATACTGAGATTGCTGCTCGAGGCAGTCACGGCTTGTCCCGCGGGAGTGACGACGGTCGAAGCCGAAGCGGTGCCGGCTGCGACCGCGATCGCGGCTACTGCGGCAGCTGTGACGAAGGTGGTGCGGCGAACTGCATGGGACATCGATATCTCCTTGTTGTCGGTGATACTTCGTGAGTCGCCGGTGCTTGCTCTACTGCGTCCGCAGGCTGTCGGCGCCGATGTTGAACACATCGCTTGTGGTGGTCAACGAGTTGTGACCACTCGAAGACGGAACGTTGGCGCGAAGATTGACTGCCCAATTCAATGCGCCGAACAGTCCGCATCCAGATGCGCCCGGTACCGCGAACGTCTGGTCGGCGTGCGTCACGTTTCTGACGGCGGCGGTATCCGGAAATCCTGGAACTTCCTCCAGGACACCATTTTCGGACACTCCGAGTTTGAACATGATCGGGTTGCTCGCAGAACCCAGATAGCAGTTGCCGCCCAGCAAGGGGTTGGAGATCTTCAATCTTGCCGGAAGTGTGACACCGAGTTGGAATGCGTCGACTGTCGGCAACGCGACCGGTTCGACTGTTGCCTTGATGGTGGTCAAGCCGCCGGGGGACGGTATACCGAGCCCGAAGATTCCTCCTGGTACCTCGATGGGGCTGGAATAGACGCCTTTGGTGCCGTCAGTGGGAGGAATGAAGATCTGGTCGAACCCGAATTCTGCGTCGGGGTTCTCGCGATAGGCGACACCGCCGGCGATATTCAACGAGCCGGAAGGAATCGGTACTTTGAGCCCGTTGATGTTCATTTCGCCGCCTTTGACGACGACGTCGACACAGGTGCTTGTCTCCGGATTTGCTATCGGGCACTTTCCCCAGCCCCCGAACGGCGCATTGGGCAGCGGGGCCGCCGTCGCGGTTGACGCCGCCCCCGAGAGTGAGGACTCCCGCTGCGACGACGGCGAGCGCGGCTCTGAATCGTATTGTGCGCATGGACAAGTGAACTCCGTTTCGAGGTGGCAATCTGTCGCCGATGACGGTTCTGTGGCAGTGGGTTGGATTGCTAGTTGGCGCTACGTTCGGCAATGACGGCAGCGGGTTCGGGTGAGCCGGCCGGCTGTGGCCTGAGGCTGTCGGCACCGATGTTGTAGACGTCACTCGTCGTGGCGAGGGAGTTGGACGTGGTGGACGAGGGAAGCCCGGCGCGCCAGTTGACGATTGGATTCAGAACGCCGAACGGGCCACATCCGGAAGCTGTCGGGACGGCGAAGGGCTGTCCGGTGTGCCCGGTGTTTCGAACGACGGCAGTATCCGGGAAACCTGGAACCTCCTCGAGGACGCCGTATTCGGTCACATCCAAGTTGAGTTGAACGGGGTTGCTGTCCGAGCCCAGGTAGCATTTGCCGCCGAGGAGAGGGTTCGCGATCTTCAATTTGACGGGTAGCTTCACGCCAAGCTGAAATGCATCCACGGTGGGGAGTGCAGACGTCGACTCGACGGTGGCCGAGGCCTTGTTCAGTCCGAAGAGATTGTTGAATGGTAGGTCGATTCCGAGTGCGCCCCCGGGGATGTCGATGGGTTCGGCGTAGATCCCCCGACTGTTGTCGTTCGGTGGGATGAAGACTTGGTCGAATCCGAATTCAGCCTCTGGATTCTCCCGGTATGCAACTCCGCCTGCGATGCGCATCGCCCCGGCGGGAATGCCGACGGAAAGCTTGCCGATCTTCATGTTTCCGCCGGTAACCGTGACGTCCATACAGGTGCTGGTCTCGGGATTGTCGATCGGACATGAATCCCAACCGCCGAAGGGGATCTCCGCTGCCGGGGCGGCTCCTGCAATGCTTGCTGACAGGCTTCCCACCGCTGTGACGGTGGCGAACACAGTTGCGGTGGCGAGTGCGCCGAAAAGCCCACGCGACGTCGAACGTCGGGACATGTATTTCTCCTTTGGGTACAACCGACCAGTCGGGATTGTGATGATGAGTGACGGTAGTCACGTGTGACTTGGATGTACAGACAATTTGAAACAATTCCGACAAAAGTATTACTGCGATCGCCTTCGCTACTACTTGTGGCTGTGAGGATTGAAATTTGTTGCAGTGCTCTGTGTCTCGTCATTCGCCCACGAATCGCTGTGAGGTGCTACGACCCGAAAAGGCGTTCGTCGACGGGAATATCGGACTCCTGTCGAAATCGAGGGGGCAATGTTTTGTCGGAGTCGCCAATGAGGGAAGTCAGGGCGAGTAACTTTGTCGAACAGCGGCTGATCGGTACTCCGGGCAGCTGCCCGAGAGAACGGATCGCCATGACGCTGATGCTGCCGCTCGACTCGATGTTCCTGCTGATGGAGTCACGAGAGCATCCCATGCACGTCGGTGGACTGTCGCTTTTCGTTCCGCCGGAAGGAGACGACGGCGAATTCGCCAGGTCGCTCTACCGTTCGCTCACCGACGTCGACTCGATTCGCCCCCTCTTCCGCCGCAAGCCGGTGCAGTTCTTGTCGAACTTCGCGCCGGTGCGTTGGACGGAGGACACGGATGTCGATCTCGAGTATCACGTCCGGTTGCTCGCGCTGCCCAAGCCGGGACGAGTCCGCGAATTGCTCGAGCTGACCTCCATGCTCCACGGCACGCTGCTCGATCGGCATCGGCCGCTGTGGGAGGCGTATGTGATCGAAGGTCTCGCCGACGGCCGAGTTGCCGTGTACATGAAGACGCACCATGCACTCATGGATGGTGTGTCTGCTGTTCAGGCGTGGTACCGCAGCCTCTCGTCGGACCCGCTCGATCGAGAATCGATGCCTCCGTGGGCGCAGCGACCTTCTTCGGGGCGGGTTCGAGCCAGTCGCGGGCTGGACCTGCAGAGGCGGGTGGGCTCCGTGATCGAGACCGTGCAAGATGTGGTCGGGGTGGGCCCTGCGATAGTGAACGCCGCTGCCTCGGCAGTGAAGGACCACGTCGCACCGTTGCCGTTTGCTGCCCCGAAATCGATCTTCAACGTCCCGATCACCGGAGCGAGGCGTGTCGCCGCACAGTCGTGGCCGATCGAGCGCCTGCGCAAGGTCAGTTGCGTTGCAGACGTGACGCTCAACGATGCGGTGTTGGCTATGTGTGCGGGCGCGCTGCGGCGATACCTGATCGAACTGGACGAGTTGCCGGACAAACCGTTGATCGCGATGGTGCCGGTATCACTTCGTAAAGGCGATGAGGGTGAGGCTTCCGGCAATGCTGTTGGTGCGGTGTTGTGTGATCTGGCAACCGAATTGGCGGATCCGGCGGCCAGACTTCAGAGAGTTCACGACTCGATGAGTAGCGCCAAGTCCCTGATGTCGGGCCTGACGCCCCTGCAGATCACGGCGCTCAGTGCATTGAATGTTGCCGGCCTCGGGTTGCCGCTGATCCCTGGTTCATCCCGACTGATCACTGGGCGCCCAGTCTTCAATCTGGTGATTTCCAACGTCCCCGGCCCGACGACGACGCGATACTGGAACGGCGCGAAGCTCGAGAGCTGCTATCCGGCATCGATTCCGTTGGACGGGCAGGCAATGAACATCACCGTCATCGGCTACGCGGACACCATGCAGTTCGGTCTCGTCGGCTGCCGCCGCAATGTTCCGCACCTGCAGCGGCTCCTGGGCCACCTCGAGGAATCACTGAGTGAACTCGAAGCCGCCGCAGGCTGATCAATTCGATTCGGGCATTCAGACGTCACGTCCGTTGACGACCAACTGGTGGACGTCCAGTTCTTTGTCGTCGAGGCCGAAGCTGATGATGCGTTCGGGGTGGATACGGATGATCGGTGCGTCGAGACCATGCGCACCAACACCCGTAACATCCAAAGCCTCTGCCCGTCCACGGATTTCGACACACCTGACCCGCCATGGATCTACAGATGCGATGTCGTCCACGACAAACGCGACCCGCCCGTTCTCCGCGACATTGTGAAACTTACGGCTGCCCGTCATGTTGTAACCGCTGATGTCGATCGTGGCTGTATCCGGGGGAACTGCTGTAGAGGTCAAGATCTCCGAACGTGCAACTCATTCCGTCTCGTCAAGGCCCTCTTCTGCTTCGTCGACCCGGCGCTCGGCCTCGCGAAGCTCATCCTCGGACTCTCGAACCGCGACGCCGGCAGCCTTCTCGGTGTTCTTGGCGAACTGTCGTTCCTGTTCTGCGTGTTCGAGATCGGCGCGGAGTTCTTCGATGCGGCGGTCGAGGTCGGACAGCTTTGACCTGGCATCCTCGAACTGGGCGGTCTCGGCCTTGACCCGTCGTCGGATTTTCTCGAGGTCTGCCCTGGCTTCCGTCAATTCTGCTTTCGCCTTGGCTTGTTCGGCCTTGCGATCCGGAGCAGTGGATTTGGCCGGAGCGCTGTCTTCGGTGTGGATCGCAGGGGCATCTTGTACGGAATCCTCCTCCACTACAGCAAGTCCCGCCGGCCCGAAACCGCTGTAACTGGCAGCGGTCACAACTCGTCCGAGTCGGACCTGCGCGGCAGTCTCCTCGTCGGACAGGGCGGCATTGAGGGTCTGCGCGACATCACGTAACGCATCCTCACCGGCATTCTTTCCACGCGAAGCCGCGATCTCACCGGATTTGTGGGCGAGACTTCGCACCACCTGCTGCCTCTGTGTCGTCAGCCGTCGCAAGTCCTGACCTGAGAGATGGCGTTGGGCGTCGCGTAGCGATTCGCCAAGCGCGAGAAGTGCATCCAGATCTTCGGATAGATTGCGCGAAATGAGATTGACCAACCATCCCACGGTGGTTGGCTTCCGAAGTTTTCCGATCTCCGCGGCCAGTGTGCGGTCGTTGTCCTCCCGGGCAGCCTTCACATGCTTTGTACGCGCCTCGACGAACTCGCCGGGGTCGAGGCCGTAGAGTTCGTCGGCGACATCATCGAGGGTCACACGTCCATACTGTCATTCGGCGAGTGGTTCGAAGACTGTCTTCCAGTCGTTTTTGATGCTCACCACTGTCCACCCGTTTGCGCGCGAGGCGTCGAGTGCGTGCTCGGCTCCGTCCACATAGTCGAACTCGCGTTCCGGATCGTCATGGAGCACCAGAAGTCGAAGTGCCGGAATGTTCGGGTGTTCGGCGAACTGCAACATAGGTAGGTCACCGTTGCTGTTTCCGGCCGCGATGACGGGTCGTCGACCGATTCGGTTCCATATCTGTACGGGCTTGGCCGGCCCGTCGTCGACGACATCGGTTTGGGGCTGACGAAGGATCGTGCCGCTGTGGCCGTCGTCCTTCCACGTCAATGCCACGCCGCTGCCGATGACGCGATCTCGGGGGATGCCGTAGACCTCCTGACTGATCGGCCGCATGAAATCACGTCCTCCGCCAGAGACTATGTAGTTGGAGAAGCCTTTGGCCGCAAGGTAATCGAGCAACTCCACCATGGGCGAATAGCTGCAGTGCAAATATTTGCGATCGAGAGTGGGATGCGAAGCAGTGCGCAGGTAGGTATCGGCGTGGGTTTCGAATTCGTCGACTGTGACTTCGGCGAATGCCGCCAGGACACCGGCCGCGAGCACCTTCAGTGCGCTGTCGTCGCCGCGATAGTGCTTCGAGATCACATCGTTCAACCAGGCGTAGTCCTGCTCGAAGGCCGCCTGCCACGGTTGACGGTTGCGAAGAGTCGGATCCTGGTTGGTCATCTCGACGAGGCGGCGCAAGATGAAGTCGAGTTGGATCGGCATCGGCTTCTCACACCACAGGGTTCCGTCGTTGTCGAAGACTGCGATCCGGTCTTCCGGTGCGATTTCGTCCGGACTTCCCTCAGTCGTCGCGCGTTCGACGAATCGCCTGATGGCTTGTTTCGACGTGCCGTCCTGCCAGCTCGGAAGCGGGTCAGGGTTATCGGAGGTGGAGGCTTCAACGAATTGACTGCTCATGTGGTCCCTGGCTTCCAGTGAGGTGATGACAGACCCGGCACTTTCATACTCGGACCTCCTGCCGAAGATGGCATCGCCCATTTCGGGCGACAGCGCTTCGGTGAGCACAATCGGGGTATGCGATTGACCATGCAGCCGTAGAGGCTGGCATTCAGATCACCTACAAGGAGCCAGGTCATGGCCAACGCATTCAAAGGCGTCGTCAACCTCGATATTCGCGATTCGATTCCCGACTGGAGCCCGTACGAGCAGCCGAAGGCTGCCGCCGGCACGCCGAACATTCTCTACATCGTTCTCGACGACGTCGGATTCGGCGCCTTGGGTTGCTACGGGGGACCGATCGAGACGCCGAACATCGACCGCATCGCGGGCAACGGATTGCGGTACGGGCAGTGGCACACCACAGCGCTGTGCTCACCGACGCGATCGTGTCTGCTCACCGGCCGGAACCACACGACCAACGGAATGGCTTGCATCAGTGAGTGCGCGGTCGGGTTTCCCGGCGGGAACGGTCACATCCCTCCCGAATGTGCCACGCTCGCCGAGGTTCTGGTCGAGCAGGGGTTCAGTACCGCGATGGTCGGCAAATGGCACCTCTGCGCCGAAGACGAGATGAATCTTGCTTCCACGAAACGGAATTGGCCGGTCGGTCGCGGATTCGAGCGGTTCTACGGCTTTCTCGGTGCCGAGACCAATCAGTGGTATCCCGACCTCGTCCACGACAACCACCCCGTCGAACAGCCGTCGACGCCGGAAGAGGGGTATCATTTCAGCGTCGACATCACCGACAGAGCGCTCGAATACATCGGCGACGTGAAGTCGATAGCTCCGGACCGGCCTGTATTTCTCTACTACGCACCCGGGTGCGCACACGCTCCACATCACGCGCCCCGCGAATGGGCCGATCGCTACGCGGGCAGGTTCGACGCAGGGTACGAAGCCATGCGGGATGAGATTCTGGCGAGGCAGAAGGACATGGGACTTGTCCCGAACGACACGACTCTGCCCTCACTCAACCCGATAGGCACTCCTGACACCCGCACCGGACCTGACGGCGAACCGTTCCCGCCGCTGGATTTCACCCGCCCCTGGGACACCCTCTCCGCTGACGAGCAACGACTGTTCTCACGGATGGCGGAGGTGTACGCGGGCTTCCTCTCGCACTGCGACGATCAGATCGGACGCTTGCTCGAATACCTCGAAGAAATCGAGCAGCTGGACAACACGATCATCGTGGTGGTTTCCGACAACGGTGCCAGCGGTGAGGGCGGACCCGACGGATCAGTCAACGAGAACAAAATCGCGAACGGGGTACCCGACGACCTCGCCGAGAACCTGGCAAAGCTGGACGAGTTGGGCAGCACCGAGACGTACAACCACTATCCCAACGGGTGGGCGATGGCGTTCAACACGCCCTTCAAGATGTGGAAGCGGTACTCGTTCAACGGCGGAACCTGCGACCCCTGCATCATCTCGTGGCCGGAGGGCATCGACGCCCGAGGCGAGATTCGAGATCAGTACCACCATGCCATCGACGTCGTCCCGACTCTGCTCGACTGCGTCGGTGTCGACTTGCCCGACACGGTGAAGGGATACACCCAGCACCCGATCCAAGGCGTGAGCATGCGGTACAGCTTCGACGCCGGCAACATCCCCACCGCCAAGCACACCCAGTTCTATTCGATGCTCGGAGGACGAGGGATTTGGCATGACGGGTGGAAGGCCGTCACCACGCACCCGACTCTGAGCGGGTGGGGTCATTTCTCGGAAGACACCTGGGAGCTCTACCACACGGAGGTGGACCGAGCCGAGCTCCGGAACCTTGCCGGCGAAGAACCCGGCAGGCTCGCCGAGCTCGTGGGGTTGTGGTTCCACGAGGCCGGCGCCAATCAAGCTCTGCCACTGGATGATCGGTCAGGTGTCGAACTCCTCACCACACCTCGCCCCCAGCTGGCTCCGCCGCGCAACCGGTACGTCTACCGTCCAGGGGGAGCCGAGGTACCGGAAGCCGTCGCTGTCAACCTTCGTAATCGTTCATACTCGATCGGGGCAGTTGTCGACTTGGCCGAACCGGGTGCGGCCGGCGTGCTCTTCTCTCATGGTGGCAGGTTCGGTGGTCACTCGCTGTACGTCAAGGACAACCGACTGCATTACGTGTACAACTTCCTCGGCAGTGAACAGCAGAAGATCGATGCCACCGAAGACCTTCCCATCGGCGAAAATGTAATCTTGGCAGCAACTTTCGACAAGGAAGGTGAGGATCCGCCGGGCACTGCGCACGGGGTGCTCGGCCTCTACTACGGCGATCGTAAAGTCGGTGAGGGCAGAATCCGCACTCAGCCAGGCAAGTTCAGCATCGGCGGCGGCGAAGGGCTCAATGCTGGCCGTGACAGCGGGGAGCCTGTGACCGACGACTACCCGGGTACCTCACCATGGGCGTTTACCGGTGGAACGCTCAGCCGGGTGGCGATCGACGTCAGTGGGGAACCGTACGTCGACCTCGAACGCGAAGCAGTGGCGATGCTCTCGCGTGAATGACAGATCTGCGTGCGTCTAATCCGAGCTGGGTGGAAGGTATCTCACGGTGGGTACTCCGCCGGGACCGTCCAGGCGGACTTCGGCATCGACCTGGTAGACCTCGGCTATCAGGTCGGCGGTGAGGACCTCGGTCGGGCTTCCGTGGGCAACGATGGAGCCACGGTTCAGCATCACTATCGAATCGCAGAACATGGCGGCCAGATTCAGATCGTGCAATGCCATGATCGTGGTGGTGGGCAGGCGACGCACGAGCGCGAGCAATTCGAGTTGATGGTTGATGTCCAGGTGATTGGTCGGTTCGTCGAGCAGCAACTCGTGAGGTTCCTGAGCGAGGGCGCGCGCGATCTGCACGCGTTGGCGCTCCCCGCCGGACAGGGTGTGCCACGACCGGTCGAGCATCCCGGAGAGGTTGGTGTGTTCGATCGCCGCGCGGACGGCGTCGCGGTCGGAACCTGAATGCCCGCCCCACAATCCGCGGTGCGGGGTGCGTCCCAATTCGACGACCTCGGCTACCGTCAGGTCGATCTCCGTGTTGCTGTGCTGATCGACGGTGGCAATCCGACGCGCGACATCTCGGCGTTTCCAGTCAGGCAACGGAGTTCGGTCCAGAGTCACCTCCCCGATTGTCGGACGGTTCTGCCCGGCAAGCAGTTTCAGCAGTGTCGATTTTCCCGAACCGTTGGGGCCGAGAAGCCCCACCGTACTTCCGACGGTGGGGGACACGTCGAGGGCGTCGACTATGAGCGCCCCGCCGACCCGCCAGCTGACGCCGGCCGCTTCGAGTGTCATGGCCTGGCCTTTCGTCTCCAGAGGATGACGGCAAACGCAGGCACGCCGACCAACGCGGTTACCACACCGGCCGGGAGTTCCTGCGGCGCAATGGCTGTACGTGCCACAGCGTCGACCCAGACCAGGAAGATCGAGCCGATCAGTGCGGACGCGGGCAGCAGTCGCCGATGGCTCGGACCGACGAGAGCCCGTGCCGCATGCGGGAGGACGAGGCCCACAAAGCCAATGGCGCCTGCGACGCTCACGATCACCGCCGTCATCAAAGCTGTTGCCAACAACAGGGTCACGCGCACTCGCCACACGTTCACCCCCAGCGACGACGCCGCGTCCTCGCCGAAGGCAAAGGCGTCGAGTGCGCGGGAGTGAGTCAGACAGACCACGAGGCCGACGGCGACCACCGCAGCGCAGAGCGCGACGTCGAGCCAGTCGGCGCCGCCGAGTGAGCCCAGGAGCCAGAACATCACGCCGCGAGTCTGCTCGGGATCGGCCGAGGTGATCACGATGAACGAGGTGAGCGCCGAGAACAGTTGGGTCGCGGCGACTCCGGCCAGGATCACCCGATCCGGCGTGCCGCCGGCCGCATGGGCGAGCAGCAGCACAAGGGCGAAGGAGATCACCGCGCCGATGAAAGCGCCGCTCGACAAGCCGATCACCCCCGACCCGACTCCGAGGATCACGATCAGTACGGCACCGGTCGAGGCGCCGGACGAGATACCGAGGACAAATGGATCAGCCAGTGGATTGCGAAGCAGAGACTGCATGATCGCCCCGCACAGCCCGAGGCCCGCACCGCAGAGCGCGGCGAGCAGAGTACGTGGCAGACGAAGATCCCACACGATGCCGTCGCGGATAGGGGTGACGTCCGCCGCGGTACCGCCGAGATGGCCGACGACGATCGAGGCCACCTCACCGACCGACAGACCGGCCGGCCCCAACGTGATCGCCACGGCGGCCGACCCGGCCAGCGTGACAACACCGATCACCCACAGCAGGGTGACGGTCGTCGGGTTGTCACGCAGGCGAACTCTTGTCGTCATCTCACGCCGTAGACCACGTAGTCGTCGAACAGTTGCCAGACCGTTCCCGACTCTCGAAAACCTGCTTGCGCGAGCGCCGCCAACTGGAAGTCGACGGCAGTGGGCGCGGTAGCGTCGCGTCCGGCGAATCTGCGCTCACGCTCGTCGGTCAGTGGTCCGATGCCGGGAGTTGCCCGCAACTCCTCCCACCAGCTGTCCCACTCGGGAGCACCGGCAGCAAAGGCGGAGCGTTGCGTCTGCTCGTCGTGAGCCTTCGCCCATCGACCGATGACAGGGAAGCGGCTGTCGAAGCGAAAGTGATCACCGTTGAGCAGGACTCCGTCAGGACTCAGCAGTTCGCGGCACTGCCGGTACACCTCGACGAGCTGTTGCGGTTGTAACCAGTGCAGCGCAGTTGTCGACACTATCGCCTGCACCGGTGCAGTCACCGAAGTCGGCCAATCGGTGCTCAGCAGGTCTGCGTCGACCAGCTGCAGTCGGTCTCCGAAACGAGTCGACGACTGACGGGCGACTTCCAGCAGCATCGGGTCGTAATCGATCCCCACAACGCTCGCGTGCTTGAACTTCTCGAGGATCCGGGCGCTCAGTGAGCCCGGTCCGCAGGCCAGGTCGACAACCGTGAACGGGGTGTGCGCGTACTGCAATTCGAGAACGTCGAGAATCGCGTCGAATCGCTTTTCGCGGTCGGCGATGTATGCCGCCTGCTGGTCGTCCCACTGACGCACCAGTTCACTGATCTCCGCGGACATCTAGACCACACCCAACTGGCGCAGCCCGTCGGAGAGCTGTTCGATGCCACCGACATTGCGGATCGAGGGATCCATCGTCGTTCCCTCGAGGATGATGTAACGCTTGTTCTTCACTGCGGTGAGCTTGCTGGCGACCGGGTCCGATTCGAGGAACGCGATCTTGTCTGCGGCACTGTCGCCGTCTCCGCCGCGGTCGAGATCTGCGAGCACCAGCACGGTCGGGTCACGATCGAGCACACTCTCCCAACCGATTTCGGGCCAGTACTGTTTGTTGTCGTCGAAGGCGTTCTTCGCGCCCACCGCGTCGGTCATGATTCCCGGTGCACCGCAGCACCCGGCGAAGTACGGAGTCTTCGTGGCTGCGTACCACCACGCCAGCGTCACGTTTTCGGCTCCCAGCGACGCCGTGGCGGTGGCCGCGCGATCCTTCAAACTCTCGGTCAGCTCGACACCTTTGTCCTTGACGTCGAACAGTGTTGCCACGTCGCCGATTTCGGCGTACAAGTCGTCGAGTGTGAGGGCCTTGCTCTGCTCGGCATCCTGACCGGTGCACTCGCTGGGCGACTGGTACGTCGCGACCCCGAGGTCGGTGAACTTGGTCCGGTCGGCGATGCCTTCCGAGGTGAACGTGTAATTGAAGGTCGTGTAGACCATGTCCGGTTCGCGTTCGAGGACACTCTCGAAGGACGGGAACTCGGTGTCGAAAGCTTGAACCTGACCGCGTGCCTCACGTAATTCGGGGAGTACGTCGTCGTCGCTCATGGCGTAGCCGGCCATCCGGTCCTGCACTCCCAGTGCGAACAGCATTTCGGCCGCAGGCTGATTTACCGCGATCGCCCGTTCGATCGGTCGCTCCACCGTGACGTCTCGGCCACAGTTCTGGACTGTCACGCGCGATTGTTCGGAAGAGTTGGACTGTTGGGCAGCACTGTCGTCGGAGGAGCAGGCAACCAACGACGCGCTCAACAAGGCCGCGACGGCAGCGGCGGGTAGGCGAAGTCTGGACAGACGCATGGAATCTCGTTCTCGCAGGGGCTCGTTCGCGGAGCCCGTTACCGTGTGAACAGGCGCCTGTTGACCCCTGCTGCCAGCCGGTATTCGGACTCGAGATCGCCCCACCCGAGCGCCTTCCCAGATTTTCATCCAGTGGCGTAAGCCCGGGCGGTCACCCTCACCGCTGCGCGTCAGTTCCGGATTCACACCGGATTCCCTGACCCCCTGTGTGGAGGTCCGCTGGCACAGAGGAACTTATCACCGCAGTGCACGGCCGGTCAGGTCGGCCGGTGTACGCGATCAGATCTCGATGGCCAGGTCGTCGATGTCGGTCAGGGTTCCACCGCCGGCGAGGATTCGCTCGTAGTTCTCGCGCCGACGGAGGTCGATTTCGGTGTTGCTGATGCCGCGCTTCCAGTAACCGAATATCGCGACGTCGTCTTTGTCGAGTCCGACGGTCGACCGAAAGTGCTTACGGATTGCGCGCATCTCGTTGCGTTCACCGGCTCCCCACACGACGTAGCTCGCGGGATCGGCGAGCTCGCGTGCTCGTACCGCCAGTGGGCCGTCGGGCTCGGCGAGATCTGCGCTCACGCGGTGAAGTTCCAGGCCGGGGAGGGCGGGCAGTTCGGCGAAAGCGACCTCGTCATCTGTTGTGACCCAGCCGATTCCGACCACGTCGGTAGGTAGCTGCTCGATGATCGAGTACAGCGCAGGTATTGCGGTGCCGTCCAGAAAAAGTGCGATCCGTCGACCTGGAACGTCGGGGACCAAGAAGTGTGGTCGCGGACCGGTGAGACCGAAGGTGTCACCGATGGTCAACGCCGCTGCCCACCTCATCATCGGGCTGGTCTGTCCGTGCAGGACCACGTCGATGACGATCGATCCGGTGGCGGAATCGTAGGAACGCACCGTGTACACACGCGAAGCGTCGTCGAAATTGGGCCCGAGATTCATTCGTACGGTGACGTTCGGGCGTGACCAGGTCGGATCGTCGGTCGACTCCGTCAAACGAGCCGTGATCCGCAGCAGGTGGTCGCTCGGTCGCTCCATTGCTTCGACGACGGCGAGAACGTCGTTGAGTCCGCGATTGTGGTCAGCGGTTCGTAGGACGCTCGCCCGGGGAGTTGTTGTGCTCGTGGCGTCTGCATGTGTCATCGACTGTGCTCCTGGATCGGGTTTTCGAGATGCCATCAGGTTAGTGCTGCCTAAGTCGGCACAGTTGTCCAGAAGTGACATCTGATTACCTGAATCAAACCTGCGTCGCGAACAACGCGTTTGAGCGACTTGTACTCGCGCTGCTACGGTGCCTGTGATGTCCATACGCCGCTGTACTCTCGATTCCGGCCGTGCACTGCGCACGGCCCGATTCGGCGTAGCGACATTCCGCCGGGGGCGTAAGGCGATCGACCGCCGCCCCTCTGGTCTTGTCTGGATCGAAAGAGCCTTGGCCGCACCGGCCGGATCCGTCTGACATTCGCCACTTCGGCGAGCATTACCTCGCTGAGATTTCGCAGTGCCACACCTGTTGCAGTGCTGCGTATTTCCCGTACCTGAAGTTTCTCGCGGGTGAGTTGTGAGTGTCGGCGCCGCCGAGCCTGGATTACCAGCCAACTCGTTTTCGTGAAAGGTACACAGCAATGAATCGTTTCGAAGGTCGTCGTATTCTCGTCACCGGCGCAGGATCGGGAATCGGGCAGGCCACGGCGCTGCGGTTGCTCGCCGAAGGTGGCCGCGTGGTCGCTGCCGACATCTCCGAGAAGGGTCTGGCAGACACCCGGAGGTCGGCTGAACATGCCTCGACGGAGGGTCGTCTCGACACCGTCGTCGTCGATATCGGTGACGAGAGTTCCGTCATCACGGTTGTGGGTCAGGCAATTTCGGCTCTCGGGGGATTGGACGTACTGGTCAACGCCGCCGGGATATTGCGAGGCGGGCACACCCACGAGACCTCACTGGACTTGTGGAATCAGGTGATCTCCGTGAACTTGACCGGCACCTTCCTCGTCACTCGTCAGGCACTGCCAGCTCTCCTGGCCACCGGCAACGCAGTGGTGGTGAATTTCAGCTCCACCTCCGCAGCCTTCGCGCACCCGTACATGGCCGCATATGCGGCGAGTAAGGGAGGAATCCAGTCCTTCACTCACACACTGGCTCTCGAATACGGCAAGCAGGGTCTGCGCGCCGTCGCGGTAGCTCCGGGCAGTGTGAAGAGCGGGATCACCGACACCACGGCGTCGTACCTGCCGGAAGACACCGACTGGTCGCTCTTCGGCAAGCTGTCGCCAATTCTGAGCACTGATCTGGAGTCCGGTGGTGCTCCCATGGCCGGGCCGGAAAGTGTTGCGGGAGTTATCGCGATGCTGGCATCCGACGATGGTGCCTTCATCACCGGCACGGAGATCCGTGTGGACGGCGGCACTCACGCCTGATTCTGTGTCCGTCTGACGGCCTGGCCTGGGGCAGGCCGTCAGACGTGAGCCGTCATTCTCGCGAGCGAGTGATAGCGGGGACGACGTAGGACTGATCGAGTACGGCGGGCGAAGGTTCGTACATTCTCAGGACCGGTCGGAAGTCTCCGCGCGGGCAGGGGAGCCAGTTCGCCTTCGCCGTGGCATCTTTCGGCTCCTCGTGACTGATTGTGATCGTCAACGCACCGTCGGCGTCGTGGACGATGCCGGGAGTGCGGTCGCCGATCGAGTATCGGTCGATGGGGTTCGCCACGAGGAAGAAGTCCGGCACCGAGTACATCGTCAGCGACCAGAAGGCGCTCACCGGCGGAGTGGGGTCGAGTCTGATCGTGTAGGTGCGGTTTCCGTTCAATTGCGTTCCCTGATCGTCGACGTAGGTCATGATGTACGCCGCTTCGTAGGGGTGGTTGCCCCACAGCCCGCCCTTGGCCGCCGCCGCTCGTTCGATGATTCGCAACCTGGGATCGGCGATCTTGAATTGTGGATCGTCGATTGCACCGACCTCGAAGTAGTCGAGGTTGTAGTCGAAGGCGTGGAAAGTCAGCTTCCAACCGTTGGCCTCGGGGCTGGAGCCGTGCGTGAGTGCTTCGTGCAGATTCTTCTCTCCGGCGGTCAACCGGTCCGCGAGCGCCGCAGCGTCGTCGGCAGACAGCGATACATAGGGAGAGGCCCCGTGCTCGGTGACTCCGATCGGTGAGAACGAATCCTGGAGTTCTCGATCGCGCGGGGCCGGCGGAAAGGCCTGCGACCAGATGCGGAGTTTCTCGAGGAAGAGGTGGTCCTGGCTGACCTCGGAGTCGGGGACCGGTAGACCGGCCGGAACCCCGGCGGAGTCGACGACGGTCAGGGTGGTGGCGTCCTGCAAGGCGTGCACGGCGGGGAGGTCGTCGTCGCCGCCGCACGCCCACCGACCGACGATCGATGCAACGGTCGTGGGAAATCTGATCACTGTGGTCTGGGCGGTCGGGGTTCCGGTCCAGGTGGGTGGGACGAGAAGGAAGTCTCCGCTCTTGGTGCCGGTGGCACGGTGCCCGACGTAAGCGAAATTGTTTGTCCAGGCGTCGACGAACTGGAGGACGTAGTAACGGCCATCGGTATCGGGGACGTGCAGCGCAACGGGGCCGACAGAAAGGTCGATCTGCGCCATGGAATACACGGTGTCGTTGTTGATCGTGACAAAAGTATCTGCCGGGCCGGCGAGTGTGCGGGCGTGACTGAAGGTGTTGAAAGGTGCGGCGGGGTTCGCTCCGACACCGTCGTGAACGTACCGATGGACCTGGTCGAGATTGAAAACGAGGGGAAATCCGTAGATGTACGCCTGAGCTGCAAGCTCGGTGCGACTGGTGTCTGTCATCTCTGCCCTCTCGTAGTTCGTCGGTTCGACGTCCACCTTGCGGGAACCCTGCCGTCGAGGCATCACCCGCCGAGGGTGACGACGGTAGAGGGAGAGGCCATGTCGGATCAGGAAACAGCGGTGCTGACTGCAACTGCAGACGAGTGGAACGTCGCGATGTGCTCGAACGACGCCGAACGGATCGGCGACTTCATGGCCGACGACTGGGTGATCGTCTCGGAATCCGGGGTATCCACCAAGGCGGAGTTTCTGGGTTTCGTGGCCTCTGGCGACCTGACTCATTCGGCGATGGATCGCGTCGGGCGCGCTCGCGTGCGTTTCTTCGGTGACGTTGCGCTTTTCACCACGCGGATCACCAATACTGCGCACTACGACGGAAGGCAGTACGACGCCGAGGAGTGGACCACCGACGTGTTCGCCCGGCGAGACGGTCGTTGGCGCTGCGTGTTGAGCCACATCACGCCGGCCGTCGAGGCCAAGATCGAAGGCATCGAACCGTGAGGGATAAGAAAAAGAAAGGCCAATGTTTTAACGCCGACATTATTGGGTAGTAATACGAGTTTCGTATTGATGATGTCGATTATCGGATTTCTTGATTGTGAAGTTTTTGTAGTAGCGTCAGTTGAGTAGATCATTTCTATACGCATACCGGATGAGGTTCTCACATGATTGTTCTCGGCATTATTCTGGCGTTGATCGGCTTTTTCACGGGGTTGAGCATTCTGACCACCGTCGGCATCATTCTGGTCGTCGTAGGTGCAGTTTTGTCCATCCTCGGTGCTACCGGGCGTGCAGTGGGCGGACGAAAAGTCTGGTATTGATCGATACTGCGCGAGTAGCTGAGAAGGCGGTACCTGATCTCTTCGGAGATCGAGTACCGCTTTTTCGTTCTCCAATTGATTTTCGGTGTCTCTACCCGAAAGTATCGCTCTGAGCTGCGTCGGGTAAACATGAAGGATGCTTTCTCGAGATCATGCGGAAGAGAAACCTGTGGAGAGATTCAGGTTTCCTCGCAGATGGAATCAAGTTGACGAGTCACGCCGCGGTTTGGTGTTGGCGTGGGTGGCCTTCACACTGACGTTCGGTGGAGCACGTCTGGTGACCTGGTTGATCCAGATCGACACCAGGGACGTCGGCGACATCAGTGCCGGTGGGACGCACCTTCACCATTACCTGTGGGGAATTCTCCTGTTGGCCGGGGTGGCGATCTTCGGCCTCGTAGACCGAAGCCCTCGCGCACGAACATGGATGGGCATCGCGTTGGGTATTGCACTCGGGCTCATCGTCGACGAGGCCGCGTTGCTGATCACTCTCGACGACGTCTACTGGCAGAGCGACGGTTGGCCCAGTATCGCCATCGCAGTGTCGATCATCGGAGTTGTGGGAACCGGGCTGGCACTGACCCGAAGCGGAGCGGAGAGGCCTCGAGGTTGATCCGACTACGGCACGGGTACTCACTCCCGTGCCGGGAAGTCGCGCGGATCGTGAGGTGGCTTGAATGGATCCCAGTTCCGCAGACCGTTCACCGGACTCCGAAAGTGAAGTCCAAGCCGTAGATCCGATGGTGGAAGCGGAACGCGAAGCCGCAGCATTGGCGACGCCTGTCCGGCCGCTGGGTGAGCCCGGACCGAGATTCGACCGTCGGTCACCGTTCTTCATCGGTCTGAGCGCCGCGGCCGGAGTTGCCGTGACTTATGCGGTGATCGAAGTGCTGCTTGCGGCGCGAGGCATGCTGATCCTGATCGTGGTCGCGCTGTTTCTCGCGGTGGGCATCGAACCGATGATCGTCTGGCTGGAGCGGAGACATTTCCGGCGCTGGATCGCAGTCACCGTGGTACTCCTCGGAATTGCAGTGATGTTGGCGCTGTTTCTCGTTGCTGCGATCACCCCGCTGGTCGAGCAGGGACGTCAGTTTGCATCACACGCTCCCGAACTCCTGACACACATTCGTGACCGGTACCCGATCGTCAACGACCTCGACGAGAAGTATCACCTCGAGCAGCACCTCACCACGCAACTGGATGGTTCGGGTTCTGCGCTCGCGACGGGTTTGCTCGGTGCGGGGCGGGCGGTGTTCAGCGCAGTCGCCGACGCCGGAATCGTTGCTGTACTGACGACGTACTTCTTGATCGACTATCCACGAATCCGCACGAATCTGTATCGGCTGGTGCCACATTCGCGGCGGCCCCGAGCAATCGCCATCGGTGATCAGATACTGGCAGGTGTGGGTGGGTACGTCCTCGGCAATGTTCTGATCTCCGTGATCACCGCAGTGTGCACCTTCGCGTGGTTGTTGATCTTCGACGTGCCGTACCCGTTGATCCTGGCGCTGCTGGTCGCTCTGCTCGATCTGATCCCGATAGTCGGTTCCACGATCGCAGGGGTTATCGTCGCCCTGGTCTCCCTGACAGTCTCTGTCCCAACGGCATTGGCGACAGTTGCATTCTTCATCGCGTTACGTCTGCTCGAGGACTACCTGCTCGTTCCGAAGATCATCGGGAAGACGGTAGCGGTCCCGGCGTTGGTGACTGTGGTCGCGGTCCTGTTGGGCGGAGCGTTGCTCGGTATTGTCGGTGCGTTGCTGGCGATTCCGGTCGCTGCGGCCTTGCTGTTGCTCGCAAGAGAAACGCTCTTCCCTCGCCTCGACGCTTCTTGACCGGTTTCTATCGGACGCTTCGCGCGCGACGCCGCGAACCAGGATTCGGCTTGGGGCACATCCGAGTCGGGATGGTTTCCCCTTCGTCGGTGATACGGAATACCGATACTTTCTCGCTACACCCGTGATTCAGATCGACCGCGTATGCGATGGCGGCGCGATCCGAGACGAAATCTTCCATCACCGTAGTACCGTCCGGTAGTTCGATTCTGTAGTTTTCCATGACTTACACAACCTTCTTTCGCTAAGACGATCCTACCCGGCCCGCGAAATGGCAAACCGTGGAACATAACGTGCGACAGTCAACTTCGCGCCGCGCCGGTGCAATGTTTCGACAGTTCGCCTGCGGGGTAGTGAGAGTCGGTCAGCCCGCTCAGGCGGTACGAATCGAACCATGGAGGATCCGCGCAATGAGCGCAGTATCGAAAGCGATGTACAAGCCACTCTCACTGGCGACGAGCGTCCTCGGCGGCATTCTGGCCGGCGCCGTCTTCCAACAGGTGTGGAAGCGCATCGGTGACGACAAGAATGCGCCCGAGCCAAAAGATTTGAGCAGGTCGAGTAAGGAAGTCCTGATCGCCGCCGCCCTGCAGGGAGCCATCTTCGCTGTTGTGCGAGCAGCTGTGGATCGTGCGGGGGCAAAGGGCTACCAGGCCCTTGCTCACGAAGATCCCCGGTAGGAACGCCCGGTTCGGTTCGAGTTCAGTCGACGACGGCCGCGATTGCCTCGATCTCGACCAGTTGATCGTCGTAACCGAGAACGGTCACACCCATCAGAGTGCTTGGGGCGTCGTGATCACCGAACGCGTCGCGGACTACCTCCCACGCAGCAACGAGGTCGGCTTGATTGCTCGACGCCACCAGGACGCGGGTGTTGATCACGTCGGTGATGGACGCGCCCGCGTCCGAGAGAGCTGTTCTCAGGTTGTCGACGGCCTTGGCTGCCTGTCCTGCGTAGTCGCCGATGGCGGCAGTGGAGCCGTCCTCGTTCAACGGGCAGGATCCGGCCAGGAAGATCAGTCGAGCCTCGGCGGGAGCCGTTGCTGCATAGGCGTATTCAGCGACCGATGAGAGTGATGTGGAACGGATCAGAGTTACCGACTTCGACATATTTTCCCCAAGGAATAGTAAAGTTTTGCAGCGAGTCTTTCACAGCGCGCCAGGGGTTGCCAATTCATTGTCGGACCCATCCATCCACGCTACGGCTACGAATCACTGTCAATGAGCCGAGAAGAAGAGCACGCAGCATCTGTCGACGAATGGCTGACAACCAAACAGGTTGCCGCACTGTTCCATGTCGACAGGACCACGGTGTCCAGGTGGGCGAGGGAGGGCAAGGTCGGCACTCTGAGAACGCTTGGCGGACATCGGAGATACCGACGTTCGGAGATCGAGAAGTTGTTGCGCAACCGTTTGACGACGCTTGATCCGAACTAGCCTCCGACATGAAACAGACAGGTCGCCGAGCACGATGAGGGCTCGGCGACCTGTCTGGTCAGGATGAAGTAATTACGCCTTGGGGACGCGGATGATGA
>NZ_VBTL01000019.1:0-606 GCF_013277835.1 Rhodococcus sp. MS13
CGAACACCTGCAAACCCGAAATAGCCTGACCCACAACACTCGCCGACGCATCCGCCGCCATCGCAGCATCCAACACGCGATGGCTGACATGCACCGTCGTCTCCGTGATGCCGTACATGTTCACCAACGTCGGCGCGGAGTCACCGCGTCGGAATCCGGTCAGGCCGCCGAGTTGTCGTTGCGGTGGGTTGTTTTCGGTGGCGAGGCGCTCGAGCTTCGACGCTTGTCGGACTGGTATGGCCGCCGCGGTGACTCTGCGCCGACGTTGGTGAACATGTACGGCATCACGGAGACGACGGTGCATGTCAGCCATCGTGTGTTGGATGCTGCGATGGCGGCGGATGCGTCGGCGAGTGTTGTGGGTCAGGCTATTTCGGGTTTGCAGGTGTTCGTGCTCGATACACGTTTGGCTCCGGTGCCGGTTGGTGTCGCGGGTGAGATGTATGTCTCGGGTGTGCAGTTGGCTCGGGGTTATCTGGGTCAGGCGGGGTTGACGTCGACGCGGTTTGTGGCGAGTCCTTTTGCTGCTGGTGAGGTGTTGTACCGCACGGGTGACGTGGCGTCGTGGAACAGTGCTGGTGATCTGGAGTATCTGGGTCGCGCGGA
>NZ_VBTL01000019.1:807-7483 GCF_013277835.1 Rhodococcus sp. MS13
TTGGTTTGGATGATGATTTCTTCGCGCTCGGTGGTAATTCGCTGATTGCGACGCAGGTGACGTCTCGGTTGGGTCAGGCGTTGGATGCTTCGGTTTCGGTGCGGGAGTTGTTCGAGGCGTCGACCGTTGAAGGGCTTGCTGCCCGACTCGGTTCTCATGTCGGTGGTGGTTCGCGTGCGGCGTTGACTGCGCAGGTGCGTCCGGCGCAGGTTCCGTTGTCGTTGGCGCAGCAGCGCATGTGGTTCCTCAACCAGTTGGATACGAACTCGGCAGGGAACAATGTTCCGGTTGCGATCACGCTCACCGGAAAACTGGACGTGTCGGGGCTGGAACAGGCTGTCTCGGACGTTGTCGGCCGCCATGAGGTTCTGCGCACGGTCTACCCCGAGGTCGACGGAATCGGCTACCAGAAGATCGTTGCACCGGCTGATGTCGGCGTGAACCTCGCTGCAACCTTGGTCTCGGATTCAGAGATTGTTTCCGAGGTAACGAACTTCGTGGCGACGGGTTTCGACGTGACAACCGAGGTTCCGTTGCGCGCCAGGCTTTTCCAGACCAAGGCCGACGAGCACGTTCTCGTATTCGTGGTGCATCACATCTCGACCGACGGTTTCTCGATGGGCCCGCTGACCCGCGACATCATGACCGCCTACTACGCCAGAACCAACGGCCAGGCTCCGACCTGGACGCCGTTGCCGGTGCAGTATGCCGACTACGCACTGTGGCAGCGTGAGGTTCTCGGGTCCGAGGACGATCCGCAGTCAATCATCGCGCAGCAGATCACTTACTGGGCGCAAGCATTGGACGGCGTGCCCGAACAGTTGAATCTTCCCGGGGATCGGGCCAGGCCGGCGGTATTCTCCGGTCAGGGAGCAACATTCGAATTCTCGATCGGTCAGGAACTGCATGAGCGGCTGATCGGTGTCGGTCGTGAGCACAATGCGTCGATGTTCATGGTGGTCCATTCGGCGCTGGCATCACTTCTCGCACGTCTGTCGGGAACAACGGACATCACCATCGGCGCGCCGATGGCAGGACGAGGTGAATCCGAACTCGACGATCTGATCGGAATGTTCGTCAACACATTGGTGCTACGTACCGAGGTTGATCCTTCGGCCCCGTTTACCACACTTCTGTCGTCGGCTCGAGAGACCGATCTTCAGGCGTTCGCGCACTCGGACCTTCCCTTCGAGCGGCTCGTGGAAGTGCTGGATCCCGTTCGGTCGAGGGCACACCACCCGCTGTTCCAGGTGGCATTGGCGTTCCAGAACCTGGGGCAGAATTCGTTGGCTCTGCCGGGTCTGACGGCCGCCGAGTTCGCAATCGACGAGACTGTGGCCAAGTTCGACCTGCAGCTCACGATCAGTGAGGTATCAGAAGGGCTGTCGGCGACGTTCACGTACGCGACGGATCTGTTCGACGAATCGACCGTCCGCGGATTCGCCGCACGATTGATGCGCATCCTGAACGGAATTGCGACGGACCCCGCAACTTCAGTGGGTGACATCGAAATCCTCGACTCGTCCGAGCGTGAGGTTCTGACGAGTCAAAGGGCTTCGTCAGGAGTAGCGCAGGCGCCGTTGGCCGAGATTCTTGCCGACGCTGCTGCGCGTTACCCGGACAACGTCGCATTGCGCTACCCCGGCACGGGGCAGGCCGCTGCCGGTAGGTCCATGACGTATCGCGAGGTCGACGAGTGGTCGTCGAAGCTGGCCCGCGTTTTGATCAACCGTGGTCTCGGGGCTGAAGATCTTGTGGCGGTGTCGATTCCGAGATCCGTCGAATCGGTACTCGCGGTCTGGGCAGTGTCGAAGACCGGGGCAGCGGTCGTTCCGATCGATCCGCACTATCCGGCAGACCGTATCGCGCACATGCTCAGCGACTCTGGTGCAAAGGTAGGCCTGACCCTCGACGTCGAACGTCCGAACCTCACCGACGACGTCGAGTGGTTGGTCGTGGACGGACCACGTGGCGAACAGATGACCGCCGGAGTGTCCGCAGCGCCAATCGATGCCGAGGAACGTGTCCGTCCACTGACGACTGCTCATCCGGCCTGGGTCATCTACACCTCCGGCACGACCGGTCTACCCAAGGGCGTTGTCGCCACCAACGCAGGTCTGGCGAGCTTCAGTGTCACGCAGGCCGCGCATTACCTCGTGAAGCCCACCTCGCGGACATTGCACTTCGCGTCACCGAGTTTCGACGCGTCGATGCTCGAGTTGTTCCTCGCGGTGGCCACCGGCGCGACGATGGTCATCGTCCCACCTGGCGTGTACGGCGGCGACGAGCTGGCTGAGGTGTTCCGTAGCGAACGAGTCACCCATGCGTTCATCACGCCGGCGGCTCTGGCGTCGATGGACCCGAGCGGCCTGGACGACCTGACGGTCGTAGGCGTGGGTGGCGAAGCGTATTCGCCGGAACTGATCAGCAAGTGGACGACAGGTGACGGCTCGACCGCATCGGCTTCGGCTCCCAGGACGTTCTTGAATGTCTACGGCCCGACCGAGACGACGATCGTGACGAACGTCAGCGTTCCGCTTCTGCCGGGTGACCGAATGGACATCGGCGCCACGATCGGTGACATGGCCGCTTTCGTTCTGGACACACGACTCAATCCAGTTCCACTCGGAGTCTCGGGCGAGCTGTATCTGTCCGGTCCTCAGGTGACCCGCGGCTATCATCGTCGCCCGGGCTTGAGCGCCGATCGATTCGTGGCAAACCCGCACGGTAATCCGGGCGAGCGAATGTACCGAACCGGTGACGTGGTGCGCTGGGTCGCTGGAACCGCACCCTCCACCTACGCCGTGGAATACGTGGGCCGCAACGATTTCCAGGTCAAGATTCGCGGTTTCCGTATCGAACTCGGTGAGATCGATGCGTCATTGACCGCACACCCCGAGGTCGAGTTCGCTGCGACGATGGGTACGACCCTGCCGTCGGGTGCTCCGGCACTGGTGTCGTACGTGTTCACCGGAAAGAACGCTTCGGTCACTTCGGCGGAATTGATCGAATTCGTCTCCAGAACCCTTCCGGCTCACATGGTTCCGGCTTCGATAATGGTCTCCTCGGACATGCCACTGAGCCCGGCCGGCAAGCTGGACCGAAAAGCGCTCCCAGCGCCGGTCTTCGAGACCAAGGAATTCCGCGCCCCGGTTACCGAGATGGAACAAGTCCTGAGCGAGATCTTCGCGGACGTTCTCGGTCTGGATCGAATCGGAACGGACGACTCGTTCTTCGCGCAGGGCGGCGACTCGATCATGTCGATCCAGCTCGTCTCGCGGGCGAAGGCACGTGGGGTCGTATTCGCACCCAGTGACGTCTTCGAGAGCAAGACTGTCGCGGCATTGGCCGAAGTGGCGAAGTATGCCGCCGACGTCGAGGCCGCGGTGGTGCTCGAGGAGTTGCCGGGCGGTGGAGTCGGCTGGATGCCGTTGACGCCGATCGAACGATTCATGGTCGAGCGCGGTGGCAGGTACAACCGATTCACACAGACGATGACTCTCGAGCTTCCACTCGGAGCGCAGCGAACCGACATCGTGCGAACCCTCGCCGCCGTCGTCGACCACCATGACATGTTCCGATCGCGGCTGATCTCCGACGGTCGCGGATGGGGGATGTCGGTCTCCGAGCCCGGAACCGTGGACGTCGAGGATCTGCTCAGCCGCGTCGATGTCGACGCGGCTGCGGACGAGTCGACAATTGTCCTCACGGCTTCCAAGGGCCTCGACGAGGCTCTCGGCCGATTGAATCCGGCTGACGGCGTGATGGTTCAGTTCGTGTGGGTCGACTTCGGTCCCTCCCGCACGGGGCGCTTGATCATTGCTGCGCACCACTTGATTGTCGACGGGGTTTCCTGGCGAATCATCGTTCCGGATTTGGTGTCGGCTGCGGCTCAGATGGCCGGGGCGAGCGGAGCGACGGGGGACGTAGCCGGAGCGACGGGGGATGTGGCTCTCGAACCGACGGGTACGTCGATGCGACGGTGGGCTCATGCATTGTCCGAAGAGGCACATCGGGATTCACGGGTAGCCGAGTTGGATACGTGGCGGAAGGTGTTGCAGACACCGGATCCGGTGCTGGGCAAGCGGGCGTACGACTCTGCGGTCGACGTTGCGGCAACGGTTCAGCGGATAAGCGTGGCGGTCCCCACTCAGGTGACCGAGACTCTGTTGACCACGCTGCCGGAGGTTTTCAACGGCGGCGCCAACGACGGCCTGCTCGCTGGACTTGCACTCGCGCTGATCGAGTGGCGTCGCCGTGCGGGAATCGACTCGTCATCTGCCCTGCTGCAGCTCGAGGGCCACGGCCGTGAAGAAGCCGTGATTCCCGGTGCGGATCTGTCGAGGACTGTTGGCTGGTTCACTGCAGCCTTCCCGATCAGTCTCGATCTTTCCGATGTTGATCTGGGTGACGCTTTTGCCGGAGGTGATTCGGCGGGACGCGCGATCAAGGCAGTGAAGGAGCAGTTGCTGGCGATCCCGGACAAGGGCGTCGGGTACGGACTGCTGCGCTACCTGAACGAAGACACGCGCGCAGTGCTTTCGCGCTTCGCAGGGGGACAGGTCAGCTTCAACTACTTGGGAAGGGTTGTCGCCGAGGATCTTCCGGCAGGTGTCGAGGGGCTCGGCTGGCTGCCGGCGGGCGATTTCGCCAACGTGTCAGCACCCGAAGACGTCGACATGCCCGCAAACAAGGTCGTCGACATCAATGCGATCGTCAACGACGGCGCAGACGGAGCTGTTCTGGAGGCCTCCTTCGCCTACCCCGTCGGTGCCATCGACGGCGAGAGCGTCGAGGCGTTTGCACAGATTTGGGTCGAAGCACTGACCGCCCTGGCGGAGCATTCTCGATCCGTCGGTGCCGGAGGACTCACTCCGTCCGACGTGCCGCTTGTCTCGGTGAGCCAACGAGATATCGACGGGTTCGAGAATCGATTCGGTACGGTGACCGACATCTGGCCGCTGGCACCGCTGCAGTCGGGCTTGCTCTTCCATGCGATGTTGGCGGAATCCAGCGTCGACCTCTACTCGGTGCAGATGATTCTCACTTTGTCCGGGAAGGTCGATGCCGACCGATTGCGGACTGCAGCACAGGGAATCATCGACCGTTACGCGAACCTGCGAACAGCATTCACGGCCGACGACGACGGAACGCCGGTCCAGATAGTCCTCGAGGACGTTGCTGTCCCGTGGCGGAACATCGATCTCAGCGATGTCGCGGCGGTCGACCGTGAGGCAGCACTGGACGCAGTTTTGACGGCTGACCAGGCGACACACTTCGACATGGCGTCACCGCCGTTGATTCGGTTCACCTTCGTCACGATGGCGGAGGGGGACTACCGCTTGGTCGTGGCGAATCACCACATCATTCTCGACGGTTGGTCGGTGCCGCTGCTTTTGCAGAACCTGTTGGCGCTGTACGCGACTCGTGGTGACGACTCGGTTCTTCCGCGCGTGCGTAGCTATCGCAATTACCTGGCGTGGCTTGTCGATCAGGATCGTGATCGATCACTCACAGCCTGGGCGGATGCGCTTTCCGGCGTCGAAGAGCCGACGCTGCTTGCTCAGGTCACAGGCGGACAGGAATTCACCGCGCTGTCACAGAAGCTGAACGTGTCGATGTCGTCGGAGACAACCGCGGCGCTCACTGCTCTGGCCGCACGACTCGGCGTCACCGCTAACACGATCGTGCAGAGCGCGTGGGCGGTCCTGCTCGGTGCGTTGACCGGAACCGACGACGTTGTCTTCGGTGCAACAGTGTCCGGCCGGCCACCGGCACTCACCGGGGTCGAATCGATGGTCGGGTTGTTCATCAACACCCTCCCCGTGCGGGTGCGCCTCGACGCCGCGGAGTCCGTCGAAGAATTGGTTGCCAGGGTTCAGATCGAGCAGGCGAGAATGCTCGATCATCACTATCTCGGTTTGACCGATGTCCAGAAAGCAGCGGACGTCGGAACACTGTTCGACACGTTGGTGGTATTCGAGTCGTACCCGGTCGACCGTGAGGGCCTCGCCGCACAGGCGGATGTTCTCGACGGAATGATGATCGACGACATCGCCTCGGACGATTCCACGAACTACCCGTTGACCCTGCTGATCGCACTCGACGAGCAGTTGCACTTGACGCTGCGGTACCTACCGGACTTCTTCGATGCCGACTACGCAACTGCGTTGCTGGACAGAGTTCTTCGACTGCTCTCCTCCGTAGCCACCGATCCTTCGGTGCGCGTTGGTGACGTTGATATCTTGGATTCTGTTGAGCGTTCGTTGGTGCTCGAGGGGTGGAATGACACGGCTCGTGAGGTTGCGGGCGTGTCGGTGTTGGATGGGTTTGTTGCGCAGGTGGCGGCGTCTCCGGATGCGGTGGCGCTCTCGTTCGAGGGGCAGTCTCTGTCGTATGCGGAGTTCGATGCTCGGGTGAATCGTTTTGCCAGGTATTTGGTTTCGGTGGGTGTGGGGCCGGAGTCGTTGGTGGGTGTTGCGGTTCGTCGGTCGGTTGATTTGTTGGTTGCGGTTTACGGTGTGCTCAGGGCTGGTGGTGGGTATGTTCCGGTGGATCCGGATCAGCCTGCGGAGCGTAATGGGTATGTGTTGGAGTCGGCGTCGCCGGTGTGTGTGGTCAGTACGTCTGACGTTGGTTTCGATGCTGGTGTGGTGCCGGTGGTCGAGGTTGATGT
>NZ_VBTL01000020.1:0-18884 GCF_013277835.1 Rhodococcus sp. MS13
ATCTTGTGGTCGACGTTCAAACACGAGTACTACTATCGCCACACTTTCGCGTATTCCACTGAACTGGTTGCTGCAGTTGACAACTGGATGAACTTCTACAACACTCGCCGTAGGCACTCCACGATCGGGATGCTCAGCCCCACCAACTACGAACAGTCACTGACCGCGCCCATCATGGCCGCGTAAACACTGTCCACTTTTCGGGGGGAACCTCAGACCTCGCGACAGCATGGAAAGCACGTGATGTACCGATTCTGGATCCGACTTGGTCGCTTGAGCGAATGATGTCAATCCTGGACGCTGAGGGAAAACCGATCTCTGACGCAGGTAAGTAGATTCCTAGCTGTGTGGAGAGTGTTGTTGTGGTGGTGCGCTGGGTTCGGTGTGCGGTGCGGTGTTGTTTTGTAGCGGGGTGCTCCCACCCTTCTCGGCGCTGCCTGAGTCACGCTGCCCCAGCTTCACCGAACCGCTACGACGGCCCGGCGTCGAAGGTTTTCCACCTCCGATCGGTGAATCAGGCGCCTCGCGGCGTACGTTGCGGATCAAGTGCGCGATGCAGGTCGCGGCCGTGGTGGCCGGCCACACGTTCTCGAGCGCTTTCCGGCAGGCCTTTCAATCCGTCGCAGAACAGGAAGAACATGTCCCGGGTGCCCCCGATTGCGGATGTCTGTGAGCACGCTCATCCAGAATTTGGCGCCCTCGCCGCCCGTGCCAGCCCGCAATCCGAGTACATCGCGGTAGCCGTCGAGACTGACGCCGATTGCCGCGTAGATCGGTCGGTTCGCGACCTGCCCGTCTCGAACTTTGACGACGATCGCATCGACGAATATCGCTGCGTACACCTCGTCGAGCGGGCGGGCGGACCAGTCCTGTATCTCCTCGAGCACTTTGTCGGTGATCCGCGAGATGGTCTCTTTCGAGACCGAGGCGCCTGGGGGTGCCTCCCGCGCGGGGGAAGATATTCGGCGAAGTGAGCGGTGATCTCACCGGTCGTTAATCCTTTGGCGTACAACGACAACACGATCTCGTCGACACCGTTGAGTCGTCGTTGGCGTTTCACGGGCGATCTGCGGTTCGAATGTACCTTGCCGATCTCGGGGGACTTCGATCGGGACGTGGCCGGTGGCCTCGGTCAGCACAGTTTTCGGCCGGGTTCCGTCAAAGGATGTTCGTCGACTCGCGGTCCGGCTGCGCTTGGTTCTTGTAGTGGCCGAGGTGTTCGGTCATTTCTTCGTTCAGTGCGGTTTCGAGGACGGTTTTGGTGAACTGTTTGAGCAGGCCGTCTGGCCAGGTCAGCGACGGGCCTTGCTCCCTCGTCAACCTGACCAATCCTGCCGCCGCGGCTGCTTCCGCGGAGGGTGGTTGGCCCTCTTCTTCGTCACATCTTCCAGTGTCGTCATCTTGGCACCTCTTCGCTGAGCATTCACTCAGCTTGTCGGGCCGAAACACCGATTACGAAACGGTCCCTCAGTGACGGCTCTCGCCGAGTGATAGGTTCGGCCGAGTTGCATAATGCAGGCGATGTAGAATTTCGCAGTGGCAAAATCTGATAGTCAGTCGGTGTTACCGTGGTCGTTCGGTCATAAGAGATTTGGTAATGATGAGCTTCCTGGTCACTTGCTCGAGATTTCCAACTACCATGCCCGCGCAGCGATTTCGGAGTCCACGTCAACCGACGCCAGGCGCTGGCTTAACTCGGCAGTTCATGCAGGTAGCGCGATTGAGATCTTTGCCAAGTTCTTGCTGGCGAGGGAAAATCCAACGCTGATTCTTGAAATGAAGAATGCGTCCGACCTTTCCTTGTTGCACACAATTGGTCGAAGCGATGTCGGCAACACGGATGACGCAATGAACTTGCAGACTCGTGGCCCAGATTCCTGTTTCAAACTTATCGCGGTAATTTGGGGATCAGATAAGGTGAACCAAGGCTGTGCGAGACGGGTGCTCAATGCACGGAACGCGGCAATCCACCTGGGACTCCTGGATCGGGCGCAGCTCCAAGAAGCGCTGATCGAGTTCGCAGACGTGATGACAGAGATGCTACGTCTTGCAAAAGTGGATGAAGCAGGCTTCTGGAAATCGAGTCAGGTGCGGGTGGAGCGACTATCCAGTGATCGGTCTCTTCATCGCAGGCTCAAGATCAAGCTTGCCGAATCTGACAGGTGTGCAGCAACGCTCGGGCCGGTGGATGAGGGTGCAGTGCGATTGGAAATGAGGCGGGCGACGGAGCCTTCTGATCTACAAGACACGATGCCAGATTCTTCTGTCTTCATGCGATCTCAGTGCCCAGGCTGTGGGAGAGTCGGGCGCACGTACTACTCGACATCGGAATCAGCTCCCGAGAGAGAATTTGATGGTCCGCTGATGATCCCAACGGTGGCGTCTCCTGTTGGATTCCGATGTACCACTTGCAATTTGGCGCTCTCGCTTGATGAATTGAATCAGTTGAACATGGCTGGTGGTTTCGAGCTCGCTGCCCGCGAAGCGACCGACGAGGAGATAACCAAGTTCGACGCACATTTAGAGGAGATGTATGCGCAGGATCGCCGTGATCATGAGCAAGGTCGTTGATCACCGATGGAAGTGTGGGCTCTAGCAGTCGTTGCAACACCCAGAATTCGGTTTTAGGTGTTGCAACAACTGCTAGAACCAGGATGTGGCGGGTTTTAGTCATCGTTGCAACAGTTGACGTGGCTTGAGGTTAGCCGTGACTCGAATAGTTCTGTGGGAGTGCAGTCTTGGATAACTCGGCGGGGTCGGCGATTGAGTTCGTTCTCGATCGCCAGGAGATGCTGCGGCGAATGCACTCTCAGGTCAGTGCCCAGCCCCGTGTTCGACGCTTTGTTCGCCGAGCACGACTTCGTCGAGTTGATCAAACGTGTCACCACTGTCGCCGTCGAGACGATGAAGATCGTCGACAGTTTGCGTTTTTTCTCGGTGGAGTCTCGAAGGTGAAGGTCCTTGAGATCCTCAAACCGCATATCTTCTTCGACGACCAGACCAAGCATCTTCTGCCGGCGTCTACAGTCGCCCCGTGCGTGCATGTTCCTTTCGGTGTCACCAACGCAGACGTACTTCGCCAGCGGCAGTCCGGGAGCGAGGATGAAGCGGGGAAGGTCTTTTCATGAGATTGATGACGCAGGTGGGTCGCCGCGGTGAGCCGCGGGCTAGTGGCGACGCAGGTCAATGGAGTCGTACCCCCGGTGCCTGATGTTGGTACCGCAGTTCAGTTGGTGGCGGCAGGTTCCTGGTTCGAGGTCGTTTTCGACCGTTTAGGAGGGATGTGTACGGACGCGACACACAGGTCGACGCGGCGCTCGCCGGTTCGATATTTGTAGATCGGCCACCCGCTGGGTCCGTCCTCGGTGTCGATGTACCCTTTCACGTCACATAGTGCAGCAAGCCTGTCTCGCTTCGGACCATCGAAGGTGTGCGTCCTGAACAGCAGGAGAAGTACCGCTGCCGTGTCGTGGACGGTGAGGTATCCGAACAGCTGAGGATCGACTGCTTCTCGAACTACTTTGTCGCTGGTCGCCCTCTTGGCTTCACAAATGAAGACTTTGGCGGGTCCGCGTCCTTCAGCCAGGGTGTCTGCTTGAATGAAGATGTCTGACTTGCCTTCGCGGCTGTAGACTTCCCGTTTGGCTCCTGGGAGTGTTGCGTTGAGTGTGGCCGCCAGCAGATCGCTCACTCGGTCTTCTCCGAGGTCGTGAAAGGCCTCGGGGGTGCGTTCAATTGCGTTGGCCCACACCCGGATGACCGCCTGGACATCTTCGAACGAGGCTGGGGCGAGCCGGGCGCGAGTATCGATGAGGAGTTCCTCGTCGTCGTTGAGTTCAGCCTTGGTGTTGATGTCGCTAGGCAGGGTTGTTGGGTCTGGTGTATCGAGTGTCGGCTCGGCGATTGCCCAGGCGTTCGGGAAGGTCAGGCTCGCTGTGACTGCAGCTCGGTTGGTGAGTATTTCCCGCCGCTTCTCGATGGCAAAGTTCAGAAGGTTCGGGAGTTCGACGTCGAAGTAGTGCTCAGTTTGCTGTGCAATCTGGACGACGATGGGGTCGATCTCCTTGCGTCGATCTTCGAACACAGTCCGAAGATCGAGCTCCCCGGCGTGAACGGCCTTCTCCTGTGCGACCGTGAGGTCGATGAATGTATAGACCGCCCACTCGGGTTCACTGGCGTCCAGGGGATCGCCGGTCTCCGAGAGTTGCCATTGGTTAATGGCGGCATCGAGCCGCCCGTGGTTCTCGTGTGTCCACGGTGTCGTCCAGGTTGCGGATTCGGCCTGTAGGGACGCGTCTACTGCTGTCAGCTCTACCTCGGCTGCATCCGGCCAGAATGTAAGTAACCACGGATCGCCGTAGACCTGAACTGCAATGTAGTGGCGATGGGTCGGTTGCGTGAACTCAGTCCCGGGGACAGGGATCTGGATGCCTTCGTTTTCGCCGATCCGTGCGGCTCGCATACCTCCGAGCTTTGGTGCCTTCGGCCGAAGTGCCGCCAACTCAGGGAGTAAGTTCGTCTCAAACTTGTCCAGTTGGTCGAGTTCGGTTGTTGCACACACGGCGTCTAGTAGCCCGCTGCGTTTGACCATTGACCTGAGGTGGTTGGAAAGCGGGTCGAGGTCGTTCCGTGAGCTGTTGAACAGTGAGGTCACAGGTCGACAGCCTACGGGTAGGGCGGTGCCCTCCACTGAGGCGCCGCTGGATCACCAGGTGTCAGGACGAGCTCGCACGTGAATCGGTCGGCTCTCCGACGCTGCCGTCTCGGGCGAACACCTGACAGGGCGCCGGCACACTCTTGCGTACACGCGATCATCACGCTCAGCCACTTCTACTTCGGGGTCGCCACCATCATCGAGAACATGCTCGAGCTCGATACGGTCAAGGCAGCGTGACGGATTGGCACTCGTACACCTAACGTGACGTGTCTGCGGCTGGAGACACGTGGGAATACTGGCCGCGGCGACGCGATGCCGAGGAATGAACAACGAACGCCCGTCACTCCATCCCTTGATCATTGAGAACTCAATTCGCGCAGTGTCATTCACTTGAACGGCACCCGGGGATTCCAGGGTCCTGTAGGCGGTTCGTTGTCGGACGCACCACCTAGAGTTCGACTACCGACCACGGGTCGATATGACTGCCAAGGAAAGGGTACAGACATGGCATCACCCAATACACAGCTTCGGAACTGGCTCGACCATATCCGCACTCTGCGCCGTGAGTTCGACGCGTACGAGGAACGTCTCGAGGAGTGGTCGCAACCGGATTCGCCGGAACGCGTACGCGCTGGCGTCAAGCAGCGGCTCGCGTTTCAGATCGGTGTCTTTCTCCGCCTGATGCAGCGTGATCTGATTTTCGATCCCTCGAATGCCCCGGGAATCGTCGGTTACTCGCACTTTCTTCGTGTTACTTTGCTTATCGCCGAGAACGCGACGATGGACGAGGCGGTGGCCAGTATTCACGAACTTAATGACGCGATGACCGAAACCGCCGAACGCTGGCTGAAGAGCGGTGTCGACGGAGAAGAACTTGCAGGCCTCGTCACGAACCTCAAGATGGAAGCCGAGCGTGTCCGCGAACTCGGCGGCGACCCCGAACTGAATCGCACCGGCGAGTCCGGAGACTTACTGATTTGAGAACTCCGCAATTCGCGTAGTTCTGTGTTCACCGTAGTAGAACGCCTCGAGTTCGGCAGGAGGCACATCCCCACAATGCTCGTAGAGTCGCCGGTGGTTGAACCAGTCCACCCACTCCAACGTCGCGATCTCCACATGCTCGACCGTTCGCCACGGCCCACGAGGTTTGATCAACTCGGTCTTGTACAACCCGTTGATCGTCTCGGCGAGAGCATTGTCGTAACTCGACCCAGTCGCCCCGATCGAGGCATCGATACCCACCTCAATGAGCCTGTCGGTGAACGCAATTGACGTATATTGCGACCCGCGGTCGTTGTGGTGAATGAGCCCGGCCAGTTCGGTAATCCCTTCTCGGCGTCGAGTCCAGATCGCGTGCTCGATCGCACCGAGTACCAACGGTGTCGTCATCGTCGTCGCAGTCCTCCAACCCAGAATCCGCCGTGAATACGCATCGATCACGAACGCGACGTACACCCAACCCGACCACGTCGAAACATAAGTAAAGTCGGCTACCCACAACACATTTGGCGCAACCGGGTTGAACTTTCGCTGCACCAGATCGTCCGCCCGACGGCCTTGTGGATCTGCGATAGTGGTCCGTTTCGCCTTGCCTCGACGTGCACCTTCGAGCCCGAGGACACCCATCAACCGTTCGACCGTGCACCGTGCCACGTCGATGCCTTCTCGACGCATTTCCAGCCACACCTTCCGGGCTCCGTAGACCGAATAATTCTCGGCATGTACACGGCTGACCGCGGCTTTGAGCTCTTCGTCGCGCAGAGCCCGCCGAGAGGCGGAACGATTGCGCGCGTCGTAGTAGGTGGACGGCGCAATTGAGCAGCCATGCTCGCTGAGCACCCTGCACATCGGCTCGACGCCGTACTCACTCTTGTATCGGTTGATGAAGTCGATGATCACTTGTTGTTGCGGTCGAGCTCCGCTGCGAAGAAAACCGATGCCGACTTCAGGATCTCGTTGGCGCGCTTGAGTTCCCGATTCTCGGCTCGAAGTTTGCGCATCTCCGCTGCCATTTCGCTCGTCACACCGGGACGTTTGCCGGCGTCGGTCTGAGCTCTCCGGACCCAGTTGAGCAGCGTTTGCGCTGTTCCGATGCCGAGTTTGTCAGCGACGGATTCGACTGCGGCCCACTCGGACGGGTACTCGTGTTGGACTTCTGCGACCATCCGCACTGCCCGCTCACGTAGTTCGGGCGGGTACCTCTTGTTCGTTGCTGACGACATGACTCCATCTTTCCCAAAGGATGAAGTCTCCGGAAACTCCGGTTCGATTCAAACTCCCGGCAAAGACGTAGCAGCGCCTCGGTCGAGTTTGACCGCGACTGAATCGTTTTATAGCGCGTGTGAAGCCGGTTTCAAGTGAAGTCGTAACCAGCGCTTTCCGTCCATACTGTCACGCGGACAACGTAGTTGACTCCACGGTCTAATTTGTGGGGTCAGCTACGAAGCCGCGCCGGTAGTGCACAGCAGTCGGTACGGGAGACGAACTCGTCGAGGAGACTGGCAAGTCCAACGTGCGCGTACCCGGTGATGGACTCGAACATCGACAACCTGTTGGCTGTTTGCCGGTCGGATTCCAGGTGCCCGCGAGCCGTCTGGCTCCACTGCACATCGACCTGAATTTTCGACGCCGTGACGCAGTTGTGCCTGCAGGCGAGAGTGAACCTCGTCAACGAGGGTGCCGTCGCCCGCCCGCGCAGGCTTGCGAACAACTGATCACCGCGGTCGCCGCTTTAGACCGACATCACCATCCTGGATGCTGATGTGACCTTCCGAGCTGGCGGGCGCGGCGGTGGGGCCGATGCCCCGGTCCGAATGGAGAGGTTAGGTGCCCGTGGTGTGCCCTGACGAAGATTGACTCGTTCGGCTGGCTATTCCGATGGCCACACGACTAGCGGCGAGGAAACACCAAGTGCCTGGCTGCTGTTAGCGGCCCGCACCTGAATTATGTGTCCTCCCGGAGGAAGCGCCGGAATCGCGACAGTCTGATTGCTCTCGCGGATGACCCGGTTGAATCGTGAGAGTGTGGTGCCCAGTTCATCGGTCACCGATACGACGACAGCTTGCGGAGTGTGTGCACAGGAGATCCCGATCGTCACAGGCTCTCTGGTGCTAACGATTTCGGGTGCTGCGACGGAAATGTTGGTGTCATCTGATGCTTTGAACGTGACCGGTCGTGAAGTGAGGATTGCTTCCATCTCGTCGAGCGCGGCGCGATTTGTTTGGAGGCTGCCGTGTTTTTCGGCCACACGTCTAAGTGTGTTGTCGTCGAGTGGCACGCCCTTCGGGATGGATGCTGCGGGTACGGTTCCATCTCCGCCGTGGTCGACGCCGTTCAGGGTGTTGTGGACGACGAGCTGTCTGTGTTCGACGACGACCGAGGTGGCGGTTGGTTGCTTGGTGCCGATGATGGCGTGACGCATCGGGGCGTTTGTGGTCTGCAGTTCTGCGGTCTCGAGGCGGTGGTAGAAATCTACGGCGTCGTCGATAGCCATGGTGGGCACACCAGGGATCTCCAGCCCTTCGATGTGGTGAAGTTCGCCATCCCGTTCAACGCAGGCGTAGGAGGGAAGGAGCTGATGGGCTGAGGGCAGTGATCGCACCGCTGAGTGAAGATCGACACCGACTTTGGCGAGCCAGGGAACGGGACCGTCGGCAAGTGTCGCAACCGCTTTGAGAGACCCCCGATATGGTGTTCCGAACGTGATGAGCTTGTTGGTGATCTCGGCGCCGCCCTCGACGGCGATGAACCAGCGGGCTATCAGGCCGCCCATCGAGTGGCAGACGAAAGTGACTCGTGCATCGCGATTGTGTGGCGACGACTCGCGCCACCGTTGGAGTGCGCGTTCGACGACGGTCTTGAGTTGGCGCGCATTGAAACGATTCGACAGCCGCCAGTCATAAGGAAAGAGAACAAGATTGGGGGCTTCGGAAGGTCCGTCGGTGCGATCGCGGAAGCCGATTTTTCTCAACCGATCGACGAGGGCCCCGTATCCTTGCACTGGCGACCAGAGCCCGGGCACGACGTGAATGTTCCCCATGAGACCAGTCGGAGTCACCCCGTCGCCCGGGTGCTCATCGCCGAGACTCTCCGGGACACGCAGGTAGTCGATGTTGCGGTTGTGGTGGAAGATTGTGTCGAATAACGCGCCAATTTTGTTGGACCAGAAGGGCTTTCCGTCCTTCGCGAGGGTGCTTCCCATGATTCCCGGGATGACGACGACGAGATCGGTGGAACTCACGCTATTTGACCTCATTTGCGTCGATGAGGAGTGGGATGAGCCGGAGAAACTCTGGTTTGACCGATCCTAGGCGTGCGGCGGCGGTAGTGAGGGAACTGATCCGGTCAGGTACAAGCTCTCGCACAGAAATCATGAGGTCTGCTGCCTGTGCCTGGTCCCCCTTGTCGATGAGAATGGCGCACATGTAGAACGCCGCGAGTCCCTGAACTTCGGGATGGGGTGCTCGGGAAGAGTGCGGTGTAATAAGTAATTGAATGGCCCGAGCGAGCATCGGTTGGTCGTGTTCGTGTGCGATGCGTCCGAGGAGTTCCTGGGCTTTGTCCGGGTCGGAAATGGCGCTGATCACGGCATCATGCAGATCGTTTTCGGATAGCTTGACCAGGTAGTATGCGATGGTCCCAGGTTGGTCGTCCTCACGCGCGCGGTCACGCAAATGTTGTTCGACCAAGTCAGAGCGCAGTTCCTCTCCATTTCTCAAGAGGAGTTCGAGCTGTGCATCGAGGTCGGCGGCAGCGAATGCGTCGGCAACGTCGCCAGCCAGCGGCTTCTGGTAAGCCTCCCTGATGCCACTCACAGCGGCGACCGACCTGATCTCCTTCAGCGTGGGAACTCGCTCGGGGTAGATCCCCAGGTAGGCCTCCTCCATGATGGGGTCGAAGGAGGATTCGACAAGGTAGGCATGTGTAAGCAGAAATTCGTAGCCATCCTGGTGAGTGGATGACGATGCCCACATCAGCGCTGTATCCAGCTGGGGCAGGTCGAGGACCAGCCACGGTGGGGGATCAGCGTGCGTTTCTTGAGCCCAGATGTGGTCGAAGAAGTACTGCGCCGTGGACCGTTTGCGCCTTGCAAGCATTTTGAGGCCGAAGTAAAGCCGTGCATCTTCATGGCCGAGTTCGTCGAGTCCCCGGCTGATCCAATGTGGGTTGAGTGGACTGAGAGCTGGCATGCGAGAAAGGATGTTGCCGAGCAGTTGGGCGCGCTGAACTCCATTCAATGGCTCGAGCATTCGATCGACGTGTGTGGTGATTGGCAATTGAGGAACGAACGTAATGCCTTCTGTTGCAAGGAAAGCAAGGACTTCTGCGCAAGTGGCGAGGTTGGCAGGAGTTCGTTCCGGAAGGCGTTCGTAATAGGGCAATGCGCCCAGCGCTGTCTGGACGCCCTGTTGGCGCTTGGATAGGGAGAACTCGATTCGCGCTTGAATTCCCAGCGCGGATGCGAGCTCGACCTCGAACGCTCGATCTGTCGCGGCGAGTTTGGTCAGCACCTCAACCGCTTGTTGGATGTATGCGTACCCGTCAGCAGCCTCGTCTCTTGTGCCATATGCCGCAGCAAGATTGCGGAGCGCCATTGCGTATTTCGGTGATTTCGTCATTTCTGCGGCCTCGATGGATGAAACCGCGCGCTGTGCGAATTCAATAAGTTGGTCCGGATCGAGGGCGCATGTGGTGGCTTGAATGAGTGCATCTGTAAGGACGTCGGCAAGGATGTTCTCGTCGACGATTTTGCGGACCACCATATCGTCGCATAGCTGTACTGCCTGCGCTGATGTGGATGCTGCAGCCACTCGATCACCGGCGGCGAGCTGATGGATGGCTAGTTGGGCGACGGTACGCGCGGCGTCCACTTCAAACCTGGGATTAGCAGTGGAGAGTTTGCGGTAATACTCATGGGCCTCTCCGGTTGCCACGACGGCCTCTTCCGGACGACCGATATGCGCAAGTCGATCACCGTAATTGAGCAGGACCCCAGCGACATTGACCACATCACCTTCGTTTCGGGCTGCAAGCTCGCGATAAATCTCCAGCGACTCTTGCGTGAGCTGAATGGCGGCATGGTGTTCGCTCAGCCGCGTCATACAGTTCGCGAAGTTGTCCAGCGCCATCGCGAGGCAGCCCTTATCAGCCGGCTGCTCAGCAGCGATTGTCCGAGCCAGCTGTACTGCAGCTTGCCCTCGCCTGGCGGCTTCCACAGTGGCGCCCGCGGAAAGGAAGATGGCAGAGCAGTTGTTCAGCGCGCCAAAGAGCTGGATACGCTCCTTGACGCTGGGGTTCTCGATTGAGTGGAGCGTATTGATCGCCTCGTCCATTAAGGCAAGCGCACGGTCGTATTGGCCGAGCTCCATCAAGCGGTTGGCCATGTCATTCTTGGCCCCGGCCAGCTTGGTTTCCAGTGTGGAGTCTTCCGTCGCCATTTGCTCGAGAATCTGGAGACCCTGTTCGGCCGCCGAGAGCCCTGCACGGACGTTACCGGTCGCAGCCAAATGACCCCCGAGGTTGCTGATCGATTCGGCTAATGCGATGCGGTCGAGGATTCGATTGCGTAGCGCGACTGCCTGCCGGAGCGCGTCGACGGAGTTCTTGCTTGCGGTTACCGCATCGGCGGCGTGGTTTGCATCGCTGTGCGCGAGGGCCAGGACATTCAGCGTGACACCGAGTCGGTAATAGTTGTTGCCGCCATGGTCGAGGAACTCTCGCTCGAGGTCGGCCGCGCGGGTGGCGGCGTCGACCGCGGCCCGGGGCCTGCCGGCGTCCATGAGCATTGTGGCGAGGTTATGGACGGCTGCCGCATAGTCGGGTAGGAGCTGCGAATCCTGTTGAACAAGATCGGCATACGCGTTAACAGCAGTGCCGGCTGAGCGTACTGCGCGGTCGATCTGGCCGCTTGTTTGATAGCAGAGTGCAAGATGCGCGTGCGCCTGCGCGTATACAGGGTCAGAATGTTGGAGGGCACTATCCCGCAGCTGCGTGATGGTCCGTTCGGCGAGTTGCGTCGCTCGTGCCACGTCCGCAGAGCCAAGTGCAGTGATCGATACACCGAGGGTCGCGTAAGCCAGCTCGGCGGAATGTTGTGCAGCTAGCGCCGGACGATCCTTCAGTAGCGCGAGCCCTGGTTCGCCGGCACGCATGAGGTATCTCCAGAGATAACGGCTGAGGTGGGCGTCTGCCGGGTTTGCGGAAGTGGGTGTCAGCGCGTCGGCTGTGTTGAACAGCGCTTGTGCGACGCGGAGTTCGATTTCGCCGGGATCCTGGTTCGCGATCGCTTTTGTGTGGAAGTGTTGGGCGATGAGGGGGTGCGCGCAGCGGTACACTGCGACACCGTGTTCGGAATCTTCGACGACGTATTTTCCGAGTGCGGCGAATAACCAATCGATGTCCTCGCGAGCGAAGTTTCGCTGCGGATCGGTGGCGTTCGCGACCGCGATCCAATGGTCCTCGGGAAAACCAGCGCCGAGTCCCCACTGCAACGACTCGAACAGATGCTGTGCTGCGTCGACCGAATCGTTGCGAGGCTGGTGCCCATCCGAGATTGACTCCTGCACAACCTGATCCAACGTAGCGGCAATTGAAGTCTCCACTTGGGTTTGCCATGAGGGTCCGAAAGTATCAACGGGTGAATTCGCAAGATGGTCACAGATGAGCTCCATCAGGAGGAACGGCGGCGGGTTCTGTTCTCCGGTCATCTGTTGAATCGTCGCTGCGACCGCAGTGGCGTCCATGGTCTCGGAAACACCAGATAGGCGCGTTTCAACGGATTGCGTGAGTGCGAGCCAGCCGGACGCGCGATGGAGTGCCGAATCCAGATCGAGTATCCGGTCGAGAGAGGTGATTACGTCCGTCACATCCAAGGTGGATGCCGCAGGTTGGGATGTAAGAGTTTGGCGTGCGGTGAGGTTGTTGTGCGAGCTCACCAGGTTCGTCACCTCGGTGCGTCGAGTGGTCACGACGACAACCGCGAATTCGCTCATGGGAGTCAGTAGTCGATCGACGATGTCGTGAAGATGACTTGGAGACTCGTTGAGCCCGTCCACCCCGATGACCGGCAGTTGGGCGAGGGGGACTGCACTCACCGAGTGGCTCAGCCGTTCCAGAGCGCCGAGGAGTTCCAGAGCATTTCGAGGATGAGTGAGAGCCTCCAAAACGCCAGAGGCGACGAGCCCTCGCTCGATCCGTGCTGCCAACGATGTGTGGTCGAGTCCGCGAGCACTGACCTGCGTATAGCTCCGGCTGTTCAATGTTGATTGCGGATCGATAGGTCCATCAACTGGTTGCGTGTTGAACTGTGCCATGACGTGGCCGAGCAGGGCTGTCTTTCCACTTCCAGGGCATCCCACGATCACGAAAACGCCGGGCTTGTTTCCCCGCATCCACGACTTGACGATGCGGACTTCTTCTGTCCGGCCGGTGAACTGGCGGAATGACGCGCCGTCGATGATCTCCTGCACAAGTGCCGGCGCGGCGTTTGGCACCCACAGTGGATTTCGAAGCATCGGCAATGCACTACCCGCTGAAGCAAAATGCGGAGCAGCCGTAAGGGACTGATCCCACTGTTTCAGGAGTGCGTCGCAGAGGTCGTCGCCGCGTATGAACTCACTGTGCGGGGACCAACGTCTACGTAGCAAGTCGGCATGTTTTCCGGCGGGGTCCGGTCCAGTTGACAGCAGTCTGATCAGGGCAGGACCGAGCGTCTGCTCACGAACAATCTCATTGGCAGCGCATGACGTGAGAACACCTACCCATGTGGATTCGGCCGCCGTGCCATTTCGGAGGAAAAGGTCATCTACCTGCACTGAGATACCCAGCGCGGAGCCTGAATAGCAGGTATCGAGAACGCAGAGGATCTGGTTCGCCCCGGAAAGAACACAGTGCGTTGCGACGTCCTCGGGATCAAAGCCGGCGACCATATCGCTTCCACTATCGGCCACCAATAGACGAATGCGACCTGCAGTGGCCTGGATTCCATGGCCAGACCACAGGAGAAAGACGCTGCCCCCATCCGCAGAGAACTTTCCCTTCACAGCCCTGAGCGTGTCTTGAACTTTGGCATGGTCTGCGTCGGTGAGGAGGTGCTTGTCGTAGTGATCGCCAACCAACTCTGCGATCTGCTTCACTTCTTGGGCTGACTGCGTCAGGTTTGAAAGCGTTTGATCTTCGTATTGATCGGTCCCGACGCCAATGAATAGTGCTTGCTCTTTCGGCGACACAGTAGCCTCTCATTTTGCCCAAATTCGTACTGAGGTATCGAACTACGGTAATCGGCCGTGGTTGCAGAGTTCGTCACATGGCAATCGACCTGTCGCCTGGACTAAGTCATGGTACGACCACGGTCAGGTACCGACATTCACCGCTATGGAAGCTGAGGCGTCCCGCCGCGAAATGGCAGGACGGGCGAACTCGCGCTAGACGTTCGTGCGAACTGATGTCCGCGAACTGCGTGAAATCACTCACAAGGTGCAACGCTCAGTTGTCAATCTGGAGACACCGATGTGAGTGAGTCTCTGATGTACCGGAGGTGAGTGCGACTGAATGACTACTTGTCGTCGCCAGACACCAGGCGCTCCCGTGCACAACGACTATGGACTTCTCATCTGATTGGAATGTCGGTCCGAGCACACCCGATACTAGAAGCAAAGACTGGAGGTAAACAATCATTCGCCGGCTACGCTCCTCGATATGGGTTCCAGGGGCAGTTCGCGTCAAGTTCAGCGTGCATACGAAGTTGATCGTCGTGGGCGTCGGGTAGGCACAGCGGTGAAGGACTATGAACGCGTTGCCAGAAGCAGCCCGGACCGTCTCGCTGAAGCGCTGATCGCCAGGCATAACGTCCGGATGACGAATCTCATGCGACTGCCCGAGGCGTATCGAGTGATGGCCATCGAGGCGATGGGACCTATCGCGATCCTTGATCCAAGTCACCACCTTCTTGGAATGACGCTGAATAGAGTACCGGTGGAATACACGGGGGAGTTTCCTCGGGATCTTGCCTGGGGGGTCGACAGTCAGATTGCGGCAGTCAGATTGTTGCTGTCGGGCCAAATCGTCGGAGCCGCCACGATTGCACGGCAGCAGTTGGAGCGCTGGACAATAGTACTCGCTCGAGCAGCTGGTCTTTCGAGGGAAGAAGGGGAGTCGATCGCGAACTACTTCGCACGGTCCTGGACGGCTTTCGATTCCTTTTCACCTGAATCTCGTGTCGCTGACGCACAGATTGATTTACAAGACCTAGATGCGGGTATCGAAGAGTACGAGCCGGGCGCCGACGAACCGGGATCCGATCATCAGCACATCGTTCTCTCGGATGGAACCGAAATTTGTCCAGGCGCCGTCTACGGGTATCTAAGCGAGATAATGCATGCCCGTGAGTGCCACGATGTGACGTCATGGGAGTCCGAGTGGTTGCTCGATCCAAGGAAGATGCCGACGGAATCGGCGCTGCCAATCAAGGCAATTGCCGATGCCATCAGCCTCAGCCTGATCCAGATTGGGATGTTGACCGCAGTTGGGCTGCATCGCGCGGGAAAACACACGGAAGCCTACAGACTCGCTAACTACAAGAGTTGGCCCCACCGATTCTCCGAGCGTGATCTCGCTTCTGAGTCCCGAGAATGGTGGGCGGCATCTACAAGCTCTGACCACGGAGTCGAGAGGGCCGCGGTTCCGACGTCCGGAGTTTCGCCGACGCTCGTCTCCCTTATGCCGCTAACACCGACGGAAGGCCTGCGGAAACGGAATGTCGCATACCTCGAGGCTCGATATTGGACCTACATTGGCATACGCACCGGTTACCGTCCTGCTGGGCGTCTCTACCGCGATGATGAAATGGTCACGCTGGTATTTGACGCACATCGATACAGTTCAGCTCAGTTCGCCCGCAGTGCTCTCGACACTGAGGCAGCACTGCTCGGCGATTCGTTTGACTTGCACACATTGGATAGTCGCGGCTCCGTCTACATTGTGGTGTCCGAACTGGCTGCTGTAGCGAGTATCTGGACGGCGGGTGCTGTTTCGGCTGCATTGAAGCTGATCTCGTCCAGCCTTCGATCGGCGTACTGGTTGTGGTTGGAAGACGACGACCGCGCGATGGCCTGTTTACGCTGCACTTTGGAGCAGGCAGCGAGAGTTGTCGCTACGGTTGAGAAACCGAGGAAAGCGGAGAGACTAGAGAATTCACCAGCGCCCACCAGTCGGTGGCTTGAAGCGGCTGGTTGGAAGCGACTGAATGCGCTGAACCAGGCGATTGGGGAGTACGCGCACGCCCAGAAGAAAGTCGACCCGCTAGCGAGTCGACTGCTACTTTCTGCGCTCCAGATGGACGTGGACCCAGACAAAGATGCCATTATGACTGCCCGTGGCAATGCCTTGGATCTAGTGACAGAGTTTGCAGCGCGAAGTGTGCTAACTGCTCTCCGTACTGTGTCGAGCACTGTCGCGGATACCGCACTCGAACTTTTGGAGGCTGGGATGTTGGACTTGACTCAGAAACACAAGGAGGAAGTCCTCAATCACTCGATGAAAATTCGAAATGCAGCTTCTGCGCCATCCGGTCACGAAGCAAGTCAATCCGTCACCGGATGAGAGAATGTGCGAGGCTTCTGGAGAGCAAATTCACCAGAAGCGGAGGATGTTTCGTTCGTGCTTCGAGCCGAGGTGAAGGGGTGCGTCGGCATAGTCGCTGTTCAACCGGTTGATCTGCTCGGCAAAAGCGCGTTGCGGGCAGTGTGTGGTTGGGCACCGGAACCGGTGCGTCCGCAGCATCAAAAGACTGGGACGGTTATTGATCGAGGCGTTTGCCAGGGTGCATTCGTACCGATCTTAACGATGATTGAAAGGTGTTCTGGCCGACTTTCCGTGGTGCCTCGCTCGCGGGATTTGCGATTGATTCTGTCTATGCGACCGAAGGTGGAATCCGTCTTCGTGCGTCGCCGTTGTCGACCTCGGCTCAGTGTCTGACATGTGCTGTTTCGTCGAAACGGGTGGACAGCCGTTACGGCCGGATGCGTGCACCTTGCAGATGTGACAATCTGAAACCAGCCCAGTCGCCTCATCCTGCAAGTCCGACGCATAATTTGCGCAAACATCGACTGCAACAGGGCGACGTTTTCCGAACAGATCGATGGCCCGACCAGTCGATGCGTACGGTGCACGCCGTTGCTGCGCGAAATCTCGAGAAGGTTGCACTGGCATTGGTAGGACGCGCAGCCGTCAGCGCCGAATTACTGTCGCCGTGTGATTCTACGTGCTGCCTTTTAAGAGGTCACGTCTGGCCAATGGATTGGAGCCCCATCGATATCAGTCCGCGGGGGGAGAGAGAAGCCGCGAACAGTGCTGGCTCGCGGGTCTCAGGACTTATTTCCGGAGAACCGGATTCATGAACTGCAAATTATTTCTTCGAATTGGTTGCCGTCAAATATCGGCTCTGCCGCCATTGCTGGTGGACCGAGATGGTCTGCGATATCGCACGCACCCGTCCTGCGGTCCGGGTTTGGCAGATACAGGAATGCTGGGAGCGGGTTTTTTCGACGATCTGATCGATCGGCCGAAACGTATACGTGAAAGTCTTATTCGATGAACTCGCAGACATTCTCCGGATACTGGTGGTGCAGTGACGATGCAAGCAACACGCAGCCAGGGACACTGAGCATCGCGTCGGACGGATCGGTTGTACTCGAACTGATCGAGGGTTTCGATGTGCAGCAGTACACACCCCTGCCTGACGGCTCCATCGGTGTCGGTGAGGGTCGTACCCGTATCGACGTCATCCACGGTGCGACAACCGCCGGCAAGGACTTCACGTTGCTGGACTGCCTCGTCCGGCGCTACAACATGGGCTTCGGAACCCCCACGGAACAGCGACTCTCTGCACGGTACGCGCTAGTGGGCCTCCATCTGGAGGACGCCGATGCGGAGGTGTTCGATACCTGCCGTCTCCGTATCGAGAATCTCCGTACATGGATGGCGATCGGCGAGTACAAGATCGCGCATAATGAAGATGGCCGAGAACGATCCGCCACGGTGACGACACCCGAACCAGTCACTGCGAAGTGGGGGGAGTTCACGATCCAAGCCGACATGTACGCGACACCGTTCAATTACTACGCCACCCGAGATGAGGCAGTCTTTAGTTCGAGGACGGCCGCAAACCTCACCATTACTTCAGAGACTCCTCGGTCTTACCGCGGATTCCACGAGGTCACTATGGCCATCGTCGATCTGCTGACCCTGGCCAGCGATCGTCCGTGTGCTGTTATCAGTCAGCGGCTGGTTGGCCAACCCATACCGGTCACGTACCCCAATATGATCGATGGCGGCAAGATCGGCACATTAACGCGGGAAGAGACACCTGAAGCTGCGGTGTACGCACGCCGGACCGTCACTGCATCACCTGACGCGAAGGAACTCCATCTGCACGATTTTTTGTTCACGTGCCAAGACATGCCCTTCGAAGAACTCGTTGTTCGCTGGCTCGACGTGAGAAGGCGTGTCGTGCGTGCGACGAACATGTTGTTCAGCCTGAAATATTCGAAGCCGGGGTTCTTGCAGACACAGGTTCTTACGGCCGCCGTTTCCGCGGAGGCGTTGAGTCGTTGCCTCACCGACCCCAACGCGGTACCGATGCCGACCCGCGACTTCGACAGCATGGTTCGCGAGCTTCGGATCGCCATCGGCAGGATGCGAGACGAGGACCGAAAGAGATTCGAAGGCTTGCTACGAAACGAGATTGGGTACCGCGACCGATTGAATGATGTCGCGTCCATGCCACCGCAAGCAGTCGTCGCCAAGATCATTCCCGATGTCGAAGTTTGGGCGAAGGAGCTGATGAATGTGCGGAACGGTATCGCACATGGGCTCGATCAGAGCTACAGCGAGCCCAGGAACCTCTTCCTGCTACTGCAACGCACCCAGTACCTGATCTACCTGGTATTGATGACCGAACTCGGCCTGCCAGAACCTGTTCTCGATCGCGCGGTCGAAGCGAATCAATACTTGATGTACTTGTACAAGGATGAGAATTAACTCGAACGCCGGTATCTTGAGGTGTCTGCGAACTAGACCGCCGCAGCGTACCCGTTGGTCACTGAGTGTGAGGACTGAGGTTCACCTCGGATGGTGGACACCGAGATAGCGGGACCGAGGGTTCCGCTGGAAGGATGTCCTCATGTCCCGCAAGCGCAGGTCGTTCACGACCGAGTACAAGGTCGAGGCC
>NZ_VBTL01000021.1:0-24216 GCF_013277835.1 Rhodococcus sp. MS13
CAGACTTGTCAGCCGCATCAACCAACACGCCGGTACCGCGTTGCCGCTTCGCACGTTGTTCGATCACCCTTCTGTGGCGGAACTTGCTATAGCACTGGACAATGCAGAGCGTGCCGACAGGCCTGCCCTCGAGATCCAGACACGCCCGGAGCGGATCCCGCTTTCACTTGCACAGAATCGGATGTGGTTCCTCAATCAGTACGATGTCGAATCTGCGGCATACAACATCCCGTTGGCCATCCGACTCGCCGGCACCGTTGACGTTCCGGCGCTTCGCCGCGCCTTCGGTGATGTTCTGACGCGCCATGAGTCGCTGCGAACAGTGTTCCCCGACAACGGCGACGGCCCCGTCCAGGTGATCCTGACACCCGAGGACGTCGAGTTCGATCTGAGCCCGATCGACGTCGACCGTGGCGACCTCGACACTCGCATACTCGAGGTCATGTCCGAAGGTTTCGACGTCACGGCTTCCGTGCCGATTCGCGTGAAGTTGTACCGCGTCGAGGAATTCGAGCATGTACTGGTGATGTCGGTGCATCACATCAGTGCGGACGGCGTGTCCATGACGCCGTTGGCTCGCGACGTCATGATCGCCTACTCGGCACGGTTGACCGGCCAGGCCCCCTTCTGGGCGCCGCTGGAGATCCAGTATGCCGACTTTGCGCTGTGGCAGCGGGCGCTCCTCGGTGACGAGGCGGACTCGAAGAGCATCGCATCGACTCAGATCGATTACTGGAAATCAACATTGGACGGTATTCCGGAACTACTGGAGCTTCCGGCCGATCGACCGCGACCGGCTGTGGCCACCCAGAACGGTGCGATGGTTCGATTCGACATCGCGTCCGAGATCATGGATCGCGTTCGTGAGATCGCCGATCACCACAACGCAAGTGTGTTCATGGTGATTCACGCTGCGTATGCGGCACTGTTGGCGAGAGTGTCGGCGAGCACCGACATCGTCGTCGGCACGCCTGTGTCCGGACGAGGCGAAGCGGCTCTCGAGGATCTCATCGGAATGTTCGTCGGGACGGTCGTCCTGCGAACGGATGCCGACCCCGCACTGACGTTCGCGCAGTTGGTCGACCAGGTGCGTGACCGAGATCTGAGTGCGTTCGGCAACGTCGATGTGCCTTTCGAGAGACTGGTGGACGCTCTGCAACCTGTTCGCTCACAGGCTCACACACCGCTGTTCCAAGTCACGTTTGCCTACGAGTATATCGAAGACGCCACGTTCGAGCTTCCTGATCTGCGGGTGTCCGCCGTCGAATTCGACGTCACTCCAGCTCAATTCGATCTTGCCTTGACGTTGTTCGAGACCACGGAATCAACCAGCGGCGCAGACACCGAGTCGGTAGCGGTGAGTGGCTCGCTGACCTACGCGACGGATTTGTTCGACCGTTCCACGGCTGCGTCGTTCGCCGACCGATTCGTCATGATGCTCGAGCAGCTGACGCGGGATCCCGCGAGAGTAATCGGGGATATCGACGTTCTGAATCGGGACGAGCAGAACCTACTGGTGCCGGTGCGAGGACTTACGGCGGCGCATCCCGCGACTCTGTCCGAGCTGATTTTTGCTGCGGTCTCGTCGAATCCAACGGGGATCGCCTTCCTGTGGAATGGCCGCGCCGTCACCTATACCGAGGCCGACGAACTCTCGACCCGCCTCGCTCACGTCCTGCTGCGACGCGACATCACACCGGAAACATTTGTGGCGCTGGCTCTTCCGCGATCGCTCGAATCCGTCCTCGCAGTCTGGGCGGTTGCCAAGACGGGTGCCGCATATCTGCCGGTCGACCCGAGTTATCCGGCCGATCGCATCGACCACATTCTCGAAGATTCTAGAGCGCGGTTGGGTGTGACGATCGCCGAGCAGCGTCAGTTCCTACCCGACGACGTCGAATGGTTGGTCCTCGAGGACATCGCCGAAGAACTGGCGGCAGCCCCGGCGAGCGCGAGCTGGCCGCCGGTGCGGATCGACAATCCGGCGTACATGATCTACACGTCGGGTTCGACGGGCAAGCCCAAGGGCGTGGTTGTCACTCATTCCGGTCTCGCCAACTTGGCGGCCGAACGGCGTGAGCACTACCAGATCACGTCCGACGCCCGGTTCCTGCACACCGCGTCACCCAGCTTCGACATGGCTGTCGGCGAAATGATCTCCGCGCTCTCTGCTGCAGCAACATTGGTGATCGTTCCGGTGACCACGATCGGTGGTGACGACTTGGCCGAGTTGTTGGACTCGCAACGAGTCACCCACGCTCTGATCACCCCGGCCGTTCTGAGCACGATCGCCCCCCACGACCACGAACATCTTCGCGTTCTCGGTGTGGGCGGTGAAGCGGTATCCGCTGAACTGGTCGATCGTTGGCAGCCAGGGCGAACGATGCTCAACGGCTACGGACCGACCGAGGCGACCGACATCTCCACAGTTGCAGACCTCGAAGCGGGACAACCTGTCACGGTCGGTAAACCTGTGCGCGGATTCCGGACCCTGATCCTGGACACTCGACTGCGACCGGTGCCGATCGGTACGCCTGGTGAACTGTACGTGGCGGGGCCCGCTTTGGCTCGCGGTTACCACAACCAACACATTCTCACCGCAACACGATTCATCGCCGATCCCCACGGTGATCCAGGACAGCGCATGTACCGGACCGGCGACATCGCTGCCTGGACGGCCGATCTCACCATCGAGTACCGCGGACGGATCGACAGTCAGGTCAAGATCCGAGGTCAACGCATCGAGCTCGGTGAAATCGAGACGGTAGCAACACAATGCGACGAGATCGCGCAATCCGTGGTGCTTGTCGTCGAGACTGCACTGGGCAAGCGGCTGGCGGCATACCTGGTGCCGCAAGCTGGGCGCGTGATCGATACCGAGTCCGTAAGGCGTTATCTGGAGTCCGCGCTGCCACGACCGATGGTGCCCGACGCGTATGTCGTGCTGGACGCTCTACCGGTGACCGTGAACGGAAAGCTCGACCGCAAGGCTCTTCCCGCTCCGACGTTCTCCGCGTCGAAGGTGCGCTATCGAGCACCCGCGTCCGAGACGGAAGAGATCCTCGCTTCGCTGTTCGCAGACCTGCTCGGTGTCGAGGCGGTGAGCGTCGACGATTCGTTCTTCGGGCTCGGCGGCGACAGCATCGCATCCATCCAACTGGTCTCCCGAGCGAAGGCTCGTGGTCTCGTGATGACCCCACGAGACGTCTTCGAACAGAAGACCGTTGCCGCGCTGGCACAGGTCGTTTTGCGATCTGACGCGCCGGCGCAGATGGTACTTGCCGAACTGCCGGGCAACGGTGTCGGAGAGTTGCCGCTGACGCCGGTGATGCGCATGGTGCTCGGCAGCACCGATCACTTCGATCGCTACTCACAGTCGATCGCACTGGATCTGCCAGTCGGCGTCGATCAGGCGGGGATCGTCGCCACGGTGGCCGCCGTCGTCGATCACCACGACATGCTTCGGTCGACCTTGCACAGCAAAGCTTTGCACGTGGCCGAGCCCGGAAGCGTGGACGTGGCCGCACGTGTGCGGAAGGTCGACTTCGATCCCGCTGCCGTCGACAGCGCGGAAAGCTTGACCGAATTGGCACGATCCCAAGTGGAACTGGCTCGACGAGAACTTGATCCGCGCGGCGGTGTGATGTTCGCGTGCGTCTGGCTCGTGCCGGTGGGTGACGCGGAAAAGGCGACCGGGCGACTGCTCGTCGTGATGCACCATCTGGTCGTCGACGGAGTGTCGTGGCGAATCCTGGTGCCGGACTTCATGACCGCGTGGGCACAGATCTCCAATGGTGCGCCGGCGCAGCTGGCACCTGTCGGCACGTCGATGCGTCGCTGGGCACATGCGCTGCAGGACAGTGCAGTTGGGGCGACGGCAGACCTGCCGACGTGGCGGGCAATCGTCGACGGCGAGGACCCGGATCTGGGATCGGCGCGCTTCGACCCCTCGCTCGATCTGGTCGCCACTGTCCGCGACATCGAGGTGCGCGTCGACGCGTCGACGACTCAGGCACTGCTGACCGAGCTTCCGGCCGCATTCCGTGGCGGCGTCAACGACGGTTTGCTGACAGCTCTGGCGCTTGCAGTCACTCGGTGGCGTCGCGAACGAGGCGTGCACACCACATCGACGCTCATCCAGATGGAAGGTCACGGGCGAGAAGAGCAGACTGCACCCGGTGCTGACCTCTCGCGTACCGTCGGTTGGTTCACCAGCGTCTATCCCGTGCGCCTCGAACTCGGTGCGCTCGACATCGACGACGCCATGCGCGGCGGCGTCGCGGCGGGTCGGGCCGTGAAGTCGGTCAAGGAACAACTGCTCGCCGTGCCCGGTCGTGGCATCGGCTACGGGGTCCTCCGATATCTGACCGGCAGTGACATGTCCGGCAGTGACATGACCGGCAGCGACCCGGGTACACCACTGCCGGACGGCATGCCGCAAATCAGTTTCAACTACCTCGGTCGCGTGTCTGCCGGCAGCGTCCCGGAGGAGTTCGCCGATTTGGGGTGGACTCCGTCCGTGGATGTCGGTGACATCGAAGGTCCCGGAAACCCCGACATGCCTGCCGCCGCAGTTCTCGACATCAACGCGATAGTCACAGACATTTCGGGTGATGCCGAGTTGTCCGCGACGTTCTCCTACGCCGGACGCCTCCTGACCGAAGCGGACGTCCGAGGCTTGGCGGAGTACTGGGCGAGCGCGCTGCGGAGCCTGGTCTCCCACGTCGGCAGAGGTGCTGGGGGAGGCCTGACGCCTTCCGACGTTCCGTTGGTGACGGTCTCTCAAGAGGACATCGATGTCTGGGAAGACCGGTATCCGCTGGTCAGTGACATTTGGCCACTGTCGCCGTTGCAGCACGGACTTGCCTTCCACTCGTTGCTCGCCGTCAACAGTGCCGACGTTTATCAGACCCAGATGGTTCTGGAGCTGACAGGAACTGTCGATCCGATACGAATGAACCGGGCCGTGACTGCTCTGCTGAACCGTCACGACAACCTACGGACCGCCTTTGTCGCCGATCTGTCCGGCGAACTCGCGCAAATCGTTCTCGGTGAGGTCGATGTCCCGTGGCGTGTGGTCGACCTCGGTGCCGAGCCTGCGAGTGAGCGCGAAGCTGTCTACGAGCGAACCCTCGCGCGCGATCGATCCGAGCGTTTCGATTTGGCAACACCGCCATTGCTTCGGTTCACGCTCATCACACGAGATCCCAGTCGACACGCGCTTGCAGTGACATTGCACCACATTCTTCTCGACGGGTGGTCGATGCCGCTTCTGATGAAGGACCTGATGGTTCTGTACGCAACGCACGGCGACGAGTCGGTGCTTCCCCGCGCAGCGTCCTATCGTAATTACCTGTCCTGGTTGAATTTTCGGGAAGCTGCGGAATCCGAGTTGGCGTGGGCCGAGGCGCTGTCCGGGCTCGAGCAGCCGACCCTGCTCGCCGGGGAAGGGTCTGCTGGTTCGAGTGCCGGCACCGTCGAGTCGGTTGTGACTCAGGTGGAGCCCGAACTCGCCGAGCAGCTCGGTGCCTTCAGCGCCGACAACGGCGTCACATTGAACACCATGATGCAGGCCGGTTGGGGAATTCTGCTGGCGCGCCAGCTGGGTCGAACGGATGTCGTGTTCGGTGCAACCGTGTCGGGTCGTCCTCCCGAGCTCGATCATGTCGAGTCGATGGTCGGCCTGTTCATCAACACGCTGCCCGTCCGGGTCACGATCGACCCCGCGGAGTCTTTGCGTTCCTTGCTCTCACGGCTGCAGGCAGAACAGGCGGCGCTTCTCGAGCACCACCAACTCGGACTGACGGAGATCGTCAAGAGCGTCGGAAATGCCGCTGACTTCGACACGTTGACCGTCTTCGAGTCGTACCCCGTCGATACGGAAGGTATCGCTGCAACGAGCTCGATCGACGGCATGACGGTTACTGCGATCACCGGTGACGATGCGACCCACTATCCGTTGACACTTACCGTTGTCGCTGATGACGGCATCTCATTCACGCTCAAGTATCAGCAGGATGTCTTCGATGCGCCGACGATCGAGGTTCTGCGCGAGAGGATGCTTCGGATCCTGCGTGCATTCGTGGAGTTGCCGGACACCGCTGCCGGAATCCTGGATGTTCTGGGGCCCGACGAGCGTCGCCTGCTTGTCCCGGTATCGGGCCTGCCGGCTGCGCCCAGCGCAACCCTGGCTGACCTCATCGCTTCCGCCGTCACACAGAACCCCGACGGAATCGCGATCTGGGCCGACGGGCGTGCGTGGACATACCGTGAAGCGGACGCCTGGTCGAACCGCCTTGCTTCCATCCTGCTCGATCACGGAGTCGGTCCGGAAACCTTTGTAGCAGTGGCACTCCGGCGATCGGCAGCGTCCGTGATGTCGGTGTGGGCAGTGACGAAGACCGGCGCCGCCTACTTGCCCGTCGATCCTGACTATCCGGTTGAGCGGATCGAACACATGATCACAGACTCCGGTGCTGTCATCGGCATCAGCCGAGGTGGGAATCAACTTCCCGATTCGGTGCGCTGGCTCGATCTGGACGCACTCGAAACCGCGATCCAAGAGCTACCCGAGTCGAGTATCGCGGGAGCGGCTCGCATCGACAATCCGGCCTACATGATCTACACGTCCGGATCCACGGGCAAACCGAAGGGCGTCGTGGTCACGCATGGTGGTCTCGCGAATCTTGCCGCCGAGCGTCGTGAGCACTATCGCGTCGACTCGCACTCACGATTCCTGCACAACACCTCGCCGAGCTTCGACATGTCGGTGGGTGAAATGATGTCGGCGCTCTCCGCGGCGGCGACTCTGGTCGTCACACCGCCTACCATCCTGGGCGGAGAAGAGTTGTCTCGGTTCATGATCGGACGTCGGGTCACTCACGCACTGATCACTCCGGCGATGTTGACGTCGATGGAACCGGAAGGGCTCGAAGAGCTTCGGGTTCTCGGTGTGGGCGGGGAAGCGGTATCTGCCGAACTGGTGAACCGTTGGCAGCGTGGTCGAACCATGCTCAACGGGTACGGGCCTACCGAGGCAACCGACATCTCCACCGTCGGTGATCTCGTCGCGGGCAAACCAGTCACGATCGGATCACCCGTGCGTGGATTCGACACTCTGATCCTCGACTCGCGACTGCTCCCGGTGCCGATCGGGACGCCGGGCGAACTGTACGTGTCCGGGCCAGCTCTCGCCCGGGGATACCATGACCAGTCCGTGCTCACGGCAACCCGGTTTGTTGCCAACCCGCACGGCCGGCCGGGTGATCGTCTGTATCGCACGGGCGACATTGCCGCCTGGACACCCGAACTCACCATCGAGTACCGGGGCAGGACCGACACTCAGGTCAAAATTCGTGGTCATCGCATCGAACTCGGGGAGATCGACGCGGCGCTGCACGCACACCCGGACGTGGATGTGGCCATGACCCGCGGCAAGAGGACACCGTCCGGGGACACCGCGTTGGTCGCGTACGTCGTGCCGACGCCGGGGACTGCGCCGGAGGTGAGTCAGGTCGTCGCCTTTGTCTCCGAGTTCTTGCCACGTCACATGATCCCTAGCGCTGTCGTCTTCATCGACAAGGTGCCGACGACACCGACAGGAAAGGTCGACGAGAAGGCATTGCCGACCCCTGATTTTGCGTCGAAGATTGTGTATCGGGAGCCGAGCACGCCTGCGGAAATCGCTGTGGCCACTGCCTTCTCGGAGGTCCTCGCGATTGCTGGCGTCGGCGCCGACGACAACTTCTTCGAACTCGGTGGCAACTCACTGTCGGCGATGCGAGTAGTGACCAAACTGCGGATGTCGTTTGCTCGCGAGATCCCATTGCAGTGGTTGATGACCGAGCCGACTCCGGCGTCGATTGCGATTCGTGTCGACTCCGGACAAGAATCTTCCGGCGCGCTGGACGTCGTGTTCCCGATTCGGACGACCGGTGATCGGCCGCCTGTGTTCTTCGTCCATCCGATCGTCGGCCTGGCCTGGAGCTATGCCGGCTTGGCGCCGTACATCGATTCGGCGACTCCGATGTACGGGATCCAAACTCCAGCAGTCTCGTCCGCGGATCCGCTGCCGGAGTCCATCGAGTTCACCGCCGCCAGGTACCTCGAGGAAGTTCGAAAAATCCAGCCTGAAGGTCCGTATCACCTTGCCGGTTGGTCGCTCGGTGGCGTGATCGCACACTCGATGGCGGTGCTATTGCAGGCAGCGGGCGAGTCGGTCGATTCGTTGGTGATGCTGGACAGCTTCGCCCATGCCGCTGAAGACGGTGAAGGTTCGGACGCTGACGACGACGCGGACATGGGACTCGAGTTCGCGCACGCCATGGGCGAGTTGACTTCGGAAGATGTCGGCAGGCTTGTCTTCGCGGCCCGGCACAACGACACGTTGATGCAGGCTCACCAGCCGGGGATCTTCGATGGCGACGTGCTGTATTTCACTGCAGCGCTGGATGATCCATGGCTGAACCGTGGAGTCGATTCATGGCGTGCGTATGTCAGCGGGGATATCGTGAATCACCCCGTCGAGTGCACTCACTGGGACATCACCTCGCCCGCCGCTCTCGAGACCGTTGGTCCGTTGATGGCGCACAACTTGGAGAGGATTCGTCGGATGTCCTGAGTCGGGCGGGCGTGTTCTCGAGACACCACCTGTGTCAGGAATTGGTGCTTTCCCAGGCGAAACCGTCAGGATCCGCGAAGGGTTCGGACGCACCGGTGATGGTGATTCGGTGCGATCCGGTGCCCTCGGGAGCGAGCCCGGCGTCCTTTGCCAGGGCGCCTCGGCCGTACAGTGCCAGCGTGACATTGTTTGCTGCGCTGGTGAATTCGACGTACTTGCGGCCGAAGCTCTTCGACACCTCGAGGCCGTGGTCGAGGTAGAACTGCTTGCTGGCCTTGACGTCTTCGGCGCCGAGCAGCAGCACGAGGCTGTCGATTGTGCGGGTGGCGGGTTCATTGTTCTTCTTCGACGACGTGGCGATCTTCCAGATCGAACCGTCCGGAGCCTGAAGGACTCCGCCGTATCCCCAGAGGGATTTCTTCACCGGCTTCAAGACGGCGGCACCGGCTGCGAGTGCGGCGCCGACGAAAGCGTCGACGATGTTCGGTTGGGAGACGACGAGCGAAAGGGTGTACCCACGAAACCCGGTTGTCGGTTCGTTCGATTCGCGTAGCTGGATTCGATCTCCGACGCCGAGAGCGTTGTAGAAGGCTTCGGCTGCGACGAGGTCGGGTACGTCGAGGATCACGGATTGCGCGGTGGTCATCTGGGCGCTCCCTGCTGATGTGTGGATTGACGACGTGTGGTCGGAAGTGGACTTCTGTGGTGTGTTCATGTGTTTCAACGTAATTGCGGGCCCAGTGGCTGTGCTTCTCGATTTCTGATCGGTTTGCTGAGACTGCTTGCAAGGTGCAGCGCTCGAGCGGGCACTAGGTGGGCAATTTGTCGTGAATGTACTGTTCAGCCGATGTTTTCTCGATAGGCTGATGAGCGCTGATCGGACGTATCTCACGCCACCATGGAACGGGGAAACCAGTGATCGCACTGCGAGGAAAGTCGTTAGCCGCAGCAGTAGTGGTGTCCATGACGATGGCGTTGGCCGCGTGTACGTCCGCTGAATCGGCGCCCGAGGTGGGCGCGAACTACGGCTCGGACGGAACCGCCGTCGACTACCGGGAGCCGGTGAAACTGAGTAGCCGAGATGGTGTTCTCGAGGTGCGCTTGTCCGCTCATCAGGGAGTGATTCCGCTCGATACCGCTTCGGCGCCTGTGTCGAATTTTCTGCTCTTCGGGTACGAGGTCATCCGCGGTACGGCGTCGGACGGATCGACCTCGGCGAGTGACGTCTATCCGGCGCCGACTCTCCGCGCCAATCCCGGAGAGCGATTGATCATTCATTACGACAACGATTTGCAGGATCTCACGATCGAGGACTTCTACGATCCGGCATTCACACCGGCGGGCGGGGACGTGCCGATCTATCCGCCGGCGCTGACGTCGGCTCCGCTGAATCTGCACACGCACGGAGTGCACGTGAGTCCGGACGGCAATGCGGACAACGTGTTGCTCAACATTCCCGCCGGCCAGGGAAACGTGTACGACTACGCGATTCCGGGGACGATGCCGAACGGTCTCTACTGGTACCACAGTCACCGGCACACCCTCACCGCCCAGCAGACGTACATGGGCTTGGCCGGGCTCCTTGAAATCGGCCGGCCGGACGGAAATTTGCCTGTCGTGACGGCAAACGACGTTCCGATTCGCGATATGGCACTGCAGTACAACTTCGTATTCGACCGCAAAGGAAAGGGCCGACAGCTCAACGACGCGAACTGGCCCCAATTCGTCAGTACGTTGACGCCACCCGCCGGTACGGAATTAGCCGACGGGACGTACCGTCCGAGCCTTGCTCCGGTGAATTTCTCGGACACTACCGAGGGCGCGCAGTATTTCACCAACTGGTACGCGGGACCGTTGTCCCCGGCCAATCATCGTGGACAGAATCAATTCGTTCCAGGCAATCTGCAGAGCTTCGTGGGTGAATCGACGAGTGTTCCGGCCGATCCCTCACTGCCGGACAACCAACGCGATGTGCAGTACACCGTGAACGGTCAGTTCCAGCCGTCGCTGAAACTGAAGCCGGGGCAGACCGAGATCTGGGTGCTTGCCAACATCAGCGACTTTGCCTACATGCCGGTTACGTTGACGGAAACCGCAACCGGCACCCATCCGAAGTTCGCAATCGTGGGGCAGGACGGAAACCCGTTCGACGAGGTCAGGCCACCCGTGGACGGGGACGGAACCAGGCTGGTGATTCCGCCGGCCTCGCGCTATGCAATCGCCGTGACGATGCCGGAGTCCGGCGATCTGGTGCTGGAGATGCCACCGCTGGAAGGTGCGAAACCGGTGAGCAATCCGGGAATTCTCTATACCAACAACGGTACCGACAATCCGCCCGCCGAACTCGGAACCGTCACCGTCGACCCGTCGGTGATCAGTTACGCGGACGGATTCTTCACGTTCCCGACTCAGCAGTTGATCCGCGCGACGCCAGACGAGGGCGAAGGGAAGACGACTCCCTTCGAGTTCGGACAGAAGCTCGATACCTACACCTCGTTCGTGGATACAGCAGCGATGACGCCCGACGTGACCCGCAACCTCACAGTGTCCGGTGGGTTCGGAAACGAGAAGGCCAGCAACAGCGATCCGAAGGCCTTCACCTACGAATTCGCCGACAACACGTTCCCCAACATCCCGCTGATTCAACCGCGGCTGAATTCCGTTGAAGAATGGAAGATCACGAACCTCAACAACGACGAACACCCGATGCATATTCACGTGAACGACTTCCAAGTGATGGAAGTCGTTGATCCCGTCGCAGGGACGAGGACGGGGGTTCAGCCCTGGGGGATCGACAATGTGAACGTGCCTGCTCCGGTGACTGACGAGAATGAGAATGCTCTCGAGCCTGCGTCAGTGACGTTGCGAACGAAGTTCACCGAGTACACCGGAACCTTTGTGATTCACTGCCACCGACTCAATCACGAGGACAACGGTTTGATGGCTACCGTCAACGTGATTCCCGAGGTATCGACGTATGCCGTCGCGATACCTGGTTCGGCCGGCGTGCCCGCCAAGGTGCAGATATTCGATGCCAACGGCGACAAACTGATCACCGCTGTGACGCCCTTCCCGTCGTTCGAAGGCACCCCGAGTGTGGCGATGGCGGACGTGAACGGAGACATGGTGCTTGATCTGGTCGCTGGAACAGGGGCAGGCTCGGCTCCGGAAGTGGTGGCGTACAACGCAGTCGGCGGCGTGCCGTTCGCCGACGAGTTGGCAAGATTTGCGCCCTTCGATGTGGGTTTCCGCGGTGGAGTGAACGTCGGCGGCGTCGATATCGACGGAAACGCATTGGCGGACAACATCATCGTTGCGTCGGGCCCGGGGATGGAGTCGCAGGTCAAGATTTACTCCACCGACCTTCCGGCGGACAAGAGGTCCGCACCCGCAGAATTCGGTTCGTTCTCGCCGTACCCGGGATCGAGTAGCGGAGTCACGTTCGCAACCGGAATGGTTGACAGTCACTCCGGTCGAGCGAGCATCGTGACAGCACCCGGTGCGGGCGAGGAGCCGTTGATCAAGACGTTCCGCTACGACCTGTACGAACCGACGGCCGCTGCGGAGGGCGACTCCGATGAACACGCAGGTCATACGGATGGTCCGGTAACGACATCACAGTTCTTGGCCTTCGGCCAGGGCTACCGCGACGGGGTGTCTCTGTCGACGGGTTGGGTGGCCGGCGCCGAGGGTGGCGCAAAGTCGATAGTGGCAGGCATGCTCGGAGGAGAAGGATCAATCCGCGTCTTTTCGAGTGGATCCAGGCTCGACGGTGCACCCGAGATGTACCTCGAGAGTCCAGATCACCATTCGACGGACGTGGCATTTCGGGAGGTTGCAGCTTTCGACCCGTTCACCGCTCCAGGGTCGGGTGTGGGAGTGGCCACGACGAGCACGACTACCGGCGCGGATCTCCTCGTCAGCGGCAGCAACGGAACGGGTGCCGAAGTTCGGAAATTCACTCTCGGTCGTGCCGATCCGTCTGCGACCACATTGACACCGACGCTTGTAGGAACGCTTCCGCCCTATCCCGTCGGCGGGGGAGTTCTGCCGCTCGGTGCTCGATGATCAGGTTTTGAGATTTTCTGAAAGTAGTTACATATCAACCGGTCTCGAGTTCGATGTTTCTTGAAACCTGTCCGTTATGTCTCTGGCTATCGAAAGTATGTTCGATTAGACTTTGAGTATGGACAGTCGGGAAGCATGGCAACTGGATGGTGAGGGCCTCAAGGGTGAGGTTCTGGATCTGGTGCGTGTCCGGCACGAGTTGGAGTCGCGGTTGGTGTTGTTGATCGTGGAGATGTTTTCCCGGGAGGTTCTCGGGGGTAAGGGTTTTCGGGCGATCGCGCAGTGGTTGCATGGTTCGACGAATCTGGAGATCGGTGAGTGCAGTCTGCTGGTCGGGTTGGCGCGGTTGTTGATGCTCGAACCTGTTGTCGCGGATGCGTTTCACCGCGGTGACGTGGATGCGTTGAAGGCACGTCAGGTGGCGTCGTTTTGTCAGCATCCGCCGAAGAACATGACGCCGGCGGATGTGGACAAGGCTCGCGGGATTCTGCTTCGGTTGGCGTCGAAGAACATTGCCGATTGTGATGCGGTGCGGGCAGCGATTCGGCGGATCGAGAAGCAGTACGGCAAGCGTGAGGACGGCGTTCCGGTCGGGGAGGATTCGGAGCGTAACGAGTTTTACGCCTCGAAGGGCCTGTACGGGCGTGTGTCTGTGAAGGGTGATCTGGATGCGGTCAACGGGGCCCGTCTGATCACGTTGCTGTCGAGCCTGTCCGCTCCGACGCCGGAGAAGGACGGCGTCAAGGACACCCGCACGCCTGCTTTACGCCGGGCGGACGGGTTCTGCGAACTGCTGCGCCGCTACGAGCGGGCGGGGTTGGGTCCAATCGAGGGCGGAGTGAAACCACACATCACGGTCACCGCCAGCGCGAAAGACATGACGGACCTGCAAGCTTTGAAAGACCTCCTGCCGTCCACTGAGGAACTCGGGTTCGCGTGGACGGATTGGGTGGGTCCGATCAGTATCGACACTGCCCGGATGTTGGCGTGCGACTGCACGGTCACCCGGATTTTGTTGGATGAGAATGGTGTTCCGCTCGAGTGCGGTAAGGAAGCGAGAACGGCGACGGTGCCGCAGCGGCGTGCGTTGGCGGTTCGTGATGGTGGGTGCGCGTTTCCGGGGTGCGGGACTCCGTCGGGGTGGTGCGATGCTCATCATATTGTTCACTGGAACGATGGTGGCCCAACAGATCTCGACAATCTGATCTTGTTGTGCGGTCATCATCATCGGACACTGCACCACACGGAGTGGCGGGTGGAGATCGGACCGGATCGGAAGTCGGTGTTCTATCCGCCGATGTCGGTTGATCCGTATCAGCAGCCGATCGGCGGGAACAGCCCGCCGACGGCCGCCTGAACGGGCATAACTGGAAATGCCAGCGTATGCACCGGGGAAGAATCATGCCCCGGTACATGCGCTGGCATTTCGCGTTCTGGAGAGCTCAGGGCAGCGACCAGAACTGAGTAGTCACCAGATAGAAGACGACCACCCAGAACAAGGTCACCGCAGCGACGATCGCCACCCCTTGCGCGTTGGTTTTTGCGACAGGAATCCCTGGAGGTGGACGCAGCCAACGGTGCAGGAGCCGATTCACGTAGTACGGCATCGTGAAGAAACTCATGATGAAGCTCGACAACAGGTTGCCGATCAACAATCCGAGCCAGAGTGGCAGCTTCAGCGGTGACAGCGCCAAAGTTAGCAAGACGACAGTCGGGTAGAGACCGACCCAGACCGCGATCGAGGTTTTTGTCTCCGAAGGTGGAGGGGCCTCGTTTCCGTTCTCGTCGAAGGCAAACCAACTGCCGAACGAATTGTCCACGGTTCGCAGTTCGAAGTCGTGGAACTTGCGACCCTCGGCGAGAAGCTGTTGTCGCTCAGGGGAAGTCAGCCACGTGTCGAGATGGGCAGCATTGTCGAAGCGATACAGCAGGGTCCACTCATCCTGCACACCGTCGACTGGGCGAAACAGTTCGGTGCCGCGGAATCCGTCGAAAGCACTCTCCACCTCCCGAAGGCGATCCTGCCAGGCAAGGAACTCGTCGATACTGTCGTCACCTACTCGGTGCGTCACTACGACAGTCAGCAGTGGGTCCGGAGGCCTGATCCCGCCGCTCACTACCTGCTGCGTGGCCGGGCCGTCGAAGAACTGACGACCGCTGTCGAGGTAGTCCTGCCTCGTCGCGCTGTTGATCCACGCTTGAACATGAGCGATGGAGTCGAATCGGTACACGATCACCCAATCAGGTTGGGTGGGCGTCGGAGCCGCGATTTCTGCCCCGAGGAAGCCTGCATAATCTGCGGCCGCCCGGTTGAGATCTTTCTGCCAGACCTCGAATTCTTTCTCCAGTCCGGCACGCACTCGCTGGCCGATGATGACCGTAGCGGCGCTGTCCGCCGATGTGTTCGCGGTCATCGGTTCAGGCCTGAGTAGATGCGTTCCGGGGTGAGCGGTAGTGACCGGAATCGTGACCCGGTGGCATCCTGCAGTGCGTTCGCCAAAGCAGGGGCAACCGGATTGATGCAGCACTCCGCCATGCCCTTGGAGCGGAGTGGGCCGACGGAGTCTGATGACTCGACGAGGATCACCTCGGTGCGTGGGACATCTGCATAGGTCGGGATCCGGTAGTTACGTAGATTCGGGTTCGTCATCGCGCCGTTTGCGTCTACGTGGAAGTTCTCGGTGAGTGCGAAGCCGATGCCCTGGGCGACGCCACCTTCGATCTGTCCCCGCACCTGCGCCGGATTGATGATCACCCCAGCGTCGGTGGCTTGGACACTGTAGAGGATGCGGATCTCGCCGGTGATGCGATGGACGGCGATCCGGAAGCCATGAGTGTTGGAGACCACGCTGCGCGGCGACCCGTACGCTTTCCGTGCTTCGGTGAATCGGATCCCGCGCGGGCGTGCAGCCTCGAGTAACTCTTGCAGTGTTAATCGAGTACTACCGCAGACGATCTTGTCGTCGTCCATCGAGCACAGGTCAATCGAGACGCCGGTGTGATGTGCGGCGAAGGCCAGTAGTCGATCGCGGAGCGCATTCGACGCGCGGAGTACCGCGTTCCCAGCGACAAACAGGCCGGCGCTGGCGAAAGCGCCTGTGTCGAAACCGGTTCGGTCGGTGTCCGACTGAATGATTCGTACACGTGACGGTGTTGTGCCCAGCTGATTTGCGGCGATCTGCACGTGGGCCGTAGAAGTTCCCTCACCGAATTCGACTGTGCCGATAGCAAGTTCGTATACACAGTCTTCGCCGAGGGTGAGCCAAGCCTCGGAAATGTGCTCGGTGGGTGGCGCGGTCTCATGTAGTGAACTGGCAGTACCGGTGCCGATCAGCCAATCGTCTCCGAGCGAGGGAACCGGTTGGCGCTTCAACGCTGCGTCGATCAGATCGACGCATTGCCCCAGTCCGTCTTCGGTGAAGATCACGTCGTCTGGGCCGTCTTCGAGTGCGACGAGTGAATCGCCAGGTCGGACGATATTGCGTCGACGCAGTTCGAGCGGATCCATGTTCAGCGCGATGGCCAATTCGGTCATGGCCGATTCCACGGCAAAGGCCGGTTGAGTCATCCCGTACCCACGCAAAGCGCCGCTCGGGACGTTATTGGTGTACACGGAATACGCATCGAACTTCTTGTTCGCACAGCGATAGAGCGAGACTGCCGCGCCGCCGGCAAAGAGTGTCTCTCCGCCGTGGTTTCCGTATGCACCGGTGTTCGAGACGTTGCGATAGTGGAACGCGGTGAGTGTCCCGTCCGACTTTGCTCCGAGCTTGATTGTGAGTTTCATCGGATGACGCGGTGACGCGGTGGTGAACTCTTCTTCTCGGGTGAATTCGAGGCAGACGGGACGACCGGTGTCCAGGGTGGCGAGCGCCACCAGATCTTCGCTGATCACTTCCTGTTTTCCTCCGAACCCGCCGCCCACGCGTTTGCAGAACACGCGCAGCTGATCCGGGCGGAGGTCGAAGAGATGGGCGAGTTTGACCTTGGCGATGGAGGGGGACTGCGAACTCGTGCGAACGTGAAGGCGTCCGTCTTCCATCCATGAAATCGAACCGTGCGTCTCGAGATGTGCGTGCTGCACTCGCGGCGAGAAGTAGGTGCCTTCGTGGATGACGTCGGCCTCGGCGAACCCGGCCTCGACGTCGCCCACGTGACCGTGAAGTTCGAGCAGGATGTTGTGCTCGGGATCTCGAACAAAGGGATCGTCGGATCCGTGCAGGGCTGGAGCGCCGTCGGCCATGGCCTCTTCCGGATCGAACACGGAAGGCAGGATCTCGTAATCGACCTTCACCTTCCGACGGCCTTCTTCCGCAGCGACGACGGAGTCGGCGAGGACGGCCACCACCCGCTGACCCACGAACCGCACGACGTTGTCGAGGATGTACGTGTCGTCCGGATCAACAAGGTGGTCGGTATGAATTGCCGTTGTAAAGAGCTTGCGCGGCACGTCTTTCCAGGTGTACACGCGATGGACACCGGGGACGGCGAGCGCCTCGGTGGTGTCGATGGAGGTGATGCGTGCATGCGCGTGGGGCGAGTGCAGCACTTTCAGGTGCAGCATGCCGTCGATCGCGGTGTCCATAGTGTATTCGGCTCGGCCGGTCACGACGTCGGTGGCCGCCGGCGCCCCGACGCTGGTCCCGACCGCCTGTCCGGGGAGGGCAACTTCGACAGCGCCGACACCGTTGACCGCGTCTTCGATGGATCGGTAACCGGTGCAGCGGCACAGGTTTCCCTTGAGCGCTCGCGGCAAGTCTTCTTTCTGCGCGTCGGTGAGCGCCGCGGAGGTCATGATCATTCCGGCGGTGCAGAACCCACACTGAAAGCCGGGTGCATCCCGGAACTGTTGCTGAATCGGATGGAGATCTTCGGGCGTACCGAGTCCCTCGATCGTGGTCACCGCGCGACCGTCGGCGCGAAAGGCGGGCGTGATGCAGCTGTGTATCGGCGCTCCGTCGAGCCACACTGTGCACGCCCCGCAGTCCCCGCCGTCGCAACCCTTCTTCACCCCGTGGTGTCCGAGGTGTCGAAGAAACGTCCGGAGACACTGTCCCGGGAACGGTTCCTCGTCGAACTTCCGGTCGTTCACCGTGTAGCTCATGACTGGCTCCCCGTGAGTTCGATTCGGAGCTCGTCGGCGTAGTGACGGGCGAGGTGCAGGCGGTGGTCGGGGGTTCCGTTGGGATCGTCGAACCAACTGTCGGCCGAAATGGAGTCGACAGCTCGTCGCAGAGAGTGCTCGTCCGGCATCGTGTCGAACGTCAGCCGTATCGGATGCGTAGTGCCGGCGGTGATGGTGACGTGAAAGTCGTCGGCTCCCGGAGTCTGCGTCGCGATCATGAAGATCGTCGAACGGCCGAGGTGCGTGAGACTGAAGCGGCGGTGGGCGTGGCGTTTGGTGAGCGCGTGCACCGGGAACTCGATGCTCCGAAGAACTTCGCCCGGCTCCAGGACATTCTGGTGGTCACCGGTCACGAAGTCGCACGCGTCGACGGTCCTCACTGTTCCGGCGGTGGCCCACAGCGTGAAAGTAGCCTCGAGTGCAACTGCCAGGGTGATCATCGGTCCGGCGGGAAGCGACATACAGATGTTCCCGCCTACGGTGGCCGAATTCCACACCTTGAAAGACGAGAGGAAGTACTCGCAGCTGACGCGAATAAGTGGACTCGCACCCCAATTGTCCGGCGGGACAAACGCATACAGTTCGGCAACGGTGCACGTAGCTCCGACACTGAAATGAGTCGCGCCGACCTCCAGTGGTGTCCACCCGAGCGCGGTGAGGTCGACGAGTCGACGTGTGTCGGGTTGTTCCGCTGAGAACAGCCACGTTCCTCCCGCGAGCCAGGCGTCGCCGGGACGCCACACGTCCCCTGGGCGATCCGGTGGTCGGCGTATCACGTCGGTAATGGTGGTGATGTCCATGCGCCTGCTCCCCTCGGGGGATGTGTCGTCTCGGAGTGGGACATTACCGAGGTGACGGGACACATTCACACTTTTAGTGCATATCGGGCACGTGAAACATGGGCGATACGTACGTGACATCGCCTGGTGGTCCGTGCATGTGCTTGCCGATTCTGGGTACGACTGCTTGAGAGGCGCGATCAGCCTCTTGCTTTCGCGCTGTTGATTCGGACGCGGCTACGCACTCGGCGGCCGCGGAGATCATGCGGGGCGGGGCGCTGTGAAACCCTTCGAGGTAAGACGGACCGACCCTTTTGATGAGACCCTCTTTCCGCTCTCGGCCGCCCAACGGGCAACCTGGTTCGCTCAGCAATTCGATCCCGAAGTCCCGATTCTGATAGCGCACTACGTGGAGTTGCGCGGCGAACTCGACGTCGAATTACTGGATCGCGAAACGCGGGCAGGTGCTTACGAGTTTCAATCTCCCATGCTCAAAGTCATCGAGGTTGATGGTCAGCCGATGCAGTACGTGGACGAGAAGGCCGAAATCTCGGTCGGTTTGGTCGACTTCCGCTGGACCGAGGATCCCTTCGAGGCTGCGCTCGAGTGGATGCGTCGAGATTGCCGGACGCCGCTCGACCTGGCAGTCGACGGAATCGTCGCGACCGCTGTGCTGCGCGTGGGTGACGCGCACTATCTGTGGTACAGCCGTATCCATCATGTCGCGCTCGACGGTTTCGGTGCCATGACCATGATGAACCGCATTGCGCATCGGTACTCGGCCTCGGCGGCGAGAAAAGATCTGCAGCCGAGTCGTGCCGCGACACTGCGCACGCTGTACGACATCGACGAGCGGTACAGACAGTCGGATCGATTCGCTGCCGATCGTGAGTACTGGGCAGGGCGCAATACAGTCGGTGCCGGATCCAGCTTGGCGGAGGCTTCTGGGCCCGCACACATCGAGAGCCGACTCGAAAGCACACTGATGTCGGACCGGAGCTGTGCCCTTCTCCACGAATCCGAGAACCACGCTGCAACGGTCGTCGCTGCGCTCGCGTTGTACCTCTCGCGAATGACGGCGAAAGAGACTGTCCAGATTCATGTTCCGATGTCCGGACGGACTACGGCGGTGTTGCGGGACTCGGGCGGCATGATGGTGAACGTCGCGCCGCTGCTCATCAGTGTCGCCGCCGTCGACACCGTCGGTGAACTCTTCGCCCAGGTCCAGCATGAGCTCATGGGTGCATTGCGGCACCAGCGCTGCAGCCTCGACGACATCCGTCGGGACGCAGGCGTGACGAGCGGTCTGGAAGGCGAAGACTCATATGCCGGGCCCATGGTCAACGTCATGCTGTTTCGCCAGGAGGTGCAGTTGGGCGAGGTGGTTGGGGAGTATCACATCGTCACCTCCGGGCCGGTGGAAGACCTTCTGGTCAACGTGTATCCGAGCGGCGACAGGCTGCGTGTCGACTTCCGGGCAAACCCGATCCGATACGAGGAGGCGGGTTTACGCGAGCACCACCGGAATTTTGTCGGCTTGCTGGAAGAGTTGATCGCATCTGATTCCGGTGCCGAGCTCGCAGACATTCACGGCCCGACGGCCCGGGAGGGCGAGCGACGACAACGCGAAGTGCGGCACCTCGAGTATTGGAGACATGAGCTCACCGGGGCGCCCGAACTTTTGCAACTTCCCTTCGATCGACCAAGGCCTGCAACGCAATCGCTGGACAGTGCACAGGTTGAGGTCGTGATCGCCGCAGACACCCACGCGCGGATTACAGAAATGGCAAGTGATCTCGGGACGGACACACGCGCGGTCCTACATACGGGCTTCGCGCTAGTGGTGAGCCGATTGTCCGGGGCTTCGGACGTGGTAATCGGTACGCCGACGGGATCCGACACGAACATCGTTGCCATCCGGAGTCGCATCGATCTGGAGACGCCGTTCACGGCGCTCGTGGGCAGTGTCGTCGAGGTCCGAAGTAATGCGCTGCCGCACAGTGGGATACGGCTCGAGCAGGTGGCGCAGTCGCTCGAGGTGGAGGATGTACCTGCGTATGCGCCGGTGATACAGGTGACGTTCGAGTCCGTCGCCAGCGCTGACGAGCACCCTCCCGACCTCGGCCGCTTCGATCTCGGAGTGTCTGCAGTCGAACTGTTCGACGAGGTGGGTACGCCGTCCGGAATCACGGTGACGCTCGCGTTTGCCACCGACCTGTTCGACGCCGAGACGGCACGTGGCCTCGGTTTGCGGTTCGCGCGCGTCCTGGAATCCGTCACCACAGATCCGGCAATGATGGTCGGCGACATCGACATCTTGTCCGACGACGAGCGATCCGCGATGCAGCCTGTCCGCAGTGACCCTCGCGCTTCGCACCGCACCCTGGCCGAACTGTTCGACGGTGCGGCGCGCACACACTCCGACGGCGTGGCCCTGTCGTATCTCGATGGCGAGTTGACGTATCGAGAACTCGACGATCGTTCGTCGAAGTTGGCCCGAGTCTTGATCGACCACGGCATCGGTCCGGAAAACAGTGTGGCGCTGGGTTTGACGCGTTCGATCGAATCGGTTGTCGCGATGTTGGCGGTGACCAAAGCCGGCGCGGCATTCGTGCCGGTGGATCCGACCTATCCGGGTGAACGTGTTCGCTTCATGCTGAACGATTCCGGCGCCGTACTGGGGCTCACGGTCGTTTCCGAACTTCATCGTTTGCCGGATTCGATTTCCTGGATAGCAATCGACGACGCTGAGTTCCGTGGCCGACTTGCACGGCTGTCCGTGCGCTCCATCTCCGACGTCCATCGGGTGCACCCGATCCGGCCCGACAATCCCGCATACGTGATCTACACTTCGGGTTCCACCGGACTCCCCAAGGGGGTGACGGTATCGCATCGTGGACTGGAAGCGCTTGCTGCCGAACAGCGTTCGCGGTTCGGTGCGACCCAGGATGCGCGAACATTGCACTTCTCGACCCCGAGTTTCGACGCCTCGATTTTCGAATACCTGCTGGCTTTCGGGGCCGGAGCGACCATGGTGATTGTACCGAGCACGATCTACGGCGGTGACGAGCTGTCTCGCTTCCTCGAATCCCAGCGTGTCACGCATGGTTTTGTCACTACTGCGGCGCTCGGAACAGTTTCGCCCGAGGGCCTTTCGGACTTCGGCGACGTGGTGGTCGGTGGTGAGGCCTGTCCGCCGGATCTTGTGCAGCGGTGGGCTCCCGGCCGACGGCTGTGCAATGCCTACGGGCCGACCGAGACCACCGTCATGTCGAACATCGGCGAGCCGATGGTGTCGTCGGAGAACATCACAGTGGGCGGTCCGCTCCGCGGTTTCGAGGAGATCGTGCTCGATCAGCGATTGCACCCCGTCCCCGACGGTGTTGTGGGCGAGCTGTACATCTCGGGAGACGCGCTCGCACGCGGATATCACCGGAAGTATGCGTTGACCGCAGGACGATTCGTGGCCGACCCGTTCGGTCTCCCGGGCCGGCGGATGTATCGAACGGGGGACTTGGTGCGGCGGCGCCGTGGCCGTGCACTCGAGTACGTCGGCCGCAGCGATTTCCAGGTGAAAGTTCGCGGATTCCGTATCGAGCTCGGGGAAATCGACAGCGTCGTGCAGTCGTGTCCGCAGGTCGAGAATGCAGTTACCGTGGCGCGTGCGGCTCCCTCCGGTACAACGATGATTACCACGTACGTCGTGCCTGCCGGCGGAAGTGCGCTCTCGACGGCCGATCTGACGCAGTACGCCGCGAGCCGTGTGCCGTCGTACATGGTTCCTGCGGCCTTTGTTCTTCTCGACGAGTTGCCGGTAACTCCATCGGGAAAGGTCGATCGCGCTGCCTTACCGGCACCTCGGTTCGATGCTCGGTCGGACAACTTTCGCCCGCCCGAGGGCGCCGAAGAACTACTGCTGGCCGAGATTTTTGCCGACGTTCTAGGTGCTGAGGCGGTGGGTGCGGGTGACGACTTCTTCGAGCTGGGTGGGAACTCACTGATCGCCACAAAGCTGATCGCACGAGTCAATGCCGCTGAAGCAATCGATTTCGGGGTGCGGACTTTGTTCGAAGCACCGACGATCGAATCACTGGCTCTCCACGTGCGTGACGCGAAGTCCTCCGGCGTTGATCCCTCGCGTTCGAAGCGTCCAATCCTGCAGACACATTCGTACAAGGACAAGATTCCGGTGTCTCTGGCGCAACAACGCCTGTGGTTTGTCAATCAGTTCGACACGTCGTCCCCGGCCTACAACATCCCGATGGTGGTCCGACTGTCAGGGGCGTTGGATGTGGCTGCGCTGAAACTCGCGATGGGAGATGTTGTCGATCGACATGAATCGCTTCGCACCGTCTACCCGGCGTCGGTCGACGGTCCACATCAGGTCGTGGTTCCTTCGGAACGTGTGACGTCGGAGATGGCGTGGGAAGTATCCGTTGACGAGGAAGCCTTGGACAGGCGCGTCGCCGATCTCGCTCGCGAGGGGTTCGACGTGAGCGCGAACGTGCCCGTGCGCGGCTCCCTTTTTCGAATCACTCGGGACGTTCACGTCCTCGCGTTGGTGGTTCACCATATTTCGGCGGATGGAGCATCACTCGAGCCGCTGGCCCGCGACCTGACCCGCGCCTACGCGGCGCGGGCTGCCGGTCGGGCACCGGACTGGCCGCCTTTGCCTGTGCAGTACGCCGACTACAGCCAATGGCAGATCGAACTGCTCGGCAGTGACGCCGATCCGGACACGCTCCAGGCGAAGCAGTTGGACTACTGGACGTCCACCCTGTCCGGTCTACCTGACGTGATCGACCTTCCGCTGGATCGACCGAGGCCGGCGGAACGATCCATGCGCGGTGAATCGGTCCGATTCTCGGTGCCCGCAGACGTGCACAGTGACCTCCTCGAACTCGCTCGGAATCACAACGCGACACCGTTCATGGTGATGCACGCAGTGCTGGCCGTTCTGTTGGCACGGCTGAGCGCCTCGCCGGACATAGCGATCGGCACTCCGGTAGGAGGGCGCGCCGAGCAAGTCCTCGACGATCTGGTCGGGATGTTCGTCAACACGGTCGTCCTGCGAACCGCCGTTGATACCGCCGCGACTTTCGAGGAAATCCTTTCACGAACTCGCGAAGTTGATCTGGCAGCGTTCGGGCAAACCGAGGTGCCGTTCGAGCGAGTCGTCGATGCAGTTGCTCCGGAGCGTTCACCATCTCATTCACCGCTCTTCCAGGTTCTGTTGGAATTTCAGAACACCGCAGATCCTCACCTCGAACTACCAGGACTCGGTGTCGATGTTGTTTCAGTCGACATCGGTGTCGCCAAATTCGACTTGCAATTGTCGCTCTCCGAAAAGCGTGGCAAGGACGGAATCCCGGTGGGTTTCGACGCCGCCTTCACCTACGCCTCCGATATCTTCGAGCGCACCACAGTCACCGAATTCGGGGAGCGCTTCGTCCGCCTACTGCGGTCCGTCGTATCGGATCCAACTGCCCCAGTGGGTGATACGGAGATTCTGGGTGCGCCCGAGCGTGGGTTGGTGGTGGGTGGTTGGGATGGTGTGGGGGTTGCGGTGGGGGGTTTGACGTTGGTGGATGTGTTGGATGGTCGGTTTGCTGGTGTGGGTGGTG
>NZ_VBTL01000022.1:0-5979 GCF_013277835.1 Rhodococcus sp. MS13
ATGGGGATGCCGGCGGCGACGGCGGCTTGGCGGGCGGGCATCTGGCCGGCGCCGGCGGTGAGGACCTGTCCCATGATGACGTAGTCGACTTGTTCGGGGGCGACTCCGGACTTGTCGAGGGCGCCTTTGATGGCGATGCCGCCGAGGTCGGACCCGGAGAGGTCTTTCAACGATCCGAGGAGTCGACCCATCGGGGTACGAGCTCCCGCAACAATCACAGAACTGGTCACGATTTCCTCCGGCTGCAAAAGAGACATAGTCGTCGGTTCCGTGCGGCCTAAGAGCCAAGTCACATCCCGACGTGTACTCCTCAAACGGTAGCGCTACCGTGAAAGGTATGACACAGACCTCCCCCAGTTCTGCACTCGCACCTTTGTCGTCCGACCTCGTCGTCGCGATCGATCACGTCGGAATCGCGGTGCCCGATCTCGACGCGGCAATCGCGTGGTACACGCAGCACCTGGGCATGGTGTCGACCCACGAGGAAATCAACGAATCGCAGGGCGTGCGCGAAGCCATGCTCTCCGTCGTCGGCTCCCCCGCCGGATCCACTGCCGTTCAGCTGCTCGCACCACTGGACGAGAACTCGACCATCGCCAAGTTCATCGACCGAAGCGGCCCCGGACTGCAGCAGCTCGCCTACCGGGTCACCGACATCGACGCCATCTCCGCCGAGCTTCGCGAGCGCGGCGTTCGGTTGCTGTACGACGCTCCCCGGCGCGGTACGGCCAACTCGCGCATCAACTTCATTCACCCGAAGGACGCCGGCGGCGTCCTGGTGGAACTGGTCGAACCCGACGCGAGCCACTAGCAGACCCGACTCCAGCTCGTATGCCAGGTAGATTGTCGCCATGGCATACGAGCAGGACCGCGGTTCGATCCAACTTCCGTTCCAGATCGCACGGAAGGGATACGACCGCGACGAGGTACGTAACTACTTCGAGCGATTCGACGCGGAGCTGCGAGTTACCGCGGCCGATCGTGATGCTGCCGCTGCGCAGGCCCGCGACCTTGCCAAGCAGCTCGACGATGCACGCGACGACATCGACGACCTCCGCAAGGACGTCGACCGCCTCTCGGTACCGCCCACCACCGCGGAGGGCATGAGCGATCGCATCAGCCGCATGCTGCGCCTTGCCTCCGACGAGGCTTCCGAGGTGCGCGCGAAGGCCGAGGCCGACGCAGCCGAGATGACCTCCATCGCCGAACAGGACGGCGCCCGACTGCGCGGACACTACGAGTCGCTGATCGCCGAACTCGAGGACCGTCGCAACGCGATGGAAACCATGCACGAGCAGACCATGGCGCAGGCCCGTACCGAGGCCGCCCGGATCGTCGAAGCCGCACAGGCCGAGCGGGATCGCCTGGCTGCCGAGTCCGAGGCCAAGCGCACTCAGATCCGCGAAGACTTCGACATCTCGATGTCCGAGCGTCGCGCCAAGGTCGTCGCCGCCGTCAACGACCTGGAGTCGTCGAGCAAGGCAGAGGCCGAGCGTCGACTCGCCGATGCGTCGCACGAGGCTCAGCGCAGGCTGCAGGCCGCCACCGATCAGTCCGAGCGCAAGATCGCTCACGCGAAGGAACTCACCGAAGAACTGCGTGTTCTCCGTGGTCGAATTCTGGCTCAGCTCTTGGGCATTCGGGGACAACTCGATTCGGTTCCGGCCATGCTCGCATCGGTCAACCGGGAGAGCGAACTCCTCGATGCACCGCCCGCTCCGGTCATCGTCGAAGCCGAGGAAGATCTCGAGATCGAAGACAAGAAGGCCGACTCCGATCCGGTCGACTCAGAACCGAGTATCGACGAAGACGATGTGCTCGAGGACTCGGACGAGACCAACACCGCCGAGATCGACACCCGCGCGGTCGAGCAGCGAGCCCAGTCCAGGAACTGATCGGCGCTCAGGACCACCGTCTGGTCAGGCTGCGAGTTCCGCGGCCTGACCAGCATCCGGTGTGCCAGTGTCGACGTTCGTTCGCGCCGCCCGGTTCCGAAGGCCACGTCACCACATGGGCGACGCCGGGCCTGATGTCGTGATCACAACCGGGGCACCGATAGAACTTCGTCGCGTTGGAGCCGGGTATCGGCCTCACCATGTACATTTCACCGCCCGGCCCCGGTTCCTCCCGGACCAGCGCCCCGCCGAACAACACACCACTGGGTGACTGCGATTCCGCGCCCGAATTCCGAGCACGCCGAGTATCCGTTCGACGGGATTGCTTCGGCGAAGGTTTGCGGCGCGGCATGGTTCGAGTCTAAACAGCGTCAGAAAAGTCGGAACTCGGTGCTTTCTGTACCACGCAAGGCCTCGTAGTCCAAGACCAGGCAACGGATCCCACGGTCGTTGGCCAAAGTCTTCGCCTGCGGCTTGATCTGTTGCGCTGCAAAAACTCCCGTGACCGGCGCGAGCAGAGGATCGCGGTTGAGCAACTCCAGGTACCGCGTCAGCTGCTCGACGCCGTCGATCTCGCCGCGGCGCTTGATCTCCACCGCCACCGATGCACCGTCCGCGTCACGGACCAGAAGGTCGACCGGCCCGATGGCCGTCATGTACTCGCGTCGTACCAACGTGTAGCCGGGGCCGAGTGTCTCGACATGCTCCGCCAGAAGTTCTTGAAGGTGTGCCTCGACACCGTCCTTGATCAATCCCGGATCGAGACCGAGTTCATACGACGAATCGTGCTCGACCTCTTCGAGAGTGATCCGAAGCTCCTCGCCCGCCTTGTTGGTGACGACCCACAGGATGTCGTCGCTGTCGCCGGTGGTCTCGACCAACCAGCACGGCGGACTCATCCAGTTCAGCGGCTTGTACGCCCGGTCATCGGCATGAATGCTGACCGAGCCGTCGGCCTTCACCAACAGCAGTCGTCTTGCGGTAGGGAGGTGGGAGGTCAGGCGTCCCACATAATCGACACGGCAACGAGCAATAACTAGGCGCACCGGACCACCCTAAGCGATCATTACGACTACTCTCGACACACTATGCAGCGAAGCCGTGTCCCGAGTGCGCCCCTGGGGTCGTGGCTGCTCGGATCCACCGACGAAAGCCCCAGGCGCCGCCGAATCCGCGTCCAAGCACTACTCACCGCCCCTCTCCTGGTCACCAACCTGATCGGAGCGGTGCTGGCGATCGTGCTCGTCGGATTCGTGGTTCCCGGACCCGAGATCATCCACCCCGAATTCGCGTGGATCAACTTTATTGCCGTGCCCGTCTTCATCGGGTGTGTCTTTCTCATCGGACTTCTGTGGGGCACCAAACGCCTCATGAGGGATCTCCGGTGGGCCACCGAGGATCACCGGCCAACCGAGCAGAATCAACGCGCGGCGTTGCGCGGGCCGTGGCGGCTGACCCGAGTGCAAGCCGTCCTGTGGACGGCCGCGCTCATCACCTTCACGACCATGTACGGAATCGTCGACCCCGACACCATTCCGAAAGTTCTGTTCACCGTGGCTTTCAGCGGTATCACCACCTGCGCTTTCTGCTACCTGCTCAGCGAGTTCGCACTCCGCCCGATTGCTGCGCGTGCACTCGAATCCGGAGCGCCCCGCAAGGCTGCCGTTCTCGGACTGACCGGCCGGACAATCCTCGTCTGGCTGCTCGGAAGCGGGGTCCCCGTCACCGGCTTGATGCTCGTAGCGGTCTTCAGCTTCATCCGACCTGCTTCGTGGCAAGCCCTCGCGACCGCGATCCTCGTCATCGGCGGGATCACTCTGTGCGTCGGACTCGGGCTGACGTACATCAACATCCGATCAGCCGCGGCCCCCATTCGGTCCGTACGCCGAGGCATGGAGCAAGTCACCCGTGGCGACCTCACCGCGTCCGTCGTCGTGTACGACGGGACCGAATTGGGACTGCTGCAGACCGGCTTCAATCGCATGGCCGAGGGCCTGCGCGAGCGCGAGAGGATTCGCGACCTCTTCGGGCGCCACGTCGGACACGAGGTTGCCGCAAACGCGGTTCGCCGAAACCCGGAACTCGGCGGTGAAGAACGCGACGTTGCCGTTCTCTTCGTCGACGTCATCGGCTCGACCACGATCGCGGCAACCAACTCCCCTACCGCGGTGGTCGCTCTACTCAACCGATTCTTCGACGTCATCGTCGACGAGGTAGATGCACACGGCGGATTCGTCAACAAGTTCGAAGGCGACGCGGCGCTGGCAATTTTCGGAGCGCCGACGACACTCGACGATCACGCCGGCAGTGCACTCGCCGCCGCCCGCAAGATTCAGCAGCGCCTGCGTGCCGAAGTTCCGGAAGTGAGCGCGGGTATCGGCGTCGCTGCGGGAATTGCTGTTGCCGGAAACGTCGGTGCGCGAGAAAGATTCGAGTACACCGTCATCGGTGATCCCGTCAACGAAGCAGCGCGACTGTCCGAGGTCGCCAAGACGGTTCCGGGTAACCTCGCCGCATCCGGACGGGCTGTGGCCGCCGCTGACAGCGCCGAAGCCGCACAGTGGTCGATCACCGAGAACATCACCCTTCGTGGCCGCCTCGAACAGACCGAGCTCGCGATTCCCTGCGACGCCTTGGAGTCCGAGTCCACCCCGGCAGACTCTGTGCCCGTTCAGCCCTGATCTCACCGCCCACCTTGAGCGAACGGCACGTTCGGTCGATCCAATGCGATGAACGCCACGTTCGCTCGATGACTTTCCCGCTTCTCGACGGTCTATATCGAAACAGCGGAAATCCGACGATGCCGGGGAGATGGGTACGACTATGAAACTGACGACATTTACCATCGTCACTCTCGACGGGGTGATGCAAGGCCTCGGTGGGCCGGACGAAGATCGACGCGGCGGATTCGAACGTGGCGGATGGTCCGCGCCACTGGTGGACACAGAAGCCATGTCTTACCTTGTCCAGGTCTACCAGCGCGCCGACGCCTTCCTGTTCGGTCGGCGGACTTACGAAATCTTCGCCGGCTATTGGGGCGCGTTCGAGAATCCAGAGGTCAACCCGATCGCAAGCGCCTTGAATACGCGGCCCAAGTATCTTGCCTCGACAACGGTCACCGATCCGCAATGGAAGAACACCACGGCCCTTACAGATGACACCGCCGCAGCGATCGGCGAACTGAAAGCCAGACCCGGCGGCGAGCTTCAGGTGCACGGCAGTGGCGAATTGTGCCGCTGGCTTCTCGCGAACGATCTCGTCGACGAGATGATCCTGCTGATCGTTCCGGTGGTCGTAGGCCAGGGCACGCGACTGTTTCCCGACACCGGACCGGATATCGCACTCGAACTGGCCGAATCGCGAGCCACACCAAAGGGCGTGACGATCCAGCGGTATCTGCCCACTGGTCGGCCGAAGTATGCAACTGCCACCGCCGACGGCATCGACTGATCAGGGCAAAGCGCCCGTCGTCCTCAGTCGTGCGTCCGCCCCTAATGGTGTGAACGTACCGTTCATCTCACTGAAGAGGGTGAGAGTGTCGTTCACTGGATCCCGGACGGGGTGGTGAGCCGGCCGTGCTCTTCTGCTCGTGATGGTGTGAACGGTACGTTCGGTCGATCTGAGGCGACGGACGTGCCGTTCACTCGAAGCCGGGGGGGTGCCGTTCGCTCGGAGAGTGCGGGGTGGTTTTGGGGGGTGTTTTTGGGTACGAGAAAGCCCCCCAACTATCACTGGTTGGGGGGCTTCTCTACATTGTGTTCGGCGGTGTCCTACTCTCCCACACCCTGTCGAGTGCAGTACCATCGGCGCTGAAGGGCTTAGCTTCCGGGTTCGGAATGGGACCGGGCGTTTCCCCTTCGCTATGACCGCCGTAACTCTATGAAACTGTCACAGTAACCAACTTCTGATCACCTGGTTTCACCGTGCACCAACCCGAACCCGTTACCGGGTGGATGGATGACGGAGAAAACAGAGTTTCTCATCAGTATCTGTGTGTTGTTTCAGATACCGCACAGTGGACGCGTAGCTTCTTTGTGGTAAGTCCTCGGCCTATTAGTACCAGTCACCTGCATGCATTACTGCA
>NZ_VBTL01000003.1:0-307681 GCF_013277835.1 Rhodococcus sp. MS13
GAAGACAGTCTCCGGGATGACCCTGACCCGCAAGCTAGTCGATAGTGTCGCGATTCGAAAACTCACATTTTGAGTGCGCCTAGAGTCGGAAGCAGATGACACTTCTAGCACTTGGCGCCCTATGCATGGGAGCCACATCGATCATCGGCGGGGCCACCGGATTTGGGGCGGCGCTGATTGCCACGCCCCTCATGCTCCTCATAGGATTCCCACTTCCGCAAGTAATTGTTCTCAATCTGACCGTCGCACTGGTGACTCGGATTGCGATCGCCGTCCAGCTTCGACGAAATATCCAGTGGCGACGCGTTGGGTTGCTCGGTTTAGGCAGTGTGCCAGGCTCCTGGCTAGGCGCCGCCACGGTCACGAGCTTGCCGATGGTCTACTTCCAGCCCGCAGTCGGCATACTCGTAATGCTTTGTGGGGTAGCGATGATGCTTCCCACCAGCGGTAAGACCTACACCCCATCCACACTGACTCTCACGTTGACTGGAGGGATAAGTGGCTATTTGGGTACGACCACGTCGCTCAACGGTCCCCCACCTGCACTCTTACTCATGCGAGCTCGCCTCCCTCCTTTGACGTTCATTGCCGATCTCGCGGGCTTCTTCATCATCGCGAACACCGCAGCACTGGCGATCATGTGGATGGCAAACGCCATCACCTTGGACATGGTGTGGCCATCCCTACCAGTTCTCTTGTCGACTGCACTGGTAGGCAATTCTTGCGGTATTTGGATCGCACGCAAAATGACCAGCGAAGCATTTCGATTCGTCACGATAAGCCTAGTGATCGCGTCGGGAGCCCTTGCCGTCCTGCACAACTAAGTAACTACTGCCTGCGATATCGGGAACCTACTCGGAGAAAAAATGATCCAACCATTTCACGAAATGCACCACAGGGCATCGCCCCTGATCCTTCCCAACGCCTGGGATATACCCTCAGCATTAGCATTCCTCGACGCGGGTTTCGAAGCGATTGGAACCACGAGTTTCGGTGTGGCCTCGACCCAGGGCGCCCCCGATGGCTTGCGAGCGACACGCGCCGCCAACATTGCTCTCGCTCGGGATCTGGCGCACTTACCGTGCCACATCAGTATCGACATCGAGGACGGATACACAGAGGATCTTGATGACGTCGCCGACTACGTAGCCGAACTCGGTGTCGCTGGAATTAACATCGAAGACAGCACCGCCGGCAAACTGGTCGAGCCCAATCTACTGGCCGCGAAGGTAGCAGCAATCAAACGGAAGTGCCCCCGAGTATTTGTCAATGCTCGCGTCGACACCTACTGGGTCGGCCAAGAAGCCAATATCGAGACGACCATCCGACGCGCCGAGCAGTACGTTGCTGCCGGCGCGGACGGGATCTTCGTCCCTGGCGCCACCGATTCAACGGTACTTCGAGACATTGCCACGGCTGTCACAGCTCCGCTGAATATTCTTCCTGTACCGGGACTTTCCCTAACCGAGCTCGCCACCATCGGCATCCGCCGAGTGAGCACTGGATCACTGCCATACCGGGCAGCAGTTACTGCCGCAGTTTCCGCTGCGGAGGCCGTACGAAGCGGATTCCCTGCACCCGATGCGATTTCGTACAAAAACATGCAGGAACGCCTTATCCGACATGTTCGATCGAAGGGCCCGCATTAGAACCGTCCGGGTAGATATGACCTCACGAGTAGGTATGTGTTGAGGTGATTTGACCGCTGTCGATCGCTGCAGGGATGGCCAGACTTAGGTGATCTCACCGCAGTCCACAACCGAGGAGGCGGAGACCGTGATCGGAGATTTGGAACAATGTGGAGTCGCAATTTGGTCGGTACGCGGCGACTGATCCAAGCGGGAGGCTGTGTGCTGTTAATGGGCGCACGGACCGCGGTACCCGTTGCTTTCGCCGCTGGTTCGGCGGATGCACAGGTGCTAGATGTTCCCGGCGTCGACAGTGCGGGGAGCCAGCTCGCCCCAGACTTGTGGGCGGGACTTCTGGCGGGGATCAAACCGTTCATTACACCGGCGCCACTTCCGGCAAATACTGCCGCCCGGGAAGAGTCTCCCATTGTCGGGCTCGCAGTTGAAGAGGCGCCGACTCCAGCAGCCTCGCATGGCGAACAAGCGCTTGCCGCCGCTGAGTCCAAGCTGGGCGTTCCATACGCCTGGGGTGCGACCGGTCCGGACTCCTTTGATTGTTCCGGGTTGACACAGTGGGCATACCGCCAAGCGGGAGTCGAGATTCCGCGCACTACATATGCACAATCAGCAGGGAGTATCCCGGTGGAAGAGGCACGTCTGCAGCCGGGGGACTTGGTGCTGTTCTATGGCGGTGAGCATGTTGGAATCTATGCGGGAAACGGTGAGGTAGTTCATGCACCGACCTCGGGGCAGTTAGTGAAACGAGCTCCAATCGATTCGATGCCGTTTTATGCCGCACGCCGGTACTGACCGATTTTTTAGGCGATTCGATGACTGGTCAGACGAGTTTGTACGTCCTCCATTGCGAGTGGTGCAGTGTGAGGTTGCCACCGCACACTCGACTCTGTTCTGAGTGCGGGGAGATCCAACTCGTTGCCGAACCGTGCTGCGGTGGAGGCACGATCGTCTCCTGGCGGACGGTATTAGTTCCGGGATGCCAAGAGCGTTGGCTGTTCTCGGCGACGCTGGCAATCGTCGAGTTGGATGAAGGCCCATGGCTTTGTGCACTCATCGATGGCGATTTGCCAGCAGCGCTCAGTCAAACTGTGCGCGTTAGGTTTCAACATACGGTGCCAGGGGAGCGGTACCCAATATTCAGTGTCTGCGCCGGCGAAGACCGAATGATGCCGATCGCTGTGTACACCGCCAATGGCACACCTTCAAAAGCCTCTTGATTCGGATACCTATGAGGGAGGGACTGTTGAAGGGCCGGCAAGAACTGTTAGTGATTCTCGGTGTCATGTACCTGCTCGATTCATCTTCTCGGCACTGCGACTGTCTGTCAGAACAAATTCAGGACAGCTCCGTTAGTAGAGGATCATGATGAAGGCAGGCGCTACTTACAGTCCGGAACAGATCCGAGCCCTGCTCTATCAGTGTGACCAGCTCAAGCGAACTGGCTCGATCAGTGCCCACCAACACAGTGTGATTAGTTTCGCCGTCCAGTGGGCCCCGTACGGCGGTACCGATTCATCCGAGATCTTTCCGAGATTCGGTGTCTGCCGGGGGCGATACCTATCATTGGTGGCGGAGGCCCTGCTCCCTTCTCCCCGCGATGACGCGCACTCTCGGGGCGTCAAGGTTCGCTTGGCAACCGTGCTGGTACATGCTTGGGTGCCAGGGTCCCGACGGCGTGGATCGGTTTGAGGCTTTATCATTTCCCAGCGATCAATGATGGCAGGGGTAACCGTGGGTGTCACCGATGCCGGCGGAACCAACCTCGTAGAGATCGACATGCTCGTGACCGCCGACGCCATCGCGGAAGTGCCGGCCACCACTTGAACGGGGCAATTACGGACACGCGAAAAGGGCCGGTGAGCAATGCGCTCACCGGCCCTACGCGTACGAACTCGACCTATGTCACCAGTCCTGGAGGATGTAGATGTTGTTGTCCCAGATCGCAGGATCGGTGAGCGAGAAGGAGATCTCACCTCGGTGGGACGCCGTTTCCTCGACCAACTGATCGATGCTGGCGTAGACGTACTGGCCGTCGCCCTTGTAGATCGAGCCTTCGCCGAGGGCGATGCTCCAGTAGTCGTTCGGAACAACCTCGAGGAAATCCGCGGCATTGGTGTCGGCAATGAATTGAGTTTCGTTCGGATCGAATCGAATGCCGACATACCCGTTGCCGGAGTACGGGGTTGCGGCAGAGGCTGCACCCGCGCCGAGGAGGGCGACAGCGCCGGCTGCGACTGGGACCAGCAGCGCAGCTACGGCCATACGTGAACGGGACATGGAAACCTCCTGTGACGCGAAGGCTGCATCGGCCGCAACCCACTTTGATGTAACTGACGGTATCGCAAAAGTCGGTAACCGAACATTTGCGACAGCATGACGTCGGTCACGTCAGTGGTAGCGCGAAAGGCTCGCAATCTGGGCGTTCATACTTTATGACTAGGCGAAACAAGGCTGATTGCCCGTAAGTGTGGATGCGGAAACGGTCCGCTTGCCGCTTTCAGTTCCATATGAGTAAATGCCTGGCACTCAACCCGGTCGGTCGGATCACCTACTGCATCCGCCTGCCCGGCGGCCCGGCCACCTGCGGTGTCCCCCGAAGAGAACTCCGCTTCGCTCCGTTCTGGAAAAGCGTCTTATTTGTTTCTCCTTCTGGCCTTCCGATTTTGACCGGCGGTGACCTGCGCGCAACCGCTGACTCCGCTTCCTCCGGCCTTCGGCTCGAAAGACTTTTTCAACCCGCACTCGCAGGCTCGCAGAAAAACTCTTCCGCTCACCAGTTGCACTCCGGCCCCCTAATGCCGGTCCAACTCTCCTATGCCAGAAGGCGAAAAAAATTGGCGGGGCACGGGATTCGTCCCCAGTCACGAACGAAAGGTCACCGATGAGCGACGACTACAACGCAGCAACCAACCACTACGCCGGACTGACTTGCGGGTGCGGGGACTACTCCTGCCCTCGCATGCACAACGACGCCGCACAGTGCGTCAACGCCGAGTAGACGACAGCCAACCCGCCCACCCCGAAACAAAGGAAAACCACGTGAGCACCGAAACCGACACCCTTGCACCCGCGCTCGTCGCCGTTGTCGAGGCGACCGCAGCCCTTGATGCAGCGATGTTCGACCGCAGCCGCGAAGGGTTCATCGACGTCACCGCCCTGGTCGACGCCTTCGCAGCCGCCCGCGCCGCAGCCCGCGACGCCGGACACACCGAGGAGGACATCGACGCCGCCGCCACCCCCACCAACTAACCACCCACCCATCCGTCACACGCAAGGACGCGCAGCATGACCGACCACAACCGCCCGACCGAAGGAGAAAACGATGTACGGCCACGACCTGCACAACATCTGCGAGAAAGCAGATGCCTGGGCGAAGTTGTTCGAGACAGCCGAGTATCGGGGCAGCGTCGTCGAGCACAACTGCTGTTCGGAAATCGACGCGTTCGTGGAGCTGCTCATCGCGCTCGACTACCACGGCCACGCCTCCGACCTGATGGACGCACACATCGAGGCCGATAGCTGCCGAGACCGTCACCCCACGGCCGATCAAGTGATCTTGGAACCGGCCACCGCTTGAGATCGAAAAACCTACGGAAACAACACAACACCGGGCAGCTGTTACCTGCCCGGTGTCGTGTCCCGAAGTCTACGAGAGGAATCGCGATGACCGCAACACACACCGCCGCAGCGATCGAGGTCGCGCAGCTGCACCCCGACGCCCTCGACATCGGCGAGAACGTCCGCGACAGCGTCGATCTGGCGCAGACCCCCGACTTTGTCGAATCCATCCGCGAAAACGGAGTACTCGAAGCGATCAGCGCCGTCCGGACCGCAGACGGAACGATCGTCGTCCGCGACGGCCAGCGCCGCACCCTCGCCGCCCGCGAAACCGGCCTGACCAGCATCCCCGTCGTGATCTACCCCGACAACGCAGGCAGCGACAAGGCCCGCACCATCGACCGGATCGGCAAGCAGATCACCGCCAACCGGCACCGCGAAGGGCTGACCGCAGCGCAGCACACCCGAGGAGTTGCGCAGATGCTCGAATTCGGTGCATCCATCACGAAGGTCTCCAAGACCCTCGCGATGAACAAAAAGGACGTGAAAGCCCAAGTAGCGGTAGGAAAAGCCGAGGCAGCCCGCACCGCCCTCGACGCCGGACAGCTCGACCTCGAGCAAGCCGCAGTAGTGGCCGAGTTCGAGGAAACCGGAGACACCGAAGCCGTCGAAAAGCTCTTGAAGACGGGACCGTACAACTTCACCTACACCGCCCAGCGCATCCGGGACCAGCGAGCCGAGGAAGCAGCGTATGCACTGATCGCCGCCCCGTATGCAGAGAAGGGATTCACCATTCTCGCGGCTGCACCGGATCACAGGTCCGCGCTGACCCCGGCAGATCTGCTGACCGCAGACGGCGGCGAGGTCACACAGGAGTTGATCGACGCCGCGCCGCAGTTCTGGTCCGCGGTTTTGGCCTACGCGGACGTGCTGTGCGACACCGCGACCGGAAACCCGGTGGACGAGGACGATATCGATTGGGACACCGCCGAGGACGACGACGCAGTTCCCGCCGAAGGACTCAGGCACGCCAACAGTGCGGAGTGGCGCGAAGAGTGGACGGCAGAGTACTTCTGCCACGACCACAAGGGCGCAGGGTTGGCACTCACGCCGGTCATGGAAGCAGTCCACAGCACCACCGCCGCAGACGAAGAGACGGCCGAGGCCGCACTCACCGACGAGGAACGCGCCGCCGAGGCTGCACGCCGCCAGCGCGAGCGGGAAGCGAAGGACAAGCAGGAACGGCGACGTGTACGCGAGTTGAACAAGCAGGCCGAGTCCGCGACCACCGTTCGGCGCGAGTTTCTGCGCACAACCTTGCTGGCTCGTAAGACCCCGCCGGGGGCGGCAGCGGCCTACGTCGCAACGACGATCGCGCAAGACCCGCACTTGCTGACCGAGCACAAGGCCGGGGAAGTCCTGGCAGAGCTGATGGGCTTGCCGAGTGTCTACCCAGGCAAGGACATCGCAGCGCTGGCAGCGAAAGCAACCGAAGCCCGTGCCCAGGTTCTCACCCTCGCGCTGGTGCTCGCCGCGCAAGAGTCCCGCATGGTCAAAGACGCATGGCGATCCAAGCCGCGCAACGCCGACCGGTACCTCAGTTTCCTGATGGGACAGGGCTACACCCTCGCAGCCGTTGAGGAAATCATCACCGGACAGCTCACCATCGACGAGGTCGCGATCGACTGACCCGATGAAGCGGCGATCCCCGACCCGAAAGGGTTGGGGATCGTCCGCCCTTCCGCCCCGCACCTTCCGCCCCCGGCCGGCGGTCAGAGCCACCGGCGGACCGGAAGGGCGGAAGGCGGACACCACCACAGACACGCAAGAAATCACCCGGCCGCCAGCCACGACCCACGATAAAAGCGCAAGGAAAAGGAACCGACCTGCCCCGGTGTGAACATTCTTCTATCCCGACACTCGCGCATCAAGGCCGCTCCGGAAATGATATCCACACGCGCCACTCGCACGCTCAAGCAACGGCGCTACGATATTTTTTCCTACGCTCACCTTGACCCACTCCCGACGAGACCAGAATATCGGCACATACCGGGGGAGGGGGAGAAAATGCAGGTAGAACGCATGAAAGTAGCTGCGTATGTCACGGTTCGGCATTAGAGAAAGAATGCGGAAATGATTGAATATGTCATTAGCGAAAGCGGAAACTAATCGAAGAAATGCCCGCGAAAGTATTGGTTTATATTGCATTGTTCGATAGGATGAAATCAATAAAGAATCACCGACGAGGGGGAATGAAAATGGCGATCACCGTATATACCAAGCCCGCATGTGTGCAATGCAATGCCACGTACCGCGCACTCGACAAAGCGGGAATCGAATACGACGTCATCGACATCACCGAAAACGCACAGGCCCGCGATTACGTCATGAGCCTCGGATACCTGCAAGCCCCCGTCGTCGTCGCAGGAGAAAACCACTGGAGCGGATTCCGCCCCGACGAAATCAAGAAGCTCACCCCGGCCGCCTAACCACGCACTTTCGCCAGCGAAACGAGGACCACGATGACCGCAGCAGCATTCACCTTCACCCCCGACGCAGACTTCGTCGACCGCGCACTCGACGCCGAGCTCCGCCGCGACAGCGAATCCGTCGACCGCAAACTCCGCACCATGCTCGCCGCCCTAGACGACTCCCTCGCCGGAATCAGTGACGCACGCGAAGAACTGCACACCCTCTACACCGCCCCCGACACGGAAATCGCCGAAGGCGTTGCCGCCCATGACCAGGACATCGCCACTCACCTCGCCGAGGCTGCCCGCAACCTCCGCGCGGCCGCCGAGATCCTGCGCAGCCACCGGCAACTCACCTCACCGCGACCCTGACCTCCCATGCCCACCGGCGACAGCAAGGACCCCGACGTGACACTCTCACTGGCCACCGTCCCCGACTTCGACGACCTCACCGACAACGAAGCCGAGATCGACGAATACAGCACCGCCCTCGACGTCGAAGCTCAACTCCTGTGCTCGCTGCTCTGGGCGCCGGCCGAAAGTGCGAAACGTGCCGTCACAGCCTTGACCAGCGCAGACTTCTACCGGCCCGTGAACGCGGCACTGTTCACCGCCATCGAGGAGCTAGTCACCGCCGGCAAACCTCACAACAGTGCCCACGTCTTCACCACCTTGCAGCAAGAAGGACGCACCAGCGGACACCTCGGGAAACAACTCACCAAAGCACTCACCGACATCACCACCATCGGCGTCCCCTCCGCCGAACTCGAGCACAATATCGCCGCCGTTCTCACCCAGGCCTACCGGCGCGGATTCCGCGAAGCAGCACGATCCCTCGCCCAAGCCGCCGAAGAACTCCCCGAAGACCAACTGTTCGAGCACCTGCTCAGCATCGGCCGCGAACGCCGAGCCGCCTCCCAACGCCTCGCCGTCATCCGCGAAGGCAGGCCATGACCGACACCCAGTCGCAGTCGAAACACTGTGCCAGGTCAACACATTTCATCGCCAACATCGCCCTCGGGATCCTCTACCTGGCGCTCGCAGTATTCGTCCTGACCGTCGCCGTCACCGGCACCACCGACGGCCCCGTCCTCGCGGTACTCGCCGGAACAGGGTTGGCCGCGTTGGCATTTCACTACTTCATCGCGGCTCGCACACTCCGCCACACACCCTCAGTGAAAGGTGAACACCAGTGATGAACGACGACGAACACGACGCCTGGCAACTGCACGACCACGGAGCCAGCTGGGAAGACATCGGCATCGAAATGGGATGCAGCCCCACCGCCGCGCAAACCCTCGCCGCCGCCTACGAGAAACGCACCGACAGCGCTGCAGCCCTCACCCAAAACGCCCTGTTCTGACCGGTCGAGACCGCAATCCCTGTCGGACCTACACGGCACACTCACCGGAAAACGCAGGAGGGAACGCTCATGAACAAGGAGATCACCAACATCCTTGCCCCAGTCGCAGGAGTAGGTGCCGTGGCAGCAGGTGCCGGATTCGTTCTCGGAACACTGATCGGCTGGCTGTTGGTTCCCGACGCAATGAGACCGTGGCAATTCGGCATGATCTTCGCGTTGGTTTCTTTGTTGCTGGTTCTCCTGTGCGCCGCCCCTTACGTATGGCGCCGGTACAGCGGGCAAAGCTAGCAGCGCACTCTTCGGCGCTCGACCACTACGAACCACACCCGAATCACCCACGAGAAGGAGGACAACCGCATGGCTATCGCCGCGATCATCGCCGTAGCAGCACTCTTGATCTGGGGATTCGGATCAATCATCGCCCGACTTGCAGGAGCGATCGCAGTCTTCGAAGGTCTGCTCCGCATCGGCTTCACCGGAAGCACACCCACCGCCTACGCCATCCTCACCGCCGGCCTCGCAATCTGGATGACCGGACACTGGATCTGGGCGTTCAAACACAAAGCCTGGCGCACCCGACTGGCGCTGACCGCCTACAGCCTCCCCGGAATCCACCACCTCGCGCCGATCCCCACCAACCGCACCACCAAACAGGCGCAGCGCACCGCTGTATGGCCGAACAATCACACGGAGATGAACCGATGAGCGAGCAGACCCAAACAACACTCAAAGGCGCCATCAATCAGATCGCTCCTGTCATCGACCTCGGCGAACTACTCGGCCGCCAACGCACGTTGAACACGCCGACGAACGTCGCGGACGCGCAGACATCCTTCACCGCCCACCTCGTCGAAGATGTGATGGGCGGCGCACTCACCGGCGAGGAAAATCGGATCCTCCTTACCGGGATCGAATCGACCCACAGCAAAAGCCCCCGGCCGTGAACATTCTCGAATTCGAGATGAACGAACTCTCGATTTCCTCACGTACAAAAGAGATCTCGCTCCGAAATGTAATTTCATTCCGGAGCGAGATCTAGGCCGATCTGCCAGTGCAACGGCGCGGAGGTTGTCCTCAGCGGGTAGGGGTTGGTGTCACTGTGGTCGTAGGTGGAATCGAGGATGGAACATCGTGGCCACCGTCGGGTTCAGAGTTCACTGGGGGGAGATCCTCGCCGGCGTCCGGAACCTTCCCCTCTGCAATGGCGTCACGCATGTGAGCGACTCCCGCAGGTTCTTCCTGCGGAGCACCGCGCGATCTGCTGTTGTTTTCGAGAACTGACACCTCGTCATCGGTGATCAGTTGGTGCCCCGAATGCGGCACGACGGTGTACCACCCCTCCGACGGTAGATAGCCGGTCGCGAACAGGTAAGACTGACCGACTGTCACCATCTCGTCGTCGTCCAAAAGGACCATCGTTCCGTCCGGTTGCAAACCGCCCTGCTGGTTCACCGTGATGTCTCCACTGACATCGCCCTTCAACACTCCGCCGTCAGCGATGCGAACAAGGAATTGGGTTTCGGGAAACTTGCTCAACGCTTTGGTTCCCGTTTGCTCGATCACCGTACCGACGAATATGGCGTCGGACGCCCCTGCCAACAGCGCCGGATCGGTGATGTCGAATGACCAGCTGGCATCTGAAGACGACATCTCTGGAGCAGCTGAAGGAAAGGAAGTTGGAGTGGCTCCAGGGTCTGACGAACACGCGGATATGGTCAAGGCCGCGAGAGCCATGGCCGAGAATAGGAGACGCTTTCTGTTTCTAATTGGCTTCATCTCAATACCCCCACCGTGAATGGTACGCTTCGCTGTCCATGTTTTGCGGTAAAAATACTGAACTATTGCTGCGCGGGTCCATCAATTGAGACTGGCAATTATGTTCGAAACCCAACGCGTGCCCCATCTCATGGGCCATCACATTTCGCGCATTCGCCGCAGAAACAATTGTCCCTGTGTTCATCTGTAGTGTATCGACGCCGAGGGGATCCCAGTGGTGCAGCCCAGCCCATTTCAGATCCGGGCGATTGGTATCGGATATTTCCAACGAGATATAGGACGGATTCAGCGGATCGTTCGGCTTAATTTTGATCGGACCTTGGTTTGCCCACGCTGCTATGGCCTGATCAATCTGGGTGGTATAGCTACTTGTCGATACGAAATTGATCGAGCCGGCCACGACGGAATCCTTTCCTGCGGGCATAGTCGGAGTCCGTCGACCTGAGGTCAAGTACTTTCCGTTCGAAAAGTTTTGTCCAGAAGCGCCATAGAGTTCCCACGCATTGTCCGAGTCCGACTGGTTCTGGCACAGATACTCGTCGCTGGTCGGGAACCCGTAGTTCCCGGTCTCCCACCCTTGTGCTCCCCACTGGTTCCGGATGTCTCCCCATGTCGCGTAGGCCGATGTGGCACCAAACTTGTAGGTGATTCCGCCGCCTTGGAAGTTGTTGTATCGGCCCCCGACCGCAGGGAGCTCGCGCGTGACCGGATAACCCAAGCGACCACGTTCGTCGTTTCGCTTCTCTGAGAGCGTCGGGCCGTTCTCATATTCTTTATAGTTTCTCGGGGGAAGTGTCAGGTACTTGTTCAGAATGAGACCGCCGACCTGACGCCCCTTGTTCATATCAACATTCGGGCTCCACAGAATCCGGTTTCCGTAACCGAATTCCTGCCAGCGCCCCTCACCGTTGACTCCCGCAAGAAGTTCATCGCTCGTCGGTTCACCGATGCTGGACTGATTCTGCGCGTTGAGGAAATCAAGAAATTCCCGTTCGATGGAACCAAACACCCAGTGGCCATTTCGGAACTGATCGGCGTTTGCAACGCCGGGAGTTGAAGCGATGAGGCCGGCCAGCCCAGCCGCGATGACTACCGTACGGGCCAGATTTCTCACCTTTCGGAAATCTCGTCCAGTTTTTCTTCGACGCCGTGAGAACCTTGAAATTTCGCGCACGTGCCCTCCTGTCGAAATCATGAATCGATCAGAACGAGTCGACGCTAACCGACCGAAGGCGACTTCAAACCAAACGGATGGTCACATTTTAGCGACAAATCAGACTGGTCCGTATCTACCGTGAGGGAGAACGTACGCTGTGCACATGAATCCATCCGGGGGTGTAGGACGAGGTTTCTTCAATGCCTCCTCCTTCGTGCTGGCTATTGGCATACTTGGATTGATCGTCAGTTTCGGTGCGACCTCACGGTGGGGGTTCCCAGCCTCTGCGTCAGAGCTCTGCCGAGCAAGTTTGTATGCAAGCGGCACACTTGAAGAAGCGGGGTGGGCATGGATCCCATTTCCCGTAGCCTCTTGCAAGACAGTGGATTTCGATACATCCGCGAATTTCTTCGCACTCGGATGGGGTAACTCGATCACAGCAGCGGTATCGCTTGCAGTCATTGTTGCGGCCATGAAGGTCAAGCTGAGCCGCGGGCCTGAATCGAAACGACCTCAGTAAGGGGTTCACCCCATCTGTCAGGAGCGGCACCGCTGGCGACGTAGCGCTTAGTGGTTTCCGGGTGCTTTCCAGCGCAACGCCGATCACCAACTTCGATCCGAGGCATGACCGGAAACGATCGATTCTCGGGCCCACGGGCAAAAGCTGGATAGCCTGCTGGATATGAGGCCAAGAACTGGACAGATCGCGGTAGCAGCAGTGGTTTCTGTGGGAATGCTGACCCTGACTAGTTGTGTAACCAACACTGACGTGCCAACGACTTTCGCCGCCGCCCTGACCGTCAGAGGCGAGGCGGACCAAGCATCGGCGGAATCTGGCGAATGCACCATCGGAGGGATCCGTGTCGCTCCCAACGACCAAATAAATCTCTTCGGAGACAATGGCGCAGGATCCACCAGATCAATACTCGAAACCAACACCATCGATCAGAAACCTGACGGCACCGGTACCTGCACGTACACCGCCATCTTCGATGCCATCCCCGCGAACCAGAGAAGCTACGACGTGTACTTGAACAACGGCTTCGCCCGGGAGACCTTCACTTCTGACGAACTCAGGCATGACCCCACCTATGTCTTGCACCGAAACTGACGGTGGTCGATTCCGACACTCGTCGTCGGGAAGCGGCGGTTGCAAAGCGGGTGGACCGCAAACGAACGTATTCGGCCCACGAATCGACCCGAATCCGCGCGGTCGGGTGGCCCCGCGAAACTGTCGACCGAAACTCATCCCGAAACCAAATCGACCGAAACGGTCGATTAAACCGTTTTCGGTCGTTCGATTGATTTGCTCATGCGAGGTTCTGGATCTCACATTTGGTCAACTGCTGGGCGCGGCGAGGTGGCGGTACAAGGTCGCACGGCCTATCCCGAGTACGGCCGCGATCTCGCTCTTGGGGGTTCCGTCCTCGATCATGCGCTGAATTTGGCGGGCCTTCGCTGCGTCGATTCGCTTCGGTTGACCGCCGATACGACCTCGTGAGCGGGCAGCGGCAAGGCCGGCGACTGTGCGCTCTTGGATGAGAGCGCGCTCGAATTGTGCTAAGGCGCCGAATATTTGGAAGATGAGCATCCCACCGGGAGATGAAGTGTCGATCGTTTCCGTCAAAGATTTGAACGACACTCCTCGAGACTGGAGATCTTCGACCGTCTCGATCAGATGCGTCAACGATCGACCGAGCCGATCGAGACGCCACACGACCAGGGTGTCGCCAGCCCGAAGATGATCGAGCAGGTCGAGTAGTTCAGGGCGATCGTTCTTCGCGCCGCTCGCCACTTCCTCCCAGACTCGATCGCAGCCGGCCTTCGCCAGAGCGTCTCTCTGCAAATCCAACACCTGGTCGGTGCCACTAACCCTCAGATATCCATAAACGGCGCTCACAAGGGATGACTGTCTCAGAAACGTCAGACACGCTCCAGTGGGCGCAACAGAAGGTGAGACGGGTTTCTGAGACACATCACAGTTCGGTAACGGAAGTGGCAGAATTGCATCCGACACCTACATGGACCGGCGGAAGTTCCCCGCGCGAGCTTCTGCCTCCGGATCGCGGTGGGGGAGTGGCGGGTGTCTCGGCGTCCGGTGTCTCAGAAACGGTCGATTGTGAGAGCGAGGATCGATGCACCTTGTGTGTTCAAGGATCGTGTATCCGGCAGCCGAGGTTTGGCGCTGCTCTGAGTGTAATTCTGGACGCAGACGACGAAAACACTCCACGGTCGGGCCTTCGTCGAGGGGGTCGTGAGAGTCGAGGGCGAATGGTCGAGCCGTTGGGGCCCGAGGGCTCGACCACCGCAGGGCAGCTATTTTCGCTGTATCGAGTTCACAATCGTGCCTGTAATTTTCGGCGGTGAAAATCGGATATCACCGGTCGTGCGCGATGCTAACGACCGTCTGCTTCTCCTCATGCCCATCGTGGATTTGTTGTGGGTCCGGACTGACACAGCCCAACGCGACTGCAGCGTCAACGACTTTTGGCTGAACGAAATGTATTCAGCTGCAGTACTTTCACGAGTCTGCTTACCGATTGGCCGATACGTCGACTACGCGGGAGAAACGCCTCCACGTTGCTGGACGACATTGGCCCTACCCACATCAGGTGCGATGGCATCAGCTTCACCAACCGCGTTCAACAAGGGCGCGGTCGTTACTCCGGGGCAGGGATTCGGACTCAATTACCAACTGCCGCCCACAGGATCCCTGACTTGGGATCTCGTGGGCGGCAGTTGGTGCCCGTGCTCTCTTTTGTTGCCCATCGCATCGCCGCGGGGATCACCGTGACGCCATGATCCTGGGGCCAGACGGATAGGAGAGATCAGCTCATTTCTTCAGCACCCATGAAGCTACCTAGGAACGGTAGCTGCAGTACGGTGCCGAAAAGGATGACGATCTGGGGCCAGTATTTTGTCAGCATAGTGATTCCGTTTCAGTTCGGAGGGAAGACGAGAGCCATTAAGAAAGTAACCAGTGCGCCGACTGTGGCGATTCCTGATCCCGATACAAGAAGTGTGAGGTCTTTGCTCATCCTGATGCTTCTTTCTACAGCTCGATGCCGAAGGAAATATTGAGAGGCATTCTGACGAGGATGTTGAAAAGCATGTCAGAAGCCAACGGTAGGTAGTCTGCCAGCGATAACATTTGTGCTCCTTATACCTGGGCGGGTTGTTCTGCAGAGAATGTGGTGATGAGGGTCGCTAGAGACCCGAACCCGGTGCTGAACAGGGTCTTCAAGAGCTCTCCGAAGGCCGTCCCAAAATCGATCGACACAGTGGTTCCTTTCCATGTAGCTGCGGGATTTCAGATCGAGGAATAGGTCGGTACGATCTGGAATTGTTCGAGGTTGGTCGCATACCAATCGAGAGCGACTCTGACTAGCGCGACGGCAATTGCAGTCATCGACACTGAATTCGCTAGAATTCGCAACTGGCCGAGACGAGGTAACGATATTCGATTCGTTTCGCGGTGTCATGGGTTTCGAAATACTCGAGAAAAGTTTTGGTGGACTACTGCGGAAGTTCGCTTATCGCAGCGACAGAGTTTGACGCAAGTCCAGCTGTCGCGGACGGGCTCGATTGGGGGATACTCCGCTTTGACCGCGAGCATCCCTGCCGACACTGACTTCGACCGCGGCTTCGTCCTGGACCAGCTAGCTAAAACGCGACGTGGAAATTGGTTGCACTCGTTGTGCCGACGGCGTGAGTGGCAAAGTCGCTCTGCGTGACCGGATTATGGAAGACCGTTCCTCCAGGCGAACTGATTTCGACGACGCCGCCCAGCGCCACGGTGCCCACCATGCCGGCGTTGCCCTGGAAGCAGTAACCGCCGTTGGCGTCGGAGGTTGCAGTGTAGGTCGCGACGGTCGACCCGCCCAGCTTGAGCTTGCCGGTGACAACCTTGCCCGACAGTTTGGTGACCGTAGCTGGAGGATCGACATTGTCGACGATCGCGCCCTGGTAGGTGTAACCACACATCTGGTAATTGCCGGTGGGTGCGGGGCCGGCCTGAGCTACACCAGATCCGATAAGTCCCGCCGATGCTACTGCTGCAGCGATGGCGAATCCGATACCTGATTTCCGCATGTGCATTCCTTTCGTTAATGGGGGTATCCCTGAAGGACCCCGAATTTCGAACTCCGACGGCGATACCACGGAGGGAAGCTTTCTTGCAGATCACGGTTTGGCGTCCCAGTCCGTGATGCAGATCACGATAGAGCAAATTTGTTACCGGGGGGCGATTTTGAGCCGCTTTGTTGGAACGCGTTATGTTTTTTCAATATTGCGGAGGGGTCCATATCATGGCAGGTCCAGGCGCTTTATGTGACTGGAGGTACCGGTATGACTACCCGAGACGGAAACGTGTTCATTTTTCGAAACGCTCTTCCGGCTACATCGTAGCCATCTAGTACTAATGCACTAATACTGAAGTACTAAACTGATAAACGCCGGAGGATTTTCGATGAAAAATTGCCCAAGATTACTACTTTGGTTGTAGCGCCAAAGTAGTAGTCCGTTCTTCTTAGGGATATTCTGGCGGCCAGCTCGGTGGGGTCTGATTCGGTAAGATCGGGTTCGCGGTTGCGTCGCTGTCGAAAATCTCCATCGCCACAGCCTGACGTCCATGCGGTGTCATCCGTCCCAAGTCAGATCAGTTGCAGCTCCGCCGGAATGCCCGCCATGATGTTTCGCCGATAACTTATATTATGTCACTTTTTTCTCTTAAGTGACTGTGCAGCAACAAGTTTCGACGTAAGTACTACCTAAATTCAGAGTGGGCGGCCTGCAGTTTCGGCATCTCGAATGTGTTAGTCGGTGGCAACGTCGCGCTCGAGTCGGCGAACAACCATCGATGCTGCTTCGAGCAGAATCGATGGTGGTGCTCGGCCTTGCGTCAGGCATGCTGACGGCCGAGTGGGCGATCGCTAGGGTGATCTCCGCGCGGCGATTTTCGGTCCCTGGCGGTCTCGGTTCTGAATGCCACGGACAGTGGAGGTAGGAGCAGTTCTCGGGCTGTGATGCGAATCAGGGCGCGACGTTCACGCTGGGCAATTGCACTGCTCGGTGTGTTGCGCGCGGTTCGGTGCCCGGCTTCACTTTGATCACTTCGAGAGGATGGTGTTCAGCGCATCGAGTAATGCACCGACTGCGGGAATTCGGGTCGAACTGGCCGCGCGCAGCGAACGTGTCACGGCTGGCTCGGTGGGCAGATATCGCACGCCTGCCGTTTTCGCTCGCGCGGTGTCCGGAACTAGTGCGACAGCGAGCCTCGCTTCGACGAGGGCGAGTTGAGTCGAGTAGTCGGACACCTCGTATCGAATCGTCGGCTCGATTCCAGCCTCGCGTAGTGCATGTACGAGTGCGGAGTGTGCATCAGAACCTTTTGGGCACACCGTCCAGACGGAGGCCGCTTCATCGGCGAGACTCGCCACCTCGCGCCGGTCGTCGGCAGGGACCGCGAGGTGCACGTCCTCGGCGTGGAGGGTATGCACCTCGATGCCTGCTGGGACGGTCGCTGGTCGATGGTCCCAGGACTCGAATACGACGAGATCGAGGGTACGGTGCTGGAGCCTGTCGAGCAGGTCGACTCCTTCTCCGTCAACGACTTCGGGGCGCAGCAGCGGATACGTGCGAGAAAGATCTGCCAGAGCCGGAACCACCAGCCGGCGCAGCGCGCTGGCGACCGCGCCCACTCGCAGAGCTCCAGCAACGGCGGTGTCGATAGAGGCGACGTCGTCTTCGGCCGCGTCGGCGAGGGCGGACATGGCAGACGCGCGCGTCGCCAGCGCCCGCCCCGCGGGAGTCAGCCGTATCGACCTGCCTTCTCTCTCGACGAGTGAGGTCCCAGCTTCTTTCTCCAATTTCCGAATATGTTGCGACACTCCCGGTCCCGTGAGGTGCAAGGACTCCGCGGCCCGGGTCACCGATCCGTGTTCGGCTACCGCTGCGAAAATCTTCATACGATCCCACGACAACATAGAAGTAATGCTACCGTGTTTTCGGAAGAACTGACTATTAGACTTATCGGTTTGTACCTGGTTGCCTTGATGAGGTGACCAAGACCGCGATAGCAGTTACCGCCACCGATCGGGGGGTGGGCGGAAACGCGGCGTTGGTGGTCGCAGGTGCCGCTTCACTTTCTTTGTCCGCCACCTTCGTCAAGCTTTCCGACGTCACCTCCGGCACCGCGGCATTTCTACGCTGTCTGATAGCGCTCGCAGCACTCGTTCCGATGGCCCTGTGGGAACTACACCGGCGCGGGGCGATGCCAACGAAGTTGTACCCCTTGGCTATTGGTGCCGGGATCTTTCTCGGGGCCGACTATGTCATGTGGACCGCGAGCATCCTCGACGTCGGTGCATCGATCGCCACTGTGCTGATCAACGTCCAGGTCATCGTGCTACCTCTGATCGCGCTCGTCGTAGATCGAACCGCCATCCCTCGACGGTTTCTCATGGCTGTTCCCTGCATGCTGCTCGGTGTCGCACTCGCCGGCGGACTCATCGGCGGATCAGGAGCCGACAATGCGCTGCGAGGTTCCATCCTGGGAATCGCAGCCGGTGCCGCATACGCCGCATATCTGTTCATGAACCGCCGTTCCATGCAATCAAGTCCCACCCATCTGGTCACACCGATTTGCGTGGCCACAGCATCGGCAACCGTGACTGCCGGGGTTGTGTCGATAGGCCTCGGTGACCTCGATCTCGACATCTCCGGGTCTGCCTGGGGATGGATGATCGCCCTTGCCCTGCTCGGGCAGGTTGCCGCTTGGTTGTTCATCAGCGCGGGATCCCGATCGTTGGCGGCCAACACTGTCGCTGCCTTGCTCCTGCTACAGCCGGTATTGGCTATCGCTTTCGGCTTTGCCGTTCTCGGCGAACGACCCACCTGGATTCAGCTAGTCGGAGCCGCCGTCGTCGTCGGAGCCGTCTGGACCGCAACCCGAAAACCCCATCACCCTGACTCCACTTCAAGCCACGGAAGAGGCCTTCATGACCCCATCTCCGACGAGCATCGATCGAGTCGTCCTACCCACTGATAGCACCATCCCGGCCACCCGAAGCGCCGAGTACGACACCTACTTCAGAATCTCGCGCAGCGATGACGCACATGCATGGTCGGTCAGTGCCTTGACCGTCGTCACCGCCATCACCGCAGACCTCCCACGATCCACGCTGAACAACGACTCACGGCTACGTCTGCTCGACGCATTGGCAGTGGTCGTCGGCGACGCTGCCGCTGCGGCAGCTGCCGTCGCTGCACAGGAACGAGTCTCCGCACCCACGGCCGCGCCGACGGACCACCTCTCGACCGGCCAAGACGATCGCACCCCGCAAGCACCGAACGGTGCTGCCCGACAAGCGATCACCCGATGGAAGAAAGGCCACCACCTGTTCCACCTCTTCGTCATTTCCATGAACAGTCGACTATCAGCCGTGCTCGACTCACTGGCTACCGAGCAGTGGTCCGACCTCGCCGACCAACTCACCGAACTCGGGGTCCTGTACGCCGGTGCCACCGAGAGCATGCGGTACGCCTCCGATTTCTCCCCGGAGATCTATCGGGACTTCGTCCGACCGTCCATGGAACCGCCTTGGCTCGAACCAGGATTTTCCGCCGTGTTCAACCGAGACCACGACATCATGCTCACCGGAGTCAAGGTCGTACGTACAGCACTCAAGTCGGCTGAGTTATCTGGCGTTGCAGCAGATTCCGCCCGCAAGCTCTGGAAGAGCCAGGCCGAGAACCGTCGAGCTCACCAACTCATCTGCCAGCGATTCGTCCCCGGTGGCGATTCACTGCTCCAAGAGCACTTCGACAGCACCGGTCAGACCAACTGAAAGAGAAAGGCCTCTACGACCCATGATCACTGTCATCGAAACCTGGCACCTGACCACCGAAGCAGCAGAGAATGCCCTCGCAGTCCTACAAGAAATGGACGAACTGCTCGACGACAACGCCCACCACCACCCGGGCTGGGCGGGTCACGCCCGCTTCTTTCAGCACACATCCGACCCCCAACGCGTGACGATGACTTACCCATGGGAGAGCGCCGAGGAAGCAGCCCAACTCATCGACTCGGAGACACGTATACTCGACGACTTCTACCGCCGGTATTGCGAACGCCCCCGCGAGGTCGCCTTCGCACACGAACTCCCGGTTGACGTCGAATGACCCACGCCCCAGCTACATCGACAGGCGACTGGAGCCCCCAGCAGCTCCAGGCTTTCGGTACGGACGCCCTCGAACGAATATGCCGACACTTCGCCGCACTGGATGACGTCCCCGTTACGACCTCAGCGAACGCGGCGGATATCTTCGACGGGATCGACGGTGAGATGCCCGCCAACGCAACAGAGTTCGGCGACATCCTTGACGACACGTGGAACACCGTCGTTCCGCATTTGACTCAGTGGAACCACCCACGATTCCACGCCTATTTCAGCAACAGCTCGTCCGGGCCCGCCATCCTTGCCGAAATGACCGCAGCCGCACTGAACGTCAACGTCATGCTGTGGAAAAGTGCACCGTCCGCTGCCGCGGTGGAGAACACCGTCACCAGGTGGCTCGCGGAACTGCTCGACTACCCGGCCGGGGACGCGCTACTGGTCGACGGCGCATCATTGGGCACCTTCTACGCTCTCGCTGCCGCCCGCCACAAGGCGCAACCCGACATCAGAAATAGCGGAACATCCGGCCAGAGGCCCGGACGCATCTACACCTCCGATCAAGCCCACTCGTCGATCGACAAGGCCGCGATCGCCCTCGGAATCGGTCTCGATAATGTCGTGCGCCTACCGACCTCAGGTACCAACACGCTCGATCCGGCCCATTTGTCGGCCGCCATCGCAAAAGACATCGCCGCCGGGTACACCCCGATCGCCGTCGTTGCGACCGTCGGAACAACCACCTCCGGTGCCCTCGACCCGGTCGAACGGATCGCAACTGTATGCCGTGAACACGGAGTTTGGCTGCATGTCGACGCCGCATACGGCGGTTTCTGGCGGATGGCCCCCACCATCACGAGGATTCTTCCCTCCCTGGCGGCCGCAGATTCTCTCGTCGCCAACCCACACAAAGTGCTCTTCACCCCCATGGAATGCGGAGCGCTGTTCTGCCGCCACACCGGTGCGCTCGAAGCCGCCTTCACCCTGATTCCCGAATACTTACGGACGGACACCACCGGCGGTATCGACTACATGAACTACACCCTGAACCTCGGACGGCAGTTCCGAGCTTTGAAACTGTGGTGGACCCTGCGCGCCTTCGGAATACGAGGCATCGAAACCCGACTCGAACACAGCCTCACTCTGGCAAAGCAGCTCAGAAACCTCCTTGCCGCTGACCCCAGATGGTTACTCGCCAACGACTCCCCTCTCCCCCTACTCTGCCTCCGAATCTCCGCCGACACCGACGCCGACGCCGACGCCGCAACCCGACAGGTGCTAGAGGCGGTCAACAGCACCCACCGGACGCTGCTGTCCCACTCAGAGCTCGACGGCCACTATGTCATCCGGGTTTCCATCGGCAATATCCACACCACCGCCGATCACATCGAGCAGTTGTCCGCCGAACTCACCGCCGCAGCGGACGCGGTTGTCGGTCCATCCCGATCGCTCCTTTCAGTGACCGCCACCCAGCAGGAGGTACCGGCGTCGTGACCACCACCATCTCCAACGAGGCAGTGCTGCACGAGAAAGCTGCAATGCTCTCCACCGTCGGGCGTTGGTCTGCGGCAAACGAGAACCTGCCATGGTCTCCTGCCCCCGACTCGCATGCCATGCGCTGGGGTTATGACGACCTGCGACCGCTCGCGATCGCGGCAGCCGACATGGTCAAAGGCGACCGAGCAGCGCTACGAGTACTGACGCTAGCGAACCCGGGCCATGACCGCGAAGCCGCTGTGGGATACCTCTACTCGGGGTTGCAGATCATCAACCGCGGCGAAGGGATGACCCCTCATCGCCACGCCCCGACAGCTTTGCGATACATGCACGAGGGCGACGGGGCGTGGACCACGGTCGGTGGAACCAAGATGTACCTCGACCCTCGTGACGTCGTGATCACCCCTGCGGGTCAATGGCACGAGCACGGCAACGACAGCCCCACCGACTCCCCCGCCATCTGGCAGGACTGCACCAACGACCCCCTCGTCGGCGCTCTCGCCGCTACACAGTTCGAGCTCTACAGTGGCAGTACAGATCTCGACCGGCGCGGTCTCGGCCAAGATCGCCACCACCGAAACCCACACGAACCATTGCTCTACAAGTGGGACAACGTGATACGCGCACTCCACCAACAAGAACGAACACACGATCCCGATCCGCACGACTCATACCGATACACGTTGCACGCCGAAGGTACTAACGCCCCTGTAACACCAGTCATCGACGCCGCCTTCACACTCGTACCCGCAGGAACCCGAACACTACCCATGCGACGCACCGCCTCGGCTGTACTGATCGGTACCCAAGGCCGGCCTACCGTCTGCATCGACGGAAAAGACTTCCCGTGCAACGAGGGAGACACCATCGCCGTTCCTTCGTGGGCCTCCCTGAGCTACTTCAACGACACTGCCGATCCAGCGGTGCTGTTCGAGTTCAACGACGCACCCACGATGACGGCACTCGGCCTCTACCGCGAAGAGAAAGAGCACGGACGGTGATACAACCAGCAACTATCGCGATCCTGTTATCGGAAGCCGACACCTTGACGCTCAACGGCGGCTCCACTCGACCCTGCGGCTTCTGGGCCGAAGAACTCATCACAGCCCACCAGATCTTCACCACCGCCGACATGGAAATCGTCATCGCGACACCCGAAGGCGGTGCCGCACACGTCGAAGCCGACAGCCTGGATGCCCCTCACAGCCCCGACCCGGACGGATACCGGACGTACCTATCGGGTCTGGGGGAGCAACTAATACGGCCGGTCGCACTGAATCAGCTCGATCCCGCTGCCATCGACGGAATCTTCGTACCAGGCGGCTACGCGCCACTAGTGGACCTGCACAGCGATTCGCGTGTAGGAGACCTCCTACGCGCACTCCGCGGGCGTCGAACCCCGGTCGCCACGGTTTGTCATGGAACAGCAGCATTGCTTGCTGACAGTCCACCCGGGACCGAATGGCCATACGCAGGCATCGCCATGACGAGCTTTTCCGACAACGAAGAAGCTGACGTTGGACTGCTCGCAGCACTCCCCTTCACCGTCGAGCAAGAAATCCGGCGAATGGGAGGCAGCTACACAGCAGGAGACGCCTGGCAGCAGCACATCAAAGTTACTGACACGCTCATTACGGGGCAAAACCCTGCCTCCACCGCAGCTGTCGCCGAGAAACTGGCCCACTGCATCCGAACAGCCACCAGCTACTCGACGTCGGCAACTTCACAAACAAATTCCCGAGCGTACTGAGCTGCTGATGGGACGGATAGCAACGACAGAAAGACAAGAGAAACCCCGAAATAGATTGCACTACAACGAAATGTTCATGAAACGCATCTGCAGCTGTATTTGAGTGCTGGGCCGCTACCAGAGGGAAAGCGGACGTCCTGCAGCCTCGGCCGCAGCGATGCGCTCTTCGATGACGTCGACTCCTACGTTCTGTTCGATCCCGATACGGATCGCGGCGGCGATGGCGCGAGTGCGACCCGCAGGTCCCCGGACGTCGGCGAGGGGGCTGGCGATGTTGCGTCGCCGGAGCTCGTATTCGCTGCGGTTGCTGCGATTGGTTCCCAACTGCATGTGTGCGGGGTTGGTGCAGCCGGCGAAGTCGCATTGATGGCACAGCACCGCGTCGTCGGTGTTGGACCAGCCCAACCTCGAGATGACACCGTATTCGCGTTGGTAGGCGAACAAATGCGCCGGCACGGTCCCGCGCGGCGACGGCCCGGGCAGGCTCGCCGCTCGGAAGGAACCGTGCCCGGTCGATGACACGCCGCCGATCCATGGCCAACACTGCTCCTGGCGGCGTCGAAAGCGTTTGGACTCGAAGCGAGAAACGACGGCAGGATCGTCGAGCCAAGAACGCCACAGACGTTCGGGGATACGTACCGGTTGGGGCTGCCCGATCAACGTCATCTGGAACGCCGGTCGCGCGGGAGTGCCGTGGGGCATGCCGGGCAGTGGCGGTGGAGCATCGTTGACGAACGTCATCGTTTGTTCCTGACGCTTGATCCGGGCTGTTACCGGGTCTGAATGTAGAGACAAGTGCCGACAACCAGTTGAAGATCCGGGGTCTGACCTGTGGTGGGGGTCGGTAACAGTCCGCGGGGCGGCTGAGCAGCACCTGGCGCGGAGAGCGGAGTCCGTCGAAACGGGGTGTAGTCCCAAACCTGGAACAACCTGTTCTCCTCTCCGTAAATAGGGACAGGCCAGGCAGGGTGTGTTCTTGCATGAGGCGGGTCATGAGGGCTTGGGAGCATGTCGCGCTCGTCAGAGTCGCGTACGTCGGGCATGGGTCGAGCGTGGTCCCAGCCCTTCAGATCACACGTCGACGCCGTCCGATGGGCTGCCAAAACGAGTTGCATCACTGCATGATGACGACAAACGCCAGTAGGGCCTCGGGTCCAGCCGAGGCCCTACTGGTTTGTCCGGAGGGGATGTGATCTACGAACTGGATGCCCGAGTCCGCATTCCCTCCACATCAGGTCCGGGGATCTAATGCTTTGGACGTAGGTGCGAAAGTTCGTCCGCATTCCCCTCAGGGTTGGCAACCGGGAGGGTTCCTGGCCACTCGCCTTCTCCCCGATTGGAAGTCGGGTTCCGGGCTAGTGGATAACTTGCTTTCGCGCCTGGGAAGAACAGTACAGGGGCTATTTGAACTTTGCAACTGTGGATCGACCTACGACGGATAGTGGCCGAGTTACCCCTTTCGGTCCGATGATCGAGTGTCGCTGCCGATTGATCCTGCGACGGTTGGAGGCTCGAATATTGGGTATGAGCTGCAGAAATGTTGTAATCCTGATACGTACGAGTTGGCAATGTGTCCTGCCGGTCGGCGGATTGGCAAACGTGTTTGATCTTCTGAAGTCGCAGAAAACCTGGAAGGCTGCAAGCAGGGACCGGTGGACAACCGCCTCGCAGTTGATTAAACGAACCACGACTTGTAGATTATTAGGTACACGTTAGTTGATAAGTCAGTCACCTCTAGGTGAGTGAAGTATGGAGGACATGAATATGACCGGGGAGGCCACTGTAGGGAGCGGCAGCCAGGGCACGAGGAAAATGGGCGCTGAACAGCCAGTTGGTGTCTCCAAAGAGTCTATAAAACTCGCAAAGGAGATTCTCAAAACATCGAATCGGCGAGTGGACATACCCGTGCGGAATTCGTTCGTCCGAGATTCGGAAAACAACGGTGAGACACCCCTGTCACGTCTCGTTGCGGCGAGGGGCCGCGGCAATGCCGTCGCCATTCGACTCTTCCTCGCTCTGATCTGGCGTTGCTCGTCGCCGCCCTTCGATACCGAAATCTCATCTCGAAAGTGGGCAACGCTGCTGAGCCTTGACGATCCAGAGAAGGGGGGCGCGAAACGAATCTCGGATGCACTGAAAACCCTCGAGCGCGAAAGACTCATCAAATTGACCCCCCATCCAGGGCAGCCCTCGACCATCGAGCTTCTTGAAGAAAGCGGTACCGGAGCTGCCTACGAGCTCCCGTCCACCGCCTACGTTCGATCGGGTGATCAGAGAGACCGGCATCTCTACTTCAAAGTGCCTTCTAGATTGTGGACTCGAGGACATATTCAGACGCTGTCGGCCCCTGCGCTAGCTGTGCTGTTGGCTGTTCTTTCGAGCCAAGAAGGACCCGGGAAGCCGGTCTGGTGGTCAACGGCGTTATTCCCTGCGCGCTTTGGCCTTTCACCCGCAACCAGAGCTCGCGGAACCAAGGAGCTTGTCGATCATGGCCTACTGAAGGTCGGGAAGACTCTTGTCACAGAATCGAGTTTCTCCAAACGAGATTTCTCCCGAGAGCGGGTTCGAAACGTATATCGTCTGACCGGAGCAGCGGGGCCTGCCCCAGCCGTCAAGAAACGGCCCAACCGACCCGCCGCAGTGAGTCCGCCCGCAGTTACTGCCGGGACGGCAGCGTTTTTCGTCCAGCGGCCGAAGTAAGGTTCCGTGTTAGCTAGATGCCGGCGGCACCCTCATTCCAGCGTCGCTCGACGAGCCTTGGTAACTACACCACCAATGGATCAAGCTGGGAGCACCTCGCCGCTGGCATGGGGTGCCGCCAAACCTGGGCATCCAATTTCCAATTCGGCGCGCCACAGAGAAACGCACTGCCAACGCCCAAACCACACCCCCTTTCCTCCTCCGCACAGGTCCGTTGACCCCAGGAAACTGGCAGTGATCAGGTAGAATAGACAATGGTGCGCAGCTCCCCTGCGCACCGCCACCCTCGCCCGAGTCGACGAAGGAGCGCCGGTGACCACCGCACGCAACGCGCACTCGCACATGACCGAAGCCCAGATCGACCGAGCCATCGCCGCCGCCACCGCCGGACACCGCATGGCCGGCATGGAACCCAGCGAATACGGCATCGAAGTCGGCCGCCGGCAACTACGCGGAGAAATCACCGGCGACGAAGCAGTCGCACTCGTCCTCGCCGAAAACCGCCGCCGCCGAGCTGCCCGCAGTTGAAAGACCCGTACGTCGACCCCGAAACCGGGGTCCTGATCAACAAACTCGGGCACACCGACCCGCAAGCACTCCTCGAGGACGAAACCGAAGCGGCGTATCAGCGCATCCTGCAACTCGAATTACAGCCCATCGCAGGGAATTTCGACTTCGAACACCTGAAAAAGATCCACCAATTCATCCTCCAAGACGTCTACGACTGGGCAGGCACCCTCCGCACCCGCGACACCGGCGCCGTCGGCATGAACCTCCCACACTGCCGACCCGAACACATCGAAAACCAAGCCGCATTCATCTTCCGCGGAATCGCCAAAGACAACTTCCCCCAAGGACTCCCGAAAGACCGCGCCGTCGACCGACTCGCCTACCACTGGGGCGAAACCACCGTCCTGCACCCGTTCCGAGACGGCAACTCCCGCACACAACGAGTCTTCTTCGACGAACTCCTCAAATCCTCCGGCTGGACCATCGACTGGCAAAAAGTCCACGCCTCCGCAGTACAAGCAGCCCGCTACGTCGCAATGGAAGCAACCCACACACCACTCCGCGACGTCCTCGCCCCCGGCGTACACCGCAACAACACCGAACCACCCCCCTCGCCAACACCCAAGGCACCGTCATTCACCTCGAGGTCGCCGAGCACCACAAAGCGATGATCGAGCACCTCCGCAGCGGAAACCGCGAACCGTACAACCCCAACGAACTCAGCGACATCGCCAACCGAGCCCGCATGAGCTTCCCCGCACCACCCACAACAAACCGAAGCCGCACTGCAGCCTCCGAAGACCCCACCCCAGCACGGCCGAGCCTGCCGAAACGCGAACACGACCTCGGCAGAGACTGACCCTCGCGATTGCGCGGAGTCAGGTCAGATCAGCCGCATCGACGACATACGAAACTGTCGGGACATCCGGCGTCCGCCGGGTACTCCCGCACGTCTCGCACTTTCCCGAATCCTGTGGACTACCGACCACAGTTGCCGTCGATACCCACACCCCACCGCACAGAACGCCCGGCGAAATCTCTTCGGTACACGGCTGCGTCACCGGCGTTGACTGATTCATCAACCCACCGTAGGACAGATTCCGACTCGTGTCAGACACACTCGCACGTAACCCGAAAACCAGAGAGAAGCGCGCCGCCGCCGGTTAACCCCTGCGGCGACGTGCCCTTCACCCTGCGATCAAACTGCGACTAAATCACTACAGGCGTTGCTGCCGAGCCGGCCAGTACTTCCTAATCAACCACCGAACAAGCATCAACAACGCGAAAACAGCCCACGCCGCGAAGAACGAAAATCCTGCACCTACCAGCGCAAGCGCGACGATCACGACCGAATCTGGACCTGCGGATACCAACGCTTCCACTGCCGGCCGGAGCCACAACCAGAGACCCTGTATCAGCAGGTCAATCATCAAAATTGTCTTCTCGCCGCCAGGAACCACCTTGGACCGCTCGACCTTGGACCACCAACGTGTCCAACCCCATCGACCGGTCGGGCCCTGACTAATATCTTTTCTATAATCGTCTTTCATATCTTTCCCGCTTTCTATTGATCCAGTTGAATTGTCTATCGACAGAAAAAGCACACATGTGTGGCGTTCCTTCCAATCAATCTGGTGATGAAACCGATCACGAGGCTCGTGAACGGAAACCAACCATAACAGTGCCAAGCCAATTCCGGTAGCCCTCGTATGGGTACCGAACAAGCTGGTCACCGCTTCGGTTGATGTCATTAGACTACTACGTGTCGAGCATCCCCGTGACGGTAGGGCAAATGAGAACGCGCGTTAAAAGCTATTCAACTTCTTGCCGTAGGGAATGTGTCTAGATAAGTAAAAGAAGAATGTAATCGGATAAGTTAAAGGCGAAGACTCATCATCGAATGAACTTCAATACTGTGGCGAGAAATCTCAATCCAAGGTTGATCAGAGCTGCCGCGGCACCAAGCGTGGCCGGCCTCCGTCGCTCCCGCACAATCACCCCGCCAGCCACCCGAGCGGGAGGTGCAAACGCTGCGTCCGTTGCCGGCAGTGTGTTGGCGCCTGCCCGGCGGCCGGCCACCTACCGGTGTCCCCCGAAATGAGCTCCGCTGCGCTCCGCACCAGCGAAAAGCGTTGATTTGTTTCTCCTTTTTGGCCTTCCGATTCTCGTCGGCGGTGACCTGCGCGCAACCCCTCGCGGCGCAAGCGCCGGCCGATGGCTCCGAGAAATTTTCGCCACTCGCAACCTCCCGTCAAAATTTTCTCGGCCCAGGGGTGGCACTCCGGCCCCCTCATGCCGACGCGATTCTCCTTTGCCAGAAGGCGAAAAAAATTGGCGGGGCACGAGGCCCGGTCACTTTCACAGCAAAGGGGAACGACATACAGAACATCCGTTTGAGGACCGCCACCGACGTCTTGGCCGCAATCCCGGCATTGCTCGGATTCGTCCCCGCCAATTCCGTCGTGATGATCGCTCTCACCGGCCACCCTCGCGTTTGTCGCGCGCACCGATGTCATCGGTGCCGATGCGGCAGCCGACTACAGCACCGCACTCGAGCAAGCCGCCGTCACGTCCGTTATCTGGGTTGTCGTCGGCACCGGTCCGGTGGCAGCCGCCGGACTCGATCAGATCGAGGCAGCTCAGCGCGAGCTCGACAGCATGGGAATCCGCAGCATCCGCACCCTTGCCGCGGAATCCCTCGCGGTCGGAGCGGGGGTGGTTCGACACCACCGGCGAGGTGCCTGACCAGCAATGCATGTTCTGCGTCTCATGCATTAGTTGCTCTGTCGCGGGTTCGCTTTGGCCACTGGGCCGGGCATTTGCGTTTCGTCCGTGTTCGCCGGCTGGGTCACGGGCTCCTCCGAAGGCGTTTGTCTGAAATGTCGTCCCCATCGGGGACGCCTCAACCCCGAGACTTCAGCGCCGCCCGCGCAGCATTGAACCCACCCATCCCGTGGACCCCGCCGCCCGGGGGAGTTGCGGACGAGCAGAGGTACACGCCCGGGGCCCCGGTGGCATAGGGGTCCAGTCCGAATCGGGGGCGCGCGATGATCTGCCGCGCCGTGTTCGCACCCGCGGAGATGTCGCCGCCCACATAGTTGGGGTTGTAGGCCTGCATCTGCGGCACATTGCGCACGTGGACGCCCACGACCCGGTCCCGGAACCCCGGCGCAAAGCGCTCGATCTGACGCGTGATCGCATCGGTGGCGTCATCCGGATAGCCATGCGGCACATGCGCATACGCCCACACTGGGTGGATGTCTCCCACAGATCGGGAGGGGGCGGCCAAGAACTGCTGGCCCAACAGAATGAAGGGCTTGTCCGGCATCTGACCCCGTACGGTCTGGCGTTCGACAGCAGCAGTTTGCGAAATCGTCCCGGACAGGTGCAGGGTGCCGGCCTTGCGGGCCTGCGGATTCGTCCACGGCACGACGCTTCCGTCGGAGTCACCACGCACGGCGTAGTCGACCTTGTAGGCGGCGGTGCCGTAGCGGAATTTGCGGTAGGCCCGGGCGATGCGGTCGGGCTGCCGGCCGTCGAGCAGGCGCCCGGCCGCATCGGGGGCGATGTCGAGCATGACGATGTCGTAACCGGCGATCTGGGAGTAGTTGGTCACCCAGTTCCCGGTTTCGATGGTGCCACCGAGGCTGCGCAGGATCGAGGCGAGCGCCTCCGCAATTGATCCTGAACCCCCTTGCGCCACAGGCCAACCGTGAGCATGAGCGGCCGCAGTGAGCATCGAGCCGACAGCACTGGAGAGAGGAAGGGTGAGCGTCCCGAACATGTGCGCCGCGACGCCACCGAACAGCGCCCGCGCCTGTGGGGTCTTGAACATCCGAGCGAAACCCGTCGCGGGAAGCAGAGCGCCCGTCCCGAAACGGGCGAGCATCAGCGGGTGCTTCGGAACGTGCACGATCGGCTGGAAGACGTCCTGCACCAACTCGTCGAAGTTCTCGGCAAGGTATCCGAAGACGTCGAGCCAGCGCTTACCGTCGGCACCCAGTCCCTCAGCGGTCCGGTTGATATCGCGCCACAGAACCCCGGCGGTGCCGTCGTCGAGTGGATGGACCAGATCGATCTCGGGCCACAGCCACGTCAGGCCATGCTTGGCGAGCCCGAATTCGCGGTCGAGTTCCTTGAAGTAGGGAGAAGCCAAAGCGGTGGGATGGAAGGCGGAGCAATCGTCGTGGACGAGTCCGTCGACTATGTATTCGCTACTGCGGGTGCCACCGCCGATCTTGTCCGCACCCTCGATGACATGGACGTCGATTCCGGCGCGGGCGAGTTCGATCGCCGCCGCGAGACCGTTGGGGCCACTGCCCACCACTACTGCTGTTGTCATTTGCGCTTCGCCACCCGTCTTCTCAAGGGTGAGCCTACGGAAATTACAGCGATGGCATTCTGCGAGCAAACAATTCAGGCCTAGACCTTGGTTGATCGATCAACTTTTGTTACAGTTCGAGGCGCACTGGCCGCAGCTGATTCTTATCGCTGCGGCCAGTTGTTGCATTCATCGCCCATCGCGCCTGTTTCCTGCGGATTCGGTATCCTGTGAATCGGAACTTCTCTGCACAGACGCAGCTCCGAAATCTGTCGAGGGGCCTTCTGGCTCCCTGCATCGCCGCAGTTCAGAGCAATTATAGGGCTACCTTAGTTGCGCCCGTGCCGGGGTTCTGAATTATCGTTTTCGTTACACGGTTGACTCACAAAAGTTTCAACCGACCGAAGACTCACGTCGCCGGGTGCCAGAACGCACACCATCGCGTCTGCGCAGGGCGGCTACTTCGGTGGTACCGAACACATCGTCGTGTCGGTGCTTTGAAGGACTTGCATTGCAAGTTGATGGCCATCAGCGCTGCTGGTCGTCGGTGCATCTTTATGGCATACGAAGGCTGGGTATGAAGCAACTTCCAGGCCCCCAGGGCCTCTATCACCCGTCCAATGAGCACGACTCCTGTGGAGTCGCATTTGTTGTCGACATGCATGGTCGCCGCAGCAGGGACATCGTCGAAAAGGCGATCACCGCTCTGGTCAACCTCGAGCATCGCGGCGCTGCCGGATCAGAACCCAACACGGGTGACGGTGCGGGCATTCTGCTGCAGGTTCCCGACAAGTTCTTCCGAGCTGTCGTGGACTTCGCGCTGCCCGCCGAAGGCGCGTACGCAACCGGTATCGCATTCCTCCCGCAGGGCGATGCCGATGCACACGAGGCTGCTGCTGCAGTCGAGAAGATCGTCGTCGAAGAGGGCCTCAAGGTTCTCGGCTGGCGCGAGGTCGGAACCGACGACTCCTCGCTTGGCGCATTGGCGCGCGACGCGATGCCGACGTTCCGTCAGATCTTCATCGGCTCCGAGGGTGACAAGTACACCGGCATGGATCTCGAGCGTCGTGCATACGTGGTGCGTAAGCGCACCGAGCACGAACTCGGCTCCGAAGGCGCCGGCAAGGGTGGCCCGGGTAGCGAGACCGTGTACTTCCCCAGCCTGTCCGGCCAGACGTTCGTCTACAAGGGCATGCTCACCACCCCGCAGCTCAAGGGTTTCTACCTCGACCTGCAGGACGATCGTGTCGAGAGCGCACTGGGCCTGGTCCACTCGCGCTTCTCCACCAACACGTTCCCGTCGTGGCCGCTGGCGCACCCGTTCCGCCGGGTCGCTCACAACGGTGAGATCAACACCGTCACCGGCAACGAGAACTGGATGCGCGCTCGCGAGTCCCTGATCGACAGCGACGTCTTCGGTGGCCGCGAGAACCTGGACAAGATCTTCCCGATCTGCACCCAGGGCGCCAGTGACACCGCTCGTTTCGACGAGGTGCTCGAGATGCTGCACCTCGCCGGCCGCAGCCTGCCGCACGCAGTTCTCATGATGATCCCGGAAGCCTGGGAGAAGCACGAGAGCATGGACCCCGCTCGTCGGGCGTTCTACGAGTACCACTCGGCTCTCATGGAGCCCTGGGACGGACCGGCGTCGGTGTGCTTCACCGACGGCACCGTCATCGGCGCCGTGCTGGACCGCAACGGTCTGCGTCCGTCGCGTCTGTGGATCACCGAAGACGGCCTCGTCGTCATGGCGTCGGAGGTCGGCGTTCTGCCGATCGATCCGTCCACCGTGGTCCGCAAGGTCCGCCTCCAGCCCGGCCGCATGTTCCTCGTGGACACCGCGCAGGGCCGGGTCATCAGCGACGACGAACTCAAGTCCGAACTCGCTGCCGAGCACCCGTACCAGCAGTGGATCGACGAAGGTCTGATCCACATGGACGACCTGCCGGACCGCCCGTACACGTACATGTCGCACGAGCGCGTCGTTCTGCGTCAGCAGCTCTTCGGTTTCACCAGCGAAGAGGTCAACCTGCTGGTCAAGCCGATGGCACTCTCCGGTGCCGAGGCACTGGGCTCGATGGGTACCGACACTCCGATCGCCGTGCTCTCGTCACGTCCCCGGATGCTGTTCGACTACTTCTCGCAGCTCTTCGCTCAGGTCACCAACCCGCCTCTCGACGCGATTCGTGAAGAGGTTGTCACCAGCCTCGGCGCGACCATCGGCCCCGAGGGCGACCTGCTGCACCCGAATGCGGACTCCTGCAAGCAGATTGCGCTCCCGCAGCCGATCCTGCACAACGACGATCTGTCGAAGCTCGTTCACGTCAACGACGACGGCGAATTCCCGGGCTTCCGCAGTGTCGTGATCCGCGGCCTGTACCCCGTCAAGGAAGGCGGCGACGGTATCCGTCGTGCGCTCGAGGGCATCAAGTACCAGGTCTCGCAGGCAATCGAGGGTGGCGCACGCATCGTCGTGCTCTCGGACCGCGAGTCCACCGAGGACTACGCGCCGATCCCGTCGCTGCTCCTCACCTCGGCCGTGCACCACCACCTGGTTCGTGAGAAGTCGCGCACCAAGGTCGGCCTCATCGTCGAGGCCGGCGACGCCCGCGAGGTGCACCACATGGCGCTCCTCATCGGCTTCGGTGCCGCAGCGGTCAATCCGTACATGGCTTTCGAGACCATCGACGAGTTCCTGCAGAACAAGGAACTCGAGGGCCTGACTCTCGAGAAGGGCATCGCGAACTACATCAAGGCAGCCGGCAAGGGTGTCCTGAAGGTGATGTCCAAGATGGGCATCTCGACGCTCGCGTCGTACACCGGTGCTCAGCTGTTCCAGGTCATCGGCCTCTCGCAGGAGCTGACGGACGAGTACTTCACCGGTCTGCAGTCGCAGCTCGGTGGCATCGGCCTCGACCAGATCGCAGCCGACGTCGAAGCACGTCACCGCATCGCGTACCTCGATCGCCCCGAAGAGCGCGCTCACCGCGAGCTCGAGGTCGGCGGCGAGTACCAGTGGCGTCGTGAAGGCGAGTACCACCTGTTCAACCCGGACACGGTCTTCAAGCTCCAGCACGCAACTCGCACAGGTCAGTACGAGGTGTTCAAGGAGTACACGACTATGGTCAACGACCAGTCGGAGCGCCTTGCCGCTCTGCGTGGTCTGTTCGACTTCAACATCGGCAAGCGGCCGTCGATCTCGATCGACGAGGTCGAGCCGGCCAGCGAGATCGTCAAGCGTTTCTCGACGGGTGCGATGAGCTACGGCTCCATCTCCGCCGAGGCTCACGAGACTCTCGCCATCGCGATGAACCGTCTGGGCGCCCGCTCCAATTCCGGTGAGGGCGGCGAACATCCGTCGCGCTTCACGCCGGACGAGAACGGCGATCTGCGACGCAGTGCCATCAAGCAGGTCGCGTCGGGACGCTTCGGTGTCACCTCGCACTACCTGAGCAACTGCACCGACATCCAGATCAAGATGGCGCAGGGAGCCAAGCCCGGTGAGGGCGGCCAGCTTCCGGCTCACAAGGTGTACCCGTGGGTGGCCGAGGTTCGGCACTCCACGCCTGGCGTCGGGCTGATTTCGCCGCCGCCGCACCACGACATCTACTCGATCGAGGATCTCGCGCAGCTGATCCACGACCTGAAGAACGCCAACCCGCAGGCCCGCATCCACGTGAAGCTGGTCTCCGAGGTCGGCGTCGGAACCGTCGCGGCCGGTGTCTCCAAGGCACATGCCGACGTCGTTCTGATCTCCGGTCACGACGGTGGCACCGGTGCCACCCCGCTGACCTCCGTCAAGCACGCGGGCGCACCGTGGGAGCTCGGCCTCGCCGAGACCCAGCAGACGTTGCTGCTCAACGGTCTTCGTGACCGCATCGTCGTGCAGGTCGACGGCCAGCTCAAGACGGGTCGCGACGTCGTCGTTGCTGCCCTGCTCGGCGGCGAGGAGTTCGGTTTCGCCACCGCACCGCTGGTTGTCTCGGGCTGCATCATGATGCGCGTCTGCCACCTCGACACCTGCCCCGTCGGTGTCGCGACACAGAACCCGTTGCTGCGTCAGCGTTTCAGTGGCAAGCCGGAATTCGTCGAGAACTTCTTCATGTTCATCGCCGAGGAGGTTCGCGAGCTTCTCGCCGAACTCGGTTTCCGCACGCTGCTCGAAGCAGTCGGCCAGGTCGACATGCTGGACACCACGCGCGCTCTCGATCACTGGAAGGGAAGCAAGGCAGGCAATCTCGATCTGTCGCCGATCCTGACCCAGGTCGAGTCCGCGTTCATGGACCAGGACGTCCACTGCACCGGAACGCAGGATCACGGTCTCGACAAGGCGCTCGATCAGCAGTTGATCGTCTCGGCCCGCAACGCACTCGACAAGGGTGAGGCGGTCTCGTTCGAGTCCGCGATCACCAACGTCAACCGCACGGTCGGCACCATGCTCGGCCACGAGGTCACCAAGGCGTTCGGTGGAGAGGGCTTGCCCGAGGGCACCATCGACATCACGTTCACCGGTTCCGCCGGTAACAGCTTCGGTGCTTTCGTGCCCAGCGGTATGACCCTGCGCCTGCACGGCGACGCCAACGACTTCGTCGGCAAGGGCCTCTCGGGTGGACGCATCGTCGTACGCCCGCCGCTCGATGCAGCGGAAGGCTTTGTCGCCGAGGACAACATCATCGGTGGCAACGTCATCCTGTTCGGCGCCACCAGCGGCGAGGCTCTGCTTCGCGGTGTCGTCGGCGAACGCTTCGCAGTCCGTAACTCCGGCGCCACTGCCGTCGTCGAGGGTGTGGGCGATCATGGTTGCGAGTACATGACGGGTGGAAAGGTGGTCATCCTCGGAGCCACCGGACGTAACTTCGGCGCCGGCATGTCCGGTGGCGTCGCGTACATCTACAACCCCGACAAGGCATTCGAGAAGAACCTCAACACCGAACTGGTGGACCTCGAGGATCTTTCGGGCGACGACTTCACCTGGTTGAAGAGCGTCATCGAACGTCATCGCGACGAAACCGGCTCCGAGGTTGCCACGCGCATCCTCGGCGACTGGTCGCAGCAGGTGGGTCACTTCGCAAAGGTGATGCCCCGCGACTACAAGAAGGTTCTTTTGGCCATCGCGGCCGCAGAGAAGGATGGCAAGAACGTGGACGAGGCAGTTATGGAGGCAGCTCGTGGGTGATCCAAGCGGCTTCCTGAAGCACACGTCGCGCGAACTTCCGGTTCGCCGGCCGGTGCCGTTGCGCCTGCTCGACTGGAAAGAGGTCTACGAGGAGTTCCCGAAGGAAACCCTCCAGACCCAGGCCAGCCGTTGCATGGACTGCGGAATTCCTTTCTGCCACAACGGTTGCCCTCTCGGAAACTTGATTCCCGAGTGGAACGACCTGGTCTTCAAGGACCACTGGCACGACGCCATCGAGCGTCTGCATGCGACCAACAACTTCCCGGAGTTCACCGGTCGTCTGTGCCCCGCGCCCTGTGAGGCGTCCTGTGTCCTTGGCATCAACCAGGATCCGGTCACCATCAAGCAGGTCGAGGTCGAGATTATCGACAAGGCCTTCGACGAAGGGTGGGTAAAGCCGGTTCGCGCCGCGCACGCCACCAACAAGAGGGTCGCAGTTGTCGGCAGTGGTCCGGCCGGTCTGGCTGCAGCGCAGCAGCTGACCCGCGCCGGTCACGCAGTGACGGTCTTCGAGCGGGCAGACCGCATCGGCGGCCTGCTGCGCTACGGCATCCCCGAGTTCAAGATGGAGAAGCGGCACATCGACCGCCGTCTCGAGCAGATGGAAGCCGAAGGCACCGTCTTCAAGACCAACGTCAATGTCGGCGTGGACATCACCGCGGACGAGCTGCGCGAGCAGTTCGACGCAGTGGTTCTGGCCGGCGGCGCCACCGCAGCTCGCGATCTGCCGATCCCGGGCCGCGAACTGGACGGCATCCACCAGGCGATGGAGTTCCTGCCGATCGCCAACCGTGTGCAGTTGGGTGACCTCGACGCTCCCACCATCACCGCTGAGGGCAAGAAGGTTGTCATCATCGGCGGCGGCGATACCGGCGCGGACTGCCTCGGCACCTCGCACCGTCAGGGCGCAGCCAGCGTGCACCAGTTCGAGATCATGCCGCGTCCGCCGGAGACTCGCGCCGAGCAGACTCCGTGGCCGACGTACCCGCTCATGTTCCGCGTGGCTTCGGCTCACGAGGAAGGCGGCGAGCGTCTGTTCTCCGTCAACACCGAGAACTTCGTCGGTGAAAACGGCAAGGTCACCGGACTCAAGGCTCACGAGGTCGAGATGAAGTCGGGTCGTTTCGAGAAGGTCGAGGGCTCGGACTTCGAGCTCGAAGCCGATCTCGTGCTCCTGGCAATGGGCTTCGTCGGCCCCGAGAAGCCGGGTCTGCTCACCGATCTCGGTGTCGACTTGAACGAGCGCGGCAACGTCGCCCGCACGTCGAAGTGGAACACCAACGTCGACGGCGTGTTCGTGGCCGGTGACATGGGCCGCGGTCAGTCCCTGATCGTCTGGGCCATCGCCGAGGGACGTTCCGCAGCAGCCGCTGTGGACACCTACCTCGAGGGTGTCACCGCCCTTCCGTCACCGATCCACCCGACAGCGGCTCCGCAGCGCTAGAGGCTCTTACAAAGCCGCACCCCATCGCATTCGGTGGGGTGCGGCTTTGTTTCTGCAAGTAGTTCGCACGATCTGTAACAAACCTTCATCAATCGTGCATCGGACAGACACAACGCCCAGACAGTATGATTCCGGAGCATCGATAGTGGTGTATGGGTTGCTTAAGTTAAATCAGGGGAGTTTCATGCGTGCGAGGCGTCTCGTTGCGGTGTTGTCGGCACTAGCTGCGGCAGTAGTGGTACCGGTTGTCAGTTCTCCCGCGGCGTCGGCTGATCCCTGCCCCGGTCTGTACGTCGTGGCCATTCCTGGAACCTGGGAGCCTTCGGGTACTTCTCCCGGTGCCGGCATGCTTGCCCCGGTCACCAACGGCCTTCCCGGTTCCGTGCGCACGGATTACGTCACGTACTCGGCAACGGCCTTCCCGTGGGAGTCCAACGTCTACGCCAAGTCGAAGCAGCAGGCTGTCGACAACGCCCGCGGCATGATCGCCGCGATGGCCGCCTCGTGCGGTGACACCCGCTTCGCGATCGTCGGATACAGCCAGGGCGCCGACGCGGCAGGCGATCTCGCAGCCGAGATCGGAACCGGCATCGGCGTTGTTCCCCCGACTCGCGTCGAGGGCGTCGGCCTCCTGTCCGATCCCCGCCGCTCCGAGTCAGACGTCCTGATCGGACCTGCTGTCGGAGGCAACGGAGCCAGCGGCGCTCGCATCGGTGGATTCGGTTGGCTGTCAGGCAAAACGGTGACGCTGTGCGCCGTCGGTGATCTGTACTGCTCGACGCCCAAGGACGATTTCGTGATGCGTCTGGCCGGGTTCATGGCTCAGGTTTCCGACCCCACTCCGGCAAACGCTCTCTCGCTGCGCGACGAGGCCGCCGTGATCGTCAACGATCTGGTCACCGCTGGCGGACTCCCCGCACTGATGGCTCAGCTCGATCCAGGCGCGAACTCGCGGCGTGTCGATCAACTGGTCGCCTTCTACGGCTCGCAGGTTCACACCGACTACACGCGTTACGTCGTTGACGGCGCAGGCAATTCGGCCACATCCTGGCTGCACAACTGGTTGGCAGGCAAAGCCTGATCAGCAGTACGTCTGCTCCGCGGTGTCGACGTAGATCTCGGCGATCCGCTGCGAAGACATCGGCGTGATCTGTGAGTACACCTCGCCGACGGAGTTGAACTCCGCCAGCACCTCGGACCGCGGCATGCCGTCGGCCAGAGCCTTGCAGGTGCCGTCGGCGTAGAGGATCTCGGCGGAATCCATTCCGGCGGGCGGGATCCCGGCCAGGCGTAGTGCAGCGATGTACCGCTGTCCCTTCTCGCCTGCGTTCGCGACGATCTCGTCCGGTGACCGGGCGTCGATCGGTGCGTTCGCCGGTGGCGCTACCTGTGGCGCTACCGGCAGCGTTACCGGTGGGGGCGTCGATTCGACGACGCTCGGCGCGGCTTCCGGAGTTGCGGCGGGTGGGCTGGTCGCCAGCGCCGACAGTGACTCGGGGGCAGCTGAACTCGACGTTGCCGCGATCGACGTGCTGGTGGCAGCAGAAGTGGATTCCGCTGCGTTGCTGTCGGATTGGCTGCTGCAGCCGCTGAGGAGTAGGCCCGCTGCCGCGACGCAGAGGACCAGTCTGTTCGTGTTCATCACCCGTGAGTGTTACACACCGTACCGCTTAGTTTGTCCGTTTTAAGGAAACTCCCTTTTGCCCTGTTTTTAAGTCGAAGTCCTGTGATATACATCTGTTCAGTTGTTACTTGTGAGTAGGAGCACACCGCAAGACCTTGTCGGCGGCGGTCGAAACACAAGCAATGACTGCGAGTTTCGTCCCCCATCACATAAACGGCAGGGAGAAATCAGTGCAGAAATCTCACAAGAACGGCAACAGACGTCTCGGCACGCGCGTGGCCGTTATTGCAGGTACCGCAGGTGCAGTGCTGGCTTTTGCAGCGCCGATGGCCTCGGCTCAGGACCCGGTCGACAATTCGGTACCGGGCGCCGCAGTGTGTCCGGCTACTGCCGAATCCTGTGTGTCGGTAGTGGTTCAGAGCGGAACCTTCGACAACAACGGCTTCAACCTCCCGATCGGAAAAGGCGACATGATCATTGCCGCCGAGGCCGGCTCCGGTGAAGGTGAGTCCACCGTTCTTCTCCCGCGCGACGACGGACACAACGGTGTCTACTCCAAGCCGCTGACGGTTCCCGGCGGAGTTCTGGGAATCGATCTTCCGTTCGGCAATCTCTTCGGCCTGGCCGCAGTAACGGCCGAGGTGGAGGCAACGGCTGCGCCGACTCTCAACGGAATCATCACCGACATGGATCTGAGCATCCCGGTGCGGATGAAGATCAACAACGCGTTCCTCGGCGACAACTGCTACCTGGGTTCCGCGGCGGCACCGGTGAATCTCCGTCTCGCGCCTGACCCGTCAGTGGTACCGACCTACACGGTGCTGCCGTCGACTGCGCTGAAGGTGAGCCCGGTCGGGAACGAGGCCACCGGCTTCGCGCTGCCCGCCGCCAGTGGTTGCGGACCGTTCGGAGTGCTGAATCCGATCGTCAACTGGCGAGCAAAGGTACCGGCCACGTCCGGAACCTCGCTCAGCACGATCTCCGACGCCTACCTGTATCCGGGCGGGCTCACCGGTAGCGATCCTCTCGACGATCTCGGTGGCGGAACAGGATCCAGTGGTTCCAGTGGCTCGAGCGGTTCGTCCGGAAGCTCCGGTTCCTGAAAACTCGGAAGCCTAGACGCAGCGGTGGTGACGGAATGTCACCACCGCTGCGGCGTCCGACCTGTAATAACCTGTGCCTCAGGGTGGGCGAAGGCGGCACTCCATCAGGAGAACCTGCGCGGCCACGAAATCACAGGGGAGTCCTCAAACATGTTTCGAGACAGCGTTCTTGCCGGTCCGGTCCTGCGTCGAGGTGTGACGGCACTGGCAGTTGCGGCCGCGGCCACCATGTTTGTCGGCACCGCAGCGACGGCGGAGCCGGCAGCGGTTGTCGGTGAGGTGTCCGCGGACTCCATCGCGGCAGCCCGTGCGCAGGCCATCGGAACGACGGTCACCGTCGTGGGAACCGCGACTACGCCGTCCGGAGTGTTCGAATCCAGCTTCTACGACAAGGGCTTTGGTCTCCAGAGCGGCAATTCGGGCATTTACATCAGCGATCCGAACAACTCCGGGATTGCTCTCGGCGATCAGGTTCAGGTCACCGGAGTCCTCGCGGATCAGGAAGGCCTGCTCGTCGTCCGCCCGACTGCCGTCGAGGTAATCGGCACGACCACCCAGATCAGCCCGGCGCGATTGCCCCTCAATGCAATCGGTGAGGGGAGCGAAGGTCGTCTCGTGACGGTGTCCGGGATCGTGAGCGGACCCGTCGTCGACGATCTGCCGTACGGCCACAAGATCCTGGTGTCCGGCGTCGACGGAAACACCGTCATCTTCGTCAACACCCAGACCGGAATTGACGTCGACGCCATTGCAGTCGGACGCCCGATCACCGTCACCGGTTTCAGTGGCCAGTACGCCAGCACCTACGAGGTTCTTCCCCGTTCGGAAGCCGATGTGCAGCAGGGTTTCACGGGCAGCCTGAGTTTCGGAAGCTGACCTAGATCTCGAACCGAGCTCCGACGCGCATCGACCCGGGAGACAACCGGCTGATCGTGCGTCCGAGCTTGGCTTCGACGGTCACGGGCACCACGGCCTTGTTCGTGCGAACTGCTTTCACGATGGCACTGGCCACCCGGTCGGGGGTGAAGTTGCGCTTGCGGTAGAAGTTGTCGACCTTGGTCTGATTCTCGAGTTGTTCCTCGGCGGTGGTCCCGGCGAACTCGGTGGTCTTGAGGATGTTCGTGTGCACGAGGCCGGGGCAGATGGTGCTGACGCCGATGCCGTGTGGAAGCAGTTCCGCCCGTAGGCAATCCGAGAGCATGAATACCGCTGCCTTGCTTGTCGAATACGCGGTGAGTGCTTTCTGGGGTGTGTAGGCGGCGGCCGAAGACAGGTTGACGACGTGTCCGCCGGTTCCCCGGTCGATCATCATCGGGGTGAATGCCCGGCAGCCGTAGACAACTCCCCAGAAGTTGATGTCCATGACGCGCTCGAACTGGCGCTGCTCGGTGTCGGCGAATGTCCCGGAGAACCCGATTCCAGCGTTGTTGACGACGATGTCCGGCACGCCGTGATGCGCCGCGACTGTCTCCGCGAATCGAATCACGGCCTGTTCGTCGGACACGTCGACCTGGTAGGCGTGCGAACCGCCACCGAACACCGCTTCGGCTCCGCTGGCCTGAGTGGGTGTGTTGATGAGTGCCGCAGTGTCCTGCGCGCTTTCGAGGTTGATGTCGGAGACGACGACGATAGCTCCCTGGGCCGCGAAGGCGAGGGCCGTTTCACGCCCGATGCCGCTGCCTGCACCGGTGACAACTACGAGCGTGCCGGTGAGGTCACGTAGTCGACGCTGCAACTTCGTCCCGCGTCGCCAGCCGGTGACGTCCTTCAGTAGCCCCATTGGTTGCCCTTTTCGTGTGTACGTTTGCGGCGTGTGTCTCTAGCTGACTTCCCCTCTGCGAAAGGTATCCGATGAGGGAGCCTCGTGTCGTACGAGTCGTTAGAGTCCGCACATCTGCAGGCTGCACTGGCCGCGGCTGCCCACTCCTCGACGGTGCTCCGGCGATTCACCCGTTGAGGTCACTCGAATCGGAATGAATTCCTGACCTTCGCTAACGGCCTGACCTGCAAATGTCGCTCGAAAACTGAACAATCTTCTCGCTACATTCCACTGAGCGGGACCTGCAACTAATCCCTGTGCCTTACGTCACAAACTGTCTCGACAATGCTTCACATCACAGTTTCTGACCTGGAGGTTTTGAATGAGTCGCAGTTCTCGGCGCGGTCACCGCAAGGTTGCCGCCGTCGCGCTGGCTGTCTCCGCCGGCCTGTTCGTCTCGTCGTGCGCTGACAGCGGGAACGGGGGTGGGAGCGGCGACGCACCGGATTCCGGTTCAGGGTTGTCCATCGGCCCGGTCAACGAGCAGTCCGACGAGGGTGACGCGGTCAAGGGTGGCACGCTCACGTTCAGCGGGTATTCCGCTGTCACGAATCTCGACCCCGCGAAGACGCAGATCGCCGGTTCGGTCGCTGGTTCGGAGCTGGGCGCCATCTACGACACCTTGCTGCGCTACGACCCGGCGTCGAAGGAATTTGTTCCGAAACTCGCGGAGTCGATGGAACCGAGTTCCGACTTCAAGACGTGGACTCTCGAACTGCGCGACGGTGTGAAGTTCAGCGACGGCACTCCGGTGGATTCGGCGGCCGTTTCGGCGAGCCTCAATCGCTACGTCACCAACAAGGGGCCGCAGTCGAGCCTGTACGCGTCGAAGGTTGCGTCAGTCGACACCCCGGACGCGTCGACGGTCGTCTTCAATCTTGTCGACCCGTGGACCGGTATCGAGTCACTGCTCTCCACCGGACCCGGCATGATCGTCGCGCCGAGCGCCCAGCAGGGCGATCAGTTCACCCCGATCGGCGCCGGCGCGTTCACCCTCGAGAAGTTCGCTCCCAACGAGGAATTGATCCTCGACGCTCGGGAAGACTACTTCGACGGCGCCCCGAACGTGGACAAGCTGCGGTTGATCAGCATCGTCGGTTCACAGTCCACCACCGAATCCCTCAAGAGCGGCGGCACCGACGTCGCGTACATGCGTTCGCTTCCGAACGTCCTGGATCTGATCGACTCCGGCTACCCGGGCTTCGTCGACATCCCGTCGCTGTCGTACCTCTCGCTCGTCAACACGGCTCCCGGTCGTCCCGGTGCCGACGTGCGGGTGCGACAGGCATTGGCGCTCGCGACCGATCCCGTCGCTCTCGACAATCGCCTCAACGAAGGTAAGGGTCTGCCCGGCCAGGTCATCTTCCAGGACACCTCTCGCTGGCACAACGACGTCGCTCCGATCGGCGTAGACACCGCCAAGGCGAAGCAGCTTCTCGACGAGGCCAAGGCCGACGGTTTCGACGGCAAGATCACATACCTGACGCTGCAGGAGAATTCGGCGCAGGCGATGGCTCTGGCTCTGCAGTCGATGGCCAACGCCGTCGGTTTCGATTTCCAGATCGAGTACGTCAACTCGGTTGCCGACGTCGTCAAGCGTTTGTACGCCGACCGCGACTTCGACATGGCAACAGGTTCCGCCAACCTCGCGGAAGCCGATCCCTTCGAGCGTCTGTACTCGAACCTCAAGACCGGTGGGCGAAACAACGCCGCGAGTTTCTCCGACCCCGAGATGGATACGCTGCTCGACCAGTTGGGTGTAGCGACGTCGAACGACGCGAAGATCGAGGTGCTCGCCAAGATTCAGGAGCGCGCCAATGAGGTTGTGCCGTGGCAGGTTTACGGCAACACTCCGTGGCTCGGTGTGTGGGGGCAGAACGTCCACGGCATTCAGCAGAGCCTGGACGGAATCATGTTCTTCGACAAGGCCTGGAAGAACTGAAGGCCTCTGAAGAACTAGAGAACTGATCAGACCCGAGAAGCGTCCCCGCGGGGACGCTTCTCGGCATCAGAGAGTGTGGCCGATCAAGAAGTGAGATCGAGGGCGGCGCGGACGATGCTGTCGGAGTCGAGGCCGTGGTACCGGTAGACGTCTTCGAGTGAACCGACCTGACCGAACCGGCTCACTCCGAGCGCAGCACCCGGGACATTGTTGATTCCCGTCAGGAACGCGAGGGTGTGCGGGTGCCCGTCGAGAACGGTGACCATCGGCGCGGACCGGCTACTCGGAAAGACCTGATCCAGGATCCATGACGGACCGTCCGCGAGACCGCGCCGAGACTGGAGTGCTTCGAAGAGCAATCCGGGGCTGGTCACGCACACGACGTCGGCGGAAATGCCTTGCTCGCCCAGTCTTTCGGCTGCGACAAGTGTTTCGGTGGCGGTGGCACCCATACCGACCAGGGTGATGGCCGGATCAGGGTTGTGCCGCAGCGTGTACGCGCCGGCCACCACCTGACGTCGACGGCGTTCTCGCGCAGCCGGATCGGTCGGTACCGCGGCCAAGGCCTGATCGACCGGACGGGTCGACAGACGCAGATACGACGAGCTGCCGTCTGGTCGGCCGAGGCGTCCGATGCTGTCGAGGAGCGTCCACTCCACGTCGACGGCGAATGCCGGTTCGAAACTGACACACCCCGGCTGTTCCAGTCCGATGGACGGAGTCTTGATCGACTGGTGCGCACCACCTTCGGCAGCCAAGGTGACGCCCGACGGAGTGCCGACCATGATCGACTGTCCACCGGCGTAGATGCCGTACGACCACGGTTCGAGAGCCCGCTCGATGAAGGGGTCGTACATCACGCCGATGGGGAAGAGCGGCTGGCCCCAGCGACTCCAGGTTGCACCGAGTTCGCCCATCAGCCCGACCAGGTTGGTCTCGGCGATACCGAGTTCCATGTGCTGACCGGTGGGCTTCTCACGCCAGTGCATGATCGTTTCGGCGTCGTCGGCAAACCAGTTGTGCCGCTCGTTGGGGGACCAGACCCCGACCTTGTTCAGCCACCCTGCCAGGTTGGTGGTGGAACTGACGTCCGGGCTCAGTGTGACAACACGTTTCGCGGCGTCCGGCGCCTCTCGGCTGAGGTCGAGTAGCACCCGACCGAGAGCTGCCTGAGTGGTGGATGTGCCGGAGGGGGTACGGCCGATGTCTTTCGGAACTGCCGGGGGCATCAGATGCTCCACCTTCGGGCGAGCCAGGCGCCCAGCGGTTTCGGCGCAGATGCGGCCGGACGGGCCGTCCGCCTCGAACCGTTCCCAGGGCTTCGACGGATCCATGCCGAGTTCCGCCGCCAGAATCTCGTACTGCTCGGCGGTGAGCAGCGACGAGTGGTTCTGCGGATGGCCCTGCGTCGGCAGACCCCTGCCCTTGATCGTGTACGCGATGATCACGGTGGGGCGGGTGTCGTCGATCTGCGCGTACGCCTCTCGCAGAGCGTCGAGGTCGTGGCCACCGAGATTGCGGATGGCCTCGAGCACCGTGGCGTCGTCGAGGTCGTTGATCAGCGACGTGATCGCGTCGGCGTCCGCCGCGTCGCCAGGCAGCCTCAGACGGACCTCGTCGGCCGTGCATCGCAGCAGACGCTGGTACTCCGGATTCGGCATGTCCAGGATTCGTTCGCGCAACGCTGTGCCGCCCGGCCGGGTGAACAGTGATTCCAGGAGCGCGCCGAATTTCACGGTGATGACCTGCCAGCCGGCGCCCGAGAACATGCGTTCCAGGCGGGTTGCCGCGATGTTCGGCACCACCCGATCGAGCGATTGGCGGTTGAGGTCGACGATCCACACGATCTCACCCAGTTCGGCGACCGAATGATCGAGAACTGCTTCCCACACAGCGCCCTCGTCGAGTTCGGCATCACCGACAAGGGAGTACTGACGCCCGGTTCCGGCGCCGCCGAGGGAGGCGTCGACGTATCGGCGTGCGATGGCGCCCCAGATGGGAGCCGTTGCACCGATTCCCACAGATCCGGTCGAATAGTCCACCGGATCAGGATCTTTTGATCGACTCGGGTAGCTCTGCAGGCCCCCGAACTCGCGCAGCGTTGTCAGGTACGACTCGTCGAGTTCACCGAGCAGATAGTTGATGCCGTGGAGCACCGGAGCCGCGTGCGGCTTGACGGAAACCCGGTCGCCGGAACGAAGTTGGCCGAACCACAGCGACGTCATGATCGAGACCATCGACGCGCACGAGGCCTGGTGGCCGCCGACTTTGAGCCCACTGGGATTCGGACGGACACGGTTGGCGTGATGGATCATCGCGGTCGACAACCACAGAACGCGCTTCTCGATCTCCGCCAGTGGCTCGGGAGCGTTCTGGTTGATGCTGGGGCTGTTCACGGCCGGTCCTGCCTTCGATAGTTGACATCGATCGCCGCACCGCCTGTACCCCAGATCATGGGGCCGACGATGTGGTTGTGATGTTTGGCAGGACTTCCTGAGGCCGAACCGTTCGGCGCGGCAAAGTCCAGCCGCACCTGTCGATCTGTTGTGCAGATTCTGCGTCAAAGTCCATCATCGGCATACAGATTGGGCAATAGCTACCCAGTGGATTGAGCAATGTGCGCAACACCGAGGCCTGTGCGCCGTGCGAGGTGGGCACTATGCGCAGCACACTGCGAGTCGTGCGCGATCAATCCATCAGATCGTGGACGTAGCACCAGCGCCAGGATTCGCCGGGCTCGTGCGAGCGCATGACCGGGTGCGCGGTGTCGCGGTAGTGGTTGGTCGCGTGCTGATGGGGGCTGGAATCGCAGCACCCGACGTGGCCGCAGCACAGGCACATGCGCAGGTGAGACCAGTTATCCTCGCCCAACTCGGCGCACTCCTGGCAGACGCCGGGCGTCAGCGCTGCCGGGTCCGTTTCGGGCGCATTGGTTAGTTCCTCGCAACCGGTCGGAGCGGGTGCGGGCTGCTGTGTGCGAGCTGCTGCTCGCTTCAGGATTTTCTTCATCGCCTTCCATACTGCATGCTGCCAGAGTGAACGGCATATTACTGGGGGTTGTAGTAGCGGCGTTGCTGGTGGCGGCGGTCGCGCGAAGGTTCGGATTGTCTTCGCCGCTGATCCTTGTCCTGGTCGGTTTGATCGCCTGCCAGATACCCGGTGTTCCGGAGTTGGAGCTCGATCCGGACCTCGTCCTGTTCGTCGTGTTGCCTCCACTTCTGTACTCGGCGGCGCTGGACAGTTCATACCTGGCACTGCGGTCCAATCTGCGTCCTATCGGATTTCTCGCAGTGGGGCTGCCCCTGGCGACGACGGCAGCGGTGGGCTTTGTCGCCTATCTGATCGTGCCGGAGTTCTCGATTGCGGCCGCACTGGTTCTCGGCGCCATCGTGGCGCCGCCGGACGCGGTGTCCGCGAGCGCAATCGGACGCAAGCTCGGTCTGCCGCGCCGAATCATGACCCTGCTGGGCGGGGAGAGCCTGCTCAACGACGCCACCGCTCTGACTGCCTACAAGGTCGCTCTCGCGGCGGCGGTGGGTACCGGTGCGACACTGATCGGCGGCTTCGAGACCTTCCTCGTCGCAGCGGTCGGTGGAACGGTGATCGGCCTCGCGGTGGGCTTTGTCATCTCGAAGGTTCGCGGCAAACTCCAGGATCCGGTGATGGAGAGTGGAATCGGATTGGTGGTGCCGTTCTTCACCTACCTGGCTGCTGAAGAGGTCCACGCGTCGGGCGTCATCGCGGTCGTCGTGGCCGGATTGTTCCTCGGCCAGCGCTCCACGCGCGCGAGTTATGCGACGCGCTTGCAGGACACGGCAGTGTGGAAGGCCGTCGACCTGATCCTGGAGTCCTTCGTCTTCCTGTTGATCGGGCTCCAATTGCCCAGTGTTGTCAACGGATTGCAGGGGTACAGCACCTCGATCGTCGTCTGGGCGTCGATTGCTGTGCTCGTGACCGTCGTGGTGGTGCGGATCGCCTGGGTGTTCCCGTTCACGTACGTACCGCGTTGGCTGTCGCCCCGTATCCGAGCGAGGGAGCCGGAGATTTCGGCGCGGGCAGTGTTCGTCGTGTCGTGGGCCGGTATGCGAGGGGTCGTGTCGCTGGCTGCTGCCTTCGCCATTCCGTTGACGGTCAACAGTGGTGAAGACTTCCCGGGCCGTTCGCTGATCCTGTTCCTGACGTTTGTCGTCGTGGTCGGCACGCTGCTGCTGCACGGCCTGACGTTGCCGTGGGTCATCCGTGTCCTCGGTGTGCAAGGAGACGAGGAGCAGTCCGACGCACGCGCCGAGGCGGCGGCTCAGGACAAGGCTGCACGCGCTGCTGCGGCGCGCCTGGACGAATTGGTCGGAGCCGACGCCGACGACGTCCCTCAGGTCCGCAATCGCGCCGCGGACATCTTGCGAAGCTGGAACACCCACCGCGCGAACTCGGCGTGGGAGCGACTGGGACGCAGCGACGAGGATCTGGGGGAGAGCCCGTCGAACGCCTTCCGCTCGCTGCGCCTCGAGATGATCGATGCCGAGCGAGGTGTGTTCATCGCCGAGCGCGATGCCGGCCGGATCGACGACGAGGTTCTCCGCAAGGTACTTCGAGAGCTCGATCTCGAGGAAGCCACGCTCGACCGGGACTAGACCGGCTGGTCTGATGTCGGTGAGGGTAATCGCTGGCCAGGGTCGGTTTACCTGGCCGTTGAGGCCTGCAACTTAACCGATTCCACTGAGCGAGACTCGATCCAATTTTCTGTGCCTCCCGTCACAGACTGTTTCGTGTTCAACATCACGTCACGGTCTTACCCCGCCTTGGAGGCATTCGAATGAGTCGTAGTTCCCGCCGCGGAAGTCGCAGATTGGCTGCGGCTGCGCTGGCGATCACCGCAAGTATGTTCCTGGCGTCGTGCGCCGACAACGGCTCGAGCAATGGCGGCGGCGAATCCGCTGATTCCGGTTCCTCGCTGAAGATCGGCATGGTCAACGAGCAGGCCGACCCCGGCACTCCCACCAAGGGCGGCACGCTGACGTTCAGCGGCTACTCGGCGGTCACGACTCTCGATCCCGCGAAGGCTCAGGTTGCCGGCGCCACCGGCGGCAGCGAGCTCAGCGCCATCTACGACGTGCTCATGCGCTACGACCCCATCGGGCAGAAGTTCGAGCCCAAGCTCGCCCAGTCGCTCGAAGCGAGTTCGGACAGCAAGACCTGGACGCTGAAGCTCCGCGACGGTGTGAAATTCAGCGACGGAACAGCTTTCGATTCCAAGGCAGTGGCGGACAGTATCAACCGCTACGTCACCAACAAGGGACCGCAGTCGAGCCTGTGGGCTTCCAAGGTTGCCTCGATCGACACCCCCGACGCGACGACCGTCGTCTTCAACCTCGTTGATCCGTGGACGGGCATCCAGTCGATGCTCGCTACCGGACCCGGCATGATCGTCGCCCCGAGCGCGCAGCAGGGTGACCAGTTCACCCCGATCGGTGCGGGCGCGTTCACTCTCGAGAAGTTCGCTCCCAACGAGGAACTGCTGTTGGCTGCTCGCCCCGACTACTACGACGGCGCACCGAACATCGACAAGCTCAAGCTGATCAGCATCGTCGGCGCTCAGCCCACCGCTGAAGCCCTCAAGACGGGCGGCATCGACGCCGCGTACATGCGTACGCTCACCCCGATCCTGGATCTGATCGAGTCGGGTTACCCCGGCTTCGTCGACATCCCGTCGCTCGGTTACATCGCCAACGTGAACATGGCCCCGGGTCGCCCGGGCTCGGATGTTCGTGTCCGCCAGGCGATGGCGCTTGCCGTCGATCCGGAGACGCTCAACACCCGCGTCAACAACGGCAAGGGACTGCCCGGCCAGGAGATCTTCCAGGACACCTCGCGCTGGCACAACGACGTCGCACCGATCGGCGTCGATCCCGCCAAGGCGAAGGAACTGCTCGATCAGGCCAAGGCCGACGGCTACGACGGAAAGATCACCTTCCTCTCCATCCAGGAACCGTCCGCCCAGGCAACGGCTCTGGCCATCCAGGCAATGCTCAACGCTGTCGGATTCGACGCTCAGATCGAATACGTCACCGGTGCAGGTGATCTGGTCAAGCGGATGTATGCCGATCACGACTACGACATGAGCACCGCAGCACTGAGCCTCGCCGAGGCCGATCCCTACGAGCGTCTGTACACGGGCATCAAGTCCGGCGGCCGTAACAACGCCACCGGCTACTCCGACGCCGAAATGGACGCTCTCCTGGACAAGTTGGGCGTCGCAACCACCGACGACGACAAGAAGGCAGTCCTGGCACAGATCCAGGAACGCGCCAACGAGACCGTCCCGTGGCAGGTGTGGGGCAACGTCGCCGCACTCGACGTCTGGAACCAGAACGTTCACGGTCTCGAGCAGAGCCTCGACGGAATCGTGCTCTTCGACGGAGCCTGGAAGTCCTAGAGAGCCTGAAGTCCTGGAGAGCTTGAACCAAGACCTGAAATCAGAGGAACTGCTGTGTATTGCGAGCTCGCTGTCCGAAGGAGACGAAATCGATGAACATCGGCGCAATAGGTAAGAAATTGGGCCAGCTCGTCATTGTGATCCTGATCGTCAGCTTCGGAACCTTCGTGCTGGCATCACTGATCCCCGGCGATCCTGCTGTCTCCGTTCTCGGTGAAGGCCGAACGCCCGCCGAGTACGAGGAAGTGCGGCAGCAGCTCGGGCTCAACGATCCACTGCTGGTTCGCTATTGGGACTGGCTGACCAGCGCTCTCCAGGGCGACCTCGGTAATTCGCTTGTTCCCCCGCAGCAGGACGTTCTGACTGCGATCGGCTCGGCGCTGCCCGTCAGCGTTCAGTTGGCCGTGATGGGTCTGGTCATCGCACTCGTCGTCGCCGTGCCGCTCGCACTCTGGTCGGCGCACCACGAAGGCGGCGTCATCGACCGCGTCATCAGCGCCGCGACGTTCGGTGTTCTTTCCGTCCCGAGCTTCCTCGCCGGTCTGTTGCTGATCATGGTCACCGTCAACTGGCTCGGCTGGTTCCCGCGATCACAGTGGGTGCGCATCGGGGACAGCCTCTCCGGAAACCTCTCACATGCAATACTTCCCGCGATCACCATCAGCCTCCTCGAGATGGCGATGTTCACTCGCGTTCTCCGATCCGATCTGGTGACGACGCTCCGTGAGGATTACATCCTCGCGTCGAAGGCGAAGGGAATGCCCACGCTGCGAGTGCTTTTCAGTGACGCGCTCCGACCGTCGTCGTTCTCGCTCATCACGATGATGGGTCTGGCTCTCGGCGGCATGATCGGCAGCACCGTGATCGTCGAGACGCTCTTCTCGTTGCCCGGAATGGGCACGCTCATCGTCCGCGCAGCGCAGCAAGGTGATTCGCCGATGCTGCTTGGCGCGGTGGTCGTGATCGCGGTCATCTACGTCCTCGTCAACAGTGCGATCGATGTTCTGTACACCTATCTTGACCCGAGGAGTCGTCGTGTCCATGTCTGAAGTGACGCCAGACGGAGCGGCCCCGTCGCCGGCCCCGTCCGAGGTGATGACATACCGGCAGCAGACAGTCCTGCTGGCTCCCGGCCCCGTCGAGACGTTGGAACAGCCCAAGAATCTGGTCCTGATCGGATCGATTCTCACAGTGATCGGCGTTGCGCTGCTCGGCACCGCACTCTTCGGTTCGGCCATCATGATGACCGTCCGCATCGTGCTCGCGCTCGTTGCCCTGGTTTTCCTCTTCAAGGGTCTCGGCAAACTCGGTACGTCCAAGTGGGGCAGTCAGTTCGATCTCTCGTACTGGTTGGCGTGCATCTGGCTGGCCGCGCTGATCCTGGCCGCGATCTTCGCACCGCTGCTGCCGCTCGGTGAGTACAAGGACACGGTCAAGACCTTGGCCGAGCCGGGCTTCGCCTCGCCGAGCCTGCTCTCCGATCACCCGTTGGGTACCAACAACTTCGGTCTCGACCTGCTTGCCCGCGCTTTGTTCGGTGCCAGGGCATCCTTGACCGTGGCCATCTGCGCCGTACTGATCGGCATGATCATCGGCGGCACCATCGGCGTCATGGCCGGTTACTTCCGCGGCAAGGTCGACGCAGTCGTCGGAATCCTGACCAACTCGCTGCTGGCCATTCCTTCTCTGGTGCTGTTGATCGCACTGGCCGCGGTGCTCACGTCGAACCTGCGCAACATCACCCTCGCACTCTCGATTCTCTGCATTCCCAGCATGGTTCGAATCGCCAGGGCCAACACCATCGTCGTCGCCCAACGGGAGTTCGTGCTTGCCGCGCGGGCCATGGGCGCCACCAAATGGCGCGTCATCTGGCGCGAGTTGGTTCCCAACGTCCTCGTTCCGGTCGCCGCGCTCGGCCTGGTGGCCGTCTCCGGCCTGATTGTCGCGGAAGCATCACTCAGCTTCCTCGGACTCGGTATCGCACAACCTGATCCGACCTGGGGCAACATGATTGCGGAAGGCCAGGGCGGGATCGTGGAGAAGCATCCGTTCATCGTTCTGGTTCCCGGCGTCTTCCTCTTCCTGACGGTGTTCTCCTTCAACCTCATCGGCGAGAAGTATCGGAGTAAGCTGTGACCACTTCAGTTCAGAACGGCGTTCCGCTACTGCAGGCGGACAACATCAGAACCGTATTCGCCACTCCGCGTGGCCAGTTGCGAGCAGTCGACGGTGTCTCGATCCACGTTTCCGCCGGTGAAACTCTCGGTATCGTGGGTGAATCCGGTTCCGGCAAGTCGGTTCTCGGACGCACCATCATGGGATTGCTCCAGAAGGGTCCGGCTCTCGACATCAGCGGGACGGTGACGTTTGCCGGTCGCGACATGTCGACGATGAAGAAGTCGGAGATGAAGCACTTCTGGGGACCCGAGATCGCCATGGTCTTCCAGGATCCGATGACCTCGCTCAATCCGTTCAAGCGCATCGGCACCCACATCACCGAATCCTTGAAGTTCCACCTGGGTCTGAAGAAGGACGCGGCCCGCGATCGCGCAGCGGAACTCCTGTCGATGGTGGGTATTCCCGAGCCCAAGCGTCGGCTCGATCAGTACCCCCACGAACTTTCGGGCGGTATGCGTCAGCGTGTGGTCATCGCGATGGCCCTGGCCTGCGAGCCGAAACTGCTGATCGCGGACGAGCCGACCACAGCTCTCGACGTGACCGTGCAGAAGCAGATCCTCGACCTGCTCGCCTCGCTCAACGACAAGCTCAATATGGCCGTCATCCTGATCAGCCACGACCTCGGTGTGGTCTCGGGACGATCGGATCGTGTCGCCGTCATGTACGCGGGGTCCGTCGTGGAAACGTCGGCCACCGAGGAGTTGTTCACTCGTCCGCGCCACCCGTACACCGAAGCGCTGATGGCCGCGATTCCGCGACTCGAATCGCCGACGCACACAGTGCTGCAGACAATTCCGGGTGGACTGCCGGACATGACGAAGCCGATCACCGGTTGCCGCTTCGCCGCTCGCTGCCGGTATGCGCAGGACGACTGCCTGACCGGCGAACCGGCTCTGGCTCCCGGTGGCCTGGGAGACAACACAACCGAAAGTCACACGTTCGCGTGCCACTACCCGGTCGACACCCCTGAAGGCACAACGGCATTGGTCGCCAACGAGAAGGCCGGCACTACCGCAGCGGGCCTGACGCTCGCGGTGAAGGAGATGGTCTGATGACTGCAGCAACCGAAACCAGAAAGCCCGAGACGGTGGACGCGGCCCTGACGGTCGAGGACCTGGTCGTCGAATTCAACGTCGGCAAGGGGCAGACCGTTCACGCTGTGTCCGGGATCAGCTTCACCGTCGCTCCGGGTGAAACCTTGGGCGTTGTCGGTGAATCCGGCTGTGGCAAGTCCACAGCGGGCCGGGCGATCATGCAGTTGCCCTCGCCGACGTCGGGCTCCATTCGCCTCGGAGAGACCGAAATGACGGCACTGGGCGCGGAAGAACTGCGTCGCAGTCGCACTCAGTTGCAGATGATCTTCCAGGACCCGATCTCCTCCCTGAACCCGCGTCGCAAGGTCAAGGCTCTCATCACCGAGGGTCCGTCGATCTGGGGCGGAAAAGACAAGGCCGCCATCGAAGCTCGGGCACGCGAGGTTCTTGCCGAGGTTGGGTTGGACCCGGACATGGTGTGGGACCGGACCCCGCGCGAACTCTCGGGCGGACAGTGCCAGCGTGTGTGCATCGCCCGTGCATTGATGCTCGATCCCAAAGTCCTGATCTGTGACGAGCCGGTCTCGAGCCTCGACGTCTCCGTGCAGGCGCAGATTCTGAACCTGCTCGAGGATGCGAAGAAGCGTCACGGGCTGTCTTTGCTGTTCATCGCGCACAACATGGCCGTCGTGAAGAACATCAGTGACCGCGTGATGATCATGTACTTGGGCCGCGTCTGCGAAATCGTTCCCGCAGAAGACATGCAGAACCGCGCGCTGCACCCGTACACGCAGCTACTGCTGTCGTCGATTCCCGATCCTGATGCCACCGTCACCGCAGCGCAGAACGTCGAGCAGAAGGTCATCGAGCTGCCGTCGCCGCTCAATCCGCCCAGCGGCTGCCGGTTCCGTACTCGGTGCCCGCTGGCCACGGATCTCTGCGCCGAGGAAGTTCCCGAACTTCGTCTCGTCCAGGGCGGTCATCAGGTGGCGTGCCACAACGTGTGACTACACGCGAAGCATGTTGCGTACGTGACCGGTTTCGTTGATCGACCCGACCCTGCGGCTTCCGTCCCGGGAGACAAGTATTCGCGTGACGGACACGTACTCGATCGGGAAGGTCAACGGACGCTCCAGCCCGAGTAGTTCCTGCAGAACGATATTGATGACGCCGCCGTGGCAGAAGATCGCCACGGTGGCGTTGTTGTCGGTTGCGGCGACGACGTCGTCGATCGCACCGAGGACTCGCGCACGAAAAGCGTCGCCGTCCACCGACTCGGGTAGCCATCCGGCCTTGATGCGCGCATACGTTTCCGGTGCGCGTTCCAAGACCTCGTGCATCGGGATGTAGTGGGGCTGCTCGTAGTCGTACTCCGCCAGACCCTCGAGCTCGGTGACCGGAAGATCCAATGCCTGCGCTACCGGGTCCGCGGTCTCGAGTGCGCGCTTCTGCGGGCTACTGAAGAGCCCGGTGATCCGGTAGGGGGCCAATGCCGCAGGCAGCCGAAGTGCCTGCACGCGACCGGCGTCGGTCAGTGAGGGATCGGCGAAGCCTTCGGTGACCTCGGCGAGTTCGGGGAGCGCGTGTCGGATCAGGAGTAGTTGCACCCACGTCACCTTGCCATGTACAGATCGACGGCCACCACGAGGTTTCGGCCTTCGCGTTTCGCCTGGTACATGGCGGTGTCGGCGATGTCGAGCAGAGCGTCCATCTCGGCCATTGCCTGATCTACCCAGGCGACTCCGATACTGACCGTTCCGGCGAAGCCGCGGATGGATCGGGAGTGCGCCTCCTGCCTCTGTCTGATGCGTTCTGCCAGGGCAATTGCTTCCTCGAATGTGCAGTCGGCCGCGGCGACGGCAAATTCCTCACCGCCAAGTCGACCGGACAGTCCCAGTCCTTCGGTAGTGGCGAGGAGGGTGTTTCCGAACTGTTCGAGGACCGAATCTCCGGTGAGGTGGCCGAGGTTGTCGTTGATCGATTTGAAGTGGTCGAGATCGAGCATCATGACGGCGATCGATTTTCGCGCTGTGTGTTGGGTGTCGAGGAGTTCCTGCGACTGGGTCCAGAACGCATGTCGGCTCAGCGTTCCGGTCAGGGCGTCGCATTCGGCGATGCGTTGGAGTTCACGTTCAGCGCGTCGTTGTGCGCCCGTGGCGACGGCTACCGCGATGGGGGAGAGCGCCATCAAGATGACGGAGATTCTGGTGGTCACACCTTCGCTGAGCAGATGAACCGGATCGGCCAGGGCCAACCGCCCCTGGCCCGCCATGATCAGCGCCCACGCGCTCCACCCAGCCGCGAGGAGCGAAGTGCTGAACAGCGAGACGCGCATCGCGCACCACAAGAGCGCCGGCATCGGAAGCAGCAATGCGAGGGCTCCCTGCACTTCGAGGGCCAGCGGGAGGCAGGCGAGGAGGGCTGCCAGCGGCAGAAGGATCTGGGCGACCCGTCGAAGTCGCAGATTCTGCCGCACGGACGGCCCGAACGTACGACGGACGTGGTCGAACGGAGGTGCGGAAAGAAGGATGGGCAGCACGATCAGATAGGTGCACAGGTCGGCGAAGAACCAACCCACCAATTCCGTTCCCGCACCGCTTCCTTCGTGGAGTTGAGTGCGCAGCGCGCTGGCGGACCCAGCCGTGAACGACGCCAGAACCGAGACGACGAAGATTCTGGTCGTGTACTTGGTCTCGGAGATCCGCCGCGGAAAACAGCCGAGCAAGTTCGCGGCGATCAATCCTGTTGTGACGCCGACCAGATTGATCGCATTCAGTTCGAAGGCCCTCTGCACGGGGCTTCCGGTCGCAAGATCCGCAGTCAGCAGCGCGGCGCCGCCGACAGCGAGTCCGATCGGCGCAAACGAGCGTGGGTTACGAAGGAGAATGCCCAGAAGGATCGCGTTGGCGGGCCAGAAGGTCGACAGAAACCCGGGCGGACGGGCGGCGATGCCCGCCAGGGCGACAACGAGGATCGCCACGAAAATCAGGCACGAGCGCACCCGACGTGTCGAACGGTCCATGGTCAGCCTGTCGTAGAAAGCAGAAGCTGTCCGAGACTAGCAATGATCCGGCTACTGTCCGAGTTGTACGTTGAAGTGTCATTCCCGAGGGTTCGGCTGCGTGAGGCGTCGAATCAAGTTCGCCAACTCCTCGGGCTGATCGATCATCGCGTGGTGATGCGCCGGGCGCAGGACGTGAAAACTCCCGCCGAGGTAGGTGGCGAGTTTCTGCTGCTTTGCCATCCAGGCGATGGACCAGGGAGTGGTGTGGCCAGTGTGTGCGGCAACGACGCTGAGGTCGATGTCGGGCAGTGGGTGCTTGCTCGAGCGTCGTAAAGCGGTGAGCTCCAGCGCCATATCGGTGTACGCGACGTATTCGATCATCGCCGCCTCCAGATAGTGAGGCTCGCGGTAGATCTTCCGGACCCATTCGAGGGTGGCTTCGGACGACCCGCTCGGCGGCACGGACTGGTTGAGGATCTTGCGCGTCGTGGTGCCGAGGAGTCGTTGGAGTCCGGTGGTGCTGAACGAGGCCGCGGCGGCCCGGGAGGCGATCAGCAGCAGGTCGCGGGGGAAAAGACGTTTCGGTTCTTTCTCGGCACTGGAATCGAGGAGCAGCATCCCCGCCGCCCGATCGGGGAACAGTCGCGCGAAGCCTTCGGCGTAGAAGCCGGCGATGGAGTGGCCGACGACGACGGCCGGACCAGTCAGTCCCAGAGTGTCGAGCACGTCGCGGATCCGCTGAGCTTCGCCGCGGACGGTCGGCACGTCGGAAGACGGCTCGCTGAGTCCGAAGCCCGGGCGATCGAAGCGGACGACGGTGTGGTCCGACTGGAGATGACGCGCGCAGTCATCCCAGTCGAACCAGTTGCCCGCCAGTCCGCCGCACAGGACGACGACGGGGCCGTCGCCCTCGGCAAGAACATGCAGTCGGCTCTCGCCGACCTGCAAGATCTCGCCCGGTGGTTTCACGTGGAACAATTCCGGCACGTGAGAATCCGGACTACTGACGCGGTTTCGCGAGGGGGAAGGCCAGCGTCTCGCGGATGCTGCCGCCCGTGATCAGCATGACGATTCGGTCGACGCCCATCCCGAGACCACCCGTCGGCGGCATCGCGTGTTCGAGGGCTTGAAGGAAGTCCTCGTCCAATTCCATCGCTTCTGGATCGCCGCCGGCCGCGAGCATCGACTGCTCGGTGAGCCGGTTGCGCTGATCCACGGGGTCGGTCAACTCGCTGTACGCGGTTCCGAGTTCGACACCCCACGCCACGAGGTCCCACTTCTCGGCGACGCCGGGGATGCTGCGATGCGGCCGGGTGAGCGGAGACATCGAGGTGGGGAAGTTGGTGTAGAACGTCGGGAACTCCGTGTAGTCCTCGACCAGGTGCTCGTACATCTCCTGCGCGATGGCGCCGGTATCCCAGCTGGACTGGTACGGAATCTCGTTGGCGTCGCACAGCTTCTGCAGGTCTTCGAGACTCGTCTCGGGGGAGACGTCGACACCAAGCTTTTCGGCGACGGCGCCGTGCATCGTCTTCACCGGCCACTCGCCGGAGATGTCGACCTCGACCAATTCGCCGTCCGGGCCGGGTCGCATGATGATTTCGCGCCCGAACGCTGCGACGGCCGCCGCCTGGATGAGCTCGCGGCACATCCGCATCATGCCCTCGTAGTCGCTGTGCGCCTCGTAGGCCTCGAGGATCGTGAATTCGGGATTGTGTTTGAAGTCGACGCCCTCGTTACGGAACACGCGGCCGATCTCGAACACCTTCTCCATTCCTGCGACGCACAAGCGCTTCAGGTACAGCTCGGGTGCGATGCGGAGATAGAGGTCGAGGTTGTACGCGTTGATGTGTGTCAGGAACGGAGCGGCGTTCGCGCCGCCGTGCACCTGCTGCAGGATCGGGGTCTCGACTTCGAGGTATCCGCGACCACCGAGTGAATCGCGAAGCGACTTCACGACGGCACTTCGAGCTTCGAGCAGTTCGCGGGCCTTCGGGTTGAGGGCGATGTCGAGGTACCGCTGGCGGACTCGGGTCTCGGGATCCGAGAGGCCCTTCCACTTGTCCGGCAGCGGGTGCAGGCACTTGCCGTTCATGCGCCACTCGGCGGCGATGAGCGACAGCTCGCCCTTGCGGCTACGCCCGATGGTTCCGCTCACTTCGATCAGGTCACCGAGATCGAACTCGGCGGCGAACTCCGCCAGCTTCTCCCGGCCGACGTTGTCCTGGTCGACCAGAACCTGGATGTCGCCGGACCAGTCGCGCACGTCCGTGAACACGACTCCGCCGTAGTCGCGAACCCTCAGCAGGCGTCCCGCGATGCGTACGCGGGTGCCCTCCGGCGACTTCGCTGCGGCTGCGATCGTATGCGTCGGCGGGTAGGCGACGGGGTAGGCGGCGATTCCTTCGTCGGCCAGTTGCGCGAGTTTGTTCATGCGCACGCGGACCTGCTCGGGTCGACGCGGACCGTTGGTCGTGAACGACGGCGCCGAGTCCGGCGGGCTGCCGTCGGCGTGCAGTCCTTCGGAAGTCACCAGAGCTGCCGGCACCGCCGCATGTGTTCCGGTGTGCTTGACGACCTGGCTCGACTTGCGTCCGAAACTGGGCAGAACCACAAAGCCTTCGGCGATGGCCGACGCGAATCCGACGCGTGGAAGCTCACGGTTGTCCTCGAAGCAGAGAAAGCGCGGCTCCCAATCCGGCTGGTACTTCACGTTGGAGCGGTACAGCGCTTCGAGCTGCCACCAGCGGGAGAAGAAGACGAGCACCGAGCGCCAGATACGGAGGATCGGGCCGGCGCCGATGCGCGAACCTTCCTCGAACACCGAGCGGAAGACGGCGAAGTTGAGCGAGACCCGCACGACGCCGATCTCGTCGGAACGTGTGGCCAACTCCGAGACCATCAATTCGACGACACCGTTGGGTGCCGTCGGCTTGCGACGCATCAGGTCGAGCGAAACGCCGTTCGGTCCCCACGGCACGAGCGAAAGCATGCCGACGACGCTTTCGTCCTCCGTGCCTTCGCCCATGACGGCTTCGACGAGGAGGCAGTCGCCATCGAGGTGATCGCCCAGTCGGCCGAGCGCCATGGAGAAGCCGCGCTCGGTGTCGGTGTCACGCCAGTCGTCCGCGCGGATGATGACGGCCGCCATGTCCTCCGGCGGGATGTCGCGATGACGTCGCATCCGCACGGTGACGCCGTGGCGCCTGACGCGGGTGACGGCCTGGCGCACCGGGCGCATGTCGCGTCCGTTGAGATTGAACTCGCGGGTGCGCAGGATCGCTTCGTCGCCGAGTTGCAGGACGCTCAAGCCTGCCTTCTTGTACGCCGTCGCCCCGGTTTCGCTGGCGCCCATGACGGCTGTCGCCCAGCCGTACTGCGAGGCCAGGTCCTGCCACGCTTCGATGGCGTGCGGCCACGCCTCGGGATCGCCGATGGGATCACCACTGGCGAGGCAGACGCCGATCTCGACGCGGTACGTGATCGCGGCCTTGCCGCTCGGCGCGAAGATGACGGCCTTGTCGCGGCGGGTGGCGAAGTAAGCGAGGGAGTCGTCGGCGCCGAAGTTCTGGATCAACCCGCGGATCGCGGATTCGTCGTTGCCGGTGAGGGCGTTGTTGGAGCGTTGCGCGCGGAAGAGCGTCATAACTGCGGCGAGTAGTGCGATGGCGCCGAGGAGACCGAGGACCGTGTTGACGAAGACGCGTGGATGGCCGTCGAACACCTCGTTGTCGACCGAAGCCGCCGCGGTGACGCGGTTCAGGGCCCAGAGGAATCGTTGGTTCTGCGGCAGGTCGCCCGGGAAGAGTTCGACAAGGCCCCAACCGATCACGGTCGCGACAGCCATGCCGCCGATCAGTACGCCGAGCGCTTTCCAACCGGCGCCGCGTCGTACGCGTGTGTAGAACTCGGGCCTCGCGGCGATGAGGATTCCGATCACGACAAGCAGAACGACAGCGGCGACTGCGTTGTTCGGGTTCTTGTCGACGATCGTGGAGGCGATGTTGGTGAGGGTGATCAGCGCGAGGTAGATCGTCAGCAGCCACCAGGCGATGCGCTTGCGACTCGCGAGGGCCGCGGCGAGCAGGGCGACGACGAGCGCCCACGACAGGCTCGTATCCGGTGCGTCGAAGTAGTAGCTGTCGATGTATTCGCGTGGGACGCGGAGGATGTGCCGCAGTACCGGCGAGATGCTCCACAGGAACACCAGTACGGAGAAGACTCCGAGGATCAATCCCGAGATATGGGGAACCTGGCTGAACCGCCCTTTGCGGAATCGCCGCGCCTGGCGCGGATTTTCGGGTGGCGATTCCACCAACTCTGCAGTGGTGTCCGATACCTCGGTCAATGGTGCCATCGAGCTTCCTCTCCTACCGGTCGATCAGATCCTCACGCTAAGTGTGGTCTGTCGTGTCCAGTTTTGTGGGAGGAGGAAGATGATTGACATGACCGACAACATTCCAGCAGTACCCATCCGCGACGAAATGATTCGGCTCGGTCAGTTTCTCAAGCTCGCGAACCTCATCGAATCGGGCGCGGAGGCCAAGGAAGTGATCGCCGACGGCATGGTTTCGGTCAACGGTGAGGTCGAAGATCGTCGGGGCCGCCAGCTTCGTGACGGCGATGTCGTCGAGATCGGCGGGATGGCCGCCAAAGTGGAAGCCCCCGCCTGATCCCGCGACTTCTGACTAGCTTTCGCGAACGACGACGCCGTCCTGGTCGCTGTAGACGATCTCGCCGGGGTTGAAGGTGACTCCGCCGATTTCGATCGGCACGTTCTTCTCGCCCGAACCGGTCTGAGTGCTCTTGCGCGGGTTGGTGCCCAGCGCCTTGACGCCGATGTCGAGGGTGCGCAGGATCGCCGAGTCGCGGACAGCTCCGTTGACGATGACGCCGGCCCAGCCGTTGTCGACGCCGCGGCCGGCGATGATGTCGCCGACCAGGGCGGTGTGGATGCTCGCGTCACCGTCGACGACGAGGACTCCACCGTTGCCCGGTTCGCTGAGGGTCTGCTTCACGAGCAGGTTGTCCTGGAAGCACTTGATGGTGGTGATGGGGCCGGCAAAAACCTCACGTCCACCGAACTGGGTGAACTGCGTGTCGCAGCTACGGATGTCGGGTCCGATCTCGTCGGCAAGGTCAGCGGTCGCTACAGGCTCGGTCATGCCCCACAGGATAGTCGGCGGGGCTCGGGCCTAGTTGTCGTCGGGGAGTATGCCGTTCAGCACTATGTCGGCAAGAGAATCGGCAAACGGTCCCGGGTCCGAGACGTCGCGAACCGACATCGCGAAGATGGCCGCGCCCGCCATGATGTCGAGAAGAGCGTCGGCGTCGACGCCGCTTCGGATGTCGCCGCGCTCCCTCGCCGCTTCCAGTCGACGGTTCAGCTCGACGCGGACTCCGGCCAGTTGCCGCACCACGAGAACGTCGCGTAATTCCGCGTTTGTTCGCACTTCGCTCATCAGTCCGGGCGCAGCGGCCCGGGTGGCGGGAGCGGCGAACAGTGCCACCGCGCCCTGCACAAGCGCGCGAATCTGATCCGCGATCGTGCCCTCGGCGCCGAGTTCGGTGTCAATGTCCGCGCCCTGTTCGACGTCGAGCACGGGGTAGATCGCGTCGTTGACGATGTGTGCCTTCGACGGCCACCGACGGTAGATGGCTGGACGCCCGACTCCCGCGCGCGTCGCGATGGCGTCGATGGATGTGCCGGCGTACCCCTTTTCCTCCAACAGTTGCCTGGTCGCGTCCAGTACTGCGTCGTCGATTGCAGGGTTTCGCTGCGGGCCCAGGCGGTGCTGAGTTTCGGAATCTTTGGACATTTTGGGCAAATCCCTTGCGGTATCGCTGTGATGGCCGTTACATTCTGTCACGGCTTTAGTCGTTACATATTGTATCGACTATCGGCACGTGCGCATCGGCGCCACCGAACCACGAGGAGTGGTGATGAACCTTCGAACCGAAACAGAAACCTCAGGCGGAGATCCCGACTACGCCGAATTCGCCAGGCCCGGCGAATCCCGCAACGACCCGGCAGAGATGCGACGCAGCCTCGAAGGCTGGCTCACGACCGTGCTGTGGCGAGGCTCGAAACCCTCCGTGACCTCGGTTGAGGTGCCCGCCGCGAACGGCATGTCCAACGAGACCGTGCTGTTCGATGCGACCTGGATCGAGGACGGGATTCGAGCCGGGCATCGCCTGGTCGCCCGCATCGCTCCACGAGACAGTGCGGTGCCGATCTTCCCGTCGTACAACCTGGACCAGCAGTTTCGGGTCATGAGCGCCGTCGCAGCTCACACGTCGGTGCCGATTCCGCGCGTGTACTGGTCCGAGAGCAACCCGGACGCGCTCGGCGGCGAGTTCTTCGTGATGGAACGGCGCGAGGGCGAAATCCCGCCAGACGTCATGCCGTACACGTTCGGATCCTGGCTCTCGGAGGCTTCAGCGGCCGACTGTTCTCGGCTCCAGCAGTCCTCGGTCCGAGTGCTGGCGGAGTTGCACGCTATGGCCGATCCACACCTCGCTCTCCCCGAGTTGTGCCGCGATGGTGCCGAACCGACTGGGGCAGAAGCACTTCGCTCGCACATCGAGGACCAGCGACGCTACTACGAGTGGGCAACAGCCGACGGACCGGGATCTCCGTTGATCGAGCGCGGCTTCGACTGGATCGAAGCGAACTTTCCCGTCGATGCCGGTTCCGCAGTGCTCTGCTGGGGTGACTCGCGGATCGGAAATGTCATCTACCGCGACTTCGAACCAGCGGCGGTCCTCGACTGGGAGATGGCCACACTGGGGCCGCGTGAGCTGGACCTCGGCTGGATGATCTTCCAGCACAGGTTCTTCGAGGATCTCGCTGCCATGGCCGGACTCCCCGGAATGCCGGATTTCCTTCGTCGCGAGGACGTGGCAGAGGCCTACCGCTCGCTTTCGGGCCACGAGGTTGCAGATCTCGATTTCTACATCGTGTACGCCGCGCTGCGGCATGCGGTGATCATGTTCCGAGTCCAAAGTCGCGCAGTGGCTTTCGGTCAGGCGGAATTCCCCGACAACCCGGACGAGATGATCCTGCACCACAAGACACTCGAAGCCATGCTCGACGGCACCTATTGGGAATCGCTCGCTACAGCCACGCTCACAACAGCGTCGGTCGCAACAGGAGATGCACGATGACACTGTCCCCGCTCGACGACTACCCGGTACATCAGACCGCCGAGACTATCCGCCACGTGGGCACCTCGGATCGAAACTTCTACGACCGCTACTACTTCAACTGCCATGCTGGCGTCGACGGCGACAGCGAGCCGCTGTTTCTCATCATCGGTCTCGGTCAGTACCCCAATCTTGGTGTGTGCGACGGCTTTGCGGTTCTTCGGCGCGGCGACGACCATATCGTCTTCCGGGCATCCCGCGCCTTGGGTGACGATCGTATGGACCTGTCAGTAGGCCCGTTGAGGATCGAGATCATCGAGGGTCTGCACCGTCTGCGGGTGGTGTTGGACCCGAGTCCCGAAGCGCCGGACCTGAGCTTCGACCTCACCTTCGAGTCCGACGGCCCCGCCAATCTCGAGGCCAGACATTTCCATCGCCAGCTCGAACGAGTCACCTTCGACACGCAACGATTCGTGCAGACCGGAACATGGTCCGGATCCCTGACCGTCGACGGCGACGTCATCCCGGTCACCCCGGAGACGTGGCGGGGTAATCGCGATCGATCCTGGGGTGTTCGACCGGTCGGCGAGGCGGAACCTCCTGGACGCAAGGCGGATCCGTCGATCGCCGGTAGTCAGAACTTCTTCTGGATCTACTCGATCATGCAATTCGGGGACTTCACCGTCGTCACGGTCGTTCAAGAGGATCAGCAGGGCCGCCGAATTCTGGAGGATGCGACACGCGTCTGGGCGGATCGTTCGCGCGAGCCGGAGTGGTTGGGTCGACCGGACCACCAGCTCACCTTCATTTCCGGTACCCGCGAGGTGAAGAGCGGAACTCTGTACTTTCGGCGTCCCGGTGCACCAGGCGAATCCGACCACATCCTGGAGATAACCTGCGAACCGATTCTGCCCAACTACATCGGTGTCGGTACGGGCTACGGACTCGAGCAGGATTGGCGCCACGGGATGTGGCAGGGAGAACTGGTGGTTCAGGGCCTGCGAGAGAAGGTTTCGGACATCGAACCGTGGAAGAAGATGCTGTGCCCGGTCGACAATTTGGCCCGGTTCACCCTTGTAGAAGACGGCCTGACTCGCACCGGGACAGGACTGTTCGAGGTAGCAGTCATCGGACCCCATCAGCGATACGGGTTCACCGGAATCGGTGACGTCGCACCGTAACTCCAGCTCACCAAACCGCAAATCCCAAACCAAAGAGAGAGACACTGCCACATGTCCACACGCTCACGAATGTTGTTCGCTCGCACTGCGAAGGCCGCCGCACTTGTTGTCACCGGAGGCCTGTTGTTTGCCGCTCCCGCCACGGCCATCCCGCTCGACTTGGGCTCTCTCAACACGGGATCGGTCGATCTCGGCTCGCTCGATCCCGTGCTCGCGCCGACACCGAACTTGGCCTCCGTGGCCAACTTTCGCGACGTCGCCGGCAATGACGGTAGGGGATACGCCACCGTCGACGGCTCGCACCTCAAGCGCGGCGTCATCTACCGGTCCAATGCGCTGACCGCGACCAGCGACGCAGACAAGGCGACGCTCACCGGCCTCGGACTTGCCGACGCCTATGACCTCCGCGGTTCAACTGAGATCTCCAACCCGTTCATCGGTGGCGCGGACAAGCTCCCGGACGGTGTGACGTACACGAACATCCCCATCGAGTTCAAGGATCTCACTCAGCTCGCCACAACGATCAAGTCGCCGGAAGAGGCCAAGCAGTTCTTGGTCGACACCAACCGCAGTTTTGTCACCGACCCTGTGCGCCGCGCCGGCTTCAAGCAGGTTCTCTCGGACATCGCTGCTGGTGACGGGGTGCAGTTGTTCCATTGCACTTCAGGCAAGGACCGCACGGGTTGGACCGCGATGTTGCTGCAGACCATCGCTGGTGTCCCCGCCCAGACGATCATGGACGACTATCTGTTGAGCAACACCTACCTTCAGGCGACCAACGAGAAGATCCTTGCGCAGATCTCTCAGGCCCTGAGCCCGCAGGTAGCGACCAATCTCGAGCCAGCCCTCGGTGTCGATGCGTCGTACCTGGAAGCTGGACTCGCGCAGATAGCCAGCGATTACGGAACCGTCGACGGTTATCTCACCGAAGGTCTCGGACTCACTGCGGACACGATCGCGCTTTTGAAGGCCAAGCTCGTCGACTAGTTGCGCGCCGCTAAAACGCTTGAACGAACGAGTACCAGTCGCCGTCGAACTCCTGGTATCCGATCTCGCCGTCGCGGCGGGGCTTGCCGAGATATGGTGCGCCGTCCGGTAAGTACGCCAATCCGATCGAATCGATCAGACCGCCCTCGATGTGGAAGCGGCACCCGTTGCCGACGGGCCAGACCTGCAGGACCCGGTAGACGCCAATTGTTTGGTTGTCCAACGACTTCTGGCAATCCGCGGCCACTGCTTCGAGCGAATCTTTCGACAATGCAAACGCAACACGCGAAGGGGCGGACAAGGTCACGAGCGCGCCGGTGACGAGGACTATCACCGGCGCGATCGTGCTCAAACGGAGCGTTTTGTACTTCATCCAACCAATCAGGCTGAGTATCAACCACACTCCACCCAAACCCAGCAACACTGAGGCGGCGAGCGCGAAAAACGGAAAGTACACAACCGGCGGCATGAAGGACCACACGATGACGCCGCATGTGAGAGCGACAAGCACTGCGATGACAACTGCCATCACCTTCCACCAGGATGCCGGACCTCCGCGCTTAGTTATCGGATCACCGTCAGTCATCGGACAACCCTTGCACAAGGCAGTAATTGTGGGGTGGCAACGAATGGAATTGTTGCCGCTGGTTTACGTCGAGGCCGTCGTGCGTTGATCCGAGAGTTGGTCACTTTCAGCGCCGGCTATCTCTCTGATGCCGGAGGGTATGGTCGGATTGTGAACCAGGATCTGATCATTCGCCGCTACCTACCCTCGGATGAGGATGTGGTCGTCGACCTGTGGTCGCGCGCTGCCCGTGAAGCCCATCCGTTCCTTACGGGTGAGGGAACGGGCGAACGGGAGCAGAAGATGCGAGAGGTCTATCTGATTCAGGCCGACAATTGGGTGGCTGAGCACAACTCCGAAGTTGTTGGCCTGTTGGGAATGATCGGCTCCGAAATCGGGGGACTGTTCGTCGCGCCGGCATCACAGGGGTTGGGAGTCGGGAGGGCGTTGGTCGAACACGCCACAACCATGCACGGCGAGGTAACGCTCGAGGTGTACACCCTCAACGATCGCGCCCGCAGGTTCTATGCGCTGATGGAGTTCGAAGAAGAGGGGCGCCGACACGATGCCGAGACGAACCACGAATTGATCACCCTGCGTCTTACGGCGCGAGACTCCTCCGTCACTCGGCCATGAGGGATACGGATGAGCCCAGAACGGGCCTGACATTGTGCACAGATCTGACGGCTACCGATTGGCTGGTCGATCAGGATTTGCCTTGGTATCAGTTGGCTGGGCGCGGCCCGATCGGATTTCCGAAGTATGCGCGCCTGCGGTTCATCCCAGATCCGAGCTTTCCCGGTCAGAAATCCAATGATGTCGATTTCGATCAAACCGGGCCGGAAGAGAAAGTGCTGATCGGCTTCGCCCTGGATGTGTTGTCCACTTACACAACCACACCCGACGAGTGCTATTTCTGCATGTGGACCGGGTGGGGGTCGGCAGTCGGTGATGACGTTCCGCGGTTCGAGATCCCCAATCGTGACTACTGGCTCTTCCGTGGAACGCTTGCCGACTACGCCGATTGGAGCGTGGAGAACTCAGCTCGTTGGCCGTGGGGTTCTTCCCCTGATCCGGCCTTCATCTGGCCGGCGGATCATGCATGGTGCATAACCAATGATGTCGACCCACATTTCGCGATCATCGCCGCCCCTGAGGAAGCGATCAATCGAATTGTGGCCGATTCGCGGATCGATGCCGTCCTCGACGACCCGGATATCATTCCGCCGTATTGGCACTGACGACCGATCACGGCCAAGTCTCGAGTTCGACTACCAGCGTGTTCCAGCGGACGCCGAAATTTGTGGGGACCCGACCCGTCTCGCAGTACACCGTCGGCCCGTCGAAAACGACGTTGAAGAGACCGGAATGAATTGTCGTCAAGAGTGTTTCGTGTTGCACGAGGTGGCCGGGCCGCGCTTTCACCCGTACGCGCCCGGTGGGCTGAGTGCGGTATTGCGTCCAGAGGTAGCGATCCCACACCAGGCAACCTCTCAACCGCACCTCGCCGACGCTTCCGACATCGTCGCCGATCAGTGTCGTAAATCCGTGTCCGAGATGGGCTATGTGCTCAGTGCGGCCGTCGATTGTCACGGTCGCGATGCGTGCATCGATTTCGCAGCACACCTCGGCAGGAAGGTCCAACATTTCGGGACTGGCCCAGTAGGTCGTCGGTTCGCAAGTATCGCCAGGCATGGGGGTGTCGCGCCACGGTTCGAGATCCTCGAGCATCCAGAGTTGCGCCACCGTGCAAGTATCCCAACGCACCTACGCTTGGGCTTGCTGGTCTGCCTGCAGGTGCTTGACCGGGCATCCCGTGGGGAAGGTGCCGAGGTCTTCGACCTTGTAACCGTTCGGGTGGCTGCGGATGTTGGGTAGCTCGCGGGCGAATTTCCGCTTCGTACGCACCGGGAAGAAGCGCAGCAGACGCGCACGGACCTTCAGCGCACCGCGCGAGACGACGCGCATCGCGGTGCTCGGGTGCTTGTAGTGGAAGGCGTCGAGTAGGTGATCGTCCATGAGGGCGAACGCGAATCCCTTGACCAGAGCCTTCGGCGCCAGGTTGTTGGGCGGGAAGGTGCACATCAGTTCGAGGGTGGAATCAGCGACGGCCCGCGCTCCGGAGTCGAATGAAAAGTGTTCGCGCTCATAGTCGTCGAGAAGTTTGACGAACCCCTCGTAGGTGTCAGGAGTGTCTTTGATGTTCATGTACCGACCCAGGTGGCGGTAATAATTCGTCGACCCGACGATCTCGTTGTCGGTCATCTTCCGCCAGCCGTACTCGTCGAGCCATCTGACCGGCGTGACGACAAAGGTGGCCAGAACGTAGAGCATGTCCTCGTTGGAGATGTCGTACGAGCCGTGCATCTGATTCATTCGACGGACGCTCTTGCGGCCTTCGGTGCTGCTGAGGCCGTGCTCGAGGATGGCGTCGAGGATCAGGCTGGTGTCGTCGTAGCGCTTTTGAACCTTGTCGGTGAACTCGCCCGTCGAGAAGAGGAGCTTGCCGATGGAAGGGACCGCGTACGTGCGAAAAAGGGCGAAGCTGAGCGCCTGATTGATGTCCCAGGGAAACTCTTGCGCCGCGAGAATGCGCGACATCTCTTCGTAATCGGTTTCGGGATCGAGTCGATCCGTGCGACTGCGGAGGTCGTAGCGCTTCATCTGAACACTCCCTGGGACTGGTCTGCGCACTGCAGAGGTAGGTGTGAGCTGCACCACCGACTGTAGTTCTGACAACATGCGTTGTCTAGGGGTGTGAATAGTCGACTTTCCATCGTTTCGGGCGTTGTACCAGGGGTATCCGGAAAGTGTTGTCGACCCGAGGAGCAGCTATGAGCGTCACACGCACGGCCGGGGTTTTTGCGGCCATCGGATTACCGATTGCCGCGAGCGTCATGTTCGCCGGAGTCGCCTCGGCTGATCCGCCCCACCCTTTCGGCGGCGCAGCCGTCACCATCGGGTGCCCGAATCAGGGGTCACTGGCCTCGTTGACCGGGCTCACCGGCCAGTCCGGACCAGAGTCCAATCCGCCCATCGCCAAGGGTGATATTCGCTTCGATTCGTTCCCGGCAGCCGCGCCCATTCCGGCGGCGGGTCAGGTGACCGTTGCGTGGGTCAACACCGACACGGGCAAGTCCGGAATCGTCGACCTGGTAGGGGCGTACCCGTATCTCTCTGCGACGGTGAATACCGGCGTCGGCAATGTCGTTGCGACGGCGTTCGGTTCGATCAATTGGGGCAGTAGTCCCATCTGCCAGTCGAATCCGACGATCGGCAGGTTCATAGCCTGATCTTCGGCCCCTGATCGTCACAGCCTGAACGGGCACAGGGTTGGCGGTATCGCGTGATTATCTGTCATCTCGGAGATACCGCCGTGTCCGTCCCATCCCATATTCTGAAACGTGTTAGTTGAAAGCATATTTCAGGGATGGAAAAGGTGGCGACGTGAACGGGTCGAGCGCGCGTCAGTTGATGAGCCAGATGCTCGTCGAGAAACGAAACAGTCTTGCGCCCGAAATGGTCGGCATGCGCTGCGAGGGTGCTCGCCGCATGCACGGCCTCAGTCGGCGTGATGTCGCGCAGATAGCCGACATCAGTTTCAATCACTATCAGCGGCTGGAACAGGGTACGTCCGTTGGTGTTTCGGCTCCGGTCATCGTACGTATCTGCGACGCCTTGTTGATGGAAGACGACGAGAAGGCGCACATGCTGGCGTTGCACCAGGCATGGGCGCGCCCTCGTCGACCGCTGGCTGGATCCCGAGTTGCCGGACCTCAGGCCGCCGGTGAAATCTCCGGTAGGCAGCGGGCCAGTTCGTCCGGCGTGTAGAAGAAACTCCCGGCGCTCACCGGAGCGCACGGGGCAGCAAATGCTGTCTCGCGCTCGTTGTAGAGCATTCGGACCAGCCGTTCACCGTCCGGTCCGGCGTAGACGTCCCACTGCACGTTGGCGGCCATCGGGCTGACATTCGCTCCGCGCCAGGGGTTGTTCGCGTAGGTGTAGAGATCGCCCTCGGCCTGCGAGACGGTGCTTCCCGGCAGTTTCAGGAGCGCAGCGAAGGGGATGATCGTTTCTGCGTGTGCAAACCGGAAGTCCGCTCCCGGTACGGCGGCGTCGCCGGTGTGTTCCTGCAAGCCGCGCAGGAACTCGTCGCGCAGGACGGTTGCCATCCGGTAGGTGACGTCTTCACCGGTGAAGCCAGGGCCCTTGGCGTAGAAGTCCTCGGCGTCGTTCGTGTACGCGAGCCACTGAGCGTCGTCGGAGTCGATGAACCGCTCGAAATTCCACTTGCCTTCTTCGGCCATGCCCGGAGTGATGATGTACGTGTTGTACAGCATGTACGCGGCGTCGACCTCGTTGTCGATCGTGCTGGAACCCTTGCCGCGGTCGACGAGTGAGAACTCGCCCGCACTCAGCCGGTTCACGAAGTCCTCCGAGTAGAGCCTGAGCATCATGTGCCGCGAGACCTCGCGGGTGCGGGGAAGATCGGCGATCTGGTCGTCGACGGCTTTCAGTCGAGGATCCGACTCTTCGTAGTCCTTGTAGTCGGCGTTTGCATCCGAGTCGTGGAAGTAGAGAAGGTCGGCATCCGTGGTCACCGGCGCAACATCGCCGGCGACGGCCGGAAACGCACCGGTCAGGCCCTGAGCGAAGTTCTCGGCGCTGTCCACGGCACGGTCGACGCCCGACGAAGTCAAAGTGATGGTGCCCTGTTGCGCTGCGATGGCGTCGAACAATTGCGGGAGGCGCTCGGTGACGCGCGCTCCGAGCTGCCGATGTTCGGTGACCCCGAGTCCGCTGAGGTTGCCGTACCCGAGCTTCTTGTTGGCGGCCATGAGATCACGAAGCGCCGGGCCGAATTCCTTGCCGACGGGTGTCAATGCGTTCTCGGCTTCGGCGATTTCCCACAGCTGCAGGCTCAGGTCGTCGTACTTCAGGCTCGACAGTGCTCTGGAACCATGGCGCGCAACACTTTCCGTGTACACCGGGATGTATCCGGTCGGCGGCGCCTGATAGTCGGCGATGCGCTGGCCGGGAGTGTAGGGCGTCTTGGAGGTGAAACCGCCGTTGCTGACGGTCGGTGTCTCTGTCGAACCGGAACTCGAACCGGCGTCGAGCGAACCGAACGGTGACGCCGTGGCGATCGACTGAACGCTGCTGGTGACAAGCACGAGTCCGACAGCGCCGGCAGCGGCCAGCACGCCGAAGCGTGAGCTTCGCATGGTGAGTTGATCCTCTCCGTCGGTGCCGAGGTGACACGACGGAAGGAAAGTTAGAACAGCTAAGCGTCCGAATTGCACCTATTTGCCCATGTGCAGATGGACGCGGGGTTACAAGTTTCGGATCCGCGGAGCTCAGGAGGGTTTGGCGGCAATCCCGATCGACACGGAGAGCGACAACGCGATGAGGGTCATGGCCAGCCACTGGTAGCTCTTGGGCGTGGGCTGCTTCTTACGTCCGAACTTGCTCACTGATGTCTCCCGTTTGTCCGTGGGTACTCAGCACATATTACTGTTCCATTACCCCGATTGCGTGGTCGACCTAAAACTGTGCGCGATCAGACAGCAGGCGGACCGTGAAGTCCGCCCGCTGCCCTGTGATCAGGAGGTCGTGCGCAGCTCCCGTCGCAAGATCTTGCCGGTGACGGTCTTGGGCAGTTCCTCCACCAGCACCACGGAGCGTGGGTACTTGTACGCCGCCATCCGCTGCTTGCAGTGATCGATCAGATCTTCCGGGGTGACGGACGCCCCCGCGACGAGGCTGACAAACGCCTTCACCGTCTCACCGCGGTATTCGTCGGCGATCCCGACGACTGCCGCCTCACGGACTGCGGGGTGCTCGGCAAGAACGTCCTCGACCTCGCGTGGCCACACCTTGTAGCCGGACGCGATGATCATGTCCTTCTTACGGTCGACGACGTAGAACCAGCCGGCTTCGTCCATGAAACCGACGTCGCCGGTGTGGAACCACCCGTCGCGAATGGCCGACGCACTCTCCTCCGGCTTGTTCCAGTAACCGCGCACCACCTGTGGACCACGGACGACCAATTCGCCGATCTCTCCGATCGGCAGGACCGCACCGCCCTCGTCTTCGATGCGGACCACGGTGTTGGGTACTGGAACGCCAACGGACAGTGCCCCGGACGTGGGGTCGACGGGGGTATCTGCCCCGACGGGAACGGCGTGAGTGGGCGACGTGGTCTCGGTCAGCCCGTAGATGTTGTGCAGCGCAGTACCGGTCATGGCGCGGACTGCCTCGGCGGCTGTCGGCGAGATGGGTGCGCCGCCGGAATACAGCAACCGCATGGAGGTGAAGTCTTCGGGCGCGCAACCCGGAGTGTTGAGCAGTGCGGTGAACGCAGTGATGGCGCCGACTGTGAATGTCGGGCGGTGCTCACGAATCGCGTCGAGCATCACCTCGGGCTGGAAGCGATAGGCCAGCACCAGCGGCATTCTCGCCAAGACGGACACCGCGATGTGACCGATCAACCCCGTGATGTGGAAGAGCGGTGCTACGCCGAGAACCGTGTCTTTCGGGGTGAGCCCCAGCCAGTCACGGTAGACCTGGGCGTTGAAGGTCATGTTCGCGTGAGAGGTCATCGCTCCCTTCGGCGGACCTGTGGTTCCCGACGTATAGGTCAGTACCGCAATGTCTTCCGGTGCAGCGTCGGTAGTGATCGGATCGCCGAGACGATGCTGGTCGATCAGCGTCGCGAGATCATCGGTACCGAGATCCTTCTTCACGATTCCGTCGAAAACCCGTGGATCGTTGCGGCTTTGGTACTCGAGTTCCGAGGTGGTGATGACTCGCCTGACCGGCGAGTCGGAGACGACGTTGCGGCCGACGGACTCGTAGAGCCCCTCGAGAGCGATCAGAACCGCTGCTCCGGAATCTTCGAGTTGGTATCCCAGTTCTCGTTCACGGCTCATGGGATTGATCGAGACTGCGACGCCGCCGGCTTTCCAGATTCCGGCGAGGGCGAGCACGAATTGCGGAACGTTCTGCAGGAAGAGTGCGACACGGTCTCCCTTCGTCAGACCACCTGCTCGTAGTGCGCGGGCCAGGGCGTCACTCTGCTGATCCAGTTCAGCGAAACTGAGTTGACCGTCGAAGTACTTCACAGCCGTGGCGTCCGGATCAGAGCGGACCGCCGCTGCCAACATTTCGAGCATTGTGGGCTGTTCGACGTCGATGTCGGGGGGAACGTCGTTGCGGTACAACGCCAACCAAGGGCGATCTTCGTATGTCATTTGATGGCAACCGGATTCACGGGAGAGCCGCTGGCCTTGGCAACCTTGAGCGGTGCGGCGACGTACAAGAACGTGTACTGGCCGTCGGACGCGCAGTCCGCGGCCAGCTTCTCCAGATCGCAGATCTCGGTGAACACCACACCGAGATTGCGCATCAATGCGTTGTGGAGAACCAGTGCCACACCGTTTTCGGGGTCGGTGGTGACCTCGTTGGCAATGGTGTCGGTGACGAGGTTCGGAATCTCCATGTCCTGGAACCACTGGACGAGTTCGGGGCTGTAGATCAAGCCGGGCTCGCAGAAGCCCTCGTAGAAGGCTTCGCCCTGGTCGAAGAACAGCTTGAGGAAGTTGGTGCGGATGACGAGAATGTCACGCTTCTCGATGGTGACGCCCTGCGCTTCGGCACAGGCCAAAAGATCATGGTGCGTGAAGGTTTCGGCCTTGTCGAGGTTCTCCTTGCCGCGGAACTTCGCCATGTCGAGAAGTACTGCGCGTCCGACGACGCCGCGGTCGGCAATCGGTTCGACGCTGGCCTTCTCCAGGCCGCCGACAGTGGTATCAGCTGAGTATCCGTTCCACAGGGCGCCGTCGTACCAGACGTGGCCGAGTGCGTCGTACTGCGTCGAGCCCTGCAGGAATGCGTCGATCTTGTCGTCCGCGTAATGCAGGCCGCCGGGGAAGTTGGGGGCGTCGTCGCCGTCCCAGCTGCTCTCGTCGAAGATCTGTGTGCGCTCGGCGGGGCTCCGGCCCGGCCAGACCGGATCACCCTTGGGATCGCCGATAAGACGTTGGAGTGTGAACACGGAACCCTGCTTGATGGTTCCGACGCCGCGAAGCACCTGTCCGGCGTCGAGGTAGTTCAGTGAACCGACCTCGTCGGACTCTCCCCACTTGCCCCAGTTGCTGGGTGCGTCGCGCAGGAGTTCTCCAAGATATGGCGCCTCGGTCATGGTGATTCGATCCTCTCGCTACCGACACCGAACGATCGCTCGGGCGGACCTGGGTCTTTGTGATCCACATCATGTTCAGGCCGATAACTAGTAGTCAACACGTTCATAGATTTCCGTGGTCATCGCATTGTTGGAAATCCTATGTTCGGCAATACTGAACACTGTGACCGAATTTGAGAATGCTGTCCTGATCGGGGCGTCGATCCGGCAAGTGCGGCGTCACAGCGGGCTCTCGCTGCGTGAATTGGCCAGGCGTCTCGATGTCAGCCCGGCCACCCTCAGCGCTGTTGAGACCGGAAAGACCAGAGTCAGCGTCGACCGGTTGGCGGCAATCGGAGGGATTCTCGGAGTGCGTTTCGACGCTCTGCTCCCGGCTGCGATAGTGCGTCCGCCGGAACAGCCGCGGTGGGGAGGCGACGACGCCGACCCGGACGCACATTTTCGCCCGAACGAGTGGCGAAGGTTCGGTCCGAGTTCGTTCGATCCGGTGTTGGCGGCCGCGCTCGCGGAGATGGTGAAGACCGGATATCACGGCGCTGCGATGCGTGAGATCGCCAAACGTGCGCAGATGAGTGTTCCGGGTCTGTATCACCACTATTCCAGCAAGCAACAGATGTTGGCCGAAATTCTCGACCTCACCATGGCTGAACTGAACACGAGATCGTTGGCGGCTATCGAAGAGGGCGAAAGTCCCGACGAAAGATTGGCTTTCCTTGTCGAATGTGTGACCTTGTTCCATATCTATCGGGGTGATCAAGGATTCCTCGGCGCCAGCGAAATGCGCAGTCTCACAGCCGAGAACAGGTTGCGCATCACGGAATCACGCAACTACCAGCAATGGTTGATGACGAAGCAAGTGGACGACGGAATCGCCGCCGGTGTGTTCGAGACGGATCGGCCGCGACAGGCCGCGCGTGCGATTGTCGTGATGTGTGTCTCTGTCGCGCAATGGTATCGGCCGAGTGGGCCGCAAACGCCCGAGGAAATTGCACGTGACTACGTGCGTTTTGCGCTCGATCTGGTGCGCTTTCAGCGACCGTGACGGACGTCATCCGGTTCGGGTGATGCGCCTGCGGGCAAACGGGTCCATGCTTGGAAGGTATCCGTACCGCGACTCGAGTAAGGAACGAAACCCAATGTCTTCCAATCTGTCTCACAAGGCCTACATGATCGGTGCCGGCATCGGAAACCTCTCGGCTGCCGTCTATCTGATTCGAGACGGTGAGTGGAACGGTGAGGACATCACCATCATGGGCCTGGACATGCACGGAGCGAACGACGGCGAATCCGCCGCTACGTTTCAGCACCAGTACGGCCATCGCGAACTCGGTAACGACGCGGGTTTCATCAACCGCGGCGGACGCATGCTCAACGAGGAAACCTACGAGAACCTCTGGGACATATTGAGTGCGGTTCCGTCGCTGGACAACCCGGGAAAGTCGGTGACGGATGACATTCTCGACTTCGACCACGCGCACCCCACGCATGACGTCGCACGGTTGATCGACCGAGACGGTATTCGCAACAAGGGCGAGAACGATTACAAGCACATGCAATTCGACAACAAGGACCGGTACTTGTTGACGAAGCTGATGACGATGCCGGAGTCGGACGAGGCAAAACTCGACGACATCAGCATCGAGCAGTGGTTCGAGGACACTCCGCACTTCTTCACCACCAACTTCTGGTACATGTGGGAGACCACTTTCGCTTTCAAGCGGGTGAGTTCGGCGATGGAGCTTCGCCGGTACATGAACCGAATGATTCTCGAGTTCAGCCGCATTCAGACGCTTGCGGGTGTCACCAGGTCCCCGTACAACCAGTACGAGAGCATCATCTTGCCGATGCGGACCTTCCTCGAAGGTAAGGGCGTGAAGTTCGTCAACGAACTGAAGATCACCGAATTCGTGTTCAAGGACACCCCGCTTCGAGACGAGATCATCGTGACGGGACTCGATTACGAGAACGTCCGCACCGGCGAGAAGGGCCGAATCGACGTGGCGGAAGGCGATTTCGTCTTCGACACCAACGGCAGCATCACCGACAGTTCGTCGATCGGCGATCTGGATACTCCGATCGTCGAAGACATGAGATACGCACCGAGTGCGCTGCTGTGGAAGCAGGCCACCGAGCATTTCTACGATCTCGGGAATCCCGACAAGTTCTTCGGGGACCGGGCGCAGAGTGAGTGGACCAGCTTCACCGTCACCACTTCGTCACACGAGCTCATCAACGAGATTTCCCGAATCACCAAGCAGCTCCCCGGAAATGCACTCAACACGTTCGTGGACTCGAACGTGCTTCTGTCGATCGTGGTTCACCATCAGCCGCACTACCACGCGCAGAAGGAGAACGAAGGAGTCTTCTGGGGTTACTGTCTGTTCCCGCGCAAGGACGGCGACTACGTGAAGAAGCCGTTCATCGAGATGACCGGGCGCGAAATGCTGGAAGAGACTCTCTGGCATCTCGAGGCGCTCGACGAGAGCGGGACGCTGGCCGCGCGCCGACAAGAGATTATGGACAGCGTCGTGAATTCGATTCCCAGCCACATGCCTTACGCCAGTGCGCTGTTCAATCGGCGAGCCGTCGGCGACCGGCCGCTGGTGGTGCCGAAGCACTCCAAGAACCTGGCGTTCATCAGTCAGTTCGCGGAGCTGCCGTTCGACATGGTGTTCACCGAGCAGTACTCGGTGCGCTGCGCTCAGGTAGCCGTCTACAAGTTCCTGGGGATTCCGGAAGACAAGCTCACCAAGATGCATCACTACGAGAAGGATCCGAAGGTCCTCGCCAAGGCCGCAGTGACGATGTTCCGCTGAGGGGTGCTCAGCGACCGTGCCGCTTCTCGTAGTCCTCGCGAGTGCGATCGGCACGGCGCTGGGCCTTCTCGTCGAGCAATTCGGGATCGAGTCCGTGGCTCAGCAGGCGGTGACGGCGGTAGATGGTCCCGAGCGCCACGACGAAGTACGCGAGCGGGATGAGCAGCAAAGCCATCATGGCCAAGGGAATCCAGATCGGTCCCGGAATCAACAGGAACAGCAGAAGAATCAGCGTCGCCGGCACGGTGAAACGAATGATGTAGCGAGCCTGCGCACCCGGTCCGACCAGATCGTTCCGCACCCAGTCCTGGTACCGGTCGGGGAGCGTCTTCCCCAGGAGGTATCCGCAGTACTGGGGAAAGTTCGGGCGAGTCTGTTCGGCCATGGCCTCCAGGATAGTGCCTGGTACTGCCGCTTACGCCGGTGCCTTGAACGTGCGTCGGTAGGCGCTCGGTGAAACGCCGAGCGCCTCGTTCATGTGTTGACGCATCGATGTCGCGGTCCCGAAGCCGGTTCGAGCTGCAATTGCATCGATCGACAGATCGGATTCCTCCAGCAATTCACGTGCCCGATCGACGCGTCTGCTGGTCAACCAGCGGTTCGGTGTGGTTCCGACTTCGTCGCGGAATCGACGGCTGAAGGTGCGGACGCTCATGTTGGCACGCGTCGCCAGGTCTGCCAGCGTGATCGGATCGCCGAGATGTTCGAGGGCCCAGTGCCGAGCGTCGGCAGTCGATTCCGAAGGCTTGTCGGCCAGTGGGCGGCGGATGTACTGCGCTTGGCCACCGTCGCGCCACGGCGGTACGACGCAACGCCTCGCGACGGTGTTCGCCACTTCCATGCCGTGGTCGCGCCTGACGATGTGCAGACAGAGATCGACGCCTGACGCCACGCCGGCCGAGGTCAGGATGTGGCCTTCGTCGACGAACAGCACGTCGGGATCCACGTTCACCTTGGGATAGACACGCTGGAAATGGTCGGTGTTGCGCCAATGCGTCGTAGCGCGGAGTCCGTCGAGCAAACCGGCCGCGGCGAGGATGTACGAACCGGTGCAGATCGAGACCAGCCGGGTCCCCGGGCGGATGCGGTCGAATGCTGCGGCCAATTCGGGGGAGAGATAACCCTCGTCGAAGGCCGGGCCCAATTCGTACGACGCGGGGATGACGACGGTGTCGGCGGTGGCGAGCAACTCGCTCCCATGGTCGACCGAAATGCTGAAGTCAGCGTCGGTCCGGACGGGATTGCCGTCGACGGTGCACGTCAGGATCTCGTACAGCGGCCGATCCTCGACGTCGAGGGCACGCCCGAAGATACGCGCGGGGATCCCGAGTTCGAAGGGAATGACTCCGTTCAGAGCCAGTACGACGACGCGATGCGGACCAGACATGGCTCGATCCTTTCATATATTGGCAATCTGGCCACTGTTCTCGATCGAATCCGAACTGCAGAATTCTCTCTGTGACTTCTGAGACCGCTCTCCCCGAATCGGGCCCGCAGCAGGTGAGACCCCCGCGCTTTCACCGCGCGTGGTCCGTCGCGATCGTGGCATTCCTGGCATTGGTCGGTGCGGCGAGCTTCCGCGCTGCCCCATCGGTGCTGATCGATCCGCTGCACGAGGATTTCGGGTGGTCGCGCGCCAGCATCTCGGCCGCCGTCTCGGTCAACCTGATCCTGTACGGGCTGACCTCGCCGTTCGCCGCTGCCCTGATGGAAAGGTTCGGTATCCGGGCGGTCGTCACTTCGGCGTTGGCGCTCATCTCGCTCGGCAGTGGTCTCACGATCTTCATGACCTCGAGTTGGCAGCTCATTCTGCTGTGGGGTGTGTTCGTCGGCCTCGGTACGGGTTCGATGGCGCTGGCGTTTGTCGCCACCGTCGTCGATCGCTGGTTCGTCGAAAAGCGTGGTCTCGTGACCGGCATCCTGACGGCCGGTGGTGCTGCCGGTCAGCTGGTGTTCCTGCCCGTCCTGGCGAAGCTCGCGGAAACGTACGACTGGAGGAGCGTCGCCTTCACAGTTTCGTTTGCCGCACTGGCCGTCGTGCCGTTCGTTCTGCTGTTCCTGCGTAACTATCCGTCAGACGTGGGAACGACGCCGTACGGCGCGCCCGCCGATTACGCCCCACCCGCCAAGCCTGTCTACCAGCGCGGCGGTGCCGGAGGCCGGGCGATCTCGGTGCTGGTGATGGCGTCGAAGACCAAGGTGTTCTGGCTTCTCGCCGGTACCTTCGCGATCTGCGGCGCGAGCACCAACGGACTGATCGGAACGCACTTCGTCCCGGCGTCGCACGATCACGGAATGCCGATCACGACGGCCGCGTCCCTGTTGGCGTTGATCGGAATCCTCGACATGGTCGGCACCATTGCTTCGGGTTGGTTCACCGACCGGATGGACTCGCGAAAACTTCTCGGCATCTACTACCTCTTCCGCGGAATCTCGCTGCTCTTCCTGCCGCTGCTGCTCGCCAACACCGTGAATCCGCCGATGATCGCGTTTGTCATCTTCTACGGGCTCGACTGGGTGGCGACGGTTCCGCCGACGGTCGCGCTGTGCCGTCAGCACTTCGGCGCCGACGCTCCCATCGTGTTCGGTTGGGTGCTGGCATCGCACCAGATCGGTGCAGGTCTGGTGGCCTTCTTGGCCGGCCTCGTTCGTGATCAGATCGGCTCGTACGACGCTGCCTTCTTGGTGGCCGGCGCGCTCTGCGCGATCGCTGCAGTCATGTCGTTGTTGATCGCAAAACGTCCGAAAGAGGCAGTATTGGTTGACTCTGTCTGATTCGGCACTGTGATCGGTACCACCGACGGGGTAAGTTGTGTGTAACTCCAAGAACTACTCACCAGTAGGGGTACTGAAATGCCTGCTCCGTCCGCTGCGACCTTCTCGCGGCTCGCCGATCTGATCGCCATCGACAATGTTGCCGATCGCCCGACGAAGTCCATCACCGAGGTGTTCACCGGCAAGGAGCTGGCGACCATCCCCGTCGGCACCGCCGACGACGCACTTGCGGCCATCGCCCGTGCCCGCGTCGCCCAGAAGGAATGGGCCAAGCGCTCCGTCCTCGACCGCGCCGCCGTCTTCCACCGCTACCGCGACCTCATCCTCGAGAACCGCGACGCCCTCATGGACATGGCTCAGGCCGAGACCGGAAAGTCGCGTACCGCAGCTCAGGAAGAAGTCCTCGACATCTCGATGACGTCGCGTCACTACGCACGTGTGGCGCCGAAGCTGCTGCGCCCGCGTCGCGTCTCCGGCATGCTCCCGGGTCTGACGAAGACCGTCGTCCGCTACCAGCCCAAGGGTGTCGTCGGCGTCATCTCGCCGTGGAACTACCCGATGACGCTGGCCGTGTCCGACGCCATCGCCGCGCTGCTCGCGGGCAATGCCGTTGTCCTCAAGCCGGACAGCCAGACGCCGTACTGCGCGCTCGCCTGCGTCGAGCTGCTCTACAAGGCGGGACTGCCCCGCGACCTCTTCGCCGTGGTTCCCGGACCGGGCTCCGTCGTGGGCACCGCGTTGGTCGAGAACACCGACTACCTCATGTTCACCGGTTCCACCGCGACCGGTCAGCTCCTCGCCGAGCAGGCCGGCCGTCGACTGATCGGCTTCTCCGCCGAACTCGGTGGCAAGAACCCGATGATCGTCGCGGCCGGCGCAGACCTGCGCGAGGTCACCGACGCCGCTGTGCGTGCGTGCTTCTCCAACTCCGGTCAGCTGTGCATCTCCATCGAGCGCATCTACGTCGAAGAGTCCATCGCACCCGAGTTCATCCGTATGTTCGGTGACCGCGTCAAGAAGATGAACCTCGCCGCTGGTTACGAATTCGGAATCGAGATGGGCAGCCTCGTCTCCGAGGCCCAGGTCAAGGCAATCTCCGCGCATGTCGACGACGCAGTGGTCAAGGGCGCCACCGTCATTGCCGGCGGCAAGGCCCGCCCGGACATCGGACCGCTGTTCTACGAGCCCACCCTGCTCACCGGGGTTCCCGAAGACGCCGAGTGCTACCGCGACGAGACCTTCGGGCCGCTCGTCTCGATCTACCCCGTCAAGGACGTCGAAGAGGCCATCGCTGCGGCCAACGACACCGAGTACGGCCTCAACGCCAGTGTGTGGGCGGGAAGCAAGGCTGCCGGCGAAGCCATCGCAGCGCGTATCCACGCCGGCACCGTCAACGTCGACGAGGGTTACGCACCCACCTGGGGCAGCACCGCAGCACCGATGGGCGGCATGGGTGTCTCGGGCGTCGGTCGTCGTCACGGCGCCGAGGGGCTGATCAAGTACACCGAGCCGCAGACCGTTGCCACCACCCGCGTCATGAATCTCGGTGGACCGCGCGGACTTCCGGCCAAGGTGTGGGCAAAGCTCATGCCTCACGCCATCAAGATCATGTCCTGGGTTCCGGGCCGGTAACGGGTGGAAACCGCCAGCGCGTACATCGAGGCAACTCCGGTATCGGTGTGGAAGGTTGTCAGCGACATCGAAGGTATGGGTCGCTTCAGCCCTGAAAACACCGGTGGAACATGGACTTCCGGAACTCCGGGCACTGTGGGTGCAAAGTTCAAGGGCACCAACAAGCACGGCCTGATTCGGTGGAGCACGCACTGCACGGTGGTCGACGTGGTCGACTGCCGGAAGTTCTCCTTCGAATCGGACGAGCCGAAGGCTCGGTGGACGTACGTGCTCGAGCCTTCGGGAACGGGCACTGTGCTTACCGAGACTCGTGAAATCTATGCGACGCCTGCGCTTTACGTCCGCATGATGTCGGGTAGCGGCCTACTCGGTCGGGGTCGAGATCAGCTGATGCAGACCGGAATGGAAACCACTCTGGCGCGCATCAAGGCGTTTCTGGAGAGCTAGAAACATACACAAGTGGGGCTGCACTCGATTCGAGTGCAGCCCCACTGTTTTGTCTCTATCTGTTCGACAGCTCGCCGATGTCGGAAGTCGACACCCGATTCTCGTTCTTGCCGGCATTGCGGAAAGGCATGCCGACCGTACGGAGGTCGATTCCCTTGGTCTCCTTCATGATCAAGGCGGCAATAAGGGAGAGCAGGCACAGTGCTCCGACGTACACAGAGAACACCCATCCGAGATCTCGCGAGGTCAACCAGGTGTTCAGGTATGGCGCAGTACCGCCGAAGATCGCAACGGACAGCGAGGTAGCGAAGCCGACTCCCATCGCGCGTGCACGGGTCGGGACGAGTTCGGACATGAGCGCCGGATACATCGCGGACGCGCAGCACCATACCGCCAATCCCATCGCCTGCGTCACGAACAAGGTCCACGGCTGGGCGGTAAGGATAGCCGCGATCGGCAGTACGAGGACAGCGCCGGAAATGCCGAAGGCTGCCGCCATGGTACGCCGACCGTACTTGTCCGAGAGGTGACCCGAGAGTGGAAGTAGTGCCAGCACAACGAGTTGGGCAAGCAAGCTTGCAATGAAGGCTCCGTTGGGATCCATTCCCTTCGCTGAAATTGCATACGCTGACGCGAAGGTGGCCCAAGTGTAGTAGGCCGCGTTCTGCCCCGCAGACAGCATGAGAATCAGCACACCGATCTTGACAATGTCCTTTCGTGCGATCGGAGGTGCCGTAGCTGCAGAATCCGAATTCTCTTCGAAGTGAGGCGATTCGGATGCTGCACGACGCAAGAACAATGCGTAGAGACCGAGTACGGCCCCGATGGCGAAAGCAATTCGCCATCCGTATCTGCTCATGTCGTCTTTTCCGAGGATCCCCGTCAACAATGCTGCGACGAGAGTCGCCAGCATTACTCCGAAGGTGACAGCCGTGAATACCGAACTGCCCCAGAGCCCTCGGCGATCTCGAGGCGAGATCTCACCGACGTAGGTGTAGGACACGCCGGCCTCCCCTCCATGCGCGAGGCCCTGCGTCAGACGTGCAATCAAGAGCGCGAGCGACGCCCACACCCCAATGCTCTCGTAGCTCGGGATCAATGCAATTGCCAGGCTTGCAACGGCCATCAGGCACATCGTGAGCACCATCGTGAATTTTCGACCCTTGCGGTCCGCCAGGCGCCCGAAGACAAGGCCACCGAACGGCCGCGCCACGAATCCGACTGCGAACACCGCAAGTGTCGACAGCAGGGCAGAAGTGGGATCGCTGTCATCGAAGAAGTTCGAGGCCAGGTATGTGGAGAAGATTGCGTACAGAGTCCAATCGAACCATTCGAGGATGTTTCCGGACACGGCTGCCCGGAGCGAACGGGCGCGATCTAGTGCGGGGGTTTGTTCCGGAGGTGCAGAGCTGTTCATGTGAGCCTTCTCGAGATGTCAGTATGTTTGTCGTTCAACAAGTTCGCTGGATATGGGCGTTCAGCCCATATGGAGTCCGCCGTTCACATGAATCACTTCGCCGTGCACGAAACTCGCGGCTGGACTGCACAAGAACCCGACCACGGAAGCAACCTCGGCGGCGCGGCCGAATCGGCCCATCGGCGTCGAACGGATGAGGTGGTCGTTTTGGCTGTTGACCAAATTTGCAGTCATCGGTGTTTCGATGATGCCGGGCGATACTGCATTGACTCGGATCGATCCGCCCAGTTCCCAAGCGAGACTGCGAGTGAAAGCGAGTAGTCCACCTTTTGACGCCGCGTAGTGAGCGTGATTTCGACTGCCGCGATGGCCTGCCATGGATGTCAGATTGACGATCGAGCTGCCGTCACGCATCACCGGAATGGCGGCGCGTGTCAAATACATTGCCCCGTCGAGGTTGACGGACATGACCGTTCGCCATTGCTGGTCGGTCATCAACTCCACTGACTGTTCGGGATAGATCCCCGCAGCGACGATCAGATGGTCGATCCCCCCGAAATGCCTTTGCGCAACCGCAACGAAGTGATCATTGCTTTCAGGTGAAGCAGCATCGAGTTCGGTTGTCGCTATACGATTTCCGTCAGGATCCAGGGAAGCTCTGATCGCGGAGAGTGCTTGTGTATCCAGGTCGCCGAGTACCAGATTCGCCCCTGCTGCGTACATCTGCTCGGATACCTGCCTGGCAATTCCTCCTGCGGCTCCGGATATTGCAATGGTGCGATCGGTGAAGTCGTACAAGTCGCTTTCCTTTGATCAGCGCACTTTCGACGAACCTCCCGGCGAAGAATCAGGATGGGTGCTGTCGAAAAGTTCGGGATGCTTGGTTAATTCGGTTCTGGTTCTTCGTATGTGGCCGGTCAGGCACCGTTCGGCATCGATCTCGTCTTTGCGCACGATGGCTTCGATCAGTAAGCGATGCTCGTAGTTGATGACCCAGGTTCGTTCGGGACCCGTCAGCCGGGCATATGCCCGACGGTAATGCTGAGTGGTATTCCAAAACCGCGTCACCATAGTTATCAACTGAGGAATCTCGCAACCGCTGTAAGTGAGTAGATGCAACTCCCGGTCCAGTACCAGGAATCGGTCTACGTCCTCGTTGGCTTCGATCTCTTCCTGGATACTCCAGAGTCGATCATGCACACTGCTGTTCAGATGCGGGATGCTCTCCGCCAGCGCCATGGGCTCGATACGTTCGCGAATGCGATACACGAAATCGCATTCCTGCATATCCATCGAGGACACCCACGCGCCGCTGTTCGCCTTCAGTTCGACCAGGCCTTCGGATTCGAGCATGCGCAGCGCTTCTCGCACCGGTAGTCGACTCGCGCCGAGTCGTTCGGCTATCTCCTCCTGGCGGATTCGAACTCCAGGGAGTAGGCGTCCGGAAAGTATGTCTTCGCGGATATGGGCAGCGATGCGGTGGCTCGCGACCGTGGTGGGGCCGTTCGCAGAATCGGCTTCGGACAACGGTGCTCCTCGAGATGGGGGACGGGCGCAGTTCTGCTCGGCCACGGATCGAGCGGGTGCCGGAGTTCATTGTTCACTGCGGACATGCGTGATGGTGTTCGGGATGGTCCGTGTCGCGGATTGGATCCAATTGTGCCTGTTTGCATGTTTGACCGCGGTCGCGATCTGGCTTGAATGCTTCACCGCTTTGGATCCAATCGTTTAAGTTTGCATGCCGGACAAAACTCACAGCTCGTATGTTGCGCGGTGTTGCACCAGTTCGTCAAGTGGGGCAGGCCACATTTGCTTCCGATAGAGACCTGGTCGGGTTTGCGAATGGATCCATTCGATGGCAATGTGAGGCCCAACACGGAAAGTGGACCGCCCCGCGCGAGTCCCTCCGCGCTGTCCAGACGCGCTGCCAAAGCTTGGCCGTCCAAAGGCCTGATCCGGAGACTGACTATGACCACGCACAAGAAACTCACCGCAGCATCACCATGGGTGGAACTGGCAACATCGAACAAGGACTGGGATGCGGCCGCCCCGTCGCTTCTCGCCACGATGCTGGCTCAGACGATCTTGATCCGATCCTTCGAGGAATACGTCCTGGAGTTGGCGGGGAAGGGACTGATCCACGGTCCGGCCCACTCCAGCATCGGACAAGAGGGTGGGGCTGTGGGGTCGATCGTCGGCCTCACATCCGCTGACTCCATCAACGGTTCCCACCGCGGACATCATCAGTTCCTTGCCAAGGCGCTGGCCCATGTGGCTGTCGACGGTTTGGATCCGACCGCTGAACTCTCGCCAGAGGTCCGTACCGTACTGACCCGCAGCCTCGCAGAGATCTGTGGTCTGTCGCGCGGCTACTGCCGTGGTCGTGGCGGGTCCATGCACCTGCAGTGGAAAGAAGCCGGCGCGATGGGTACGAATGCGATCGTCGGAGGCGGGGTACCGCAAGCTGCAGGGTTTGCCTGGGCGCACCGTCAGGCAGGAACCGATGCCGTCGCAGTTACCTATTTCGGTGATGGCGCGGTCAACATCGGTTCGGTACTCGAATCGTTCAATCTGGCAGCAGCCTGGGATCTTCCGATCTGCTTCTTCATCGAGAACAACCAATATGCGGTTTCCACACATGTCGCGGAAGCGACCGGTGAACCGCGATTGTCGGCACGCGGGCTCGGGTTCAACATTCCTAGTTGGAAGGTTGACGGTATGGACCCGCTTGCGGTCCACCTCGCGATGCAGGAGGCCCTCACCCATATGCGTTCGGGTAAGGGCCCGACGATCATCGAAGCTGATGTCTACCGCTTCTTTCACCAGAACGGTCCATTCCCGGGCAGCGCTTTCGGCTATCGCACGAAGGACGAAGAAAAGGCCTGGAAAAAGCGCGATCCGCTTCGTCTGCTCACCGATCAAGTAGTCCGTCGGAAGCTGCTGACGGAAGCCGACGTAGCCAAGGCGGTCGCGCAAGCCTCCCGAGTAATGCAGGAGATCGGTGGCGAGCTGCTGGAAACAGTGCCAGGGGGCAAGCCTGGTGAGGCCAGAATCAAGGCATCGGAATGGCCGGATGTGAACTTCGTCGATGTCGGGATACGTGGTGATCTCAGTGAGTTCGGGGGTGCCCGATTCGTCGAGCCAGAGGAGTTCGCCGGTGAGATGGTCGATCGGAAGTTCATCGACGTCGTGGCGGAGGTGATGGACCGTCGCATGGACGCCGACAACTCCATCGTCGTGATGGGTGAGGATATTCATCGCTTGAAGGGCGGAACGAACGGCGCTACAAAAGGATTGGCTGATCGATACCCGGGCAGAGTGCTCGGCACTCCGATCAGTGAGAATGCGTTCGCAGGCCTCGGTGGCGGAATCGCCTTGGACGGACGGTACAAACCAGTCGTCGAATTCATGTACGCCGATTTCATGTGGGTGGCAGCCGACCAGATCTTCAATCAGATCGGAAAGGCGCGACATATGTTCGGAGGGGACAGCAACGTTCCATTCGTATTGCGCAGCAAGGTCGCTATGGGGACCGGCTACGGCTCGCAACATTCCATGGACCCTGCCGGCGTGTTTGCAACTGCCCCGGGATGGCGCATCGTCGCACCGTCCACGCCGTACGACTACATCGGCTTGATGAACAGCGCTTTGCAATGCAACGACCCGGTGGTGGTCATCGAGCACGTAGACCTATATGGCACGAGCGGCCAGGCGCCGACCGATGACTACGACTACTTCCTGCCGGTCGGGAAGGCCGCAGTGCGTCGGCGCGGAAGCGATCTCACGATCATTTCCTACCTGTCGATGGTGGGGCATTGCCTCGAGGCAGTGGATGAAATCGGGACAGTCGATGCCGAGGTCATCGATCTCCGTTGGCTCGACCAAGCGAGTATCGACTGGGACACCATTGGCGAAAGCATCAGAAAGACCAACAACGTGGTCATCGCTGAGCAAGGAGCATACGGAACGTCATACGGCGGCTGGCTCAGTGATGAAATCCAGCGCCGATTCTTCGATTGGCTTGATCAGCCCATCCAGCGAGTGACGGGGTCTGAGGCATCGCCGAGCATCAGCAAAGTGCTCGAACGTGCGGCAATTGCACAGACGGATGAAGTGGTCGAAGCGTTGAAGAGGATCACTCGATCGTGAAGCGACCGAACCGAACCCACTTACCCTCATCGGCAGAAATTCTCTAGGAGCAATCAACCGCCATGGCGACATTACTGCGCATGCCAGAGGTGGCAGCCGGAGCTACCACCGTAATCCTCTCCGAGTGGCCGCTTGCTGTCGATTCGGAATTCGATGTCGACGAACCGTTGGCCGTTCTCGAAACGGACAAAGCGACGGTTGAGATCGAGGCCGAGTCCGCGGGTGTACTTGTACACACATTCGTCGAACCAGGGACATCCGTCGAGGTCGGTGCACCGATCGCCGTCCTCGCTGATCGGGGCGAAGTCGTGAAGGATATTGCGGCATTGCTGGCCGAGCTCGGGGTCCGTGATGCCCATGGGTGCTCTGCCAAGCCTGAAACATCCAATGCTGTAGACGAACCCGACGGTACGTCGTCTCCGACCGTGCCGGGCGAGAAAGTGGCCGATGAGAGGGCGCCGCGAATTTTCGCGAGTCCCTTGGCGCGACGCCTAGCGGAATCGGCAGGGCTGAACCTCGGTGACATCGTGGGATCGGGCCCGAACGGACGCGTCGTACGTAACGATGTCGATGCCGCAATAGCAGTAAAGGGCGCTTCGGCACAGGCCGTCGCAGTGAAAGATGTTGGTGTCAAGGACGCTGGTGTCAAGGGCCATGGCTCTGCCTTCACGGACACACCGCACACGAGACTTCGGCGTGCAATTGCTGCTCGGCTGACATCGAGTAAGCAGACACAGCCCCATTTCTACATCTCTGGTTCTGCTCGGGTCGATGCGTTGCTGGAGGCGCGCAGGCAGCTCAACGAAGTCAGCGCTTCCAAGGTGTCGGTCAACGATCTGTTGATCAAAGCGATGGCGAAGGCGCATACGCTGGTGCCGGAGATGAACTCGATCTGGGTCGAAGACGCAGTGAGAACCTTTGCCAAGGTGGATATTTCGATCGCGATAGATTCCGATCGCGGGTTGCTTACTCCCGTTCTGCGCGGGGTCGACGCCATGTCCATTTCCGAAATTGCTAGCGCTACAAAAGATTTAGTAGCGAGAGCAGGTGCAGGGAAGATTCGGCAGGACGAACTCGAAGGTGGGTCGACGACGATCTCGAACCTCGGGATGTTCGGGGTCGAGGAATTTTCGGCCATAATCAACCCTCCTCAATCGTCGATTCTTGCAATTGGAGCAGCGACCGAGCAGCCCGTTGTCGTGGCGGGACGGCTGGAGGTCGGGACGGTCCTACGAGTGATTCTCTCGGTTGATCATCGTCCGATCGACGGGGCGATCGCCGCGAAGTGGATGAAGCATTTCACCACAGTTCTCGAGAACCCGATCCAGATCTTCGGCTGAGCAGACATCGCGAGAAAGTGGGAGGCACAGGTATGAATTCACACTACGACGTGGTCGTACTCGGAGCTGGGCCCGGTGGCTACGTTGCGGCCATCAGGGCCGCGCAGTTGGGGCTCTCCACTGCTGTGGTCGAGGAAAAGTACTGGGGTGGCGTATGTCTGAACGTCGGATGCATTCCGTCGAAGGCACTGCTACGGCACGCGGAGATTGCGCACCTGGTGACCGACGGAGCCTCGATGTTCGGAATCGAAGGTGTCACTTCGGTTGACTTCGGGGTTGCGTTCGACCGCAGTCGATCTGTTGCGGACGGCCGAACCAAGGGCGTCAATTACCTGATGAAGAAGAACGGTATTCGGCAGTACAACGGTCGCGGCGTATTTCGTGGACCGAATACCCTCGAGGTATCGGGGGTTGATTCCGCGACGATAACTTTCAACAACGTGATTATCGCCAGTGGAGCAGAGCCACGGCTACTTCCAGGCACGACTCGCAGCGACAATGTAGTCACGTATGAGGAGCAGATTCTCACTCGCGAGCTGCCGAAGAGCGTGGTCATCGCCGGTGCAGGAGCGATCGGTGTGGAATTCGCCTATGTCCTGAACAGTTTCGGAGTTGACGTCACGCTGGTCGAGTACGCAGAGCGGATCCTTCCGCTGGAAGATGCGGATGTATCTGCCGAACTGTCGAAGCGATACAAGAAATCCGGGATCACGATTCTGGTTTCCACTGGGGTGGAGGAGATCGTCGGTTCGGGTGGCCAGGTCAAGGTAGTAGTGAGGCAGGGTGGCGAGGCGCGAACGCTGCTCACGGACAAGGTGATCCAAGCGATCGGATTTGTTCCGCGGACCGACGGCTACGGCCTCGAGACGACAGGCGTCGAACTGACCGAGCGAGGAGCCGTGATGGTCGACGAGTACATGCGTACTTCAGTGCCCGGAATCTTCGCAATCGGCGACGTCACCGCACAGTTGATGCTCGCTCACGTCGCAGAGGCCCAGGGCGTGGTCGCGGCTGAGACGATTGCCTGCGTAGACACCGTCCCTGTCGACTACCCAATGATTCCCCGCGCAACTTTCTGCCAACCCCAAGTTGCCAGCTTCGGATGGACGGAGCAGCAAGCGAGGGACAAGGCCGACACCATGGGCTGGGATGTCAAGGTGGCTACCTTTCCGTTCAGTGCCAACGGCAAGGCGCATGGTCTAGGGGATGCTGTCGGGTTCGTGAAGCTGATCAGCGACGATACGTACGGTGAGTTGCTCGGTGGACATCTGATCGGACCGGAAGTGACCGAGTTATTGCCAGAGCTGACGCTCGCTCAGAAATTCGAACTGACAGTTGAAGACCTCGTACGCAACGTTCACGCTCACCCGACACTGAGTGAGGCGCTGCAGGAGGCTTTCCACGGGCTTGCCGGACACATGGTCAATCTGTGAACGGACTGCTGTTGAATTGGTCCGATAACCGAACCGAACGAGGAGTGGCAAGTGATAGGCGTCAAGGCAGACTCGCTCCCTGAGCCCCTGCGGGGAAACGCCGTGGCACAGATCGCCATGATTGTGCCTGATCTGGAATCGGCCGTTGCGCTGTGGAGCGGCATTCTCGGCCGAGACGATTGGTCGATCTACACGTATGGGCCCGACAACGTTCCGGAGTTGAGCTACCGAGGTGAGGAAGGACGGTTCGGCATGCGCTTGGCTTTTGTCGGTGTCGGTCCCCAAATCGAGCTGATCGAACTCCTCGAAGGCCCCAGCTCGTACCACGAATGGCAATCGCGTCACGGTTTCGGATTGCACCATCTGGGTTTTGTCGTCCCGTCGATCAAGGACGCGATGATCGAAATGGCGGAACACGACGTCGATTTGATTCAGTCGGGGTACGGCTATGGGGCGAACGGGGACGGAGGTTTTGCGTACTACGACACTCAGGATTCGGTCGGCGCGATTGTCGAGCTCATCGAGGTTCCATCGATCCGACGACCATCCGAGGTTCTGTAGAAGCCGCGTCGATGAGCGCGGTGTAGACACGCTCCGGCTCTTCGGCGATGCGATTGAGTACGTACAGCCACCACTGTGTTCCGAAGATGACGTATTCGCGTGTGGTGAAGCCCGCGGCTCGGAGTGCGTCCAGTTGCTCGGTACCGAGACCGAGCAGCATCTCGAACTCGACGTGCTCGCCTCTGAGCTTCGAATCATGCTCGGCACGTAATGCTTCGAGGATGTCGCGGTCATGCGTCGCGATGGAAACCTGGTGACCCGATTCGACGATTCGGGCAGCGTAGTCGAGATACGCGCTGCGCAGTTCGGCACTACCGCTCGGGTAGGCGACGGATTCGGCTTCGAGGAAGGCGCCCTTCACGAGACGGATGCGGCCGGGTCGGTCCAGCAGAGCGGCGAGATCCTTTGCGGTCCGGTGCAGTCGGGCCTGAACAGTGATCCCCACGTGAGTGAAGCGCTCGGCCAGCCGCGCGTGCATGTCGAGGACCAGGTCGGTGCGATCGGACGCTTCGGCGGAGATGATCAGCTCGGCACCTGCGCGTTCCGTGGCCTCGGCCAGGCGCACGACATTGCGAAAGCACTGCTCCGGATCGATTACCAAGCCGATGTGCGAGAGGTCGAACGACACGGTGCTCTCGACACCCGACGTGCCGATTCGTTCCGCGAGTTCCACGAAAACATCGGTTTCGGCGTTCGCGAGCTCGGGATCCCGGACGCTTTCCCCGGTGTATTCGATGCTCGCCTTGTGTCCTCGCGCGAAGATCGAGGGGAGGCGGTCGAAAGCGTCGTCGATGGTTTCGCCGCCGATGTAGCGAGCGGCGACTTTCCGTGCGAGTGCTGCAGTCGCAGCGTCCGCCATGGTGCGTTCTTTCAGGGATTCGTCGAGTGCGAGGCGGCGTAGGACGTCTGCGGCCTGGGCTTGTAGATCCGTGTTCACGGCTTCAGCGTATCCGGACGAGGGTGCGGGAATTATTCTCCGGACCCTTGCGTTCGATCTATTGTCGATATATCGTCGATACGTCAAACAAACACAGACAGTCCAGGAGGACAACATGTACGCCCCACACAACAACCCAGAAATGCAAGAACGTCGCGAGCATGGCCGCCGAGGCCCGCATCGTGGACACGGTTTCCGTCGAGGATTCGATGGAGAGCGCCCCGAGGGTCGCTTCGAAGACCGAGCAGAAGGACGCCCCGAAGGCCGACGCGGTCGCGAAGGTCAGCGCGGACACGGCCGCCCTCACTTCGGTGAAGCCGGCGCAGCGCTCCGTCCCGCGATGGGTCTACTCCGAGGTGCCGCTGTCGCGGTAGCCGCAGGTGGGACCGCTGAGCAGGTCGCCAAGGCAGAGGCAATTCTTGCCGAGGCACGCCGTGCACTGTTCGAGATGCTCGCGGAAAAGCCGGCTGACGTGCAGCAGGCTCACGCAGAATCTACCGACACACTGCCGGCAGAGTGATCACGGCGCTCAGGCGCCGACGGTGACTTCCTCGCTGTTCATGCCGGAAACGTGGCCGTCGGCGCCCTCTCGCCAGTACCCGACAACATTGTGCTTGTCGCGAGCAATTCCTCGAACTTCCCTCAGATGCTTACGAATACGACGGCTGGTTGCGCTTTCGCACGCCACCCACGCGTAGACGTCGGCCGATTCGGATTCGGGAAACTCGATCTTCTCCACAGCCTCGAACAGCGCGCTCGGCGCCTTTCCGAGGCCACTCCCCACGAGCCACGTGTACGTGACGTCGCCGCGAGTGACAAATTCCTGTCGATCCTCTTCGGTTTCGACCTCGATGATCGCCTGTGCGACATCGCCCTCTCGAAGTTCTTCGACAATCCTGCCCAGTCCGGGGAGACCCGTGGCGTCTGCGACCAGCAGCTGCCAGCGAGGACCCGCCGGTGCTTGGTAGTGGGACCGCGAACTGTCCGACCAGAAGACGCCTAGTAGGTGACCTGGTTCGGCCCGCAGGGCCCAATCCGCTGCAATACCGCCAGGGTGCACGACGAAGTCGATGTCCAGACGTCGGCCGCCGTCGTGCACCTTGCGCACGGTGTAGTGCCGCCACGGTGGCTCGGTTCCGAGATCGGCCTTGCCGTAGTCGGGATTGTTGAAGTAGTCGTAATCTGCTTCTGTTTCACCGGGTTTCGGGAACGCGATATCGATGCGCTCGTCGCCTTGTCCGCCGGTCGGCCAGTGCCAGTCGCCTTCTGCCTCGATGCTGATTCGCCGCATGTGCGGGGTCAGGGACGTGACGGTGACAACGCGGGCGGGTTCGCAGAAAGACATTCCTCGACCCTATTGGTCCTGCGTGTCGAAGTGGAGACATATGCTGTCGCAAGACGGACATCGAGCGCAACCGAAAATGCCAGCGTATGCCCCGAGGCATGGTTCTTCCCCGGTGCATACGCTGGCATTTTCAGTTATGCCCGTTCAGGCGGCTGTCGGTGGGCTGTTCCCGCCGATCGGCTGCTGATACGGATCGATCGACATCGGCGGATAGAACACCGTCTTCCGATCCGGGCCGATCTCGACCCGCCATTCGGTGTGGTGCAGCGTCCGATGATGATGACCACACAACAAGATCAGATTGTCGAGATCTGTTGGGCCACCATCGTTCCAGTGAACGATATGGTGAGCATCGCACCACCCCGACGGAGTCCCGCACCCTGGAAACGCGCACCCACCATCCCGAACCGCCAACGCCCGCCGCTGCGGCACCGTTGCTGTTCTCGCTTCCTTGCCGCAGTCGAGCGGAACACCATTCTCGTCCAACAAGATCCGCGTCACGGTGCAGTCGCACGCCAGCATCCGGGCAGTGTCGATACTGATCGGACCTACCCAGTCCGTCCATGCGAACCCGAGTTCCTCCGTCGACGGCAGGAGGTCTTTCAACGCCTGCAGGTCCGTCATGTCTTTCGCCGATGCGGTGACCGTGATGTGTGGTTTCACGCCGCCCTCGATCGGACCCAACCCCGCCCGCTCATACCGGCGCAACAACTCGCAAAACCCGTCCGCCCGCCGTAATGCAGGAGTACGGGTGTCCTTCACGCCGTCCTTCTCCGGTGTCGGAGCCGACAGACTCGACAACAACGTGATCAGACGGGCCCCGTTCACAGCATCCAAGTCACCCTTCACAGACACACGCCCGTACAAGCCTTTCGAGGCGTAGAACTCGTTGCGCTCCGAATCTTCCCCGACCGGAACACCGTCCTCACGCTTGCCGTACTGCTTCTCGATCCGCCGGATCGCCGCCCGCACCGCATCACAATCGGCAATGTTCTTCGACGCCAACCCCAACAGAATCCCGCGGGCCTTGTCCACATCCGCCAGGGTCATGTTCTTCGGCGGATGCTGACAGAACGACGCCACCTGACGGGCTTTCAACGCATCCACATCCCCACGATGAAACGCATCGCCCACAACGGGTTCGAGCATCAACAACCGCGCCAACCCGACCAGCAGACTGCACTCACCGATCTCCAGATTCGTCGAACCATGCAACCACTGCGCGATCGACCGAAAACCCTTCCCACCGAGAACCTCACGGGAAAACATTTCCACGATCAGCAACACCATCCGCGATTGCAACTCGTGCCGGACACGCACCAGATCCAGAACCTCACTCTTGAGGTCCTCGCCATCCAGCTGCCACGCTTCCCGACTGTCCATGAAGCAATCATATTCGAACAGAGTTTCGAACACAAGAGAATTGCAAGCGAAAATTACTGCTGTCCAGCTACTTTCGACAATTCGGACAAACGTCAGATCGAACCCAGCTCCCGCGCTCGAGCTACCGCCGACGTCCGCGACTTCACGCCCAACTTGCCGAAGATGTGGACCAGATGCGATTTGACCGTGGTCTCGCTCAGGAACAGTTCTTTACCGATCTCTCGGTTGGATCGACCCGCCGCCACCAACTTCAGCACTTCGATTTCCCTTGGACTAAGGCTGGTTTCGGGTTTGCGTACCCGAGTCATGAGCTTCGACGCGATGGAGGGGGAGAGAACGCTGTCCCCGCTTGCGGCGGCGCGGACGGCCGACAGCAACTCGACCGGGGGTGTGTCCTTGAGCAGATAGCCGCTGGCTCCGGCTTCGACGGCGCTCAAGATATCCGCGTCCGTGTCGTAGTTGGTCACAACGAGTACGTGCGGCGGATTCGGCAGCGCGCATACCGCGCGGGTGGCGTCGACCCCCGTCTTGCCTGGCCCGAACCGCAGGTCCATGAGCACGAGGTCGACCGGCGTGGTGGCGCAGAAGGCTATGGCTTCCTCGGCGGTCCCTGCTTCGCCGACCACCTCGATGTCGGATTCGCTTTCGAGCAGCGCTCGCAGCCCGGCGCGCACGATCGCGTGATCGTCGGCGAGCAGCAGGCGGATCACTGTTCACCGACATCGAGGGGAAACGTCACCGCGACGGCCGTGTGTCCCGGCTCCGACTCGATGGAGAACGTTCCGCCCTGCAGTTCGACGCGTCGTCGAATTGCGTTGAGGCCAAAAGATTCCGCCGGTCCGCGTTCGAGAACTGCCACGTCGAAGCCGCGGCCGTTGTCGACCACGTCGAGGCTGACGGTGTTGTCGGAATACGTCAGTGTCACAGCCATTCTGGTTGCATCCGCGTGGCGGAGAACATTGGACACCGCACCCTGGGCGATGCGCACCAGTGTTGCTTCGAGGGGCATAGGCAGCCGGATTGCCTCACCTTCGACCAGGGATCGCGCTTCCAGTTCAGGACTGCTCGCGCGTTCACAGATTCGACGAAGCGCATCGGCGAGCGACTGACCGTCCAGGGCCGCCGGTGTCAATTCGGCGATGAGTTGGCGGGTTTCGGCAAGACTGTCCGCTGCGGTTTCCCGTGCGAGGCTGATCTGCCGGATGGCCGGGCTCTCCGGATCGGCGCGTTCGGCAGCGTGAAGGAGCATCTGGATGCTCGAAAGTCCTTGGGCCACGGTGTCGTGGATCTCGGCTGCGAGCCTTTCACGTTCGGCGAATTTTCCGGCATCGCGAGACGTCGACGCCAATTCTTCACGGGTGTTCATCAATTCGTCGATGAGACGTCCGCGCTCGGCTGCCTCCCGGTACAGCGCCTGATATCCGAGACCGATAGCAACGGCTACGGCGGCGCCGATGATCGGGCCGACGGCGCCGGCCACTGTCCACCCGCGATGCAATCCGGTGCCGATCACGGCGACAGCCGTTGCCGCGGTGACGGCCAGCAGGCTCCAGGGGCGCCGCAGAATATGGAGATAGAGGAAGAAGAGTCCGAATGCGAGGTAGGCGGCGTCGGCGGATACCGCCATCGTCGCGATCCAGACGAGGGTCAGCACGGCGAGCCACCAGCGGGCAGCGTTGCCGCGCAGCCTTTTGGCAACCCCGAAAAGATAGACGGCAACAAAGATCACGGCCAACGCGATGATTGTTGCGGTCAGGTCGGATTCGTCGATCAGCGCTCGAAGAAACACCACACCGGCCAGCGCCATGACAAGGACATGCAGGCCCAGTTGTAGGCCGGCGAAGACAGGCGTGAGCGGAGATCGGTGCATCTCGCCCAGCTTAGCGAGGTTCGGGCCTGGTTCATCCATCAAAAGTTGTAAACCGGGATGGTTCTTTCGAGCGCTGGAATGTCGATCCGAGGTGCGATGGAAAGAGTCTGCATCCGCGAGAGCGTAGAGGCAAGCACAGGAAAGGAATTCACAGTGTTTGTCGCAATGAGGGACTTACGGGCAGCGCGAGGTCGTTTCGCGCTGATCTCCGTCGTGGTTCTGTTGGTTGCACTTCTGGTCAGTTTTCTCAGCGGGTTGACTGCAGGACTTCGCCATCAGAACGTGTCGGCCATCGAGGCCATGAATGCCGACACGGTGGTGTTTGCAGACACCGGAGCTGGGGCGTCGTTCGACGAGTCGGCGCTCACACAGGACCAGGTCAACGCCTGGGCCGGGGCCGCGAAGGATGTCGATCCCATCGGAATCGGCCGCGGGAAGGCAGGATTGGCCGACGGAAATCAGAAGTCGGTGGCCCTGTTCGGTGCTGACGGCGGTTTCGGTGACGTGACGCCGTCGGCGTCAGGCACGCTGGTGTTGAGCGAAGGTGCCGCCCGCGATCTGGGGGCGGGCGCCGGCGATCAGGTGAGCGTCGGTACGCAGCAGTTCACCGTCAGCGACGTTCGCGGTGACGACTGGTACAGCCATTCGCCCGTGGTCTGGATGACGCTCGGTGACTGGCAGGCGGCCAATCCACGCGGCGGAGTTGCGACAGTACTGGCTGTCACCGGAGCCTCTGACGCTTCCGCAACGGACAAGTCAGCCGTGACGACGTCGACGACGGTCAGCGGTTCGCTCGACGCGATCGGTTCGTACAAGTCGGAAAACGGGTCGTTGACGCTGATGACGCTCATGTTGTTCGCGATCTCGGCCCTGGTGATCGGTGCGTTCTTCACGGTGTGGACGATCCAGCGAACCCCGGACATCGCGACGTTGAAAGCGCTCGGCGCGACTACTGGTTCTCTGGTGCGCGACGCACTGGGCCAGGCGCTCATCGTTCTGATCGCCGGCGTCACCGTCGGAATCGGGCTGACGGCCGTGGCCGGCTCGCTGATCGGAGACGCCATGCCGTTTGTCCTGGACGCATCCACGACCGTCGTACCTGCCGTGGCATTGATCGGACTCGGTCTGCTCGGCGCGGCCTTTGCACTTCGATTCCTCTCGACCACCGATCCACTCACAGCATTGGGGAGCGCACGATGACCATGACAACCGGCACCACAGTTCTCGACATCCAGAACGTCGATCTGACGTTTCCCGACGGGCAATCGCGGGTGACGGCGCTGGACGACGTGTCTCTGCGACTGCACCGCGGCGAGATCGCCGCAATCACCGGACCTTCGGGTTCAGGCAAGTCCAGCCTGTTGGCGGTGGCGTCGACCCTGATCCGTCCGGATTCCGGGCACGTCTATCTCCGGACGCCGGAAGGCAGCACCGACATAGCGGCGCTGAGTCGGAGGGCGGCGTCGGAATTGCGACGCTCGTCGATCGGAATCGTCTTCCAGCAGTCCAACCTCGTGTCGTCGTTGACGGCTCTGGAGCAGCTCGAGGTGATGGCGCATCTGGGGCAGTCCGTTTTCACGTCACGGACCCGTCGCAAGGCCGTGAAATCAAAAGCGATGGATTTGCTGGACGCTGTCGGGCTCGCGGATCAGAGCGGAAAACGACCGTCTCAGCTGTCGGGTGGGCAGCGACAGCGCGTCAATCTCGCGCGAGCATTGATGAACGATCCGCAGCTTCTGGTGGTCGACGAGCCCACCAGCGCGCTCGATCAGGAGCGCGGTGCCGCTGTCATGGATCTGATCATCGGGGTGGTGCGGGAACACGAGGCGGCAACCCTTCTCGTGACACACGACCGAAGTCACCTGTCTCGGATGGATACTGTCTATCGTGTTGTTGACGGTTCCTTGGCGGAGGACCAGGAGGCGCTCGCGGCGTAACTCAGGCGGGCACGATTCGGGCATTCGTCACTGCATCCGGGCGGGAAGTCAACCCGCGATTTGCTGGGCAGTTAGACTGTTGTCGACTCGGGCAACTTGAGAGGACGTGTTATGGAACGCCGCCGCAATGTTGCGCAGCCGCCACAATCGCCGATTGCGGATCTGGAGCAGATGCCTGCTCTGATTCTCCTCGACAGGCTTCCGGTGCCGGTTATGGCCGTTCACCGCGACGGCAGCATCGTTTTTGCCAACCCGTCCTTCGCTGACATGCTGGGATATCCCAAGAAGGCCGTCTGGGCTTTGCGTTTGCAGGACATTCTCTACGACAAGGATGCCGACGACGTCAGTGCCGAGCAGGCTCATCGTGAACTGAGTTCCGAGCCGGGCTCGGTCAAGGAGTTCGTGCACTCGGACAGCACATTGGTGCGCGCGACGGTCAGTCAGTCTCTGCTCCGACGGGACGACGACACGATCACCCTCGCCGTCCTTCACGATCTGACGGAACGCCTGTGGAACAACCCACGGCACATCGACGACAAGCCCACCAAGTAGTCCCAGCTACTTCCGGGATTTGACGGTTCGGTCCAGGCCCAGGGTGGCGGCAAGGGTGTTGACCACCCATTCTTCGTACTTTTGGCCGGTCCAACCCGCGCCGACCACGAGGTCTGTGTACGTCTCGGGACTGAGCAGCGTGAGTGCGACGTTCACGGCTGTTTCGAGGTCGACGGTTGGCGCTTTTTCGACGATGCCGACCATCAGATGTTCCTGCACCGTGCGTCGCTGAGTGCGGTTGATTTGCCAAAGGCGGGCGGCGTCCTCGTCCGCGGAAGCAGCGGCCCGCAGGGCCAACAGGATGTCCGCGGTACGCTCCAGAATGAGCCGTCCGTGGTGAACCTGAATCCGGAGTTGCCCGAGTGGATGTGGGGCGCCCAGTGCCGCCGCCACCCACGGACGGTCGAGAGTTGCCGTCTTTTCCTCGTCGCCCGCAACGGCCACGTCGAGCAGTGCTGACAGCACGCTCGGCTTGTTGCCGAACACAAAATAGACACTCTGCACCGACACGCCCGCCGCCGCGGCAAGCTGTTTGATCGTGGCGGCCGCGTAGCCGGGATCGACAAAAACTTCCCGCGCTGCCTCGATGATCTTGCGCCGCGCCGACGTGTCTTCCCGAAGTACCTCAGTCATGATTAGAGTCTAACTCTAGAGTCGAACTCTAGCGACTCGGGAGGCGAAATAATGACGAAGGTTCTTGTACTCGGTGGCTACGGTGCCGTCGGGATTCCCCTGATGAAACAACTCGCGAAGGTCCCCGAAATCTCCGCGTACTCCGCCGGGCGCGATCGTGCCCGCGCGGACGTCGTCGTTGATCTTAAAGAACCAGGCGCGTATTCGGCTGCGGTTCGAGACTTCGATGTCGTGGTGAATGCCTCGGGTTTCGAGGATGTTCGCCTGGCAGAAGAAGCGGTACGCGGTGGGGCGGCATTCGTCGACATCACGGCAACCTCGAGCTACTGCGAAGAACTGGAAGCGGTCGACGGACCCGTTCTGATGGGCGTCGGATTGGCACCGGGATTGACCAGTGTCCTTGCCGCCGAAGCGCATCGACTCGGCGACGGACCCGTGGACATCGTGATCGGCCTCGGCGGCGGAGAACTACACGGACCGGCCGCGACGGCGTGGACGTACGGGATGTTGGGAACGAGGTTTCCCGATCCCGACGGGCGATCGATCCGGAACTACGCCGGGATGAAGACGTTTCGGATGCCGGCGGACGCGACCGGCTACCGCACCGGTCCTGCTGTGCGGGCCGATTTTTCGGACCAACATGCCCTGACGCGCGACCTTGGCGTACCGGTGCGGACGTACCTGCGATTGGACACGTCCACAGCGACACTCGGGCTTGCAGCCATGACGTGGGCGCCCGCCCTCCAGAAGGTTGTGCCGAAGAAGCTGTGGGGTTCGGATCGTTGGGTTGCGATGGCCCGAACGGATACCGTTCCGGCGCTGTGGGTTTCGGGGCGTAGCCAGTCGGCCGCGACGGCAACCATCGCCGCGCGTGCCGTGCAGGTGATTCGAGACCGTGCAATCTCGAAGCCGACGTGGTTTCACGCGGTGGAGACCGCAGAGTCGTTACAACTGGCAGTTCCGGAACTGTCAGTGCGGCAATGGGATGGTGCGAATTGGATGTCCGGCAAGACTGTCGACTAGTCGTGGTGATCCGAGAAACGGCAATCCGGCGGCCGCATTGGTGAGACAACCGGGTACGACGGCGCGGACGACATGCAAGCCAGCGCGGAGAACATCAGCAGTGGTGAGGTCGACCCATGCCGGCCTGAAACCCGAGCCTGTCAGTGCGCTTTCGGTGTCGATGGGTGACGTCAGAGAGTCGAGGTCCACCTCGCCGACGACGGCACCTGCCAGCTCACTCTCGAATCGTGCTTGGATCTCCGGGTCCAGGTGGAGCTGCAAGTGGCACCCGTAATCCATCACGTCGGCAAAGTCCGATCGGTAGGCGCCTGCATAGCTTCGGTCAGCTCGCCAAGGCGCAAGCGGGCTGGTCGGGGAGGCCGCGGCTCGACCGATGCCGCTCTCCGGGTTGTCGTAGTCGGCGGAAAGCAGTTGCAGCTGAAGCGCTTCGCCGAGCGACTTGAAAGCAGCCGTCTGCGCTTCTTCGTGGCAGGCGGTACCCATGGTCGAGTATCCGGTGAGTCGGTCGTGGACGAGGGCGCCGAGCACCGGGATGCCGAAATCGCTGTCGAATGACAACCACCTGGTCGAGAGGCTGCCGTGATTGCCCAGGCGGCGAAGCACCTCGGGGATGCCGGTGACTATCCGAACGCCGCGTCTTCCGGTCCAGGAAAGCGTCATCGCGTCGCGCTCGACTATCTCGCGCAATGCATTCCGTATCGCGAATTCCGTCGTGGGACCGGCAGCGAGACCCGCCTGCGCTACTGGAGAGATCGCCGGACCCGTCCGGGCGACGAAATGAGGATACGAACCCCAGACGAGTTCGGCCGGTACCCAGATATCCGAACCCGTGATCAGGTCGACTCCGCGAGTCCAGTCCAACTCGAGATCGTCGGTTGGTTCGACGAACGGGAACTGTGGCCGCGCGTACTGGGCGGCGTCGAAACGCGCGAGTTGTGACAGGTCGATGCTTGCTCCGATCAATGCATCGGCCGACCCGCGGACGATCGGTTTGGCGACGATGTTCCCGCAATATCGTTCCACCGCTTCGCCTATCGCAGCTGCGGTAGGCCGCGCACGGTCACCCAGATCGAAGCAATATCCGGCGCCCGCCGAGTCGCTGGACCAGGGTGAGAAGCGTGCCGAGTCGGAGGCATACGAGTGAATCAGCTTGAACTCCGGCGGAAAGTGCTGGGGAACAACGGCGTCGACCAACTCTCGAATGATCCCAGTTCGGCGGTCGACGAGCAAAGACCTCATGCGAGAGGGACCGGCAGATGCAGATGGGTGGTCGATGCGCTGGTCAATCTGCTACCTCCAAGAAGGGGAAAAGCTGCCGGCGCATTGTTGTAGAGGCCGGGAGACAGGACGCGGACGACGTGCAACCCGGCAATCGAGATGTCGCGGGTGGTGAGATCGACGGAAATCGGTTGGTACCCTCGAGACGTCAGAAGGGCTACCAGAGAAGCAAGATTCACAGGATCTTCGTCGGGAATCTCTGATACCGAGCGTGTTTCGGTGTAATCGAAGAGATGCTCTTCCGCTGCCCCAGCCATCACGGGGTCGAGATACAGCTGGGCGACGGTCGGCAGATCGACGACGTCCTTCCACTGCGCATCGAACTCGTCCCGGTAACGACGGTCGGCCCGAAAGGGTTTGTACAGGTGCGCCGGCAGCGTTCCGTCCGCCACGCTGCGCCAGGTCGGCCCGTCGGGGTCGGCGAGGTCGATCGTGATGGCAAGTACGGCGTACGCCTCGACAAGGGCCTTCGAGACTGCCGCCTCCACCGTTGGTCGACAAGCTGTGCCCAGCGCGACCAATCCACGTCGGTCATCCCGGATCCACACTGCGGCGACGGGAATGCCGAAGGGGGAGGGAAGCAGAAGCACTCGAACGCTCCGAGTGTCGCTCTCCAGATCCCCGAGTTGGCGGTGCACAGGTAACCGCTCCCAGTCGGCGAGTTCGATTGCCGGCTGTGACCGGTCCCCGCACCACCACAGTGCGGTGGCATCGCGTTCGAGAAGTTCCAGCAGAGCTGACATCTCGGCCTCGTCGCGTGAGCGTCCCGCGGCGATTCCGGCGTACTGCAACGACGCGATCGGTGGTTCGCCGCGACGGGTGCCGGTGTAGTACCCGAGATAGGTCAGGGCGGCTGGCACATAGGTGGGCACTTTTTCGTCCATGGTGTGACCCAGCGCCCAGCGGATTTCCAGAGCCGATGTGAAGGGAACAAAGGGGAATCCGGGAAGGCGGTACTGATCCTCGCTGTACAACGCAAATTTCGCCGGATCGACGACCCGTGAGCCTGCCAGTTCCAGCGCTGACGCACTGCTGCGGATCAGATCTTCGGGGACCACGTTGCCGCAATATCTTTCGACAGCCTCACCGGTTGCCGCCCCGCGGGCCGCTGCGTCGTTGCGTATCGAAGCCCCGAATCCGTAAGGGTCCGCGCGAAACAGTGAACCGCTGCCGCCGAAGTTTCTGGTGTCGGCCACCCTCGCGGCCCAACCGACCCAGCCCGTCGGCATGTCCGAGCGAATGTGTGGTTCCAGTGAGGTCAGCACGCCGCTTCGGGCGTCGACCAGCAAGTCATCCACCGGCAGTTCCTCCGAGTATCGGCAGGGTCAACGACCCGGAAAATGATTGGTGCAGTGCGGTACTGCGTGTTCCTCGATAGCGATCACCGTCTCCGAGATTGCGTGCGAGTCGTGGGAAGTCCGAGCCGGCGATCCGCAGCGTCAAGACATCACCCGCGCGCACAGTGTGCAACACGGGATCGAGATCTATGGTCAACGTGCCGGAGCAAAGGCTGACGCCGGCCCCACGAGCGATCGACCTGGTGACTCCGGCGCTATCGACGACGCTCAGCTCGACGATCCAGTCAGCTTCGCCCTCGGGCGAATGCACTGTCAACTCCACCGAAGGCATTCCCGACAGCACACACTCGACCTCCATGTCGAAAGTCCAGACAACACAGTCGTTTCGGCCCTCGTCTGCGTGGTGCGTGAAGTTGAAAGGCGCCGTCCTCGGGTCTGGTTCGAGACGAACGCGATTCGCACCCGTGACATACGGTTCGCTCGACCAATCGCCTGCACCCCGGTCGAACACCCGATTGATGGTCACGGGCCGCGCCGAGAATATCGATTCCATCCACTCGACCTGAAGGCGGCCGAAACTTGTCTCGCCGACCCTTCCCGGGCGGAGGTCGTGCGCCCAGGGGCCCACGATCAAACTTTGCGGCCCGCGCCCCACGGATGCGAAGTGCCGCAGTGTCTCCCGAATCATCGCATCGTCCCAACCGCCGATGTGCAGCCCGGCGACGTCGAGTTCGGAGAGTTCGTCCGCGGACACCAGATCATCGCCACCGAAGTCTTCGCGCTCGCGAGCGCGACGGATCGGCGTCAACCAGCCCGGTGAATCGGAGGTCAGGCCAACATCCTCGATCATCGACTGCACCGGGAGATGTTCCAGCAAAGACGAATCCGAGCGCATCAGGGCAGGGATGAAACCCTCACGAGAGGAAGACGAATCTCCGTGCTCGCCCCACCACGCCAGATGCTCGGCGAGGAGAAGTATCCCCGAGGGATCACGTTTGACGCGGTCGCTTCCGATGGTCGGCACTTTGGAGACGACGCCGCGAGCACGAAATGCCCGATCGGCGCCGTTGGTCTCGGCAGTAAACGCCCACGCAGTTCCTGCCGCATACGAAGCCCCGCTTGCGATGACGCACTCGGGTGTCCACGGCTGATCCTGCAGCCACTCGGCAAGGGCGGCGGCGTCCTCGCGCTCGTGAACGTAGGGTTCCCAAGATCCGGTGGAATCGTGCCGTCCACGTACGTCCTGACAGATGAAGGCAATTCCTCGTGATCGCCATTCGAGCCCCTCGGCCAGATGCCACCCGCGTCCGTACGGGGTTCGGATCACGATCAATCCTCGAGGTGAAGAATCTGGGAGAAGCACATCCGTAGCCAGCGAAGAGCCGTCTGCTGCCGGGATCTTCACTCCGAGTGAGATCACCGGAGCGTCGGCGAAGGTTCGAGAACGCCGCCTGGCAGTGGTAGCACGGGATGTCGAGTCATCATCAGGGTTCGTGGATTCATCCAGATCTGGTGGTGAAGGTGTGATTGCGGTGCGCCGTAAGAACTAGCCACGACGTCCGAACATGCAAGTGCACTGACCATTGCGGCTGTGGTGGGTGAAAGTCCAAGCGGACGACGTTCACTGTCGGCGAGGTGGTTCCACAGCGCCAGAAGGTGATCCGGTACGCGTGACGCGGCTAGCCGTCGACCGCAGACGTCCCGGTAGCTCGCGCTGTCGATGCCGTCGAAGAAGGGACCGATGCAGATCTCACCCAGCTCTGCGTGGACGCGTTGCCACGGAGTTCGGCTGTGGCGGCACCAGGTATCGAGTTCCGACCACGCGTCGTGAGGAGGAGCGTCGGCAACCGACAGTACGAGGTCCGAAGACGCAACGTCGTCTTCGATTGGCGCAGTGGTGGATACGACGTCGAGGTCCGGAAGAGCCTTGGAGAGCAGAGCGATGCAGGCATCGGCAACGGGTCCGACCCCGTCCATCAGCACACGCTGTGGACCCGGAATCTCTGGCACTTGACCTGGAACAGCCAGCACGCCGCGAGAGACGAGAGCGTCGGCGATCTCGATCGCTCCCGGGCCGAGCACCGAACCAGAGCGCCTGAGAAAGTTGTCGAGTTCCGCGAGGTCTTCGGCCGGCGCACCGATCGTGACCGCGTTCTCGTCCGGTGTCAGGTAATGCCAAGTACCGTCCGGTGTCGGATACAGCTGGTGTCCGTCGGCGAGGGCGTACACGGATCTCCTTGTCGGTGCCCGCACCCGACGAGTCGGATGCGGGCGGGGTCATCGGCAGATCAGACCGTCGAAACGGTCCGGATCAGGGAAGGTTTCAGCTCTGGAAGCTGAACGGGTTGTCGACGAGGGCGTTGGTGCCCACACCCTGCAGAGCATGTGCGGACGTCGCCTCGGCAACCGGCTCGAAGGTGAACGGGTTGTCGACGAGGGCGTTGGTGCCGACACCCTGGAGTGCATTGGCCGGAGCCGAGTTGGAGACGCTGTCGAACGAAATGTTGCTCATTGTCATCCCTTCCGTAATGGAAACCATTTCCATTACGATGCCACCGTACGAAAGATCGCCACGGAGAGCAACAGGTACAAGAGAGTGCATACATGAGCGAGACCTCGACGACGGGATCCGCCGAAGCGCAACCACATGTGTTTCGGGACAGATCGTTTCGATTGTTCTTCACGGCTCGCACGATTGCCGTGGCCGGTGCGGCCGTCACCGGAGTGGCAATGCCGATCCTGGTGTTCGACATCAGCCGGTCTCCGTTTCTCACCTCGCTCGCGGCTGCGGGGACGGTTCTGCCGTACCTCGTGTTCGGCTTGTTCGCGGGCGCCGTGGCAGACCGAGTCAACCGGCGGACAGTCATCCTGTGTGCGCAGGCCGTCGCTGCTCTTGCCTTGGCGAGCATTCCGGCGGCTCAGGCGCTCGGTGTGTTGACGGCATGGCACGCGGTCGGCGTATCGATGTGCATCGGAACGTGTTTCGTGTGGTTCGATGCTGCAGCTTTCGGAGCCTTGCCTGCGCTGGTCGGTCGGCAGAGAATACCGGCCGCCAACAGTGCGCTGTGGACTTCCAGCACGCTCGTCGATGTTGCCTTTCCGGCTATTGCCGGAGTGCTCGTGGCATCGATCGGCCCGGCCTACGCATTGGGTGCTGATGCACTGGCCTACGTATTGGCCGGGCTGGCCATGGCGTCGATCGGAGCCTCGTTCTCGAGTACTCCTGCGGCGCCGAAGAAGTCGGAACCCGGAATTGCGCGTGACATACGCGAAGGCCTCAGCTTCCTCTGGCAGTCTCCGCTCCTGCGAGCCTTAACCGGCGTCGGCTTCGTCAATTCGCTGACGCAGGGTGCTGTCACGGCGCTCCTGGTGGTGTACGCGACCGAGAGGCTGGGGATTTCGACGTCGAGTCCGATGATCGGGGCCGTGTGGACAGCAGTCTCCGTGGGTGGCGTGGTCGGCGCAGTCTTGCTCCCACGCCTACCGGCGCAATGGCCGGTCGGCGCGATCACTGTCGGTGCGTTGACCATCGCCCCGGTGGTGCTGTTCGTCGTTGCGACAACCAGCAACACCGACGCAGCGATCACCGCTCTGACCGTCTACTCCGGCTGTGCGACTGTCACCATCCTCAACGGCATCGGTGCACGTCAGCGTCTGACTCCGGATCGTCTACAGGGGCGCGTGAACACCACGGCGAGGATGGTCGCCTGGGGTGGTTCGCCGGTGGGTGCCTTGATTGCCGGGGCAATTGCAGGACGATGGGATATCGGCACCGCCTACCTCGTTGCGTGCAGCTTTGCGCTGGTCGGGGCACTCTTCGCGTGGGTGAGCGCCCTGCGGACCGACCCTTGTCCGCACAGATGAGCATGTCACTATTAATGAAAACGACTGTCGTTATGGTTAGATCCACCTGTTCATCCCTGTGAACCCCTACCTATTCAGGAGTGCGATGACGCTGACCAGCGAAGCAGTACCTGATGCCCCGTCGCGTGCGCATCCCGTCGGCGACCGCGGATACGTCCCGTTTCTGTTGGCCACGGCCGTGGTTCTTGCCACCGTCTCCACCGTCGCGGTGTGGTCGGGCGCTGCGTCGCTGTCCTTCGCCGACGTATTCGCGGTGTTGTACGCGCACGCCGGTGGGCCGCCGGTCGACCCGCTACTCGACCGGATCGTGTGGGGACTGCGGGTCCCGCGCATTCTGATCGCAGCACTGGCGGGTGCCGGGTTGTCACTGGCCGGCGCAGTGCTGCAAGCGTTGGTGCGCAATCCGATTGCCGATCCGTACATCTTGGGTGTCGGTTCGGGAGCGTCCTTCGGCGCAGTGCTGATCATGACGACGGGCATCGGAACCGGCCTGTCGATCGGTGTTCCGGTGGCAGCCTTCCTGGGGGCCATGGTTTCCCTGATCGCGGTTCTCGTACTGGGTCGGCGCGAGGGAATGCTTGTCCCGCTGCGCATGGTCTTGGCCGGAGTTGCCATCGGCTATCTGCTTTCGGCTGCAACAAGTTTTGTGCAGTTGCGCGCCGATCCGAGTCAGCTTTCGGGAGTGCTCTTCTGGTTACTCGGTTCGGTGAGCGGGGCAGGTTGGTCGGATCTCGGTGTGCCCGCCGCGGTGATCACCGTCTGTGCGGCAGTGCTGTTGACGCAGTCTCGCCAACTCAACGCGCTGGCTATGGGAGACGAGAGCGCGCAATCGGTGGGCGTCGACGTGCGCCGTACCAGGTTGCTACTGCTGGTGATCGCGTCGTTGCTGACCGCGGTTGTTGTATCCGTTGCCGGCGGAATCGGTTTCGTGGGGCTGCTCGTGCCGCACGCCGTACGACTCCTCGTCGGATCCGACCACCGCAAGCTGCTGCCGGCAACCGCGCTGGTCGGTGCAACCTTCCTGGTGATCGTCGATCTTGCGGCCCGGATGTTGGATGCGCCCAACGAATTACCACTCGGAATCATCACCGCCGGATTGGGTGCCCCGTTCTTCCTCTGGTTACTTCGACGCGACGGAGGTGCGCAGTCATGAGATTGTCGGCCAGCGGGATTCACGTCGTTCGAGGTGGGCGTCTGGTGGTTTCCGGCGTAAATCTCGAAGCGCCCGAGGGGAGCGTGGTCGGACTCGTCGGGCCGAACGGCAGTGGAAAGTCCTCCCTCCTGCGAGCGTTGTACCGCTCGATGAAGCCGAGAAGCGGAATCGTGAAGGTCGACGAGGTGAACGTGTGGGACGATCTCTCACCACGATCGGCAGCACGCATCATCGGTGTTGTGGGGCAGGAGCATTCATCCGACTTCTCGTTCAGCGTCCGCGAGGTGGTGGCGACGGGCCGGACGCCGCATCACAGCGCATTCTCTCGACTCGGTGAAATCGACCGGGACATCGTCAGTGCCGCACTGGCACGAACCGGTATGCACGGCTTCGGATCACGACTCTTCGCCGAACTGTCCGGCGGAGAAAAGCAGCGTGTGATGTTGGCCCGGGCGATCGCTCAACAACCGTCGGTGCTGGTCTTGGACGAGCCCACCAACCACCTCGACATCCGAGCTCAACTCGAATTGATGGAATTGGTCGCCGAACTTGGTACTACGACGATTGTCGCGATCCATGAACTCGCTTTGGCCGCAGCGTATTGCGACTACGTCTGTCTGCTCTCCGGCGGGGTAGTTGTCGCGACAGGACCAACGGCCGAGGTCCTCACCGAGGACCTGCTGTCCGAAGTATTCGGGGTTCAGGTGCATCTCGGCACTCACCCCTTGACCGGGCGTCCCTTGCTCTCGTTCGCCCCTCCGCTCCTACACACGAAAGAAGCAGTGTCTTGAAATCCTCGATACGTACTGCCGCGCTGTTGTGCTCGGCCGTTACCGCCACTGCAGTACTGACCGCATGCGGAAACTCCACGGCGGATTCGGCGACGTCGTCGTCCGAGAAGATTTCCGTCACCAATTGTGACCGCGAGGTCACGTTGCCCAAGACGGCGGAGCGGATTGTCTCGCTGTATCCGTCGATGACAGAGCTTCTGATTCAACTTGGTGCCGCCGACCGCATTGTCGGACAATCGAATACCGATCTCTCTCCTCCCAGCCCCGAACTCGCGGATCAGTTCGCGGCCGTGCCGGTACTGAGCACCGGAGTTCCCGCGAAAGAAGCATTGCTCGACGCCCGTCCGGATCTGATCGTCTCCGACGGGGAATACTGGTTCGACGGTGACCGACTGCAGAGCATGGACGAATTGCGTGACCTCGGCATCCCGATCTTCGTGAACAGCGGCTACTGCCACAAGGCGGTCACCGAGGGGCGGATCGACGACGTCTGGTCCGACATCGACGGTCTCGGTGCCCTGACCGGAACAAGTGACGAAGCAGCAATTCTCCTGGCAGATGGCAAGAAGTCGCTCGCAGAAACCGAGGCATCCGTGGCCGGGAAGGAGCCGGTTGCCACTGTGATGGTTCAGGTTTCGGAGGGGCAGTCCTACGCTCTGGCGAGGGGCCTCTACAGCAGCGTGCTCGAGGCGGCCGGGGGAAAGAACCTCTACGAGAGCGACCTTCCGGATGGGAAGTACTTCGGCCAGGTAGCCACCGAATCGATACTCGCGAAGTCGCCGCAGGCAATTCTTGTCGTTTACTCCACCGAGTCGGCTCGGGAATCCACACTCGAGGCTGCCCGCACGGCATTTGCCGGGACGCCTGCCGCGACGTCGAATGCGATCTTTGCCGTTCCGGAGGCGTGGTTCGCCGGTGAATTGGTGTCGATCGACGGAGCTGCCGAGGTATCTCGCCTGCTGCACCCGGGTTCGTGAGGTCTTGACCGCCCTCGAGCGGGTCGAGGCCGTCGTATCGCTGCATGCTGCGCTTGACCGGACGGTGGCTCCGTCGGAGCTACCGTTCGACGAGGGCGCACTGCCTCCGGTGACGTCTGAGTTCGTTGAATTACCGGCGCCGACGCCACTGCCGGCCCGGGACTTTCCGGATATCTTGCAGGCACGACGGAGCCACTACAACCCAGCGCAAGATGCTTTGGGAATCGATGAACTTTCAAATGTGCTGCACCACAGTCTGGTCAGCAGCCCGACGGCCGGTGGGATGCGCGAACTGACGCTGTCGTTTGTTGTCAGCCAACCCGGACACTCGCTTGGAGCCGGGGTGTACCGGTACATCCAGGAAGGCCGTGCTGAGGCCGTCCGGCCGGGTGACGTACAAGGAAACCTTCGAGCGAGCCTTCTCCAGCCCGAGTTCGTCGACGTGTTCCCGGTTCTTCTGTTTGTCGTCGCGAACGTGGAAGCGCCGCTCGAGAAGTACGCGATGCGGCACTACCGCACGATGCACGTGGATGCCGGTGTGCTGGTTCAGAATCTGTACCTTGTGACCGAGGCGATGAGACTTGTGGGCTGCGCCATCGCAGGATTCACGGATGCGCGAGTGGCATCTCTGTTGAATCTCGCGACGACGCAGCTTCCCGTCATGGCTTTTGCACTCGGGCGGCCCAGCTAGTTCAGCCGAGGATGCGCGCCTTCTGGGTCTCGAACTCGGCCTCCGTCAATACGCCGGCATTCTTGAGTTCGCCCAGCTTGGTGAGCTGTTCGAGCTTCGCGTCCATCGACATTTCCGATTCTGCCGGAGCTGCCTGCGGCGGGAGGGGCGGTAGATCGGGAATCGGCGGCACCGGCTGGACCTGCGCTGCGCGGGCCTGATCTTCGGCAGCCCAACGGGTCCGCTGACGGCGCTGAACATTGCCGTGAATGGAGCTTGCGACGGCTACCCGGCCGGCTCGCCTCAAGAAACTCATGCGTCCTTCTCCGTGGTATCCGGTGCGGTGTTGTCCAGTGCAGCAGCCAGTTCGTCCACGCTCAGGTGACCTTCGGTGACAACCTTTGCGCCGCTGCGGGTCCAGGCCTCGATGACCGGCAGTATTGCCAGTTCCTCGTAGACGAGTACGGCGGCAACACTTCCGGCAGCCAACTCTTCACCAACGGCAGCGATGTCGCCGGCGTCGAGCAGTCCGGAGGCAGCGCCGTCGAACTGCGCCAAATCGAAATCTGCGAGTTCGAAGGTGGACGCGGGTACGACGGATACCGATCCGTCGGCGGCTTTGGTGACGAACTCGAGGTCGAGGATGCGGATCACTCCGGAGTCGACGAGAGCGAGCAGCTGCTCGAATCCCGCGGAGGTCGGTGCACCGCCGGGAAACTCGACAGCAACGTACTCGATCGGACCGAATTGGTCTTGGTTGGACATCGGTTACTTCTTGCCCTTCGTGGGTTGCGGTTCTTCCAGAGCAGGTACTTCGTTGGGCATGCGCCCGGCCGGAATGATGGCGAGCAGAGAGAGCCCGGCGAGTACGAGCAGCGAGGTTCGCAGTGCGCGCAGGCGCGCTTCGGTGTTGATCCGGATGGCTTCGTCGATCTGTGCCTGTGTCGCGGAGGTGTTTTCGAGCGTCACGACGAGTTGATCGTTGGGGACGAAGTTGACCTGGTCGAGATTGATCCCTGACTCGACCTTGAGCGATGCCGGGATGGTGGGGTTGTCGATCAGCTGCGAGCTGACGAGGGTACCCAGGATTCCGACGGCGAACACGCTGGCCACCGCGATGCCGACACTGCCGGACATGTTGTGTACCAGTCCTCGCCAGGCGCCGACGTCACCGGCCAGTTCCTTGGGAGCTGCGGTGAGGAGGGTGTTGAACACCAGCGCAACGATGGCGCCCTGCCCGAGGCCGAGGGTGATCAGGCCGATGACAACAAAGATCTGATGCCAGTCACCACGAATGGTGAAGGCCAACAGGATGAGTCCAGCGGCAACAACGACGAACCCAGCTCGTGCGATCAGACGCGGGGAGTACGTCTTGTACAGGCGCGCGACGACGGTGCTCGCGATGAAGATCGAGAGTGTGTACGGGATGATCGAGAACGACGTCTGCAAGCTGCTGCGGCCCTGGATGATCTGCATGTACAGCGGAATGAGGAAGTTGGCCGCGGTTCCCACGAACATCATCGTCGCCATACAAATCGTGGTGGCGCGCTCGGCGCCGGTCTTGAGGACGTCGAGGTTGAAGAGCTGAGGTTTGTTCTGCGCCTTGCGGCTTCGCGTCCACTGGAAGAATCCCTGCGCGCAGATGGTGCCGAGGACGATCAGGATGGCCGCGGGTGAAACACCGATGACCGAGAACGGCGCAGCGTCGGTGGCCAGGATGACGCCCCACGAGTTCAGGCCGCTGAAACCGAAGCTGAGCAGGATGACGGCAACGGCAGCCAGTGCGGCGCCGGCCCAATCGATGGTGATGTCCTTCTGCGGGGGAACAGGTTTGACACGGAAACTCAGGACCAGGTTGACCACGGCGAGCGCCACGACGAGGGCGAAGGAGTAGCGCCACCCGATGGTCGTCGCGAAGGAACCGGCGATGAGTAGTGCCAGCACACCGGCTGCGGGGATTGCTGCTGCCAGGTAACCGATGGCCTTTGCCTGCTGATCGCCATTGAAGTTCGTGGCGATGAAAACCGTCAACGCGGGGGCGATGAGAGCGATCACGGCGCCGGACGCGGCTTGCGCCACGAACAGCATTGCCGGGCTCTGGCTCAGAGCGACCGCAGCCATCGCGAGACCGTGAATCGCGACGGCAATCTGGAAGACCAAACGCGTCCCGTAGCGGGCGCCGATCTTGGCGCCCAGCAGAATGAAGGCAGCCATGGCAAAGGTGCCTGCGGTGATCGCGGTGCCGACACTTGTTGCAGGAGTGTCGAGATCGGTGGTGATGCCGGCCATCGAGACGGTCAGCGCATTGACGGCGAACGACGCCTGAATCTGCGTGAGGACCACCACGATCAGTGGTAGCCAGGAGGCGGTGGTTACGGCGGCCGACGTATCGGCTGCGCCAGGCTTTACGGACATCATGGGTCACGCCTTCCTCGACACTGCGTGTACTCGCGGCGTGCCCGGATCAGCCACGCACGGTTACATTAGCCGGAATTGTGCTGAATGGTCGCCTGCAAGTGGTTGGTTTCTTCGCGGTAGACCACCATCTCCCGTTGCAAGGCGCGCCGGAAGCGTGGTTGCTCGGCCAGGAGTACGGCCAGGACGGTCAGCAACAGCCACGTCGCGGCCGCGCTCGCGAGGAGCAACAGGACCGGAATCCACGGACCGCCCATCTGCTCGAGCAGCGTCGTCTTCGCCCAGACTCGCCAGTAGAGCATCAGATTGACGATCAGTCCGACACCGTACGAGATGACGAAAGACAGCAGGAACTGCTTCCATGTGCCGTCGTGGCGCCTCGCCGTCATCGGTTCGGCCCGCAGCGGCAAGGCCACGGACATCACGTTGGCGACGCCGAGCCACAGAAGGATCATGGTCAGTACCTGACCGCACGCCTTCACCAGATCAGCACTGCTTCCGGAGCGCCACGCGAGGATGGCACTGAGCAGGAACCCGGCGCTGCCGACGAGAAGCAGCATCATCGCATTCTTCGCGACGAGGACGTGCCAGAGCCTGGTTCCGCCGGACAAAGCAGCACGGACGCGGCCGGCGTCGAAGCTGAGCGCATTGGTGCACACGACGCTTCCGACCACACCCGAGAGTGCGTACAGCGCAAGGTAAGGCAGTCGATCTTCCTTGGCGTCCCACTGGAAGAGGCGAATGAATGCCAGGTACGCCAAGCCCATTCCGAGGCTCAGCCCCAGTCGAAAAGCGATCGACCGAGGCTTGCCACTCACGACGTGCCGTGCTTCCTCACGGATCCGGGAGCCGAGACCCTGCACGTGCCGGACGACGGGGTTGCCCGAGTTCAGCGGGATGTAACCGCGGATCGCGGCGGCGACGGTATCGGAATCTCCGGCATCGAGCGCGGCGACGCGTGCTTCGAGAACCGCAAGGTGGGCGGCGCGCAAGGCTATCCGCGCGGTGGTCACCGCGGCGACGGCGTCGGCCTCGGCCTGCGCGGCGGTGCTGATGCCGGCGTCGGCGGGCAGCGGCGGCTGCAACGTCGTGATCAGTTCGAGTTGGCGAGCCATGTGCGGCGACGGCGACAAACCGCTGTACGACGGTCGGCTCAGCGCTGATCGTTCGTCGTCGAGCGAATCACGCACGGACGCGGCGGCCTTGCGGACGGCTGCCGGGTTGTGCCAGCGCACCGACCGGGCGTCACGCTCGGCGGCGACGGCCCGGGAGGCAACCTCGGTCAGATCCTCCACCGCTGTCAATGTCTGCTCCACTCGGTTTAGGTTGGTTTCATGACCACCAACTCGGAAAAGGAAGATCTTCAGCGGTACCTGCAGGCAGCACGTGACGCGCTCGTCTGGAAGCTCGATGGGCTGTCGGAGTATGACATTCGGCGTCCGATGACCCGGACAGGGACCAACTTGTTGGGACTGGTCAAACACATGATCGGCGTCGAGCTCGGGTATTTCGGTCCGACGTTCGGCCGTCGGGTCCCCGATCTACCGGCGTGGTTGCGTTCGGAGGAACTCAACGTCGACATGTGGGCCCGCGCCGATGAGTCCAGTGCCGACATCGTCGAAACCTATCGCCGCACCTGGGCTTTCGCCGACGCCACGATCGAGCAGCACGATCTGGACGCCCCCGGCTTCGTGAAGCACTGGCCGGAGGATCGTCGCGACGTCACATTGCACCGAATACTCGTTCACGTTGTCACCGAGATCCATCGGCACGCCGGCCACGCGGACATCGTGCGGGAGCTGATCGACGGCGCTGCTGGGATGAAGGCGGGCGACAACAATCTGGCTCCCGGTGATGAGGCGTGGTGGGCCGAGTACAACGACCGTCTGGAGACGGCGGCACGCGAGGCCCACCACGCCTGAACTACTCGAATACCGCTGCCGCACCGATCACCACGACGACGATCGCCGGGCCGACCATGTCGCCGGCCCCACGGGTGATCCGGGAGACGATTTTCTTCTCGCCCATCTTCGCGACTGAGCCGACGAGAACGGCGGCGAGGATGCCGCAATTCTTGACATTGACGTCAACGTCAACACACACTGTGACGGTGACCACCAGCGAAACGCAGGAGCGAGCGCGGACAGCCCGCAAACTCGGCGACGGTCCACGCCGTGCCGGACTGCTCGACACCGCTGCCCTCTGCTTCGGCGAACTCGGATACGACGCCGTGACGGTCGAGACGATCACGACCAGGGCTGATGTGTCCCGGGCGACCTTCTACGCGTACTTCTCGTCGAAGGACGAGGTCTTCCGCGCCGTCGCCGAAATGATGTGCCGACGCTTCCTCGACGCTCAGCACATGGAGGGCCCGGCGGCCGAGGATCTACGCGAAGTTCTCCGAACGACCACGTCGGCGTTCATCACGGCCGTGTACACCTACGGTGACCTGCTCGCGGTGATCGAGCATCGGGCGCGGGTGGATTCCGAGGTCGAGCGCAGTTGGTCGGCGGTTCGCGAAAAGCTCGTGAGCCGCTACGTCCGCTTTGTCGAACGGATTCGACAGGTTCACGACGTAGATCCCTGTGTTTCGCCCCCGGTGCTCGTTCAGATGATCTCGGACGCACAGATGGCCGGTGGAGCACGACTGAGTAAGGCGAGTGTCGAAGAGCAGAACCAGTTCATTGCAGATATGACGACGATGTCCGAACGGTTGATCGGGTTCGAAGAGTCGAAATAGATTTCTTTTACGAATGGAGTGATCGGTGGCAGAACAAGACGTGCTCGAAGCGGCTCTGGCGGAAATCTCTGCGCTGCAACAAGCGCATTGGCCCGCCGGGATTCCCCGCGCCGTCGAGTATCCGCTCGAAGGCGGGGGACTTGTCGACTACTTGCGGCATTGGGCGCTCGAGCGGCCGGATACTCCCGCAATCGTCTTCTACGGCCGCGTCATCACGTACGCCGAGTACGACGAGCTTTCGGATCGTTTTGCCGGATGGCTGCTTTCGCTGGGCGTCAAACGCGGCGATCGCGTCGGCGTTCACCTGGTCAATTGCCCGCAGTTCCATATCGCGATGCTCGGCATTCTCAAGGTCGGTGCGGTTCACGTGCCCATCAATCCGCTCTTCCGTGAACACGAATTGATTCACGAACTCAACGATGCGGGCGTGACGGTCCTTCTCACACAGAACACTTTCTCGAAGCTGGTGAAGAAGGTTCGTTCGCAGACTCCACTCGAACACGTCGCGAAGACCGCAGTATCGGACATGCTGACTGCGATCCCCACCGTCGAACTGCCCTTCGAGGTCGACGATCCGCGCCTGAGCGACTGGCAGTCGATCATCACCAGTGAGCGGGCGACTCCCGTTGCCACCGAACTCGATTCCCTCGCCGCCCTGAACTACACGGGCGGAACGACGGGAATGCCCAAGGGTTGTGAGCACACTCAGCGTCACATGGTTTACACCGCGGCCACCGCGACGCTTGCCGGTGGTGACCAGGTGGGTGCCAATCCGCCGGTATCTCTGGTGTTTCTGCCGATCTTCTGGATCGCGGGTGAGGACTTCGGCATTCTGGTTCCGCTCGTCAACGGCGGAACCGTTGTCCTGCTGAATCGTTGGGATGCGGAGACCACGCTCGACGCGGTCGAGACCTACGGTGTGACCTCGCTGGTCGGAACCGTCGACAATTACGTCGAACTGATGGACACATCAGGGTTCTCGGAGCGAAATCTCTCGACACTCCAGAACGCCATGGCAGTCTCGTTTGTTCTCAAACTCGATCCGGCCACGCGCCAGCGGTGGCGCGAGGCTACCGGCGGTGTTCTGCGCGAAGCGAGCTACGGCATGACCGAAACCCACACCGCGGACACGATCACCCTCGGTTTCCAGGACGGCGACTACGACCTGAAAAGCGAGCCGGTGTTCTGCGGAATTCCGGTGCCTGGTACCGACGTTCTGATCGTCGATCACGACGGCAGGCCGGTTCCCGTCGGTGAGCACGGACAGATCATCGTGCGCAGTCCGTCGATCCTTTCCGCGTACTACCGCAACGAGGCTGCCACCGCCGACGCCATCCGTGACGGCTGGTTGCAGACCGGCGATGTCGGAAAGTTCAGTGAGCGTGGTGGTTTGCACTACCTGGCGCGAAACAAGGAAATGATCAAGACCAACGGCATGAGTGTTTTCCCCTCCGAGGTGGAAGCGCTGCTGATGCTGCATCCCGCGATCGAAAAGGCTGCGGTGGTACCGAAACCGGACCCGGACAAGGGGCAGGTGGCTTTTGCGTTTGTCCAGCTGGTCGAGGGTTCCGACACCGCGGCCGATGAGATCGTCTCGTGGGCCAAGGAGAACATGGCTACGTACAAGGTGCCCGAAGTGGAAGTGCTCGAGGCGCTTCCGATGACTGCAACAGGAAAGGTGCGCAAGGGCGATCTGTTCGAGCGCACTCAGGGGGAAAAGTGAGACTGCTGATTGCGAACCGCGGCGAAATCGCGCTGCGGATCATTCGAACTGCCCGTGAACTCGGGATCGAAACGGTGTCGGTTTACGCCGAGGACGACGCGTCCAGTCCGCACGTCGCGGCGGCCACGGAGTCGGTGCCGCTCGGAGCTTCGGGCGCATCCGCGTATCTCGATCAGAGCGCACTGCTGAAGATCGCGGCCGAAACGGGCGCCACGCACGTGCACCCGGGCTACGGATTCCTCAGTGAGAATGCCGAATTCGCGCAGGCGTGTACCGAGGCGGGCATCGTCTTCGTCGGCCCGGACGCCCAGGTTCTCCGGACTTTCGGCGACAAGGCCAGCGCCCGCACTGCGGCGGTCGACTCCGGCGTACCGGTCCTGCCGTCGACATCGGCGAACGCCGACCTCGACGAGGTGCGTGAATTCTTCGAGCGCAACTCCCGCGGCATCATGATCAAGGCGCTCAGCGGCGGCGGTGGCCGCGGCATGCGTGCGGTGCGCGACCCGAAAGCGCTCGACGACGCGTACCGTGTGTGTGCGGCCGAAGCCCAGTCGGGATTCGGCAGTTCGGCACTGTTCGCCGAGGTACTCAGTGAGCACGCTCGGCACATCGAAGTGCAGATCGTGGCGGCGCCGGGGCAAGGCGGAACCCACGCGCTCGCTCTGGGTGACCGTGATTGCAGCGTCCAACGTCGGCATCAGAAGTTGATCGAGGTTGCGCCCGCGCAGGGGCTGTCGGGGGCCCTGCGCGAGCGGCTTCACGCTGCGGCCGCGCGGCTGTGCGCCGAGGTCGGCTACCGAGGCATCGCGACGGTCGAGTTCCTGGTCGAGGAACGCGGATTCGTCTTCCTCGAAGTCAATCCCCGAATTCAGGTGGAGCACACGGTGACCGAGGAGGTCACCGGAATCGACCTCGTCGCCGTGCAACTCGCTGTCGCGGACGGGGTTCAGTTCGAGGACCTGGACCTGCCAACCGGAATTACCGCCGTCGAGAAGGTATCGGAGACAGTCGGATCCGTGGCGTCGGCGTCGGGGATCGCGATACAGGCCCGCGTCAACATGGAAACCATGACGCCGGACGGCAATGCGCTACCGTCCTCCGGCACGCTCGACAACTTCACTCCTCCTGGCGGACCCGGCGTGCGAGTGGACACCTTCGGTACGGTCGGACTCTCGCCGAGTGCGCGTTACGATTCGCTGTTGGCGAAGGTCGTCACCCACACGCGTCGATCGGATTTTCCTGCCGCTGTGCGCAAGTCGATTGCTGCTCTGAGTGAGTTCACCATCGACGGCGTGGCGACCAACCTCGAATTCCTGCAGGCAATACTGTCGGACAAGGACTTCCGCGACGGCCTGGTCGACGTCGACTGGTTGGGTTCTCGATTGGCGGACCTCGTTCCCGAAGCGGGCCCACAAACACCCTCCGCGAGTGTGGACGTGGCGCCGGACGAGGACGTGGTCCGTGCACAGATGGCGGGAATCGTCGTCGAACTTGCCGCAGTCGGTGACGGCGTCCATGCGGGTGGCCAGGTCGCCGTCCTCGAAGCGATGAAAATGCAGCATGTTCTCTCGGCGCCCGGTGACCTCGAAGTGGTCCGGATCCTGTCGTCACCGGGGAGATCGGTGAGTGCGGGCGAACCGTTGCTCGTCGTCCGTAGCGCAAGCTCGGGATCGAAGCTCGCCGAGGTCGACGAGGTGGACCTCGACGACCTACGTCCCGATCTGGCGGAGATCATCGCTCGCCACGAGGTGACCCTGGACGCGGCGCGGCCCGCGGCAGTGGCGAAGCGCCACAAGCTGGGGCGGCGGACTGCTCGCGAGAACGTCTACGACCTGGTCGACGACGACAGCCTGGTCGAGTACGGCGCTCTCGCACTGGCTGCGCAGCGCAGTCGGCGAAGCGAGGAAGACTTGATCGCCAACACTCCTGCCGACGGGTTGATCGGCGGAGTGGCGACCATCAGCGGCGGCGAGAGCGTCGTGATCTCGTACGACTACTCGGTGCTCGCCGGTACCCAGGGCATGCGCAATCACGCCAAGACCGACCGCCTGCTCGAGATCGCCGATCGCAAGCGAGTTCCGGTAGTGCTGTTCGCGGAAGGCGGCGGTGGTCGCCCCGGTGACACCGATGCAGGGGCGGGAGCGGGCCTGGAACTGGGAACCTTCCGTGCCATGGCGGCGCTGAGCGGCCGCGTACCCATGGTCGCTGTCGTGTCCGGCCGCTGCTTCGCGGGCAACGCGGCCCTGGCCGGTGCCTGCGATGTACTGATCGCGACGCCCGACGCCAACATCGGCATGGGCGGCCCTGCCATGGTCGAGGGCGGCGGGCTCGGAAACTTCCGCCCCGAGGACATCGGCCCCATCGACGTGCAGCGCCGTAACGGCGTCGTACACCTGGTGGCTGACGACGACGCTCATGCGGTGGCGCTGGCCAAGCAGTACCTCGGCTACTTCCAGGGTGCGAGCCAGGCGTGGACGGCTCCGGATCCGCGGCTCTCCCGGCATGTGGTGCCGGAGAATCGCCTGCGCTCGTACGACGTTCGTGGAGCGATCGAGGCGATCGCGGACGTCGACAGTGTCCTGGAACTGCGTCGCGATTACGGTCGCGGTGTAGTGACGGCACTCGTTCGTGTCGAAGGAGTTCCGTACGGTGTGCTGGCGAACAGCAGCGAGCATCTCGGCGGAGCAATCGACGCGGAAGCCTCCGACAAGGCTTCGGATTTCCTGGAACTGCTCGAAGCGCACCGCATCCCTCTGGTGACCCTTTGTGACACACCGGGATTCATGGTGGGTCCGGACTCGGAGGAGGAGGCGACGGTCCGAAGGTTCGGCAGATTCTTCGTTGCCGGTGCTCGCCTGACGGTGCCGTTCGGAACGATCATCCTGCGCAAGGGGTACGGGTTGGGCGCCATGGCGATGGCCGGTGGTTCCTTCCACGCACCCGAGTTCACGGTGGCGTGGCCGACCGGCGAGATCGGGCCGATGGGTCTGGAAGGTGCCGTGCGCCTCGGTTTCCGTAAGGAACTCGAATCCGTCGAAGACCCGGAGGCTCGGGAAACTCTGTTCGGTCAGTTCGTGGAACTGGCCTACGCACAGGGCAAGGCGCTGATGGCGGCTACCACGTTCGAACTGGACGATGTCATCGATCCCGCCGACACCCGCGCCTGGATCAGGCAGCTCGGCAGAAACAGTTGAGATCCTGCTGATTCGAGCTGTTGCCGCACGTGGGCAGGGCAACTAGCCTTGCCCACGTGTCGGCTGCGCGAGATAACGTCCTGATCATTCATTGGCACGACCTGGGCCGACACCTCGCGAGTTACGGTGTCGCCGGGGTCAACAGCCCCAACCTGGACCGGCTGGCGGCAGAGGGCATCCGGTTCACCGACGCACACGCGACGGCGCCGCTGTGCTCACCTTCGCGCGGTTCTCTCTTCTCGGGCAGGTATCCGCACAACAACGGTCTGATCGGGTTGGCGCACCACGGCTGGGAGTACCACGCTGAGGTGCAGACGCTTCCGCAGATCCTCTCCGACAACGGTTGGTACACCTCGCTCTTCGGCATGCAGCACGAGACTGCGTACCCGAAGCGACTTGGCTATCACGAGTACGACGTCACGAACTCGTTCTGCGACTACGTGGTTCCGCGTGCCCAGAACTGGCTACGACGCTTCCCGCCCGAGCCTTTCCTTCTCACCACGGGTTTCTTCGAAACGCATCGGCCGTACCCGGCCGATCGCTATACCCCGGCGGACACCGCAGCGCTGGAGGTTCCCGGATACCTTCCCGACGTGCCGCAGGTACGCGAGGATCTGGCCGAATTCCACGGCAGCGTAGAGGTAGCGGACGCCGCGGTGGGTGATCTGCTCGGGACGCTCGAGGAAGAGGGGCTCGACGAGAACACGTGGGTCTTCTTCCTCACCGATCACGGCGCCGCGTTCCCACGTGCCAAGTCGACGCTCTACGCCCCCGGCACCGGCATTGCGTTGATCGCTCGGCCTCCGGCTCGGTATCGCAGTGGCGGAAAGGAATACGAGACACTGTTCAGCGGTGTGGATCTTGTTCCGACCATTCTCGATCTCCTCGGTATCGATGTCCCCACCGAGGTGGAAGGGCGCTCGCACGCCGATGCCCTCGTCGACCGCGGAACCGAACCGTCCGAGCCCGTTCGTACCTCCTTGTTCACGGAGAAGACCTTTCACGACAGCTTCGATCCCATTCGTGCGGTGCGCACCAAGGACTACAGCTACATCGAGAACTACGCCGTCCGCCCCGCTCTGGATCTACCGCTCGACATCGAGGACAGTCTTTCCGGAAAGGCGCTCGGCACCGAGCATCTTGCGGTACGCGCACCCCGGGAGCTGTACGACCTTCGTGCCGACCCCGACGAGAAGATCAATCTGATCGATCGACCGGAAGTCTCGGCAATACAGGCGGAATTGTCCTCGCAGCTTCACACGTGGCGCGCCGAAACGGATGATCGTCTCCCGGACGAGGCATTGGGAAGCGCGATGGCGGTGCATCGCATGGCGGCGTACCTCGAGAAGATCGGTGTCCGACCCAACGTGCGGTCCGCCTACAGTGCGGACCGCGGTTACCTCGAGTCGGACACCGAAAACCCCTAGGGCCTAGCGGTTTCGCGCTCCTCCAACAATGCGATGACCCGCCCGACCAGTTCGTTGATGTCAGCGCCTGTCGTGTCGAAAGCCAGGTCCGGGTCCTCCGGAGTCTCGTACGGTGCGTCGATTCCGGTGAGCCCCTTCAGTTCACCGGCCCGCGCACGCGCGTACAGGCCCTTGGGATCTCGGCGTTCGCATTCTTCGACGGGAGTGGTGACGGCAACTTCGAGGAAGGTGAGCCCGGCAGCTTCGTTGAGAGCACGCGCAATTGCTCGATCCGAACGCAGCGGTGAGACCATCGACGCGATGGCCACGACGCCGGCATCGGCGAACAGTCGAGTGAGATGCCCGACGCGCCGGATGTTCTCGGCCCGGTCTCCCGGCGAGAACCCGAGATCGTCGGAGATACCGTGGCGGACGTTGTCACCGTCCAGGAGATACGCGGTTCGTCCCGCGTCGACCAGCGCACGTTCGACAGCCACAGCGACGGTGGATTTTCCGGAAGCAGGTAGGCCGGTCAACCAGATCGTCGCGCCCTTCTGGGTCGTCGACGCCCACCGCCGCTGACGTTCGAGTGAAGACGGATGCCACTTGATGTCGTTGCGGGTCTGCTCACCGGGAACGACGACGCGTGGCTCGAGAATGGTGCCGGCGCCGACGGTGTCGTTGCTCTGCTCGTCGATCAGAATGAAAGCGCCGGAGTCCCGATTGTGGTCGTAGGTGTCGGCGACCACCACGGAACTGGTTCGGAGCGTGACCGTTCCGATGTCGTTGAGTCCCAGTTCGACTGGGCTGTCCTGCTCATCGAGCGTCTCGGGGTCGAGTCGGGTGTGCAGTTCTTGAACCGTCGCGCGCACGGTCCGGGACGTATGTTTGAGCGCTATCCGATCGCCGGCTCGCAATGGAGTGTTCGACAACCAGCAGATCGTGGCTTCGAGTTCTCGGGCCAGAACCGGCAAATGGGCCTGCGCACCGCCGCTGACCAGAACGTCGCCACGTCCGACGTCGATGTCGTCGGCCAGTTCCACCGAAACCGACAGTGGTGCAACAGCAGTACTGCGGTTGTCGTCGAGGGTATCCAGGCTGATCACGGTGCTCTTCGATCCGGACGGCAGTACCACTACCTCGTCCCCGACGCTCAGTGTGCCCGCCGAAATTCGGCCGGTGTACCGGCGCCGATTCTGCGGATCGGGGCGCGAAACCCACTGCACGGGAAGCCGAAGTTCCTCGATGTGCGTTGCGGGCGCATGGAGTTCGACGCCTTCGAGGTATTCGAGAAGTGTCGGCCCGTTGTACCACTCGGTGTTCTCCGAGCGGGTCACGACATTGTCGCCGGCTTTCGCGGAGACGGGTATGGCAAGTACGTCGCCTCGCCCGAGCTGGCGTGCCAATACCCGCAATTCTTCCTGTACCTGCGCGAATCTCGCTTCGTCGAAGCCCACCAGATCGATCTTGTTCACCACGGCCACAAGGTTCGGAACACCCAGTAGCGCTGCGATTCTGGCGTGTCGACGCGTCTGACGCAGCACGCCGGTCCTCGCGTCGACCAGCAGGACCGCTACGTGGGCGTTGGATGCTCCGGTGAACATGTTGCGCGTGTAGCGCTCGTGTCCCGGGGTGTCGGCGAGTACGTAACTTCTGGTCGGAGTGGAGAAGAATCGGTACGCGACGTCGATCGTGATGCCCTGTTCACGCTCGGCGCGCAATCCGTCGGAGAGTGCAGCCAGGTCGGCGACACCGTGCTCGTCGGTCACGGAATCGAGGTGATCGGTTGGCAGGCTGTCGGTGTCGTGCAACAGTCGGCCGATCAGCGTGCTCTTGCCGTCGTCGACGCTACCCGCCGTGGCCAGCCGAAGGAGTTGGCGAGTGATGGTGGTGGTCATCAGAAGTAGCCCTCACGCTTTCGGTCTTCCATCGCGGCGACCGAGGTTCGGTCGTCTGCGCGAGTCTCGCCTCGTTCGGAAACCGTCGCGGCCGAGATCTCGGTGACGACGTCGTCGATGGTGGTGGCGTGCGATCGAACGGCGCCGGTGATGGTCAGATCGCCGACGGTTCGATATCGCACCCACTCGGTCGTTGCCGCGGCGTTCTCGGCGTCGGTGCTGAATTCCGAAGCAGCGAGGAGCATTCCGTCGCGCTCGAATACCCGCCGTTCGTGCGCGAAATAGATGGGCGGCAACTCCAGTTCCTCCTGGGCTATGTAGCGCCAGATGTCGAGTTCTGTCCAGTTGCTCAGCGGGAAGACACGAACGGACTCTCCGCGTCTGATCCGACCGTTGTAGAGCGACCACGGTTCGGCCCGTTGCGCCCGAGGGTCCCACTGGCCGAACTCGTCACGGAAGCTCAGGACTCGTTCCTTGGCTCGCGCGCGTTCCTCGTCCCGGCGGGCGCCGCCGAATGCGGCGTCGAATCGCCCGCCTTCGAGAGCGTCGAGCAGAGTTCTGGTCTGCAGGCGGTTTCGCGATCCGCTGGTCTCGGTCGACTCCTGCACTCGACCCTGGTCGATCGAATCCTGAACGGAAGCAACCAGAAGTGTGTGCCCGCCCTCCTTGATTCGGCGGTCGCGAAATTCGATGACTTCCTCGAAATTGTGACCGGTGTCGACGTGTAGGACCGGGAAAGGGAGTGGGGAGGGTCGAAACGCCTTCTCGGCGAGTCGAAGCAGGACTATCGAGTCCTTGCCGGCCGAGAAGAGCAGTACCGGTCTTTCGAGTTCTGCCACCACCTCTCGAATGATGTGAACCGCTTCGGATTCGAGAACTCGGAGTTCGTCGACGACATCGGTGACGGTGCTCATGTGACGGGGTATCCGTTCTGTTCGGCGTCGATGCGATAACGCTGCACCCATTCGCGGGAGCGTCCGTCGCTCTGACGACGCAGCGGCGGTGGTGGGGCCAGTTGTCCGTCGAGACCGAGGGAAATGAGGGTTTTTGCGACCACGGACTGCGGGTCTTCGGTGAGATCGCGGAACCCGATCTCGATGGGGGAGATGTCCTCTTCCTCGAACCAGCGCTTCCACTGTCGTTCCTGCTCACCGAGAATCGTCACCAGGTGTGCGATTCCGAGCGCGTGGTACTGCGCACCGTCCGAGAGATTCGGTGGGGTCGCGTCGTCGCGCCAGACCTGCGTCTGCACGGCTCGCCACATCGATACAGCCTGAGCGACAACATCTTCTCGATAGACGTGGATGAACTGCAGGTCGTGATCGAGAGTGTCGTGGAGTGCGGAACGTAGATCTGTCCCACTGCGCCACGGCAATCCGGCTGCGCGATCGAGCAGGAGCGGTGTCTGATTCCACATCAGCTTGCCGCCCCAGACTCCGTTGGGTGTTCGGCCGAGTTCGAGAAGTTGTGTGCGCCACTGCTCGGAGGTGCGGGTGTCCGGCGTACCCGGGTGGAACGGGGCGAGCAGCCCCAGGACGGACTCGTCCGTGACGTCTTCGAACCACTGCCTCGGTTGCGGCGAACGCGAGGTCTCGGGGAGGTACTGGAAGAACTCTTCCGGCTCACCCGCGACCCCTGTTGCTCGCAGGGATTCGACCAGCAAAGTACTGCCACTGCGCTGCGAAGCGCAGACGAGAAACGAGCGTTGGGCCTCCGTCATGCGAGCAACGCTAAGGGTGGCCGGAAACCGCCGCAAGCTGGGAAAATAAACTCACGTAGAGGTTAAATCTCGACGTGAAACGTTAAATGTGCGGGTCACGAAATCTTGTGCTGAGGCACGTCTTACGCAGTTGTCGCAAGGGCCGCGGCGAGCCCGAATGCGATGGCCATGAAGACAACTTCACCGATGGCGCGGCGCAGGGATCCGTCCGAACTCATGCGGTGTGCAGCACTTGCGACCACCCATGTCCGGCGCCACCACCATCCCAGTGCGACGAGCATTGCGATCGCCACGATCTTGGCGAGGATCACCCGGCCGTAAGCGGTGTCGTAGAAGGCGGAGAGCGAGTCGAGTCGCACCACGGCGTTGACGATACCGGTGACGACCAACGCGAGGACACATCGCCAGGCGAGGGCGGAGTACCTGGGCAACCAGATCGCCCAGGCACCGCGCGACGGTACGGCAAGCGCGAGTGCGGCGAGCACGCCGAACCACAAGGCCGCAGCGAGGACGTGAACGGCGTCGAGGATCGATCCGAAGCTCTGCTGCGCCATGTGCCCGGTGATCGGGCGGGCAGCGAGCGCCAACGCGGAGACGACCAATGCCGGTGCGACGGGCACCGTCTCGGGATTGGTGAACCCGTAGATGCCGTAACAGACCACGGCAAACGCGCACGCGATGATCGCGACACCGACGCGGCCGACGTTGACCTCGGAGACGAATGCGCCGAAGTGCCCGATGGTCAGCGAGGTGACCGGGGCGCCGTCTGCGGCTGCGGCATTGAGCACGAGGAGCGTGATCTCGGCGACGAGCCAAACCGCTGCCGCCGCGGTGAGCTGAGTCCACATGACGGCGGGGGTTGTTGCCGGGCGGCGTTCACTGCGGCCCATCCAGGCAAGCGTCGCGATGCCGAGCGTCAACGAGCCGCATCCGATCGCGAGAACGCGGACAGTGCTCGACGATTCGGGTCCCGACGGGCTCGCGAGGCCCCAGGCGATGAGGACTCCCAGCAGAGCTGTGGGTACGGCAAACAGCAACCACCACCTGTTTGCCGTACCCGTCACGCGATCAGCTCGACTTCGGCTTACGCAGCACGAAGAACAGCGCGCCGCCGAACACGACGACGCCGGCGACGATGAAGATCCACACCGGCATGCTGCCGGACTCCGACTCACCCGTACTCGACGCGGCGGCAGCGCCGGGAGTGCCCGACCCCGCCTCGGTGAGGGTGAAGGTCAGAGTTCCGTTGACGGGGTGGCCGTCGGCGGAAGTGACTCGGTACGCGATGGTGTAGACGCCGGTCGGCCCGAGATCGCCGAGGTCTGCACTGACAGTGGGTCCTTCGACGGACGGATCGCTCTTGGTCCAGAGGTTGCCGTCCGGGCCGGTGACCGTCAGCGCCGCGAACTGCGCCTGCAGAGCCTCGTTGAACGTGACCGAAACCTTGTCAGGCGCAACCTGAATGGAAGCGCCGTTTTCCGGGTTGGAGCCGACAACCGCGGAGTGCGCACTGGCCGTGCCCATTCCGAGCATCGTGGCCAGCATCGCGAGCATGCCGACGGCGATGACCTTGATCCGGGTACTCATCAGCGCTTGCTCCTGACCAGTGCGCCGAGGCCGAGTGCAGCGCCCAAGGCGCCGAGCACCAGGCCGACGCCGCCGAGCCAGCGCGCGGTGTTGTCTGACGAAGAAGATTCGGAAGCATCGGACGTCTCGGCAGTGTTATCGGCAGCAGGCGCTCCGTGAGCATCGCCGGTGGATGCGGCGAGAGTCAGCGTCGGCGCGGGCTTGTCCGGCTCGCTGCCGTCGGCAAGTTCTTCCTGATCCCAGTTGACGACGTTGCCGTCGCTGTACGTCTGCACGGCCTTGAACTCGACCTCTTCCTGCTCCGGCAGCGGGCCGGCGGAAAGGACGAACTGCTGGAACTGGCCGGGGGCGATTCCGACGCCGGGGTCGGCCGTCCAGGTCACGGACTTCGCGACCAGCGAGGTGGGGTCCTTCTCGACGACGGCGGTCCAACCGGGCATCGGTTCGGTGCGTGCCGACTTGAGGTCGGGGAGGGCCACCGTCAGCTTGGTGGTCGAAGCGGTGTCGGATTCGGTGGGCACGCGGAACGTGAGAACGGAGTATCCGCCCTGCGTAGCTCCTGGTGCGACGACGCTGACGTGTGCTGAAGCAATTCCGGCGGCCAGCAGCACAGCGCTGCCGGTAGCGACGGTCGTGACAACCGCACGCGAAATCAGGGTGTTCTTCATGTCGGGAAGTGTCCTCTTGGTCTGGTGAAGGGGTGGGGAGTTCTACGAATCTTCAGACCAGGGCAGGAGGACCGCGCCGCGAGATGCTGGCGCGAAGAAGGGCGTCGACGGGTCCGTGATGGATTCCGGTCGAGACGGTGTGGCCGCGGGAAGTGACGGCGGCGGGAGCCAGGGACGCCAGGACGACGTGAAGAGCGTGGGTGACAACGCGGTAGAGGCGCTCGGCGGCCAGGACCGCCACCGCACAGGCGACGGTGGCACCGGCGTGAGCACCGAGCATCACCAATCCCGGAGCGGGCGAATGAGCGTGCTCGGAGAGCGTCATGGTGGTGTGGGCGGCAAGCTGACCCAGGCCAAGAGCCACGATCAGGGCAGCGGGCCCCCGGGAGAGGGCGGGAAGGGTGGCCGTCACGGCGCCGACGGTTGCGCAGACTGCGAGCAGCAGGGTCAGCGAAGACGACTGTGGCAGCTCACCTCCACCGATTCCGTGCGCAGCGACAGCGAGAGCAGCCGAAGCGGAACCGACAGCTGTCCCCCGGAGGGTCGCGGTCTGCTCGGCTGCTCTCACTGTCTTTCTCAGGTCTAGCGCACGCCGAGGCGTGCGAGCAGATCTGCTTCGACGCCGTCGAGTTCGGAAGAAATTGCCTGATGAGCTGCCTTTCGGCGAGCCTGCGGCATCTGCTCGGCAGCGCGAACTGCTGTGCTGAGATCGCCGAGGCGCTCACGGATGGCGGCAGCGAAACGCTGCGTCTCCGCGTCGTCGGGCTTGCGGCTGAGGATCTCGGTGACCGAGCTCTCGGCACCGGCGATACGAGCGCTCAACTTTGCGCCGTGACCGGTGTAGTCACCGAGCTGGTCGACGGCGATGCCCATCTTCTGCGCGCGCGTGGTGTCGAGCTGGGCGCGCACAGCCGTTGCAGCGCGGTAGGCGATCGGCAGGAGAACGGGGGCAAGCAGACGTGCCACACCCAGGTACTTACGCACCTTGGCGACAGTCAGGCCCTGATTCGCAGCGGCTTTCTCCTGCGCCTTCAGGGTCGCGATCTGCGCCTTTTCGATCTTGTGCTGTGACTCGATCTCGGCTTTCTCCAGCTTCTTGAGCGACTTGGTCTCGACCTTGTCGCGCTTACGCTGGCTCTTGGCGTTGAGCTTCGCCTCGACCTCAGCCTTGTGCTTGAGAGCCTTTGCCTCCGCCTTGCGGGTGGCACGAGACTTTCGCTTCTTGAACAACCCCATCGAAAAGGACCCCGTTTCCAGGTGTTTGTGTGTTGCCAGGTACCTGCGCTTCGGCTTCAGCCTAGGGGAGCACATAATCTTCGTCATCGTGTGTTCCGTTAACAACCCCGCGCCCCAGCTCCCGATCATCGATTCGGGGGCGTTGACCCGATGCCGTCATCGGGTGCGTCTGGACGGGTTGTTTCCCGGGAAATCGGCTTCGGAACCCGTCGACACCGGCGTCAAGCAGCGCCAGGATGCCGCGATCGCGAAGCGCGCGGAGATCGCCGAACTGGTGATCGGTGCTGCTCCCGAGCGTTGGGTGAAGATCAACCCCGATCAATCGGCGTCGGCTCAGGCTCGTGACACTCTTGCTGCCTGTGAGGCCGGCGCGGACCGGATCTGGGGCGCGGTCTTGCCCGTCGAGCGCGACACCGGACGCAAGGGCCGCTGCGAAATGCTCATCCGTGACGACGAGGGCGGCGGGTACATCCCCGTCATTGTCGTCAATCACAAGGTGACCGATCCCGGCCAGGGCGCGATCACCTCGGGGCTCCTCGAATGGGAGCCCGCGGTCGATCCCAAGCGCAAGGTCCGCAGCCAGGTCCGCGATCAGATGCGCGTCGCGCAGGTCTATCGGATGCTCGAGCGTCGTGGGCTGGCGAGCCCGTCGCTCACGGCAGGCGCGATCGGATACAACGGAGACTGCGTCCTCGTCCACGACCTCAGTGCGATTCTCGACGATTACGACGAGCGTTTCGCCGACCGTATCGCTGTTGCCCGCGGTGAGGTGCTGACGTCTCCGTCACAGGTGAGCGAGTGCAAGTCGTGCCCGTGGTGGACCGAATGCAAGCAGGAGTTGGTTCGCAACCGCGATGTCAGCCTGGTGGCTGTCGGATCGCGAGCTGAGCTTCTGCGCGACGTCGGCTGCAACACGATAGATCAGCTGGCCGCCTGGGACGGTGAGCCGCTCGAGGATTGGCCGCACGGAAATTTCGACGACGCAGTCGTGATCGCCAAGGCGTGGTTGGCAGATGCTCCGTTGGTGCGGCGGTTCGAGAAGATCTCGGTGACTCGGGCGGACATCGAGATCGACGTCGACATGGAGAGCTATCAGGAGCACGGCGCCTACCTGTGGGGAACGCTGCTCAATGTCGGTGGCTTCTCGATGTATCGAGGATTTGCGACGTGGGATCCGCTGCCGACGCGTGACGAGGCGCGGTCGTTCGCAGAGTTCTGGGGCTGGCTGATGGCGGAGCGTGCCGCAGCCGCTGCTTCGGGTAAAACCTTTGCCGCATACTGCTATTCGCGTTCGGCCGAGGACAAGTGGTTGTTGGACTCGGCGCGCAGGTTTGCCGGCGAGCCCGGGATTCCGAGCAAGGACGAGATTCGTGAGTTCATCGACAGTCCGCAGTGGGTCGACATCTATCAAGCGGTGAGTGATCAGTTCATCTGCCCGAACGGCAAGGGACTCAAGAAGATTGCCCCCGTCGCCGGGTTCAACTGGCGTGACGCCGAAGCCGGTGGTGAAGCGTCGATGGCGTGGTACCGCGAGGCGGTCGGCTACGACGGTGAGCCGGACGAGACGCAACGGACACGCATCCTGCAGTACAACGAGGACGACGTCATCGCCACCAAGGTCCTACGTGAGTGGATGACGGACCGCGCGGAGATGGAAATTCCGCTGGCTTCCGAGTTGTAGCGCCGATCCGTTCTGTCGCTATTGTCTGAAACATCCTATTTAACAGTGTGTTTCAATTCGTAGTTTCTCGTCATCGTGTGCCCCGAGCCCGCATCCGCGCTACCTTCATCTGGTCGGCTCCACGATGGAGGGTGTTGCATGCTGAGCAGGCTGACTTCGAGTGCGAGCGACGCCGAACTGTCTGACGTCGAGCGGCGCGACCTCTTCTCTCGCCAGGTCCGTCAAGTGACAACGGTAGCTCCGCTGGCCAACGTCGCGAATTTCTTCAGTGCGTGCGCTTTGTTGGCCTATGTCGTGCCGCCGGCACACGAAGAGTTCCGCCTGATCTGGGGAGCGGCAGCGCTCGCAGTCATCCTCAATTCGGTGCGTGTGTGGCTGCCGAGGGCCATTCAGGGAGAGAGGTATTCGCCCAAGCACACGACCCGGTACGACTACTGGGCACTCATGCTCGAAGTGGTACTGCTGGGTGTTTTGTACACGATCCTCGCGGCCGAGATGCTTCCGGTGATAGACGGTTCACGAAAGCTGGTTCTGATCGCGACCATCGCCGGTGTGGTGGGTGCCGGTGCAGTTGCGCTGTCGACTGTTCGGTCGCTGGGTTTGGCCTGGATTCTGGTGCACGGCCTGGGATTGTTATTCGTCATGCTTGCCGGGGCGACGGCCGAGTACTTCGTCCTTTCGTTTCAACTCGTTGTCTACATCAGTATTCTGTGCGTCGGCGTTGTCTATCTGTGGGCGTCGTTCCGAAGTCGTTGTCTTGCCGAGTTCGAGGCTGCTGCCGAGCGCCAGACGGTCAGTTTGCTTCTCGACGATTTCGAGGGCGGGTCACGCGATTGGCTGTGGGAAGTCGACACCACCGGGACGTTGTCGCACACCTCCGCTCGGCTGTCGCAGATCTCGGGAGTCTCTGTCTCCGACCTGCGAACCCTGTCGCTGCGCGGATTGTTGGATTGGCTCGACGTCGGTTCGACGAAGAGTGGACGAGCCGCGGTCCACGTCATCGGAGATCACCTCGACCGCCTCATGCCGTTTCGAGAGGTCGTCATTCCCGTTCGTGTCGGCGGCGTCGACCGATGGTGGTCTCTGTCGGGTCATCCCAGGCTTTCCGAGGCCATGGAGTTCGTGGGTTGGCGAGGCGTGGGCTCGGACATCACCGAGAAGTACAACTACGAGCGGCGAATTCTGTGGCTCGCTGCAACCGACGGACTGACCGGGCTCCCGAATCGCCGGACGTTCGGCACGGAGCTGTCCGACGCGCTCGGCGCTGTCCGGACCGGCGAGCAGGTTCTTGTCGGCATCCTCGACCTGGACAATTTCAAGTCGGTGAACGACACGTTAGGACACCCCGTCGGTGACAAACTGTTGATTTCCGTTGCTGCACGGCTCAATCGGGTGGTCGACGGTGCCATGTGCGCCCGAATCGGTGGCGACGAATTCGGCGTCGTCTTGCGGGGAACAGGGGACGGCGGCGAGGTGTTTGCTCGCTATCTGGGTGCACTGCGTGAGCCGTTCTTCGTGCGGGGGAATCGCATCGAGGTTCGTGCATCGATCGGTTATGCCAGCTCGCCGGCAGATTCCGAAGACGCGGACACGCTTGTCATGTCCGCGGACCTGGCGCTGTATGCCGCAAAATCTGCCGGCAAGAACCGGGTCGGAAAATACTCACCGGCGCTGCGGGCGCGGGCCAGGGAACGAGCATCGGCCCTGCAAGAGCTTGGGCTTGCGATCGAGTCTCGGCAGTTCGAGCTGTACTACCAACCGCAGGTTCGTGCGGACACCGGCCGCGTCGAGGGATTCGAGGCACTGCTTCGCTGGAACCACCCGGTGCGGGGAGTGCTTGCGCCGCGCATCTTCATCGATGTCGCGGAAGAGACGGGTTTGATTGTCCCGCTGGGGCTTCAGGTTTTACACATGGCCTGCGCCGAAGCGACGACCTGGCCCGATGATACCTACGTGACGGTAAACGTCTCTCCGGTGCAACTGATGTCGTCCGGCTTCGGATCAGCAGTCAACGATGCGCTGGAGGCATCCGGTCTGTCCAGCAAACGGCTTCAGCTGGAAATCACAGAGACGGGAGCGGTAGAGGAGCTTGCCGTCGCCGAGCTGGATCGCCTGCGTGCCACCGGAATTGCGATTGCCCTGGACGACTTCGGAACTGGCTATTCGTCTTTCGAGAGTTTGAAGAAACTGCCGTTGGACATTCTCAAGATCGACCGGTCGTTCATCACCGAACTGAGCGAGGGTGATTCGGCAGTTGTCACTTCGGTGGTCGAGGTGGCGAAGGCGCTCGGTATGCAGTCATTGGCGGAAGGCGTGGAGACGGCCGACCAGCTGAGGCTCTTGCTCACCGCAGGTTGCGAATTGGTTCAGGGTTACTACGTCAGCCGACCGATGCCGGCGACGGAAGTGGCCGAGTACCTCAGCGCAACTGCCCAATCCAGCGGTGGGTATTTTCATTCGTTCTGACAAACCGTGCGCCTTTATTAACCGCGGGCGGTTAATAAAGGCGCACAGCAGGGAAGTTAGCGCGGCGCCATGCGGAGAGCGCCGTCCATGCGGATGGTCTCGCCGTTGAGGTAGTCGTGCTCGACGATCATCTGCGCGAGCTGCGCGTACTCGGACGGCTGGCCCAGGCGGGACGGGAACGGAACGCCGGCCTCGAGGCCCTTGCGGTACTCGTCGGTGACGCCTGCGAGCATCGGGGTGTCGATGATGCCGGGGGCGATCGTGTTGACGCGGATGCCGAACTGCGCGAGGTCACGGGCAGCCGGAACAGTCATGCCGTGCACTCCGCCCTTGGAAGCGGAGTACGCGATCTGGCCGATCTGTCCTTCGAAGGCAGCAACGGAAGCGGTGTTGATGACGACGCCACGCTGGCCGGACTCGTCGACGGCCTCGGTCTTGGAGATGGCGTCGGCCGCGAGGCGCATGACGTTGAAGGTGCCGAGCAGGTTGACGGTGATGACCGTGCGGAACAGCTCGAGGTCGTGCGGACCCTTCTTGGACAGGATGCGTCCGGCCCAGCCGACACCGGCACAGTTGACGACGATACGCAGCGGCGAGCCCGACTCGACGATCTGGTTGATCGCTGCTTCGACGTCTTCGCCGCTGGTCACGTCGGTGGGGATGAGGGTGACGCCGGCGGGGACGTTGTCGCCTGCGCGCTCGATCGACGCGGGCAGATCCAGGCCGAAGACGGTAGCGCCGGCGTCGGCGAGGCGCTTGGCTGTTGCGGCGCCGAGGCCTGATGCCGCTCCGGTGACCAGTGCTGCGGTTCCCTTGATTTCCACTTCGTGTGCTCCTCGAGTTAGCGATCGGTAAGGCGGTGGTGCGTGTCGAGAACCATAACGCGAGGGTGTATGTGAGGGCGAACGCGCGAGACCCGCGTAGGGCTGGGTACCTTGGACGCGAGGTCTGAGAGCAAAGCACCGGACGAGAGGGGACCTGCGTGAGCAAGGCGCCTGTGCGTCCCGCCGCTTCTGTCGAGAATTTCGAGCGGTTGCAGCGCGACCCGCTCTTCGAAGATCTTGCCGAGCTGATTGCCGAGGTTCTCTCCTACGCGTTCGATGCGCCGGCCGCCGTCGAGATCGAACAGTGGACGATCAGTTGCCTGCCGTCGACAAATCGATCGGCGGAGCGCCATCGCTTGTTCACACTCAACATCGGTCCGATGGAGATTCTGAGCGTCGAGTGCCATCTGGTCGGCGGTAAGCCGATCGAGCACGTCATGTCCGTGTACGTATCCAGTTCGGCACTGGAATCGCGAACCGGTTGCAGCATCGAAGAACTCGATGCCAAGCACGATCTGGTCGCCATCAGACGCACCGAGTTGGCGTCCGCCGACGGCGACGGGACCGTGATCGACTGCAGTCTCGAGGACTCGGATGCGTTGGAACAGTTCGCCCTACTGCCTGTCGACGTGACGACGGTACGTCCACTCGCGGAGCATCTTGTTGCCAAGGGCAAGGGCCCATTTCGGCAATATCACAACTCCGGGTTCGCCAAATATGTACTGGAAAGGTCGCTCGACCATGGTTGATCAGTTGCCCATCCGCCTCCCGCGTGTGCTGCGAGACGGGGACGATGCCGGCGCGGTCGACGTGCTGCAGGAATACTTCACGAGGCCGCTCCGAAAGACGGGCTATCTCCGTACCGGTGCGCTGTGGGATTCCTGGGATCCCAGTGGCAACCGCGATCGTGATGCGAACATCTTTACCGCGGAAGATCTTGTTGCGGTGACGCTTCTGTCGGTTCAGGTTCCGGCGCAAGGGGCCTTCTTCCTGCTCGGGGAGAACAATGCCGAACTGAACCGACTCCTGGCCGACGTGGGCCCCGATCGCGATCTGTCGAACGAACCCGATCCCTTCACTCCGGAATCTCCGGTGTGGCGGTTGGAGACGGCGCTTCGAGAGATTCACGGCGTCGGGCGAACCATGGCGTCCAAACTGATCGCACGCAAGCGTCCGCGGCTCTACCCGATCTACGACGACGTCATCGGGCGGGAGTTGGGAACGAAGGCTGCCCATCTGGAACCGGTACGAGAGGCCTTGCACGACGGAGAATTACACGTGCGATTGCTCGACTTGCGAGTTCGGGCCGGACTGGACGATGCCATTCCGGCGATCCGGGTGCTGGATGTGCTCGCCTGGATGCAGGGTAAGGGATACAAACCGGCACTCTAGCTTTCTTGTCGGTGGGCAGGTCTAGTGTCGAATGTATGTTCGATAATGGATCGACGGGCGGTGTGGGGGCAGTCGTAGATGACGACCGTCCTGTCGTCGATCCACTCGTGCTGCCGGACATGCTCTTTGCAACGGCGCAGAGCGAGAACATGCTGGCCGCACAGAAGGTGCTCGGTGCGTCCATGTTGTCGGAGTCGAGATTCAATGCGGAACTCGACGTGTCCGGTGATGTCGACAAGGCGTGGCGGATCGCGTGCAACGAGATCGCGGTCATGCTCACGTGTTCGCGGCGCACAGCCGAAGTTCACATCGAGATCGGTGACGCCTTGCGCGAGTTCCTTCCGCTCACCAAGGCCGCATTTTCTGCCGGCGAGCTGGACTATGCGCGCGTGCGCAAGATTGTCGACGGACTCACCGGGGTCGACCCCGAGGCGATCGCAGCACTCGAGCGCCGGGTACTTGCCTCGGCGCACCGTCTTCCGCCCGGGCAACTGGAGCGCGACATTGAACGTCAGCTCATTGCCTACGATCCGGACGCTGCCGCCGAACGTCGCCGGAAAATGCTGGAACACCGCGATGTTCGCACGCGTGCAGACCGTCACGGACTCGCCCAGTTGCAGGCAACACTCAGCGCGAACGAGGCTGTCGAAGCGCTTGGCCTGATCAACGAGGCCGCCGGAAGCGTCTGCAACCACGATCCACGAAATGCCTCGACGCGCCGGGCCGACGCGCTGGTTGCTCTCCTGCACGGTGAGAACGGGCTGACTTGCCAGTGTGGCAGCGAAACGTGCGAGGCAGCATCCCCATCAGGTCGATCAACTGCGCCCTCACGTCGGAAGCCGTTGCTGCACATCGTGTGCGATCTGGCGACGCTCCTCGGGTTGACGTCAGATCCCGCGAGTATCGACGGGTACGGGCCAATCGATCCCGACTTTGCTCGCGAGCTTGCCGCCGATTCCACTTGGCAGGCACTGTTTGTCGACTTTCGCTCTCAGGCCGCCGGGAATCGACCGCGTCGGCAACATGCTCCGACTGTCCTGCCGCTTGTCACCCGACGTGATCGCTTGAGTCGCGAACCGAAAGGCTGCGGAGATCGGATTCGGGCGATGCAACGGTTGGTCGCGCGAGCCCCGGACATAGTTCGAAGATCGGATGGGCATGGCGCCCAGCCCGATCCACCTCCCGGCGCGCTGACCTATGCTCCGGGAGCGGCTCTGGCCGCATTGGTGCGGGCCGTCGACGGTCACTGCCGATTTCCTGGCTGTTCGGTGCCCGCGAGCAGGTGCCAACTCGACCACATCACCGAGTTCGATCCTTCCGATCCGAGACGCGGTGGGTGGACCATTGCGAGCAACCTCCAATGCCTGTGTCGTCATCACCATCAGGTGAAGACCTACAGGTTGTGGACGCCGGTAATGCTGGAGGATCGTGCCATTCACTGGACCGATCAAACCAGCGGGTTGACGGCTGTCACGGTTCCGGAGAAGCGCTGACTTCGAAGATGGTCTCCAGACCGTCTTCTTCGTCCCACTGCTCACCGACTTCGTTGAAACCGTACTGGCTGATCAGATTTCGCGATGCGATGTTGTCCGGGCTGATGGTCGCTCGAACGATGTGCACTTCGGATTGGCGACTCGCGACGTCGAGAAGTATCTCGAGGGCAGTTCGTGCGTAGCCCAGTCGCCGGAATGCCGGATCGATGCGATATCCGATCTCCACCATCCCGCGCGCATCGGGGCGACCGTGGAATCCGGCCAACCCCACCGGCGTCGAGGTGCGGGCATCGACGGCGATGCGGGTGATCCACGCGCTGTCGAGTGGGTTCCCGGTTATCTGCGTGCTCCGGTAGCGCCACAAGCCCTGGCATTCTTCGCCGAGGAGATACGGGGTCAGGAGGTTGGGTTCGAGTTCCATTGCGAGAGTGGCGTTGTCTTCACCCAGCGCGTGTAGGGCGAGCGGTGGAACCCGGATCAGTTGAAGTCCACGTCCGTCGAGTGCCCAGGGTAGTTCGGTAACTGTCACAGGTCGGCGATCGGAGTCGACAGAGTTATGTCGACGCCGATGCTCCGAAGATTGCCGTCCAGAACCTGCCAGATGGAGCGCCCGAGGAACTCGGCCAATTCCGCACTGGTCACATCGGAACCCGGCTGGCTGAGCCAACGGTTGACGCTGACGTCGACCAATCCGATGACGCCGAAAGCCAAGGGCTCCGCCATCTTCGACGATTTGCCGCGGCTGGCGAGGATCGCACCCAACAGGTTCCCCAATTGCACGGCGATGGCCGTCTTGGTTCCGGTCACCACTTTCGAACCGGTGGCCCGCGTGCTCGGCGAGCCCTTGCCTAAAAAGTGGTGTAGCCGTGGGTATTTCACAATCCATTGGAGGTAAGTCTCGACTGCCCGCGAGATAGCCTCGCCGACCGTACCCTGCGGCGTGAGGGTGGGTGCCAGGTCGGTCATCATCATCTCGAGGATGCGAACTCGTAGCTGCTCGTCGAGGTCGGCTCGATCCTTGAAGATCCGGTAGACAACGGAACGGGGGACGTCGGCGCGCTCGGCGATCTGCTGGACGCCGACGTCGGCGCCACCTTCGTTGACTGCATCGAGGGCTGCGTCGAGGATCCGCGCTTTGCGCTGCTCCTTGTGATCGTTCCAGCGAGTGCTGCGCCCGTCGGGCTGCGCCGACTCGGCTGTTTTTGTCATAAATCGAACGATACTCACCCGGCCATTGACTGGACAAGATGTCTCACATACTTTGGTGGGACAGCGTGTCACACACAGATACCGTTCTCTTCAGGAGTGGCAATGAGTAACAGGGTTTTTGTCGTCGGCGTCGGCATGACGAAGTTCGAGAAGCCGGGAGCCCGCGAGTGGGACTACCCCGACATGGCACGCGAGTCGGGTACCAAGGCGCTCGAAGACGCGGGTATCGACTACACCGAGGTCGAGCAGGCATACGTCGGTTACGTCTACGGCGAGTCCACCGCAGGTCAGCGCGCTGTCTACGAGCTCGGTCTGACGGGCATCCCCATCGTCAACGTCAACAACAACTGTTCGACGGGATCGACCGCGCTGTACCTCGCCACGCAGGCTGTCAAGAGTGGTCAGGCCGACTGCGCACTGGCGCTGGGCTTCGAGAAGATGCAGTCCGGGTCCCTCGGATCCACCTACGACGACCGTGAACAGCCACTCATGCGGCACCTCCTCGCTCTCGCCGAGCTGCAGGAGTTCGCGATGCCGCCCGCTCCGTACATGTTCGGCGCGGCCGGCGTCGAGCACATGGAACGCTTCGGAACCACTGCAGAGCAGTTCGCGAAGATCGCGGTCAAGAACCACAAGCACTCACTGAACAACCCGTACGCCCAGTTCCAGGACGAGTACACCCTCGAACAGATCCTCGAAGCACGCCAGATCCACGGCCCGCTCACCAAGCTTCAGTGCTCGCCCACGTCCGACGGATCCGGCGCGGCAATCATCGCCAGCGAAGCATTCGTCGAGAAGCACGGGCTCGCTGCTCAGGCGATCGAGATCGTCGGGCAGGCCATGGTCACCGACATGAACAGCACCTTCGAGGACAAGAGCGCCATCAGCCTCGTCGGCGCGGACATGACCCGTAAGGCCGCTGAGAAGGTGTACGCGCAGGCCGGGATCACCGCCGACGACGTCGACGTCATCGAACTCCACGACTGCTTCTCCACCAACGAGTTGCTGACCTACGAGGCGCTCGGACTGTGCGCAGAAGGTGACGGCGGCAAGCTCGTCGACGCCGACGACACCACCTACGGCGGACGCTGGGTGGTCAACCCGTCCGGGGGCCTCATCTCCAAGGGGCACCCCCTCGGCGCAACCGGCCTCGCCCAGTGCGCCGAACTCACCTGGCAGCTCCGCGGAACCGCCGACAAGCGTCAGGTCGACGGCGCGAAGGTCGCTCTCCAGCACAACATCGGACTCGGCGGCGCAGTTGTCGTGACCGCATACAAGCCCTACGCACGCTGAATCACACCCACAACCCGCCAGCTACCCACTAGGAGTTTCATCATGGCTTCCGTTTCCGTCTCCGCTGTACTGCCCGCATCCCCCGAGAAGACCTGGGATGCGCTCTCCGACCTGTCTCGCTGGGAAGAGTGGCTCACCATTCACCAGGGCTGGAAGAGTGAACTCCCCACCGAGGTTGCGTTGGGCGCCAAGTTCACCGAGGTCGTCTCCGTGATGGGTATGGCCAACAAGATCGAGTGGACCGTCGAAGAGGTCGAGGTTCCGAAGATGGTCAAGATTGCCGGTACCGGAATGGCCGGCGTCACCGTCGAATTCGTTCTCTCGGTCGAGGCCGACGGTGCCGGTTCGAAGGCAACCGTCGACGCCAGCTTCAAGGGCACCATGATCGTCGGGCCGATCGGCAAGGCAGTAGCCAAGAACGCCAAGGCTGATCTCGAGGCCTCGCTGGCCAAGTTCGCCGAGCTGGTCGGGTAACGGCTCAATGACGACACCGAAGACCAACGCGGTCGAATTCGATACGTCCGGGCTGGACGTATGGACCGACCCGGAGCACTTCGAGGTGACAGCCGAGCGCATCGCTGAATACGCCGCTGCCACCAACGATCCCATCGAGCGACACCTGAAGGGCGAGATCGCTCCACCGGTCTTCGCGGTGGTACCCGTCTTCATGTCGATGGCACCCGCTGCGCTGTCGGTGGCGCCGGTCGAACTGCTGATGAAGCTCGTTCACGGTGAGCAGGACTTCCTGTTCCACCGTCCGATCTACCCCGGTGACCACCTTGTCGCTCGTGCCAAGCCCATCGGATTCGAGGGCCGAGACAACGGATCCACCGTCGTCATCTACGTCGAAACCAAAACCGACAAGGGTGAATTGGTCAACGAGCAGTGGATGACGGCCTTCTTCCGCAAGGTCGACGCGGGCCCCGGACTTGGCGAGAAGGCTCCCGAACACCGATTCGACGACGCTCTTCGCGCTGGTAGTCCCGCAGCGGTGGTGAACCAGCACATCGACGAGGACCAGACATTCCGGTACTCACCGGCTTCCGGCGATCCGATGCCGATTCACCTCGACGAGGAGATCGCTCGGATGTCCGGTCTCCCCGGAATCATCAACCACGGACTGTGCACGATGGCGTTCACGTCGTGGGGAGCCCTGACCGAACTGGCAGGCGGCGAGACCGAGCGGTTGCGCCGTCTCGCAGTGCGATTCGCGAAACCCGTACTCCCGACACAGGACATCGAGACGGTGTTCCACAAGTCGGGTTCGGCAGACGGAGCCACGTCGTACTCGTACGAAACCAGCGCGGTCGGTGACCTCGTCATCAAGGACGGCCTCGCGGTCATCGCCGACAAATGAGTCTTCATGTCCGACAACTGAACTGATGGGAATCTGAACTGATGGGAAGTCTCGACGGTCGCGTAGCGATCATCACCGGAGCAGGACGCGGCATCGGCCGTGAGCATGCGCTGCTCTTCGCTCGTGAGGGTGCGAGCGTCGTGGTCAACGATCTCGGCGGCGCAAACGACGGATCGGGCGCAGATGCCGGCCCGGCGCAGCAGGTAGTCGACGAGATCGTCGCTGCAGGCGGTAAGGCCGTTGCCAACACCGACAACATCGCCACCTGGGACGGCGCCGAGGGCCTCGTCAAGCAGGCCGTCAGCGAGTTCGGCCGACTCGACGTACTGGTCAACAACGCGGGCATTCTCCGTGACGCCTTCATTGCCGGCATGGACGAGAGCCAGTGGGATGCAGTCATTGCCGTGCACCTCAAGGGTCACGCAGCGACGCTGCACCACGCTGCCGCGTACTGGAAGGACCAGAGCAAGGCAGGCGAGACCGTCAACGCTTCGGTCATCAACACCGCTTCGGCTTCGGGTACCTTCATGCCCAACGCGGGCCAGGGCAACTACGGCGCCGCCAAGGCGGGCATCGCAGCCCTGACTCTGGTGGCCGCAGACGAGCTCGATCGATACGGTGTGCGCGTCAACGCAATTGCGCCGATCGCGCGTACTCGACTGACGCTGGCGACACCCGGTATGGGCGCGTTGTTCGCCGCCGAGGTCCCCGAGGGTGAGTTCGACGCGTTTGCGCCGTCCAACATCTCCCCGCTGGTGGCCTATCTAGCGGCAGCGGATTGCAAGCTGACCGGCAAGGTGTATGCCGTTCAGGGTGGGGCCATCACGGAACTCGCCGGCTGGCACGGTGTGAACACCATCGAGAGCGAGGGTCCCTGGACCACCGCCGACCTCGCAGAACGTCTGTAAGCGCATGGCACGCAACGCATACGAACTCGGCCTCGGGCTGAGTGAGGAGCACACCGCACTCGCAGATTCGGTGCGGTCATTCGCCGAGCGCACCATCACCACCGAGCAGGTGCGCGCGGCGGTGGAGTCGAGGACCGAGGACAAGTTCCCCGAGTTCTGGACGGCACTGGTCGGGCAAGACCTTCTCGGGCTCGCGGTTCCGGAAGAACAAGGTGGTCACGGCGCCGGTCTGCTGACCTTGGCGGTGGCACTGGAAGCATTGGGCCGCACTGTCTCTCCCGGCCCGTTTGTTCCGACGGTATTGGCAAGCGCCGTTCTCGGCGCCGCTGATTCCAAGGCGGGACCCGAGTTCCTGCCGGGCCTGATCGACGGAAGTCGTACAGCAGCAGTCGCCTTGGGTGCACCGTTGACGGCCGAGTCGTCGGACGGCGGATACAAGATCACGGGCGCACTCGACGGTGTGCTCGGTGGTGAACATGCCGACGTGCTGCTGGTCCCGATCCAGTTGCCCGAGGGTGTCCGCTACGCGGTGCTCGAGAGCAGCGCAGTCGCGATCACCGTGCAGGACAGCATCGACGTGCTGCGCGGCAGTGCGCGGATCGAAGCTGACAATGTTCAGATCAGCGCCGAACGGATACTCGACGGTCTCACCGAGGCGCGGGTACGGTCCATTGCCGCAGTCGTTCTCGGCGCCGAAGACGTCGGCGTCATGTCCTGGTGTGTTTCCACTGCGTCGGAGTACGCCAAGACACGCGTGCAGTTCGGGCGACCCATCGGCCAGTTCCAGGGTGTCAAGCACAAGTGTGCGCAGATGGGCATTGCGCTCGAGCAGGCACGCGCCGTTGTGTGGGATGCGGCAAGCGCATTGGACAAGGGCGACGACACGGCAGATTTTGCCGCCGATATCGCCGCAGTCATCGTGCCGGACGCCGCAGTGCAGGTAGCGCAGGATTGTGTGCAGGTCCACGGCGGCATCGGATTCACGTGGGAGCACGACGCCCACCTGTACTACCGTCGCGCGCTCTCGATCCGCGGCATTCTCGGTACTCGCGAGGATCGCGCCAATCGTGTTGCGCAGCAGGCACTTGACGGTGTCAGCCGGGCTTCGGTTCTCGAACTGCCGCCCGAGGCAGAGGAGATCCGCGGAGACATTGCGGCTGAGCTTGCCCAGTTGGTCGATCTCGACGAGGACGACCAGCTGATCGCACTCGGCGACGGCGGCTGGGTTCAGCCTCACCTGCCGAAGCCGTACGGGCGCAGCGCCGCTCCGCTAGAGCAGATCGTCATCTCCCAGGAGATCAAGGCTGCGGGTATCTCGATGCCGCAGCTCCTGATGGGCACCTGGGCCGTGCAGGCCGTCGTAGCGCATGGTTCGGACAAGCAGAAGCAGGAATTGGCAATACCGACCCTGCAGGGTGAGCTGGTGTGGTGCCAGCTCTTCAGTGAGCCCGGTGCTGGTTCCGACCTCGCGTCATTGTCCACGAAGGCCGAAAAGGTCGACGGCGGTTGGAAGATCACCGGTCAGAAGATCTGGACCACGGTTGCGCAGTTCTCCGACTGGGCAATGCTGATCGCCCGTACGGACGCCACCAAGCCGAAGCATCAGGGCATCACCTACTTCGTGCTCGATATGTCGACACCGGGCATCACCGTCCGCCCGCTGCGTGAGATGACGGGTTCGGCGTTGTTCAACGAGGTGTTCCTCGACGACGTGTTCATCCCCGACGAGAACGTGGTCGGCGAGGTCAACGACGGCTGGAACGTCGCACGTACGACGCTGGCCGGCGAGCGCGTCGCCCTGAGCCAGAAGATGGAGGCGTACGCCTCGGACTCCGATCTGCTGAAGTTCGCGAAGTCGGCAGACCTGAGCCCGATCGGGCGCTACCGCGTCGGCGAGCTGGTGGCCGAGAGTCAGGCGATCGACCTCATCGGCTCCCGCGTTGTGCTCAAGCAACTTTCGGGAATCGACGTGAGTACGACGTCGAGCGTCGGCAAGCTGTTGGCGATGAAGATCAGCCAGTCGATCGCCGAGTTCGTCGTCGCCGAACTGGGTGCTGCCGGAGCGGTCAGCATCCCAGGTCAGCCAAGCGACAAGGCGATGGAGCAGCTCATTTCGGGCCGTGCCACCACCATTTACGGCGGCACAACCGAGGTGCAACTCAACGTGATCGGTGAGCGCATGCTCGGATTGCCGCGAGACTGAGGGTATTGACCGGTGAGGCTCAGTCCTGGATTCTTCTCCAGGGCTGAGCCTCTTCCAGTTCGAAGGCCAATTCGAGGAGCGTGCGCTCGTCGCCGAGATCGGCGGAGAAATGCGAAGCCAACGGCAAACCGTTGCTGGTCTGGTGCATCGGTAGCGAAATCGCGGGACCACCGGAGATGTTGTTCAGCGGCGTGAACGATGTGTACGCGATCAACTTGTCGAAGAGTTCCTCGAAAGGCTGAGCGGGAGAGAGGTATCCGAGTTCGGGGGTGGTGTGCCCCAGGGCCGGCGAGAGCACGACGTCGTACTTCAAGAACATGGCGCTGTACTGCTGCTGGAGCCGTCGCAGGCGGTAGAGCACGCGCGGCGTCTTCACCAGGTTCTTCCGGTACAGCGTGTAGAGGCCCTTCGTGAGATTGTCGGTGCCGGACTTGTCGAAGTCGGGCCCGAGCATCTGTTTGCCACCGGTGGAGATGGCAAACGACAAAAAGCCCCAGTAGATGCTGAAGTCGTCGATGAATTCCGGTCCGACGGGCAATGCCGCGTCCTCGACGTGATGGCCAAGGCCGGCAAGGAGTTCAGCCGTAGCTTCGACGGACTTGCGTGTCTCGTCGTCGGTCTTGGTGACCGTCACGGAATCGGTGATCACGCCGACGCGCAGGCGGGTTGAGCTGGGTCCTTCGATCAGGCGAACCGGTGCGAGTCGTGGATTGCGGTAGTAACTTTCGGCCGCTGACATCCATCGTGCGGTGTCGCGAACCGTGCGGGTGACGGCGCCCTGAGAGATCAGCCGGATCGGCATCGACTTGTCGGCCGGATCGGCGATGGTACGGCCGCGAGTGGGTTTGAGTCCGACCAGTCCGCAGGCAGCGGCGGGAATGCGAATCGATCCACCACCGTCGTTGGCGTGCGCGATCGGGAGGACTCCGGCAGCAACCAGTGCAGCAGCGCCACCCGAGGAAGCGCCCGACGAGTAGGCCGGGTTCCACGGGTTGTGCACGGGTTCTTCCGTCATGTACTCGGTGGACGCACTGAATCCGAACTCGGGCAGTCGGGTCTTGCCGATCGAAATGGCCCCGGTGGAGAGGAACTGATTCGCGAAATCGCTGTCAGCCTTGGCGGGGACTGCTGTGAAGGCGGTGCTGCCCTGCTGGGTGGGAAGGCCGGCGCTGTCGGTGTTGTCCTTGATCGCGGTGGGGACGCCGGCGAAGATGCCCGCGGCCGGCCGGTTGCTCCTGGCAAGGGCGCGATCGAAGTCTGTGCAGGCCAAACCGTTCAATTGCCCCTGCACTGCCTCGGCGCGCGCGATCGACGCCTCCATGACTTCCCGTGCGGTCACCTCGCCTGATTCGATCCGGGCGGCGACGCCGGTGGCGTCGAGATCGCCCAGGGCGTCATCGGTGAATGCGTGGACGGGGGTGTTGGGGCTCATGGGGATCCTTGTCAGGCGGAGGCACTCAGGTCGTCCGTCCAGCATATTGGACGGACGACCCCTGAGTGGCGCTATCTGTGGATTGCGGTATCAGCTACCGAAGATCGTCACAGCCTGCTCTGCTGCCTGCGGTGCCTGCTGGAACAGGCCCTGAGGGATGAACTGCTGAGGAATGAACTGCTGGGGACCCAACTGCTGGAAGTTCGTGACCATCGGGTGGATGACGTTGTTGAATACATCGTTGAACATGTGTTGTGTCCTTCGGTTACAGCGTTTTTCGAACTTCTGACTCCATCGACACTAAGCACGGTTCGGGTGGGTTTCAACGAAAATCACTGATACACAGTCAAGTTCAAGTTCATTGCCAGCTAGGGGCCAGGAATCGGCGTTTCTTCACAGCTTCGACGCGGTGCCGTGCAGATTCTTGGCTGTCGGGGACGTCTCGACGGATTTTGGATCGGGGTACGTGCCCAGTACGCGATCGGCCGTTCCCGCGGTGGTGACGGTGAACCAGTAGTGCTCGTTCTTGAAGTGATGGTTGCGATGGTTGCGCCAAACCGACCGGTAGAGAGCAGTTTTCGGCTTGTAGTCACTGTGGATGAGGAAATGAGTCCACTCGTAGCCGAGGCCGAGTACGGAAATGCAGGTCAGGAAGGTCAGACCGAGTTCGACGCGGGGAAACGCCAGGAGTGCGACGGCAGTCAGGACGGGAATCACGATCAGGAGCGTCTGCCACGGAATGAAGATGAGTGAGACGGTTCGCGGGGCGAAATGGTGCTCCCGATGGCTGCGCGCCAGGCGTGAATCGAGGGTGACGCCGGCAATGGTCCGCGGCTTCCAGTGGAGAACGAAGACGTGAATAATCCACTCCACGAAGGGAAATGCGGCAAGCATCACGAGCGGAACAAGGGCGTCGGTGATCTGCCAGTTGCCCAGCGTGAAGCGCGCTGCCGCGGCGACCACCAACATGGTGCCGATCATCCACGGCGTCGGTGACTTGCGGAACGTCCGTGCTGCGTCGGCCAGAGTGAGAGGCTTGCTCATGGTTTCAGTCCTTCCAGGAAGGTGAGAGCATCGCCGATTGCCGTCGTACCGGTGTGAAGGAGCTGTGCGGCTGACGCCTCGGCAGTTGACTCGTCGTGTGAAGTGATGGCGGAGGCCAGTTTTCGATACAGGTCGGTCTGGCCGACTTCGGCGACCATGACGGAGGCAAGTGCAGTCATGGCCGGTTCGTATGCAGCGCGCAGGCTGTTGAAGATCAAACGGAAGGCAATGGAATCCGCGCTGTCGACGACGACGTCCCAGAACGCCAGAGCGCGGTCTTGCAGCTCTACCGGATCTTCGGTGGCGCCTAGTTGATCCACGGCCGTGTCGAGTTCTCGGGCAGATTCCGCGGAGATGCGACGGGCGGCCAGCACCGCGATCTGCGGTCCCATCAACTCGCGAGTTTCCAGGACGCTGCGCACCACGGTCAGGTCGGGGACGCCGTCTCGAACCAACAACTGGGGGAGAAGTTCGGGTCCGGCCTGGCGTCGAAAATCTCGCACGGACGTGGACTCGCCCTGGCGGACCTCGACGAGCCCGGCCTGGGCGAGCTTCTGAATTGCCTCGCGGACTGCGGGCCGCGAGACACCGAATGCCTCGGCGAGCTTGCGCTCGCTGGGTAGCGCCTCACCCGCGGCCAACTCTCCGGCCAGTACTTTCACTGAAATCTGGTCGAACACTGCGCCGGAAGCGGAGGTACGTGCAACGGGTTGGAACATGTACCGACCGTAAACTCTAACTGGTGAGAGGTCAAGTGGTATGACCAGTTAGCGTCACTGCAGGTTGCGAGTGGTGTCCGCCAACTTGTTCAGGAAGTCCGTGTAGGTGAGTGCGAATCCCACCTTGTCGTCGTAGTCGAGCGGTGCAACATTGCCGGCGGCCACGGCTGGAACACGATCCCACGCCGGGTTGCCCGGCCAGGAGTCGAGATTCTGGGCGACGACGACATCGGCGTCGGCGAGCACATCCGCATTCTCCCAACCGAATTCGGCGCTGTAGCCGCCGATCGCGGCCGACTGAGCGGCGGTGATCGCGTCGTTGGACAAGATCGTGTAACCGAGTGACGACGCTACGTCGACGGTCAGGTTGTTCGGGGTGTTGAACACGAAGAACTTGTCCTCGATCAGCGATACGAAGGCGATCGTCTTGGTCTGCGCGACGGAACCGACGTCGTCGCGGGCAGTGGCGAGAGCGGCTTCGTACCGCGCCTGTGCTGCCGAGGCGGCGGCGGTCTTGCCCAGTAGTGCCAGTTGCTCGCCCATGAATCCCAGAGGCCCGCCGAGTGATTCGGTCTCCTTGTCGGGCGAGCTGCCGTCCTGGATCACCAGAACCGGTGCGATGTCCTCGAAAGTGAGGTTCTGTGACTTGTAGCTCTCGTACCAGCCGACGGAGATGAGGATCAGGTCCGGGTTGTAGCTCAGCACGTCCTCCTTACTGAGATTGCCGCCCAAATGCCCCGCATCGGCAGGGACCTTGGATGCGAGATGGCTCGACTCGTCGTAATCGAGGGCGACGATCGGGTAATCGGCGAGAAGTGCGAACTCGAGGGACGTCCGGGAGTCGATGACAACCACTCGCTGCGGGTCGGCAGGTATCTGGGCGGAGTACCCCGCGAAGCTGTAGTCGATGGTCTCGGCCGAAGGCGAGGGCTGGTCGTCGGACGAGTTGCACGAGGCGAGCGTGCCGATCAGGATCGCGCCGACCGCGAGCGCGATAGACCTGGCAAAACGGCGGCGGTGGTGCATCTGTGGTGTTCTCCAACGTGTTCGGGCAACATGGTTTGCCTTGCCTAACAACGCTAACGTGTCACCCGTGCGGGTTTGGTGCCATTCTGATGCGGTTTCATGACAGGTGAGAACGAGCGGAAGTACGCGGCGGGGGTGTGGCCGATGACCTGCCTGAACAGGTCGATGAACGTTCCAGGGTTGGCATACCCGAGGCCGCGGGCCACGGCGACGACAGGTTTGCCTGCGGCAATCTCGATCAATGCAACGCGGACGCGCACCAGAATTCGCCATTGAGTGAGCGTCGTGCCGGTGTCGGCCTGGAAGCGGCGCATCAAGGTCCGACCACTCACGCCGATGGTGCGAGCCCATTCGGAAGTGGTGCGGTCGTCCGCCGGATCGGCGATGATCTGCTGGGCAATCGAAAGAAGGTCAGGCGTTCTCGGCAACGGAATGTCGAGACTCGCGGCCTGAACGGGATGGATGAGGTCGATTGCCACCTGCTGTAGCCGTAGTCGCTTCAGGTCGGGCATGGCGTTGTTCTCGTTGTGTAACAACACCTCCCGAAGTGCACCGGTCATGGGTATGCCGACTATCGAGTCCCAATCGGTGTCGATTCGATCCGGCGTCAGGTACGTCGCGAAGATGACGGCGCCGTCGTCGGAGCGGACGCGGTGCGCAGTGCCGGCAGGAATCCAGATGCCGAGCATCGGCGGAACCATCCAGAGGTGTTCGGACGCTTCGAGGGTGACGGTCCCACCTGCCGACCACAGCAGTTCATGTTCGCGGTGGGTATGGAAATCCCAGACGCCAGTTGCCGTGCTCTTGAACCGGATGGTGCTGACGGACCACGGCTCCGCGACGATCCGGTTCGGGGTGGACACCGGCTCGTTCCACGTCGACGGTTCCAGGGTCGGCGCTCCCCACAACATGATGCCGGGGAAGTCCTGTCGCGAAGGCGTCACGAACCAAGAACGTACCGGCTTCCGGCCGTCGACCGAGGGGGTGCGCGTATCGATGGCTCGATCGAAACAGTGGTTGGCCATGACGCTTCACCGTAACAGTGCAGGTGAGAGTAATTTTAGGTAGCCCTAATTCGGATACCGTCAGGAAACCCATGACATCACTTCTCTTGCCTACCGCTGATACCGATGCCGAGTTCGCTCGCATCACCGCAGCACTTACCCGACGCGGTTTCCTCGGGGCGGGTGCCTTGGCGGGGATCGGATTGCTCACGGCCTGTGGAACCAGCTCCAGTGAATCGGCCGAGGGCTCGATGCGCACCATCAACACGGCCCTGGGGCAGGTGGAGGTTCCCACCAACCCGCAGCGAGTGGTCAGCGCCGATTACTACACGGGCCCCGCGATGTTCGACGCCGGATTCACGCCCGTCGGATTGCCGGTGGACTACGAGAACGCCGACGGTGTCCCGGAACCGTATGCGTCTGCCCTGCGGTCTCTTCCGAAGGTGGGACGCTGGTACGAGCCCAACGCCGAGGCGATAGCGGCTTTGTCTCCCGACTTGATCGTGATGACCAACCTCCTTTCGGAGAACAACCCGGATCTTTACGAGCAGATCCGGTCGATTGCACCGACCGCAGTTTTTGCCGAAGACGGCCAGTACGCGTGGAAGGAGCGCGCCCTCGGGGTCGCGGACGCACTCAACCAGAGTGCGAAGGTTCAAGAGTTGGCAGACCGATACGAGGCGCGGATCGCGAAGTTCCGCAGCGACAACGCTGACGTGTTGAGCAAGGTGAAGGTCGTCTACACCACGTACTTCGAGGAGAGTGGTTTCTCGCTGTACTCGCCGACCAAGTATCAGACGACGGTCATCAGCGAGGCCGGGTTCCAGTTCAACGACCGCTCACTCGCAATTCCTGCCGGCAGCAACGAGTGGTTCCCGAAGGAGCAGTTGGAGCTACTCGACGAAGCCGACGTCATCATCACCAACAGTGGCAAGGGCCCCATCAACGAGAAGTTGGCGAACGACACCATCTTCCAGCGTCTGCGCGCCGTCAAGAACGATCAGGTGTACTCGTTCGACTACGAGGGCGTCGCGTCGTTCGGTTGGGCCCTGACGTTCCTCGAGCAGTTCCAGCCGATTGCTGAGGAGATCAGAGCCAAGCTCTGATCTCCTCAGCGATCAAGAGGAAGCCGGCGTCACCACATCCAGCCTCGGTTGATGCTGGTCGGTGTATGCCCACGGGCGGATCTTCTCCAGTGCTTTGCCGATCCGGAACACGGTCGGTTCGTCGTACGTATGGCCGACGATCTGGACGCCCGTGGGAACGCCGTTGTGTGCGTGTCCACTGGGCACCGCTAGTACGGGGCACCGATTGGCGACGTTGAACGGCAACGTGAGAAGTGCTTCGGCGGTGGTGTTCACGTGCTGGCCCGCAACCGTGAGGCCGTCGAGCAAAGACTCGCCTGCCGGGAAGGCGATGGTGCCCGAAGTCGGGCAGATCAGCGCATCGAATGGAGCCATCGCCTCGGCGAGCTCTCGTTGCATCTGGGTTTCTTTGCGAAGGCCGTCCAGAAATGACATTTCCGCAGCGCCCTTCGACGTGAGCGCGACGTTGTCGAGCGTGTAGTCGGCAAGAAGATCACCGTGGACGCGAGCAACTTCCGCGACGGATGCACCCATGATCGTTCCGAAATGGACTTTCACCGCTGCTGCCATCGAATCACGAGTCCACGGCAACTCGATCTCCTCGACGATCGCGCCGGCATCGACCAACGACTGTGCGAGAGCCCGGGTGTTCGCCTCGATGTCAGGCTCGATGGGGAAGTCACCGAGCCGCAGGCACAGGGCAATGCGCATTCCCTCGACCGTCGGGTACTCGTGTGGCAGCGTGATCGCCGGCCTCAGGGAAGAATGGTCACGCGGATCCGGCCCGATCAGAACGTTGGCCAAAAGAATTGCGTCGTCGACAGTTCGGGCCATCGGACCGTCGCCACGGTAGGAATCCATGGACAGCGGGGCGACCCCGGGAATGCGGCCGTACGACGCTTTGAGTCCGACGGTGCCGGTGAAGCCTGCCGGGCCCCGCGTCGACCCACCGATATCGGATGCTGTTGCCAGAGTGGTAGTTCCGGCAGCGAGTGCAGCGCCCGCACCTCCGGATGACCCGCCGGGGCTGTAATCGAGATTCCAGGGATTGCGAGTCACGCCCCATAGTGGAGAGTGCGTGAACGCCGCAACACAGAACTCCGGCGTCGTGGTGCGTGCGTGAATCAAGCCGCCTGCTGCCAGAACTCGATCGATCACCGGTGCGTTCTCGCGGGCGATGTTTCCGCGCGCCGCCAGCGAACCTTCGGTCAGAGACTTTCCGGCAATAGCGTGTTTTTCCTTGGCAGCTACCGGAATTCCCTCGAGCGGCCGCGGATCGGGTCCGTGGCCGAGATATCGGCTCTCAGCTTCCCGAGCGCCGGTCAGTGCCTCCTCGAACATCTCTTCGGTGAAGGCATTGATGTGAGGTTCGAACTTCTGGGTTCGGTCGACGACTGCTTGTAGCAGCTCGACCGGAGACAATTCTCGCGTGCGAAAGTGTGCAATAGCTTCGGTGGCGCTGAGGTAATGCAGGTCGTCTGACATGGCGTTATCTCCCTGGAGAAGTATGTGTAGGAATCACGCGCTTCGCGCAAGGGCGCCCAGTGCGGCCGCAGTCATAGCCGTGACACCTTCGGGTAGTGCCGCGGCCGGATCCGGCGCGAAGCGCGGTGAGTGATTCGAGGGTGTGCCGGGAGGAATCCGTCCCTCGGCGAGTGCGGCGAGAGCTCTTTCGTCGAAACTCCGAAGCGCCGTCCCGCCGAAATGCCAGAATACGGAGGGGCATTGGGCAGCAGTGCCGAAGACTCCGAAGTCCTCGCTGCCTGAAAGTGGTTGCGGCAGGGTGTGCATTCCCAATCCGGCCCGGCGTAGGTCGGTCATCACCGTGGACGTTGCGTCCGGAGTGTTGACCGTGGCCGGAAAGCCGTTGTACGCATGAACGTCCGGCGCTTCGGTGGCGCCTGCTCCGTCCGCTTCTGCGCGAGCGATCCGGCCTACAGATTCGAGCATGTGTTCTCGCGACGATGCGCTGAAAGTTCGCAGACTGAGTAGTAGTTCGGCGTCGTCGGCAATGATGTTCGCAGCTGTGCCGGCGTGCAATGCTCCCACCGTGAGCACCGGTGCTGTCGGGGTTGCCGCTTCATGAGCGACCAGACTTTGAATGCGCAGCGCGAAAGATGCTGCCATCAACAAGGGGTCGATGCACGCGTACGGCGAGGACGCATGTCCACCATGGCCGTGAAAAACCACTCGAATCGTGTCGGATGCTGCCATCAAGATGTCGGGTTTGATGACCAGCATCCCAGCCGGAGTCGGACCCACGTGTTGTCCCAGGCAGAGGTCCGGTCGCGGGAAACGGTCGAAGATTCCGTCGTCGACCATCGCACGAGCGCCGGACCCGGTCTCCTCGGCAGGCTGGAAGACCGCGACAACAGTGCCGGTGATCGACGTCGGATCCGCGGAAAGTGCTGCGCACGTGGCAAGTAGCGCGGTTACGTGGACGTCGTGGCCACACGCATGCATGACGCCATCCGTCTTGGAGGCGTATGACAACCCGGTGTCTTCTGCGACCGGCAACGCGTCCATGTCGGCGCGTAGCAGGATCACCGGCCCGCTGCTCCCTTGGAGAACACCGACGACACCCGTGCCGCCGACTCCGATCGTGACGTCCCAGCCGCCGATCCGCCGAAGCTCTTCGGCAACAATTGCGGCAGTGCGAGTTTCGTTGCCGGACAACTCGGGGTGTGCGTGCAGGTCCCGGTACAGATCGAACCAGTGCGGCTCGACGGTTCGCAACCGCGACGGGTCTCCGAATTCAAGATTCGAAAGCAGTTGATTCATGGTCGATCTTCTTTCGGTTGGTGATGATCAGTTGGCGGTTTTCAGTTGCACCAGGTTCAGCATCTTTTCTCGGGTCTGCGGCGCTGCCATTACCGCGATGATCGCCACGACGGGCCCGAGCGCGAGCGATACGAACGCCGCTGACCAGGAGAGATGGTCCACGATGAATCCGAACACCAGCGGCGCGACAATCCCGGCGACCATGCCGCCGAAAATGATCATCGACGAGGCGGCTCCGACCACCGAAGAAGGCAGGCTACGAAGTGGGAGTGCAAAACACGGCATGAAAGCGAAAGAGGCAGCGGCAGATCCGAGGGTGACGAGAACGACGAACAAGGCCGTGTTGGAGGCGAAAGGAACTGAAACGAGCATCACGATGCACGCGAGCATGGACGGCACTACGACGATGCGGCTGTTGCCTGCCAGTCGATCCGAGATTCGGCCGCCGATGACGGTGGTCACGGCGGCCACCACGGTTGCCGGGATGAGAAGGAGGCTCGCACTCGAGAGGGCGATTCCACGTTCGTCATGGAGGTAGGACGGAACCCAGGACGACATCCCCCAGATCACGAAGTCGTAGCCGAAGAACATCAAGGCGAAGAGCCACATCGCGCGGGAGCGAAGTACGGTGCGCATGTTGTCCCAGGAGGAATCCGGACCGTGGTCGATCTCCGCCGGAAGTGCGGGCGGGAGCCACAACTTGATGCTGACGAGCGAGAGTACGCCGAGCGCCGCGACGGCCAGAAACATCCCACGCCAGCCGATCAACGGGAGAAGCGCTGCCGCAACGACAATGGCAAGAAGCGTACCGACGGCGTTGGAACTGTTCATCCATCCGGTTGCGGTGGCACGTTGCTCCGGGATGCTGCGTTCGGCAACCAGCTTTACTGCGGCTGCCGGAAACACGCCCTGTGCGAGACCGAAGAGAAAGCGAACAACCAGAAGCGTCCCGAACGACCACGCAAGGGCAGTGAGGCCGGTGAAGACACTCCACGCCACCAACCCGATCAGAGCCATCCGGACTGCGCCGTATCGATCGGCGAGCAGTCCACCAGGCAGTTGGGCCAGTGTGTATGCAATGAAGAACGTGGAGATGATCAATCCACGCTGGGAGTAGTCGAGATCGAACTCCTCACCGAGCAAAGGGAGGGCGAGGTTGATCGCCAGCCGATCTATGTAGTCGATCGCGTAGGCGACGAACAGCAGCGCGACCGTGACTTTGGTGGAGCGAAGCACTGGGCCTCCAAGTGGTGAACCTGTGAAGTGATTCACATATCTTTGGCAAACCGGCAGGGATCACCGGCCAGAATGCAGTAATCCAGCAATACTTGGCAGATGAAGCCGGAATCCGACGCATTTGTGATCGCGGAATCTGATCTGGAGATCATCAATGCACTCCAACTCAACCCCCGCGCGTCGTGGACGCAGTTGTCGTCGGTACTCGACATGGATTCGACGACGATCGCCCGCCGGTGGCGTCGACTCGTCTCGAACGGTCATTCGTGGGTCAACGCGGTCGCAATCGGTCGAACCCACATATTCGGCTATCTCCTGATCAGGACCACTCAGGATGCGGTTGCCGACGTGGGGGAGCGGTTACGTGAGCTGGCCTGCGCTTATCTGTTGGCCAGGACGGAAGGTGAGTACGAGTACTTCGTCGGAGTTGTGGCCGCCGACCAGAAGAGTTTGGACGCCTTGGTGTGTGAGCACCTTGCTGCCGATCCTGGAATCTTGTCGATCAGAAGCCGGGTCGGGGTGAAGGTGTACCGAGACGGCTTCAGTTGGGAGCCGGGCGCTCTGGGGCAAGCAGGTCGCGCTCAGCTGGCAACCGCTGCGGCGCCGGCAGATCCGACAGTGTTCCGTGAGTCCGACGGTGCCCTGTTGGAGGCGCTCGGCCGTGACGGACGTGCCAGCTATGCGCGTCTCGCCGCGATTTGTGGAACGAACGAGACTGCGATTCGACGGCGCTTGGCCCAGCTGACTGCCTCGCAACAGTTGATTTTCCGCTGCGATGTCTCGCAACAGGCTGTCGGTTCACCGTTCGAAGTGATCTTCGATGTCGCTGTGGACGGTTCCACCGACGAACTCGGCAATCTTGTGTCGAGTTGGCCGGAGATCAGATTGTTGGTGGCGACCACCGGAACAGCGAACATGTTGATCAGCGTGTGGCTGAGCAGCCTCGCGCAGAGTCTTGTCGTCGAGGATCGACTCCGCCGAATCGGTAGTGTGCGGATCCTCGATCGACGTGTCTCGCTGTACCCGATGAAGCGGTTCGGGCAGCTACTCGGACCGAGCGGAGTGGCGGAAGGTCATGTCCCGGTCGCAATTTGGGGCGCCGACGACGTTATTCGTTGAGCGTCAGTCGATCGGCGTCCGATTGTCGTCGACGAGGTGTGTATCGGAGTCGGTCGCACGGGAGCGCTTCCAGATCATCCGCGCCAGCGCACCCAGTACGGACACTGCCAGGACAACGCCACCGCCGATGATGCCGGCCGACGAGTCGGGGAAGATGCCCTCGAGCAGCAGCCAGACACCGAAGACGAAGAACAGCACCGCGGCGCCGATCTTGATGAATCCGTCCGGGAGGTGCTTGCCCAGTACCGAGCCGACGATGATGGCGAGAGCGTCGGCCGCCACCATGCCTACCGTCGACCCGATCCAGACGCCGATCCAGTCGTTGTCTGTCGCAAGGGTGATGGTGGCGAGCATGGTCTTGTCGCCGAGTTCTGCCAGGAAGAAGGCCGACGCGACGGCGATGAAGGCGGATCGCGTGACGCGACCGGCTTTGTTCTGCTCGTCGTCGGTGAGATCGTCACCGCGCAGGGTCCAGAGGCCGAAGATCAGGAACGCGATCCCGCCGACGATGGAAATTGCCGCGGTGGGGAGTGCGACGCCCAGGTAGTGGCCGACGGCGACCGAGACAAGGTGAACAAGGGTGGTGGCGACGGTGATTCCGCCGAGAACGACCCACCAGCGATATCGCAAGGCAAACGTCATTGCCATCAGTTGCGACTTGTCGCCGAGTTCCGCGACGAAAATGACGCCGAAACTCAAAAGTATTGCGGCAAGCAAGGTTTACTCCTCCGGTCGGTGTAGGTCGGAGGAAAAATGCGAGCCTCCGGCCTGGGCAGGCGCATAGTGCGCTTGTCCGGCCGAAGGTCTCGCCCACCGAGGCCACAGGACCTTCGGTTCGCCAGGCCGGGTGCTTCGCGATCCACACCAGGCGGAGCGCGTCGAACCAGTATGTCGACACAGGCGATTGGGGGCTACTCCCCTTCGTTGCTACCCACGTTAGCGCGGTCGGCTCGAATTGGCAAAGCGCACAGCAAGTTTGGGAGTCCGAACTTATCGCTTACCGCGGCCGTCACGAAGCGAGGAGCATGGCCAAAACAGCGGTGTCGGGATCGCTGATCAAATCGATGCCGACGCGGCTGATCATGGAGACGACCGTGCCGTCCGGCTCTGCCTCCACCCAGGCCGCACGATGCTCCAAGCCCAGGTAGGGAAGTCCTGGCAGTAGTACGCACCCCGACGCGCTTCCCTCGCATTCCGGCAGGCTGGGGGTAGTTTCCGACGGCGGGTGCAGCATGATCAGTGCCGGCGGCTGATGGTCGGAGAAACGGCCGGGTGTCAGTGCAAAATCGCCGAGCACCGGACCTTCGGCAACCACCAGACCGACGGTGCCGGGTTGCGGATCCTCGGGAACGTCCTCACGCACTCCGAAGACCGTCGTCGTCGGCAACAATCCCGGCATCGAGGCCACTCGGACAGCCAGGGCGAGAAGCTGCGCCCACTCCTGGGTGGTGTCCGGCCAACGGCCGGAAATGACGAAACCCTGCAAAGACCCAGCGGCTTGGAACGGAGAAATGCCTATTGCTTCGTTTCTGTTCATTTCTGTTCCTCCCTCGGTGCTGGGGCAAATCTCGGTCTGACGCGCATGCGTCGGTCCGGCACACCTCGTTGGGTAATCGAAATATGCACCTATTCGGTACTGGCACACAAGACAGGGAGAGTGCCAGCCAGGTTTGCGCTGGTGAGAGCGGTGGTATGCGCAGGCATGACTCTGTCGAAGAACCGTTCTCGGCTCGAAGACCTGGCAACGCAGGCGTGGATCTTCGGGTATCCCCTGTTGATTGCGGCGGTATCGCGTGACGTCATGACGGCGACGCCGACCCCGGTGGCGATGAAAGCCCCGCTCAACCAGTTCGCTTATGCGCGTACGACGCCCGACGCGAGCTTCACCGATGTCGTCTCGCCGAACGCGGACACTCTTTACTCGTCGGGGTGGCTGGACGTCTCGACGGAACCGCAGGTGCTCTCGCTGCCGGACTTCGGCACCCGGTACTGGCTGGTCCCCATCCTCGACGCGTGGAGCGACGTCTTCACGGTGCCGGGATCTCGGACGGTAGGACGCACCGGGGGACCGTACCTGGTGGCCGGACCGAATTGGAAAGGCAACGTGCCCAAGGGTTTGACGCTGCTGCGGTCGCCGACGGCGATGAATTGGATAGTCGCCCGCTACGCGACGTCAGGGGGAACAGACCTGGCCGAAGTGCACAGCCTGCAGGACCGGACGCGACTCACACCACTGTCGGAGTGGACAGGTGATCCGCAGGACTACACGCCCGGAGAAGTTCCGGTGAACTCTGCTGTCGACACGCGCACACCGCCGGTGGACCAGGTGGCCGCAATGGACGGCGAGACCTTCTTCACCACGCTCGACGCACTTCTCGACGACAATCCTCCGCGTCCGGAGGATACCGAGATGATGAAACAGCTGTCCGACATCGGAATCGGCTCGTCGCTGCCCTGGAAGTCGCGCCCGCAAGAGGTGCGTGATGCCCTCGACCGAGCTGCGCGGACCGGAATGGACGTGCTGAGCGAGATCGCCAAGGAGGCGGAAGGCAATCCGAAGAACGGCTGGACGATGCACCGCGGCTTGGGGCATTACGGGACTCATTACGCTCAGCGGGCTCTGATCGTCTGGCTCGGTTTCGGGGCCAACCTCGACGCAGATGCCGTGTACCCGCACGCTACGACGGACGTCGACGGTAAGCCTCTGACCGGTGAGAAGAAGTACGTACTTCATTTCGAGAAGGACGAGCTCCCGCCGGTCGAGGGATTCTGGTCGCTCACGATGATGAACGAGCGGCAGTACTTCGTGGACAACCCGATCGATCGATATGCCATCGGCGATCGAAGTGATCTGGTGTTCGCCGACGACGGCTCGTTGGACATCTATCTCCAGCACGAGTCGCCTGGTGGCGAGAAGGAGCGGAACTGGTTGCCGGCTCCGTCCGGTGACTTCAACGTCTTTCTGCGCCTGTACTGGCCGAAGGCTGCAGTGCTGTCGGGATCGTGGACCGCGCCCGGTATTCGGGAAGCAAGCATTCGGGAAGCAGGCTGAAAGTCCCCTCGCTTCGTACCCGAAGAGCACAACTCGGTATCAGCCGCGCGTTTCGATGGGCGGAAAGGTCACGATAGCCATACGATCTGTCGGTATTGCCCTGTTTGAAGAGCTGTTGAATCGGTCAGAGACACCCGCTTGCTTCGGAGGCTACTGATGGTCACGCAGAACCCGTTCGTGCAGTACGGCAAAGAGATCTGGTGGATGATCCTGATCCGCGGAATCTTCGGCGTGATCTTCGGAATCATTGCGCTCGTGTGGCCGGGAATTACCGTGGTGGCCTTGGTTTTCCTGTTCGGTATCTACTCCATTGTCGACGGCTTGATCACGCTCGTTCGAGCCATCCGGGACCGCGAACACCTGAGTTCGTGGGGATGGTGGGTGTTCACCGGCGTCGTTTCGGTGGGAGCCGGTATCGTCGCGCTGGTCTGGCCAGGCATCACGGCGCTGGTACTTCTGTACATAATTGCCTTCTACGCCATCATGTTCGGAATCTTCGGAATTGTCGGCGCCTTCAAGATGAAAGCGCTGCCCGGATCCAGTTGGGGATGGCTGCTCGCCGCGTCGGTGCTCGCGGTCATCTTCGGCATCATCCTTCTGATCGCACCAGGCGAAGGCATCATCAGCCTCATCTGGTTGTTGGGTTGGTACGCAATCTTGTTCGGCCTCTTCATGATCGTGGGCGCATTCCAGATCAGAAGCCGGGCAAAGGAAGCCGGTGTTCTCTAAGAAGGGCAAGCCGGCCGCCGCGGCTCCCGCTCCGATCCCCACGCTTTCCGGTAGTGCGAACTGGTCGATCCCGCGCGGTCTGATCGTCCTGCTCGGTCTCGCGGCCACCGTGGTTGCCGTCGGCGGAATGAAGGTGTTCGGCGGCATCCTCGGACCGGTATTCCTGGCCCTCGTGCTGACGATTGCCGTTCAGCCCATTCAGGATTGGTCACAGCGCCGAGGGTGGCCCAAGTGGGTCGGGATGCTCGGCTCACTGGTCACCGTGTACCTGATTCTGCTCGGGTTGGCGGCGTCGTTGATCGTGTCGACGGCCCAGTTGGCGACAATCCTGCCTCAATACTCCGAGGAGATGACCAACCTCCTCAACGAGGGCCGCGACAAGTTGGCCGACTTCGGAGTCAGCACCGAACAGATCCAAAGCACACTCAGCAGTATCGATCTCACGAAGGTCGTGGGCGTACTCGAAAGCGGGCTGGAAGGTCTGCTCGGCATTCTGTCGGATCTGGTGTTCATCCTCGCGCTGTTGCTGTTCATGGCTTTCGACGGCATGAGTATCCGCTCACGGTTGAATGTGCTGTCCGAGCAACGTCCCGAAATCTCCTACGCGCTCTCCACCTTTGCCGCCGGAACTCGCAAATATCTGGTCGTCTCGACGGTCTTCGGCCTCATCGTGGCGGTACTCGACGGTGGTGCGCTGTGGCTGATGGGCATTCAGCTGCCCGTCCTGTGGGCGCTGCTGTCCTTCATCACCAACTACATCCCCAACATCGGGTTTGTCATCGGCGTCATCCCACCGGCGCTCCTGGGACTCCTTCAGGGCGGGCCGTGGCTGATGCTGTGGGTGATCGTCGTCTACTCCGTCATCAACTTCGTGATCCAGTCCATCATCCAACCCAAGTTCGTCGGCGACGCCGTCGGGCTGTCGGTGACGATGACCTTCCTCTCGCTTGTCTTCTGGGCGTGGGTTCTCGGAGCACTCGGAGCATTGCTGGCGATTCCGCTCTCGTTGCTGGTGAAGGCCGTCCTGCTTGACATCGACCCGGCCACACGCTGGGCGGACATCCTGATCAGTGGTCCTCGAACCGAACCGGATGAAGACCCGAAAGAAGAAGCGAAACCGACCCCGGCGCCCACCTAGAACTTCTCAGTGTTTCTACAAGTTGTTGCTTTATCGTCTCGCCCATGAGCGCCGAGAACACCACCGAGAACTCCCACCGCCAGCCGTCACGCCTCGGTCGACGGCTGGCAGTGGGTGGTGTGGCCGCGATTGTCGCGGCTGCGGTGGCGGGGATCGGGTTCGTGATCTTCGCGGGCGGTGCCGATTCCTCGAACACCGTCGCGATCGTGAACGCCGACGCGGGAACCACGCTCGACGGCAAGGAACTTCGGGCCGGCGACACCCTGGTGGACACGTTGGGCAAGAACGAAGACTTCGACTTCCAGGTGGTCGACAATCCCGGCGGGAACTACTTCGCGACGTTGACGGTGCCGGAAGACTTCAGCGAAACCGTCGCGTCGATGTTCGGCACTGATCCCCGCCAAGCCAGTGTCGAACTGGCGGTGAATGGCTCGGACTCGGAGAAGTCCGCCGAGTTGACCCGGGCCGTATCGGCGCAGGTCGGCGCGGACGGAATCAAGGGTTTGCTGGCTCAGACTTCGGCCGCGCGGCGCTCGATCGATCAAAACCTCACCACCGCACAGATTCTGGTCGCCGGCACCAACGAGGCCGGAAAGTCCATCGATCAGGTGAAGGCAGGCGCAGGCACTCTGCTGCCGTATCTCGAGACCGCACGCTCGGGAGCGTTGGAGTTGATGAGCGTGGCGGACCAGGTATCCGGCGTGGTCGATCAGGCGTCGGGGTCGGCGGAAGAGCTGGCCACGCGCGCTGACTCACTGGGCCTGACGCTGGGGGAGGCGTCGTCGTCGACCGCGGAATTGAAGACACGGATCGACACGTTGCAAACTGCGTTGAACGGCCTTCCGATCCCGCCCGACGTGACAGCGCAACTGGCCGGTGTGAGTTCGGATCTCGGTGCGCTGAATGCGCAATTGGGCACCGTTCCGGCGCTGTTGGGCGGCTCGGTCGGACCCGATACGGAGCTCGGTGATCTAGTCCGCACCGCGGTCGGGCAGCTGCAAGGCGCGAGCGATCAACTCAGCAGTGCTGCCGGACAATTGAACGACGGACTCATCCCCATCGCCGATCAGGCACCGCAGATGCTCGGCGACGTGACCGATCAGATCACCCAGGGATTCGCGACGCTGCAAGGGATCGCCAAGTCATTGGTCACGGGCCTCGACGGCGCAAAATCCGGTATTCCGGCGATGACCACTCCGCAGCAGGTTCAGTTGACCTCGGTGCTGTCGGATCCGGTGGCCGTGAATCAGACCAGCGCGAGCAGCGGTGACTCCGGAACTCGCACACTGGCATTGGTCTTCGGAGCCACGACGGTCCTGCTCGGTGGCGCTCTGCTGACGCGAACGGCGGCGCCCCTGGTGAGGCGCCGCCGTTCGCAAGAAGAGCTGTGACTAGACGATCAGACCTGCGGTCTGGGTACGTGCACGGTCGAAGCGGGCCGAAACGTCGTTCCAGTTGACGATGTTCCAGAATGCCTTGACGTAGTCGCCCTTGACGTTCTGGTAGTCGAGGTAGAAAGCGTGCTCCCACATGTCGAGGAGCAGCAGCGGCGTGAGGCCGATGGAGATGTTGCCCTGCTGATCGTAGAGCTGGACGATGATCAGACGCTGTCCGATCGAGTCCCACGCGAGGATGGACCAGCCGGAGCCCTGGATGGCGTTGGCGTTCGCGGAGAAGTGAGCGCGGAAGAGATCGAACGAACCGAAGTTGTCGTCGATCGCTGCGGCGAGCTCGCCTTCGGGCTTGTCGCCACCGTCAGCGCTGAGGTTGTTCCAGAAAACGGTGTGGTTGGTGTGGCCACCGAGGTGGAACGCCAGGTTCTTCTCGAGCAGGTTGGCCTGCGCTGCGATGGTGTCGTTCTCACGAGCCTCGGCCAGCTTCTCGAGTGCAGCGTTGGCGCCGGCAACGTAAGCCGCGTGGTGCTTGTCGTGATGCAGCTCCATGATCTTGCCCGAGATGTGCGGCTCGAGGGCTGCGTAGTCGTAGGGGAGTTCCGGCAGCGTGTAAACAGACACGAGGGTCCCTTCTTTGCGGGCTGGTGAGCCCTGGTGCTTTAGAGTGCGTCGATCACCGGTCACGGCGTGACGTCACTCGCGTATGTGCAAATCATTCTTCGGGTTTCCACCCAATAACATTCGTACACCGTCCGCAACAGTCCGGCTCAGGTAGTAATCACCAAAGAATAAAGTTTGGTTAACCGAACTTAGTCGGATCTAAGGGTAAGCTAATATGCGCAAATTCGTCGTAAAGGTGAACGGAACCTTAAACTTGCGCGATGCCCGCACCAGTTTTCCTCCCGGAATCACCAGAGGCGGCCGCGCCTCGGGTGAATCTTCCGGGCGCTGACCTGCTGCGAGCACTGGCGGTTGCCGCCGTGATCTACTCCCACATCTCTTTTTACGTCATCGACGATCTCGGCTCGGGTTGGTGGGTGATCGACGTCGTTTACGGCGTTCTGATCGAGCCTGCCGAACTCAACCAGCACCTCTCTTTTGTCGGGGTCGCGGTATTCATGATGCTGACCGGCGCTCTGGTGACGCGGTCCGCGATTCGTGACGGCCCCGGAAAGTTCTTGACCAACCGATTCAGCCGCCTGCTGCCCGCATTCTGGGTGGCAACCGCGATTGCCATTCTTCTGGTCCGCCTCGGAATCAACGGAATGTTCAGCGGTCAGGAAGGTCTTTCCGATACCGAAGCGTTGATGAGCTTTTTTCTCGGCGGATTCTTTCTCAAGCCCGAGGTAGCGGTTCTCGGAGTGACCTGGACGCTCACCGTCCAATTCCTCTTCTATCTCGCCTGCGTCGCGGCTCGACCGATACTGCGTCTGCGTCCAATCGTCATGCCGCTCGCCGGCGGAGCACTGTGCTCACTGGTGCTGCTCTACAACGTCTACGCGCCGTTGCCGTACACCGTGCCGATGCTGTCCAAGATCGCCGCGACGCTGCCGGCTGTCTTCCTCGGTCAGATCATGTACCTCGCGTGGGCGAAGCTCGCTCCCGGCCGCTGGCTGATCGTTGCCGTCCTCGTTCAGATGCACGTCATCATCGTGGCGACCCAGTTCCGCGTCTACTGGGCCGGCGAGCACTACCTGTGGACCATTTCGGTAGTCGCCGCAGCGGTAGTTCTCATCGGCCGCTACGACGGTGTCCCGACGCGCTGGTCGGTCGTGAAATGGCTCTCGACGCGCAGTTACATCATCTATCTCGTGCACACCCTGATCCTGTACCGCGTTGTCGAGAACACCGTTTTGTACGTCGGACCGACGCTGGCGTTCGCGCTGTTCCTTCTGGCAACGGCCGCGGTAGCAGAAATCGGCTACCGGTGGGTGGAGCTGCCCGGCGCCCGCGCGGTCACGGCGTGGCGAAACAGCCGCTCGCGCGTAGCATCGAAGCATGAGCTGGTACGACGACATTCTGGGACGAGCGTCCGCAAAATCCACGCTGATCGCGCCTGAGGACGCCCTGCCCGGGCGAGAGCAGAAAATGCCGGTACCTACCGCGCACTACGTCAACGGGCATCCGTTGACGCCGCCGTTTCCGGCCGAACTGCAGACCGTCGTCGTCGGGATGGGTTGTTTCTGGGGCGCCGAGAAGGAGTTCTGGCAGCTTCCGGGTGTGTACACAACCGCTGCGGGTTATGCGGGAGGCTTCACTCCCAACCCGACGTACGAAGAGACGTGCTCCGGACGTACGGGTCACACCGAAGTGGTGCTGGTGGTCTTCGATCCCGCAGTGATCTCCTACGAGCAGATCCTGGCGCACTTCTGGGAGAACCACGATCCGACGCAGGGGATGCGTCAAGGTAACGACCAGGGCTCGCAGTACCGTTCGGCGATCTTCACGACGTCCGCCGAGCAGGAAGAAATCGCTCATGCGTCGGCCGTCGCTTTCGGTGAACGACTTGCCGAAGCCGGATACGGCGCGATCACCACCGAAATCGGTCCGCTGCGCGACTTCTTCTACGCGGAGGATTACCACCAGCAGTATTTGGCGAAGAACCCCGGCGGCTACTGCCCGGTGCATGCCACCGGCGTCAGTTGCCCGGTCGGATTGCTCCGTCAGGATCAGGTTCCGGCGCAGACGGACATCCTTCCGCCGAGCGAATAACTGGACAGGTGTTGGAGGACACATGTGATTCAGCTCGTTAACACTTGCAACTAGATCGAAACAAAGGGAATCTCGATGTAAGAGTGTGTCGTCGAGAGAACTGAGCTAATAATGTCAGGTAGTACGCGAGGAACTGCGTCGCTGCTCCGACGCACCATTCATGTAGGCCACGATCCGATGGTTCGCCGCAGTGATCGGATCGAAGGATTCATGTCCTTCGGTCTGATCATTTTCGCGATTCTTCTGCTGCCTCTCGCGGTATGGGCAGGGGCTGCGACGGCTTCGAGCCAGAACGCACTGATCGCCAAACAATCCGCCGAACTACACAGCATTTCGGCGACGACGACTGCAGACTCGACGCAGACCACCCCCTCGACAGCCGATTACATTGCACCGACCACCGAAATGGCCAGCGCGCAATGGAACTGGAACGGTGAGGTTCACACGGGTGATGTCACTGTCGACTCGGCGACGCCCGTCGGCACCGAGGTCCCCATCTACGTCAACGATCACGGCGACAAGACCGTAGCTCCGATCACACAGAGTGCTGCCGACGTCGCAGCCGTGGTGACCGGGGTTTTCACCTGGTTCAGCGTGATGTCCCTATTGGTCATCGCGTTCATGCTGGTGCGGGTCTTTCTCGATCGTTCCCGCTCGGCCCAGTGGGACCGAGACCTACGCGCGTTCCTCGACGCGAACGCGCTGTAGATCCCGGACCTTTCCTCACTGCAGTTGGGGCATGACCTCGCTTGCGACGAGTTCGAGATGATCCAGATCGGCCAGATCGAGAGTCTGCAGGTACACGCGCTGTGAACCGGCCTCGGCGAAAGTGCCGATCTTGTCGACCAGCTCCGAAGGTGTTCCGGCCAGACCGTTCTCACGTAGCTCGTCCACGTCGCGTCCGATCGCTTCGGCGCGCTTCTTGATCTCCGCCTCGTCGCGGCCGCAGCACAGGACGAGAGCGTTGGAGTACACCAATTCGTTCGGATCGCGCTCGATGTCGATGCAAGCCTGACGAACCCGCGCAAAGATGTCCTTCGTTTCCGCGAGGGACTTGAACGGGATGTTGAACTCGTTCGCGAACCGAGCGGCGAGCGCCGGAGTCTTCTTCTTGCCCGTGCCACCGATCAGGATCGGCGGACCGTCGACCTGGTGCGGTTTGGGAAGCGCGGGAGAGTTCTTGATCTGCACGTGCTTACCGTCGTAGTCGAACGTGTCGCCGACCGGCGTACGCCACAGGCCGGTCACTACGTCGAGAGTTTCCTCGAGCAGTTCGAAGCGATCCTTGAGCGCCGGGAACGGGATGCCGTACGCCTGGTGCTCTTCCTCGTACCAGCCGGCACCGATGCCGAGGTCTACGCGGCCACCACTCATCTGATCGACCTGTGCGACCGAGATGGCCAGCGGTCCGGCGTGACGGAACGTAGCCGACGTCACCAGAGTGCCGAGGCGGATGGTGGATGTTTCGCGGGCGATTCCGGCGAGCGTGATCCACGCGTCGGTGGGTCCGGGAAGGCCGTCGGAATTCATGGCGAGATAGTGGTCCGAGCGGAAAAATGCGCCGTAGCCGAGTTTTTCGGCGGTCTGGGCAACAGTCAGTAGTTGTTCGTAGGTAGCGCCCTGCTGGGGTTCGGTGAATATACGCAGCTCCATGACTTCTACTCTGCCACTATTTTGCGGAGGTCGGGACGACGGCACCGACTTGTCCGGCGCCGAAACACAGCGTCAGTCCCGGCGTTGTCGGCGTGATCTTCACACTGTTTCCGTGGCCGACCAGGCGCACGAATGCCGAGTGCAAACCCTGCGTCACGGGTACCGATACTGCGTCGCCGGACTCCAACGCGACATCGATCGTTCCGTCGGTGCTCGCGAGGTAATTGAGCTGCACCGTCCATTCCCAGCCGGCCAGGGGGCCGTCGAGGGGGAGTTCGGTCGGGCCTTCGGCACGGGTGCCGCAGTTCGGTGCCGCTCCTTCGGGAATCCTTCTCGTCCAGGTCACTTCGGCATCGACAATCCGTCCGCTGTCGTCGATGGTGCGCAGAATCGGAGTGCTGGAAGAAAATTCGGGGCGATCAGGCAGTGGCGCGAGAACATTGCTTGCCAAATTGTTCGGAAAGGCGACGGGAAGGAGCACTTCGATCGCGACGGGTTGCTCGAGCAGTGGAGCATCCTCATTCTGTGACAACGACATTCGCGCGTTGGCGAGGTAGTCGCGAGTCGGGTTCTCGCGCCAGATGTCGACGAACGTGACGGTCGAGACGAGCGAACTGACCACGAAGAGCGCCGACAGGCCGGCGGCGACTGCGACGGGTATCCGGGCCGGACGCCGCCGAGGTGCAGCGAGAATCAGAGCGGCGGCGAGGGCGAACACCGTCGCCGAATCCGTGAAGTAACGCAAGGTCTGCGCCAACTCGTACGTGGTGTCGGCGTCGGATCGGGTAGCGGTCATCGCCACGACAGAGGCCAGGAAGTACAGCGCCGCGGCGACCCAGATCCAGGCAGCGCCGCGTCGGGCACGCACGGTCATCACGACCGTCGTCAGCAGCGCGGCCCAGGCCGCGGCCACCAAGACCGTCGGCGGATCGGCCCAGGCGGGGCTGGGGATCCACCGCTCCCAGCGCCAGGGGCCGCCGAGAAGGGTGGGAAGCATCCCCAAAGACGTGCCGTGATGCAGCAGTTCGGTGGACATGGAACGGCCGTTGCCGGTGATCGGAGATTCGACAGTTGTCAGATACACCGGAATCCAGATCGCGAGCACGGCGGCGCAGGCCGTCCACAGGCGTCGGCACTTCGTGACCGCACTTCGTATCGGCGTTCCTTCACCTTGTGTGCGCAAGTACAGCACCAGAAAAGCGAGTGCCACGAACGGAACGAGCACTGCCTTCTCGAAGAACAGCAGAGAGACGACAAAAACCGCGGTGCCCGAGAACACGTAGCGCACATGCCCGGTGCGGTACAGCTTGATCGCGTCCCCACACGCCCAGGCAAGCGCGATCTGAAGCGGCAAGGCGTTGAGTGCGGCCGCCCACCACGAGAACGACGGAAGGGTCAGCGGGACGAAGAGATACAGGATCAGCGGAATCAACAGCGCCGGTCGCCAACCAAGGGCCAACCGAAGAGTGCGCAGAAGCGCCAACGACGCTGCGGCCTGGCCGATGACGAGCAGCGTTGCCGACAGCGCCCAGTTGTACGGCGCGATGCGGGTGATCAACCCGGTGAAGAAGAAGGCCGCGGGCATGAAGTGACCGTCGTGGTCGTAGAGCAGGAGTTCGCTCGAGAAGAGAGGGAAGCGTCCTCCGCGGCCCATCAGGATGAGGTCGTCCCAGTAGAAGTAATTGCTCGCGGCAACCCAGGCGCGAATGACGAGCTGACATCCGATCAACACGAACGCGAGCTGCGCGACCCGTTTCGGGGTGAACGTCAGAGTTGGCTCGGGCTGTGGAGAAGTCATCGACGGTCATGCTTCCAGGTGTGTCAAAAACCGACTTCCCGCAAAAAAGGGATAACGGTCTTTTCTGTCTTTTCGGGAGCAATTTCTGAATGGATTGTGAACTTTGCCGGGATAAATGACGCCGACGCCCAAAAGTTCACTGACCTGCGGTGTCAAATTCATCCTCGAGCCTGTGCATCGTTCGCTAACACCTGTCAGCAAATTCTCAGGGTCTTGCCCGTGACCTGTGGATAAAGCCCGATTCATTCATCCAGAACTGTGGATGAACCTGTGGAAACTGTGGATAACTCGAGTTTTTAAGTGGCGGAGGTCACATTATTCGAACAATGCAGGTGAACGGGGTGGAGGTTCGATCACAAATCGGGAGTGAATCCATTTGCTGCCGTTACCGATACGGCGTGACAGAATCGAAGTTGTGAGTGTCGTTCAGGTCTGCGCCCGGTGCGCCGCACGCTGGCCTGTCGTCGGCGGCCCAACGCAGTGGTGCCCGCGCTGCAGCGGCGTCCTGCTGATCCCCACCCGCACCGAGATCTACCAACCACCCAACCGTCGAGGCTTCCGCTGGATCGCGCGCTCACCGTCCGACCCACGCGGCGTGGGGGACGCACCAGTGCGTCGTAGCCTCACCACCCCGCGCTACGACGCCGTCCCGCAGTGGGGACTGCAGGACGTCGTCGACACCTCACCGGTGCCGCCCTCGCGAGCGGACCGGATGGCCGACCGAGTCGGGCCGTTGCTGACACTCGCGACAATCCTCTACGGACTCGCTGTGTTCGCCGAACTGGGCAGATACGCGATCCTGGTGCGTAACCGCACCACGCTGATCCCGCAGTGGCTTCTCACGGTCTCCGACGCCGCCGTGTACTTCACTCAGTTGGGTGGACTGCTGATCTCGGTCTTCGCGGCTGTCGCCGGTGTGTGCTGGCTGCTTCGTCGGCGTCATGAACACTTCGCAGGTGCCGGGGAATCCGATCCGCGCACAGCGTCGGAAGTTGTCGTCGGCTGCGCTGTGCCGATCCTCAACCTCGTGATGCCGGCGGTTTATCTCTTCGAGTTGGTCCGCCGCGATCCGCGCGGAACTCTGCTGGTGAAGATCTGGTGGGGCTTCTGGGGATTCAGCGCTCTGCTGCTGGTGGTCAACGCGTACTGGCGATCACGCCCGGGGATTCAGGCAATGGCCGACGGGGTTCTGCTGAACGCCTTCATCGCATTGGTCGCAGCCGTCACCGCGGCGTTGACGCTCGTCGTGATCCGACGGATCGAGCGCAGGGGTTGGCGCGGCGAACCCGAATCGGAAACTCGATGGGTGCCAGTGCCGCGCTCGGTGTTGGAAGAGAAGACGGTGTTGGACGAGAAGGAGACCGCTGCCCTGTGAGCCCAGATCGTCGAGGTCCACTCGTCGTTGCGCACCGAGGTGCGTCGGCTGCGCGGCCGGAGCACACCCTCGCCGCCTACGAACTGGCCCTCGAGGAGGGTGCCGACGGGCTCGAATGCGACGTCCGCCTCACCCGCGACGGGCACCTGGTCTGCGTTCACGACCGCAAGGTCGACCGCACCTCCAGCGGCACGGGGATCGTCAGCGAGATGACGCTCGATTCGCTGAACGCTCTGGACTACGGGTCGACGAGCGAACCGGCCGAACTGCTGACTCTCTCCGACCTCATCACCCTCGCCCTGGATTTCGCGCGCCCGGTGAAGCTGTTCATCGAAACCAAACACCCAGTGCGGTTCGGCGGCCTGGTCGAAGCAAAACTTCTCGCGGAACTGCACCGCTTCGGGATCGCGTCACCGCCGTCGGCCGATCACTCTCGCGCTGTGGTCATGTCTTTCTCGGCTACTGCGGTCTGGCGAGTGCGCCGTTCGGCACCGCTGCTGCCGACGGTCCTGCTCGGTGACGCGTCGCGATACCTCGGCGGTGGTGCGTCGACGGCTGTCGGCGCCACGGCCATCGGGCCGTCGATCAAGGCGCTGCGCGAACATCCGGATCTGGTCGATCGGGCTGCCGCTGCGGGTCGCGCGACGTACTGCTGGACCGTCGACGACAAGGCGGATGTGGACCTGTGTCGTGAGCTCGGGGTCAGTTGGGTGGCCACCAACCATCCCGGGCGCACGAAGCAATGGCTGGGCAGCGTGTAGATTTTGCCCTCGTGGCCAAGAAGAGCAAAAGAAACAGTGGACCGAAGCAGGGCAGCGCACGCGCAGAGAAGCTGGCGGCGCGCCAAGCAGAGCGTGAAGCCGCTGCCGGCGCAGTGAACCGCCCGTTCGAGGGCCTTGCCGCCGAGTGCGATCTGGTCGCGCTGCGCGAATTCGTTCCGTCCGCCACGGCTCCGTTGCCGGTCATCGGCTCCGACCGACCCGTCACGTTGGCGACGGTCCTCCCCGGCGCTGTTGCCGCCCTCGTCCGCGACGAGGGCGAGACGGCCACCGGATTTGTCGGTGTCCAGGTTCAAGCGCACTCTGCCGACCTCGGCGCAGACCTCGCCGCTTCGGTGAACTGGATCAAGGACGCGGCCCCCGGCGACGCGCTTTCTGCCGCGAACCCCGATTCCGAGACACCCGCCGTCACCGAGGTTGTCGATCCCTCGGCTCTGCTCGACATCACCGTGCACCAGAACTTCAACTGGTGGATTCCGGAAGGCGTCGAAACCGATCCTGAGGTTGCCGCCACCGTGCAGCACGCCAACTCGGCGATCATGCCCTCTGCGCGCCTCGAAGGAGACGGCCTCGTTGCCGCGTGGTGGGTCGACGCCGGCGAGAAGGCGCACCTGCGTTGGGTCCGCCCCGAGAGCGAAGACGACCTGATGCTCGCGTTGGCGCGCGTGCACGCGACCGGTGGACTGCACCTGGGTGAGGGCTCGCGCTACGCAGGCTCGTTCCGCACCCACGGCCTGTTGGTCCCCGTCTTCGACCTCGACCGCGAAAAGCATGCAAACGAGTGGGTAGCGGCAACCGTCGAGCTCGGTGAGCGTCTTGCCGAGGCTCTGGCCGTCGACGCTCCACTGACCTCGGCCGAGCTGCGCTCGCGCGACGGCCTGCGCGGACGCCAGGTCACGCTGCGCTGATTTTTTCGCCAGAACTATAGGCGTTACGCAAAGTTACGGTTAATGTTGGCGGCATGACTTTGTCGCACGACATCTCCGGTAGCGGTCCCACGCTTGTGCTCGTCCATGGCATCGTCCATCGACGGCAGGCGTGGGATTCGCTTTTGGACCAGCTGACGCCGTATCGCCGTGTGGTCACGGTCGACCTGCCAGGTCACGGAGAGTCCGTGCTGCCCGAACTCGGTCCGGACGTCATGGGACAGCTGATCGACGACGTCAGTGAGTTCGTCAAGGAAGTGACTCCGGCGGGGGAGCGCGCCCACGTCGCCGGAAACTCACTCGGCGGATGGATTGCACTCTCGCTGGCAGCGCGCGGAGACGTCGCGTCGGCGACAGCTCTGTCGCCGGCCGGGTTCTTTGTCAATCACCTCGATCAGGTGCGGGCGATCAACACGTTCCGTGCACTGCGCGGCACGGCCAAGCTCATGGGCGATGATCTGCCACGTGCATTGCGGTACAAGCTGATTCGCTATCCGGCGCTCGCCGCGTTCTTCGCTCATCCGAGTCATGTCGGTTATGCGGCGGCGTTGGCCGACTGCCGTTCGCTCGTGTCCAACGAACTCGTCGATCTCGGTCTCGAGATGGACTTCGTATTGCCGCCCATCGTGGATCCCACTGTGCCGGTGACGGTTGCGTGGGGTCGACGCGATCTCATTCTGCCCGTGTACCAAGCGCAGCGCGTGAAAAAGCCGTTCCCGCAGGCGAAGTTGATGGTTTTGCCCGGACTGGGGCACGTACCGATGACAGATGCCCCCGAGCTGATCAGTTCGATCCTGCTGGCAGGAAGCGAACCGTTCGGCTCGAGGGCAAAATCCGTGAGTGCTGCAGGCTAGATGGTTCCGCCTGCTGCGTTCGGCGCACCGGTGGTGTCACCGACGGTGCTCATCTCGCGGGACACGAAGTCTTCGAGGTCGAACAGGTTGGCGCCTGCGCGGTCCGCGATGGTGAGAAGTGTTGTCATGCTGGCAACTTCCTCGACCTGCTCCTTGAGGAACCACTGCATGAACTGCTCGCCGAGGTAGTCGCCTTCTTCGCGGGCAGTGCTCGCGAGCTGGACGATCTGCTCGGTGACCGTCTTCTCCTGCGTCAGCGCGAGAGCGATGGGCTCACGGGCATCCTTGAAGTCGGCCTTCGCGGCGTCGACGCCGGTGAGTTCGACGTTGATGTCGCGATCGAGGAAATACTGAACGATCATCATGGCGTGGTTACGCTCTTCCACAGCCTGCTTGTAGAAGTGCTTTGCCAGCTGTGGCAGGTCCGCATTGTCGAAGTAAACCGCTGTCGCGATGTACTGATGCGAAGCGTTGAACTCGTTGCGAATCTGGTCTCGGAGTAGTGCGTGGAATTTGGTCATGTGAGTCTCCCCAGAAGTCATGAATTCCAAGATAGTGCAGGTCAGAGGCCCTGTCATCCCAGTCTGACCTTATTGTGGTAAGCGTTCCCAAACTAAAGAAGACCTAATTTCTTTTCGAATTCGGTGCGGTTATCCATTGGCCCGAAAGCGAATGTTTCATTTAGGAATGTCCTTTTCACCAGGCGAGTTCCGTGCATTTACCGTCACTTCCCTGGAGTTCCACCTGCACGGTGGCGTGCTCCAGTTCAAATACCTCGGCCAGCAAGGTTTGGGTGGCCGCGAGCACCGTAGTGGGATCGGCGTCACTGGCCGCGGTGACGTGAACGGAAGCAACTTCCATCCCCGAGGTGAGTGTCCAGACGTGCAGATCGTGCGCGTCGACGACTCCCGGGAGTGTGTTGATCTTCTCGAGTATCGAGGTGACGTCGATGCGATCGGGAGCCTGCTGGAGCAAGATGCGGACGGCATGGCGGCCCAGGTTGAAGGCGCGCGGCAAGACGAAAAGGCCGATGGCGACGCCGATGACGGGGTCGGCGTAGCGCCAACCGAAAGCGAGCGTGACCAAGCCGCTGACGAGGACGCCGATGGACCCGATCATGTCCGCCATGACTTCGAGGTAGGCGCCGCGGATGTTGATGCTTTCCTTCGCGCCGCTGCGGAGCATCAGGAAGGCGATGACGTTCATCGCCAAACCGACGACGGCGACTATCGCGACGGGGAGGCCCGGAACCTCGGGCGGATCCGAGAATCGGCTGGCCGCCTCGTAGAGCACCCACCCGGCGACTGCGAAGAGCAGGATCGCATTGGCCAGTGCCGCAAACACTTCCGTGCGGTACATGCCGAAAGTGCGATCCGGGCGCCGTGCTGCGCGCTGTGCGACGAGGATCGCGGCGAGCGCCATGAAGATGCCGAAGATGTCGGTGAACACGTGCGCCGAGTCCGAAAGCAGCGCCAGCGACGAGGTGAAGAAGCCGACCGTCACCTGCAGCACGAACGTCACCAACCCGAGGCCGGCGGCGATCCACAGTTTGTTGACATGCTTGCCGCTGTTGCTGGTCGCAGCCTCGGCGGGAGAGATTCCGTGCCCGTGTCCGTGTGACATCGAAGGTCCTTTCGTCGACGTCAGCCTAGACGCATATGCATATATGCGCAATAGTGCATGTCTTAAAAACTATGCAACATAGTTGTAAGGTGGCGGCGAAGACCTTCATTTGTCATCGACGCGAGGACCGAGAAGTGGGAAGACATCGAAAATCCGAGCCGACCAGACCCGGCGGGCGCATGGCCGCGGTTTCCGTGGCGACGGGCGCAATCCTGGCGTCCGGCACTTCCATCGGGCACGCATCGCCGCTTCCAGTTGCAGCGGAAGGTCCAGCGCTGGTGTCGGTGCCGGAGATACTCGACCTTGTTCGGACGACGGATCTTGCCGGGATAGCCGAACAACTCGGTAAAACGAGGCAACTCGAAGCCGAACGGGCGGCGTTGGCGTACGAGGCAGAAAAGCCGCGGGTGATGGCCCCCGTCAGTGGGACGATGACGTCCAACTTCGGTCCACGCTGGGGAACAACCCATTACGGTCTCGACATCGCAAACTCGATCGGTACGCCCATCGTCTCGGCGACCGACGGTGTTGTGATCGAATCCGGTCCCGCCGCGGGATTCGGGCTCTGGGTCCGCATCCAGCAGGACGACGGGACCGTCGGCGTCTACGGGCACATCAACGAGGCGCTCGTGGTTGCCGGTCAGAAGGTGCGGGCGGGTGAACTGATCGCGACCGTCGGCAATCGTGGACAATCGACGGGACCGCACCTGCACTACGAGGTGTGGCAATCTGACGGGCAGAAGACTGATCCGCTCGCGTATCTGAATTCCCGGGGCGTGTCGTTCGGGGAGAAGGCCGCGAGCGGCTGAAGTTCTGTCACGACGCGATGGAGGAGCAATGCAGGGGCTGGGCGGACTCGAAGCCGAGGTCATGGATGTGCTCTGGCAGTCCGACGACGCGCTCTCGGTCAAGGATCTGGTCGAGATCCTGGGTGAGCGTCGACAACTCGCGTACACCACCATCCTGACCGTCGTGACTCATCTCTACGACAAGGGCTGGGTGAGTCGTGAGAAGAAGAGTCGCGCCTACTTCTATCGGCCGAGTCGCAGCCGTGAAGAGGCCACATCCAGGGCACTGCGCGAATTGTTGGACAGCAGTTCCGATTCCGCTGCCGTGCTGTTGCACTTTGCGAAGACTATGACGGACGCTGAGAACGAGGCCCTGCGCCGGGGACTTTCCGGGGAAGGTGCGCAATGACACTGGCCTTGCCGATGCTTCTCGGTGCGGTATTCGTCGGATTTTTGGTTCCGAGAGCGTTACGGGCCGTTTCCTCGACGTTGTCACCGACGGTGCTGCTCGCGGCGTGGCTCGGCAATATGGCGTCGGCTCTGTATCTCGCTCTCTCCGCGGTCTTGGTTCTGGTGTGGCCGAGCCACGCGCCGGTCGAGGGGCTGGTCGACGGTATCGCTCGGTGTTTCAGCGCCTTCGCGCACGGCACGAGTTCATGGGTGGGTGAACTGATCACCGGCACAGCCGTTGGTGTGGTGGGTTTGATCGCTGTTCGGATCGTGCTGGCCGGCCGCAAACAGGCACGTGAGCACGCGAGAGTCCGAGAGTTCCATCGTGATGTTCTCTCGATCGTCGCGCGCCGCGACAACTCGGAGTCCGACGTGTTGTGGTTGGATCATCCGCTGCCGATGGCCTACAGTGTCGCCGGAAAGCCTGGATTTGTTGTTGCGACACAAGGCTTGTCATCCGCTCTTACCGGGGGCGAGCGTGACGCGGTCCTCGCGCACGAGCGTGCGCACCTGAGCGGCGGTCATCACCGAATCGTCGGTGCCTGTGAAGTCTTGGCCGCTGTTCTGCCGGGAGTGCCGTTGTTCGCGGCGGCACCTGCTGCCGTCGGCGCGATCGTGGAACTGTCGGCGGACCGGCACGCCGCTCGCGTCACCAGCCCGGCTGCAGTGCGTTCCGCCCTTGCCGTGGTGTCGAAATCGCCGCTTCCTCAGCCGGACTGGAGCTTGGGCGATCGCGGCGGCGCGACCGCAGTGCGATTGCGTTCCCTGGTCGACGGCGACGTGGCGTCGCCTCGGCGACTGACCTGCGCGGTCGCGGCGTGCGTGCCGGCGGCCATCACGACGGCCGTTGCCGCAGCCGTGACGGTGGCCGTCTCCGCCGGTATCTGCGCTGTTCTGACCTGATCATTGCTCCAAGGCTGAGTCGATCTGGGCTTTCAGATCGTCGTAGCTCGGCATCTGGGCCAGCTTCACGTCGTTGAGGAACAGCGTCGGGGTGCCCTGGACGCCAAGGCGTTTGCCCTCGTTGAAGTCGCGCTCGACCCGCTCGCGGACGCCGCGGCTGCTGAGGTCGGATTCGAATCGGGTCATGTCCAGGCCGAGATCTTGTGCGTAGGCGCGAAACAGTGCCTCCTGCGATTCGGCGGATTCACCCCACTGCGATTGCGTCTCGTACATCCGCCGATACATCTCGACGAACTTGCCCTGGCGAGATGCGGATTCGACGACCTGCGCCGCGAGAGTGCTGTTGGTGTGACTCGGAATCGGAAAGTATCTGATACCGAATGTGATTCGATCCTCGTACTCGGCTCTGATTCGCTCCATCGTCGGGTACAGCGCGAGGCAGGCCTCACATTCGAAGTCGAGGAACTCGACAAGATTCACTTTGTCGTCAGCGGCCGAGGTCAATCGGTACGCGTCGTCGGTCAGGACGGCGGTGGATTGTGCTGCCCGATCGGTGCTCTCGTTGTCCGCTCTGATCGGATCGACGGTGATGAACGTGATCAGTGCTACCGCGAACAATGCGATCAGGGCGGCGGATATCTTCATGCTTCTGGACACTGCTGTGTACCTTGACCTTCCGTCGATTACTTAAATACTATCCAACATAGTATTTAGGTGTAGAGTCGACGGTACCCGAAAGGATTCGAAGGAGGGTTCGCCCGTGAATCGGAGGTGAACGGTCTGGCGCCGCCGTCGATCGGACAGATGTTGACCTGGGACTCCTCGTCCCTGTCCCCTCTTGTTCTGCTGGGAGCTGTTCTGGCGCTTTGGTATTGGTGGTCAATGCACCGTGTGCGTGCGCGGGGACGGCTATGGCCCTGGTATCGAACTGCGTGTTTTCTGGCCGGATGCTTGCTGTTGATCGCCGTGACCGGTTCGAAGGTCGAAAGTTACGGGAACGAACTCTTCAGTGTCTGGATGTTCCAACATTTGACGCTCTCAATGGCGATCCCGCCGCTGTGGGTGCTGGGCTCGCCAGGACTGCTGCTACTGCGTTCGACGTCGCATCGAGGTCCCGGGAGAAATGTTCTGGCGCTTGCACTGTCGGCATTGCGCAGCCGTCCGGCGGCCGGACACGTCTTTCTCGAAATCTTCTTTCTCGCCAGCGGTCTGCTCTTCATCATGCCCGTGCTCGCCACCGGACCACTGCCGGTGCGGCAAAGCTATCTCGGCCGGTGTTTCGACCTTTTCGTGGAGATGCCGCTGCACGTGTTCATCGGAGTCGTTCTCATGATGGCGACAAAGCCGCTGCTGACCACGTTCGTGAATCCGCCTCCCGAGTGGGGCGTGGACGTGATGCAGGACCAGCAGTTGGCCGGTGCCCTTGCGTGGTCGTACGGTGAGCCCGTCGCGCTGGTGGTGGTCGTGATCTTCGCGATGCGCTGGAACCGGGACGACAAACGGATGAATGCCGCCCAGGACCGCCGCGCCGAGATCGACGGCGACAGTGATCTGGAGGCATACAACAACTTCCTCAGATCACTGAGCGCCGCCGAGCGGCCGGAGACTCGGTAGGCCGGTGGCCCTCAGACGCCGCCGCCGGCGGGTGTCGGCGCCATTGCGTCGGCAGCTGCCGGTGTGTTCATCTCGCGTGCGACAAACGTTTCGAGGTGGAAGAGGTTGTCGCCGGCACGGTCGACGATGGTGAGAAGTGTTGTCATGCTTGCAACTTCCTCGACCTGCTCCTTGAGGAACCACTGCATGAACTGCTCGCCCAGGTAGTCGCCGGTATCGCGCGCGGTGCGCGCCAACTGCGTGATCTGCTCGGTGACCGTCTTCTCCTGCTCGAGTGCCAATTCGACCGGAGCCCGGACACTGTCGAACTTCGTCACGACGTCGTCGACACCCGGTACGTCCACGTCGAGGTCGTTGTCGAGCAGGTACTGGATCATCATCATCGCGTGACTGCGTTCCTCGGTGGCCTGGCTGTAGAAGCGCGCGGCCATCTGCGGAAGATCGTGTGCATCGAAGTACACCGCTACCGCGATGTACTGCTGCGATGCAGTGAACTCGTTACGGATCTGCTGACGCAGCAGAGTGGTGAATTCGCTCGAGTTCTTCGCCTGTGTCATCCCAACAGATTACTGGGTCGGCGGCACGGACAGGGAGCTACTTGTTGTCGAGCTGATCGATGATGAAGTCGAGAGTTTCCGGCCGGTATCCGTAGACGAACGAGTCCTTTTCGCCGACGTACCAGTCGCCGCACTGGAAAGAACTGCCCTTCTCGACCCCCGTCGGCCACCACTGTGCGGACAGCGATGCCGGACGAGTTTCGACGGTAGGTCGTGCGATGCAGCTGTTGTGATCTATCTCCGTGATGTTCGCAGTCATGCGCAGGATGCGTTCGTTGCCGGTGGTGCGGATGACCTCGTCGATACCCGTCGCGCCGGCGGGAACCCAACTCGGCAGTGTGTCGATTCCGTTGGATGCTTTTGCAAAAGAGAAGGTTTCGGTTTTCTTGTATGCCTTCGACTCGTCGAACTTGTCGAAGGTGCCCGAGCAGGACGTGGCCAGTAAAGCCGCTCCGGCCGAGGCGGCGATGACGGCGGCGGTGCGGAATCGGCGGTGTGCTGTGTTCATACCTTCACGGTATTTTTCCGCCGGCCGTTCCGCGTCCTGCCGGAAAGCGATTTGTTCGCTCGGCCTGTCCTCCCGGGGTACTACCGAAACTCAGGGCAATCACCCCGTGGTGATCAGATCCTGCGGAATCTGCTGATCGTTGGCCAGGGCGTCGAAGAATTGCGAAGCGCGTGCCTTGTCCCACAACAACACGTTGCCCGACCCGTCCACGTCCTCGAAACCGGCGACGGGAACCGTCGTGGTGGTCATCCCGCCGCGAAGCGCCCAGGCGAGTGAGGCCAGATTCCAGATGTGATCGCCCTCGTCGACCTGCAAAGACTTGGCCGTATCGGAGACGAGCGGCCACAACCGGAACGGATTGAGGAACGTACTCGGACTCGTCGCCTTCGACAGCAACGCCGACATGAACTGGCGCTGGTTGTTCATGCGGTCGAGGTCTGCGAGCGCGGTTGCTCGGGTCCGCACGAACCCGAGTGCATCCGAACCCTTCAAGTCCTGGCATCCAGCGGGGAGGTTGATTCCGGCCAGCGGATCGTCGATCGCCTGCGTCAGGCATACATTGACGCCACCGACGGCGTCGACGATGCCGGCGAACCCGCTGAATCCGATCTCGGCATAGTGGTCGATGCGAAGTCCGGTTGCCTCCTCGACGGTCTGCACCAGCAAGGGGGCACCACCGAAAGCGAAGGCGGCGTTGATCTTGTCCGAGCCGTAGCCGGGAATCGGAACGTACGAATCGCGAGGGATGCTGACCATCGTCGTCTTCCCGCTCTTGGGAACGTGGACCAAGATGACCGTGTCAGTGCGCTTGGGGCCGGTGTCACCACCTGTCGCAAGCGCTTGCTCCTGCTCGGGTGTGAGTCCCTCACGACTGTCGGAGCCGACGATCAGCCAGTTCGTGCCCGGAGTATCGGCGACGCGTCCCGCGTAGTCGGGCAGCGCGTCGATTCGATTGAGCGAACTGTCGACGTAATAGACCGCGCCGGCCAGCGCGAGCAGCAAGACCAACAACGTGATGCCGATACGTTTACCCCAGCTGCGACGCTTGCGTGGGCGTCGCTGCTTCGGGGGTTCAGGAGGGCGAGGAGGGGCGTTCGGCGGGGTTCGGCGCGGCGGCGCGGGTGCGTACTTCGCCTGGCGTTGCGGATCCTGACGCGGCGGCCCCTGCCTGCGGGGGTCGTCCTGGAACGGCTGCGGGCGTTGGGTCGGCGCCCAGTCCTCACGCCTGGGTTGCTGCGGCGCTTCTGGTGGGACCTGTGACCAGGCCTGATTGGCCGGATTCTGCTGCGGTGGACGTCCGTCGCGGCGAATGACCGTCGGCCCTTCGGGCGGCATCGGTGGGCGCCGCTGCGGGGGTGGGCCCTGACGGGGTGGCATCGGTCCACGCGGGGGCGGCTGGCGCCGCGGAGGTGGCCCTGGCGGCTGGCGCCGCGGAGGGCGCTGAGGATATTCGGAGTCGCCGGTCACCAGTTCACGGTACCGGTCACGGCAGCCAGGAGACGTGATCGCGCAGGAGGGCGTAACCGATGAACGCCACCATGTCGATGAGCGCGTGGGCGATGATCAGCGGCCACAGCTTGCCGGTGCGCTGCCAGTATCGACCGAACACGAGCCCCATGATCACGTTTCCCACACCGCCGCCGAACCCTTGGTAGAGGTGATAACTACCGCGCAGGAGCGAGGAGGCGAGCAGTGACTTGTTCTCGCTCCAGCCGAGTGTCCGGAGGCGAGTGATCAGGTAGGCGACGACCAGTACCTCTTCGGCGCCCGAGTTCGCGATTGCGGACAGTACGAGGATCGGAACCCGCCACCAGTGGTCGTCGAGCGCGCTGGCCTGGACGGTGAGGTTGATGCTCAGTGCCTGAGCGACGAGGTAGAACAGGAGGCCGGGGAGGCCGATCACAGCGGCGAGGCCGAATCCCGGAGCTATGTCGCGACCGAATCGAGGTTTGGGAGTCAGGCCCGCAGCACGTGGACCGATCCCCGAACGCCACAGTAGATAGAGTCCCAGCGCTGCCCACGCGAGAAGCTTTGCAACGCCGAGTAATTGGCGCGCCAGGTCGATCCAGTCAATGGCAGCTCGCGACGGGTTGAGTGCAACCGTCTGATCCGAGAGCGCAACCGGCGTCGCCAAGGATTCGGCGAGCGAAAGGATCCCGGACAATCCGCTGAGCCCGAAGGTGACCAGCAGAACGATAGTGATCTCGATCCGGATTCCGCGCCTGGCGGCGGGATCTAGTTCCGGGTCCGTTCGAACGGGAGACGGCGGCCGTAACCAGGTGCGGACGGTTTCGCGGGCATTCACCCGCGCAACGCTAGCCGTTTGCAGCGCCACCCGATCGGAGGCCGTTGAGGAAAGGGCACCCGACAAGCATTCGGATGGCACGGCTCAGCGCGGGAGCGTCGTCGACGGGGTTGGCGAACGGCATCCACACGTCGCGGTCGCCGGTGTGATCCTCGACCCGCAGGCGCAGTCCGTAGCGGTCGATGCCGAGTGGGCGAACGCGTCCGGTGCGCATGTACGGGGGAAGCTTGCGCACGAGCAGGTCCACGAGATCGCGGTGGTCTTCGTCGAGATGCTGCAGCCACGCCGTCTCCATTTCCCAGAAGGGATCGGGGCTGGCGTTCAGCAGTTCGTCCACGGCGACGGGCTCTGCCCCCGTCGAGTCGGCGACAACGGCCGAGGCCAGGCTCAGGCGAAGGAGGACCGAGGTGTGGCCGATGTCGAGGAGCCCCGGGTGGGGATGTTCGGATGCGACGTCGTCGGCGAGAACGCGTGCCTCGTAGTCGGGCACGGCGTGTAACGAGCCGCGAAGCCACACGAGGGAGCGCACGGGCTCACGCAGACGCAGTGGTGCGTGATCGGTGATCTCGAGGACGGCAGGCAGTCCGCCGCCGCCGGAGTTCCAGGCCAGGGCCGCAGCTGCGGAGGCATGTGGGACTGCAACGACGACGTCACCGTTCGAACGCAGGTGATGCACCGACGTGACGGTGGGATCGCTGCCTTCGATGGCGAGAACTGCGTCCTGTGCGCGCACACAGGCGCTGCGGACGCGTTCGGCGGTGGACGGGCCGGTGCTGGTCTTCGTTGCCATGCTGCCCCCTTGGCGGGTGTTCTCTCGAACTCCATCGGATGATGAGGTAACCCTAACCTAAGGCGCTTCGGTGTGAATCGCAAGACTTTTGCGCAACTCGCGTGGAATCCGCCGCCTGCGCCGGGGTTACGGTTTGTCTGTGGCCATTCCTCTTTCACTCGGGCTGCCCGCCCCGAGAAACTCGCGCGGACTCCTCGAAGCACTCTTTCTCCCGGTCGTTCCGGCTTCGGCCCTGATCGGTGGCGAAGCAGCAGGCCGGGTTGTCGTCCGCCTCGATATCGATCCGGAAGAACTGCGCGCGGACACGGAAGCGTCGTACGAGGCCGTCCGTTTCGACGTCGACGTCACCACCGACCAGATCGACGACGCGATCGCGCTACGTCTGCCCGCTCCGCTCGCGGTGTACGTCGACGGCGGCGAAGAGGATCTGACACCCGCCGAAGCGGCGCTGCGCCTGTGCGAAGGTGGACGGATCCCCGGACTCGCCGCCGGTCTCGCGCCCACCGAAGTGGCTGATTTCCTGGCGGTGCTCGCGCACGAGTCCGTCGGTTTCGTAGCCCGCGCAGCCGACGGCGACGAGGTGATCGCCCTACTGTGTGGCACCGTCGCTGCACTACGCGGCGACGACGTGCGCGCCGCGATAGTCGATCCGAAGCCCGAAAAACTCGCCGCGCTGATCCCGGAAGCCGCGTCCGCGATGCGCGAGGTGCTGCTCACGATCGAGGTCGCGGATCTGCCTGCGGTGGAAACGGCTCTGCGTGCCGCGGGTTTGCAGTGACCGGCGTGGGTCGATGCGTAATCTTTTAGGCGTGCCAAGAATCGCGTATTTCGGTCCGTCGGGAACCTTCACAGAGATAGCTCTCGCCCAGTTGGAGGCTGAGGGCGCGTTCGGCGAAACCGTCGAGCGAGTACCGGCCGGCAGTCCGCCGGCGACTCTCGACATGGTTCGCGACGGTTCCGTGGACGGGGCCGTAGTTCCCTTCGAGAACTCGGTGGAAGGCGGCGTAGCACCGACGCTCGATTCACTCGCTCTCGGTTCGCCCCTGCAGATCGTCGCCGAAACCGATCTGGACGTGAGTTTCTCCATCCTGGTTCGCGCCGGGACCACCGCCGACAAGGTCCGCACGATCGGCGCGTACCCGCATGCGGGCGCACAGGTCCGCGGTTGGATCTCCGAGAACCTGCCCCAGGCCGAGGTGGTGTTGGCCTCGTCCAACGCCGGTGCGGCGCTGGACGTGCAGGCCGGAACAGTCGATGCCGGTGTCTCCACGGCTTTGGCCGGTCAGATGCTCGGACTCGACAGCCTGGCGGACAACGTCGCCGATGTGGGCGGCGCCCGTACACGCTTCGTGCTGGTCACCAAGCCGGCTCCGGTTCCCGAACGGACCGGTGCCGATCGCACCGCGCTGGTGCTTCACCTCGACAACGCTCCCGGCTCCCTGGTGCGCGCACTCTCCGAATTCGCCGCTCGCGGTATCGATCTGACTCGGATCGAATCGCGTCCGATGCGAACGGAATTGGGTACGTACCGGTTCTTCGTGGACTGCGTCGGACACGTCGAGGACTCGCTGGTGGCCGAGGCGATGCGTGCACTGCATCGGAAATCCGGAGTCCGCTTCCTGGGGTCGTGGGCGACAGCGAATTCGACCGGGCCACAACCTCCTTCGGACGAAGAAGCGATTCGGTGGATCGACGAACTCAAGCATGGAGGGGGAGAACGATGACCGGAAGGCTCATCCTCGTTCGGCACGGTCAGACGGAGGCGAATGTCGCCAAACGTCTCGACACCGCTCTGCCCGGAGCAAAGCTCACGCCGGAAGGGTTGGCGCAGGCCGAGACGTTGGGCATCGGCCTGGCTTCGGCTCCTCCTCTGGCGCTCGTATCGTCCTTGGCTTTGCGTGCCCGGCAGACAGCAGGTTTTGTGGAGCAGGCCGCCGGTGTATCCCTGGATGTGCGGGACGGACTGCACGAGGTCCAGGCCGGTGACCTCGAGGATCGCACCGACGAGGCCGCGCACCGACTGTTCATGGAGACGTTCCATCACTGGCACACCGGCAACCTCGGCGCTCGCATTCCCGGCGGTGAAACGGGATACGACGTCCTGGAACGGTACGTCCCCGTCGTCAATGCGCTGCGCGAAGAATTTCTCGAAGGCTCACGAGACGGCGGCGACATCGTCGTGGTGAGTCATGGTGCTGCGATTCGTCTTGTCGCCGCCCAGCTTGCCGGTGTCCCCGGACTGTTCGCAGCCAACAACCACTTGGCCAACACCGAGACCGTCGAACTGTTGCCCTCAGCTGATGGCGGCTGGGAATGCCTACGCTGGGGAGCCGTCAACCCGCCGTTCGAGCACCGACTCATCCCCGGCGCCGACGACGTGATGGGCTGACAGCCGGTTTCACCACCAACCGGTCTGGACGCTCAGTTGGCGCCCCAGTTCAGCCGACAGTGTGCTCACGTAGCTGGCTGTCAGGTGGTGGGAATCGTGATACACCAACACATTTCCCTCTACGACGCGGCACAACTCCGGTCCGCACACACCGTCGCTGAGATCGAGTAGGCGGACGTTGGTCAGATCGGCAATTGCCGACGGCGCCGGATTGACGTCGCTGAGCATTTCGGACCGTGGCATCGCGCAGTGATCGGGTGACGTGGTTGTCGCCAGACAGTCGATCGCGCGGTAGGCGACGCCGTCGTGGTGCAGCCAGGGGGTATCGCGAATGGCGAGGACGTCGATACCGTCGCGCCCCAGTTCCTCCCATACGTGAACGTACGATTCGGGCGTCACGTCACCAGGGCCGTCGGAACTCGGCCTGGTTGCCGTCGTGAACACGAAATCGGGTGAGGCGTCGGCCAACTCGGTCAGCACTCCACGCGACCAGTCGACACAATCCGGATAGTCGTTGTCCGACAACGTCTGCATGGAGTCGACGGTGAGCGGGCAGCCCATCTTCAGATACGTGTCGACGCGGAACCCGTGACTCTTGCCGAGTTCGTCGAGCGCAGTGAGCCAGTGCTCGGAGTGCGAACCACCCGCGAGCGCGATGGTTCTGTCTGCATCGGCGTCGCCATAGGTGCAGTGGACGACGTCCCGCTCGAGAAAATCGGCGATACAGCCGTCGAGCGTACTGGCCGGAAGGTCCAGTGGCGCATCGAAGATCGAGGGAACCATCGACGCCTTGGGTACTTCGGCACCGTCGGTGAGCGCGAGTGCGCCGGGATGGGTCGGGAGGTCGAGGGTGTCGACCGCCCGCTGGCCCGTCGTCTGGCTGCTCGCGTACGACTGCCAGGCGACCGAAGCGGCGAGGACCGCGGCAGCGGTGACGACGCATGCCAGGACGGTGTACCGGCGCGAGCGGCCTCCGCGCTCCACCGGAACCTCGACCAGGCGCCGGAGTGCAAGCGCCCCCGCGACGGAGAGGGCGATGATCAGTGCCCCGCCGAGCAGGCCGGCTTCGGGGCGTCCGGTGATCACGAGTGCAAACACCAGAATCGGCCAGTGAATCAGGTACAGCGCGAATGCGAACGAGCCGAGCCACGTCAGTGCCGGATGGGCGAGCGTCTTCGACGTCCAAGGTGTGTCGTCGCCGACTCCGGACAGGATCAACGCAAGAGTGGCCAGCACCGGTACCAGCGCCCACGGGCCGGGGAACTGCTGGGCGCCGTCGAGCACTATGCCGCACAACAGGATCGACGAAAGACCCGCCCAGCCGATCGTCGCTCTGACCGAGAACGGCAGGGATGCGATCTGCCGACTGCGCGTGCTGGTCATCAGAACGGCCAGCAGACCACCGAGGGCCAATTCCCACAACCTGGCGCCGGAGTCGTAGTACGCCCAGGCTTGGTGACGCGAAGATTTGGCGAGTGCGTAGAGAAAAGATCCTGCGGTCAGAACCAGAAGGGTGACCGCGAGTGACGGGCGGAAATAGTTGGGATTCACGCGTGAAGCCACATAAGCGATCACGGAGACGAGTGCGATGGCCAGGAGATAGAACTGACCTTGCACGGCCATCGACCACAGGTGCTGCAGGGGAGTGACCGAGCCGTCGGCGGCCAGGTAGTCGCTTGCGGTGCTGGCGAGCTGCCAGTTCTGGAAGAACCCGAGCACCGCGATCAGTTGATCGCCCAGATCGGCCCAGCGTGTGCGTGGCAGCAGCAACGCGGTCCCCAGTGCGGTCAAAATGCTGACCACCGCGATAAGGGGGAACAGCCGCAGAAACACCCGCCGCAGTGCCGGGACCGGGTTGAGTGAACCCCCGGCTTCGGCGCGTCGAACCAGTGAGCCGACGAAGAAGTATCCGGACAGAACCAGGAAGACGTCCACCCCGCCCGATACCCGTCCGAACCACACGTGGAACACGACCACCAAACCGATGGCGAGGCCACGCAGTCCGTTCAGGTCTTGTCGGTGCGGTGTTGTTGCCCGTACTTCGTTCGGCCGGTCGATCGTGGCGACCGAGCCTTGTTCGCCCGGTGACGACGGTTGACGCGAGAACTGCATGCTGAAGTAAGGCTCCGGGCGTTGAAGGGACGCCCCGAGGTTACCCGGAAGTCTCCGGCGTCGATTCCTCGAGTTCGGTTACCAGCGCGTTCACGGCTTGTCGCACCCGATGGAGTGTTCCGGAACTGATGGACGTCCACTCGGTGCCGTCGGAAGCCCGAGTAGTCGAACCCACGAGCCGGCCGGCCAAGGTGTCGTACACAGTCACTGCGCCGGTCATGAGCGTCGCCGCTCCCAAACTGTGTGGTATTCCAACCAATTCGGCGAAGGCAGTGCATGTGACGATTGCGCTACCCAGTTGGCGCGCGTCGTCTTCGGGTATCCCGGCGTTGATCAAGGCCGAGGTCACGCTGTCTGCATCCGGGCCGGCGCCGAATGCCAGGCTGAGCATCTCGGTCGGTGCGTTGATCACGGCAATCGGCATTGCTTCGGCGCTGCCGAGCGCGGTGACAACGGGTGCTGCTGGTTCGGCGGTGACGCTGCACAATGCGAACGAAGAATCGGTTGAAGTTGCTTCGACACAAAGGAACTCGCCCTGTGCGACGCAGAGGCGTGAAATCCTTCCACCGACATGCCGACGCAGCGCCAACTCCCATTTGGGGTGGGTCAGGACGCGTAGGCGGGCGCTGAGTTCGTGATGGATCTCCCCGCCGGGGAGGAGATCGCGCTCGGAGAGCGAATCTGCCGCGGACTGCATCGCCGTATGGTGAGCGCTCGCACTGGCGTGAACCGTCGCGCCACCGAGAACCACCGGAAGCGCATCGAGCCCGAGTCGCTCACGTACATAGTCGATTTCGTCCTGTGAGAGGGCGACGACAGGCAAATTCCACCCATCAGGTGAGGTGCCGAGGTCCACCATCAACGCTCTGCAGTTTCGAGTGCGCCACCGATCACGGACGGGATGACTGTTCGGCCGTCGGCGAAGTGCTCGAAGTGCTTCAGATAATCAGGTGTGTCGTGCTCGGTGTCGTCTTCAGATTGGGCCGCATGACGGCCGCCGGCGATCGGCGCAGATCCGCCTGCGGTTCGGGCCGGATCCACTTTGACGGTATCGACGGTGCCCTGAACCGACGAGGTCACGGGGTTCTGGCGCGCGGCGCTCTGGCCGGTGGAGGGATCCGGAAGAGCGTGCCGGCCGGTGCTGCTGCTCGACGACGAGCCCGCGAATGCTCCGGCTCCGGTGGTCGCGGAAGCTGCGCTGACCTGTGCCGTTGCCCGACTTGCCGACGGGGTGCCGAACAGTGATGGTGTGGAAGCGCCGAGTCTCGCGCCACCGAGCCCTGCGCCACCGAGCCCTGCGCCGCCCAGTCCGGTGAGTCCTGCTCCGGCCGTCGCGAGAGTTGATGCGGCAGTGGTGGCGCCCGTGACGGCGGCGGTCGCGGCACTGACGGCGGCCGACGCTCCACCGGAGATGGCACCGGCCTGTGAGGCAGCGGCGGCAAATACCGGGTTGGAAACTACGGATGCGACAGCAGCGGTTGCGGCGCGCACGGGATCCGCGATTACGTCAGCGAGCGTTGATGCCGCTTGCACGACGGACTGTCGTGCGGCGCTGCCTGGGCTTTCGGCCGAAGCGGATGCCCCAGCTGTGGGTTCCGCGATGGACGGTGGTGAGTCGAAGTTCTGCTGCACGGCCAGATGCGTCGTTGCGGCGTCGTACGTTTCCATCGTCACCGCCGCTCGAATTTTGAGAGCTTCTTCGGCAGCCTCGGCGGCAGCGGCACCGCCGACCAGGGCCCCGCCGATGGAGTATGCGGCGACCTTGGCCGCTTGAACTGCCGCGATCTCCGCCAGGGACGGCATGGCCAGGGTGGCGACGGTGTAGGAACCGGACTGCACTTGGGCTTTACCAGCGGTTTCTCCGGCGAGCAGCGCGGCCGCGGCAGCCCATTCCTGGAACGGTGCGAACTTGCTCAACGCGGCATCCGCGGCTTCTCCTGACCACCCGGTGCGAAGGTCCGCCATCACGCGAGAGATGGACGCAGCGGTGTCGGTCAGTCCGGACGACACGGTGGACCAGGCCCCGGCCGCCACACCGAGAGGGACCGGCCCGGCCCCGGCGACCAGTGCTGCAGAGTTGGGTGCTGCGCCCCGTGGATACCAGATGACGCCGGTGATGCCGACCATTGTTCTTCCCCCCAGGAAGTGTGACTGTGTTGCCGAGTTGCCGAGTTGCCGAGTTACCGTGTTCGATTTCTGTCGATCAGATCGGTGCGACTGCCAGGCTGGACTTGGTGAGCTGGTCTTCGAGCTCGTAGGCAGCTGCATTCTTGCGCAGAGCTGCCGCAGCCGCGGTGAGCTCCTCGATTGCCCGATCGGTGGACGAGGCAAGGCTGCCCGAGATGGTGTTGAAGTAATTTGCCGCGCTACCGGACACTTCTTCGGATCCGGCTGGGAGAACGCGTAGCGTCGGCTGCGCAGTAGAGACGATTCCGCGCAATCGCGTCGCCGCAGACTCGAGTTCCATTGCGGCGGCAACTAGGGCTTGAGGGTCGACGTACATAGTGCCGAACTCCTTCCTGACCAGGGCGGATAAGTGGTCGGGAGGTCGTGCACACAGCCGTCGAAATCCCCCCGCACATAGTTTGATGCATGCCGGCCGCTTTTGGTTCCCCCGTAATCGGACGACTTTGCCCTCAGCCCCAGCCGAGTTCGTGCAATCTGTCTTCTTCGATGCCGAAGTAGTGCGCGATCTCGTGGATGACAGTCACGGCAACCTCGTGAACAACCTCGTCCTCGGATGCACAGATGTCGAGTATCGAATCGCGGAAAATAGTGACCGTGTCCGGCAGGTACCCACCGTAATGAGAATCCCGCTCGGTCAGAGCGACGCCCTGATACAAACCGAGCAGCCCCGGTTCTTCCTCGTCACGCGCTTCGACAAGCACCACGACGTTGTCGATGGCCTTGGCAAGTTCGGGCGGAATCAGATCGAGCGCCTCGCCGACCAGTTCCTCGAACCGGTCGGGCGTCATAGTCACCGTCATGGCTTACGACGGCGGAGCTGCGCCGGGCAACGGCGTCGGCAGCGACCGACCTTCCGGTGCAGCGGGTGGCGGGACCGGAGCGGCGCCGTTGATCAGGATTTCGCCCTTGGCGCTTCCGGTGATCGCGGCAAACCCGCCGGTTTCGACCTCTTTGCCGATCGAACAATTGACTCGGCGGCTACCGGCCAACCAGCTTTCCAGTGAAATGTTGTCCCAGAACAGCGTCAGCGTCTTGTCGCGAAGCGCGTCTGCGGAACCAAGGTACTCGTTGGACGCCTGAGTGCAGACGCCCTCGAGGTAACGGTCCTGATCTTCGACCGACGGCATTGCGCCCGGGAATTGAGTGCCGAGGTCGATCACCGAAATAACCTCGTATGCATGCGGTTTCGCGCAATCGACCGGATCGGTCGGGAGGTTCTGGTTGATGCCGATGCACGTGCCGACGTCCCACACGTTCGACTGGTCCTGGTCCGCCACGCGGCCCACGAACGGTTGTAGTTCGCCGGTCGTGGTCGAGAACTGCAAGCCGCAACGCAGTGCGCGCTCGCCCGAAGCCCAACCCGATTCGCTCGGGAACATCAGGCCGACGCTGAACTTGCCCTTGGGATCGAACTTCGAATCGAGGTAGGACATGACGATGGGTGTGCAGTGCTCGTCGCGGAGTTCGGCGAATCGAAGGGCGCCCGGGTACCGGGAACCGGGGCCGAACTCGGCGCCGGGGAACACCGAGAGGTCGAGTGGTCCGGCAACCTCGAAGCGGTGTTCAGTTCCGCACTGAACCTTTGACATGTCCGTGCGGTCCCCGCCCGACTCGGTCGCAGGCGTCCAGTTGAGGCAGTCGCCGGCCGCAGCCGCGGTGAAGGCGTCGTCGCGAGTAGATCCCGTCGCTGCTGGACCGCCACCACTGACACTGACCGAGGACGAGTCGTCCTTGTTCAATCCACCGGAAATCGCGATCGTTGCGATCGCGGCGACCACCGCACCTACCGCCACGGCAGCCAGTACCCGACGGGTGCGACTCGCTGAGACAGTTTTCTTCGCCGGCGTCCCCTGGGGATCTGCCGGATCTGGCGACTTCTCGATCTTGTCTTCGGACATCGATTCCATCATGCCTGTTGCCGTGGCGATATCGAACCTTCACTACAAAACTCACAAACGCGTCTGTGAGTATTTTGTAGTCATGAGCGAAAACACCCCACTCGATCCCGAGGCTGTCGAGCTGGCGGGCCGGCTCTTCGACATGGCACGAACCGGCGACGCGGCCGGGCTGGCGTCGTACGTCGATGCTGGAGTTCCCGTCAATCTGACCAACGAGAGTGGCGACACGCTCGTCATGTTGGCGGCGTATCACGGTCACGCTGACGCCGTCGTTGCCTTGATCGAGCGCGGCGCCGACGTCAACCGGCCCAACGACAAGAACCAGACACCCCTCGCCGGAGCCGTCTTCAAGGGCGAGGATGCGGTGGTGAAAGCGCTGGTGAGCGGGGGAGCCGACCCGAAAGGCGGACACCCGACGGCCGTCGACGCGGCTCGGATGTTCGGACGCGAGGACTACCTGAGTCTGCTCGAATCGTGATCTCCCCCTCTCCGACGTGGACGTGACCGTCGGCGAGCTGCGGTGAGTGGGTAAAGTTCGAAGTCGTGATTGACCTCAAGTTTCTCCGTGAGAACCCCGAAATCGTCCGCGAGTCGCAGCGCACCCGTGGAGAAGATCCAGGACTGGTCGACGCTCTGCTCGAAGCCGACGCGTCCCGACGCGCTGCCGTTCTGACCGGAGACAACCTCCGCGCAGAGCAGAAGGCCTTCGGCAAGAAGGTCGGACAGGCATCTCCGGAGGAGCGTCCCGCGCTGCTCGAGGGTTCCAAGGAACTGGCGGCCAAGGTCAAGGAAGCCGAGGCCGCGCAACACGAGGCGCAGGCCGCGCTCGACTCCGCACACCGCGCGATTTCCAACGTCGTACAAGAAGGTGCGCCGGCCGGCGGCGAGGACGATTACATCGTGCTCGAACACGTCGGTGAGATTCCGAAGTTCGACTTCGAGCCGAAGGATCACCTCGAGCTGGGCGAGTCGCTCGGCCTGATCGACATGGAACGCGGCGCCAAGGTTTCGGGTTCGCGCTTCTACTTCATGACCGGCTACGGAGCCATGCTCCAGCTCGGACTGCTGCAGTTGGCTGCGCAGAAGGCGATCGCCAACGGATTCACGATGATGATTCCGCCGGTGCTCGTACGCCCGGAAATCATGGCGGGTACCGGCTTCCTCGGTGCTCACTCGGACGAGATCTACCACTTGCAGGATGACGACCTGTACCTTGTCGGAACTTCCGAGGTACCCATGGCCGGCTACCACTCGGGCGAGATCCTCGAACTGAACGAAGGCCCGAAGCGCTACGCCGGTTGGTCGTCGTGCTTCCGCCGCGAGGCCGGAAGCTACGGCAAGGACACCCGCGGCATCATCCGTGTCCATCAGTTCGACAAGGTCGAGATGTTCACGTACTGCCGTCCCGAGGATGCCGACGCCGAACACCAGCGTCTCCTCGGCTGGGAGCGAGACATGTTGGCGGCCATCGACGTTCCGTACCGCGTGATCGACGTCGCCGGCGGAGATCTCGGTTCTTCGGCTGCGCGTAAGTTCGACTGCGAGGCATGGGTTCCGACGCAGGGCACCTACCGCGAGCTGACATCGACGTCCAACTGCACGACTTTCCAGGCCCGCCGCCTCGGAGTTCGGTACCGCGACGAGAACGGCAAGCCGCAGACGGCTGCCACTCTCAACGGCACCCTGGCAACGACGCGCTGGATCGTGTCGATTCTCGAGAACCATCAGCAGGCCGACGGCTCGGTGCGAGTGCCCGAGGCATTGGTGCCGTTCGTCGGCACGGATGTGCTTCGCTGACACACTGAACAAACACAATCAGGGCCGCGACGGACTCCGTCGCGGCCCTGATTCGTACTTTCGTACTGGTAGGTTTGGAACTTTTTCTGAACTGGCGGAATATCAAATTTTTCCCGCCGATTGACGAGTTGACCACCAAAAGCGTTGTCGATAGACCGCTTTGGCGTTAGTTTTGCGTTCAATCGGGCTTCCATACCCTGCTTTTTTATCCCCCGTCAGGTGATGTGAGGGTGAGTCCGGGGTGAATTGGACAAGTGTCTTGCCAAAAGTAGTACACGTACTAGTTTTTTCGTTATGTTGTGACGGCGCGCACACGTTTTGTCCGAATCCACTGCTTATGTTTGCCCTTCCGAAGGAAGTGCCCATGCCCCAAATCTCTCAGTTGCGGCGATTCGCCGTGCCCATAACCGGAACCGCCATGGTCGCGGGGATGCTGCTGATCGGCACGCCCGCATCCGCCGCGATCTCGACCACCGGTTTCAAAACAGCGTGTGTCGCAGGCTCCATCATCGGAGACGTCCACAAGGTCACCGACAACCTCATCACGGTCGACGCACCCGCTTCTGTCCAACCCGGCGAGACTTTCACCTACCGAATTCAGCCGAGCGGAACGTCGTATCCGGACAAGGATTCCGGCGCGACGACTACGAACCTGTCACGTCTCAAGGTCGACTACGCAATCCCGGCCAACGCGACGTTCGTTTCCGCGGCCGTCGTCGCGGGCACCTCGGTCGGACTCGACAGCGTCGCACCGAACGTTCTCAGGGTCAACGACTCTGGCAACGTCGACGGTAGCGGCGGGATCCTTCGGCTGTCCGGAAACAACCAGGTGATCGGCAACAGTCCGACGACGAGTACCAACTCGGAGGGAGGTATTCGAGTACCGAAGTCCAAGAAGAACCTCGATGGCTCGACAAACGGAAACGGAGACACCTGGTTCCGGCTTCCCGCAGTCGACGTAACAATGGTCGCTGGTGCGACGGGAGTGATCCAACCGAAGGTGAGGACCGCGGGTACGGCCGGCAACCTCGGTGCCAGCGAAAACTTCAGCACTCAGCTCGCAAAGGCGAGTTTCCTTGGTACACAGTGGGCGCCGACCCGTTGCTCGCCCCGCGAGAACAAGGACACCACACCGCTCAATGCCGGCGCGGGTCCGCTCGCGACAATCAGCATTGCTTCGGCTCCGGTCGATGTCGAGACCACGACGTCGCTCTCGGTTCCGGCGACGGCGATCACGGGTACGGCGGTTGATCTGACTGCGACGGTTGCTCCGAACAATGCTGTGGGTACGGTGCAGTTCAAGTCGAATGGCACTGCGATCGGTTCGCCGGTGACGGTTTCCGGTGGAACCGCGACGCTGTCACATTCCTTCGATGCCGCTGGCGCTCAGAGTGTTACGGCGGACTTCACTGCCGGTGCAGGGTTTGTCAGCTCGTCGGCGTCTGCTCAGACGGTGACCGTTTCGGATCCGGCTCCGGTCGATGTCGAGACCACGACGTCGCTCTCGGTTCCCGCGACGGCGATCACGGGTACGGCTGTTGATCTGACGGCAACGGTGGCTCCGAACAACGCTGTCGGTACGGTGCAGTTCAAGTCGAACGGCACGGCCATTGGTTCGCCGGTGGCAGTCTCCGCGGGTGTTGCGACGCTGTCGCATTCCTTCGATGCTGCTGGTGCACAAAGTGTTACCGCTGACTTCACTGCCGGTGCAGGGTTTGTCAGCTCGTCGGCGTCTGCTCAGACGGTGACCGTTTCGGATCCGGCTCCGGTCGATGTCGAGACCACGACGTCGCTCTCGGTTCCGGCGACGGCGATCACGGGTACGGCGGTTGATCTGACGGCAACGGTGGCTCCGAACAATGCTGTCGGTACGGTGCAGTTCAAGTCGAACGGCACGGCCATTGGTTCGCCGGTGACGGTCACGTCGGGTGTTGCGACATTGAGCCACGCGTTCGATGCTGCTGGTGCACAAAGTGTTACCGCTGACTTCACTGCCGGTGCAGGGTTCGTCAGCTCGTCGGCGTCTGCTCAGACGGTGACGGTCTCGGATCCGGCTCCGGTCGATGTGGAGACCACGACGTCGCTGTCGGTTCCGGCTACGGCGATCACGGGTACTGCGGTTGATCTGACGGCAACGGTGGCTCCGAACAACGCTGTCGGTACGGTGCAGTTCAAGTCGAACGGTGCGGCGATCGGTTCGCCGGTGGCAGTCGCGTCGGGTGTTGCGACGCTGTCGCATTCGTTCGATGCTGCTGGCGCTCAGAGTGTTACCGCTGACTTCACCGCCGGTGCTGGCTTTGTCAGCTCGTCGGCGTCCGCTCAGACGGTGACCGTTTCGGATCCGGCTCCGGTCGATGTGGAGACCACGACGTCGCTCTCGGTTCCGGCGACGGCGATCACGGGTACGGCGGTTGATCTGACGGCAACGGTGGCTCCGAACAACGCTGTCGGTACGGTGCAGTTCAAGTCGAACGGCACTGCGATCGGTTCGCCGGTGACGGTTTCCGGTGGAACCGCGACGCTGTCACATTCCTTCGATACCGCTGGCGCTCAGAGTGTTACGGCGGACTTCACCGCCGGTGCAGGGTTCGTCAGCTCCTCGGCATCGGCTCAGACGGTGACGGTTTCTGATCCGGCTCCGGTCGATGTCGAGACCACGACGTCGCTCTCGGTTCCGGCGACGGCGATCACGGGTACTGCGGTTGATCTGACGGCAACGGTGGCTCCGAACAACGCTGTCGGTACGGTGCAGTTCAAGTCGAACGGCACTGCGATCGGTTCGCCGGTGACGGTTTCCGGTGGAACCGCGACGCTGTCACATTCCTTCGATACCGCTGGCGCTCAGAGTGTTACGGCGGACTTCACCGCCGGTGCAGGGTTCGTCAGCTCCTCGGCGTCCGCTCAGACGGTGACGGTTTCTGATCCGGCTCCGGTCGATGTCGAGACCACGACGTCGCTCTCGGTTCCGGCGACGGCGATCACGGGTACTGCGGTTGATCTGACGGCAACGGTGGCTCCGAACAACGCTGTCGGTACGGTGCAGTTCAAGTCGAATGGCACTGCGATCGGTTCGCCGGTGACGGTTTCCGGTGGAACCGCGACGCTGTCACATTCGTTCGATGCTGCTGGCGCTCAGAGTGTTACGGCGGACTTCACCGCTGGTGCAGGGTTTGTCAGTTCGTCGGCGTCGGCTCAGACGGTGACGGTCTCCGATCCGGCTCCGATCGACAAGGCGACGAAGACGGTTCTGAGCGTTCAGGGTGAAGCCAAGGTCGGACTGCCTGTTGATCTCTTCGCGACAGTGTCCGAAGATCCCTCGGACGCCCTGGTGCCGTCCGGCGGAACGGTTCAGTTCAAGATCGGTGGAGTCGATCAGGGTGCCCCGGTCGCGGTTGTTGACGGAGTTGCCAAGCTGCCGCACGTGTTCGGAGCAGAAGGCACCTTTGTAGTCTCGGCTGTATTCAGTGGCTCCGGCGTGTTCACGTCGTCCACCGCGGAATCCGTCGACGTCAATGTCACGGTTCCGACCCCGTCGGATGTCGAAAGCTCTACGTCGTTGACGGCTCCGTCTTCGGCAAAGGTCGGCACGTCGGTGCAGCTGAAGGCTGTGGTCAGTTCTTCCGGCGCGACGTCGGGAACCGTCCAGTTCTTCGATGGAACGACTCCGATCGGAACGGCCGTCGATGTTGTCGGTGGGCAGGCTGTGTTGAGCCACACCTTCACCACGACCGGCAACCATTCGATCACCGCGGTCTACAGCGGAGCCCAGGGCGTCACGGGTTCCACGTCGACTGCATCGGTTGTGAACGTCGGTAACGGGGGCGGTGACTTCGGTTCGCTCGGATCGTTGTCGCTGCCGTTCGGGTCCTGATTCTCCGATGAGGTGATGCCCCTTGCGCCCGACGGGTGCAAGGGGCATCGCTCTTCGCGAATCGATGATTGGTCGTTAGCAGAACTATCGGCAATTCGTGAATATTTGTCTGAAATAACTGATACAAGTACTACTTTCGACGGGTACTGTACGAGCGTCCAGCTCCATTCTGATTTCCGCTCTGTTCGAGTGACCTCCTTCCGTGCGGTTCCCGATCCACGTCTGTTGCTAGCTGAGGAGAGTTCGTGTTGGTGAGAAGAAGTTCCGCGGTTGTGGTGGCAGCGTTGGTCGGTGGCGTGCTGGTGGCAGGTGGTGTTGCTTCGGCTGCTCCGACGTCATCTCCCGCGGTGGAGAACACGATCGGGTTCAAGCTGGGTTGCGATGGTTATGAACATCTGGCTGTTGATATCGCGGATGTGTTTCATTCGACGGGTGCGACGGTGTCTGCGCCGGAGAAAGTGGTGGCGGGGTCGACGTTCACCTATCGGGTTCAACCGAATGTGATGTCGGTGCCGACGGGTGGGCACGCAGGCCGCAGTGTCGGTAAGTGGACGCGGCTCAAGTACGACTTCGATATACCTGCAGGGGTGTCGTTGGTGGATGCTCAGGTCGTGGCAGGTACTTCGTCGAATTTGTCCGGTGTGACTCCGTCGGTGATTCGGATCAACGACGGCGGTTCGCCAGATGGCGCGGGTACGCATCTGCGTATTTCGGGGAACAATCAGACTGCTGACTCAAACAACAAGGGCGGTAACGGCCCGAGCACGAGCAAGAACAGTGACGGTGGAATCGAGGTAGGGGCGGGGAAGACCTTCCGGTTGCCCGCGATCGACGTGACGGTGGTTGCCGGTGCCGCGGGTAGTACGGTGCAGCCGAAGTTGCGTGCCACAGATGGTGATTCGGGTGCGTTCAATTCGCCGAAGAATGCATTCACGTTCTTGCAGTACGAGACCCTTTGGCCGGGGTACTGGGAGCGGTACAACTGCTCTCCGCGCGATTCGAGTGGTGGTGGGTTGAATGCGGGTGGTCAGGCATTGGCCACCGTCAACGTCGTCTCGCAGGCGGCGACCACGACCGCAGTGACGTCCGGCGCGTCGGCAACGATCGGTCAATCGACGGATTTGATTGCGCAGGTCTCCCCGGCGCCGACAGGCGGCACCGTTCAGTTCAAGGATGGCGGGACTGACATCGGCGCCCCGGTGGCCGTCGCCAATGGCGTTGCCACACTGCCGCATACATTCACCGCGGCGGGAGATCACTCCATCACCGCTGTGTACGACGGAGTTCTCGAGTTCCTGACCTCAACGTCACCGGCGCGCACAGTGAGCGTGGCTGCTGCCGATGTACAGACGACCACGGCGCTGACAGTTCCGAGCAGCGCCGTCGAGCAGACCTCGGTCGCGCTGACCGCAAACATCTCTCCGGCAGCTGACGGCGGAACGGTCCAGTTCAAGGACGGTGGCACAGACATCGGCGGACCGATCGCGGTGACTGCCGGAGCGGCGACCCTGGATCACACGTTCACTACGACGGGATCGCACTCGATCACTGCGGTCTACTCAGGCACTGCAGGTTTTGGTGGTTCGACCGCGCAAGCTCAGACCATCGAGATCTCGAGCTCAGCGCTGAGTACGACTACAACGCTTCAAGTTCCGGCTGCTGCGATCACGGGCAGCGCGGTTGATCTGACTGCGACGGTTGCTCCGAACAATGCGGTGGGCACGGTGCAGTTCAAGTCGAACGGCACTGCGATCGGCACTCCGGTGGCAGTCTCCGCGGGTGTTGCGACGCTGTCGCATTCGTTCGATGCTGCTGGCGCTCAGAGTGTTACGGCGGATTTCACCGCCGGTGCAGGGTTTGTCAGTTCGTCGGCGTCGGCTCAGACGGTGACGGTCTCTGATCCGGCTCCGGTGGATGTCGAGACGACGACGTCGTTGTCGGTTCCGGCGACGGCGATCACGGGTGCGGCTGTTGATCTGACGGCGACCGTGGCTCCGAACAACGCTGTCGGTTCGGTGCAGTTCAAGTCGAACGGCACGGCGATCGGCACGCCGGTGGCAGTCTCCGCGGGTGTTGCGACGCTGTCGCACGCGTTCGATGCCGCTGGCGCGCAGAGCGTTACGGCTGACTTCATCGCTGGTGCGGGGTTTGTGGGTTCGTCGGCGTCGGCTCAGACAGTGACGGTCTCGGATCCGGCTCCGGTGGATGTGGAGACGACGACGTCGCTCTCGGTTCCGGCGACGGCGATCACGGGCGCGGCGGTTGATCTGACTGCGACGGTTGCTCCGAACAATGCGGTGGGTTCGGTGCAGTTCAAGTCGAACGGCACGGCCATTGGTTCACCGGTGACAGTTTCCGGTGGAACCGCGACGCTGTCGCATTCGTTCGATGCTGCTGGTGCTCAGAGTGTTACGGCGGACTTCACTGCCGGTGCTGGCTTTGTGAGTTCGTCGGCGTCGGCTCAGACGGTGACCGTTTCGGATCCGGCTCCGGTCGATGTCGAGACCACGACGTCGCTCTCGGTTCCCGCTACGGCAACTACGGGTGCGGCGGTTGATCTGACCGCGACGGTTGCTCCGAACAACGCTGTGGGCACGGTGCAGTTCAAGTCGAACGGCACGGCCATTGGTTCACCGGTGACAGTTTCCGGTGGGACCGCGACGCTCTCGCACATCTTCGATGCTGCTGGTGCTCAGAGCATTACCGCGGACTTCACCGCTGGTTCCGGATTCAAGAACTCGGTTGCGAGTGCGAAGTCAGTTCAGGTGAGTGTTGCCGACCAGGAATCCGTCGTCGAACTGAATATCCCCACCGATGCCAAAACTGGTGTGGCGACCGACTTGTGGGCAACAGTCCGAACGTCGTCGGATGACGCTGTCGGCGTCGGAACCGTGCAGTTCTACGACGGTGGCGGCGCGATCGGCGGTCCTGAACCGGTTACGGCCGGCGCTGCTGGTCTGTCGCATACGTTTACCTCTGCGGGTGCGCACAGCATCACGGCGGTTTACTCGGGAGGAGCCGGTGTAGTCGGGTCCTCGGCCCAGGCGCGGACGGTGAATGTAACGGACCCTGTGCCTTCGGATGTCACCACGGAGACAGTGGTGACGGCGCCTGCCGATGCTGTGGTGAACAAGTCGGTGACCTTGTCGGCGACTGTCAGTTCGGTGCAGAACGGTGGAACGGTGCAGTTCATGGATGGGGACACCCCGATCGGTGACGCTGTGCCAGTGGTCAACGGGATCGCGGCGCTGAACCACGCCTTCGCCACAACCGGCGCGCATTCGATTTCGGCAATCTACAGCGGCGCAGCCGGATTCACAGGCTCCACCTCGGCGGCCCACGCAATTCAGATCAAGGCTGCAACCGGCGGTGGCACGGGCAGCCTCGGTTCAGGCAGCGCTGGCTCGAGCGATTTCCTTCCCTTCGGTTCCTGACCGGAACAGTTCAGGTCGCGGCCCCGAGGCAGTATCCCTCGGGGCCGATCGACAGGGTGAACTGCATCGGGCGTGAGTTACCGATCCCGTCAGTGACGGGCAGGGTGACACGGAGGTAGTCGCCGCGAACCGGGGTGACTGTTGCGGCGGCGGCATCAAAAGACTTGATACCGGCCAGTTGATTCGGATCGAGCTTGAGCGGCGGCTGGCCGGTGGCGCCGGTGCCGTCCGGATCCCAGGGGCTGTTGCCTGGGCAGATCAGCGGATAGAACGTCTCGACGTCGCGGGTGTTGACCGGCCGTCCCGTGGCGCGTGAGAGAAACCGGACGACGGCATGGGAAGCGTCGGCCGGGGTGTAGAAGTTGGATTGCCCCGCAGGGAAGACGAACGGGCACGCATAGCCGGAAGCGATCTCCGAGCGTTTGGCGGCGACGGAGAGTCCGCCGCCACTCCAGGTGACCGCGTACTGGCCGTCGACACCTGGCGCGGCGATGGCCGTCAAGATGGCGGGCACATCCGAGTATCGGTCGGCAATTGTTGTGGGCGGCATCGTCCAGCATGCGTTCGTGAGCGCGTCGACGTCCAAAGACACCAGGTCCGTTGCCCAGGCCGCCAAGGCCGGCGCAGCAGCCGGATTACCGGGCACGTCACCAACCGGAGGTGGCGCGACCGGCGTGGCGGGCGCAGTGGTGGTCGTGGGCGCGAGAGTGGTTGTCGTCGTGGTTTCCGTCGTAGGCGGAGACGGTTCGTCCGTCAGGATTCCTGTCCGTCCGTCGTCCTCACATGCGGTTATCGCCAACGTCATGGCGAGTGCGACTGCCCCCACTGCCGCTCGTCCTGCCGACTTCATTCGTTCTTACGCCCCTTTTGCGACATTCTGACCAACATCCACCCCATAACTGCTGCGGGTCAGATCACGGATTCCCGTCTACGCTAGCGAACTGTGGATCCCGTTTACAGAACAGTCATCGGCATCGCCCGTACCGTCTTCGCTTTCGAGGGCCTGAAGTTCTCCGTCAAGGGAGAGCAGAACATCCCGGCGTCCGGTGGCGCCGTGATCGCGATCAACCACACCGGATACATGGACTTCACGTATGCGGGACTGCCGGCGCGGACCCCCAAGCGCTACATCCGGTTCATGGCGAAGAAGGAGGTCTTCGACAACAAGATCTCCGGACCGATCATGCGGGCCCTCAAGCACATCCCGGTCGACCGCGGCGCGGGCGCCGACTCCTACAAGGCGGCCGTAGATTTCCTGAAGCGCGGTGAATTGGTGGGCGTGTACCCCGAAGCGACGATCAGTCGGAGCTTCGAGATCAAGGAATTCAAGTCCGGAGCCGCCCGGATGGCGATCGAGGCGGGCGTCCCGATCGTTCCCGTCGTCATCTGGGGCGCTCAGCGCGTGTGGACGAAGGGTTATCCGAAGCGTTTGGGCCGCACCAACACTCCCATCTCCATTGCCGTCGGCGAGCCGATTGCACCTTTCGAACCGGCGAGTGAGCTGACGGCGAAGCTACGGTCGACGATGCAGGAGTTGCTACTCGATCTGCAGAAGGACTACGACCATCCCGCCGGCGAGTACTGGGTACCGGCCCGCCTCGGTGGCAGCGCGCCGACGCTCGAGCAGGCCGACAAGATGGATGCCGACGAGGCCGAGGCGAAAGCCAAAGCACGTGAGGCGCGGAAGTCCGAAGGCTGACCCATGTCCTTCGAACCCGTTTACACCGCCGTCGAGGTAGTCGCGCGTGGTCTGAGCGGTTTCCAGGGCGTGAAAGTCACCCGCACCGGGACGGAACACGTCCCGGTGTCCGGCGGTGCCGTCATCGCGATCAACCACACGAGTTACCTCGATTTCATACCGGCGGCCCTGGCGGTCGGCACCGCGAAACGCAAGCTCAGAGTGATGGCCAAGGCTGAGCTGGCGGACAACAAGGTCCTCGGCTTCCTCATGCGTGGATGCGGCGTCATCGAAGTGGACCGCTCCGCCGGAGCGCAGGCGTATCGAGCCGGAGTCGACGCCCTCGAGCGTGGCGAATTGGTGGGCGTCTACCCGGAAGCGACGATCAGCCGGAGCTTCGAGATCAAGGAAATGAAATCCGGAGCAGCTCGGATGGCCATCGACGCCGGCGTGCCGATAATTCCGCTGATCGTCTGGGGCGCCCAGCGGATCGTCACCAAGGGCGGACCGAAAAATCTGGGCCGCAATCATTTCCCGATCTCGGTGGAGGTGGGTGCACCGATCGATCCGGTCGAGCCCGCCGAAGCGCTGAGCGAGATCCTGCGCATCGAGATGGATGCGATCCTGCGCCACGTTCAGGACGGATTCGTGCACGAACCCGGGGCGTACTGGGTGCCTCGCCGACTCGGCGGTGGCGCGCCGACGCCGGCGGAAGCCGCGGCCATGGACGCACAGGAACGCGCGAAGCGGGCGCGCTGAGCGAGACCGTCGTACCGGGCAGGCACAATGGCGGTGTGAGCCCAGACCGTCGTATCAGCCCTGACCGCCCAACCTTGGTTGCGACCGATGTCGACGGCACCCTCATCGATCACGACGAGTTGGTCAGTGCCCGCACCCGCGCCGCCGTGCATGCCGTCGTCGAATCCGGCACGCCGTTCCTGCTGGCCACCGGACGTCCTCCGCGATGGATTTCGCCCGTCGTCGAAGGTTTGGGATACGCGCCACTCGCGGTCTGCGCAAACGGTGCTGTTGTCTACGACAGTTACGCCGACCGCGTCCTCAGCGCCGCGACCTTGTCGGTCGACGCACTCACCGAACTCTCCGAGCTGGCTCTGGTTGCACTTCCCGGGTCGGGATTGGCCGCGGAACGGGTGGGGGAGAGCGCACACGACGCCGCCACCCCACAGTTCGTCAGCTCACCAGATTACGAACACGCCTGGCTCAACCCGGACAACACCGAGATGTCCGAGGACGAAGTGCTTGCGGCGCCGGCCGTCAAACTCCTGATTCGCCGTCCAGGCATGACCAGCACGGCGATGTACGACACGCTCGCCCCGCACGTCGGTGCGCTCGCCGACATGACGTACTCCACCGAGAACGGACTGATCGAACTCTCGGCGCCGGGAATCACGAAAGCGTCCGGCCTGGTTGCCGCGGCCGAAAGGTTCGGCTTCGACCTGTCGGGTCTGGTTGCCTTCGGGGACATGCCCAACGACATCCCGATGCTGGGGATGGCACGCCTCGGCGTTGCCATGGGCAACGCTCACCCCGAAGCCAAAGCCGCAGCCGACGAGGTCACCGACACCAATTCGGCGCACGGGGTCGCAAAAGTCCTCGAGCGCTGGTGGTCGTAGAACCCACCAGCGCCCGAGGACGTGTACTGCGCGAGTGTCAGCCGACAGGCGCGCTGTTGGCCATTTCCTGGGCAAAGGTCTCGTTGTAGGTCTTGAGGACCTTCGTGACCATGCCGGTGATCTGGTTGAAGATCAGCGAACCGTTCTCGAAGTCGCTGCGCAGGCCGTCCGGGATCGAGTATTCGTCCGAGATCGGCAATCCGAGTTCACCCGCGTCGGAACCGAAGCTCTGCCACGACTTGAAGATCTCGCCGAGCACGGTGAACACTCCGCCGTTGGGTGAGGTGTAGACAGCGCCGTTCTGGAACAACGCACCCTGGTTGCCGAGCTTCGCCTGCAGGATTCCGGACAGCGCCTGGCCGAGGCGTCCGAGGTCACCACCTTCGGCGATCCACTTCTGCGCGAGCGGTGAATTGTCGGTGATCTTCAGAATCTGGGTGACCAGATCCGGGATCGACGATCCGGTGCCACCGGTGACCGTGTCGACCGGAGTGGTCGGCTTGGGCGCAGGCGTCGACGGATTGGAGGGGTTCGACGGGTTCAACGATCCGCCGATATTCGCGGCCGCGATGTTCCGGATGTCGTTCATGTGTGCGTATGCGGCATCACCAGGGCAAGCCGTGTTTCCGACGTCGCGGTGGGCGAAGATGATCGGCAGATCCACTGCTGCGCCCTGCGGGTACGGAGTGAATTCCGTGCCCTCGGAGTACATCGTCGTTCGGCCCTTCGGGTCGAGGCCGGCCAGGCCGAGCTTCCAACCGAGGAACTTGCCGACGGCGTTGAGCGTCGCCTGCGAAGGCTCGACGGTGGAGTAGTCACCCATCATCGCGATACCGGTGGTGTTCTCGTTGAAGCCGCCGGCGTGCGCGCCCTGAACTGCTTTGTCGAGTCCGCCTGCGCGGCCTTCGAAGGTCTGACCGTACTTGTCGACGAGGACGTTGTATCCGACGTCGCACCAGCCGAGAGTGCGTGCGTGGTAGGCGTAGATCGAGCGGACGATGCCAGCCGATTCTTCCTTGGTGTAGTTGTTGCTGCCCGCGGTGTGGTGAACGGTTGCTCCACCGGTGAAGTCGTCGTACGTGGGGGAGTCGCAGCGAAGTGACTCGTCGGCTCCCCACTGTGCGCGGGTGATGACGGAGGGTCCACTGCCGCCGAGCGGTGCCGCGACTGCCTGCAGATTGCTGTCCGCGTCGCTGGTACCCGGATCGATCAACACTGCGGTAACGGCATCTGCTGCCGTCGTCGCCTGGCGAAGCGGCTTGGACACCGAAGCCGGGGTGTACCCGAGTTCGCCGGTGGCTGCGGGTGCTTCCGCAGGCACAGGTGCTTCGGCCGGCGCTTCGGCAGGCACAGGCGCTTCAGCAGGTGCTTCGACAGGTGCGGGTGCGGCTTCCGGAGCCGGCACAGCTTCGGCCGCGGGGGCAGCGACACCCTGCGGGGTGAGGATCTGGATGGACTTGGTGGCGCCGACGAAGACAGGTTCGGTGGCGGTACCGGCGTTGGTGGCCTGATCCGAACTGGCGGAGTCGATGGCGTCAGGGGTGAACCACGGACCCCAGGTGCCGTCTTCGGCCAGGGCGCGGACCTTGGACTGCGCCGAAGCGAGCGTGTCCGAGGTCAACGCGACCATGCTGAACGGAGTGTCGCGGGTGACTTCCTTGACCACGGCACCTGGCTCTTCCTCGGAAGGAACCGGAGCGGTTTCGGTCGGGGCACCGGGAGCAGCGGGTGCCGGGAAGAGCTCGGTCGGCAACGTGATCCCTGGAGGTAGCGGGATTTCGGTCGGGAGCTTGAGGTTTCTGAGATCGCCCAGGTTGATGTCGGGGAGATCGAGACCGGTCAGCTCCTTGACCGGAATGATGATGTCGGGCACCGACGCGAGGAGCACCTCTGCGATCTGGGTCGGCACTGCTACTGACGTCGTTTCGTTCGCGGAACGTACATCGGACGTAGTGCTCGTGAAGCCGTAGACCGCAAAAGGACTTGCGACAGCCACTGCGGCTACAGCCCCGAGTACGAGCGAGGGCTTCGGTCGACGGTGTGGCAAGGGATTACTCCTCGGTTGTAGTTACTTGCGAGCGAACTTCAGGGCCGATGACGGCCGTGAACGGAATCCTTCAAAACCGGATCCGAGCAGGTCGGATGCCATGTTCTGGGGTTGAACTCCAGTTTTCGGACGCGTACGTCTGCAACTCGTGATGCTGATGTGACTCGTGTGACTGGTGTTGCTAACTCCAAACACTCTTGCCACACTAGTCACAAAAGTCCATAACGCTCAACCTTAGGGTGAGACTTTAGTTAAATCGTTGTGGACTGGCCTGCGCGCGAAGTACCGACTTCGCGGACTCGTGAGGCCGGTAGCGATGAGGAGAGCATTGATGGCGAGAAGCGGAAGAAGCGGAACTGCAGGTAAGAAGCCTGTGTCCGGTCGCGCAGGTCGCTTTCTGGTGGGCGGACCCGGGAGGCGAACCTCGCTGATGCGGGTCTCGGTCCTCGGTCTCGTTCCGGCTCTTGCGCTCGGCGTCGCGATCGGAGGTTTCACGCAAATCCGCGCTGACGAGCCATCGATCCTGCACGCCGTCGCCGCCGATACACAATTCACGCTCTCCGGTCATGGCAACGGACACGGCCGCGGAATGGGGCAGTGGGGCGCTTACGGCTACGCCAAGAACGACGGCTGGTCCGGCGAGCGAATCCTCAGTCACTACTACGGCGGAACCGTCCTGGACTCCTTGCCGCCCGCCCAGATGAGTGTGCGGCTCACAGCCCAGGACAACTCGACGCTCGACGTCTACTCCGACGCCGGCCTCGTGGTCAACGGTCAGCGCACCGCGCCGGGCGAGGCTGCCCATCTCACTGCACTGCCCGGTGGCGGTGCGCAGGTGGTTGTCACCAGCGGGTGTGGTGGCGGGGTTGTCTGGGAAGCGGTCACCGAGCATCCGTGGGTGGATCCTGTGGATCTCAGTCCCGATCGACCCGCCGACCAGTTCCTGAAGCTGTGCAACAACGACGCGCCCTATCGCGGCGCCCTCGGCGTAGTGCTCGACAACGGCTCGGCTCGGACGGTCAATCTCCTCGACATGGAGGACTACCTGCTCGGCGTGGTGCCGGTCGAGGCGAAAGCCGAATGGGCCGATTCCGGTGGGGCCGAAGCACTACGGGCGCAAGCCGTGGCGGCGCGCTCGTACGCTGCGACCGAGCATCGCAGCTCGTACGCCGACACGTGCGACACTCAGGACTGCCAGGTCTACGGCGGAGCTGGCAAGGAAGATCCCCGGACCACTGAAGCCGTTCGGTCCACCGCCGGCGCCGTTCTGTCGCGTGACGGCAAGATTGTTGCCACCGAATTCTCTTCGTCCACAGGAGGTTACAGCTCCGGCGGTGAATTCCCGGCCGTCGAGGATCTCGGTGACGCCCTTTCGCCCAATCACGACTGGACAGTGAATCTGACCGCGGGTGAGATTGCGGACGCCTTCGATGTGGGCGAGCTGCAATCGCTCAAGATTCTCTCGCGCAACGGATTCGGTACCGACGGCGGGCGAGTGACGGCAGTCGAGGTGGTCGGAACAGATGCAACTGTTGGCGCCACCGGAATGCAGTTCCGTCAGAAACTCGGCCTGAAATCGGACTGGTTTACCGTCGGCCACGGCGCTGGTGTGGTAGTGGCACCGGATTCGGAATCGACAGTGCCGGAATCCAATTCGCCATCCGACGATCCATCGGGTACGGTTACGGAGACGCAGATCGAGAAGAAGTATCGGGAGCTCGGCGGTGAAAGCGGCTCTCTCGGTGCTCCTGCCGGCCCGGAGATGCAGTTGCCCTCCGAAGCAGGCACTTTCCGTGTCTACGAAAACGGAACCATCATCTGGACAAAGGTTTTGGGTGCGCAGGTAGTTGATGCCAACGTGCTCCGCGAGTGGATACCGACGGGCGGAAGCTAGGGGAAGGTCGGTCGGTAGCGACTCGCACGTATCGACTCTGAAGGGTCTCTGCCGTAACCCGGCGGAGGCCCTTCAGGTCGTTCAGGGCTCATTGGTTGTCGGTCAGATGGTCGGAGCGTCGCCGAGCAAGCGGTACTCGAGCCACAACTCCGCACGTTCCGTGGGGGAGCCGAGGTCCAGTTGGAGAAGACTCTCGATCCGAGCGAGTCTGCTGCGCAACGTATGCCGATGAATATTCAGCGCTGTGGCTGCGGCGTCGCCCACGCCGTTGTGTGCCAACCACATGGCCAAGGTTCGGTAGAGATCGCTACCGCCCTTCGCTTCCAGAAGCGGGCGCAAGTGTGCCGCCGCGAATGCCGTCGAGCGATCCTGATCGAGAAACGCGGACAATCCGCTCTCCGAGAGTTCGGCGAACCGCATCGAAGGCAGGTTGCGGGCGCCGGCCTCGGCTGCTGCCTGCGCGGCTTGGCGTCTGGCGCGCGAGAGATCGTCCCACCACAGCATGTCCGACACGCCGACGGTTACGTCGATTTCGTTGACACGGGCGAGGATTCGCCCGCTGTCGGTAGCCGAGACGACGGCGATCAACGCTCCGTCGGTGATGCCGAACGCCAGATCGCGGCTGAGACCGTCGAGCAGTGAGACGGACACGCTCTCGAGCAGGCCACTCGGGCCCGCTACGTGGAAGACCTGGAAAGGTTCGACCGGAAATCCTCCCCACAGTTCCCCGGAGATGTTGCGGGCGAGCGCATTCTGTCCTTCGAACAGCTGATGCATCGCCACGGTACGCAAGTGGTTCATCGTCAACTGCGCATCTCGGGTTCGAGCCGTCATCAACGTGAGCAGAGACGCGGCGGCGATGACGATGCCCTGATTCAGAGAGCCGACGGCGCCGGGGCAGCCGGCGACGAGATACCCCATCAGCTTTCCCCTCGACGTCATCAAAGGGTGCGAGATGACGTCCTCGTTCTCACTCGTGAGGAAACTGACTTCCATCGGGCGGGCGTCGCGCTCGGGAGCCGTTCGCTCGATTCCTGCGGCAGCAGCGGTGTGTGAGATCTCGACGGTATGGCCGGCCGAGTCCAGCAGGGCCGCCCATCCGCCGATCAATTCCGCCACCCGTCGTACGACTGCCCGGGTGCCGTTGACCGTCACTGCAGCTTGAAGTAGTCGCCGAAGGCTCTGGTAGTTGCTGCGCAGCGCTTTCATGTCGTCGTCGGATTGCGCCTTCGACACCGCTTTGGTCAGGGCGATGAAAGGTGTTCGCAATGGGACGTCGAGTAGGGGCACACTGAAACGGGTGGCCGCATCCACCAGAGTCTGCGGCGCCTGCTCGTATCCGAGGCCGGTTCCGAAACCGATTCCGGCAATTCCGGCCGCCACCAGGGTCCGTACGAATCGCGTTGTTTCCGCGGCCGTCGTCGGTAGCGACACCCCGGTGATGAGTAGTAGTTCGCCGCCGTCGAGGAAGGGCGTCGGGTCGGGAAGTTCGGAGACATGTGCCCAGGTCAGGGTGCGATCGAGCTGGTCGTGCCCAGCCAGGACGCGAAGGCCGAACTGTTCGGTCGCACAAAGCTGGCGGAGCGTGATGGGCATGGGTCCAGTCTGACACCTCGAACTCGCCACTTTGTAGTGCCTGCGGTCACGTTTGTACAAAGTGGAGCCTGACGCGAGCTTGCCGAAGGTCCGACACTGGCGCTATCGAAAATGCGCTCCAGAAGAGCGTCACCGAGATCCACCCTCCCGAACAGCCCACAAGGAGTACTGATGTCCAGTACAGACCAGCCGGCACTTCAGCACACGCTGAAGAAGCGGCATCTGTCGATGATTGCGATCGCGGGCGTCATCGGCGCCGGACTGTTCGTCGGCTCCGGTGTGGCGATCCAGGAGACGGGACCGGGTGTCCTGGTTTCCTACGCGTTGGCCGGCGTAGTCGTCATCCTCGTGATGCGCATGCTCGGCGAGATGTCGGCAGCGTCGCCGGAAACCGGCTCGTTCTCGTCGTACGCCGACAAGGCCATCGGCCGCTGGGCGGGCTTCTCGATCGGCTGGCTGTACGCGTGGTTCTGGATCATCGTGCTCGGCATCGAGGCCACCGCCGGTGCCCTCATCATGAATCGTTGGGTTCCCGGCGTTCCCCAGTGGACCTGGGCTCTGATTCTGATGATCGTGCTGACGCTGACCAACATCATCTCGGTCAAGTCGTTCGGCGAGTTCGAGTTCTGGTTCGCTTCCATCAAGGTCGTCGCCATCATCGCGTTCCTCGGCATGGGCATCGTGGCGATCTGCGGATGGATGCCCGGCGTCGAAGCACCGGGAATGACCAACCTGACCGGTCACGGCGGTTTCCTGCCGAACGGAACAGGAGCCATGCTCGCCGCAGTCCTTGTGGTCGTGTTCTCGTTCTTCGGCGCCGAAATCGCCACCATCGCCGCCGGTGAATCGGCCAACCCGCTCGAAGCTGTTCGCGCTGCCGTCAAGTCCGTCGTCTGGCGAATTCTCATCTTCTACATCGGCTCGATCGCGGTGGTCGTCACTCTGCTTCCCTGGGACAGCGCATCGGTCGCGCTCAGCCCGTACGTCGCCGTCATGGACTCCTACGGCATTCCGGCCGCGGGCAACATCATGGACGTCGTCGTCCTCACGTCGGTTCTGTCCTGCCTCAACTCCGGTCTCTACACCGCGAGCCGCATGATCTTCTCTCTCGCCGGCCGCGGCGACGCCCCCAAGTCGCTCTCACGTATCGAGAAGACCGGCGTCCCGATGCGCGCTGTCCTGGTCTCGACGATCGTCGGCTTCCTGACCGTCGGCATGAACTACCTCTCCCCGGACAAGGTCTTCCTGTTCCTGGTCAACTCCTCCGGTGCGATCGCGCTGTTCGTCTGGCTGGTCATCTCGGTGTCCCAGCTGCGCACCCGCCGCAAGCTCGAAGCTTCGGGCCAGGAGCTGGAACTCAAGATGTGGTTCTTCCCGTACCTGACCTACGCGACGATCGCCGCCATCATCGCGCTCTGCATCGGCATGCTCACCCTGGACTCGACGCGCAGCCAGATGATCGTGTCCCTGGGGCTCGCAGCGATCCTCGTGGGCATCGGGCTCTACCGATACCGGAACCACAAAGAGACCGAGGACGCCGAAGGCGCCGACGCCGAGGTTGTACCCGTGTCCGAGAGCGCTCCCACACCCTGACACCAACGTCCCCATCTGCGAGATACTTAGATGTCCTAGTATCGGCCACGGACAGAGAAATCGACGTGAGCACAGCAGATGGGGACAATCATGACCACACCCGAACCGATCGTCATCGTCGACGGGGCCAGGACCCCCGTCGGTAGCTTCGGCGGCGTCTTCAAGGACGTACCCGCACACGAGCTGGGTGCCGCAGCAGCCAAGGCTGCGCTGAGCCGCGCCGGCGTTGCACCCGAAGACATCGACGAGGTCGTCATGGGCTGCATCGGCCAGGTCGGCCCAGACGCCTACAACGCACGCCGCGTGGGCATCGCCGCCGGACTGCCCGAGAACGTTCCCGCCTACACCGTCAACCGCCTCTGTGGCAGCGGCCTGCAGGCCGTGTGGTCTGCGGCGATGCAGATGCGCTGGGGCGCAGCTGCCATCACCCTCGCCGGCGGCGACGAGAGCATGTCCCGCATGCCGTTCTACGATTTCGCCGCCCGCTCGGGCTACAAGCTCGGCGATCGCAGCCTCGTCGACGGCACCGTCGCCATGCTCACCGACCCGTTCAGCAAGGCCCATATGGGCCGCACCGCCGAAGCCGTCGCCCGCAAGTACGGCGTCAGCCGCGAGCAGCAGGACGAGTTCGCCGTGGAATCTCAGCGCCGCGCTGCTACCGACGCAGCCAAGGCAGCATTCGCCGAGGAGATCACTCCCGTCGAGACCGGTGGTCGGCGCTCCGTCACCGTCACCGAAGACGAGCACCCCAAGCCCGGAACCACTGTCGAAACCCTCGCCAAGCTGCGCCCCGCATTCGAAGAGGGCGGATCCGTCACCGCCGGCAACGCGTCGGGCATCAACGACGGCGCCGGCGCACTCGTCCTCGCTACAGGCACCGAGGCAGCCAAGCGCGGCCTCACCGGACTCGTCACGCTCGAAACCGTCACGACGGCAGCCATGGAGCCCGGCCTGATGGGCTACGCTCCCGTGCTCGCTCTCGAAAAGCTTTTTGCGCAAACAGGATTGAAGCCGTCCGACATCGGCACCGCCGAGGTCAACGAGGCCTTTGCTTCGCAGGCCATCGCCGTCATCCGTGACAGTGGCCTGGATCCGGAGAAGACCAACCCGTACGGCGGAGCAATCGCCCTCGGACACCCGGTCGGTGCCACCGGAGCCATCCTGACGCTGCGCGCGGCACGCGACATGGTCCGTCGCGACCTCGAATTCGGCATCGTCACCATGTGCATCGGCGGCGGTCAGGCACTCGCTGCCCTGCTGAAGCGGGTCTGATCATGGCGACCAAGCGCAAGCCGTCGTGGCATGACGACGAGATCACCGCAGTAGCCGAACTGGCCCGTGGTTTCTTCGATCGTGAACTGATCGCCAAGCGTGAGCAGTGGGACGCTCAGCATCGCGTCGACCGGTCCGTGTGGCTCGAAGCCGGCAAGCTCGGCCTGCTGTGCTGCTCGATTCCCGAGGAATACGGCGGGGGCGGTGGAACTTTCGCGCACGATCTTGCAGTCTTCGAGGCGCAGGGTTACTGCGGTGACTATGCACTCGGTAACTCCGTACACAGTGGCATCGTCGCCCACTACGTGCTCGAGTACGGAAGCGAAGAGCAGAAGAAGGCCTGGCTGCCAGGTATGGCGACGGGTGAAATCCTCGGCGCCATCGGAATGACCGAGCCGGGAACAGGTTCCGACCTCAAGGCAATCACCACGTCCGCGATCCGCGACGGTGACCACTACGTCGTGAACGGGTCGAAGACCTTCATCACCAACGGTGGCAGCGCAGACATGATCGTGCTCGCCGTCAAGACCGATCCCAAGGCGGGCGCCAAGGGTGTCTCGCTCCTGATCGTGGATCTGCGTGACTGCGAAGGCTTTGCGGTCGGCCGCGTCCTCGACAAAGTCGGTCAGCACGGCGCCGATACGTCGGAGCTGTCCTTCACCGATGTCCGCGTTCCCGTTTCGAACCTCCTCGGCGAGTCCGAGGGGCTCGGTTTCGGTCAGTTGATGGCGCAGCTGGTGCAGGAACGTCTCATCATCGGCGCGCAGGCCATCGGCACCATCGAGCGTGCCGTCGAGGAGACCGTCGCGTACACCAAGGCGCGTCAAGCGTTCGGGCACAGCCTCTTCGAGTTCCAGAACACCGCCTTCGAGCTGGCCGAGTGCCAGACGATCGCACGCACCTGCCGTGTCTTCCTCGACAACTGCATCGAGGATCACCTCAACGGCGAGCTGGACGGCGCAGACGCCGCGATGGTCAAGTACTGGCTCACCGAACAGCAGTGCGCCGTCGTCGACCGGTGCGTGCAGCTCTACGGCGGATACGGCTACATGCGTGAATACCCGATCGCGCGCATGTACGAGGACTCCCGCGTCCAGAAGATCTACGCCGGCGCCAACGAAGTGATGAAGGGCATCATCGCGAAGAGTCTTTGATCACCGGCGTCGAAAACCATTGACACCGACCAGGCACCCACCGAGCATTTCGGTGGGTGCCTTTGTGTGTGCCTACAAGCGGTATCGAGCTGTTCGGAAGGCAAACACTGATGAGCTTCACCATCGACGTCGGATCGGCGCGCGTCACCCAACTGACGGAGCTGGCGCACTGGCCGTTTCCGCCGCGAGAGCTTTTTCCGCACGCGGGTGATGCGGAGATCGAGGACGCGTCGGCGCGGCTGACACCGGAGTTCTTCGACGCGGGTAGCGGTGACCTCGTACTTGCCATCCACACCTACCTGGTGGAAATCGGGGGCAAGGCCATCGTCGTCGACACCGGCAACGGGAACAGCAAGCACCGGCCGAACCTCCTGCCGCACCACATGTTCGGTACCGACTACCTCTCGCGCTTCGCCGACACCGGCGTCGACGTTGGCGACGTCGATCTGGTGGTCAGCACACATCTGCACCCCGATCATTGTGGTTGGAACACCAACCTCGAGGCCGAAACCTGGCGGCCCACCTTTCCCCGCGCGACCTACATTTTCGACCGCACCGAACTGGCCGCGCTCGAACAACTCGCCGCCGACGGTCCACACGAAGGAGTGGTCTCGGATTTGGCGCAGACCTTCGAGGACAGCGTCCGTCCCGTTCTGGACGGGGCGAAGTGGGAGGCGGTCGACGACGGCCACGTTCTGGCCGAGTCCGAAGGCACACGCGTCGTCGTGCGCGGCGCGCCCGGTCACACGCCGGGTCACGTCGTGATCGAGATCCGCATTGCCGACGGCGGCGCCGTCATCGCCGGCGACGTGATCCACCATCCGATCCAGTTTCTGTACCCGGACCTCAGCCAGGGCGGCGACGCGGATCCCGAGATCGCCAGGGTCACCCGCCGCGAACTTCTCGAGCGCTGCGCGTCGGAGGGACTGCTTCTACTTCCCGCACACTTCCCCGTCGACGAACCGATCACGGTTCGGTTAAACGAGGACGATCGCCCGATGGCACCTTCGATATATGTTGCGAGGCCTGCATAGAATGGGCCAATGCCTGCGACCGAATCGACGCCATCGCTCTCCGGCAGGCCGCTTTCGAGTCGGATCGGATACGGCTTGGTCAAAGCCGCACTCCGCGTGAGGCAGTCGTACGCGGAGGCTTTGTCTCGCGTCGGACTGTTGCCCAATCATCACGCCATTCTCAGCACACTCGATGAACTCGGCCCATGCCATCAAAAGGAACTTGCTTCCCGAGTGGTGGTCGACCCCGGTGACATCGTTGCCTATCTCGACAGTCTGCAGGAGTCGGGATACGTTGTGCGCGAACGCGATCAATCTGATCGGCGTAGGCAGGTCGTATCGATCACGGACTCCGGAGTAGCGAAGTTGATCGAGGGCGATGCGGCCCTCGACGCCGTCGAGCAAGAGGTCTTCGAGTCGTTGACCGATCAGGAACGTGAGACATTGACGGTCGTATCCGCCAAGCTCACGGGGCCGACGGCGCGGCCGTCAGAGGCCTGATGATTCCGGGTATTCTTTTGCTCATCTCGGCTGGACGCTTGTGGCCCCAGTAACTCGGTTGGTTGTAAGTTCTTGCCACCCAACTCAGATCGTCGACGGTGAGACCACCGAACCCGTACTCGATCTGCAGACCGGACGGGCTGCCGATGTAGATCGACGTCATCAGGTCATTGGTGTGGCGCCCCAGCGTTTGCATGACCTCGGTGTCGTGGCTGTCGAGAAGATCGATCAGGCGTCCGAGATCGTCCATGCATTCGACTTCGAGCATGAGGTGGTTGAAGCCGACGTGGCCGGGATATTCGGCCAGCGCAAGTGAATGATGACGCCCGTTGACGTGATAGAAGCGCACGGTGAATTGGTCGTTGGTGATCCGGTCCGAGAGTCGGAAACCCAGCACATCCACGTAAAACTTGTTGGCTTCCTCGATATTCGGTACCTGTAAAACGATGTGGCCCAGGCCTTGATCTCCGGTCACGAATCCACCGCGCATGACACGACCCGGTGTGAACGACAGTGGCGTCGATGCCTTTCCCCACGAGATTTCGTGTCGAGTTCCCCATGGGTCGGTGAACCACACGAGTTCGGCGACTTGCCGCTCGGCGAGCAGGTCGGGATTGCCGTCGTGCAGCGTGATGCCGTTCCGGTCGAGGTGTGCGGCAAACGAGTGAAGATCGGATTCATTGGCCATTGCCCAGCCGGCGTAAAGGAATTCGTCTACCTTGCCGGGGTGGACGGCAATTCGATAGTTGACGTCGTCTACTGCGAGCCGGATTGCGCCATCCGGTCCGTCTGGTGACAGTTTCGCGCCCAGAAGTCCCGTTCCGTACTTTCTCCAGTCCTCAGCCCTGGGTGACGCGACTCCGATATACGACAGTTCCTGAATCACGATGATCTCCCTCGAATGCACTTGATGGTCACTGTTCCCAAAATATAAGCAGTGTTACCAATGATTGGCAAGACAATCGTTGGTATTGCCAAGTAATTTATGAGTAGTAGCCGCCAGGGATGCTGAAATCAGGAAACAAGGGCCATAGTCCCTGGTGACGCATCCAACCCTCGGCGTCCGAACAGGTCCGATACCCTGGTTCATCGTGACCGCTGCAAATTCAGAGACCGCCCGTGCCCAGTACGACCTGATCGTCGTCGGTTCGGGATTCTTCGGGCTGACCATCGCCGAGCGTGCCGCTACCCAGCTGGGTAAGCGCGTGCTGGTGTTGGACCGCCGTCACCACCTGGGGGGGAACGCATACTCGGAGGCAGAGCCGGAGACCGGCATCGAGGTCCACAAGTACGGTGCCCACCTGTTCCACACCTCCAACAAGAAGGTCTGGGACTACGTCACCCAGTTCACGGAGTTCACGAACTACCAGCACCGCGTCTTCGCGCTGCACAAGGGACAGGCGTACCAGTTCCCGATGGGCCTCGGCCTCGTGTCGCAGTTCTTCGGTCGGTACTTCACTCCCGAAGAGGCACGGGCCCTCATCGCCGAGCAGTCCAGCGAGATCGATTCGAAGGATGCCTCCAACCTCGAAGAGAAGGCGATCTCCCTGATCGGACGCCCGCTCTACGAAGCATTTGTGCGTGACTACACGGCAAAGCAGTGGCAGACCGACCCCACCGAGCTGCCCGCGGCGAACATCAGCCGCCTGCCGGTCCGCTACAACTTCGACAACCGCTACTTCAACGACACGTACGAGGGCCTGCCCGTCGACGGCTACACGGCGTGGCTCGAGAACATGGCAAAGGATCCGAAGATCGAGGTCCGCCTCGACACCGATTACTTCGACGTTCGCGACGAACTGCGCACCGCCAGCCCCGAGGCACCCGTCATCTACACGGGCCCGCTCGACCGCTACTTCGACTACTCCGAAGGTTCGCTCGGATGGCGCACCCTCGACTTCGAGACCGAGGTTCTGCCCACCGGAGACTTCCAGGGCACCCCCGTCATGAACTACAACGACGCGGACGTCCCGTTCACCCGCATCCACGAGTTCCGTCACTTCCACCCGGAGCGCGAGTACCCGACCGACAAGACCGTCATCATGCGTGAGTTCTCACGTGCTGCGGAGGCGAAGGACGAGCCGTACTACCCGATCAACACTCCCGAGGATCGCGAGAAGCTCTCCGCGTACCGCTCACGCGCCAAGAAGGAGACCGCGGAGAACAAGGTCCTCTTCGGTGGGCGTCTCGGCACCTACCAGTACCTGGACATGCACATGGCGATCGCCAGTGCACTGACGATGTTCGAGAACACCCTGCGCCCGCATCTCGAAACGGGTGCGGAATTGGCAGGGGAGAGCGAATGAACGCACGTCATCTACTCGAAGGCGAAGAAGCCGTCAGCGGCGACGAGGTGACCTACCTCGGCAAGTCCCTGCTCCAGCGGATCATCCTGCCCCGTGCCGGTGAGCCGCTCGACGTCCGCACGTTGTACTTGGAAGAGTCCTGGTCCAACAGTCGACGGGCGCACTCGACCTCGCGCACGTCGGTAGCGCTCGGCGCCGAGACCGAGGTCTCGTTCGCGACCTACTTCAACGCGTTCCCCGCCAGCTACTGGCGGCGCTGGTCCATCCTGAAATCGGTGGTCCTTCGACTCGAACTGTCCGGACACGGCCGCGTCGACATCTATCGTTCCAAGGCCGATTCCTCGCGAATTCACGTGGAAGGTAAGGAATTTGCCGACGGCGATGCCGCGGTCGAGTTCGAGGTGGAACTGGCGCCGTTCGAGGACGGTGGCTGGATCTGGTTCGACATCACCACTGATACGGCCGTCGTCGTCGAGAGTGGTGGCTGGTACGCGCCCGTCGAGGCTCCCGGCGAAGCGACTGTTGCCGTTGGTATTCCGACGTTCAACCGTCCGACCGACGCGGTCAAGGCTCTCGCTGCACTTGCTTCCGATCCCCTGGTGTCGGACGTGATCAAGGCCGTCATCATGCCGGATCAGGGCACGCGCAAGGTGCGCGACGAACCCGGATTTGCCGAAGCTGCTGCAGCGCTCGGTGATCGGCTCGCCATTCACGATCAGGGCAACCTCGGTGGTTCGGGCGGATACAGCCGAATCATGTACGAGGCGCTCAAGACGACGCAGTGCCAGCACATCCTGTTCATGGACGACGACATCGAGATCGAACCCGACTCGATTCTGCGTGCGCTTTCGTTCTCACGTTTCGCGAAGTCGCCGATGCTGGTGGGTGGGCAGATGCTCAACCTGCAGGAACGAAGCCACCTCCACGTGATGGGTGAAGTGGTCAACCGCGGCATCTTCATGTGGACCGCGGCACCGAACGTCGAATACGACCACGACTTCTCGAAGAAGCCGCTGCGCGAATCGAAACTCCTGCACCGCCGCATCGACGTCGACTTCAACGGCTGGTGGATGTGCATGATCCCGCGCCAGGTCGCCGAAGAAATCAAGCAGCCGCTACCGCTCTTCATCAAGTGGGACGACTGCGAATACGGTTTGCGCGCAAAGAAAGCCGGATACCCGACCGTCACGCTTCCGGGTGCCGCGATCTGGCACATGGCGTGGAGCGACAAGGACGACGCCATCGACTGGCAGGCGTACTTCCACCTCCGTAACCGCTTGGTGGTGGCAGCGCTCCACATGCCGGGCAACGGCCGTGGCCTCGTGGTCAACACGGTGAAGGCAACGCTCAAGCACCTGCTGTGCCTCGAGTACTCCACCGTCGCGATCCAGAACAAGGCAATCGCAGACTTCCTCGCCGGACCCGAGCACGTCGCGAACATGCTGCCGACGGCACTCGGTGAGGTCCACGCCCAGCGCAAGGAATTCTCCGACGCCGTCGTACTGCCGTCGTCGACTGCGTTGCCGCTGCCCTCGGGTGCCGACGTCGGGGACGTGAGCCTGCCGTTGTCGACCGTCGCGAAGATCACCCGGGTCCTCAAGGCCGGAGTGCACAACGTGAAGCCGGCCAAGCCGGAACACCTCGAGCGCCCTCAGCTCAACGTGCCGACCATCGACGCCCGTTGGTTCCTGCTCTCACAGGTCGACGGGGTCACGGTCACCACCGCTGACGGTCGCGGCGTCGTCTACCGCAAGCGAAACCCCAAGCTTGCGCTCGAACTGCTCAAGGAAGCCACACGGTTGCGCCGCGAACTCGCCGCGCGTTTCCCCGAGCTCAAGAAGCAGTACCAGGACGCCGTTCCTTCACTGACCAGCACGGAAAGGTGGGAACGTGTCTTCGGCATCTCCTGAAGTACAGATTCTGGCCGGTATTCAATCGACCGTCGGGCAGCTGCCGGGAGCCGTCAAGGTCGCCCGCGGTATGTCTCACTTTGGTGAGCACTCCCTCGGGTGGATCGCGATTGCTGCCGTCGGAGCTGCCGTGGACAAGCCGCGTCGACGGGAATGGGCCGGAGCAGCCGTCGGAGCATTCGGTGCACACGCCGCCTCCGTGGTGATCAAACGAGTCGTCAGGCGCAAGCGACCTTCCGACCCTTCGGTGCAGGTCAACGTCTCGACACCGAGCAAGCTCAGCTTTCCGTCATCCCACGCGACGTCGACGACGGCGGCGGCTGTGCTGATCGGTCGACTCACCGGGCTACCCTTACCGGCGTTGCTGGTGCCCCCGATGATGCTCTCGCGTCTGGTCCTGGGAGTTCACTACCCGACCGACGTACTCGCCGGAGCGGCACTGGGAGCCGCATCCGCGGCGGTAGTTCGCCGGGTCGAAGAAGCCAGAGCCGAACAGAAATGTGGAGATAAATGAGCGAGGAACCGGCTACGGTCAGCGGACCCCCGAAGTCCCTGCCCGCCGGCATCGTCAAGGCGCTTCGCCCACGTCAGTGGGTCAAGAACGTCCTTGTGCTGGCAGCGCCCATCGCGGCCGGAACCGCCACCGAAGCCGACGTGCTCCTGCCCGTCGCGCTGGCGTTCGTCGTGTTCTGCATGGCGGCATCGGGCATCTACCTCGTCAACGACGCGATGGACGTCGAAGCCGACCGTGCTCACCCCACGAAGCGATTCCGTCCCATCGCGGCCGGAGTTCTACCCGTCAACATCGCGTACGGAATGGCAGTCGTGCTGCTTGCCGGTGCGATCGGGCTGTCCTTCCTGGCCAACTGGCAACTCGCCGTGGTCATGGGCGTGTACATCGTCATCCAGCTCGCCTACTGCTTCGGTCTCAAGCATCAGGCCGTCATCGACATCTGCATCGTCTCGTCCGGCTTCCTGCTTCGAGCGATCGCCGGTGGCGTTGCCGCCGAGATCGATCTCTCGCAGTGGTTCCTGCTGATGATGGCGTTCGGCTCACTCTTCATGGCGGCAGGCAAGCGCTACGCCGAACTGCAGTTGGCCGAGAAGACCGGCGCGAAGATCCGTAAGTCCCTCGAGAGCTACACGATGACGTACCTGCGTTTCGTGTGGACGATGGCAGCGACGACGCTGGTCCTCTGCTACGGACTGTGGGCGTTCCAACAGGACGCCATCAAGGGCACTAACTGGTATGCCATCTCGATGGTGCCTTTCACCATCGCGGTGCTGCGATACGCGGTGGACGTCGACGGCGGCGAAGCCGGAGAGCCTGAGGAGATCGCGCTCGGTGACCGGGTGCTGCAACTCCTCGCGATTGCGTGGATCGGAGTAGTGGGTGTCGCTGTCTACCTCGTCTGAGCCACGCACCGAGGCCGACCCGCACGTCGACACTGCGGCGAATCGCACCACCCTCAGTCGAGGAGTTTTTCTCGGCGGGGTGGTGCTTGCTGCTGCCCTCATGTTCTGGGGGGCGTGGGAGCGTCGCTGGATCGCCGACGACGGACTCATCGTCTTGCGAACCGTCCGCAACCTGCTCGCGGGGAACGGCCCGGTCTTCAATGCGGGTGAGCGTGTCGAGGCGAACACGAGTACCGCGTGGACGTACATCGTCTACGCGTTCAGTTGGCTCACGCAGATCCGCCTCGAATACGTCGTTCTGACGATCGCGCTCGTACTCTCGACTGCCGCCGTCGTGCTGGCGATGCTCGGCACCGGTCGTCTGTACCGCGGCGTTCGGCCGTCGGCGGGCGGAACGATCCTGCTGGTGCCGGCAGGTGTTCTCGTCTACATCGCGGTTCCGCCTGCGCGAGATTTCGCCACTTCCGGGCTCGAGACTTGCTTGGTGATCTTCTGGATCGCGCTCCTGTGGCTACTGCTCGTTCGGTGGGCGCAGGCGTCGACGCCGTCCACGGCGTCGATCCTGACTCTCTCGTTCGTGGCAGGCCTCGGACCATTGGTTCGACCCGAGATGGCAATTCCCGGTGCCGCCGCGTTGATGATGATCGTTCTCTCCGCAGGCCTGACCTGGAAGGTTCGCGCACTGATCGTGGTCGTCGCCGGACTTGTGCCGGTGGGCTATCAGATCTGGCGAATGGGCTATTACGCCCTGCCGTACCCGAACACCGCGGTGTCGAAGGACGCCGGTGGCGCGAAGTGGGCGCAGGGTTTTGCGTACCTGTGGAACCTCGTCGGGCCGTACCTGCTCTGGCTGCCGCTGCTTTTCCTGCTCATCGGCGCGCTGCTGCTCGTGTGGCGAAGCCGAGCGGACGCACCTGCCACCGCCACCGATCAACCTGTACGCCCGCTGTGGGAGCGCTTTCAGCAGTTTCTGCGCACGCCGCGGGCGATTGTCACCTTCATTCTCGGCAGTGGGCTGATTCTCGGGATCTACTCTCTGCGCGTCGGCGGCGACTTCATGCACGGCCGCGTCCTGTTGCCGGTGTTGTTCTGCCTGCTCATTCCGGTCGCCGTCATTCCGCTGCGGGTTCCGGCGCGGGCAGCGTTCGGAAGTAACCGCGACACCGCGATCTTCGGAGTCTCGGCGGTGCTGTGGATCGGCACGATCATCTGGGCCTTCTTCGCCGCCAACACGACGGGCATGCCGGAAGGCTCCGTGGTGGGTCGCTCGGGAATCGTCGACGAGCGTGCGTTCTATGCACTCAACACCGGTCACAAGCACCCGATTCTTGCCGAGGACTACCTCGACTATCCGCGAATGCGTGCCATGGTGGAGACCATCGCGCGGACTCCGGAGGGTGGGCTGCTGTTGCCGTCGGCGAGTTACGACTCCTGGTTCGTCGTCCCACCGCCAGGGCCGCTCGAGGAGCCTGCCGAGCACGTCGTCTTCTTCCTCAACCTCGGAATGACGAGCATGAACGTGGGCCTCGACGTTCGGGTGCTCGATCAGATGGGGCTGGCGTACCCCCTGGCAGCACACACCGAGCGCCTCGAAGACGGCCGGATCGGGCACGACAAGAATCTCTATCCGGACTGGGTGGTCGCTGATACCGGAATGATCGACGTTCGCCCGTGGCTGCCGTTCTTCCTCGACGAGGACTGGGTTGCCGACGCGAAGCTGGCCATCACGTGCCCGGAAACGCAGGAGCTGCTCACGTCGTATCGCTCCGAGCTGACCTGGGCCAGATTCAAACAGAACTTCCAGCAGGCTTTCGACTTCGCGAAGTACCGATTCGACCGGGTTCCGGCCTACGAATTGGAACGCTGCGGGCTCGTTCCGCCGGAGCCGTCGAAGTGATGTGATCAGCATCACCGACCGTTGAAGGTTTGAATATTTCGATTCAGTAACACCGAATCGATTGGCCACGATGTACTCGAAGACGATTCACCTAACCTGAATCACTCCCTAGGGGTGATGACGGCGTCGCCCGCGGACTGAGACGTAACGGTCTGTCTATTTGTCACAGCTGAACCTGTGACATAAAGTCCAGCGAGCGCAGTGTGACTTGGAAGAGGTCCGCTGCCGACCCGAACTTGTTCGGGCTGGCAGAAAAGCCTGTTCCCCGACGGAATCCGCCGGAGCCACTCCACCGAGTGAGTGCCGCAGACGAAGAGAGAGAGCAGTATCCATGCGTTTTGCCAGAAAGAGGCTGACCCAGCGCCTCAAGCACCGAGCGTTGGCCATCGGTGCCGCAGCACTTGTGCTACCCCTTGCTGCAGGAGTTGCCGGTAGTGCTGTCGCCTCTGCTGCGCCCGCGCACACTGCTCCCAGCCACACCGCCCCCTCCGGCGGATACGACGAGCTGTGGGTGCCCTCCTCGATGGGCAACATCAAGGTCCAGGTCCAGTGGGCCGCACGCGGCGGAAACGCTGCCCTCTACCTCCTCGACGGCCTGCGTGCGCGCAACGACGCCAACGCGTGGAGCTTCGAGACCAACGCGATGGACCAGTACCGCAACGACAACATCACCCTCGTGATGCCCGTCGGCGGCGAGTCCAGCTTCTACAGCGACTGGTATGCACCGTCGAACTTCAACGGCCAGCAGATCACGTACAAGTGGGAAACGTTCCTCACGCAGGAACTCCCCAACTTCCTCGCGAACTACGGCGTCTCGCCGAACAACAACGCGGTTCTCGGTCTCTCGATGGGTGGCAGCGCTGCTCTGACGCTGGCTGCTTACCACCGTGACCAGTTCAAGTTCGCCGGCTCGCTGTCGGGCTACCTGAACATCTCGGCTCCCGGCATGCGCGAGGCAATCCGCGTCGCAATGCTCGATGCCGGTCGCTTCAACGTCGACTCCATGTGGGGACCGCCGTGGAGCCCGTCGTGGCTGCGCAACGACCCGTTCGTCTTCGCACCGCGTCTGCAGGGCCTGTCGATGTACATCTCGTCGGCAAGCGGCCTGCCCGGTGAATACGACCACCCGCGCGCACCGATCGATTACTACAACACGGCTAACGGCATGGGCCTCGAAGCTCTCGCCCTGGTCAACACCCGTGCATTCCAGATCCGCATGAACTCGCTGGGTATCCCGGCCACCTACAGCTTCCCGTCCAACGGCACGCACTCGTGGCCGTACTGGTCGGCAGAGCTGTGGAAGGCTCGCGGCCAGATCCTCGACACCATGAACGCTTGGTGATCGTGCGCCATCCCGTGACCTAGTCACTTCACCAGTGCCGTTCCGGACTCCCTCCAAGGGAAACCGGGACGGCACTTGTGTATTCAGGTGCTGCACGATCGCCTGAGGTCAGTAACAATTGCACCACCAGTAACAGCGCGGCTACCCCAAGCGGGGATCGTTTGCGTGTAGAAATAGTTTCAACGGGGGTCTGGCTGCTCAGGCGGCTACACGATCGACGCGCGGACCGAACGTAAGGAAAGAGAGTGAGCTCATGCGAGTAGGCCTTGCCACGGAGGACCGTCGCCGGTCCCGGGCAACCTTCCGGACAAAGGTCGTCGGCGCACTGGCAGCGATGCTGGTACTGCCGATCGCCGCGGGCTTGACGACGGCCGGAACCGCGGCAGCCGCGCCGGCACCTGCTCAGGCCGCACCGGCCGTGACCCAGAACCCCACCGGCGCAGCGGTCACGAAGGTCGACTGGCTCAGTGAGCGTCGCGTCGCGCTGTGGGTGAACTCTCCCGCGATGGGCACCCCGATTCAGGTGCAGATCCTCTTGGCTCGCGATTGGAACGTCAATCCGTCGGCCAGCTTCCCCTCGGTCTGGATGCTCGACGGTCTTCGCGCGACCGACAACGAGAACGCCTGGACCTACGAAACCGACGCCGAGTCCTTCTACGCGGACAAGAACGTCAACGTCATTCTTCCCGTCGGCGGTCAGTCCAGCTTCTACTCCGACTGGCTGCAGCCCGACAACGGCAAGAACTACCAGTGGGAGACGTTCCTGACCAAGGAACTGCCCCCCATCCTCGAAAAGGACTGGCGGACCACGCAGACGCGCGGTGTCGTCGGACTGTCGATGGGCGGAACGTCCGCGATGTTCCTCACGGCGCGAAACCCCGGCTTCTTCAAGTTCGCGGCTTCGCTGTCCGGCATCCTCACCACCACCTCGCTCGGCATGCCTCAGGCAATCCAGTTCGCGATGACCGACGCCGGTGGATACAACTCCGCCGCGATGTGGGGACCGCCGTCCAACGCACAGTGGGCTGCACACGATCCGTATGCGCTCGCCGAGAAGCTCAAGGGCGTCAGCCTGTACGTCTCGAGTGGTAGCGGTACGACCGGCCCGTACGACCAGCCGTCGGGAATTCCCGGCGTCAGCACCAACTACGCAGGTATGGGCCTCGAGATCCTCGCTCGGCTGACCTCGCAGACCTTCGCGACCAAGCTCAACCAGCTCGGCATCCCCGCGCAGGTCAATTACCGCCCGTCAGGAACCCACTCGTGGCCGTACTGGCAGTTCGAGCTTCATCAGCTGTGGCCGCAGTTGGCCAACGCCATCGGCGTCGAGGTCGAGAAGCCGGCTTGCGGCACTTCGGGTGAGATCGGTGCGACGGCCGCAGCCAACGGTTGGATCGGCGACTGCATCACCCCCGAGTACAGCGTCGCGGGTGGCCTGGCACAGGACTTCCGCAACGGTCGCATCTACTTCACCAGTGGAACGGGCGCCCAGCCTGTCGCCGGTCGTATCGCCGGCGCGTACATGAACACCGGAGCAGCGGCCGGCCCGCTCGGCTTCCCGCGCACTCCGGAACTCGGTACCCCCGACGGACGCGGACGCTTCAACCACTTCCAGAACGGCTCTATCTACTGGACCCCGCAGACCGGTGCTCACCCCGTCAGCGGCGACATCCTCGCCGAGTGGTCCGCACAGGGATGGGAAGGTGGCCCGCTCGGCTACCCGACCGCTGACGAGATCGCGACGCCCGGCAAGCCGGGCAAGGTTCAGGGATTCGAGATCGGCGCGATGTACAGCAGCGCCAACGGAACTCACGCGGTTCTCGGAATGATCATGGGCAAGTACGGCGAACTCGGTTGGGAAAACGGCTGGCTCGGATTCCCGAAGTCGAACGAGGTTCCGATCAAGGACAACGGACGCTTCACCGAGTTCGAGGGCGGCAACATCTACTGGAGCCCCGGCACCGGTGCATGGTCCGTCGAGAACGGCCCGCTCTTCGACGGCTGGAAGAGCGTCGGATACGAGGGCGGCCGCCTCGGATTCCCGATCAGTGACAAATTCGACATCCCCGGTGGTGTCCAGCAGAACTTCCAGTTCGGCTACATCACGGTGATCGGTGACAAGACAGAAGTTCACTAACTCACAGTGGTGCACGACGGGCGGGCCCGATCACGGATCGGTGCCCGCCCGCGTGCGTTGCGTAACCTGTTGATGGACTTTCGACTGAAGGCAAGGACGGACATTGATGTCGCTTTTCTCGGGTAACCGAAACACTTGTGCACGCGCGATCGCGGTCGGCGCCTTGGCGCTCGCCGCGGGCGGCGCGCTTGTCGCGTGCGGTAGTGACGACTCCACTGCAACCTCCAATCCGGTCACCACGACGTCCGCTGCGGCTTCGTCCTCGAGCGGTTCGGCGTCTGCGTCCGCCTCTGCGACCACGACGGCGTCGGCTGCGCCCACCAGTCCAGGAGCAGCAGCCACTGCGCCGCCGGAGCAGCCGCAGAGCATCGAAGGCTTCCCAGGCCCCACAGTCGTCGAGGTCAGTCCAGAGGCACAGAAGTTCCTCGACGGACTGAAGGCGAAGGGCATCACCCCAGCCGGTGACGGAAGCATCGCCGTCAACACGGCCAATTACATCTGCGCTGCCGGTCCTCAGACCGACGACGAGGTCCTGACCTTCGTGACTGCCTTCGTCGGCCAGGAAGCGTCGGCGGAAGGCAAGCAGATCACTCCCGAGCAGGCAGGTGCGAACGCTCAGATCTATATCGACGTCGCCAACACCACCTACTGCAAGTAGGCGCGGGTCATGGCGAGGTCTGGAAAGCGTCGTGGGTGCCTGATCCCGCTGCTGATCATTATTGTGGTCGCAGCGGTCGTGATCGGCGGTTGGTACATCCTGGCCGGGCGGGTGCCTTCGCCGACTCCGATCCCGCCGAGTCCGGAGCCACCGGTCTCTCAGCCGGCCAGTTGCCCCGATGTCCAGGTAGTAGCCATACCGGGTACGTGGGAGTCGAGCGCTACCGACGACCCGTACAACCCGACGGCCAATCCGGCGTCGTTGATGCTGAACGTGACCCGTCCTCTGCAGGAGAAGTTCGATAGTTCGAGGGCCGACGTCTACACCGTTCCTTACGTCGCACAGTTTTCGAATCCGGTTGCGATCCCGCCGGACGGACAGCAGTCCTACAACAACAGCCGGGCTGCGGGAACTGCTGCCACTAACGACTTTCTGATGAAGCGGCACGCCGAGTGCCCGCTCACGAGCTACGTTCTGACCGGATTTTCCCAGGGCGCGGTGATCGCGGGTGACGTCGCCGCGAGTATCGGCGACGGTACCGGCGCGGTGCCTGCCGATCTGGTTCTGGGCGTGGGCTTGATTGCCGACGGTCGGCGCGATCCGGCGTTCGGGAACACGGTTGGCCCGAGCGTTGCCGGTGTCGGTGCCGAGCTGTCGCTGAACGGGCTGAAGCTTCCCGGTCTCACGATGACCGGCCCGAGGCCAGGCGGATTCGGTGACCTCAACGACCGGACTTATCAGATCTGCGCGCCGAGCGACGGTATCTGCGACGCTCCGGCCGCCGCTCTCAATCCGACCAACTGGTTGAGTTCGGCGCCGCGGCTTCTCGAGTACTACAACAACCCTGTGCACGCGATGTACAACTCCTTCCAAGTCGATCCGAACGGCACGACGGCCACCCAATGGATGGCACAGTGGGCTGCGGAGCAGATCGACGCCGCACCGACACCGCCCCACAGTTGAGTCACCGCCGCACTGTTGATTCGTCACAATCGGGCGTCTCGGGAGTTCGCTCGCGGGTAATCTGCTCGTTTGGTCCCGGTAGAGTGCTGCACGGTCCGGGGGCGTCCTCTACAGTGCTGTCACGTAAGTGACTGGCGAGTAGGTTCGATTTGTCCGGTTTCGAAGTCCGAGTACGACGTACGTGTCCATCACAGGAGAATCGCTATATGAGTTCCACCCACGGCAGCGATGCCCTACGCAAATTCCGGTTTGCGGCCGGTGGCGAGGGCAACGCCGAAGAGGGTGGTGCGCGACGTTTCGTCAAGCTTGCGCAGAAGGCCGAGGAACTCGGCTACGACTCGTTCATGATTCCGGACCACCTGGGTAATCAGGTCGGACCGATCGCCGCTCTGGGAGCGCTCGCAGTGGCCACGGACAAGATCCGTCTGGGCACTGCCGTGTTGGCCAACGGCTTCCGTCATCCTGCTGTGCTCGCGAAGGACGCGGCGACTATCGACGTGCTGTCCGGTGGTCGACTCGAACTCGGTATCGGCGCAGGCTGGATGAAGGAAGAGTTCGACAAGGGCGGCATCGCATACGAAAGCCCCGGCGTTCGCATCGAGAAACTCGAGGAGTCTCTGCAGATTCTCGACACACTGCTGCGCGGGCAGGAATGCACTTTCGAAGGCAAGCACTATCAGGTGCGTGGCCTCAAGGGCAGCCCGCGGCCGCGGCAGGGCCCGCGGCCACCGATCATCGTCGGTGGCGGTGGACCGAAGATGCTCGCTCTCGCCGCGAAGTACGCGGACATCATCTCGGTCGCCACACCGACCAACCGTGACGGGCGGCTTCTGCTCTCCGGAATCACGATGGAAAAGACCATCGAACGTGTCGAGCGGATCCGCGAAGCTGCCGGCGAGCGTTTCGATGAGATCGAACTCAACTGGACCATCACCATGATCATGATCACCGACGATCGAGAGCAGGCTGCCGAGATGGCAATCGCCGCTCTGGACCAAGGTTTTCCGCCGAACATCGAAGTGGATCGTAAGCTGAGCGTGGAGGAGTTGCTGAACTCTCCATACCTGGCTGTGGGCACTTTCGAGGAAATCGCAGACCAGATTCGACTGGTCCGTGAGAAGACGTCGATGTCGTACGTCGGGGTCTTCCCGACGCAGATGGAAGCGTTCGCCCCGATCATCCCGTTACTGGCGGGCGAGTAGGCCGGAGAATACGGACGATGCGAATCTGTAACATATCGATGGTTTGGGATCGATGAAGTGATTCAGGTGAGTTGCGCACAAAGTGCGATTCGATTGATCGAAGATGGACCCGAGAGAGCGAAGGAAGTCTGGGGCGCAGGCATGAAAGACAGTGCTTGTGTGATCGCTTCGGAGGAGATGGAATGAACGCGCTGTTCGATGGCTTTCTCGACGAGAAGGGCCAGATCCGCCTGCAACCAGGCTTCACGCTGGTCGACTACGTCGAGCAACACTCGCGTGTCAACGCGGACGAGCTCGCGTATCGGTACATCGATTACTCACGCGAGCGTGACGGTGAAGCCCTGGAGCTGACCTGGGAGCAGTTCGGTGTGCGTCTGCGCGCTGTTGCAGCCCGTTTGCAGCAGGTCACCAAGCGTGGCGACCGTGTCGCGATTCTTGCGCCGCAGGGGCTCGACTACGTCATTTCGTTCTTTGCCGCCATTCAGGCAGGTTCCATCGCGGTGCCGCTCTTCGATCCGGACGAGCCTGGCCATACCGACCGTCTTCACGCTGTTCTCGGTGACTGCAAGCCGACTGCGATTCTGACTGCCGCATCGTCGGCAGCCGGTGTTCGTCAGTTGTTCCGCTCGCTTCCCGCTGCCGAGCGTCCGCGCATCATCGCCGTCGACGCGATTCCCGACACTGTCGGTGAAACGTGGGTTCGTCCCGACATCGAACTCGACGACATCGCGTACCTGCAGTACACCTCCGGTTCGACCCGAGTTCCCGCCGGCGTGGAGATCACCCACCGCGCTGTCGGAACGAACGCGCTGCAGATGGTCGACTCCATCGAACTCAACGAGGACTCACGCGGCGTCACGTGGCTGCCGCTGTTCCACGACATGGGCCTGCTGACGGTCATCCTGCCTGCTCTGGGCGGCAAGTACATCACCATCATGAGCCCGCGCGCTTTCGTGCAGCGGCCGTACCGGTGGATCAAGGAACTGGCTGCGGTTTCCGACGGCGCAGGCACCTTTGCCGCCGCTCCCAACTTCGCTTTCGAGCACGCTGCCGCGCGCGGCCTGCCGAAGGACGGCGAGACCCTGGACCTGAGCAACGTCATCGGCCTGATCAACGGCAGTGAGCCGGTCACGACGTCGTCGATGCGCAAGTTCAACGACGCTTTTGCTCAGTACGGTCTGCCCAAGACTGCGATCAAGCCGTCGTACGGCATGGCCGAAGCGACGCTCTTCGTCTCCTCGACCAAGCATTCCGACGAGGCCAAGGTCATCTACGTCGACCGCACGGAACTCAACAAGGGCCGCATGGTCATCGTCGACCAGTACTCCGAGAACGCCATCGCACAGGTCTCCTGTGGGTACGTCTCGCGCAGTCAGTGGGCGGCGATCGTCGATCCCGAAACTCTGACCGAGGTCCCCGACAATCACGTCGGCGAGATCTGGTTGCACGGCGAGAACATCGGCATCGGCTACTGGGGTCGCCCCGACGAGACGGCGGAGACCTTCCACAACAAGCTGGACAATCGGTTGAGCGAAGACAGCCACACCGAGGGCACGCCGACGGATGCCAACTGGATGCGTACCGGCGACTTCGGTGTCTACGTCGACGGCGAGCTGTACATCACCGGTCGCGTCAAGGACCTCGTGATCGTCGACGGTCGCAATCATTACCCGCAGGACCTCGAGGCTTCGGCTCAGGAAGCCAGCCCCGCCCTGCGCCCCGGCTTCATCGCTGCGTTTGCCGTACCGGCCAACCAGCTGCCTTCTGTCGTGTTCTCCAACACGCACTCCGGTCTGAAGTTCGACGACGACGATTCCTCGGAGCAGTTGGTCATCGTGGCCGAGCGTGCTCCCGGCGCAGGCAAGGCCGATCCGCAGCCGATCGCGGACACTGTGCGTGCGGCGATTTCTTCCCGTCACGGTGTTACGGCCCGAGACATCCTGCTCGTCCCCGCGGGTTCGATTCCGCGTACGTCCAGCGGCAAGATCGCTCGCCGCGCGTGTAAGGCGAGTTATATCGAGGGAACGTTGCGAGGCGGCTATCAGCAGACCGCATTCCCCGATAGCGTTTGAGGAGCAGTCCCTTCATGATCGGTGGCTTGGTGAGTTGATGGTTGAACAAGATGGTGTGCAGAGCAAAGACGTTGTGAGCGAGATGAGTGTTGCGCAGCTGCGTGAGTGGCTTCGCAATTGGATCGCGAATGCGACCGGTCAGCCGGCTGGGTCGATCACCGACGATCGCCCGATGGAAGAGTTCGGGCTCGCCTCGCGGGACGCAGTCGCTCTGAGCGGAGACATCGAGGATCTGCTCGGCGTCACGCTGAACGCCACGGTTGCCTATCAACACCCCACCATCGCTTCGCTGGCTACTCGGATCATCGAAGGTGAGCCCGAGGCGCCGGAGGAGACCGTCGACGCGTCGTACTACGTCTCAGGCGCCACGACGGACGCCCACGACATCGCCATCGTCGGTCTGTCCACACGATTCCCCGGTGCCGGGCACACGCCTTCGGACATGTGGGAAATGCTGGCGGCCGGACGCGACGGCATCAGCGACCTCCCCGAGGACCGCTGGGCCGAGTTCATGTCGGATCCCGCCATCAAGGCCGCGGTCGAGAACGCCAACACCAAGGGCGGGTACCTCGACGACGTCAAGGGCTTCGACGCCGAGTTCTTCGCGATGTCTCCGCTCGAGGTCGTCAACGTCGATCCGCAGCAGCGCCTCGCCCTGGAACTCGCGTGGGAAGCGCTCGAGCACGCGCGCATTCCGGCCAGCGGGCTCAAGGGCAAGCAGGTCGGTGTTTTCATCGGCAGTTCCGCCAACGACTACCAGCTGCTCGCGGTCAGTGATCCGACGACGGCGCACCCGTACGCACTGACCGGAACGTCGACGGCCATCGTCGCGAACCGGGTTTCGTACTTCTTCGACTTCCGTGGACCGTCCATCGCTCTGGACACCGCGTGCTCGTCTTCGCTGGTTGCCGTTCACGAGGCTGTGCGTTCGCTGCGCAGTGGTGATTCCAACATCGCGCTGGCCGGTGGCGTCAACATGCTGCTGGCCCCTCCCGGAACCCTCGGATTCGACCAGACCGGGATGCTCGCTCCCGACGGCAAACTGCGTGCATTTTCCGCACACGCTCAGGGCATCGTTCGCAGTGAGGGCGGCGGACTCGTCGTGCTCAAGCGTCTCGAAGACGCCGAGCGTGACGGCGATTCCATCCTCGCGGTGATCGCCGGATCCGCGGTCAACCAGGACGGCCGTTCCAACGGATTGCTCGCGCCCAACCCGGACGCCCAGGCCGACGTGTTGCGTTTTGCGTACCGCGACGCCGGCATCGTGCCGACCACAGTCGACTACATCGAGGCGCACGGAACGGGTACCGATCTCGGTGATCCCATCGAGGCCGACGCGCTCAGTCGTGTCGTCGGTCGTGGCCGTGACGACGACAAGCCGGCTCTGCTCGGTAGTGCGAAGACCAACTTCGGGCACCTGGAAGCAGCTGCGGGCGCCGCCGGCCTGATCAAGGTCGTTCTGGCGATGCAGGAAAACAAGATTCCCGCGACGATCAACTACCTGGGCCCGAACCCGCACATCGACTTCGAGAAGGCGCACCTGCAGGTGACGCCCGAGGCCACCGACTGGCCGCGCTACACCGGCAAGGCTGTCGCCGGTGTTTCCGGTTTCGGTTTCGGCGGAACCAACGCGCACGTCGTGGTCAAGGAATACGTGCCTGCCGAGACGGTAGTGGATGCCCCTGTCGCCGATGCACCTGTGGAAGACGAGAGCACCGTTGTGCTGGCTGTGTCCGGTGCGCTGCCTTCGCGTCGTCGCCGCGCAGCTGCAGATCTGGCCGACTGGCTCGAAACCGAAGAGGGAAGCAAGACGCCCCTCGCCGACGTTGCCCGCACACTCGCGCGTCGCAACCACGGACGCTCGCGCGCCGCTGTTCTGGCGAAGACGCGGTCCGAGGCCATCAGCTCGCTGCGCGCCGTCGCCGCAGGCAAGCCGGCTCAGGGAGTCTTCTCGGCCGACTCGCCGTCGCCCAAGGGCGCGGTGTGGGTGTTCTCGGGCTTCGGCTCGCAGCACCGCAAGATGGCCAAGCAGCTCTACACGGAGAACTTGGCCTTCAAGGCAGCCGTCGACGAGGTCGATGCGCTGATCCAGGACGAGGCCGGCTACTCGATGGTCGAGATGTTCCTCGACGATTCGATCGAGTACAACGTCGAGACCGCACAGGTGGGAATCTTCACCATCCAGGTCGGTCTGGCCGCATTGCTGCGTCACCACGGCGCTGAGGCCGAAGCCGTGGTTCCGCACTCGATGGGTGAGGCCGCTGCCGCATACGTGTCCGGTGGTCTGAACCTGGAAGACGCTGTGCGCGTGATCTGTTCACGTTCACGGCTGATGGGTGAGGCCGAGGGCGCACTCGTCGGTGACGACATCCGTCTGATGGCACTGCTCGAGTACAGCGCATCCGAGATCGAGGCGCTGCTGCCCACGTATCCCAAGCTCGAGGTCTGCGTTTACGCAGCTCCGACGCACACGGTGATCGGTGGACCGCAGCCGGACATCGAGGCGATCGTCGCGGCCGCCGAGGCCGACGGCAAGATGGCGCGTGTCCTGCAGACCAAGGGCGCCAGCCACACCTCACAGGTCGATCCGTTGCTCGGCGAGCTTGCCGCGGAGTTGGCCGGTATCGAGCCGACCACGTTGAAGCTCGGCGTCTACTCGTCCGTCGACAAGGACACCTTCTACCGTCCCGGTCACGAGCCGATCCATCAAGAGGCGTACTGGGTCAAGGGTCTTCGCCACAGCGTGTACTTCACCAATGCGGTACGCGGTGCAGTTGCCCACGGCCACACCACTTTTGTCGAGCTTGCACCCAACCCGGTGACGCTGATGTCGGTGGCGGCTACCGCGTTCGATTCGGGCCTGCACGACATGGAACTCATCCAGACGCTCAAGCGTAAGGAAGACGAGTCCGCGGGTGTGCTTGCCGCTCTCGCGCAGCTGTACGTGCACGGCCATGCCGTGAACCTCGAGTCCTTGCTTCCTGCAGGCGATTTCGCCTTGGTTCCGCGTACTGCATTCCTGCGTAAGCCGTACTGGCTCGACATTCGCGTCAGTGCCGGCGGTTCGGCTCGCGTACCCGGTTCGCACGTCGCTCTGCCCGACGGCCGCCACGTGTGGGAGGTCGACGCATCCGCCGTCACCGATCTGGCTGTGCTCGTGAGCGCTGCTGCCGGACAGGTGCTCTCGGATGTCGCTCTCACCGCTGCCGTTCCGCACGGTGAGCTGACCGGCGCTGCGACCCTGACGACAACCCTCAACCCGCATCCGGGTGGAGCGTCGGTGCAGGTGCACGCACGCGAGGGCGCTACGTTCCGTTTGCTGTTCGATGCCGTCGTCACGTCCGGTGAGCCGCTGCCCGAGCTGGTCATTAGCGCGCCGGTCAAGACCAGTGCGCCGATGGAAACCCTGGCCGAGGTCGTCGAAGACGCCGGAGACAAGTGGGATCCGAACGGTTCGCAGAGCCTCGACGACCGCCTCAAGATCGTTGTGGCCGAGTCGATGGGGTACTCGCCGGAAGATCTTCCGGCCGAGGTTCCGCTCATCGAACTGGGTCTCGATTCGCTCATGGCGATGCGTATCAAGAACCGCGTCGAGTACGAGTTCGACATTCCGCAGCTCCAGCTCCAGGCAGTCAAGGACGCGAGCCTCAACGAGGTCAACAAGTACCTGCGCTACGCGATCGACAATCGCGAAGAGGTTCAGGCGATGGCCGACAAGCAGGCTGCCGAGAAGTTGGCAGCCGATGCGGCTGACGAGGACGCTGCTCCCGCTGAGGAGTCGGTGGAACTGCCGGCGACTGCTCCGGTTGCTGCTGCGCCTTCCGATCCTTCTCGAGCCGGAACTGCCGACGATGCCGGCTCCGATGTTCCGCCGCGAGATGCGGCCGAGCGCTTGACGTTTGCGACGTGGGCCGTCGTCGCCGGGAAGTCCGCCAAGGGTATTTTCAACGATCTGCCGATCGTCGGTGACGAGGTCGCCGAGAAGCTTGCTGCTCGGCTTTCCGAGCGTGCGGGCGGCGAGATCACTCTCGACGACGTTCTCGATTCCACCACCATCGAAGAGCTCGCGGACGTCGTGCGCCAGTACCTCGAGGACGACGGCAAGATCGACGGACTCGTACGCACTCTGCGTGCTCGTCCCGAAGGCTCCACTGCCGTACCGGTATTCGTCTTCCATGCTGCCGGTGGTTCGACGGTGACGTACGAGCCTTTGCTCAAGCGCCTGCCCGCCGGCACGCCGATGTACGGGTTCGAGCGGGTCGAGGGCTCGATCGAAACCCGTGCTGCTGCTTACGTTCCGCTGCTGCGTGAGATCCAGGGCGACGGACCGTACGTACTGTGTGGCTGGTCGTTCGGCGGCGTGATGTCGTATGCGGTCGCGAAGTTGCTGCGTGAGCAGGGCGCTGACGTGCGTGTGGTCGGACTGCTCGACACCGTCATGGCCGGCGAGGTAGTGCCGGACACCGAGGCGGAACGACGCAAGCGTTGGGAGCGCTACGGCAAGTTCGCCAAGCGCACCTACAACCTGGATGTTCCGCTGCCGCTTGACGTTCTGGCCTCCACCGAAGCGGACGAAGATCAGATCCAGATCTTGATGGACATGATCAAGATGAGCGGCGCCAAGATTCCCGGCGGCATCATCGAGCATCAGCGGACGTCGTGGTTGGACAACCGCGCCATCCAGACGGCCGAGTTCAGCAGCTACGACGGCGACGTCGTGCTCTACATGGCCGACAAGTACCACGACGAGTTGATGACGCTCGAGCCTGCATTCAAGACCCGCAAGGCAGATGGTGGTTGGGGTGACTACGTGAAGAACCTCGAGGTCGTCTACATCGGCGGGGACCACCTGCAGATCGTCGACGAGCCGTACATCGCGAAGGTTGCGGCAGACCTCACCACCAAGCTGGCCCAGATCGAGACAGCTCAGACCAAAGCAGCGGAAACCGGAGTTCAGAAGTGACGACAACCACCGCGGAGAAGCTCGCTGAACTCCGCGAAAAGTTGGAGAAGGCAAAGGAACCCGGCTCGGCTCGGGCCATTGCGAAGCGCGATGCAGCAGGGCACAGTACGCCGCGCCAGCGCATCGACATGTTGCTCGATCCCGGTAGCTTCGTCGAGGTCGGCGCCCTGGTGAAGATGGCGGGCGAGGACAACCCGTACAGCGACGGCGTCATGACCGGTCACGGAACTGTCGACGGGCGTCCGGTTGCCGTGTTCGCGCACGATCAGACTGTGTTCGGCGGTGCCGCCGGAGAGATGTTCGGCCGTAAGGTCGCCGCCGTCAACGATTTTGCACTGAAGGTGGGCTGCCCGGTCGTCGGTATCAACGATTCCGGTGGAGCTCGAATCCAGGATGCCGTTTCCTCATTGGCCTGGTACGCCAACATGGGTTCACGTCAGGAGCCCTTGTCCGGCGTCTGCCCGCAGATCTCGGTCATCCTCGGTAAGTGCGCCGGCGGTGCCGTGTACGCACCGATCAACACCGACGTCGTGGTCGCGACCGAAGAGTCGTACATGTTCGTCACCGGACCCGACGTCATCAAGTCGGTCACCGGCGAAGAGGTCAGTCTCGAGGATCTGGGCGGGGCGCGCAAGCAGGCGGAGTACGGAAACATCCATCACGTCGCTCCCGACGAGAAGGCTGCATTCGACTGGGTGCGTGAGTACCTGAGCTTCATGCCGTCCTCGTGCACGGAGAAGGCGCCGCTGATCAACCCGGGTCTCGAACCCGAGATCACCGAGTCGGATCTCGAACTCAACGCCTTCATGCCGGATGCCGACAATGCCGGCTACGACATGCACGACATCATTCTGCGGATCTTCGACGACGGAACCTTCCATGAAATCGGAGCCCAGGTCGCGCACAACGTGATAACCGGGTTCTCCCGCGTCGACGGCCTGCCCGTCGGTGTCGTGGCCAACCAGCCCACGTACCTCAGTGGCGCCCTCGATGCGGACAGCTCCGACAAGGCTGCCCATTTTGTGCGCCTGTGCGACGCTTTCAGTATCCCGCTCGTTTTTGTCGTCGACACACCAGGCTTTCTTCCCGGCGTCGATCAGGAAAAGGTCGGTGTCATCAAGCGCGGCGGGCGTTTCCTGTTCGCGTACATCGAAGCCACTGTCCCGAAGGTGACGGTGGTGGTTCGTAAGGCGTACGGCGGCGGTTATGCCGTCATGGGTTGCAAGCAGCTCGGTGCCGACATCAACCTCGCGTGGCCGACCGCTCGTATCGCCGTGATGGGTGCCGAGGGTGCCGTCAACATCATGGGACGTCGTCAGCTCGCCGAGGCGGGAGAGAACGCACCCGCGGTGCGTGCTCAGTTGATCAACTTCTACAACGAGTTCGTCGCGACGCCGTACATCGCGGCCGAGCGCGGATACATCGACGCGGTGATCGAGCCTTCGCAGACGCGTCTCGAAATCCGCAAGGCGCTGAAGTTGCTCAAGGACAAGACGATCTTCAAGAACCCGCGCAAGCACAACTTGATGCCGCTTTAGTACCTGAGGGGTACGGCCTCGAGGGTTCGGTCGGGGGTTGGCTCAATAGATAAGGTTGAGTTCTACCCCCGAATCAGGATTGTCCGATTCGGCACGTATCCCGTGACCGGCCGAGCGAACGAGGATCTGGGTGCGGTCGGCTCGGAACAGGTCGTTCGAACATTCGATGATTGCGCCGGCCGCGTCCCGCGCGGTTCGCTGAATCGAAATGAGTGGCGCGTCGGTGTGAACGGAAAGCAATCGAGCCTCTTCCGGTGTCGCCGAGGCTACTTCGAGTCTTTCCTCGCTGCTCACGACCTCGACTTCGTACTCACTTCGTAGAAGCTCGTAGACGGAGCCACCCAATGGCCGCTCCAGTAGCCCGGGGAAGCGTTGAGCGGGGAGCCATGCCTGCTCTATCGACAATGGAGTTCCGTCGGCAAATCGCAATCGGAGGATGCTGAACGCCAGTGAGCTTTCGTCGTCGAGGCCGAGTCGGATTCGAATCGACTGTTCAGGGTTTTGTAGGACAGCCGACAGCACCTGTGAACCGGATGTCATCCCCTGTCTAGCGAGATAGGACGGCAACCCGTCGACTCGATCAAGGTCGCGCTCGAATTTCCGCTGCGCGATGAAGGTGCCTCCCGCCCGACCTGGTATGCGATGCGTGATTCCTGCCTGGCACAGACCTGTCAGAACGCCCCGCAATGTGGATCGGCTCACTTGGAAGTGCTCGGCCAGTTCTCGCTCGCTCGGGAGACGATCCCCGGGTTTGAGAATCCCGGAACTAATGTCGCTCAGTATCTTTCGGCGAACCTGCTCGGCTACCGGCCCGCCCATACCAGTCGTCATCGGAATCGCCTCCCGCCCCGGCGCCGGAGTGCGGCACGTCCATCACCCATTCGCCAATCCCGCACACTGCTGGAGCCGCTGCGGTCTGTTTCGGCAGCTTATCGCATGGTGGGCGGTTGATCGGAGCTTCTTGCGTCTTGGCGGGGGCCGAGCGGTTGCCCCTTCCAGGTGAGCCTTGTGAAAGTTGGACCAAACACTGATTTTCCTCAACCAACAGCCATACCAAAATTCAATCCAATTGATATAACCGCAGTACATAGCCATATAAAAGGTTCAAACAAGTCTTGTTTTGGTATGTTAGGTGTGTCACACTCAGTCGATCGCAAGGTGCGCTGCGGCAGCAGGTCGCAGTTCGAGTCGTCGAATCTGTTCGGCAAATACTGAGAGGACCTTCGTCGTGACCGATGTATCCGAGGCCGACGGTGCGGCCGCCGCCGGTGAGAACAAGTCTGGTCAGCCGGTCCAACGTCTGAAGAAGAATTCAGTCGGCCTCGCAGGTGTGGTTTTCATGGCTGTGGCGACCGCTGCGCCGATTACTGCCATGGTCGGGAACGTTCCGATTGCTATCGGCTTCGGCAACGGCAGTGGCGCTCCGGCGGGGTACCTGGTGGCGACCATCGTGCTTGGCCTCTTCGGAGTCGGATATGCAGCGATGGCACGCCATATCACCGCAACCGGGGCCTTTTACGGATTCATCAGTCATGGGCTGGGACGGGTACTCGGGATGGCCTCGGGGACGATCATCACGATGGCGTACGTGGTGTTCGAGGCATCCCTCGTCGGCATCTTCAGCTTCTTCTCGCACAGCACGGTGGAGAAGTACACCGGCATATCCGTTCCGTGGATCGTGTTCGCTTTGGTGATGCTCGCGGCCAACGCGATCCTCTCCTACTTTGATATCAATTTGGCTGCAAAGGTTTTGGGAGCTTTTCTGGTAACAGAAATCTTGATGTTGGGACTGATGGCCGTTGCAGTGCTCGTTCACGGTGGTGGTCCGGACGGCTTCGCAGTGTCTTCGATCAACCCGGTGAATGCATTCGAGCCTGCGGCAGGCGTCGGCGGTGCAGTGGCAGGTATCGGACTGTTCTTCGCCTTCTGGTCGTGGGTAGGCTTCGAGTCGACTGCAATGTACGGCGAGGAGTCGCGCGACCCCAAACGAATCATTCCGCGCGCAATTCTCCTGTCAGTTCTGGGAATTGGACTGTTCTACGTATTCGTTTCCTGGATGGCCATCGCCGGCACCGGTCCGGCCCGGGCCATCGAGCTGGCGCAGGATTCCTCGACTTCCAGTGAGATATTCTTCGGTCCGACACGTGATTTCGTCGGCGGCTGGGCCGTTAGTGTCTTCGAGGTACTACTCATTTCAGGGTCATTCGCGTGCGGAATGGCCTTCCATCAGTGCGCATCTCGATATATCTATGCGCTGGGGCGTGAGGGGCTGATTCCCGGTTCCGAAGGCTCCGTCGGTCGAACCCACCCCGTGCACGGGTCGCCACACATCGCGTCGTTCGTCCAGACGGTCATGGCCACTGCGATTGTGATCGCCTTCGCGGTTGCCGGGATGGATCCGTACATCCACCTATTCGGGTTGTTGGCGATTCTCGGTACGATGGCAATCCTGATTGTTCAGTCGCTCTGCGCTTTTGCAGTCATCGGCTATTTCCATGTTTCCAGGAACCATCCGGAAACGGCCAACTGGTTTCGAACTCTTCTGGCTCCCCTCCTCGGCGGGTTGGGAATGCTGTACGTGGTGTACCTCTTATGGGAGAACCGCAGTTTCGCGGCGGGTGCTGCTGCGGATACCCTGCTGTTCCGCTTGAGTCCGTACATCGTGGGCGGACTGTTTCTTTTCGGAATGCTCGTCGCTGTTTGGTACAGGTACCGGGCTCCCGAGCGATACGCCCGAATCGGACGCATCGTCTTGGACGACACACCCGAATCGGAACCGGAAGCTGAACCTTCGATCAAGTGATTTTCATTTGGTATGACCAATCATGATATGGAGGGCATGTCTCGTTGCGAGAAAGCCGGTTGGCGTTCGAATAGCGATGGTGTGCAGCATTATTGAGTCGTACGATCAGATAATTCAACATTTTCCTACCCGTGCCATTGACTTTATTGGTCGGACCATTAATGATTTACATGTACGCAGAGAGTCGAAAGCCCGAACGAATCGGGCCCGAGTCAGGACAGGTGGGATATGTACGACTACGGCTCATTCAGCTTCGATTCCAAGAGCGAAGTGCTGGAGAAGGCCAAACGGTACTGGAACCCCGACAAGACTCAGTTCTGGACCGACAGTGGCATCGATCTGGTCATCGGCCGACGCGAGGGTTACGTGCTGTGGGATATGGAGGGCCGCCGCCTCATCGACCTTCATTTGAATGGCGGCACCTACAACCTCGGGCATCGAAATCCGGAGGTAGTGGCGGCAGTTGCCGAGGGGCTCGAGCTGTTCGACATCGGAAACCACCACTTTCCCTCGGTCGCGCGCACCGCACTCGCTGAAGCATTGGTCCAGACGGCTCCTGCAGGTCTGACGAAGGTTGCGTTCGCGTCCGGAGGTGGAGAGGCGATCGATATCGCGCTCAAAAGTGCTCGGCATGCAACGCAGAAGAGAAAGATCGTATCGATCGTGAAGGCTTATCACGGTCATACCGGACTTGCGGTAGGCACCGGTGACGATCGGTTCGCGAAGCTCTTCCTCGCGGATCGACCGGACGAGTTCATTCAAGTGCCGTTCGGTGATCTGGATGCAATGGACAAGGCCTTGTCTGGCCGTGACGTTGCGGCGGTGATCATGGAAACGATTCCGGCGACGTACGGATTTCCACTACCGGAGCCGGGCTACCTCGAAGCGGTCAAAGCGATGACAGAAGCGTACGACGCTCTGTACATCGCAGACGAGGTGCAGACAGGACTGATGCGTACCGGTGAACTGTGGGGTATCACCAAGCACGGGATCGATCCCGACATCATGGTGACCGGTAAGGGAATTTCAGGCGGTATCTATCCGATCGCGGCTGTGCTGCTCAGCGATCGGGCGGGGCAGTGGCTCGAGCAGGATGGTTTCGGCCACATCTCGACGTTCGGTGGCGCCGAACTCGGTTGTGTCGCAGCGCTCAAGACACTCGAGATCACCACCCGCCCACAGGTGAGATCGATGGTGCATTACATATCCGAACTCATGGGTGCCGGGCTTCGCAGAATTCAAGATCAATACCCCGGGTGGTTCGCCGAGATTCGTCAGAACGGAGTGATCCTCGGTTTGCGATTCGACCACCCCGAAGGGGCGAAGTTCGTGATGCGCCAGTTGTACGAACTGGGGGTATGGGCGATCTTTTCGACTTTGGATCCGCGTGTGCTGCAGTTCAAACCAGGCATTCTGATGTCGCGTGAGCTATGCGAAGACGTCCTCGATCGCGTTGAAGTTGCTGTCGGACGAGCACGCGACGACGTTCACAACTCTGACCGGAGGGCAATCTGATGAGTACGGCTTTTGCCGGGCATATGCTCGAACGCGCCGTTTGGGCCGCCGAGTCATTCGCCACCTACGACGCCGACTCTGTGGGTCGAATTGCGCAGGCGGTAGCCGACGCGGCGTACGAAGCGTCTGGGCACTATGCCGAATGGGCGGTTCGCGAGACGGGGATGGGCGTGGTTGCAGACAAGGTTCGGAAGAATCAGGCCTGCTCACGCGGAATCCTCGAGTTCTACCGTGGGCAAGATTTTGTCAGCCCCAGGGTGGACGAGCTCGACAAGATAGTCGAGATTCCACGCCCTGCCGGTGTCGTGCTTGCCCTCACTCCTACTACCAATCCTGTTTCGTCGGTGTACTTCAAAGTATTGATCGCGATGTTGACCCGAAATGCCATCGTGGTTGCACCACATCCGAGGGCAAAGCTGTCGTGTGCGGATGCGGCGCACATGCTCAGTGCTGCAGCGGTGGCAGCGGGCGCACCGGACGGCATCATTCAGGTGGTCGACGAGCCGACGATTCCGTTGATGGAAGCGCTGATGTCGGACGATCGAACCGACGTCATCGTGGCAACGGGTGGGTCCAGCGTTGTCCGCGCGGCTTACTCGTCGGGCAATCCGGCTCTAGGAGTGGGCCCCGGCAATGTCCCTGTGTTCGTGGACGCCACTGCGGATGTGCGTTTGGCCGCACAACGAATCGTCGACAGCAAGGCTTTCGACAATTCTCTTCTGTGCACCAACGAATCCGTACTCATCGCCGAGGATTCAGTTGCGGATGGCTTGACGCGCGAGATGCAGCGTGCGGGGGCTCACTTGCTGGATGTCGACGATGTGAATCGACTGCGCGAGTACATGTTTCCCGAGGGTCACCTCAACACGGACGTCGTCGGCAAGGATGCAGTGTGGATCGCGGACAAGATCGGACTGCGACTGACCGCGAAAACCAGACTGCTCGTAGCTCCGTTCGATGTTGTTCGCTCGGAAGAGGTTCTGGCGCACGAGAAACTGTCACCGGTGATCGGGATGGTGCGGGTCCCTGACGCTGATCGAGGTGTACGAGCTGCGCGGGCAGTGGTCCGTATCGCCGGCGCCGGTCATTCTGCGGCGATTCACAGCGAGAATTCGCACACGATCATGAACTATGCGGCGCTGGTGCCGGTGCTGCGTATTTCGGTGAACGTCGGAAACAGTACGGGTAGCGCGGGACTCGACACGAATCTGGCTCCATCAATGACGATCGGTACCGGATTCGCCGGGCGCAGTTCGATCGGTGACAATCTCGAGCCGAAGCATCTACTGAACTGGGCTCGCGTCGCCTACAACTCGGACGAAAGTGTCCGCATGGCGAATCTTTCGGGTGTCGAAATCTGGCAGGTGCCGGTCGGCGCCGTGCCGGTTTACCCCATCGCCTCGAATGCTGCCCCCGGGTCGGGAGTGGCTGTGCCGAAATCGGTTCCGCGGACAATCCGCGCTGACTCGCCTGTTCGAGGCTCGTCGACAGATGCGGATCGGCTCCGCGCAGAGCTCCGTCGGATAGTCGTCGAAGAACTCTCCCAACTGAACAAGAGGTGACCCATGGCTGAACTTCGATCGTTCATTTTCATTGACAGGCTGCAACCACAGACGATGTCCTATCTGGGTACCTTCATTCGTGGAACGCTTCCTCGGGCCGATTCTGCCGCTCAGATTATCGAGGTTGCGCCAGGACTCGATATCGAAGGCATTACCGACGTTGCCCTCAAACACGCTGATGTGCAGGCTGGCGTGTTGGTTGTCGAAAGGCAATTCGGGTACTTGGAATTTCACGGTGAAACAGGGGCGGTGACATCTGCCGCAGACGCGGCGCTGGACGCACTCGAGGCGACCAGATCTTCTGCGATCTCGCCGACTATTCTCGCTTCGAAGATCATTTCCAGTATCGAACCGCAGCATGCGTTCCTGATCAATCGCAACAAGATCGGATCGATGGTGCTGGCTGGAGATTCGCTGTTCGTTCTGGAAGTTCAGCCTGCCTCATATGCGATCCTGGCCACGAACGAGGCGGAGAAGGCAGCCGACGTCAAGGTGGTCGACTTTCGCATGATGGGTGCAACTGGTCGAGTGTATCTATCGGGTAGCGAAGCAGATGTGCGGCAGGCCGCCGAGGCAGCTCAGAGTGCTCTGGGAGGTGAATTCTGATGAAATTGCCTCCGCCCGAAGAGCTTCGGACTATGATTCGAGAGATCATCCGGGAAGTCGCACCTGAGGTCCCGAATAAACTCACTCCGGATAAACCCGCCCCGAGCAAGCCCCCCTCACCTCAGCTCGCTCCGGCGCCGACTGGTCCGATGGCTGTCTCTCGTCGAAACAAGACCGAAGCAGTGCGGCTGAGCACCAGCGCCGAACTGCAGACCTTCGTGTTCAAGCTGCTGGAATTGTTCGAGAATCCGAAATCGCGGCAAGACCTGCGTGCCGGCCGATTGAAATTCACACTCGCCCCCGGCCCCAAGGCGGCAGGACCAACATCGGCAGTTCACCGTATCGACGAGGGTGTGGTGACCGAGCGGCACATAGCTCGCTTTGCAGAATCCGGTGCGCGCCTTGTTCTCGGGCGCAAAGCAGTGATAACCCCGCTGGCTCGCGAGAAGGCACGCGCTCTCGGGGTCTCATTCGAAAAGGAGCGCTGATGATTGCCGCAGTTGTCACGGGAAGCGTCTGGTCGTCGCGACGCATCGACGGACTGCCGAACGGCGCGCTTCTGCGCGTCGAGGCTCTGGAGTCGGGCGACCGATTCATCGCGTTCGATGTTCTGGGTTCGGGTGTCGGCGAGCACGTCCTCGTTGCGCAGGGCTCCGTCGCATCCAACTGGTTTCCCGGTACACCACCACCTGTGGACGCTCTCGTCATCGGATCGATCGATCGAGACGCCACCCCCGAAGTTCCCCCGAACTCCGGTCTCTGACCGGATCGTGATCCTCCTGTCTGCGTACCTCGCGACAGAACCGTCAATAAAGGAGTCGACAAATGTCCAGCACAGCAATCGGAATGATCGAGACCAAGGGATTCGTTGCAGCGTTGGCGGCCGCCGATGCAATGGTCAAGGCAGCCAACGTCACCATCACGGATCGGCAAGAGGTCGGGGACGGATTGGTGGCGGTCATCGTCACCGGTGAAGTGGGGGCGGTGAAGGCCGCCACGGAGGCCGGTGCTGAAACAGCTTCTCAGGTAGGCGAATTGGTAAGCGTCCATGTGATTCCGCGTCCGCATGCCGAACTCGGTGCGCACTTCTCGGTGGTCTCCAAGTAGCTCGCTCGCATCGGTTAGGCCCAGCAGGATCAACGTCCTGGCGGGATCAAAATCTGAGGAGGAGGCACCTCGGTGTCCGCACAAGTGCAATCAACAACGGATATCCGTGTCTACCTGATGGTGCATGACCTGCAACGTCAGTTTGCGGCGTACATGGGTACACCCACTCGCGCGCGTGGGTACCCGCCGTATGAGCACGATTACGCACTCATCGTCGAGGTGTCACCAGCTCTCGCGATCGAACGTGTGATGGACCTCGCGCTGAGGGCGGTTCCTTCCGTCGAGCCCGGGATACTTTACGTGGAAAGGCAATTCGGGGTTCTCGAGATTCATGCGAACAACCTCGCCGATGTGGAACGTGCGGGTCAGGCGATCTTGGACGGCACTGGTAGCGAGGCAGCTGATCAGCTGCGACCGAAGGTGCTTTACCACGACGTGATCGAGGACATCACGGATCAGCATGCGGTGATCATCAATCGGAACAGACAGGCATCCATGGTAATGCCTGGGCAGTCGCTGCTCGTGTACGAAATGACCCCGGCGCTGTTCGCGACGGTGGCTGCCAACGAGGCCGAACGCGCAGCTCCGGGAATCACTCTCGTGGACGTGCAGATGATCGGTGCAGCCGGACGGCTGTATATCGCAGGATCGACCGAAGAGGTCACGTCGGCCCGAGACAGGATCACGGACGTCTTGGCAGGTATCGAAGGCCGCGAACACGGCTGAGTCAGTTTCTTGAGAGGAGAGGAGGACCACCTGATGTTTGTCGAAGGTGCGGGATCGGCCGAGGATCTGGTCGCAGATCGTGCGATCAAGGAGTACACGTTCTCGCGAGATGCGCAGTGGCGCATGATCAATTTGTCGGAAAATGCGACCTATCTGGTCGAAGACCCGGGGACAGGCTCGGGTGGAATCCTCCGCGTGCATCGGGAGGGATACCACGATGCGCAGGCGATCGAGTCAGAACTGGATTGGCTCGATGCCCTCCATGAGGAGAACATCGTCGATGCCTCCACAGTGATTCGGACAGCAGACGGGCGTCGAATCGTAACGACGGAAGTTTCCGGACGTACGCGGCACGCAGTCCTTTTCGAGACGATGGGGGGCTTGGAGCCGGATGAAGCGGGAATTTGTGCGAACGACTTTCATACACTCGGAGCGGTGACAGCGAGGCTTCACTCTCATTCGAAGCGTTGGCGCAAGCCGACTGGTTTCGCTCGCTTCTCGTGGGATTGGACCAATACACTCGGCGAGGCACCGAGGTGGGGACGCTGGCAGGATGCTGTCGGCATCGGGACCAACGAGATTGCGACGTTGGAGCCTGCCGTGGATTTGATTCGCCGGAGGTTGGAACGATACGGGCAGGGCCCGGACCGATTCGGTCTGGTGCACGCAGACCTCCGACTGGCGAATCTTCTCGTTGATGCAGATCAGGTCAACGTGATCGATTTCGACGATTGTGGGTTCGGCTGGTTCCTGTACGACTTCGGTACCGCCGTGTCTTTCATCGAGCACGATCCGGCATTGCCGCGTTGGCAGGAAGCGTGGTTGTCCGGGTACCGAACCGTCGCGGAATTGTCCGACGAGGACGAAGACATGCTCGCTACATTCGTCATGTTGCGCAGGATGCTCTTGGTGGCATGGATGGGTTCCCATTCGCATTCCCACGAGTCGCGCACGAAGAGTTCGAGTTATGCAGCGGGAACGTGCGATCTGGCGACCAGGTACCTCGATTCCGCCGGTTCCTCACTCGAGCGAACAGGTTCTGTTCGCTGACCGACTAGTCCCGATCAATCAACTCTGATGAGGTCCAAATGTTCAACTCCATTGAAGGTCGTTCGGTCGTCGTCACCGGCGGTAGCAAGGGCATCGGCTTGGGAATGGTTCGGGTATTCGCGCGCGCAGGGGCCAATGTGCTCATGACCGCGAGAGACGCTCTGACTCTCGAACGTGCCGCGGAGGGTTTGAATGATCTTCCTGGCACTGTCTCCACACTTCAAGTCGACGTCACGAATCCTGACTCCTTGGCCGGTATGGCGGAAGTTGCGGCCGAGCGACACGGAGGAATCGACGTGTTGTGCGCGAATGCTGGGATCTTCCCGTCGAAGCGGCTGGGGGAGATGACCTCGGAGGACATGGACTGCGTATTCGGCGTCAACGTCAAGGGCACCATCCACGCCGTGCAAGCGTGCATGCCATGGCTCGAAACTTCCGGGCATGGAAGGGTCGTCGTGACATCGTCGATCACCGGACCTGTGACCGGGTATCCGGGTTGGTCGCACTACGGGGCAAGCAAGGCCGCGCAGATGGGCTTCATCCGAACTGCCGCCATTGAGTTGGCCCCGAAGAAGATCACGATCAACGCCGTCTTGCCCGGCAATGTGATCACCGAGGGGCTCGACGGTTTGGGACAGCAGTATCTGGACGAAATGGCGTCCAGTGTCCCGGCCGGCAGTCTGGGCAGCGTCGAGGATATCGCCAATGCCGCACTGTTCTTTGCCCTGGACGAAGCCGCGTACATCACCGGTCAGTCGTTGATCGTGGATGGGGGACAGGTCCTTCCGGAGTCGGCGATGGCGCTCGGCGAAATGTAAGACAAGCGACGACGGATTCACCTGTCCCCAGTGAATCCGTCGTCGCCGCGCACGGCTATTATTTGGTCAGACCGAATACCCGCCATGTTCAGGAGGCTGCCCCATGGGTGCGCAAACTGAGGAGGTCCGGCGGCGAATCGTGGCCGAGATCAATTCCGGAGCATTGCCTCCCGGGTCGCGGCTCGGGAGCGAGCGGGAACTGGCAGAACACTACGGAGTCAGCCGCTCGAGTCTGCGGCAGGTTCTTGCTGCATTGGAGGAAGCCGGGGTCGTTCGTCGAGCGATCGGGCGTTCCGGCGGCACGTTCATCAGTCATGCAACGGTCGAGCGAGATCTCTCCGGTGTCATCGGGTTGCCCGCGTATCTGGCGAGCCAAGGATACGTGGCCGGGAGCAGGATCCTGTCCACTCAAATGACCGTTCCCGACCGAAGCGCGCAAGATGCGCTGGGTTTGGGCGAGGGCGAGTTCGTGATCGATATTCGACGCATTCGGCTCGCCGACGGGTCTCCCATCTCGTTGGAACACGTACAACTCCCGGCTGGTAGGTTTCCGGGCCTGCTGGAGCGTCCTCTCGGCGGCTCGCTCTACGAATTGATGGAGCAGGCATACGGTTTGGTTCCCGGTGCCGCCGAGGAGCAGATCGAAGCTGTCAACGCCACCACGACTGAGGCGTCGGTTCTCGGGACCCGCGTCGATGCTGCTCTGTTGTTGATCACGCGTACCACCCGAGACCAGTCGGGCATTCCGTTCGAATACTCACGTGACCTGTTTCGCGCTGATCGAACTCGAATCTCGGTCACTGCCCGGGGATCGGTTGGACGAAGAGAGGCAACAACCACCGTCCTGGAAGTTCGAACCGACTCCGAATCCTGAGTTCTCTTGTAATAGAACGAGATAGCGTCAGATTGTGTGATCCGGCTGCCAGTCGGTGCCGAAGCCTTGGTGGATCAGAGTGTGGGCTGTGTGTCGGACAATCCAGGGATCCGTTGGTTGACGGATGAACGTGTCCCCGTAGGTGCACATCTGGGGTCGAGTTGCTGATGTTGCGTGACCTTGTTCACATCTAGTCTTTGTCTACTCGCGGCGAATCTGCTGCCGCAGTAAGTATTCCGTCCACGAATGCACGGGACTCTTTCTGGTTCAAGTCGATTCACTTACATTCCAGGAGCACATGGTGAGCAATCCCACGGAGTTGTCCGGACCCTCATCCGAACTGGCAGCGAAACGTCGCGCGTTCGACGCTGTCGATGCGTTGGCTGAGGACATGGTCACAGTGTTGTCGGAGATCATCGCTATTCCCAGCGTGAATCCGAAATATCCCGGCCAGAGCTACGACCAAGTCGTAGGTCTGGAAGGCAAAGTCAGTAACGTGCTGTCCGAGATCTATCAGGACAGTGGCGCCGATGTGGAGAGATGGGAAGTCGAGGCCAAGCGGACCAACGCTGTGGGGACTGTTTCCGGCTCCGGTGGTGGGCGTTCGTTGATCTACAACGGGCACGTCGACGTCGTACCCCCGGGAAATGTTGCGCGGTGGGAATCTGGAGACCCGTTCTCTGGCCGAATTGACGGTGACCGAGTGTGGGGGCGCGGCGCAAGCGATATGAAAGCAGGGCTGGTCGCACAGGCTTTCGCGGTCAAGGCTCTGCAACGTGCCGGCATCTCGCTTCGTGGCGATCTGATCATTCAGGCGGTTGTCGGGGAAGAGGTCATGGACCACGAGTGCGGGATCTCGTCGACCCTTGAACGCGGGTATCGGGCTGATGCTGCTGTCGTGGCCGAACCGAGCGGTCCGACTCAACTCGGAGTAATCCCGGTGACCCCAGGTCTGCTCTGGTTCTCGGTGACAGTAGCGGGTAAAGCTACTCACTCGTCAATGCGTGGTCAGACGATCAGAGCCGGCGGTGGCGGATCCAAGGTTGGCGTCAACGCAATCGACAAGGGGTTTCTCGTCTTTCAGGCACTTCAACGCCTCGAGGAAGAATGGGCATTCACGAAGACGCACCCGCTCTTCGCTCCTGGGCATTTCTCGATTCATCCCGGTGTGGTGACGGGCGGTCCACACGGAGTGCTTGTGCCGTTCATCCTGTCGGAATACATGACCATCGAGTACTGCGTTTGGTATCCACCTCAGGACGACCCTGAAACAGTCAAGCAGGAGATCGAGGCGCAAATCGAATCGATAGCGCGGACCGACGGCTGGCTGCGGGACAATCCGCCGACCGTCGAATGGAAACTCAGTTGGCCGGCGAACGACCCGGGAGAGTCGGCAGCTGAGATCACCCAAGCGATCTCCCAGGCCCACATCGCTGCCGCAGGTGGGACACGGTTTGCCGGTGCGCCAACCGTTGCCGGCTTCTGTGCGGTTGAGGATACTTCCTTTCTCACGATGGCAGGCGTTCCCGCGATCAGTTATGGCCCCGGGGACCTGCGGGTGTCTCATGCAGATGACGAGTACTGTCTGATCGACGAAGTTCATACTGCTGCAAGAACTTTTGCCGCCCTTGCAATCGACTGGTGCGGACTAGAGGAGCAGGCAGAATGAAAAAGTTCATTCGGCAACTCGAGCCGCGAACAATTCATGTGACATTCGGTTTCCTGTACGGCATAAGCCTTCTGCTTGCGCTGTTTCCTCCGTTGTATCTCGCAGCAAGTGGCGTCTCGACACGAATCTTGGGGCTGCCGTTCAGTATCTTCTACTGGCTCTTCGACGGGTTGTTGGTCGGGCTGAGTCTGTGGGCGCTCTATCTGGTCGAAGGCATCAGGGGCGAGTTGGACGAGGACTTCGCTGTGGTATCCGGCCCCTCCGTTGGGTCACCGAGTTCGCCGACTGGAGAATGACATGTTGATCATGCTCGGAATGTTGACAGTCTTCTATGCTGTCGTCGTCTATATCCTCTACGCCACCAAGCGCAGCGAAGCGCCGTCCTTCACCGAGTATTCGGTGGGTGGTCGTAGCTATGGTCCATGGTTCGTCGCGATGTCCTACGTCAATTCTTGGTGGCCGGGTGCGGTTTTCATCGCCTTCTTCGGTTTGGCGGCGGGTGCCGGAGTATTCGGATTCTACGGACTGGCCTACTCGGGGCTAGGCGTTGCGATGATGTATTTCATGGCCACAAAGGCCTGGCGATGGGGAGCTCGATACGAATTACGTTCACAACCAGACCTTCTCGGGCTGCGGTTCGACTCGACATTGGTCAAGAAGGTTGCCAGTGTGATCGGTGTGGTGTCGTTGTTTCCGTGGGTGGTGCTCGGAATGCAAGCGCTGGGGCAACTCCTCGAAGTTGCCAGCGAAGGCAAATGGTCCGTCACAACCTGCCTGTTGGTCGGCTTGGCACTCATCGTCGTTCGCCAGATCTGGACAGTCAAGATGGGCATGCGCGGGCTTATCATGACCGACCTGTTCCAGGGGATAGTCGCTTACGTGGTTGCCGGATTGGTGTGTCTGCTCATGCTCGTCGGATTTGGTGGATCACCCATCAGCTTCGGGGCGTTGGCGGAACTGCCGGTGGAGATGCTGCGGGTACCAGGCGACGGCGACGCATACGGGCCCTTCTACCTGTTTGCATTGATCTTCACCGGTGTTGTCGGATCACTTTGTTGGCCAACAAGTTTCCAGCGTATCTACACAGCATCCGGAGTGCGAGCAGTCAAGGCGGGTACTATCCGCACCGTCTTGATCTCGGGGGTCTTCTACAGCTTGTTGATGCTTGTGGGACTCGCGGCGTCGACAATTGCAGAAGTGCACGAGGCGCCGCAGAATGGTTGGTTCACCCTGATGTACCAATATGGTGGAACATGGATGCTGGGACTGGCGGTCACGATTGTTTTCGCAGCATCGATGGGGCATATCGACGGCAGCGTCCAGGTGTGCGGTCTGCAGATTGCGAACGACATCATCAATTCGGAACAGCGTCCGCTCTCGGATCGACAGCTGACGGCAGTTGCAAAGTCCAGCATGGTCGTATTCATGGCGGTCGCCGGTGTCGTCGCGTATCTCACGTTCGACATGGCGCGTTTGCAGCTCCTTGCTCAGATCTCCTACCAGGGGATCGTGCAATTGTCGATTCCTCTGTTTCTGGGACTCTTCTGGCGCGGTGGTAACAAGCACGGTGCAGTTGCCGGCATGCTCTCCGGGTTCAGCGTCGCGGTGATCTTGACATGGATCTACCCTGACGACATTGCGGGCCTCGGTGGGCTCACCGCCGGTATAGTCGGAATGGCAGTGAACCTCGTTGTCTTCCTGTCGGTCTCGGCGATCACCGGTCGGACCGACGCAGATCGTCGTCGCGTCGACACCCTTTTCGAGGCCGGTCGGAGCCCGGTGCGTGTGCGACAGGACGGCGCACTGCGAGCGTCCTGACTGCATGACGTTCACACCCATCGCCTAGTTCTCACTATTCGGTCGGAGTCGCTGTTCGGGGTCCGTTTCGCGGAATCCTCGGGCAGCGGCTCCGGCCGAGTGCGAGTGATCTGATGATGATCGCCCTGCGAGGCGGCCCACTGTCTTGGTAAGGCGGTCATTGTCACCCGAAAAGCGTGGTTCCGCGGTATCCTACGGTGCTATCAGCCGATAAATCTTCGGTTGAATCCCGTGGAAAAGTCCTGATGCGCTTCAACTTTCGCTGGGATTGTGCACGAGAAACCGACTGGTCGATTGTCGTCACTTGGCGCGCATCGATCGAAGTGAGGATGACGACATGGCGCTCACTCATCACACGCTCGCCACTGTGGCGGACATCGCGTCGATATGCATAGAAAATGCACCTGTCAGCCAGAGGGCATCCGCGGTCATGGATCGGCTGAACGAGGAGATACCGTTCGAGGCCGCATCGATCGCGAGTTACGACATGGGAAAGCAGCGTCACTTCACCGTTGCAGCATCGGATTACCCGGGAGAAGTGAGTTCGTATCTCAATCAGGGGTTCACCGTCGACGACCCCGCCTTTCTCGCTATGCGATTTCGACGTTCGCGGCCGCTGCGCTGGTGCGATATTCCGAATTATGCTGACAACTTCAGTGCGCGAGAGGTCTTTCAACCTTCCGGTTTCAACGAAGGAGTCACGACTTGTCTGTTCACACGGGACGGTCGATATACAGGCTCACTTCATCTGAGCACAACGTTTCCGGTTCCGTTGAGTGACGCGGCCGTCGACTGTTTGCTCGCTGTTCAGCCCCTCATCGCGACGCTGACCGACGGTTTGCGGGCAAACGATGGGGGCAGTTGGGAACTGTTGGTCGATGGTTCGGAAGAAACTGCATTCTTGACCGACGAAGGATCGGTGTCCGATGTTCAGGGCACGGCGCGTGGAGAACATCTCCACGAGGATGGTGCGCTGTACCAACAAATGCGTATTGCAGTTGCCCTCGGCGGCCCTCGAAGTCTCTATTGGGTTTCGCCCGACGGACATACGATGCGTATGTCGGTTACGCCCGTAGCTGCAGGATCGCTGGTGACGCTTCGTCGCGAGAAGGCGCCCCGGAATCTGACGGCTCGTGAACTCGAGGTACTCACGTATCTCGCCCGCGGGCTCAGTAACGCCGAAATTGGCAGAGAATTACATGCGAGTCATCGCACTGTTGCAACACATGTCGAACGCATACTTGACAAACTCGACTGCCACTCACGAGTGGCGGCCGCGGGAATCGCGACAGCTGAAGGTATTGTCCTGCCGCTGCGGTGACAACGCACCGGTCTCGGCGTCGCTCGACACCGAGACCGCCCGACGATTTTGCTACTGTCCGCCCGTCGGAGTGCCGATGGTCCAACCCCCGTCGACCAGGATATTCTCTCCGACTACATGATCGGAGAGATCGGATGCCAGGAACAAAGTAGCGTTTGCAATATCTTTCGGAGTGGCCCACTGCCCCCTCGGGGTTTGGCCGGTCAATATCTCGCGTGTTGGTTGGTCGTAGGAATCCGTCATCGCAGTCGTCACGAATCCTGGGGCTACAGCGTTGACGTTGATGCCGAAAGGTGCGTAGTCGAGCGCTACCTGTCGTGTGAAGTTGACGATCGCGCCCTTCGAGGCGCAGTAGGCCGCGAAGCCGGGGTTTCCTCGAAACCCGCTGATGGAACTGATGTTCACGATCTTTCCACCTCGATTGATTGCGCGAAGCTGTCGGATCATCTCCCTGGTGCAATAGAACGTGCCGTCAAGATTGATCGACATCTGTCGACGCCACAGGTCGTCGTCGGTTTCGAGGACAGTTCCGGCGACGAGAATGCCGGCGTTATTTACGAGTATGTCTATTCCGTTGTGTCGCTGAGAGGTCTCGGCGAAGACGGTTGTCACTTCTGTGCTGTCCGAGACGTCGAGGTGGACGTGTTCGGACACTCCTCCACGCGATTCGAGCAACTCCGTAGTCGTGGGTCCACCCTCTCGCGGTTGTTCGGAAAGATCGGCGACCACGATTCGCGCACCCGCTGCCGACAGCGTTTCAGCGATAGCCCTGCCGATACCCGAAGAGCCCCCCGTTACGAGTGCAACTTTGCCGGTCAGATCGATCATGATGCTCCTGGTGCTCGAAGGGGTGTATAACTCCGAGCCTAAAAGGCATGTATGACAAAGGGTATCGGTCGGTTGGCCCCCAAACATCATGCTGTTGGCCAGCGGTGTCCGTCATTCGACGGAACGGGTTGGCGAAGTGATCACTGAGGTTCATCCCAGAAGATCGAACTGGCGGCGCAGCGCTTCTATCGCCGCCAGAACGGCGGGCCTCTCGCTGTCGGTCCGCCAGGCGAGGTAGATGTCTCGGCCGAGCGGCGGAATCGTGTCGAGCATTCGAACACCTTCCGGTGGTACAACTCTCGCCAGGCGCGGGATCAAAGCGACGGCGAGGCCCTGAGCTACGAATTCGACCTGGGTGGGAAACTCGGCGACCTCGTACTCGATTCGTGGGTCGAACCCCTGCGCGCGCAGGGTCCTGACGGTGAAGGTGTGAAAGTCCGTTCCCCGGGTCCACGTAGCCCAGGCATGCTCGGACAGCTCGCTGAGCGCGACGACCTTGTTCTCCGCCAGCGGATGTGACGCGGGGAGAGCGAGCAGCGCCACGTCGTCGTACACGGGCGTGAAGGAGACTCCGTCGGGAAGTTCGACGGGCAGAGTGCTCCAACTGTCGACCACCACGACGTCGAGGTCGCGGCGAATCAGTGCGGGGAGCAGTTCTTCGGATTCGCCTTCGTTGAAGGTGATTTCGAGCTGGGGGTGCGCGTGCCTGATCTCGGCGATGGCTCGCGGCAGCACTGTCCTGCTGGGGGAGACCAGGGCCCCGATGCGTACGCGGCCCGTCACCTCGCTCTGCAGCGACGCGATTTCCGCCTCGGCCTGGGCGAGCGTCGAGAGAACCTCTGCGGTTCGGCGCGCGAGGATCCGGCCCGCTTCTGTGAGTCGCACACCGCGGCCCTGCGGTTCGAGGAGCGGAACACCGACCTCTCGCTCGAGCTTGTTCAACTGCTGCGAAATTCCGGAGGGTGTGACATGCAAGGTGCGGGCGGCAGCCGCTACTGATCCGTTCTCGGCGACAGCGTGCAGGGCGCGGAGTCTTTCGAGATTCAACACAGTAGTAATGCTACCGAATATACGGTCTGAACATTTGCTTGTGCTGAATAGTTAGCGGCAGGAACATTGTCGGGTGACCACTCTGACCTCCGTGACTGCGCAGACACCGACATCCACCAGAACTCCTCGGGGGCGTATCGACCCTCGATTGCTGGTCGTCGGAGGCGCAGCCGCGATCTCGATCAGTTCGCTCCTCATCAAGCTGGCTGATGTCGGGCCCTCGACCGCCGTTTTCTTCCGTTGCTTCCTGGCCTTGCCGCCGCTGTTGTGGTTGGCGTGGCGAGAGTACCGCCGGGTGGGCAAACCGAGCCGGCGGGCAGTCGTTCTGCAGGTGCTCGGCGGTCTGTTGCTCGGACTGGATTTTGCGTTGTGGTCGCAGTCGATTCTGATGATCGGCGCGGGTATGGCAAGCGTCGTCGTGAACGTGCAGGTGATTGTGGTGCCCGCACTGTCCTGGTTGGTATTCGGCAATCGGGTTCCGATGCGCTTCGTCTTCGCCCTACCGTTCATGTTCACGGGAATCGCCTTGGCGGGCGGCGTGTTCGGGAGCGGGGGAACCGGCGACGACTTGCTGTGGGGAACGGCGCTCTCGCTCGTCTCCGGAATCGCGTACGGCGGTTACATCTTCGTGGTCGGTCGTACGGGCGAGGCGGATCGGGCCGCGAGCCAGGTGTTGATCTCGACGACGTCCGCGGGCATCGCCGGCTCCGTCATCGGATCGCTGTGGGGCCGGATCGATTTCGTCCCGGGTTGGGAAGCGTTCGGCTGGCTCGCGGCACTGGCGCTGGTCGGCCAGGTGTTCGGCTGGATGCTGATGGGGCACTCGCTCCCTCGGCTTCCCGCCGAGGTGGGCGCGACGCTCCTGCTCATGCAACCGGTCCTCGCCGTGCTGCTGGCGGTTGTGCTGCTCGGCGAACGGCCGGGCGTTGGGCAACTACTCGGGTGCGTCGTCGTTGTCGGAGCGGTCTCGGCCGTCTCCGTACGTCGCACCCGAGCAGTCACCCGAGTAGGTAGCGCAGGCTAGTGCACTCGCATCTCGCCGGGCATCCACATGCCCGAGCGGGTTGCGGTGCCCGTCTCCACCTCTGCCGGAACAGCATTCGGGAAGTACCGGTCGTAGCGCTCGAGTGATCCCCAGTCCCGTGCCCAGTCGTCCTTCAGGTACGTCGGAACCGTCGTAGCACCGGCGAGGACCTCGGTGAATCCGAGCGGTCCACCGTTGTCCGCGGACTGCCAGGTATCGGTGGAGCTGACGGCCAGAGGACGGTCCGGGAGGATGCGGAAGTTCGGCATCTCGGCCACACCGTTCTGATGTGTGAACGGACGTTGGCACGGGAACTGAAGGCCGACAGCCCAGTCCAGGAGGACCGGCTGCTCGCTGCCGATGTACGAGTCCAGGGACTCGAGCTTGGGCACGCGCGGCGGCGTGAACGCCATCCACTGATCGCCCGTGAGGTTGGGATCGAACGCGACCACCCGAACGGCATCGGCATCTGGCGCGAGTTCGTCGATCGGGATACGGACGTTGCGCCACGACGGCGCCGGGCCGATGTCTCGCGGCATGTACGAACCCTGAACCTGCACGGTTCCGTCGGGCTGAGTCTTGCCGTACTCGACCAGAAGCGACTGGCCGTACGTGATCGCACCGGTGTTGTCGACGGACCACACGCGGCCCGCTACGGACATGACCACCAGCGGTGATTCTTCACTGCGAGTGGGCAATCCGTACCAACTCGAGATGAGGGAAGCAGGTTCCTGCACGCCGGGCTGGTAGCTACCCATGACCGGCGTCTTCGACGGATCGAGGCCGAAGGGGAGCTTGGCCGTGCTGCCGTTGACGCCGAGGTTACCGGTGCCGCCGCTGGTTCCGGCGCCGGAACCGGTGGCGAAGGTGGGGCCGACACTCTGGCTGTCGGTATTACCCATGCCCTGCTTGACTTCGATGTAATCCGCAGTCAGATCGCTGGGAACCCCATTGGGGGAGAAGCCCTTCGAATCAACTCCGGACAACGGATCCTCCGCGTTGAATCCGGGAGCGGGCAGAGGCCGCAGATTCCCGGAATTGACGTCGGTCTCGACCAGAACATCCTCGGCCATGCCGCAGGTCTTGCCCGCGAGTGCCTCGATGTTGCTTCGGCCCAGCGAGTACGCCGGGTACTGCGACACCGCCCCCTTGAGTAGTGAGAGCACCTCGAACAGGACCATCAGACCGGCGATCACGGTGAGCGGAGCAGCCGCGAACTTGCGAATTCGTCTGCCCTTGGCCGTGTTCGGCTTCTCGGGCGGGGCTGCAAATCCCTCACGCAGGTACTGCCAGGCGGCAAAGGCCAAGGCGAGAGCAAAGAGCGCGAGGAACAGTGTGTTGGATTCACGGCCGTCGTAGGAGATGGTCTTGTCGAACCACGGAACGCCGTAACTCGAGACGTACCAGTAGCCGTTGATGCCGGCGAACGTCAACGCGAGCATCAGGAGCAGCCCGGCCACGAACACCGATCGGTTGCGACGCGAGCGCAGGGCAGACGCGGACACAGCCACGGCGGTCAGCGCGGCGAGAGAACCGGCGATGCCCGCGTACGCACCGAAGTGGTGAGTCCACTTGGTGGGGTTGAACATCATCAGGAACATCGTGCCGAAGACGACGCCGACCAGGCGCCACGACGGACCGGTTGCCGCGCCGGGGACGCGGCCGCGGCGCAACAACACGAAGAGCGTCGTGAAGAGGCACAGGATCATCGTCAAGAACGCGAAGCGTCGGGCAACCGAGCCGTCGACCGTCTGGACGAAGAGGTAGTAGTAGCGCAGGAAGTCCTGGTACCACTCGAGATTGGGCCCGATGATCGTTCGGACGCGCGTGGCTTCCATGACGCCGGCAAAGGTCTGGTCGGCGAAGATGACCACCAGCACGATGGTTCCGGCAGCGGCGATCGGAGCGAGAAGCGGCAGTGTGCCGACCAGTCGGTGACGCTTGACGACGATGCGCACCAACGGGCGCACACCGGCGAGAAGGGCTGCGATACACATCAATCCGGTGGGTGCGGCGGCAAGAGTGAAGGCGCCGATCAAGATTGCCGTGGCCGCGGGCAGCAGACGTCCGGTGGCGATGGCGCGTTCGATGGAGCACCAGGTGAGCAGTGCGCCGAGAGCCACGATGGGCTCGGGGCGAAGACCGTTGTTGTACGCCAGCCAGAAGGACAGGAATACCAGACCGCCGGTCCAGAGGGCGACGTTGCTCCGGCGGACCGCCCGGCCGAGACGCGGGACGACCTCGCGGCTGATCACCATCCAGCAGAGGATTCCGGCGAGCAGAGCGGGCAGACGCATGAACGGGCTCGCCGTCGAGATCTTCGCCATCACGGCCAGGACTTCGTAGTACCAGCCGAACGGGGCCTCGGGAACGCCGAACCAACGGAAGTAGTTGGCCATGTATCCCGCGTCCGGCGAGACTCGGGCCATGGTCAGGAGATAACCGTCGTCGGCGGTGTTCGCGCCGATGAAGTGCCAGACGACCAGCGTGCCGACCACAACTCCGTCGATACCGGAGAACTTCCACCAGCGTTCGGGCAGGAAGCGTCGGTGCTTGCGGCCGTCGGTGCCGTCGAGGCGAGCCAGGGCGACCAGCGCGACGATGGTCGAGAGGACGGCCACGATCATCGCGACCAGCTTCAGGACGCTGGGGCTCGACGAGAAACGTGAGTCGATCGTCATCGAGAAGCCGAGGCCCTCGGGGGCAGCGCCGTCGGGCAGGTCGCTGAAGACGCCGACCACCTGCGGGCGGAAGTCGCCGTCGAGCTGGCCACGAATCGGGTTGCCGTCGGGATAGGTCAGGCCGACGAACTCTGCCGAGGTCCGGTTGACGTCAGAGCTGAACGCGATGGCGCCGCAGCGACTCGACTCGACGTCCTCGCGCGCTGCCGAAGCGACGACGACGTTGCGATCGAGCACGTCGACGCTGGTAGCGGACACGCGGACGAACATCGACGAGAGCGCGGCACCGTCGCCCTGAGCAGGTGCCGTCGACATCAGGATGCCGCCGCCCTCGGGGAGTGAGCTGACCGCGGTGCAGGGGATCGACGCGTTGACGTCGATGGGAACCTGCGCCATCAGCGGTGCCTCGACGTCGCCGATCACGCCGTTCTGTGGCCAGTTGACCGTCGCCGTCGTCTGCACGACAGGAAGCAGAGGAGTTGCCAGTGCGAGTACGAAGCCGAGCAAGCCGGCGATGATCGCAACCCATCGAGTGCGATGGAAACGCTCGCGGGCATCCTGACCAGCAGGAGGCGGCGAACTCGAAGTCTGGGGTGAAGCTGTCACGGCGTCGGGCACGGCTACCGATGGTATGTCAGGGCTGAGCGTGGACCTACCGTGACCGGGTGGTTGGTAGGTCCACGCGTAACAGTTACGACTGGTAACGAATCGGGCCCGGTGTCCAGGTGCCCGAACGGGTCTCGGTGGTGACGTTCATTTGCGCGGGAACTGCGTCCGGATCGAGCGGTGTGTACTGCTCGAGCGAACCCCAGTCACGATCCCAGTCGTTGTCCAGATAGGTGGGCAATGCCCTGGCCGAGAGCAGTTCGCTGGTCCAACCGAGCGGTCCGCCGCCGTAGTGGTCCTGCCAGGCGTTGGTGGACTCCGCGCCGATGCGGTCGGGCAGAATGCGCCACTCGGGGATCTCGGCGACGCCGTACAGATGATCGACCGGGCGTTGACACGGGAAGGCGAGACCGACGGCCCAGTCCATCAGCACCGGATCGGTGGATCCGACGACGTCCTGCAGCGTGCGCATGGTCGGCACTCGCGGCGGTGTCACCGCCAGCCACTGGTCGGCACTGATGTCGGTGTCACTGGCCACCAGACGCACGGTGTCGGCGTCGGCGGGCAGTTGATCCATCGGAACGCGCAGGTTGCGCCACGACGGCGACGGGCCGATGTCGATCGGATCGACTCGTCCCAGCGCGTCGACGCTTCCGTCGGCCTGCTTCTTGCCGTATTCGACCTGCAAGACCGCGCCGGGGGTGACGATGCCGTCGGAGTTGACGTAGCGGATTCGTCCGGCCGCGGCGACGGTGAGGAGCGGCGCGGCGTCGTTGCGCTCGGGCAGTGAGTACCAACCGGTGGTCAGTGACGCGTTCTGGGGCGCTCCGTAACTACCGAGCACCGGCGTTTTTGCGGGGTCGAGCCCGAACGGGAGCGCGACGTTGCTGCCGTTGACGCCCGAGGTCGACTGCGAGCCGCCAGCGGTTCCGGATCCGGTTCCGGGCGTGCTGGTGGTGCCGGACTGAGAGGTCGTGGTGTCGAGGCTGTTTGCACTGCCCGCCGTCGAGTCCTCGGCGTCTGCGGTGAGGTCGCCGGCGACTCCGTCCGGCGAGAATCCGGTCGATTCGCTTGCACCGAAAGCTCCGGCGCCGGCGAGATCGGTGGGCCTGTCCACCAATTGCAGGACGCCGGTGTTGGGATCGGACTCCACGAGTACCTCGCCCGCGAGACCGCAGCTTCCGCCGAAGACGGATTCGATGTTGGACTTGCCGATCGAGTACGCGGGGTACTGAGCGACCGCTCCCTTGAGTAGGGACAGCACCTCGAAGAGCACGACGGCTCCGGCCGCGATGGTCAACGGTGACGGGGCGAGAAGGCGAAGTCGCCTTGTCTTCTTGACGCTGTCTTCTGTGCCGTTTCGCTCGCGCGGCTCCATGACGTGGTACCAGGCTGCCAGCAGCAGGGCGAGGATCGTGAGGCCGAGGAAACCCGTCGAGAATCCCTTGCCGGCGATTGACGGTGGCTTGTCCCACCACGGGACGCCGTAACTCGAGACATACCACCAGCCGTTGGAGCTGGTGAACGCCACAGCGAGGATGAACAGGATGCCCGCGGCGAACAGCGCGCGGTTTCGTTTGGAACGCATGCTCGACGCACTCACGCCGACAGCGGCGAGCACGGCAACCGTAGCGGCCAGACCGGCGTACACACCGAAGTGGTGAGTCCACTTGGTGGGGGTGAACTGCATCAGGAGCAGCGACGCGAACACGATGCCGAGGATTCGGCGCGAGGGCCCGATCGCGGTGCCGGGGATCCGGCCCTTGCGCAGGATCATCATGACGCAGAAGACGAGTCCGACGATCATGACGAACATGCCGAAGCGGCGGGCCAGTGAGCCGTCAGGGGAGATGGTCATCAGTGCGTCCCACCGCAACCGCTCCTCGAACCACGGAACGTTCGGCCCGACGGCGGTTCGCACCCGGGTCGATTCGAGAACTGTCGCGAGGGTTTGATCTGCGAAGACTGCGACAAGAACCACGGTTCCGGCTGCGAGGATCGGCATGACCTGGGACAGGAAGCCGACGCGTTTGCCGCGGGCGATGAGGATCTGCAGGATCGGCCTGGCTCCGGCGATCAGCGCGCCGATGGCGATCAGCCCGGAAGGCCCGGCGGCCAGCGAGAATGCGGCGATCAGCACGGCCATCGCGGCGGGCAACAGACGTCCGGTGGCGATGGCGCGTTCGATGGAGCACCACGTGAGCAGGGCGCCGAGGGCGATGATGGGCTCGGGACGCAGGCCGTTGTTGTACGGCAACCAGAAGGCCAGGAACACGAGCCCGCCCGTCCAGATGGCAACCTTGTTGCGGCGCACCGCAACACCGAGTCGCGGTATCACCTCGCGGCTGATGACCATCCAGCACAGAATGCCGGCGATCAACGCGGGCAGGCGCATCCACATGCTCGCGGTGCTGACCTTCGCGAACAGCGCCAGCACGTCGTAGTACCAACCGAACGGCGCTTCGGGGACGCCGAACCAACGGAAGTAATTGGCCATGTACCCGGAGTGCTCCGAGACTCTGGCCATGCCGAGCAGATAACCGTCGTCGGAAGTGTTGGCGCCGAACACATGCCAGAGCGCCAGCGTGCCGATCACCAGGGCGTCGATGCCGGTGAACTTCCACCACCGTGCCGGAAGGAACCGCCGGGCACGACGGCCGTCGACGCCGTCGATCCGGTGCAGTGCGTACAGCGAGACGATGGTCGAGAGTGCCGCGACGATCATCGCGAACAGTTTGAGAAGTGTGGGGCTGGACGAGAACCGCGAGTCGACGTCCATGTGGGCGGACAGTCCGGCGGGCGCTGCGCCCTGCAGGTCGGTGAAGATGCCGACAACCTGTGGGCGGTAGTCACCGGTCAGGGTGGTGCCGACGCCGTCGATTCCGGTGACCGCCGCGACGGTCTGCTCGGAGTTGGTCGTGATGGTGATCGCCGTGCACCCACTCAGTTGATCGAGCGGAGCCGAGATCAGCACCGAATCGCGAGTGAGTGCTTCCAGGCGGTCGGCAGTGGTGCGGACGGTGAGGCCGCGGGCGTTTCGGTCCGGCGCACCGTTCGGCATGGTCGAGAGCAGTGTGCCGTCGCTGCCGCCCAACTGGCCGAGGGTGGAACAGGGAATGCTGATGTCGAGCGATGTGGGCGAGTAGGAGATCAGCGGCGACGAGACGCTGTTGACGGTCCCACCCTGCGGCCAGTCGATGCTCGCGGCTTCCTGCTTGACGGGCAGGAACGGCGTCGCGAGTGCAAGAAGCAGGCCAAGAAGGCCGGTGACTATCGCGATGAGTCGTGCCGTCCGGACTCTCTGGGAATCCGATTCTCGGGGAGCTTCGGGGCCAGTGGGCACGGGTTTCGGGGGCACTACTACTTCAGACGGCACAAGGAACGATGTTAGGCGAGTGCGGGCCCACACATCCTGAGAGAACTACTCAGGATGCAACTTCCTGTTCGGATTGTGGTGTTTCAAGTGTTCGGGCGATGGTGTCGAGTGAAATACCCAACACTTCCGCGACCGCGCTGATGGTGAAGAAGGCGGGTGTCGCGATGCGTCCGGTTTCGATCTTGCGCAGCGTTTCGACGGAGATACCGGCGTCGAGCGCTACCTGAACCATGCTTCGGTCCCCCCGCGCCGATCGCAGGAGTTCACCCAGTCGTAGTCCTCGTTCGAGTTCTTCCGCCGTCAGCGGCACGCGCACCATGTGCTTATAGTAATACCGGTATAGTTATTCGACAAGGAAGGTGTTCGAGATGGTCGAAATCAAGACCGCAGGGGAAATCGACGCGATGGCGGCGGCGGGGAGAATCACCGCGCAGGCTCTGGCTGCGGCGCGTGAGGCGGCGAGCGTCGGAGTGACGTTGCTCGAATTGGACGCCGTTGCCGCGGAGGTCATTTCGGCTGCCGGCGCCTCGGCGCTGTTCTTGAATTACCGGCCGGCGACGGCGCCGATACCCTTTCCCGGTGTCGCCTGCATCAGCGTGAACGATGCTGTGGTGCACGGTATCCCGAATGGGTACCGACTCCGTGACGGTGACCTGATCAGTATCGACTGCGGTGCGAGACTCGACGGCTGGTGCGGCGACTCCGCCATCAGCTTCACCGTCGGACAGGGAAGTAGTGAGGATCAGGCACTGATCGACGCGACCGATGAGGCACTAGCCCGTGGCATTGCCGCCGCCCAACCCGGAAACCGATTGGGCGACATCGGTGCCGCGATCGGACAGTACGCGCGCGGCCGCGGGTACGGCATGCTCGCCGATCACGGTGGGCACGGCATCGGCCGCGAGATGCACGAAGGCCCGGACGTGCCCAACGAAGGCCGAGCAGGCAAAGGCTTCCGGTTACGGCCCGGCCTGGTCATCGCCATCGAACCGATGCTCATCGCCGACGGAACCGACGACTACCGGCACGACGCCGACGGGTGGACCCTTCGCACCGTTTCGGGCGCCCGGGCTGCGCACAGTGAGCACACGGTCGCGATCACCGAAGACGGTCCGGTGATCATGACCCGCTGATCAACCCGTTTAGCTCTGGTTGGATGTCTTGCCGCTCACGAGGTCTCGTACGTCCCACACCCACACGTCGTCGACGCGCTTGGCGTCGAAGCCGACCAGTTCGTCGACCGTGTGGCGCAGGGCGTCGTCGCCGGAGAATCGGGGAAGCACCAGTACATCGGCGTGCCAGTACCGCAGGTCGGTCAGTGCGTTGGCTCTGGTGCCCACGTCGATCAACGGGACCTTGCCGGTTTGTTTGGCATTGACCAGCAGGGTCGAGGTGGGCCGTGACTCGGCGCCGTAGATCCCGGCGCGGGTCTTCGAATCCGGGCCGACGAAGTACCCGCCGGCGATGGGGAAGCCGAAGTCGGCGTCGACCTGCCAGCTCAGTGCGCGGGCGTCTTCGGCGCTCGCGACAGGGACCGTAACCAGGGTGCCGTCGCTGACGTAGTTCTCCCACGAGCCGCTGGTGATGAATTCGGGCGTCGCAGATCGCTGATCGGCGTCGATGGGGGTCGGGATGAGGGGAATCATCGCGACGGCGAGCGCCACCAGCCAGACACCGGCTGCCGTGCGGCGCGGTCCACGAAGTTCGACAAAAGCGCGGTAGGTGCCGAGGGTGAGCAGCAGCCCGATCGCCGGAATCGCGCCCATCGCGAATCGGGATTCGAGCACCGATTCGAACAACGGCAGGTCGGCGAGGAGTTTCCACGGCAGAGTGATGCCGGTCTTGTCACCGTCGATGGTCAGTTCGGAACCGAGTGAGAGCACACCCATGACCACGATCACGGCGGCAGCCGCGCGGGTCAGGCGGATGCGCCACAGCCACACCGTTGCACCGAGAAGCAGGAGCACCAGCGGCCATCCGAAGTACGCGTTCTCCTCGGTCGGGTTCATTCGGAACTCCGCGCCCTCGGGGTCGCCCGCAACCGATTCGGTCGGGAACGTGGTGAGTGCAGCGGTGTCGTTGCCTGCCTGACCGTGTGAGACGCCGTCGTAGCTCGCTGGGCCGAAGAACTGCGACCACAGCGGCACCGCGGTGATCAGGAGTGTGACCGCGCCGCCGATCACGAGGCCGGGCATCGCGCGCTTGATCGCCTGGCGCGACTTGGCCAGGCCGGGCAGTGCATAGGCGGCGCCGAACACCATGGCTGACATCGTGAAGATGAGGAGCGGTTCTTCGCCGAGGAAGATCTGCCAGGCGACGAGTAGGCCGAGGACGACACCGTCGCGAACCGGACGCTTGCCGTTCGAAATGCGCACTACCTGCAAGAATATGAACGGAAGTACGAAGAACGCGACGAAGTTCGGGTGGCCGTTGGCATGCGAGATCATGGCGGGCGCAAATCCGCAGAACCCCGCTCCGACGGCGGCGGCGACCTTGGAGCGGACGGAGACTCCGGTCAGTACGTGCCGCGAGAATGCCCAGTACCAAGCGATGGCGGTGCCGCCGAGGCCGGCGGTCAGCCCGATCGCATACGTGGCGGTCGGTCCGAAGATCAGCGTGATCGGGGCCAACGGGATACTGATGCCGAACATCGCGGTATTGGCCATCAGGTTCACGCCGAGCGGGTAATTCTGCAGGTCACTGAACAGTGGGCTGCGGAACTGGGCGAGGGCGTGAGCGGTATCGGCGAAGAACCATTCCCACATGGCCTGGTCGCGGCCCGCGTTGAACAGATAGCCGGACTGCAGATCGCTCCACAGGTTGGACATCACGTAGATCGCCGCGACGGTGAACGTCGCCATGATCGCGAGGTCGACCAGACGACCGCGCTGGACGACCGAGCGCCGCACTGCTGAACGGACTCGCCCTGGACGTGCTTCTTCGAGCAGTTGGACGTCGGGCAAGGTCTCGGTCATGCAGTCGGTGCCTTTCGGTTCTGGCGCCCATCCCTGAAGTGGCGATCTCAGAAGTTCGGGGTGGCCTACTTAGGTCTCGATTCGATAACTTCCACTGTCAGAGTAACGAACAAAACGGTTCGCGTCCGCGAGCGGGCGCAGTCAGCGGGACAAACCGGTCCGCCCGACTTGTCCGGAAAGTAATGTTTTCGTGCACCGTTTGACGGGTTCGTGACCGGGGTATCGCAACAAGGATCTTGCTCGCGTTTGTTCAGGCAGCCCCGACGAATCCCATCCTCGACGAAGAGTTGGAACCTACGTCCGGGGCCTATACCGGATGGGATGGTGCTTGTGCATGTCGAAGACAGCAGTTCGTAGTAGCGCAGTAGGAGCAGTGGCCTTGTTGGCCGTTGTCCTGGGGGGTGGGACGGCGTCGGCAGGCGTTGACAACACCAGTTCGATCACCGACGTCAAAGGGAATCGGATAGAAGTCTTCCAGGCTGATACCGCTATCCATGTCTTTCCGCCTCTCGACAGCTCACCGCTGAGTGTCGAGTTCTTCCACGACGGGGTTGCCGGCGTGAAGATCGACGGGCCGGACGCGGCAAGCTTCACCGGAACGAAGCTGACGATCGGTTATCAGATCGGTTACCCGATCGCGTTAACCGGCGCGACGGTCGTTCTCAACAGTCCTGGTCTCGACTGGGCTGTCGAGAGTGGAACCAACCTCGGGATCGGCCTGGTTCCGGACTTCGAACTGGGACTGGACATATCGAACGGGTTCGTCATCGGTGGTGACATCATTCCTTCGCAGGAACTTGACGTCGATCTGGCGCCGGGCGGTATCACCGACGTCGCACTGCTCGAAGATCAGGAGTTCGACGGTCCCGAAGCCGCTGTCCGTCTGTCCGGAGTTCACGGTTATGTACAGGGAGCAATCGGTCCGGTGACCATCAGGCCGTACGCGAAGGCTGTCACGTCGAATGGCGATACCGTCGTCACTTACGGTGTACCGCAGAGGCTTTAGCGAAAGCGGATGCTCCCGCCGTCACGCTGCAACAGCGTGATGGTGGGAGTTTTCCGCGTTCCGTGTGGTCGAATCGGCGCCACGAATCGGCGAAGCGTCTGCCCAGTGGGCACTACGGGAAACACTGACGAGTTTCGCGACCAACCGTGCCGCGATCCACACGAGGTACACGGCGGTGATCAGAAGCAGAAGTGCCCAGTCGTGCGCGAAGAATCCGACTATCCCGCCGATCGTGAACGCGAGGGCGACGAAGACGACCCGTCCGCCCACGTCGGTCTCGACCAGATACTCGGGTTCGATCGGATCGTCGGGTTCACTCGATTCATCGACGTCCTCGGATGACTCGGCCCTGGACTTCTCGTGGTGTTCGGTGGGGATCTCGAGTAGCTCGCCCCATTCGAGCACCGCAACAGTGTGCGCGGTGTCGGTCGGGATCGCGCGGTAGTCGCGGGACTCGGACACGTCGATGAGAGCCCTTGCCAGAGTGAGTACTTCGATGCGATTGCGAATCGCGACGCTCAACACTTCATGGAAAGCCTGTTCGCGCCCGAACGGTTTGCCGCGCGCAATGACCAGAACATGCTCTGCGGAATCGAGAACTGCACGATGCGGTACAAGCTCGCGGCTTTGCGCAACGAGTTCGCTCACTGTCATCACCTACCCCGCCGGTGGTTGATGCGGCCGTTTGCTCGACTGCGCTTGGAGGGGCTGAGTACCCCGGCAGTTTCGGAAACAAACTCGCCGGACAGCGTGTCAGATTTGCGCAGCCGGGGCCGAGAGTGCTCCGAGGCAACTTTCGATCAGGTCGGCAACAATCACGTGAGCACGTTCGCGGCTGTCGACGCGGCCTTCCCACGTGGCAAAAGTGACGACGGTGAGCACGGTCAGAGTTCCCGCCCGAAGTTCGGCGATCTCTGCCGGTAACGAGGACGCAGCGACTATCCGCCGCTGAACTTCGCGGAAACTCTCGGCCTGCATGTGGTCACGGATGGTCGACGACATCGCCGGGTCGAAGATCGACTGCACCAGGAACCGTGCGTACAACGTGCCCTCACGGTAGATGGTCTGTTCCGCCAACGGCAGGACGAGAGCCTCGACGAGGGCACGCATCGTCGGTGGATTCGCGTCGAGATCGATCGTGTCGAGCAACTCACGACGACGCTCACCGGCAGGTCGCATTCTGGACTCGACGACGGCCGCCAGCAAACCTTCACGTGACCCGAAGTGATACTGCGCAGCCGATTTGTTGGCCTGCCCGGCTTCGGTCTGAACATCACGAAGAGTCAGAGCGGCCAGACCTCGCTCGGCAACCAGACGCTCGGCTGCATCGATCATCGCCGCTCGGGCATCGGTTCGGGGCACGGTATGAAGTTAGGGGTGCGTCGGGGTCGCGTCAACGACCCCGACGGTAAGCCTTTTGTGACGTATCTCCTGGTTAGATTGCGTCAGAGCGGGTAACGACCACAAACGGCCCCTGCTCGGTCACGGTGAAACGAGGATCGTCGAACAGTTCCTTGGGGAACGTGACCGTGTAGCGGCGGACGTTCGGGTCGTTGGGGTAGACGTCCTCTGCCAACCGCAGCGTGTACCCGTCGGCGCCCTGGCGGAAGACGAAGGCGTCGGGGCTGCGCCACGGCGCCGAGTCCAGCGCAGCTATCAGTTCGTCAGGCGTCTTCAGTTCCGACCACTGCTCGATCAGCGCAGCGCGCGCACGGAAATCGGCGAGCGGGTTCGCGTAGTGCGACGTCAGTCCTTGAAAGCCGAAGTACGGGTAGAAGCTCAGGAAGCCGATGTCGGCAGTGAGGACCACCGTGTCATGGGGTTCGCGTCCCAACTGCTCGCGAATGATCCGGTCGATGTCGGCGTAATTGGCTTCGGCACCCGGGGGCCGCTTGTCGCCGCGCTCGCCGTTACCGTCGGTATCGCTGTATGCCACAGCGATATCCGGCGCCAGCACCTGCGGGATGTTCTGCGCGAAAGCGATGGCTCCGATGACACCGAGTGCAACCAGTACCGCTTTGACGCGAGGATTTTCGCTGGTGGCCAGCACGATCCAACCGGCGAACTCGAAGAAACCGAACACACCGGCGGCGGCAAGGAGTCCGATCAGGACCGGCTCCAGTCGGAAGCCGAGGAGCGTACTGCCGGCGACGGTGAACGTCATGGACAGCAGTGCCCACAGGTACACGGCAATGACACCGATACCGAGTGCTCGGGCGCGGCGGGAGAACAGGAACCGCGAAATCAGCCAGATCGTGCCGAGTAGGCACAGTCCACCGGCAAGGGTGAAGCTCAGCATCGGGAAGGGCAGTACCGCACCGGAATCGGGGAGGTAGTGCATTGCGGTGCCGGACTCTGCGGTGGCACCGGAGAGTGCCTTCAGCAGGTAGGGCGTCCAGACGGTCAGAGCCACCAGGCCGGAGATCACCGCGATCACGGCGAGCCTGACGAGGGGGCCCAGTGCGGCTTTCCACGTGTTCTGGGCGCGTGCGGCAAGTACTGCGGCCACCACTGCCATCAGAGTCACTGCGAACGCGGCGAATCCGAGATAGAGCGTGTAGACCGTTGCGGCGAAACCGAGGAACAGGCCGGTTCCGAGTATTGCGCCGGCTCCGGCAAATCGAGATGCCCCCGGCCGGTCCAATGCGCCCCACGCGAGGATCAGCACCGGCGGGATCAGGAGGTTGATGACGGCGCCGTACGCCTCGGGGGAGTTGTACGCCAACACGACGGCAGTGACGGCCAATGCCGCGACGACGGCCCAATCGCGTCGAATCAGCTTGGTCCACAACACGAGTGCAACGACGGCGACGACAGCCAACGAGCCGATCGCATAAGGCTTGAAGGCTTCCCAGCCGTCCATTCCCAGCAGGTTCGCGACGCGTCCACCGATCCAGAACCAGCCGGCCGGGTAGAACGGCGGCAGATCCACGTACGTCATGTCCTGCAGCGCAGCAGAATCCGTCAGCCGGGTCAGGTACTCGGTCCGGAACTGCTGATCGACCGAGACGCCGTGCAGATACAGACTCGTCGCGGCCAAGGGAAGTCCGAGCGTCGTGGTGACGAAGCCGGAGAGCCCGGCCCACGAGAGGAGTTTTGCGACCCGCTCGGCCTTGCGGGCGCGGAACATCAGAACCGCAACACCGACCACTGCGATGCAGAGCACCTGCAGCACCGTCGTGACTGCCTGCGTGACATTGGAAGAGGTGAACGCCGGCCACTGCACTCGGCCGAAAGCAAAGAGCCCGACAGCGGCTACAACAGCGGCGACCAGCGCTCCGAGGGCCATTTCCACCACCGTCGCCGCGGCATTACGCCACGGCGACGGGGTCGAAAGGTCTGTACTCGGAGCAGTTGTTGTTTCTGGCACGGGAGGAGCTTAAACCGGCAACTTCCGGAAGATCGGGCGCGGCACGTGGCGAAGACCCATCATGACGAAGCGCCACGGGCCGGGAGTCCAGACGATTTCCTTGCCCTTGTCCGAGGCGGCAACAGCGAGCTTCGCGACGATGTCCTTGTTGACCGTCAGCGGAGCTTCCTTGACGTGGGCACTGAACTGCGTGCGCACCATGCCGGGGCGAACGACGGTGACCTGCGGTCCGAATTCCGCGAGAGCCTCGCCGAGTCCGAGGTAGAAACCGTCGAGGCCCGCCTTGGTGGATCCGTAGACGAAGTTGGCACGCTTGACGCGCTCGCCGGCAACCGACGACATCGCGATGATCTTGCCGAAGCCCTGAGCCTTCATCTTCTCGCCGAGAAGAACACCGACCGAGACGGAAGCGGTGTAGTTGACGTTTGCCACCAGAACGGCCTTGCGCTGGTTCTGCCACAGCTCTTCGGAGTCACCGTCCAGTGCGAAGGCGACGATGGCGACGTCGACGTCACCGTTCGAGAACGCCTGGTCGATCACCTTCGGGTGCGATTCGAAATCAACGGCGTCGAAGTCGATGAGTTCCACCGAGGTGGCGCCCTTGGCTTCGAGCTGCTTGACCGCAGCTTCGCGTCCGGGATCGCCGGGGAGTGCCGCCAGAACGACGCGGAGCGGCGCCTTCTTCAGGTACTCCTCACAGATGGCGAGGCCGATCTCGGAGGTTCCACCGAGAAGCAAAACGGTTTGCGGGTTACCTACAGCGTTGATCACAGTTCCAGCCTTCTGGACATATCGGAGGCGAAAACGCCTGTGGGGTCGTACTTGCGGCGCGTCGCGATCCACTCGTCGATACGCGGGTACATGGCGTGGAAGGTTTCCGCGGACGTCCGCGAGTCCTTGGCCGTGTACAGGCGTCCGCCGAATTCGAGGACACGCTTGTCGAGTTCGGTGACGAACTCGTTCAGGCCCGGCTTGATGCGGAAGTCGACGCAGATGTTCCAGCCCGGGATCGGGAAGCTCAGCGGCGCCTGATTGCCTTCGCCGAAGAGCTTGAACACGTTGAGGAACGAGTAGTGCCCGCTGCGCTGGATGTCGACGATGATCTTCTTGAACTCGTCGACGGCCTCCGGCGGAACCACGAACTGGTACTGCAGGAATCCGTTGGATCCGTACGCCCGGTTCCACTCACCGAACATGTCGAGCGGGTGGTAGAACTGCGTCAGATTCTGAACCTTGCCGCGGTACTTGCCGGACTTGCGGAACCAGACCTCACCGATCGCGGTGAAGTTGAACTTGTTGGCCAGCCCGTTGGGGAAGACGTCGGGGAACGTCAGCAACTGCGGCGCATCGAAGGCGAGCGGGTTCTTCTGCAGCTTGGCCGGAAGCTGGTCGAGCTTCGCCAACGACCCGCGCGAGACTGCCGCACGGCCGAGCTTCGGGGGCGCGGAAATCGCGTCGAACCAGGCGCTCGAGTACTCGTAGTTGGCCTCGCTGCCGTCGCTGTGCAGCGCGATGGTCTCGTCGAGGCTGTTGGTGACGTCGCCGTCGGCGATGAAGTACGCCGTCTCGGTCGGTGTCATCTTGATGGTTGCCCGCAAGATGATGCCCGTCAGGCCCATGCCGCCGATCGTGGCCCAGAACAGTGCGGCCTTCGGGTCGTTGCGCCCGCCCTTGGGGGTGAGCGTGCGAACCTTGCCGTCGGCCGTCAGTAGATCCAACGACACGACGTGGTTGCCGAAGCTGCCCGCGCTGTGGTGGTTCTTGCCGTGGATGTCCGATCCGATGGCGCCGCCGATCGTGACCTGGCGAGTACCCGGCAGGACCGGAACCCACAGGCCGAACGGCAGAGCAGCCTTCATCAGCTGATCCAGATTCACGCCGGCGTCGACGTCCACCAGGGCGGTGTCGCGATCGATGCGGTGAATGCGGCTGAGTGCATTCATGTCGATGACCAGCCCGCCGGCGTTCTGCGCCGGGTCGCCGTACGAGCGGCCGAGGCCGCGCGCGATGACGCCGCGTCGCAGATGCGAGGGCTTGGAATCGTTCTGTTCCGCAACCTGGGCGACCGCGTTCGCGATCACTTCCACGTCGGGGGTGGACAGCACCTGTGCGGTGGTGGCGGCGGTGCGTCCCCAACCGGTGAGGGTGCGGGCTTGGGTGTGGAGAGCCGGCTTCGGCGTCTCTTCTGCTGTCGTGGACATCAAGGTAGAGGTTACCTGGGAGTAGTGCCGACGGCTCCGACTCGAGTGGTTACTCTCGTCGTCGTGCCCGAAACACCTGCAAGTCACCAGCACGAACCCCACGTCCCGCTGCCCGTCGAGATTCCTGTCACGACGGACATCGCCGACGACGCTCTGGACCTGAAAACGCAGATCGTCCGGTTCGTCGCGACGGGTGGGCTGTCGGCGGTCGTGGACTACGGGCTGTATGTGCTGCTCCTCGCGTTGGGGTTGCCGCGCGTCGCCGCAAAATCGCTGAGCTTCGTCGCGGGCACCACGACGGCGTACCTCATCAATCGTCGGTGGACGTTCAAGGCCGAGCCTTCTCGCGCCCGCTTCATCGCTGTCGTCGCGTTGTATGCGATCACTTTTGCGGTCCAGGTCGGACTCAACGAAGTGATGGTCCATGTCTTCGACGAACATTGGTGGCGGACACCGCTGGCCTTCGTCATCGCACAGGGCACCGCGACGGTCATCAACTTCATCGTTCAGCGGGCAGTGATCTTCAAGATCAAGTAACGGTTCGGGGTGGATTAGCGCATTCGTCCGGTTTCGTGGGAGAGAATCGAGCCCATGATCATCGTTCTCGATTCTTCGGCCCTGACCAGGGGCGCACGGTTCGACGCCGCCATCGCCGACGCTCGCGCACTCGGACACCGCGTCGTCGTGCCGCGATTGGTCGTTCTCGAAGTTGCGAGTCGCTATCGCGAGGAATCGGCGGAGATGATCGCGGCCCTGAGCGTCCAGGCGCGCATGTACGACCGACTGGGATTGCGGCGCGACCTCACCAGATTCGTCGACGCAGCTCACGACAAGGCCGACGGCTATGTCGACGACGTGATCGAAGACCTCGTGGCGATCGGCGTCGAAGTGGTCGATCCAGTCGACGTGTCGCATCTCGAGGTGGCCGAGAGGGCGATCTCGCTGCGTCGGCCCTATACCGACAAGAAGAAGCGAGACGGCTACCCGGCGACGCTGAACTGGCTGACCGTGCTCGATCTCGCCGACCGCAACCCGGAGGTCGACGTCATCTGGGTCAGTTCCGACGCACGGGCATACGGCGAAGGCGAAGACGGGGTCTGGCACGCGGATCTCGCGCGTGAACTGGCATCGCGCGGCCTCGAGTATCGGGTCCGCTGGGCGTCGGACATCCCGGTGATCGACGGACCGGTGCAGGTGGAGCAGGTGGCTGAGGTCGCTGAGGTCGCGCCCGAGGCGCCGGTTGCTCAGGGCTTCGTGGAGCCGGAAGCGGTCGTTCCAGCAGAGATTCCCGAACCCGAGGTTCCGGCGGCGCCCGTCGTTCCGGAGGCACCGGCATCAGCTCCCGCACCCAAGCCCGTACAGCGTGCAGCGCGGACGAGAGTTGCGCCGCAGCGCATCGAGCCCGCCCCGAAAGCTCAGTCCGGTGGACTGCGTGGTCTGGGCAAGGTCATCGGCGGGCGGAAACGAAAGGTCACGATCGTCGACGATCTCGACGAAGTCGACCTCTTCGGTGCCTGATCGCTTCTAATCTGGACAGATGTCTCTGTTGCCGACAGTCAGTCGTAGGACCGGAACTCGATACGGCAGGCCGAGTATCGAATCGCAGGTCCTCTACAACGCGTGTCGATGGATGCTTCGGCCCGTAGTTGGGATCGCGCCGCTGACGCCTGGCGCCATGCGCCGCGCCGCAGTTCTGGACTCGGCCGCGGGTGTACGCATTCCGTCCGGGATCGATCGGGAAGCGATTCGTTTTCCAGGATTCGACGGTGAACTCGTCCGGACGGCAGGCTCGACGGCTGATCTGCGCGAGGGTGTAGTTCTCTACCTGCACGGCGGCGGGTTCATGTGCTGCGGGCTCAACACGCATCGGCCGGTCGTTGCCGGCATCGCCAAGCGAACCGGCCTTCCGGTCCTGCACATCGCATATCGGCAGTTGCCGAGCACGAGCATCAGCGGGTCCGTCGACGACTGCCTGGATGCGTACCGGTGGCTCCTCGAACAGGGAGCCTTGCCGGAAAAGGTTGTCTTCGTTGGTGATTCGGCCGGAGGTTTCCTGGTCTTCGCGACGGCGCTTGCAGCAGTTTCCGCGGGGCTCGAGGTTCCGGCCGGCCTGGTCGGGCTCTCACCGCTCCTCGATCTCGATTGCACCACCAAATCGGTCCATGCCAACGCTCGACGCGACGTGATCGCCCCGGTGTCGGCATTGATGGCGATCGGAAAGCTTGGCGGACAGACGAACTCGCCCGTCGACGGCGATCTTGCAGCTTTGCCGCCGTCGTTGCTGATTGCCGCCGAATCCGAGGTGCTCAGAGTCGATTCGGAGGTGATGGCGCAACGGCTCGCCGCCGCGGGGGTGCCGTGCTCGCTGCAGATCTGGAACGGCCAGGTTCACGCGTTTCCCGCCGTGTGGCCTGGCTTGCCGGAGAGCCGGGCTGCGTTACGCGACGTCGCCAGGTTCATTCGCACCAGGCTCGATGCGGTCCCACCCCAGGCTGCGGGCGAAAGTTGTTCGGGAAGTTGAACTTCCGGTTCGCCTATGGATTCTCGTGTGCTGCCGGATTCTCGTGCCCTGACGTTGCGGTAGATGCCATCGCGCGGGCATAGATCGATTCGAGTTCGGTTACCGCCGAACGTCGATCGACGTTGTCGGGATCGAGGCGATGTTGGAGGTTGATCCCGAGAGTGCCGGCCAGAAGGGTGACGGCAACCAACTCCGGATTGGCGACCGGTGTGTCGATCGAACGCAGGTAGTCCGCGTACAGCGTTCGCATTGCGACGTACTGCTCTGCGTAGGTCTCGCGGATGGTGGACCCGGGAATCACGGCTTCGATCAGGATGGTCGAGAAAATTCGTGCCTCGGGGTACGACATCAACACGAAGTTGGCTTCGATCAATGCTTCGATTCCGGTCGCCGAGGATGATGCCAACTCTGCGCGCAACTTCTCCATGCCCCACCGGAATGCGTCTTCGACGACGGCTCGTAGAAGCCCGTCTTTCGATCCGAAGTGCCAGGCCACAGACCCTCGGCTGATGCCGGATCTTTCCGCCACGGCTTGTACGGACATAGCGGCCGACCCGCCTTCCGCAGCCAGTTCGGCCGCGGCCTTCACCAGTCGCCGTCTGGTTTCCTCGGAAATCTCCTGCTTGCGTGTCGACGCCATTCGGTGTTCCTGCCTTCTTTCGTTCTCGAGTGCAGCCAATTCCGGCACGCGGTGACGTCGACGTGCCCGTCGGGGCCGAGACCTGCGCACCGGCACTCATGCTACGAGGCCGGTCATCGGACGGCCGTATTCCTCTCGCGACACCCTCTTGCCTATGTTGATCGTCCAGTTCTATGCTGAGCGTCCAATAACTTAATGGAAATGGGCGGACATGGAACTCATCGATCTGACTAGAACTCTCGATCCGGCCGATCGGGAACTGCTCCCCGAGGGTTTGAAGGCACTGGCTTCCGTCGTTGCCCCCTCGGTGACCTACTCGCACCCCGCAGGTGCCGGACGCGACGAGTTCGCGGCAGCACTGCAGTGCGGAGTTCATGATCTTCCGGACGGTGAGGGGTGGGGATCGGAGATGTTGAGTGAGTTCAACAGCCATCTGGGCACACACGTCGACGCGCCGTTGCACTACGGATCAACCTCGGAGGGTAAGCCTTCTCGCACGATCACAGACATCGCGTTGGATGAATTATTCTGCGAGACAGTGGTGCTCGACCTGCGCGGCCGGTGCGAGGCGAATCAGCCGATCTCGGTGGACGCGCTGAAGGCTGCCCTGGCGGAAAACGGTGCGTCCGTTCCCCAGGGTGGTGCCGTGTTGCTCCGTACCGGACAAGAGAGCTTCACCTTGGCCGATCCAGGGTTCTTTCAGTATCCAGGGATGAGTCGCGAAGGCACGCTATTTCTCGCCGAGCAAGGCGCAAAGGTGCTGGGCACCGACGCTGCCGGCTGGGACTTGAGCTTTGCAGTCATGGCGCAGAAATTTCGTGACACCGGCGACAACTCGGTTCTCTGGGACGGGCACCGGGCCGGACGCGAACGTGAAGTATTCATCGTTCAGCAGCTGTCGAACCTCGCCGCGCTTCCGCCCTCGGGATTTCACGTGGCGTTTTTCCCGATCAAGCTTGCGCGAGCCAGCGCTGCCCCGGCTCGTGTGGTCGCGTTCGTCTGAGCAGAATTCCCGCCTCACCTAACGAACAATTCAGTGAAAGGTATTGATTCACAATGAAACTTGCGACCGTCGAGTACGAAAAGACCCAGCAGACGGCTCTGGTGACGGGCAGCGGCGAGCAACTGTTGTTACTCGAGCGAGCTCATCATGATGTGACGGGAAAACCGGCTCCAGAACTGGAAACCATGCAAACCATCATCGAAGGTGGTCCGGCGGCACGGGAGATCCTGGATCGGCTCGCAGACGAGCAGCCGGCAAGTGCGATCGTCGACGCGGGTGATGTGCGCTGGATGTCGCCGCTTCCTCAGCCGGTCCAGATCCGAGACTTCGGCTGCTTCATGGATCACTTCCGCAACGCTCGCGCCCGAATTCAAGGGGTCGCACTCGAGGACGTCGAACTGCCGAAGATCCAGTTGGAGCGCCCGCTGTATTACATAGCGAACCGATTGGCGGTGACCGGACACGAATCTGAGGTCGTGTGGCCCGAGTACTCGAGCCTGCGCGATTACGAACTCGAATTCGCCTGTGTGTTGGGGCGCGGTGGAAGCGACATCTCACGAGCGGATGCCCCTGCGCATATCTTCGGTTACACCATCTTCAACGATTTCAGCGCCCGCGATACTCAGCTCGAGGAGATCTCCACCGGACTCGGTCTCAGTAAGAGCAAGGACTTTTCGAACGCGAATGTCCTCGGCCCCTGGATCGTGACGGCCGACGAAGTCGGTGACCCGTACCAGCTCGAGATGACCGCGAGAATCAACGGAGACGAGGTGAGCCGAGGAACCAGCGCCGACATGGACCATCGTTTCGAGGACGTGATTTCGTTCGCCTCGACTTCCACGCGGCTGTACCCGGGTGAAGTCTTCTGTTCCGGCACCGTGCCGAGTGGATGCGGCTTGGAACACGGGCGGTTCCTCGAACCGGGAGACGTAGTCGAACTCGAGGTCGCCGGCCTCGGTGTATTGAGGAATCGAGTGGTGGCGTGAGCGGCGAAGTCATGGTTCTCGGTGTCGGCGCGACTCCCTTCGGGCGGCACGCGGATACCTCGGCCTCGGAATTGGCGGGGCGTGCAGCGATCGACGCCGTCGAAGACGCGGGCCTGACCCGCGGTGACGTCGGTGCAGTCTTCTACGCGACCGTCAGTCAGAAGGCGATCGACCGGCAGCACATGATCCCAGGCCAGATTGCCTTGAGGCCTTACGGTTTCGGTGGAGTCCCGGTCGTCAATGTCGAAAATGCCTGCGCCGGCGGGGCAACGGCACTCTGGCTGGCGATCGCCCACGTTCGCGCCGGTCTGTCCGAGGTCGCATTGGCGGTCGGGGTGGACAAGCTGGTGTGCTCGGATCCCGCTCGAAGTCTGGAGGTGTTCGACGGTGCACTCGACGTTGCGCATCGCGACGAGACGCTCGCCGGCCTTGCCTCACTCTCCGCTCCGGTGCCGGGTGAACTCGGATCGCAGGGTGAGCGGTCGGTGTTCATGGAGATCTACGCTTCTCTTGCTCGGGCGCACATGGAGAGATTCGGAACGACCGAGTTCGAACTCGCGTCCGTAGCAGCCAAAAATCATGCGCATTCCGTGCACAATCCGTGGTCGCACTTTCGCAAACCCTTCACTGTCGACGAGGTGCTTGCCGCGAGGCGAGTCGCGTGGCCTCTGACCGTTCCGATGTGTTCGCCCGTCAGTGACGGTGCGGCGGCAATTGTTGTGACCACTGCAGACTTTGCGCGAAGGCATGATTCCTCTCGGCGGGCGGCGCGGATACTCGGTTGCAGCTTGGTGTCAGGCACGGATCGGGCCGCAGATGACGTGGAGAGTCACATCGGTCGCCGAGCGGCAATGAGCGCATACGAGGAAGCCGGAGTCGGGCCAGGCGATGTGGATGTGGCAGAGGTCCACGACGCCACGGCCTTCGGTGAAGTACAGCAGGTCGAGAATTTGGGGTTCTGCCCGATCGGTGAGGGCGGCGCGTGGTCTGCGTCCGGTGCGAGTTCATTGGGAGGCGTGCGTCCGGTCAATCCGTCAGGTGGGCTCGAATCCCGTGGTCATCCGGTCTCGGCAACGGGACTAGCGCAGGTCTTCGAACTTGTCACGCAGTTGCGTGGACAAGCAGCGCGGCGACAGGTTCCCGGGGCTCGAATCGCGGTCGCAGAGAACGGCGGAGGTCTCTACGGCATCGAGGAAGCCGTCGCCGCGGTCACGATCTTGGGAGGGCCACGATGAACGCGGACATGATGAACGATGAACCGATGGCGCCAGGCTTGCACGAGCAAGCGGGATATGCGGATCTGATTCTGTCGGCGCTGCGACGCCGACCAGACCACATCGCGTTTCGATTCACGGATCGGAACGGTGATCGGGCCGAGCTGACGTATCGGCAGACCGCTGAACAGATAGAGCGGATTGCAGGTGTCCTCAGTAGCCTCGCTCTGCCGGACGGAGGCGGGGTAGCCCTGCTTGCGGGTCCGTGTCCTGAAGCATTCACGGTCATGGCCGCGGCGTGTCTGGCAGGCGTGCGCTACACGGCCCTCCATCCGCTCGCGACCGAAGAGAACGACAGGATGGTGCTGAAAGACAGTGGTACCGATCTCCTGTTGGTTGCCGACGGACAGTTCCAGGCGCGCGCCGAAGCGGCGCAGACTCGAGTGATGTCACTGTCAGCCCTCGAATCAGCGTGTGAATTGGCTACGGCGGGAACAGGTTCAGGCTTCGGCGGTCAGGGTCGAGCTTTGTATCTCTTCTACACCGGTGGAACTACCGGTGAGCCGAAGGGCGTCATGCTCAGGGACCGATCTTTGGTCGCCAATGCCTGGGCCTGCACCACGTGGGAGTGGCCGGCTGATACCACCATGCTGCTCACCACGCCGATGTCTCATGCTGCCGGTCTGCTCGTCGCACCCGGTCTGCAGCGAGGTGCAAGCTTCGAGTTGCACAGGTCGTTCGACCCGGACAGGGTTGTCGACGCAATCGAAAATGACGGAGTCACAGCCACATTCGTCGTTCCTACGATGCTCTACGCCTTGCTCGACCATCCACGCCTGTCGGATGCGAATCTGTCCGGGCTGAACTGGATGCTTTACGGTGCTGCACCCATCGACCCCACCAGGCTCGCGCAGGCAGGGGCGGTGTTCGGGCCGATCCTGAGCCAGCACTACGGTCAGGCCGAAGCCCCGAATGCGTTGACGGTGCTCGATACACGTGAGCACACGGACGATCCCGCGGTTCTGGGGAGTTGTGGGCGCGCGATGCCAGGTGTCGAAGTGGTGTTGTTCGACGAGCAGGGAAACGAGACCGCGACGGGCGTACCCGGCGAGCTTTGTGTGCGAGGTCCGCTCGTGATGGACGGCTATTGGAACAAACCTGAACAAACCGCTGCAGCGCTCGCGAATGGGTGGTTGCACACCGGCGACGTTGCTCGGATCGACGAAACTGGGCTCATCTCGATCGTCGACCGCATCAAGGACACGATCATCAGTGGTGGATTCAACGTCTACCCGCGCGAAGTCGAGGACTCACTCGGACATCATCCCGCAGTGGCCGCCTGTGCAGTATTCGGTGTCCCCGATCCTCAATGGGGAGAAGCGGTTACCGCGGCAGTCGTACTGAAGACGGGATGGTTGGTCACGCCCGAGCAGCTCGTCGCACACGTGAGATCACACAAGGGCCCGATCTGGGCGCCCAAGGAGATTTCAATTGTGGAAGCGTTGCCGCTCACTGCTTTGGGGAAGGTCGACAAGAAGGCACTCCGAGGCGCTTCACAGACCTAGAGACGCGACAACTGCCCGTGCGAGGGCGTCGGCAGATCCCGGGGCGAATGGCAGAAAGAGTTCGGGCTCGATCAGTTCCACTTCCATGAGCAGTGGTTGATCCACCGGCCCCACGACGTCCACACGCGCATAAAGCAATTCGCCGGGGCCGCATGGGGTCGCGGCCAGTGCCGCGTCGGCCACCGCGAGTTCGGCGGCGGAAGGCTCGTGGAGGTAGTTGGTTCCGCCGTGGAATTCCTGCACGCGGAAGTCGTTGGTGGCCGGGATCTTCCGGACGGCGTGGGAGTAGCGTCCGCCGAGGTGGATGATCGAGCGCTCGCCGTCGACGACGTCCGAGATGAAGGGCTGGACCAACGCGTCGTTGCCACTCTCGAGGATTGAGCTGAGGTGAGCGTGGGCCTGTTCGGACCCGGCGGCAAACTTTCCCACTCCGACAGCGCCGGCGGACACTGCAGGCTTGACGATGACCTCGGCACCCTCGAACGAAGGGAGGGTGAGTGTTTCGTGCTTTCCGGCAGCGATCACAGCGGTTGGAACGATAGGTACGCCGGCCGCGGCAAGTTCGGTGAGGTATCCCTTGTGGGCGTTCCACTCGACGATCGGGAGCGGGTTGGCGATCGGGGCGGTCAGCTGATCGAGAACGGCAAGAAATTCGTCGAGGCGCTGGGTGTAGTCCCAGGTCGACCGGATCAGAACCAGGTCGGCGTCGATATCGAGGAGGGACCGGCTCGACCACGGCGCCATCGTCGACGCGATGCCGTAGGAGGTGAGAGCTTCCATGACGAGTTTGCTTTCGACATCCGCCTCGCGGGCGGCGCCGTCACAGGTGAGCAGGAGAACCGTGGTCATGCCACGATGCTTTCACGGCTGGCGCCTTGTACGACTAGCGAGGTGGCCCCTCGTCGAGGACCAGGGAACCGGTCCCGGGTTGCCCGGTTGCGTCCACCCACGTCACCGCGACGGTGTCGCCGGGGCGGCGCGAGCTCATCGCCGCGTTGAGATCAGCGGACGACGCGATCCGGCTGCCACCGAACTCGGTGATGACCGCACCTTTGATCAGCCCCACCCGCTCGGCCGGCGAATCGAAGCTCACGGCAACAACTTCCGCGCCGGCCGGCATCTCCGCGTGATCCTTGACTGCGACACCGAGCACGGGCGTCGGTCCCACACGCACGGTTTCGGAGGAGCGGCCACCGAGTACCTGCTCGACGATCGGCAGCGCGGTGTCGATCGGTATCGCGTAGGACTGAGGCGCCGGCGAGGTTTCGGTGCGGTCGGTGACGGCGTTGCCCGCGCTGCTGACGCCGATCAGCTCGCCAACGGCATTGACCAGGGGGCCACCGGAATCGCCAGGCCGGATGTCCGCGTCCACCTCGATGAGGCCCTTCAACTGGTTTCGCGATCCGTCGGACACGTTGCGGGTGTTGACGGTGACACCGAGGTTGGTGATGACGCCGGGAGCTGGGACGGGTACTCCGCCGCCTTCCGCATTTCCGATTGCGGTGACGGCATCCCCACGAGTGGCTTCTGCTGATTTGCCGACCACAGCCACCGGCAGATCCGTGGCGCCCGCGAGTCGAAGGACGGCAAGGTCGCTGACGCTGTCGTACCCGAGGATCTCGGCGTCGTAGATCAGTCCGTTGGACATGCTGACGGCAGTGACGTCCGAGGCTCCGCTGATGACGTGGTGATTCGTGAGCACCACTCCGTCAGGGGAGAGCACGATCCCGGTTCCGGCGGTGGTGGTGAATCCGGCCGGCGCGGTGATGGTGACGATGGTGGGGACCACCTGGGCCGAGAGTTCCTCCGGGCTGAGCGGAACAACCGGCGCCGGTGGGGTGGTGGTGATGACTGTGACGGGGGCGGACTCGATCGTGCCCGGAGTCAGAGGCGGTGCGACCAGTGCGAGGGCGCCGAGTCCGGCTGCGAGAACGGCGGCCGTCCACAGACCGCGTCTGCCCGCACGTGTGGTCATCCAGCCGTCCGTCCCGCCGGTCGTCATCCCATCGAGTGTGAAAGGTGAAGATTACCGATTCGGCGAATCTTCGGCCACAAAACCGGGCAACAGGCCGTTCGTCCGGAGCGTCGCCAGGGACGGTGCGGCGGCGTCCTTTGCGGAGAGCTCGTAGGTCAGGGGGTCGCCATTACGGTCCGTCCTCGGCCATTCGATCGCGAGTTCAGGATCGAAGGGATCGAGGTCGCGGTCCAGGTTGGGGGAGTATTCGATGCTGCACAGGTACATCACTGTCGATCCGTCTTCGAGTGAAAGGATCGCGTGGCCGAGGCCTTCCGCCAGGAAGACTGCTCGTCGATCGACGTCGTCGATCACCACCGCATCCCACTCGCCGAAGGTCGGTGATCCGATCCGTAGGTCTACGACGACGTCGAGGAAGGCACCTTTCACGCAGGTGATGTATTTCGCTTGTCCGGGCGGATTGTCCGTGAAGTGGATCCCGCGGAGGCTGCCGGCTTCGGAAACGGAGCAGTTGGCCTGGGCCAGATCGAGTGTGCGGCCGGTTGCGGCGGTGAAGGTAGAGCTTTTGAACCATTCGAGAAAGACGCCGCGGTGGTCGCCGAACTGCTTCGGCGTAATCTCCCACGCTCCAGCGATCTTCAGTGGACGAATTTCCACGTCACCATTCCTTGCCGTGCTCGATCAGTTCGAGTAGGTAGTGGCCATACCCGGATTTGCCCAATGCTTCTGCCTGAGTGCGCAATTGGTCGGAGTCGATGAATCCCTGACGCCACGCGACCTCTTCGGGTGAACCGATCTTGAGACCCTGGCGGTGTTCGATGGTCCGCACGTAGTTTGCAGCCTCGAGCAGGGAATCGGGTGTTCCGGTGTCGAGCCACGCGGTTCCGCGGGGGAGGACGTCGACGGTGAGTTTGCCTGCTTCGAGATAGCGCTGATTGATGTCGCTGATTTCGTATTCGCCACGCGCAGAGGGCTTCAGCGTGCGTGCGATGTCCACGACGTCGCTGTCGTAGAAGTAGAGGCCGGGGACTGCGTAATTGGATTTCGGTGACGTCGGTTTTTCCTCGATGGACACTGCTCGACCCGAGTCGTCGAATTCGACAACGCCATAGGCGGTCGGATTCGAGACCCAGTAAGCGAACACGGCTCCGCCGTCGATGTCGGAGAAACGCCTGAGTTGGGTTCCGAGGCCGGGGCCGTAGAAGATGTTGTCGCCGAGGACAAGCGCCACGGATTCCGATCCGATGTGATCCGCGCCGAGGGTGAATGCCGTTGCGAGGCCGTTGGGTTCGTGCTGGATCGCGTACGTGAGATTCACACCGAATTGTGAGCCGTCGCCGAGAACTCGTCGGAATTGCTCGGCGTCGTGTGGAGTCGTGATGATCAAGATGTCGCGAATGTCCGCGAGCATGAGAGTGGAGAGCGGGTAATAGATCATCGGCTTGTCGTAGACAGGCAAGAGTTGCTTGCTCACTCCGAGGGTGATCGGGTGCAACCGCGACCCGGTGCCACCGGCCAGAATGATTCCGCGCATGCGTGCAGTGTCCTGCACTCCTGCCCGCCGATGCAAACGGGACATGGCGAATTCTGCCGCTAAAGTGGGAGTTCGTTCGATGAACCTGAGGAGATGAAGTGCGACTACTGGTCACCGGGGGTGCCGGCTTCATCGGTGCCAATTTCGTTCATCAGACGGTGTCGACGCGTCCCGACGTGGAAGTCACGGTTCTCGACGCTCTGACCTACGCCGGAAATCGCGAGTCCCTGGCGTCCGTCGAGGACCGGATCACGTTTGTTCACGGCAACGTGGCCGACGAGCCGCTGGTCGACGATCTTGTCTCGCGCTCCGACGCAGTCGTGCACTTCGCCGCCGAAAGCCACAACGACAATTCCCTCGCCGACCCCGAACCGTTTCTGCGCACCAACGTCATGGGCACTTTCTCGCTCCTGCAGGCAGTGCGTTCACACGGGGTCCGTTATCACCACATTTCCACCGACGAGGTGTACGGCGACCTCGAACTGGATGATCCGGCGAAGTTCACGGAGACGACACCGTACAACCCGTCGAGTCCGTACTCGGCGTCCAAGGCGTCGAGTGATCTGTTCGTGCGTGCCTGGGTGCGCTCGTTCGGGATCGCGGCCACCATCTCCAACTGCTCCAACAATTACGGCCCGTTCCAGCATGTGGAGAAGTTCATCCCACGCCAGATCACCAATCTGCTCGACGGGGTGCGTCCGCGGTTGTACGGGGAAGGTCGCAACGTCCGCGACTGGATTCACGTCGAAGACCACAACCGCGCCGTCTGGGACATCCTGGACCGCGGAAAGTCCGGCGAGACTTATCTGATCGGCGCCGACGGTGAAACCGACAACCGGACGGTGATTGCGGCTCTGCTCGAAATTTTCGGACGCAAGCCGGACGATTTCGACTTCGTTACCGACCGCCCTGGTCACGATCTGCGGTATGCGATCGACTCGACGCGACTGCAGCAGGAACTTGGGTGGAAGCCGCAGTACCGCGATTTCCGAAGCGGACTGGAAGCCACCGTCGAGTGGTATCGCGACAACGAGCAGTGGTGGCGTCCGCAGAAGGCCGGCGTCGAGACGCAGTATTCCGCGTCCGAGAAAGTGGTCTGACCGAACGTCAGGCTTTGGTGGGGTCCGGCACCCGCGAGCGCTCGTGCACGAGTGCATTGCGCAGGCCCCGTGATCCCGACAACGCAGCCACGACGCCGGCAAAGACCTCACAGAGGGTGAACAGCAGCCTCGACGCCAGTGCGAGGCCGAGCGCGACGCCGGCATCCATGAACGGTGAAAGCGCTGCGACGATGACGGCTTCGCGGACACCGATTCCGGACGGGACGACAAAGACGAGGACCCCCGCGCACATACCGAGGGCGAGAGCGCCGATGCACTGGACGAGCCCACGGATTTCGAAGCCCGCCGAACTGGACGCGAGCAGCCACAACTGGATGCCGTAGAGCACCCAGCTTGCTGCGCACCAGCCCAAAGCGAGCGCAATCTTGTGCATCGTGAGCGGCTTGTGCAGCGGCGTGCGGCGGAGCAGTTTCAGCGCGAGATTCACCAGGCGTGTGAGCACCGGCGGGTAGGCGCAGACCAATGCGATCGGTACGAGGATGATCACGCCGACCGCTGCCGCCGTGCTGACCTCGAACAGGGCAGGTAGACCGAAGAGGCCGACGACCAGCGCCGAAGTTGTGCTCAACCCCACCGTGACCAGCACTGCGACAAAGCCTGCGGCACGGGACACACCGGCGCGCCTGACGAGTTCCGTTTGCAGAACGAAGGCCCAGACACTGCCGGGAAGGTACTTGCCGAGTTGGCCGACCAGATAAGCGCGAGCGGCGTCGAAGGCCGGGATCGGTTGTTCGAGGGCGCCGAGTGCGTGCTGCCAGGCCCGCACTGCGGCACCCATACCGAGGAAGATGAACACCGACGAGGCGGCAAGCGTCCACCAGTTCAGCTCGGTGATCGTGTTCTTGACCTCGGACCATTGGGACTTCACCGCGAAGATGATCGCGACGACGATCGCGAGGGTGACGAGCACCTTGAACCCGTTGACGAGAAGGCCGCGCAGAGCGTTCGGCTGTGCGGCCGGTTCGACGTCTTCGACCGGTTGTTCAGATTCGGGAGAGGTACTCACGCGCCTGCATCCCGCCCGTTCGTCATTTCGCAGACGATACCAACCAGGATTTGTCTCGCTAAACCACGAGCGGTTTGTCGGCGCGTTCCCGCCACCAGGTGAAGGCTTCCGAGAGTGAGTCCGGAATGGCCGGTGACGTGCCGAAGCTGCCGGCGGCGTAGAGGTCTTCGATTTCGGAAATATCCGCGTCCGAGATACCCGATCGGCTCATTCCGATCCGGTTGACACCGTTCAACGACACCGGGTTGCCGAATGCCTTCGAGAAGGGTGGAACGTCCTTGACCACGACGGTTCCCATCCCGATCATGGATCCGGAGCCGATGATGCGGCGTTGGTGCGCGACAGTGTGCATGCCTAGGTTGACGCTGTTTCCGACGCTGACGTGCCCGGCAAGCGTCGTGCCGGATGACACGACGCATCGGTCACCGATCTGCACGTCGTGCTCGATTCCCACTCTGTTCATCACGAAGCAGTCTTCGCCGATCTCGGTGCGGCGTTCGCTGCCCTGATGGACGGTGCTCAATTCGCGAATCGTCGTTCGAGCACCGATTCGAATTCCCAGACCGGCGCTGACCGACCAGGATGTCGGGTGTAGCGCGCCGAGGATCTCGGGGGGAGCTCCCAAGACCGCTCCCGCGCCGATCCAGCAATCGTCGCCGATCTCGAGTGGGCCGGTCAGCACGGCGTTCGGTCCGACCGTGACCCCTGCCCCGATCAGTACGTCGGCGCCGATGACGGCGGTCGGATGGATGTGGCAGTCGGCTCGTTCAGACATGCGGGTTCCGGAATCCTCTCGAAGTATCGAATCGTGTTTCGATACGCTTCCTGGGTTGTCGGGGTATTTCGTTCCGACGACGGTCGGATGAATCTATCGGAGGTAACTCAGTGATCGCGATATCCAGTATCTCGTTCGGGGAAGAAGTCGAGCGCGAGGTGCTGGACACTCTGCGATCGGGGATCGTCGCGCAGGGACCCAAGGTGAAGCGGCTCGAGGACGAGTTCGCGGCGCTGGTCGGGACGCGACACGCGGTGGCGGTGAACAACGGCACGACGGCGTTGATCGCGGCTCTGCAGGTCCAGGATCTTCAGCCAGGTGACGAGGTTCTGACCACGCCGTTCACGTTCGTGGCCACGCTCAACGCGATCCTCGAGGCAGGCGCGACGGCGAGGTTCGCCGATATCTCCGAGTCCGATTTCAATATCGACCCGGCGGTCGCTGCCGATCGAATCGGGGACCGCACGAAGGTTCTGATGCCGGTTCATCTGTACGGACAGTCGGCGGATATGGGCGCATTGATGCCGCTGGCATCGAAAAACGGTCTGACTGTCGTCGAGGACGCCGCTCAGGCCCACGGAGCGACGTACGACGGGCGAGGCGCCGGCAGTTTCGGTGTGGGTTGCTTCTCGTTCTATGCAACGAAGAACCTCACGACCGCCGAGGGCGGAATGATCACGACCGACGACGACGCGATCGCCGATCGACTTCGGGTCCTGCGCAACCAGGGCATGCGGGCGCGCTACCAGTACGAGATGGTCGGCCAGAACTACCGGATGACTGACCTCCAGGCGAGCTTGGCTCTGCCCCAGATGGCGACGTACATGCAGCAGGTCGAGGCGCGCCGCCGGAATGCGGAGGCCTTGCGTGTCGGCCTGAAGGACGTCGAAGGACTGATCCTGCCGAGCGAACTGTCCGGTCGTGGACATGTCTGGCATCAGTTCACCTTGCTGCTGGCCGAAGACGCACCGATCACTCGCGACCAGTTGAGTGAGCGTCTGGCCGCGAAGGACATCGGTAGCGGCATCTACTACCCGAAGGCCGTCTACGACTACGAGTGCTACCGCGAGCATCCGCGCGTCGTCATCGACGAGACGCCGGTGGCCACTTCGGTCGCGTCGCGGTGCCTGAGCATCCCCGTCCACGCTGCGTTGTCCGCCGGCGACGTCGATCAGATCGTTGCCGCGGTACGCGGCGCCATGGAGGCCTGAAAAATGACTGCTAGCAAGCCACGTATCGCTCTTGTCGGATCCGGTCAGATGGGCTCGCTGCATGCGCGGGTCATCGCGCAGTCGCCGCTGTGCGAGTTGGATCTGCTGATCGAGCCGCGCGAGGAGCAGGGCAAAGCTGTTGCTGCGCGGTTCGATACGCGTTGGGCCGCCGATTTCGACTCGCTCGACGGTATCGACGCCGTGGTGATCGCCGCGGCTACGCCGGCGCACTACGAGTTGGCCGGGCGGGTTCTCGATCTGGGTAAGCCTGTCCTGGTGGAGAAGCCGTTGGCTGCGACGTACGAGCAGAGCGTCGACCTGGTCGATCGTTCGCGCGCGTCCGGTGTTCCACTGATGTGTGGACTGCTCGAACGCTTCAATCCTGCTGTTCGCACCGCCCGCGAGTTCTCCGGCGATGTGTGGCAGGTGAACGGTATCCGCCACTCGCCGTTCGTTTCCCGCATTCCGACGGGTGTCGCGACGGACCTGCTGATTCACGATATCGACCTTGCCATCGGATTTGCCGGCTCGGAACCCAGTTTGGCAAAAGGGGAGTTCGGCTACTTCCACCCGACGTCCGTGCAGAACCGGTCGGAAGATTGCGCCGACGCCGTATTGCGCTTCGGATCAGGTGCTGTTGCAACGATTTCCGCGAGCCGGATCAGTCAGCGCAAGATTCGCCAGCTGTCGTTGCTCGAGGCCGATCGACTCATCGAGATCGATCTCTTGCGTCGCGACATCACGATCTACCGGCACATCGACGACAACATGCCTACCGATCGGGACGGCTACCAGCAGCAGACGGTCATCGAAATTCCGACGATCCGCTACAGCGAGGAACCGCTTGCCGCGCAGCTGACGCATTTCCTCGGATTGGTGCAGGGCACCGGCGACGCAGACGGTGAGCGAGCGTCGATTCTGCCCGCTCACCGCGCGGTTCACGAGGTGACAGAATCTGCGTTGGCTGCAGCGTTGTCGTCCTGACCGCTGCGTCGGCGTCGGAAGGCCCACGCTCCTTGAGACAGTGCCAGGAGCAGTCCGACGCCGGCGACAGTCCAACCGAAAGTACTTCCGGGTGGACTGAATTCGATGGTGAGGATAGATCCGGATTCGGCGCTCGGCGGTAGATCCACCTGCAACAACCCGCCGGGGCTGGCCTTCGTCTCGACCGTCTGACCATCTACGGTCGCGCTCCAACCCGGCCAGGCCAGCAGGGCGAATGTGACCGTGCCTGATCCGGTGTATTCGACGGTTTCCCTGGTGTCCGTAGCGGCGGCATCGCCACGCACGTCGAGACCAGGCGTCGTTGCCGATACGCGACCGTCGGGCCACTGATGCTCGGTGGTGCGATGGCCGACCGTGACCACCCGATCCGGCGATACGGTCCACTCGCCCTCGGGTAGGGCGTCGAGGGCGCGTTTTCCGCCGTACGGTCCGGAATTCTGAACGACGACCGTGTCGACGCGCATCGCGTCGAGCCAGGACACACCCGTTCCCGGCGATTCGGCGAGCAGTCGGTCGACGCCGTCCGGACACTGGACGCCGCCGTAGTAGTTCAAGCACAGTGCTTGAACGAAATCGTTGTAGCTGATTCCGGCGTAGCTGTTGACGGCATTGACTCCGGCAGGCTGCCAGGCGCTGCCGAACAGGAGGTCACCCCACTGCCCGGTTTCGTTGTCCGGCGGGATGTTGACGGGGTCGGCAATCGCGAAAGTGGTTCCCTGGTAACGGTCCTCGAACTTGGACTCCAGGAATGCCACCTGCCTGGGGAACTTCCACGGTGTCACGTTGTAGTTTCCGGTGAACCAGAAATTGGTCTGAGCACTGAGCACGACGACGATGCCGACAGCGAGTGCACCGGCGAGGTAGCGGGGCTTTCGGTAGGCCACGACCAACGCGAAAACGGTGAGAACCACGGTGATGAGCAGCGATGCCGAGTGAATACCGATGTCTTCCGGGACATTCGACCAGGCAAGGTAGAACTGCAGTGCCAACAATCCCGCGGTGATGATTGCTCTCGCCTGGATACGGTCACGATGCAGTCCGGCAGAGAGCGCGACCGCCGTGACCACGATTGCGGGCAGTTGACCGTACTCGAGCAGTCGCGCTGGCCAACGGAACAGCCAGAGATTCGACGGTCCGAGAAGTAGTACGACGTAGATTCCGCCGAATACGAACAGCGAGACACTGTGGCGGCCCAACTTCTTCAGTGACTTCCATTGAATCCACGGTGCGAGCGGTATGAGGAACCAGGCCAGGTACACCAGTGGAATCGTCATGGCAGGCGAAGCGAAAGCGGTGACGTACGGCTGGTTCGACGGGCCGGAGAGGTTGAGCAGGTCACCGAGATCGGGTCGAAGCGAACCGTCGTTCGCGATTCCGGACTGAGTACGCACCGACACGCCGGTGGTGAAGAGCAATGGTAGATACACGATCAGCGACATCATGATGATCGCTGCCGCGCTGATCATCAGTGATTTGATGCTGCCTGCGCGTTTGATTGCGATGCATTCCGCTATGACAGCGAGGTAGACGACCGCGACACCGACAGCGCCGTACGGGTTTCCGGTGGTCATCGCAAGATAGCCGAAAATGATGGGTACCAGGGGGTTCACTCGGCCGAGGGCGCTGGCGCGGGTAGACCACCAGACGTGGGGGATCCAGGCGAAGGCGATCAGCCCGGACGCCCAACTGGAGGCGTCGAAATAGAGCGTGTATCCGGCGAACGGCATGGCAAATCCGGCGATGAAAGCCATCGACCGATTGGCGCCGTACTGGCGGGCCACCAGATAAACGCCTACCGCGAGAATCGCCATGAATTGCATCTTGACCAGGGTGATTCCGATTCCCAGGTTTGGAATGAGTGCAATGGCAACCGAATCCAGAAGGATCACGGGATTGTATGTCCCGTAAAGGGCTTCGGCTGTGACATTGCCGCCGGCCCACAATTCGGGAATGAGCGTCGGCCATGACCCGGACAGGATTCGCTCGCCGATCGTGTGCCAACCAGGCGTGAAAGCTGCTGCGCTGTCGTCCCAGTAGTAGAACCACCGATTGGAGATCAGTGGGATGGCGGCGACGATCGACACCAGAGCGGCGAGAAGAATTGGCGGCACCACGCGTTGTGCGAGCGGTAAGTCAGATTTCACGATGTGCTTTCGTCTTCGAGTCGATGGCTGTTGTTCGGAGCCTGGGTCGTGCTCTTTTTCTCGGAGCCTGGGCTGCGCCTTGTTTCTCGGAGCGTAGTATTCCGACGAGTTCGAACTGCAGTCGGGGAAGTAAGGAGATCGGGACGTGGCGACATCGCGAACGGAACCCGTTCGTGGGGAACCAGCTACGCCGGAACTCTCGGTGATCATCCCCGCATACAACTCAGGCGAGGTGCTGGAGTCGACGGTGCGTCAATTCGCCGACTACTTCACCAACCGCCCGGCCGAGAGCGCCGGTCAGGTCGAGATCATCGTCGTGGAGAACGGTTCGACGGACAACACTGCCGACGTGTGTGCTGCTCTGGCAGCTTCCTGGTCTTGGCCTGGAGTGACCTTCCTGCCGATGAGCAGCGACAAAGGGATGGGCGCAGCGCTTCGCGCCGGGACGCTAGCTTCTCGTGGACGACGCGTGTTGCTCACCGCGGACGACCTTCCGTTCGGTTTCGGTGACATCGAAGGCGCCGACCGCGTGATGGCGGATCTAGGGTCCGTCCCGCCGGTGGTCATCGGTTCGAAGGCTCATTCGGAATCAGAGGTGGAACGTGGCTTGCTGCGTTCGGTGATGACGGGTGGATTCGCGACGCTGCGACGGGTGGTGCTGGGTACCCGCACGGGCGATCCCCAGGGAACTTTCATCGTCGACGGTGTCTTGCTGCGTCGAATCGCACCCTCGTTGACCGAGCGTGGCTTCCTTTTCACCACCGAACTGGACTACGCCCTCGAATTGGCCGGAGTACGCCCGGTCGAGGTCCCGATCCGACTCAGCGACGATCATCTGGCGCATGCAAGCCGTATCTCGCCCAAGGACGTGATCCAGATGGCGAAGGGTTTGTTGTCGCTTCGTCGGCGAAAGACCGAGCTGCGGGCGGCCGCTGCAGTGAGTGATCGCTAGGAGTAATCGCGGGCAATCGCGGGTAGACCTGGTGTGTCTCGGTGCCCGGGGCGCCGAGGTGCGGATTCGCGATACCCTGCGGGGCGTGGATACCGTGAACACGACCGATGACCAGTCCGATTCCGGAGTCGAGTTGATCGAACGCAGCGCGACGTCGGATCGACTGCTGGCGCAGCGGACGTTGTTCACCGGAACTTCGCCCGTCGCCAGTGACGAACTGTATGCGGTGACCAAGGTCGGTATGTCGACGCGATCGCGGTTCGAGTTGCGGCTTCAGCCGGGCGCGGTCGCGCACACCAATACCTTCTTCGGTCGTTTTCCGGCCAGCTACTGGCAGCGCTGGACCAATGTCACCGAGGTCACCGTCACTGCACATGTCGTGGCCGATACCGCTTGCCGCATCCAGATCCAGGCCTCGGACATCGGTGGCCACCGTCGTATCGTGACGAACGTCGTCGTGACCGGCGACGAGCGAGTGTCCATGACCGCCCCGCTCGATACTTTCGTCGACGGCGGGGCACTGTGGCTGCAGTTCGAAGCGCAGGGTGGCGGCGCAGTGGTCGACGACGTGGAATGGACCGTCGCCTCCCCGGAGTCGATTCGCCCGGTAGCCGTGGCGATCTGCACATTCAATCGTGCGGACGACTGCGCGCGCACGGTCGAGGCCCTCGCGTCTGACGAACGTGTACTCGCGTTGCTCGACGCTCTGTACGTCGTCGATCAGGGAACGGATCCGGTAGAGAGCCGTGAGCTGTTCCAGGAAGTGTCGAAGAAGTTCGGTTCGCGGTTGCAATATCTGCGGCAGGCGAATCTGGGTGGTGCCGGCGGATTCACCCGGGGCCTGTACGAGGCTTCGGCGGCCGGGCCGCACGCCGACGTGATCTTGATGGACGACGACATTCTGTGCGAACCCGAATCGGTTCTTCGACTGAGTGCGTTCGCGAACATGACGACGGAGCCGGCGTTGATCGGTGCCCAGATGCTCTTCCTGTTCAACCCCGACTACCTGCTGGCTTCAGGTGAACGCGTCGATCTGGGCACGCTTCAGCGTGGTGTACCGACCGATGAGCACGGTGTTCGCAACCGGAGTGTGCTCGAGAAGCTGCCGGAACGTCGCGTGGACGCCGAATACAACGGCTGGTGGTCTTGCCTGATCCCTGCCGAAGCCATCGAGCGGATCGGCTTGCCACTGCCGGTCTTCTTCCAGTGGGACGACGTCGAGTACAGCTTGCGGGCTGGGCGGGCCGGGATTCCCACCATCACGTTGCCGTCGGCTGCTGTGTGGCATGCGGACTTCTACTGGAAGGACGTCGACGGTTTTGCGCACTACTTCAGTACGCGCAACGGACTCATCACCGCTTCGCTCGACCCGGGGTTCGCGCCCAAAACGCTCGCGAAGCAACTCTCTCGCGACATTTCGCATTCGATCGTCGGGTTGCAGTACGGCCTTGCACACACGCAACTCCGGGCGATCGAGGGATTCCTCGAGGGGCCGGAAGGTTTGGCGGACGGTGGGCAGGAGGCGCTTGCCGCGATCAACCAGGAACGTAAGCGCTTCCCCGAGACGGTAACTCGCCCGGCGTCGGAGCTGCCGGGAAGGCTGCCGATCCGTCGCGTTGCGCCCAGCCCGAAACCCGGTTTGTGGACAGACCTGGTTCTCGCGAAACGTGCTGTGATGCAGGCGCGCAATCATCTGGAGCGGGGCCCGGTGGCGATCTCGTACGAAGATGCGCAGTGGTGGCACGTCGGACGTTTCGATCACGTCTTCGTCACCGATGCTTCGCAGGGAGGCGTGCGTGAACGCCGCTTCGACAGCGAAAAGGCCGCCGAGATGAGCGGCCGCCTCGCCGGCGTCATGAAGCGGTTCCTCGCCGAAGCGCCAAGTGTGGCTGAAGCATTCGCTCGCGAGTTCCCGCAGCTCACCAGCCGCGAGAACTGGGCTCGACTGTACGAGAAGTGAGCCTCAGCTGGTGATCTCGACGATCACCTGCTCGTTGTCGACGGTGTACCCGAGGTATTCGAACGAGATGCCGGTGCGTGTGACGAACTCCGTCCACGCCCGGTACTCGTGCTGCTGCCACCCGGGATAGTTGAAGAATTCGTCGAAGACGACGATCGACCCGGGTACCAGGCGGTCGCCGAGGAGATCGAGCACCGTCTTGGTGGACGAGTAGAGATCGGCGTCGAGGTGCAGGAACGCAACGGGGCCGGGTTCGTCGTTCAGGAACGAGGGCAGGGTGTCCTCGAAGAGGCCCGGAACAAGTTGCGCTCCAGGTACTTCGGGGACTGATTCCTGAGCGAACTCACCAACCGGGAACCCGGTCCGCCAGGTTTCCGGAAGGCCGGAGAACACGTCGAAACCCGCGACGGTCCCTTCACGTTCGGTGAATGCCTCCGCGATGATCCTGAGTGTGGTTCCGCTGGCAACGCCGAATTCGAGTGCCATGCCGGGTATTTCGATCAATCCCAGTGCATGGCGAAGCGTGTCGTGTGGGTGGGCGAACGTCTCGGCGACGCGAAGGTGTTCGAGGATGAACTCTGCGGTCGATGCCGTCGCTTGCAGGTCGACGGCGTAGGCCAGATCCCGTCGCTGACGAAATTCCAGTTCGTCGATCCTGGACCGGAGGCCCGCGATGTCACCGCGGGCCCCGGCCAGTTCGTCACGTGAGAGCGTCAGAGCATCGAGGATCTGTTGCGTGCGATCTGCGTTGCGCCGGTCGGCGGCCTCGACCACCTCGGATACCGCACGCTGAAGCTTGGTTCTGGCGCTGGAACGGAACTGCTCGAACATGGCAACCTCTCGTCGGGATCACTCCCATGCTGCCAGGCTTTGTTCGCTACCGGTCCCGACCGCGGTAGTGACTCTTGAGTTGTCGGGAGATCACCTTGATCTCCCGCGTCCTCTCTGCCTGCAGACGAGCATCGCTTCGCGCGGCGTTCCATGCATTCTCTCGCTGTAGTTTCCGGTAGCTCGCAAGTCTCCGTTCGTCGATATCGCCGCGCCTGAGTGCGCTCAGGACTGCGCATCCCGGCTCGGAGTTGTGTGCGCAATCGGAGAACCGGCACCCTGCAATCAGCTCCTCGATCTCGGGGAACGTCTTGTCGATCCCCTCCGCCGCGTTCCACATGCCGACCCCTCGCAGGCCGGGTGTGTCGATCAACGTCCGGCCGCCGGAGAAGGGGATCAGTTCTCTCGTGACGGTGGTGTGGCGTCCCTTTCCGTCGCCGGTCCGAACGCGACCGGTCTCGAGTCGATCGGCACCTGTGGTGTCCGCGAGGAGGGCGTTCGCGAGCGTCGACTTACCGGCGCCGGATGGACCGAGTATCGCCACGGTGCCGTCCAGAACTGCATCGAGTACATCCATTCCTTCGTTGGTCTCGGCACTCACAGCCAGCACTGTTGCGCCGGGCGCAATGGCAGAGACCTCGGCGAGAGTGTCGGAGATATAGTGAGCTGCATCCGATTTGGTGAGTGCGACGACAGGGGTTGCACCACTTTCCCAGGCGAGTGCGAGTAGTCGCTCGATGCGCCCGAGATCGACGTCGCCGTCCGAAGCTGTGGCGATGACGACGGTGTCGACATTGGCCGCCAGAATCTGGCCTTCCGATTTTCCGGATGCCGAGGATCGAACGATGCTGCTTGATCGAGGGAGTATCGAAGTGACCGTGCGCATCTCGGGTTCGCGTGAGTCCCGTAACTCGGCCACGGCGACCCAGTCACCCGTACAGAGTGGATCGCTGCCGCTGAGTGCGCGAACTGTACCTTCAGCGATGGCCACGTCACACCGTCCGCGGTCGACGCGAAGAACGCGCCCGGGTACGGAGTCCGGGGGCGCCAGGGCAGTGAATGTGTTCGAGAGTGTTGCGTTCCAACCGTATTCGGTCAGGGGCGTGCTGTTTTCCGACATGGTGATTGTGTCCTCGAGTACGAAGAAGTGTGAATGTTGACGGCGCTGAAACTGCGGAACACGACAGTCATCAATACTCACTCCTCGAAAATCTCAGGACGCACCATGCGTCGGATCAGAATCGTCTCAGCCGCAGACGCGACTGTGCAACTGAATTAACTCGGGGCGGCCGACTTAACTCGGACGTTCGAACTTCTCTTCCCGGCCGAGCTTGCGCAATCGCATCCACTCGCGCAGTCCTGCCGGATCGCGACGGGTGATCAGGAAGTACCAGCCGAACCGAACCCATTCCTGCGGAAGCAGTTTCCGCATTCCCGGTTGGGAGAGGATGTATCCACGGTTGCGGTACGTGAAGTAGCGCTTCGTGTCGTTGTCGGGGTACTGCGTGTGCATGCGACCGCCGAGGATCGGCTTGAACTCGTCCGCGCCGTTGGGGTGGACGTAAGCAGTTTGCAGGCAGGTGCCGAACTTCAGGCCGGAGCGGACGAGGCGACGGTGTACCTCGACCTCGTCGCCGCGGACGAACAGGCGTAGATCCGGAACTCCGACGGCATCGATCGCGTCGGCTGTGAACAGTGCGCCGTTGAAGAGAGACGCGATGCCTGGCAGGAGATCCTCGTCGCCGAGCTCGGAGCGCAACCGGCGCCACGACGTGCCGCGGCGCAGTGGGAACGCGAGGCGGTCGGGGTTGTCGATGTCGCAGACGACGGGGGAGACCTCGGCCAGGTCGTTTCGAATTGCACAGTCGAGCAGTGTTTCCAGGACTTCGGGTCCCTCCGGGCGGCCGTCGTCGTCGGCGAGCCAGACGCGGTCGGCACCGAGCGAAAGTGCGTAGAGAATGCCCAGAGCAAATCCTCCGGCACCGCCGAGGTTGTGCTGAGAACCGATGTAACTGGTCGGCAGTGGAGCGTTGTCGACGAGCTCTTTCACATCGGCTTCGTCGGCATTGTCGACGACAACCAGATGATCGAGCGGACGCGACTGGGTGCTGAGAACCTTCAAGGATTCGGCCAGCAGTTCACGACGCTTGTGAGTGACGACGACCCCGATGATTTTCTCGGGTGCGCTCACGGGGTGTTCTCCCGTTCCATTTCCTTGATCACGTGGCGCACATGTTCGGCGGCGTCGTCACCTTCGTAGGCGCGCACGACGTCTTCGATGTCGCCTTGCATGCGGATCTGGCCGTGGTCGATCCACATCGCACTGTTGCACAGCTGAGCGAGGAATTCGTTGGAGTGGCTGGCGAATACCAGGATGCCGGAGCGTTCTACCAGCTTCTGCAGCCGGATGCGGGCCTTCTTCATGAATTCGGCGTCGACGGCACCGATGCCCTCGTCGAGAAGCAAGATCTCAGGATCGATACTGGTCACGACGCCCATGGCAACGCGCACGCGCATGCCGGTGGAGTAAGTGCGCAACGGCATCGAGAGGTAATCACCAAGTTCGGTGAATTCGGCGATCTCGTCCATCTTCGCGAGCATCTGCTTGCGGGTCTGACCGAGGAACAGGCCGCGGATGATGATGTTCTCGTACCCGGAAATTTCCGGGTCCATGCCGACACCGAGGTCGAAGACGGGTGCGACGCGTCCGCGAATGCTGGCGGAGCCCCGGGTGGGTTCGTAGATTCCGGAGAGCAGGCGCAGCAGGGTGGATTTGCCGGCGCCGTTGTGGCCGACGAGCCCGATGCGGTCGCCTTCCTTGAGCGTCATCGTGATGTCGCGGAGCGCTTCGACGACAACGACGTCGGAGTCGTTGCGGCCGATGGATCCTCCGGCTTTGCCGAGAAAGGCCTTCTTGAGCGAGCGGGATTTCGCGTCGAAGATCGGGAAGTCGACGCACGCGTTCTGCGTGTGGATGCTGACTGGCTGACTCATGTGTTTCCTCTAGACCCAGTAGGGCACGCGTGCCCGGTACTTGCGGAGTGCCAGGATCGCGACGGCCCAGCCGACGACGGTGAAGGCGATGACGATGTACCAGTGGTACGCCTGCTGGTCGGCTCCGATGAGTGGTGCTCGGATGATCTCGAGGTAGTGGTAAAGCGGGTTGAGTTCGGCAAGCCGGACTCGCTCGCTGGCTTGCCCGCCCTGGTCCTTGAGGGCCTGAGTTGTCCACATGATCGGCGTCAGCACGAACAGCAGGAGCGTCATGCTGCCCAGGATGGGGGCGATGTCGCGGTATCGGGTGGAGAAGATGCCGAAGACGATCGAGACCCACAGCGTGTTCGCCACGATCAGCACGAATGCCGGTATTGCCGCGAGCGCCGTCCAGCTCATGTTCTGCCAGATGCTGAACGCGAACAGCAGAACTATGTAGATCGCAAAGTTGTGCGCGAAGAACAGCACCTGACGCCAAACCAGGCGATATACGTGCACGCTCAACGCCGACGGCAACTGCTTGATCAGGCCCTCGTTGGCGATGAAGACCTCGGAGCCTTCGAGGATGCCTGCACTGATCAGGTTCCACACGATCAGCCCGACCGTGACGTACGGCAGGAACTCCTTGAGCGGAATGTTCAGCAGCGCAGAGTACAGAAGACCCATCGCGGCGGCCTGGACGCCGGTGGAGATCGTGATCCAGAACGGACCGATCACCGACCGGCGGTAGCGCTGTTTGATGTCCTGCCAGCCGAGGCTGAGCCACAACTCACGCTGATTCAGACCGTCGCGAAGGTCTTTGAACGCACGACGGAACGTCTGGGAGTCGGACACGGGCGCAGGTGCGTCCGGCGTCTCGGATTCGATTGCGGATGCTGACACGGAGGTCGAGCCTACCGGCCTGGCGTCGGCGCCGGATTTCCCTCGGACCTAGTGGTGGTCCGGGTTACAGATACTGGCCGGTTCCCGGGCTCTGTTGGTCCGGATGTGCAGGCGAATGCGGAGCCCCGATGCTCATGCCGGGAGGCAGTGCGCCTTGACGCATTTGTTCGAGCTGAGCGCGCGCTGCCATCTGCTGGGCGAACAGTGCGGTTTGAATTCCGTGGAACAGTCCTTCGAGCCAGCCGACGAGTTGGGCCTGCGCGATTCGCAGTTCGGCGTCGGAGGGAATGGAGTCGTCGGTGAACGGGAGGCTCAGTCGCTCGAGTTCTTCACGGAGTTCGGGTGCCAGGCCTTGTTCCAGTTCTCGGATGGACGAGGTGTGGATGTCCTTGAGGCGCTTGCGGCTGGCGTCGTCGAGCGGTGCGGCGCGCACTTCTTCCAAGAGTTGTTTGATCATCGTGCCGATTCGCATGACCTTCGCCGGCTGCTCGACCATCTCGGCGACGGACTCGGCTTCGGATTCCGCGCCTTCGGTGGTGCCGGAGGTGGAGGCCTCTGCCTCAGCCGCCGGCATCGCGACGGGTCGACCGTCGGGTCCGATAACGAGTACCTGCTCTTTGTCGGGGTTCGTCATGCTTACATCTTGTCGTGTGTGGGCGACAAACGCCGCGTAACCCCCAAAAAGTTAGCTATGGAATAACTGTACTGACGGGTAATTGGGTGACTGCCTTCGACTAAGCGGGCGTCTGCACCTAGAGTGTCGAGCATGGCTTACGACGTTGCCCGCGTACGGGGGTTGATTCCCTCACTCGGTGACGGCTGGATCCACCTCGATCCGCAGGCCGGAATGCAGATCCCGGACGCCGTCTCGCGGACGGTCTCCACCGCGTTCCGTGCCTCTGCGTCTTCTTCCTCCGGTCGCCACGTCTCGAACCGTCGTAGTGCTGCCATTCTCGAGAGTGCGCGCACCGCGGTCGCCGATCTGGTCGGCGGAGATCCTGCGGGAGTCGTTCTCGGATCAGACCGAGCGGTGTTGTTGGCTTGGCTCGCCGAGTCGCTGAGTTCGCGGTTGGGCCTCGGAACCGGTCTCGTGCTCTCGCGCCTCGACGAAGAGGCCAACGTCGCACCCTGGCTCCGCGTGGCCAGTCGCTACGGCGCCCAGGTGCGATGGGCCGAGGTCGAAATCGAAACGTGTGAGCTCCCGAGTTGGCAGTTCAACGATCTCATCACCTCGACCACTCGCTTGGTGGCCTTGACGGCCGCATCACCGGTCGTCGGTTCGGCTCCGAACGTCCGTGCCGCAGCTGATCGTCTGCACGAATTCGGCGGACTGATGGTGGTCGACGCCGTCGGTGCAGCGCCATATGCGCATGTGGACATGGCTGATCTCGGGGCTGACATCGTTGCCGTCAGCGCGCCGTCGTGGGGCGGTCCACAGGTGGGCGCACTCGTCTTCCGCGATCCCGGACTGCTCGACCGAATTCCGGCCGTGTCGCTCAACCCGTACGCGCGTGGCGCCGAGCGACTCGAGGTGGGCGGTCATCAGTTCGCGCTGCTGTCCGGTCTCACGTCGTCGATCGATTTCCTGGCGGGCTTGGACGAATCGGCAACGGGAACCAGGCGTGAGCGCCTCGAAACCTCGATCAGCTCGCTGCAGGACTATCAGGACGGTCTGTTCGATCACCTCATGCGTTCTCTCGCAGCCCTGTCCAACGTGATGGTGATCGGCGGCGCACCCACGCGGGTGCCGACGCTCAGCTTCACACTCGAGGGGATGGCGGCAGACAAGGTCGCCGCGCACCTGGCCGACAAGCGCATCGCAACGGTCAGCGGTACGCATGGTGGTTCCAGGCTGCTCGACGCCCTCGGTGTCAACGACGAAGGCGGCGCGGTCACCGTCGGCCTTGCGCCGTACACGACGCGGTACGAGATCAATCAGCTGGTCGCCGAACTCGGCGCCCTGGGCTGATCGATCCCGCTCGGCTCACTTCACGGTGAGGATGACCTTGCCTACGGTTTCCGGCGAATCCAGCAACTGATGGGCTAATGGCGCCTCGGTGATCGGAAGTTCGGTCGACACGATCGGTTGAACCGATCCGTCGGCGATCAACGGCCACAACTTCGCACGGACGTCGGCGACGATGTCCGCTTTACCGCCGGGGCCGGTGAGCGGACGCCCGCGCAGGCCCGTCGACGTGATGTTTCCGCGCTTTCCCATCAGCTTGGCGATGTCGACCTCGCCCTTGCGGCCACCCTGCATTCCGATGATCACGACGTGGCCATCCATGGCGAGTGCGTCGACGTTGCGCCCGAGGTACGACGCTCCCATGTTGTCCAGAACCACGTCGGCGCCGTGGTTGTCGGTGGCTTCGGCGAGTGATGCTACGAAGTCGCTGTCGCGATAGTTGATGAGAATATCCGCGCCCAATTCGCGGCAGCGGTTCAATTTGTCCTCCGAACCCGCGGTAACTGCGACGCGGGCGCCGAGGGCTTTGCCGACCTGGATGGCGTGGGTGCCGATTCCGCCGCCACCGCCATGGACGAGTAGTACCTGTCCGCGTCGTAGGCCGCCGCGCATCACGATGTTCGACCACACCGTGCACGCAACTTCCGGCAGAGACGCTGCGACACGGAGATCGACGCCCGCGGGAACGGGGAGAAGTTGTGTTGCCGGGACCGCAACCTTCTCGGCGTAACCGCCGCCGGCCAGCAATGCGCAGACTTCGTCGCCGACGGACCAACCGGTGACGTCTTCGCCGAGTTCGGTGATCACACCCGAGCATTCGAGGCCGAGAATGTCACTCGCGCCGGGCGGCGGCGGGTAGAAGCCTTGACGTTGGAGCAGGTCGGCGCGGTTGACTGCGGTCGCGGCGACCTCGACGAGTACGTGCCCGCGAGGTAGTTCAGGATCGGGCTGCTGCGCCCATTTCATGACCTCGGGGCCGCCGGGCTGATCGATCGTTATGGCGTACATGGATACGACGCTAGCGAATCTCCCCGCTGACGGGTGTTTTGCCGCTACCGTCGCGGACGTGACTTACTTCGGGAACATGCAGAACGAGATCTATCTGACGGGACTGAGCGGCGCGAAGCCGGCTTTGCCGATGACTGCGGCAGGCTTGGAAGATGCCGCGCGCGAGCAACTCTCACCGGAGGCCTTCGGGTACATCGCCGGTAGCGCGTCGACCGAACGAACCGCGGTGTCGAATCTGCGGGCGTTCGACAAGCATGCGATCGTGCCGCGGATGTTGCGGGGGACTGCGGCGCCCGACGCGCGCGATCTGAGCGTCGAGGTGTTGGGGACGCGGTTGGCCGCACCGATTCTGACGGCTCCGGTGGGAGTGCTCGGCTTGGTCCACGACGACGCCGAGGTTGCGGTCGGTTCGGTCACTGCCGAGTTGGGGATCGGATCGATTCTCTCGACGGCGGCGTCTTCGACCATCGAAGACGTAGCGGCGGCCTCGGGCGATAACTGGTGGTACCAGCTGTACTGGCCGGCCGACGACGAGCTTGCCGAGTCGTTTGTCCGTCGGGCGGAGACGGCGGGCGCGAAGGCTATCGTCCTGACTGCCGACACTCCCGGTATGGGTTGGCGTCCAAGGGATCTAGAGCTCGGTCACCTGCCGTTCCTGCAGGCGAAGGGTATTGCCAACTATCTGTCGGATCCGGTGTTCCGCGCCAAATTGGCGACGCCTCCCGAGGAGAGTGCAGAAGCCCTGCAGATCGCGGTTCTGACGTGGGTGTCGTTGTTCGGCAATCACGCGGTGCGGATCGCGGATATCGCGAAACTTCGCCAGTGGACGACACTTCCGATCGCGGTGAAGGGAATTGTCCATCCCGACGACGCACGTGAGGCCGTTGCGGCCGGCGCCAACGGCATTGTCGTGAGCAACCATGGTGGGCGTCAGGTCGACGGGTCGATTTCGGCGCTCGACGCTCTCGGTCCCGTCGCTGATGCGGTGGGGCATGAGGTGGACATCCTGATGGACTCCGGAATTCGTTGTGGCGCAGACGTAATCAAGGCTCTGGCCTTGGGTGCCGACGCAGTGCTGTACGGGCGACCGTGGGTGTACGGATTGGGATTGGCCGGAGCTGACGGAGTGCGTCATGCGCTCCGAAGTCTCCTGGCCGACCTGGATCTGACGATGGGGCTGGCGGGGCTGGCATCGGTCGCCGAAATCGATTCCTCGATCCTCATGTCCAATTCGTGACTTTAGGGTGAGTCTTACTGTGACGGGCGGACACAGGTCTAAACTTGGAACCTGTGACAGCTGAAGCGACAACCGAGGAGACCTCGCAGGCGGCGCACGGTGAGACACCGTGGCTGACGCCATGCGAGATGCGTGCATGGCGCGGCTACATGGACGGTAATCAGCGCCTCATGGAGGTTCTCAACCGCGAACTGCAGGATTCACACGACCTGTCGTTGGCCGATTACCGCATTCTGGTCATGCTCTCGGAGTCAGCTGACGGGTCGTTGCGGATGAGTGACCTGGCAGACGGCGTGCTGTCTTCGCGCAGCCGCCTCACGCACCAGATCCGGCGGATGGAATCTCAGGGCATCGTCGTGCGCGACACTTGCGTCGAAGATGGTCGCGGCGTACTTGCGCGGATCACGGAAGAGGGTAGGCGTCGCCTCGCCGAGGCGGCACCTACTCACGTGGCCGGAGTGCGGAACAATCTGGTCGATCTGCTGACTCCCCAGGAACTGGACGTGCTGGCAGACGTCTTCGAGAAGGTCGACAAAGCCATCGGCGAGCGCTGACGTCGGAGCCGTTTTCGCGGTCCGCGGGAACACCCGATAGGATCGCCCACGGAAGCGTGGCAGAGCGGCCGAATGCACTCGCCTTGAAAGCGAGCGTGGCGTTAAACCCACCGGGGGTTCAAATCCCTCCGCTTCCGCCAAAGCAAAGGCTCTGACCTCGGACTTCGGTCCAGGTCAGAGCCTTTACTGTTTTCGGAGTCACACTGCTCGGGTAGTGGGCGTCAGAACCGCACCGTGAACACCACGTGGTGATTCTCTCGGGCCGCGCGCTGGAAAAAGTCCGCCACTTCCTGCAACCAGCCCCAGGCGTACCGGCGCTCGTCGGGACCGTACTCCGGGTTGCGGTCGTCGAGCGGCATCGCGTCGTAGCGCACGCCGAACTCGGATTCGGTGATTTCCGCCAGGTAAGAGGAGACTTCGGCGACCCGATCGGGTGCCAGGTAGGTGACGAGTTGGTCGTCGGTGTCGGTGTTGAGGTCTTCGTCCCCCAAGATCACGCCGTAGGCCGGCCAGTTCTCGGACACGCGCTCGTACCCCGTGCTGGAGAGGGCGCACAGGATCGGATCCCACGCCTTGTCCGTGTCGCACGAGAACTCGGATCGGCCCGTCTCCTCGATGTCCTCGACCACAGCGCCGAGTTTGTCGTCGTCGCCGCGCGCGTCCAGAAGTTCCGCTGCCACGCTGTCTGACAGCGCGAAATGCACTCCAAGTTCCATGGCGTGATGCTAACGGCTGACCTTGCCGGCGTCCCCGCCCTCACTACAAGGCGAATCGCCTTAGGTAACGATCCTGCTCTACCTACCGCCGAAGCTACCCATCGTGAGCCAGCTGTCATACATACTGCATCGGTGATTCCGACAAAACGGACCGGCCTTTCTGTTGTATCGCTGGTGATCCTCGTCGTCGCGGGGTTGCTGGTCGCAGCCCCTGCCAGCAGCGCCGCGCCGCCGCCTGACTGGAAATACACAATGGTGGCGTTCAGCAATGCCAGCGACCGTGACATGGATGTCTACGAGTCGGCCGACGGCACCGGCTTTCAGCTCGTCCAGCAGTCGGCGTACAGGCCGCCATCTGGGCTCGTGCGTGATCCGAGCATCTTCCGGAACACGGACGGGTTGTATTACCTCACCTACACGACGGGTGGTGGGGCGAACATCGGGTTCGCACGCAGCAGCGACCGCATCAACTGGACGCCGCTGGGGAACTATCCGGTTCCGTTTTGCTGCGCCTTGATGCCTGGCACGGGAGATGGCACCGGTTCTGCGAGCCCCCCGGGCTTCTCGGGTTCGGCTGGTTTCAGCGACGGACCGTCGCTGTCACCATTCGTCACCAAGGCCTGGGCTCCTGAATGGTTTGTGGACGGCGATCGCGTCAACGTCATCCTGTCGATGTCGACCGGTGGAGGATTTGTGCCGTATCTGATGACGGCGTTGGAACCGTCGCTCCGGTTGTGGAGCCCGCCTGTTCCACTCGCCGGGATCGGTGCGGACCACATCGACACCACCGTGGTCAAAGTCGGATCGACCTATCATGCGTTCACCAAGAACGAGACGAAGAAGGTCGTCGAGCATGCGGTCGCTCCTTCGGTGACGGGACCTTATTCGTTTGTCCCGCCCGGGAATTGGGGTTCGCTTGTCGAAGGTCCGGCCGTGGTTCAGTTGCCGAGCGGCGACTGGCGGATCTATCTCGACGCCTATACCGAAGGAAAGTATCTCTACTCCGACAGCACGGACGGGCTGAACACCTGGTCTCCTGTGCAAGAGGTTCCTGGGGTGTCCGGGACTGCACGGCATCTCGGCATCATGAGAGAACCGGCATAACTTTCGACCCCGAGTTGGTAAGGCTCTGATCAAGGACTCCGGTCTTGGTCAGAGCCTTTTCTCGTACTTGCGTACTACTTCTGCGCGTCGTCTGCACGTATCAGTGATTGACAAGCTAACGGTGCGACGCAAGTGGGTCTTGCGAGTTCGCGCCGACCACGAAGTGAACATCTCCGCGTGAACCATGCAGAGTTGCGCTCCTAGGCCCCGCTCAGGTGTCTTGATTGCGATCGATTGCCAAGTAGTGCCTGTTGGTTGCACATTCAAGTACGTGCACTGGCTGGATGTCCGCACTTTCGGCCTTCAAATGCCCTGAGGCCCACGAAACGTGGGTTCAGTTCGGTTTGCCACACCGTTTCTGAGGGTTCTTCTTACCTTCAAACCGTGACCTTGCTCATAGTGGGACCTAGGTCCTTTTTGCTGATGATAAGCCTGTCGATATATATCTGTTACCGAAAGTTCACCCTAAATCCAAGATGGCGGAGTCGGCGCGCTGGCGGGCAAACAGGACGATTGGTACCGTCCGGTAACCAATTCAGTTAGTTGTCGGCTACCGCTCTGGTTGCTGTGTCACGTGGAGGAGCAGTTCATGTCGCTCGAATCGCAAAACGGCCTATCCCATCGTCGATCGAGGGTCGCAGTGGGGCTCGCGACGTGTGCGGTTGCCGCGCTGTCGTCTGGTGTGGTCTTCGCAGGGAGTGCATCGGCAACGCCGACGGCGTTGGCGGACAAATTCGCGAGCACTGTCACCGATGACGGTTGGTCGTTGGATCTTGCCGCCACGAAACTGTCGGCGAACCCGGTGCCGAATCTGGCGACGACGGCGTTCACCCGTGAGGGGTTCGTGTCGGCGAAGGTGACCGGCACGATCGGTGGTCAGGGCGATTCGGCAGTGAAGACCGGTTATGTCGAGCAGGGATTGCAGATCGGCTGCCAGATCGATGTTTCCTCCGGACTTGGCTTGGGGCTTGGTTTTTCGCTCGGCCCGTCTGTCGGTGTGAGTATTTCGGGTGTCCCGTCGGCGAACGTGGGTGTGAATGCGTCGGTGAATCCGAGTATTCAGTCGACGATTGCGCCGGGCACGATCACGACGATTCCGTTGGGGAAGAAGGATCTCGAGTCGTCGAAGGCGTCGATCACGGCAGAGAACGTGCACGTGAAGGTTGATGCGTGCATGGGGCCGGTGACGATCCGCTCGTACGCACAACTGTCGGTGTCGACGGCGACGTCCGACAACACGTTGTTCGTGTACTCCGATCCCGCCTGGCTCTGACCCTCGCAGACTTCGCCGGCGCTGCTGGCGAGTAATTCCTGATCCGTCCCGTCCCGGGGTGGTTACTCATCACGCTCACAAAGGAGAAATCATGAAGATTCGTACCTTGGCCACTGCCGGAACCCTCAGCGCAGGTATCGCCCTGATCGGTGTTCTCGGCGCCGGCGTGGCATCTGCTGCAACTCCGATCGTCGAACCTGAGCAGGGTCGGATCGGTCTGTCGCTCTCGAATGCGGAAACCGCGGCGTTGGCGGCGAGCCCGATCCCGGACGCCATCTCCGACATCGTTCCAGGCTCGCAGCGGTGGATTGAGCTCGCACCGGGCTCGGCGCTCACCGTCGGCCCCGATGGCAAGCTCAGCGCCCCCGACCGCGTAGTGATCGGCGAAGCCGCTGCACATGCTGGTGGCTACGTCGATGTCTACCTGGCTGATCCGAACAACCCGGCCAACGCCGGGTACGTCACCCTGGCCTACCAGTACTGGAACTGATACCGCGCCCAGTACCGGCGACTCGTTGTCCCCGCTCTCCCTTCCTGTTTGGAGTTCCAGCCATGACCGTCAACAACGCCGAACGTCGCAGTGTGCAAACGGAACCCGCTGCCGTCGACAGCAAAGACGTTGCAGACGTTGATGACTGGGATCCGGACAGCGAACTCAGTCCACTTTCCAAGGCTGTGATCGCCACCGCAGTCGGACTGGGGTTGCTGATCGCGGCATTCGCGGTGATCGGGAAGCTCGCCGGCTGGGCGAACGACTACGGGACGATCCTGGTTTACCTGGCATTCTTCTTGTGGATGTCGATCTCCGGACGGTTGTTCTGGTGGGGCGCAGACAAACTCATCGCGCTACTCCGAACGAAGAAGAGTGACAATCGTGGTGCGCACCGGTGAAGTCCGGTAGACGACTTCGCCGGACTCTCGCGGGAGTGCTTGCCGCCGGGGCGCTGTTGACCGGAGCGGCCGGAGTGATCGGTGCGGGAATCGCACTCTCCGCCGCTCCGGCGAACGCGACGCCGGAAGAAGACTGCGCGGCGGTGCGGGCACGTGATCATCAGATCTACCTGAATCTCATTGCGTCGCTGCCACCTGGTGCGCCCATCCCGCCAGAGATCATCAACCCGTGCCTGAGTGCGCCGTCCACGACGTCGACAGCTGCGCCGACGACCACTGTCGGGCTCCCCGGTGCGCAGGCTCCAGGCGGTGGCCCAAATGTCGGGGCCAATGCTCCGACGAACTTTCCCACCTACAACGGCACCCCCATCGTCCCTGTGCCGACGATCGAGGTTCCGCCCATTACTTCCGAGTCCCCGGCCTCGGAAACTGGTGTCGGTGCATTCCCCAATGCATCGGCATCAGCGGTTCCCTCACCCACACCCACCCCGGGTGAGGGAACCACCACCGATCGCGGTCCAGGACCGATCCCCGCGGATTCGGATTCGGATTCGAATATCGCACCGGCCCAAACGGTTCCGGATCCGGCAGCAGATGTTTCCACAACCGGGGAGGACTCGGGCCGTGACAGGTATCTCGAACTGGTCCTCGTCGGGGCCGCGGCGTTCACCGCTGCGGGTATCGGAGTGCGCGGGCGGCCGGGACCTTTCAGCCCCCGCACGCCCGAATCAGTACTCTCCCAGGCGGTCGGGACTGTCGCGTCGCCGTTGACTGCGTACGCACCTGGCGGGCAGTCCTCGTTGCGGGTGTTCGATCCGATCACCGGCGGAAGCCGGTTCTTCTTCCTGATCCACGACGAAACGTCGTCGCACGAATCCGTGATTCCGGTGACGGTGCCGCCCGGCGGTCACATGAGTGTCAACCCCGATGGCACGGTCACCGTCTTCGACGCCGACGGGAATCCGGTCTCGACAATCGATGCCCCGTGGGCGTACGACGCCAACGGCACTCCTGTTCCGACGCATTACGAGATCCGGGACGGGCAACTCGTTCAGGTCGTCGACACCGCCGGTATCGAGAACCTGCTCTACCCGATCCTCGCCGACCCGGAGCTGACACCGGAAGAACGTGCTGCGCTCGAAGCGCAGGCGAACTTCATCGGCCCGATGACCCCGGAGGGCGAACAAGCACGCAGGGACGCACAAAACGTCCTCGCCGCCAACCCCCCGGAGCCGGCAGATTCAGGCCTCGAGCAGCTCATGCTCGGTGACCCTAACTCCGAGGCCTCCGAACCGCCGATCACCGAA
>NZ_VBTL01000003.1:307819-557614 GCF_013277835.1 Rhodococcus sp. MS13
ATCACTTCGAACATCGGCGGGCAGGACTACACCACCGAACCCGCTGTCAGCGACGTCTCGTTCACGGACGAAAACGGAACCAACTGGTCCGGCACACCTTCGAAGGTGCCGAACGTGTGGAGCTGGACGTACACCGACGCGCAGGGAGAAGAGCACGACCTGCAGGTCACCTACGACGAGCAGGGACGCCCCTACCAGGTTTTCGACCATTCCAACTCGGAACTGTCCTTGTACGATTGGAGCACCGGCGAACCAGTTCGGATAGGCGACGCGCAGCATCTGGACCCCGGTGTCGCTTTCGATCAGCCCTACACCGACGAGATCATGAGCTTCGTCGTCCCACCGCTGCGCGGGGCCCGTCTGGCCGTCGGCGCGATCCGGGCTGAAGACCTGATCGTCTCGAACCGGACAACACCCACCCGGCCCCCGGTTACTTCACCATCGACCCCTGCTCAAAACATTCCCCGGCCGGGCACACTGCCACCGCGCGGCATACCCGTCATCGACGGCACAGTTCCACCTGCCGAACATGACCACCCCACGATCCCTTCCGTGAATGAACCTGCACGCCCGGATCCCACGATTCCGGAACCCTCGCAACCCACTTCGCCCGGCGATCCCGACCGCGGCCAGTGGGAACCATCCACGCCGGGGGAGATCGGTGATCCAGGGCCGAACCTGACACCAGGAATTTCTACCCCGAATGTTCCCTCGCCAGGTCAGGTCGAGGAACCGAGTGCGCCGACTCTGCCCGATGTCGGGCAGGTGCCGGTGAATCCGGACGCTCCCGGCGCTCCGCAGCAACCCGGACTACCGGAATTCGACCCCTTCGCCACCGATCCGAGCACCATTCCCAGCCCTGGCGTCATCGAGGATCCGACGCAGCGACCCGCGGTCACGATGCCTCCCACACAGCCTGACAGCCCGGAGGGACCAGGGGTTGAACAGGATCCGTTGTGGTGGATGCCGTTCGCACGAGAAAAACCACCGCAACTCGCACCCGGCGAAACACCGCCGGACATCGTGGAGGTCGAAGGAGTCGGCCCGTTGGATCTGCGTACGTTGCAGTCCCGGATCATCGGTGATCGGGATGGCACCGATGTCGGGGTATGGGGTGATGCAGGCGAAGGTCTCCGGTACGACGCCGCTCGGAGGTTGAGGCCTTCTCGGGTATTTCAGGAACTCGTCACGCTGGTGGACGGGCAGTTCGCGTTCATCTTGCCATTCGATGCCGGGAAGAACGGTGAGCTCAAGTTCGACGGTTGGTTCCCGGACATGAACGTCATCGTCGATGCGAAACACATCTACGACTTCATCTTCGACCGGAACGGTGAACCTTACGTAACGGACTTCCGGGGCCGTGTTTGGCAAAAAGATTGGCCCAAGACCGCTCAGGCGCAGCTCGATGCCCTCGCACAAGCCGGGATGGACGCTGAGCTCGTGTGGGTGATGCTCAACGAACAATATGCTGAACTCGCCTTGAGAGGCTTCGACGACGAGAACGTCGTCGGTGTCACGGTGGAAACTATTGCGCAATGGTTGGAAAGGACGGGGCGATGAGCTTTTTCGGGCGGCGGCCGACAGTGGGCGGGTATTGGGGCACGCGGGTGCAGTCGAGTCAGGAGGTGGCGCAGACGATGCGGGCCTTCCTCGACGATCTGGAAGCGATCGACCCGGGGTTGGCGTTGCCGTGGGTCTCGACTGCCGAGTTCGACAAAGTGCCAGCAGATCTCAGCGTGGACGGGTTGGTGCGAATCTTCGAGCATTCCCGCTCGAAGGAGATGGGGTATTCGGACACCCCGGGACCGGGCTACGACGTCGACTTGTCACCCGAAGACGGGACCGCGCGGCGGATCATCGCCAGGGTCGGCGGGCTGGAAACCAGTGCCCCCAACAGTGTCCGGGTGTCGTTGCCGACGGAGAAGGATGTTCCCCCCGAATTGCGACGGTTGCTCGAACCGGATGTCGGGGACGCGATCATGAAAGTGATCGTCAAGCATTGGGAACCGGATCGGGCTCGGTGGAGCATCGGCGACTACCTCGATCTGCAACCGCGAGTTAGAGGTCAGATCCAGGTGGGATGGGAAACGTACTTCCATTCCGGAGTTACGTTCGATCGCAGCGCGCTGCCCCAATCTGCGGCGGTAGAGGAGCTGCCCACTGGCACGTTGATTCGGTTGGGGGACAAGCCAATGGAGGTCGATGCCGCCGACATCGTGGCGGTGCGGGCGGCGTTGGGTTACCCGGTGTAGCGCCAGAGACTGTTCCGATTGGTCGATCGTCTTCGAGCAGGAGTGACGTTGTCTGCTTCATCTTTACGTCGCGATCCGGCGTCCGGGTTGACCGTGAAAGTCATGGCGCGGAAGGGGCCGCCGGAAGCCGAATCGGTCACCGCAGTGCTGGCAGCGCGGTCACTGCAGTTCCTTCGAAAGCTTGACCCAGTCTTTGACGTCGACATGTATCGCTCCGTGAGGAATGACCTTCCCGACGGCGTTACGGTCGAGCAGGCTCTGGCATTGAATGGTGGGCGGATCCTCACGCCTCAGGCAGAAGGCCTCCTCGAGGCCGCAATGATCGAGAGCAGAAAGTCTCCTGATGCCGCAGGCGGGATTTACCCACTCTCATTCGGGCATCAACTCAGGTTGTTCACCGACAACGGAAACATCGAAATTCTCATCGGATTCGGGAGTACGGCAGGAGCAGGTTCCTTACTTTGCACCTTCATCTGGCCGTACCCAGGGGGCTTCGCCGATGAATCTCTGATCTCACTGTCATTGAAACTCGTCCAGGTATGGCCGATATCTGGGACGCTCCCACGGCCGTGCTCTACCGGGATGCGGAGCTCACACCTCAGTACAACGTGCCCGGCGACGCAACGGTGGGCAGTTGCACCTACTTCGGCCCTGAGATGCCGATCAACGAAACGCAGATCCCACCCACTGTCGAAGCTTTTCCGTACAAGAGAAGGAGCGATCGTCATCCAGCGTGATCCACGCGCCCCGTTGGTTGCCGACGATATCCGAAGCATCCGTGCAGCAGTCGGCCTGCTGACCGAACGACCGGAGGTTCGCCTACCGAAAGGCTCGCGCCGGCTGTGACACCAGAAGTTACGGCCAAGCTCACGTCCGCAGGTGATGGTGTTCTTAAGAACAAGCTGCTCAGATAATGGAGGATGCGTTCGACGAGGTCATCGGGATGGAGAACATCAACATCATCGTATTTGGAGGGGAGTGAAAGTGCCTACGTCATCACTGCGCCGCAATCCTACGGTGGGCTTGACAGTGAAGGTCATTCCACGAAAGGGTGCGCCTGAAAGCGAGGCCGTCACGGCCGCGCTCGTTGCACGTTCGCTACGATTGCTTCGCGACATCGATCCTGTCTTCGACGTCGACTTGTACCAAACAGTAGGCGATGCCCTCCCCGACGGTGCCGGACTCGAGCAAGCCTTGGCGTCGAATATCCGTCAGATCCTTGTACCTCCGACGGAAAAATCGATCGAAGCCGCATTGATCGAGCGCAGACGATCCCCTGATGCCACCGGCGGTATGTATCCCCTCTCATTGGGACGACATATGACCCTGTATTCACCCGCTGGAGACGTCAAAGTCGTTGTTAGTTTCGGGGGCACCTCAGGGTCCGGCGCATTCGCATGTGCCTTTGCCGACGAATCACTGATTTCGCTGGCATTGAAGCTCGTTCAGGGGCTAGCCGATATCTGGGACTCGCGTGTCACCGTGCTCTACCGCCGAACCGAATCATCGCCTCAGTTCAACGTACCGGGTGACGCGATCGTGGGCAGTTGCACCTACTTCGGTCCTGAGTTGCCGATCGAGGAAACGCAGCTCCCGCCCAGCGTGGAGGCATTTCCCTACCAGGACGGCACAATCGTCATCCAGAAGAATCTGTCCACGCCGTTAACAGTCGAGGACATCCGAAGCATCCGCGCAGCAGCAGGACTGCCGACCGAACGACCGGAGATTCCTCTACCCAAAGGTTTCAGACGGCTGTGAGCCCTACGTTGGGCGCACTCGGGGCTGCCTGCAGGTAGGGATGGCGCGGACCGACCAGCCTGCCCGCAATTACCGCGCCGCGGTCCCGATCCGGCTACGCACCAGCTGATCGACGCTCCGGGTGGAGTGCCACCGCGCGGCATACCCGCCATCGACGGCACAGTTCCACCTGCCGAGCATGATCAACCCTCTGTTCCGTCCGTGAATGAACCTGCACGCCCGGATCCCGCGATTCCGGAACCCTCGCAACCCACTTTCCCGGCGATCCCGATCGTGGCGAGTGGGAATCACTCTCGCCCGGTGGGATTGGCGATCCGGGGTCGAACCCGAGACCCGAGAACTCCACCCTGGAGGCTCCCTCGCCAGGTCGCACCGAGGAACCAAGTGTGCCGACTCTGCCTGATGTCGGTCAGGTGCCGGTGAATCCGGATGCCCCCGGCGCTCCGCAGCAACCCGGACCACAACTGTTCAATGACAATGATTTGCCGAGAACGACTATGACGATCGCAGAGTGGCTGGAAAGGAAAGGTCGATGAATTCGGATCGTGGCGCGACAGTGATCGGGTATTGGGGCCCTCGGACGCAACCGGTAGAAGGCATTGCAGCGGAGGTGTTCTCGTTTCTTCATAGTCTGAGGAACATTGATCGAGCACTTGGAGAAGCTTGGGTGTTTTCGCCCGAGACTGCCTTCGAGTCGACCGATCTAAGCGTGGAAGTCCTAGCGAAAATCTTCCGGGCAGCGAAGGATATCGAAGGGCAATCCGTTGCTGCCTTCGACCTTGGCTACATCGTGAGTTTGTTGCACCCGGACAGATATCAGTTCTTGAGAATCCAATTCTCTCTCGGCCGGAATGTTCCGAGGGTTCCGAATCTCGTCAACGTCACCCTCCCCCCGGAGAAACAAGCAATCGGGGAGGCGTCGCAGTTGCTGACTGCACGCGTCGGGGACGCGATCATGAAAGCGATCATCGAGCATTGGTCGCCGGAGTCTGCGCGGTGGGGGACGCGGGAGTACCGCAATGCGCAGGGAAATGAGGTCAGCGAAATCGAAGTCGGGTGGGAGACATACATCCAGTCCGGGATCGATCTCGATCACAGCAAACTGCCCGTCGTCGCCGTACTGGAGGAACTCCCCAACGGAACGCTGATTCGGTTGGGCGAGAAACCGTTAGACGTCAACTTCGACGACATCCTGGCGGTGCGGGAAGCACTGGGTTACCCGGTCTAAGACGCCGCGTGACCGCCGACCCTTGCTCATGTCGCGACACGTAGTCGGACGGAGACTATTACGCAGTGGTTGGAAAGGACGGGGCGATGAGCTTTTTCGGGCGATGGCCGACGGTAGCCGGATATTGGGGCACGCGGGTGCAGTCGAGTCAGGAGGTGGCGCAGACGATGCGCGCTTTCCTCGACGACCTGGAAACGATCGACCCGGAGTTGGCGTTGCCGTGGGTGTACACCAAAAAAACTGGACAAAGGCCCCGCGGATCTCAGTGTGGACGGGTTGGTGAAAATCTTCGAGCATTCCCGCTCGAAGGAGGTGGGATACTCGGACACCCCCGGACCGGGGTACAGCATCGGTTTGTCGCCCGAGGACGGGACCGCGCGGCGGATCATCTCCAGGGTCGGCGGCTTAGAAACCAGCGCCCCCAACAGTGTCCGGGTGTCGTTGCCGACGGAGACGCAGCTCACCGACAGCACCCGGCAGCTGCTCGGCCCTGACATCGGAGACGCGATCATGAAAGTTATCGTCAAGCATTGGAAACCGGATCGAGCTCGGTGGAGCATCGGCGACTACATAGATCTTCAGAATCGGTCGAAAGGTGAGGTCGAGGTGGGATGGGAAACATACTTCCATTCCGGAGTTAGGTTCGATCGCAGCGCGCTGCCCCAATCTGCGGTGGTAGAGGAGTTGTCCACTGGCACGTTGATTCGGTTGGGGGACAAGCCAATGGAGGTCGCTGCCGCCGACATCGTGGCGGTGCGGGCGGCGTTGGATTACCCGGTGTAGGCCACGCAATGGGTCCGGAGTTCACCATTGCATCAGACGTCGAGAAATGCGTTAACCGGATGGCCTGCTTCGCCTTTCGATAGTATTGCCAGATGGCACCCCGAACCGACTTGCTCGCGTGGCTCCTCGACTCGGATCCAGCGATTCGGTGGCAGGTGGAGCGCGATCTGTTGAACGAAGCGCCCACTGTGTGGGCGGCGACGCGCGCGTCGATCGCTACCAAAGGATTTGGTGCACGCCTGCTTTCATTGCAGGACCGAGACGGCCAATGGGCGGGTGGGGCGTTCTTCCCGGCAGAATTCGACTTCGCGGGACCCGAAGCAGCAGAACAAAGTTCGCAACCCTGGACGGCAACAACCTGGACGCTCAACTCCTTGCGTGAGTGGGGCCTCGACGCCGGTGTTCTGCGGGAGCGTCGAACCGCAGAACTGCTCGCGGAAAACTGTCGCTGGGAGTACGAGGGCCGGCCGTACTGGGACGGTGAGGTCGATTGCTGCATCAACGCCTGGACGGTGGCAAACGGTGTGTGGCTCGATGTTTGCGTTGATGAACTCGCTAATTGGTTTGTGCGGCATCAACTTCCGGATGGTGGGTGGAACTGCGAGTGGACCGAAGGTTCGACGCGATCGTCGTTTCATTCGACGCTCAATTCACTCAAAGGGCTTCTCGCGTACGAGATCGCGACCGGGGGAACGGATGAGACGCGCGCGGCTCGGCGATCCGGTGAGGAGTACTTGTTGCAGCGCGGTCTGTTCCGGCGACTCTCGACCTGCGAACCGGTGGGGCCCTGGGTCGGCCGGTTTGCGTACCCGTTCCGGTGGCGTTACAACGTGCTCAACGCAGCCGACTACTTCCGCGAAGCGTCGTTGTCGTATGGAAATGAGCCTGATCCGCGAATGGCGGACGCGATCGAGATGATCCGGGTCGCTCGAGCCTCGGATGGGACGTGGCTCCAGGCCGGTCGCCAACCGGGGCGGGTGTGGTTCGAGGTCGACACAAAGGCGGGAGAGCCGTCGAAGTGGCTGACTGTGTCCGGCATCCGAGTGCTCGCCTGGTGGGATCAATCCTCCCTTCTAGGTTCTGCATAACAAAAGAGTTACAGCGAGAGTTTTTTCACCTTCAAAGGTTATCGAAAGGTGATCTTCGACTTTCCGGTCGAAATATCCAGTACGGATGAAGAACATATTAACGACAGGATTGCCCTCAGTGCAGTGAAGGTTAGTCATCTGAACAGGTGAGAAGATGTTCGGTGAAATTACCTACCCGATTGGATAGGCGGGTCACCGACGTTGGTAATCAAACAGGGCGCTCGCGGCTGTCTTGGTTAGGGAGCTAAGTCCCGAGCTGGAAACGGCATTTCTGCTTCGAAAGTGTCGCTCACCTGCGGCTACGTTCCCCATTTTGCAAGACTTAAACCACTTTCGGTGAGAATTGGTCCCGCAATTGTAGGTTGTGGAGCGTCCGCAATGTTTAGGCAAAGTCCCATCTTTTCCCAGAACAATGCTCTACTAAACGTGAAAACCGGATGTTCCCCCGATTTTGCTGAGAAGGTGCAACTATGGGGCGTAGCGTAACTGTCGCAGTGAATTGGAACATCGCGAATTGCTGCTCTAACCAATGACTTTGTTCAGGTCCGAATAATGCTCGGAGGTCGTCGATGTCGATGGAAATGGTGTTAGCCGAAGCAGTGATAGACAGTGGGGACACGGCGTGGGTGCTGATCTCCGCTGGCCTGGTTCTCTTCATGGTTCCCGGACTCGCCTTCTTCTACGCCGGTCTGGTGCGTGGTAGCAGTGCGCTCGTCATGTTGCAGCAGAACCTCGTCCCACTCGGACTCGTCTCGATTACCTGGGTCGTGTTCGGATACAGCTTCGCGTTCAGTGGAGACTGGGGTTCCGGCTTCCTCGGTGACCTCAAATTGTTCGGCTTGCAGGACATACACACTGCCGCCGCCCCGGGCTTCCACCTGATCGAAGGTGCAGTCGCGGTACCGACTCTGGCGTTCGTGGTCTATCAGATGATGTTCGCGATCATCACGCCCGCGCTGATCACCGGTGCGACCGCAAACCGGCTCAAGCCCTTGGGCTGGGCCGTTCTGCTCGTGCTGTGGTCGATCATCGTCTACCCCCCGATTGCGCACTGGCTCTTCAATCCCGAAGGCTGGTTGGCGCTCCGCGGAGCTCAGGACTGGGCCGGCGGAATTGTCGTCCACGCATCCGCCGGCGCCGCCGCCCTGGCAATCTTGCTGGTGGTCGGCAAACGTCCGGGATGGCCCAACGCCGAGGCAGTCCCGCACTCGGTGCCTCTGGCGTTGATCGGCGCAGGCATCCTGTGGTTCGGCTGGTTCGGATTCAACGCAGGCGACGGATTGGCCGCCGATGGTGTTGCGGCACAAGCCTTGATGAACACTCACATCGCCGCAGCGGGCGGCATGGTCGTCTGGCTCGTCATCGAAAGGTATACCGAGGGCAAGGCCACGGCGATCGGTGGAATCACCGGCGCGGTAGCCGGTCTCGCGACCGTCACCCCCTGCGCCGGCTTCGTCAGCACCTTCTCCGCGTTGGCGATCGGCGCGCTTGCCGGACTGGTCTGCCACTTCGCGCTCGCGCTCAAGTCGATCTTCAAGTTCGACGACGCGCTCGACGTCATCGCGGTCCACTTCATCGGCGGCATCCTCGGTTCACTCCTTCTCGGTTTGTTCGGCGAAAAGGCGATCAATTCGATCGGCCGCGACGGACTCTTCTTCGGCGGCGGCGCAGGACTACTCGGCGAGCAGGCGTTGGCGTTGATCGTCGTCATCGCTTTCTCGTTCGTGGTGACCTGGCTGATCGCCACGGGCATCGAGAAGACCATCGGTCTCAAGCTGGCTCCGAAAGACCAGGTGGACATCGACCGTCGTCAGCAAGGCATGGACGCGTACCGCTACAACGCCGCATTCGTCGACGCCGGTGGTGCGCCGCAGACCAGCGGGTTCGACTCGGGGGTCCTGGTCGAGGGGGCAAAACTTGTTCCGAACCTCGGCGCCCCGAAGCACGAACTCATCACGGCGGTATTGCAGACCATCGAGTCCGAGAAGCTTCGGGAGGCGCTGCTGGCTGCCGGAGCGGAATCGATAGTCGTATCGGAAGCGCATGTCTCCGCGAGCGACTCGGCCTCTCTCAAGTTTCGCGGGCAACGCAACGACGTCGTGTTCACGGAGCGGTTGCGTGTCGAGGTGCTGGTCGCCTCGGAACATGCCCAGGCGGTTCTGGACGCGATCAACGAGTACTCGGGCGGCAGGAGGAGCGGTTTCGTCCAGCAGGCGGCCGAACCTCTCACCGAAGCGACGGAACAGGGGAGCTGACATGTATTCGACGACAGGGAGTTACCGCATGATCGACAAGGAGCGTTCGGAATGCATCTGACACCGCGAGAACTCGACAAGCTGACAATTCTCATGTTGGCGGATGTCGCACTGAGGCGAAAGGCAAAGGGGCTCAAACTCAATCATCCGGAGTCCGTCGCAGTCATCACTGCAGCCGCTCTGGAGGGAGCTCGGGAGGGCAAGACACTCGAGGAGGTCATGGCCGACGCATCGCACGCCTTGACGGTCGACGACGTGATGGAAGGTGTCGCGGAGATGATTCCGCGTGTGCAGGTCGAGGCGGTGTTCCTCGACGGTAGCCGGCTCGTCACCGTGCACTCTCCGATCCAGTAGCCCGACCGAGATGTCAGGAGCACTCCAAGATGGCAAGCAAATCGACGAAGAAGGATTCCGGCGGCGAGAAGAAAGTGCCGGTCGGCGGATACGTGTTGCGGGACGAGCCGATCGAACTGAACGAGGGCCGTCCCCGTTTGAAGTTGCGAGTCCGAAACACCGGTGATCGTCCCATCCAGGTGGGTTCGCACTACCACTTCATGGAAGTCAATCGCGCGTTGTCCTTCGATCGTGAACAGTCCTTCGGCTGGCGCCTCGACATTCCAGCGGGCACGGCGGTCAGGTTCGAGCCGGGCGACGAGAAGGAAGTGACGTTGGTGCCGTTCGGCGGCAAGCAACGGGTTCAAGGCTTCAACGGACTTGTCGACGGTTGGGCGCCGACCCACGCCGTCTACCGGCCGAGGCTCCCCGGAGCCGTCCAGCGTGCCGAAGAACTCGGCTTCCTGTCCGAACCTCAAACCGACTGATTCTCGTTCACGGCGGACGAAGGAGAGCAACACCCATGACAAGCATTTCGAGACAAGAGTATTCAGGTCTGTTCGGGGTCACCACAGGTGACCAGATCAGACTGGGTAATACCGACCTGTACATCGAGGTCGAGGAAGATCTTCGAACCATCGGAGACGAGTCGATCTACGGCGGCGGCAAGACGCTGCGCGACGGCATGGGCCAGGATCCGGAGTCGTGCAGCATCGACGGTGCCCTCGACCTCGTGATCACCAACGTGGTCATCGTCGATGCAACCATCGGTGTCGTCAAGGCAGACGTGGGAATCAAGGACGGCAAGATCGTCGGCTGGGGCAAGGCGGGAAACTCCAGCACGATGGAAGGCGTCACCCCGGGGCTGACCACCGGTCCGGCGACCGACGCGATTTCCGGTGAACAGATGATCCTCACTGCCGCCGGCATCGATCCGCACGTGCACCTCGTGTCACCACAGCAGGCGTACCACGCGCTCAGCGGGGGAGTGACGACGCTGATCGGTGGTGGTATCGGCCCGACCGACGGAACCAACGGCACCACCATCACTTCCGGTATCTGGAACATGGAGATGATGCTCAAGGCCAATGAGGGTTTGCCGGTCAACGTCTGCATGCTGGGCAAGGGGAACTCGTCCGGGCATCAGTCGCTGGTCGAACAGATCAAGGCCGGTGCGGCCGGTCTGAAGGTCCACGAGGACTGGGGAGCGACACCGGCCACAATTCGTGAGTCTCTGCGGGTGGCAGACGAAATGGACGTTCAGGTCGCCATTCACACGGATACCCTCAATGAGGCCGGATACGTCGAGGACACCATCGCGGCTTTCGAAGGCCGTACCATTCACACCTATCACAGCGAGGGTGCGGGCGGCGGTCACGCACCCGACATTCTGCGGGTGACGGGCGAGGACAACGTACTTCCGGCGTCGACCAACCCGACGCTGCCGTACGGCATCAATACTCAGGCCGAGCTCTTCGACATGATCATGGTCTGTCACAACCTCAATCCCAAAGTGCCCTCCGATGTTTCGTTTGCCGAGTCCCGCGTTCGCGCCGAGACGATCGGTGCGGAGAACGTACTGCAGGACATGGGCGTCATCTCGATGTTCTCGAGTGACTCACAGGCGATGGGCCGCGTTGGAGAAAACTGGCTACGCGCGATCCAAACAGCGGACTGTATGAAGCGGTCCCGCGGAAAGCTGCCCGAGGATTCACCGACGCACGACAACTTCCGCGTGTTGCGCTACGTCGCGAAGGTCACGATCAATCCCGCGTTGACGTTTGGTCTTTCGCATGTGGTCGGGTCGATCGGTGTCGGGAAGATGGCGGATCTTGTTCTCTGGGAGCCCGCATTTTTCGGTGCGAAGCCGAAGACGATCATCAAGAACGGTCTGATCAGTTGGCATGCCATGGGAGATCCGAATGCTTCACTCCCGACACCACAACCGGTGATCTACCGGCCGATGTTCGGTGGATTCGGCAAGGCGTTGCCGCAGAGTTCGGTCTCGTTCGTCTCGCGAGCGGCACTCGACGACGGCATCAAGGACCGGCTCGGTCTCGAACGTCAGGTTGTTGCTGTCGAGGGGACCAGAACAGTCACCAAGCGTGATCTGGTTCGCAACTCGGCCACTCCGGAAATCAAGGTGGACCCGGAGACCTTCGCGGTGACTGCGGACGGCGTCCACGCATACGTCGAACCTGCCGAATCCATTCGCTTGAACCAACTTTACTTCTTCAGTTAGGGGTCTCCTGTGTCGGGAACAATCACACACACGCACGGCGCCGATGCGACGCCACACACGCACGGCGAGATGACCGCGCCGAGCGGAAAGCCGACGCGAGTCGACGCGCTTCTCGGGAAGGAGACCGACGAGGAGTGGGCCGGTCGACTCGACAATGCGGTAGTCGACGTCTTGTCGCTCGATCAGTGGGAAGCGCAGAAGAGTCGGTTACGACGCACCACGATCGGTGGCCGTGAATTGGCCGTCTCGCTCGATCGTGGTATTCAGTTGCAGGACGGCGACATTCTGCTGTGGGACGAGCCGGCGAACACCGTGGTCGTGGCCAGGATCAACCTCAAGGACGTGTTGGAGATCGACCTGAGCGCGCTGGTCGACGTCACGCCCGAGAAGATGATTCAGACGTGCCTGGAGTTGGGACATGCCGTGGGTAACCAGCACTGGCCTGCGGTGGTGAAGGGAATGAAGGTCTACGTTCCGTTGACGGTCGACAAGGCGGTCATGGGCTCGGTGATGCGGACACATGCTTTCGAGGGCATCGAGTACACCTTCATCCCGGGCGCCGAGGTCATTCCCTACATCGCTCCACACGAGGCGCGCCGTTTGTTCGGTGCGGCCGCGCGTGAGGGCGAGGGGCATACCCATGACCCTCTCGTCTGAGGGATCCGGGCTCAGCATCAACCGTGCGATGCGGATGATGCAGTTTTCCGATTCCATGTTCCCGGTCGGTTCCTTCTCGTTCTCCAACGGTTTGGAATCGGCCGTGGCGCAAGGAATTGTCACGGGCGGTCCGTCGCTGCGGGAGTTTGTGCTCTCGGCCACCCATCAGGGTGCGACGTGCGACGGTATCGCCGTACTCGCGGCGCACCGGGGCGCGACCGCCGGTGACTTCTCGGCGATCCTCGCCGCTGATCATGCAGTGATCGAACGCAAGCTCAACGAAGAAGCACGCACGATGAGTACCCGGATGGGTAAGAAGTTGGCCGAACTCGGCGGGCGCTTGGCCGGTGAGACCTTGTTCAACAAGTGGTTGGCCGCGATCGCATCGGGGGAGACGCCGGGTACCTACCCCGTCGGCCTCGGAATTGCTTTCGCGGAGATGGGTTCTCCGGAGGAGGACGCTTTCACGGTCAATCAGTACGGTGTCGCGATGACGTTGCTCGGCGCTGCCCTTCGCATCGTCCGAGTAGATCACCTTGCGACACAGGAGATTCTGTTCGAGGTCAATCAGAGCGCCGGCCGTGAGTACGCCGCAGTGCGTGATTACGGACTCGACGACATGTCCAATTTCGCCCCGATGATCGACATTCTGGCTGCGGTGCACGTCAAGGCGCACGTCCGAATGTTCATGAACTAGAAGGAGAACGATGAAGAAGACAACGCGCATCGGAATCGGCGGACCCGTGGGTTCGGGTAAGACCGCACTCATCGAGGCGATCACGCCGGAGTTCATCAAGCGGGGCACCAGCGTTCTGATCATCACCAACGACGTGGTCACCACCGAAGATGCCAAGCATGTGCGCAAGGCTCTCAAAGGTGTTCTCGTGGAGGAACGTATCGTCGGCGTGGAGACGGGAGCCTGCCCCCACACCGCCGTCCGCGAAGACCCGAGTATGAATCTCGCGGCGGTCGAGGACATGGAGAAGACGTTCCCCGACACCGACGTGGTGTTCATCGAAAGTGGCGGCGACAACCTCACACTGACGTTCAGTCCGGCTCTCGTCGACTTCTTCATCTATGTCATCGATGTGGCCGCAGGCGACAAGATTCCGCGCAAGAACGGTCCGGGAATCTCGCAGTCCGACATCCTGGTCATCAACAAGACCGATCTCGCACCGTACGTCAACGCCGATCTCGGAGTCATGGATCGCGACTCCAAGGGGATGCGCGGCGACAAGCCGTTCGTCTTCACCAATTGCATGACCGGGGAAGGCATCAAGGAAGTGGTGGACCTCATCGTGCACGGAGTCCTCTTCGACGAAGAGGAAGTGGGAGCGAGCGCACCGTGAGCGCACCGCCCGCCCCGGGAGCATCGCGGGCGCTCCCGGGTCCGATCCCGACCATCCCGGAACTCGACCAGTACCAGGACCAGCCGAAGCAGGCTCCGGCCGGCAAGGTCGGGAAGACCGGCGTTCTCGAGATGCGATTTGTCGACCGTGGCGACAAGACGATTCTGCGGGACATGTACCGCAAGACACCGTTGCTCGTTCAGCAGGCGCTGTACTGGGACGAAGCGTTGCCGACCATGCCGTGCGTCTACATGATCTCGACGTCCGGCAGTGTGTTGCAAGGTGATCGACTGTTCCTGACCATCGAGATGGAGCCGGGTTCTCTCGCGCACGTGACCACTCAGTCGGCCACCAAGGTTCACCGGATGGATGCCAATCACGCGTCGCAACTCCAGAAAGTGGTGCTCGCGGAGAATTCGTATCTCGAACTGATGCCGGGGGTGACGATCCCACACCGCAACGCGAGGTACTACGCGCGCACCGACATCACGGTGGATCCGACTGCAACGCTGTTGTTCTCGGAGATCGTGATGTCGGGTCGCAAGTACCACGACGGCGGAGAGATGTTCGTCTACGACCTGTACTCCACAATGATCAAGGCGGAGCGTCCGGACGGGAAGAACCTCTTCACCGAGAAGTTGGTGATCGAACCGGCACGCTTCCCTGTGCGATACGGCGGAATCATGGGCGACCACGACGTGTTCGGCAATGTCATCTTGCTGACACCGAAGGAGCATGCCGACGCGATTCTCGAAGAGGTAGTTCCGGGCCGTGACGGCAAGGTCGTTTCCGGAGCGAGTCGGCTACCGAACGACGCCGGTCTCATCTTCAAAGTCCTCGGTCCGGAGAGCGAACCCGTCAAGGCGAAGGTTCGTGATTTCTGGTCTCTGGTGCGAAAGGCAGTTCTGGACACCACCATTCCGCCCGTCCCGCTCTGGGGATGACGCGGATCGCCTGATAGGGATCGAGGAACGCGCGATGACCACCATCACCAAACCGTGGGACGACGTCGCGGACAAGAACGTCGTGCTCAGATTCATCGACACCAATCTCAAAGGCTCCGGGCAGGTGATGTTCCAGGGCAATGCGCTGACGGGCCTGCTGTTTCTGGTCGGTATCTTCTGGGGAGCGATAGCCGCGGACACGATCACCGTCGCGATCGGTGCCGTGGTGGGTCTGGTGGTATCCACCGTCACCGGCATGATGCTGCACTCCGACGACGATTCGATGCGTATCGGCCTGTACGGATACAACGGAATTCTTGTGGGAGCTGCATTTCCGACGTTCCTTGCCGGTGGCGTGATGCTGTGGATCTACCTCGTGGTGGGAGCTGCCGCGTCGACCATCGCGTTCCTGGCTGTCGCCAATGTCTTCAAGACCTGGGGCGTACCGGCGCTGACCTTTCCGTTCAACCTCGTCAACTGGTTTTTCCTCCTCGCGGCGTTCCAGTTCCTGCGGATCGAAACGTCAGACCTCAGCGCGGGCCAGTTTCCCCAGCACATCGGGGACGCGTCAGTTCATGCCGACATCACTTTCAGCTTCCTGTGGGACACGCTGTTCCGCAACGTCTCCCAGATCTTTCTGATCAACAACACCGTCACCGGCATTATCTTCGTGATCGCGCTGCTGGTCGCGTCGCGTTGGGCGGCGTTGTTCGCGCTCATCGGTTCCGCGATAGCGATGGGTTCGGTACTGGCGCTGGGCGCAAACACCGTCGACATCGGCAATGGTCTCTACGGGCTCAGTTCGGTGCTGACGGCAATTGCTCTCGGATCGGTGTTCTACAACCCGTCGTGGCGTGTGTTCGTCTACACCGTCTTCGGAGTACTGGTGACTGTTGTCATCCACGGCACGCTGGTGTCTGCGTTCGCTCCGATCAGCCTGCCGGCCGGAACGGGCCCGTTCGTCTTCGCGACGTGGCTGTTCCTGCTGCCGAAGAAGAAGTTCGTTCCCATCCAGCACGACACCATCGAGGGCGGAGCGGCCGAAGGCAAGGATTCGATCGCAAAGGCGAACGGCTAGACGGGCCGAATTGGCGAGGCGCCCGTACGCTGGGGCACACCGATGAGTTGATCCGATCGCCCCGCCACTCTCGAAGGAACGCACCTAAATGACAGACTCCAGCGCCCCTCGCATCCATCTCGGCCCCGTCGAGGATCCGCACATTGCCGACGGAATTCGCGGAGTCGGTGGGGTTCTCGTTCCACTCGCCGAGGCAGAGGGCGTGGTCTGGGTACATGGTCCGGACACGTTCCCGTCGTCGCTACCTGACTCGGTTCGTTGGGTGCAGTTGCCCTTCGCCGGGATCGAGCCATGGTTCGATGCCGACGTGATCGACGACAAGCGGGTCTGGACGTCCGCTGCCGGGGCTTACGCGGGCAATGTGGCCGAACATACGATGATGCTCCTCCTCGCCGGAGTGCGTTCTCTCCCCGGACAATTGGCGGCGCAGTCGTGGCGAAAAGAAGAGTTCGATCCACGGGTGGGTACCTTGCAGGGCTCGACAGTGGCGATCATCGGTTGCGGCGGAATCGGCCGTGCGCTGATCCCGTACCTCGCCGCGTCCAAGGTCAGAGTCATCGCCGTCACCCGCTCGGGAACCCCCGTCGAAGGTGCCTCCGAAACGCTCTCGGCCGATCGAACCGGTGAAATCTGGTCCCAGGCGGATCACTTCGTGATCGCGGCGCCCTCGACGTCCGCGACGCGGCATCTGGTCGGCAAGGCTGAATTGGACCAGATGTCGGAGTCGAGCTGGATCGTGAACATCGCACGCGGCAACCTGGTCGACACGGACGCGCTGGTCGATGCTCTCGAAGCTGGTTCGATCGGCGGGGCGGCACTGGACGTCACCGACCCCGAGCCGCTGCCGGACGGGCACCGGTTGTGGAAGCTGCCCAACGCGATCATCACTCCGCACGTCGCCAACCCGGCTACGACGCTCACGCGTGTGCTGGCAGATCACGTGGCCGCCAACGTCGCTCGATTCGCTGCGGGTGAGGACCTTGCTGCGGTAATCGATCCGTCGGCGGGCTACTGAACCGACAGAACACGCAAATCCTCGAGACCGTCCACGACGGGAACGCGCCACGAGGCAAGCTCTTCCGGTCCCTGCTCGTCCCACAGTTCGAACAGTTCCGAATCGGTCGAGGAGATGGTGCGCTCCACCATCTCGATCAGCCAGGTGAGCCGTTCGCTGGTCAGGGCCGAGGTGAAGGAATCGAGATCGAGGTCCTGGGCGGCGGGGTCGCGTTTGCGATCGGCGCGCACGATCAACACCAATTCGAGCAAGGCGACGGCGATTTGGCCGCCGTCCACCTCGAGGTAGTCGTCCTCGAATGCCCACTCCACCGATTCGAAGGTGAAGTCACCGTGTCCGATGGACGCGATCAAATCCCCTGCACCGTCGTTATCGAACGGTCCCGATCCCCACGCGCCCACTGTCTACTCTTTTCCGATTGCCGTGTCAGCGCGCTTCGAGCGCGATCTTCGCTCCGAATCCTAGAAGAACTGTTCCGGTTATGCGCTCGAGTGCCTGTCGCACTCGGGGCTTCTCGAAGGTGCTACGCGCTCGCGAGAGAAGGACCACGTAGCCACTGAGCCACACGATGGTGATCGCTGCGTGGATGAGCACCAGCAGCGCAAGCGATGGTCCCGTCGGCCACCCGGCCGGAACCAGCTGCGGCAGCAGTCCGGTGTAGAAGACGGCGATCTTGGGGTTGAGCAGGTTGGTGGTGAAGCCCGTCTTCCACGTTCCGGCCTTCTGCGACCGTGGAGCGTCGGCATTGTGTTGCATCCGCGACGTCCGGCTCTCCCACAGTGCTCGCACACCGAGATAGATCAGGTAAGCAGCACCGGCGAGCTTGACGACGGTGTACGCCTCCGCCGACGCGGCCAGGATCGCCGACAGTCCGAGGACGGTCAGCAGGCCCCACACCAGAAGGCCCGAGACGATGCCGGCCGCTACCCGGAATCCGGCGGATCTGCCCGCGCCGAGAGCAGCCTGCGTCACGACGGCCATGTCCGGCCCCGGGACCAGAGTCAGTAGGGCGAGCACAGCTGTGGCGGCGAGGAGAGCGGTCAGCATGCAACAAGTATGAAGTCGGGGTGGGGAGCGTTCTCGGTTGGTGGTGTCGTGCCTGTGAACAAAGAATGGCGCGACGGTGTGAACTGCGTGGACACGCCCGGAAACCGGCGTCTCGCGAGCCGTGATCGACAAAGTTATGCACACTGTGGGGAAACGGGTCGTTGCAGTTAGAAGGAATAACTCTGTTGTAATTCATCCTTTTGTCCACAGGTTATGCACAACTGGGAAGTGGATGTGAATGAAGTTATCCACACCTGTGTGTGCATCGGTGGAAAACTGTCCAACTCCATCGGATACCCGCGAGTAATAAATCCCAACCAGTGGGTTGACCTCGGGACGTTCGTCCTGTCCAATCGAGGGTTAGCGATAGTCGTGCGATGCTCAGGGGGCGCTTGACGGATGCGGAGATTTGGGTTTGTCGGGATTGTGTTGGTCGTGCTCGCGCTTGTTGTGGGCGGAGTGGCGTATGCCGAACCGGCGCCCGAAAATCCACCAGGAGATCTGACAGGTCAGACCGGGGCTCACATCAATCGCATCGAGCAATTGTCGCCCACTCGTAGCGCCGTGTTCGTCGATTCGCCGGCTATGCGGCGCGAGGTGCAAGTGCAGGTTCTGCATCCAGCGTCGAGTGCCGGTTCGCGTCCGTCCTTCTACCTACTCGACGGCGTCAGTGCCGGTTCGGAATCCGGATACTCCGAAAGCACCTGGACTCAAAAGACCGACATCGAAGCGTTTTTCGCCGACAAGAACGTCAACGTCGTTCTCCCTGTTGGCGGTACCGGCAGTTTCTACACCAACTGGAAGAACGACGATCCGAACCTCGGTGTGAACAAGTGGGAATCGTTTCTCGCTGAAGAGCTTCCGGCGTTGATCGATTCTGCGTTTTCCGGAAATGGGACGAATGTGGTCGGCGGGGTGTCCATGGGTGCGCTCGGCGCGGCCAACCTCATCACACATCACCCGAAGCTCTATACCGGATTAGCCTCGTACAGTGGCTGTCTCGACAACTCCGAGTCGTCTTCGCAGGATTCCGTGCGGCTCACGGTGGCCAGTAAGGCAGGCGACGCCACCAACATGTGGGGCCCGTCATCGGACCCCGACTGGCAAAAGCACGACCCGTCCACCAATGCTGAAACGCTGCGAGGAATGACGATCTACGTTTCCTCGGGCACGGGCGCACCCGGAGAATACGACAACATTTTCACCCCGGGCGGCCTGCAGACGGCCATCGAAGGCGGGCCGCTCGAGGCACTGGCAAACACGTGCACGCAACTGTTCGAGGCGAGGTTGGGGGAGTTGTCGATTCCCGCAGTGTTCGCGTATCGAAACGTCGGCACCCATTCATGGCCGTACTGGCAAGACGCGCTTCACGATTCCTGGCCGACAGTGAAGACCGCCCTGGGAATGTGAACTGGACTGTGAGCTGAGAACTACTCGGCCAGTGCCAGTTCGAGCAACTGGAGGGCGCCGTCACGGGTCTGCGCAGCCGCGATGAACCCCGCCTTGTGGCAGAAGACCGAACTGTCGACGCCCGTCTCGGCGGCAAGGTCCGAGCCGTTCAGGCCGCGCCACGGCTCCGGCAACAGCTTTCGTGAACCGAACTTGGAGTCAGCAGGCTTGACCGTCTGAATCGACCAGCCGCCGTTGGTGTTCGGGAAGATCGTGAACAGGAGCTCCGGCTGGGCCGACGCGGCGCGGCCGTGGGGAACGAAGCGTTCCAGCACGACGAAGCGCGGGTCCGTTGCTTTCTCGTAGGTCTCGGTGAACTCGCGCTCGGCCGCAGCGTCGCCGGCGTACTTGGCGCGCAGGCGAATCAAGACCTGAGTTGCGAGAACCACGGCCAGCTCGAACTGGGTGTCGAACTCTTCGTCGGTGGACGAGATCGGATTGAACAGGTCCAGCACCGACGACAGATCAAAAGGCTTGGTGCCGTAGTCGTTGAGGGTGTAGATCTCCTGGCCGTTGTCGACGGCGTCGATGCCCTCGACCAGACGACTGTCGATTCGGCGGAAAACGGAGGCGTCGCCTTCGCAGAACTGCAGGCCGTATTCCTGCCAGAGCAGACCGAAAGCGGAGTACAGGATGCCGTTGCTGCGCTCGCCGGCATCGCGCTGGTGATGGTCGAAGCGACCCTCGGCCGGGTTGTAGCGACCGCCGACGTCGAGCACGATGTCCGCACTGTCGAGGACGGACTCGTCACGGCTGCGAACGACGGTGGCGTCGGGGTACAGCTGCTTGAGCAGCGATACGCCGAAGACGTCGTCTGCATGGAACTTGCCGTTATGGGTCGCGATGATCACCCGTCGAGACTAGGCAATCGAGCGGGGGGATGCCTATTCAGCCGACGGTGCGGATGCGATCGGTGGCAGGCGGCGAGACCGGGGACCCGGCTGCGAACAGGGCCGTCAAGGCGTCGAGGTCGTTGCCCGCGCCGGTCATCTGGGTGGAGTTCTTCAGTGCGGTGAAACCGTCCCCGCCCTCGGCGAGGAACTTGTTCACCACGACGCTGTAGACGCCGTCGGGGGCGATGTCCTGCCCGTTCAAGCGCATTTCCGAGATTCGCGAGCCCGGCGCTGCTCGCCGGTCCATGGCGTAGGTGAAGCCCGCGGACGGGGAGAGGATGCGCTCGGTAGCGGTGCCGTCGAGGTCGATCTGGAATTGCTGTTCGAGAGCGTCCTTCAACACCGCTCCTGTGACGGAGAGCACCTCGAGGCTGTTACCGAAGGGTTGAACACCGTAGGCCTGGCGGTAGGTGACCTGGCCGGAAGTGCCGAAGTCCAAGTCCTCGCGCATGCCGCCCGGGTTCGTCAACGCGAGTTGAGCCCCTCGTGTCGATCCGGCCGCGAGTTGAGCGTCGGCGACCAGGTTGCCGAGTGTCGATTCACCGCTGGGTACGCGGTCCCGTGTCAGATCGGCGGTGATGGTCCCCACCGGTCGCTGAGCGCTTTCCGACGCCTCCGACCAGGCCCGGTCGGCGAGAGCCTGAATATCGGGATCCGGCGAAATATCGTGTGTCACTATCTGATTGAAAGCGGACGTCTGATCGCGAACCACCTCGCGGGTGTTGCGGTCGATGGTGACGTCGGCGACGGACACGATCCGGCCGTGCGAAGCGCCCTGCATGACGACTCTGGGATTGCCTGCGGGATCAGGGAATTCGCAGTTGTACTGCTGGTGGCTGTCGGCGGTGAAGATGACGTCCACCTTCGGTGAGGCACGAAGAGCGATGTCGCGGGCCGGGCCGGACTCGACGTTGCAGTCGTTGGGCCCACCTTCGACGGCCGGTTCGTCCCCACGGTGCAGGAGAACGGTGATGGCTTTGACGCCGAAGAAGTCGAGGACATCGGCGGTGCGGTTGATCGCTTCGACCTCGTCGCCGAACTGCAGATCGGCGATCCCGCCCGGTGTGACGATCTGCGACGTGTTGGCGGGGGAAATCGCGATGACTCCGAGCGGAATGCCGTCGACCATGTTCACGGTGAAGGGCAGCGTGGCCGGAGTGCCGTTGGTGTACGTCATGTTCGCGGCCATCAGAGGGAAGTTTGCGCCGCCGAAGGACGGACTGAACGTGCACGCGTCGACGGCGGAGCAACCGCCGGACTGCATACGACGGAACTCGGCGAGCCCTTTGTCGAGTTCGTGGTTGCCGATCGCGGAAGCGTCGATCTTCATCCGATTCAGCAGTTCGACCGTCGGTTCGTCGTTGAACATCGCCGATTCCAATGCCGACGATCCCCAGTTGTCGCCGACCGAATACAGCAGCGAGTTGGTGGCTTGGCTGCGAAGTTGCGTCACGTAAGCAGCGAGGTACGCCGCGCCACCTGCGGGGGTGAGCGAGCCGTCGGCCTGCCTGATCTCGCTGCGAACACCTTCCGGCGGGCGGAGGCTGCCGTGCAGATCGTTGAAGGCCAACAGACGTACCGACACCGTGTCCTGGGACTCGGCGGTGGCGACGGCACTCAGGGAGGTCGCGGTGGTGGCGAGAAGGGTCGTTGCGAGCACGGCACACGTTCGTGTCATGCGTCGCGTCATGCGTCGTGCTCCCTCACTCGGACCGGCCTCGAACCTCCCTGAGTGTGCCCGTCCGCCGAAACGAATTCCAGTCCTCGGCGTAACAGTTATGTATCGAGTGTCACGCGGTGACGCCGATGCCCGCAGCCTGCTTCGCGACGTCGGTGTTCGCGAAAGCGAGGAACGCGTCGTTCTCGTGTGGATCGCCGATGGTCATCCGGACGCCCTCGACGCCGTACTGACGGATCAGAATGCCCGCCTCGGTACTCGCCTCGGCGAAACCGGGGGAGAGCTCTCCGAGGGGGAGATAGACGAAGTTCGCCGACGACTCGGGGACGGTGTACCCGGCTTCGATCAGTGCACTGCGCACTCGCGTCCGCTCGGCGATGACGCCTTCGGTGCGGGCAAGCAGTTCGTCTGCTGCAGCCAGGGAAGCGATTGCGGCGGCCTGCGCGACAGCGCTCACGGTGAACGGGGTGTGCACCTTGCCGAGGGCCACGATGATCTCCGGATCCGCGACTGCGTAACCCACGCGGATTCCCGCGAGGCCGTACGCCTTCGAGAAGGTGCGCAGAACAACCACGTTGGGGCGGCTGCGGAACAGTTCGATGCCGTCGGCGTCCGAGCGTGAGTATTCGAAGTACGCCTCGTCGAGTGCGACGACGACGTGCGTCGGGACCGCGTCGAGGAAGCTCTCGAGCTCTGCCTTCGACAGCGCGTTGCCGGTCGGGTTGTTGGGGTTGCACACGAAGATCAACCGCGTGCGATCCGTGATCGCGGCCAGCATCGCGTCGAGGTCGTGGCCGAAGTCCTCGGTCAGCGGAACCTTGACCGAGACGGCATGGCCGACCTGGGTGACCACGGGGTACGCCTCGAACGAACGCCACGCGTAGATGACCTCGTCACCCTGATCGCAGGTGATCTGCACGAGTTCCTGGCACAGCGTCACGGAGCCACAACCAGCGGCGACGTTGGCCGGTTCGACTTTCAGGAAGCTGGCCAGCGCCTCGATGAGTGCGACCGCGGCATTGTCCGGGTAGCGGTTGGCATTGGCGACCGCGTCGGCGACGGCGTCACGCACACCGGGCAACGGCCCTACGGTCGTTTCGTTGCTCGCCAGCTTGATCGCACCCGGAAAATTGCGTCCGGGAACGTAGGCGGGGATGGAGGCGAGGTCAGGGCGAATGTGTGCGGTCACGAGTCGATTATGCGCGCACCGATTTGGTGCGTAGCGGCCGTCTGCGTGTCAGAGTTAGAAGATGTCGGAAATCTTCCGGGCCACCGCGTATCTGCGCGCAGCCGAAGGGGAGGTCGCCACGGCTGTTCCGCTGACGGTGGTGGAGCCGGACGGCCCGACGCGGGGCGGGATCGTCGTCCTGCATGAAGCCCGCCAGTTCAGCCCGGCTCTGCTGAATCTGATGTGCGCACTCGCCGGCGAAGGGTGGGTGAGCGTCGCACCGCACCTGTTCCACCGCGAACCCGAACACATGCAGGGCGAGGTGTTCGGTGACAACCTCTTCGCCGACTTCGACGCGACCCTCGATTGGCTCGTCGGACGCGAAGTTCTCGCGGACACCGTCGGGGTGCTCGGATTCGACGACGCCGGGACCGCCGCGATGCTCGTGGCCACCAGCCGTCCCGTCGGTGCCGCGGTGAGCGTCGCCGCCCGGGGAATCGTCGAAGCCTTGTCGGTGGATGCTCAGGCGCTCGTCGATGCGGCCACTTCCCTGCAGGCGCCGTGGCTGGCGCTGTACGGCGAGGACGATCCCAGCACGCCGCGTGAGCACGTGACCCTGCTCCGGGAAGCGACCGCCAAGGCCGACGTCGCGACACTGGTGGTCAGCTACGCCGGACTGGCCCACCGGGCGGACGAGCCGCCACAGCTGTCCGAGGACGCCGACCTCGACGACCCTGGCTCGGCCTCGATCGTCGAAGCTCAGACCCGGATCTTCGACTGGTTCGACAGCCACCTGCGGTAAGCCGACAAATCAGGGCGCTGACCACGCGTTTTGCCTTTGGTGGCGAAGGGTGTGTAATCTTTCGATCCGGCGGTCCGAAAGGATCGGAACCCCCAGGGAGGCGTGCCAGAGCGGCCGAATGGGACTCACTGCTAATGAGTTGTCCCTTTTACGAGGGACCGGAGGTTCAAATCCTCTCGCCTCCGCCAAGCCGGTGATTTTGACCGGCGGGTTAGAAATGATAGAAAGTACGACGGCAAGACACGCAAGATCAGCAAGACAACAGAACATGCGCCCGTAGCTCAACGGATAGAGCACTTGACTACGGATCAAGAGGTTAGGGGTTCGAATCCCTTCGGGCGCACAAGAAAGAAGGTCACAGACTCCGGTCTGTGACCTTCTTTTTGTTGTGGTGCATTCGCAATTTTTGAATGTGTGTGACGTCACCTCGGCGAATTTCGGTCGGTGACCCTCGCGATCGTATGAACCAACAACCGATCCCCGCGACCTATGCTTTCTCCGGAGCAGTCGCGCGAGCCGAGGAGAACCCGTTGGAGACCGTCGACAGTCGGACGCTCCCGGTCTACTCGGCCGGGGCGGTCGAGGTGCCCTTTGTCATCGCGGGCATGGACGAGCTTGTCTCCCGCGAGACCCGGTGGGAGGCGCACTCGCACCCGACCCACGAATTGTTGTGGAACGAGCGAGGAGCGTCGAGCGCCACGGTGGGATCGCGCACGTGGACGATCACCCCGACCGTCGGTCTGTGGATGCCCGCCGGCGTCCTGCACTCGGCGATCGCGCCCGCCGGAACCTGGTATCGGGCCGCTCAGCTCGACATCGCATCGGTTCCGTCTCTGTCCGACGTGCCGGTGGCGATCGAGGTGACTCCGCTGCTGCGGAACCTCCTCGAGCGACTGGCAGACGATTCACTCGGAACCTCTTCGCGCTCGCTCACAGAGCAGATGGTGATCGACGTACTGGCGCCGTCACCCAACGAGTTGCTGGTTCTGGTGCCGGACTCGGCGCTTCTGCAACCCATCGTCGACGCGATCGGTGACGATCCGAGTGACATGCGAACGCTGTCCGACTGGGCAAGGCTCCTCGGCGTCAGCCCGCGAACCATCACCCGGGCATTTCGGTCGGAGACCGGGATGAGTTTCGGGCAGTGGGTGTCAGCGGTGCGCGCCCAACGAGCGGTGACTCTTCTTGCACACGGCTTGGATCTGCAAGAGGTTGCCGAGCGCGTGGGCTACCACTCGACCAGTGCGTTCGGTGCGGCATTTCGGCGCACTACCGGCGCTACACCAGGGATGTTCCGGGCTAGCTGATCGGCCATCACACCTTGTCTCGATCGCTACACCGGGTGTCCCAAACACGCGATTGCGCCACATTGCCCTCCCGTATACGGTTTAGGCAAACCTCACCTAAGTGCCTGATTGAGCCGGGTTGAGGGCCGTACCCCTTCTCGAGAGAGTTCTGTTTTCATGCGTTCAAAACGCTTCTTGGCGGTGGCCGCAGCAGCGGTCGCAGTCGCCCTCGGCATGACAGCTTGCAGTTCCGGCTCCTCGGAGACCGCCGACGGCGGCAGCGCCGGAAGCGGATCCAGCTCCTTCCCTGTCACGATCGAGCACGCTTTCGGAACTACGACGATCGACGCCAAGCCGGAGCGAGTTGCCACCGTTGCCTGGGCCAATCACGAAGTGCCCCTTGCTCTCGGCGTGGTTCCCGTCGGAATGGCAGCGGCGACGTTCGGCGACGACAACGGCAACGGAATGCTGCCGTGGGTCGAGGAAAAGCTCGACGACCTCGGCGCGAAGCCGCCGGTGCTCTTCGACGAGACCGACGGCATCGACTTCGAAGCCGTCTCCGATACGAACCCTGACGTCATTCTTGCCGCGTACTCCGGATTGACGCAGGAGGACTACGACACTCTCAGTGAGATCGCTCCGGTTGTGGCGTATCCCGAGGGGCCGTGGGCGACGTCGTGGCGTGACGTCATCAAGTTCAACAGCATGGGCCTCGGCATGGAATCCGAAGGGCAGGAACTGATCTCCACCATCGAGAAGGAGATCGCCGACGAGGTTGCCTCACATCCGCAGCTTGCCGGCAAAGCAACAATGTTCCTGACGCACGTCGACACTGCCGACCTGAGTCAGGTCAGCTTCTACACTGCGAACGACACACGTGCCGCGTTCTTCGAGGACCTCGGACTTTCGACGCCGAAGAGCGTTGCCGACGCCTCGACGGGTGGTGAGTTCTCGAAGAAGGTCAGTGCCGAGCGTGTGGACGTCTTCGACGACGTCGAACTGATCGTCACGTACGGTGACCAGGCACTTGTCGACGCACTCAAGGCTGACCCGCTGCTCTCGCAGATGCCTGCCGTCGCCAACAATTCGATCGTGTTCCTCAACGGAACCGGCCCGATGGGAACGGCGGCCAACCCGACTCCGCTCGCCATTTCGTGGGTACTCGGCGACTATGTCGATCTGCTCGCCGGGGCTGCTGGAAAGTCGGAGTGACTGTAACCTCGCAGGATTCGACGTCGGGCGCCAGCGATACGCGGCGCCCGACGTTCGGCAATTCGCTGTGGCTGATCGCCCTTCTCGTGATCCTCGCGGTGCTCATGTGCGCCTCGATCGTCATCGGCTCTCGTGAGGTCGATTGGTCCGACATCGTTGCCGCACTTGGCGGTTCCACCGACAATATCGGTCAGGGTGCGATTGCCAAGCGCATTCCGCGGACGGTGCTCGCGATCGTCGTGGGTGCTGCGCTCGGTCTTGCCGGCGCGGTGATGCAGGGGATTACCCGAAACCCTTTGGCGGATCCCGGAATCCTGGGCGTCAACATGGGCGCTTCGCTCGCCGTGGTGATCGGAATGGCGTGGTTCGGATTGTGGACCCAGACCAGCATGATCTGGGTGGCCGTACTCGGTGCAGCCGGGGCGGCATTGTTCGTCTACGTAGTCGGGTCACTCGGGCGAGGTGGAGCCACGCCACTCAAGTTGGCTCTTGCCGGGGCCGCAACATCGGCTGCGTTTGCTTCGTTCATCACTGCGATCATGCTGCCGCGAAACGATATTGCGGGCAACATTCGTTCGTGGCAGATCGGCGGCGTCGGTGGCGCGAGTTTCGAGGTGATCCGGCAGGGTCTGCCTTTCCTCATTGTCGGCTTCGTGATCTGTCTGCTGTCAGCGCGCAGTCTCAACTCTCTTGCGCTCGGCGACGAGGTTGCGTCAGGTCTCGGCGAACGCGTCGCGGTGGTTCGTGCAGTGGCAGCGCTCGGTGCAGTGTTGCTCTGCGGTGCAGCCACTGCCATTGCCGGACCGATCGGCTTCGTCGGTTTGGTTGTCCCGCATCTGTGCCGGTTGCTGATCGGTATCGACAACCGTTGGCTACTACCGTTTTCTGCGCTGACAGGTGCCGGCCTTCTCGTCGCCGCCGACATTCTCGGACGAATTGTCGCCCGGCCGAGCGAAATCGACGTCGGCATCATCACCGCGCTCGTCGGAGCGCCCTTCTTCATTTACATCGTCCGCCGTCAGAAAATACGTGAGCTGTGACCACTACATTCGTTACTCCCGAAGTCGAGGTCGACGCAGTCGGAGCAAGCCGTATCCGACGAGGTAGACGCCGCCGCATCGTGATTGCCGTGCTGACGGTCCTCGTCGTCGCCTCCTTCGCGGTCACTCTGATGGTGGGAAAAACCTTCTACCCGCCGTCAGATGTGCTTCGCGTCGTGCTGGGGGAGAACGTGCCTGGTGCCTCGTTCACCGTCGGCCGCCTCCGGCTGCCTCGCGCTGTCCTAGCTGTGGTCGCCGGAATCTGTTTCGGCTTGGGTGGCATCACGTTCCAGACGATGCTGCGCAACCCGCTCGCGAGCCCCGACATCATCGGGATCAGCTCCGGCGCAAGCGCTGCAGCGGCTTTCGCGATCATCTCGCTTTCGCTCGGCGGCTCGCAGGTCTCGATCTTCGCCATCGCTGTCGGTCTGGGCGTCGCAGTCTTGATCTACGTTCTGTCCTTCCGAGACGGTGTAGCAGGCACTCGGCTGATCCTGATCGGTATCGGCATCGCCGCGATGCTCGACAGCGTCACCGCCTACCTGCTCAGTACCGCCGCCGCGTGGGATCTGCAGGAGACGATGCGTTGGCTCACCGGCAGCCTCAACGGTGCCAACTGGGGTTCGACGGTTCCCGTACTCCTGGCGCTGGTTGTCCTCGGACCTGTGCTGCTGAGCCAATCGCGCAACCTTTCGACCATCCAGCTCGGTGACGACGCAGCACAAGCGCTCGGCGTCAGAGTGGAACGAACGCGCATTCTGACGATCATTGCGGCCGTCGGACTCATCGCCTTTGCCACTGCCGCTGCGGGGCCCATCGCCTTCGTCGCATTTCTGTCAGGGCCCATCGCCGCCCGCATCGTCGGTCCGGGAACATCACTTTTGATTCCGTCGGCGCTGGTCGGAGCGCTGCTGGTGCTAGTTGCCGATTTCTGCGGACAGTACGCCTTCGGCACCCGCTACCCCGTTGGCGTGGTGACCGGCGCGCTGGGAGCGCCGTATCTCGTCTACCTCATCATTCGCTCCAACCGAACGGGAGGTTCGCTGTGACCGAATCCCATACTCTGACTGTCGAAAACCTCGAACTCGGTTACGGAGGACGGACCGTCGTCGAATCGCTCGACCTCGCGGTGCCGCCGGGAAAGATCACGACCATCGTGGGCGCCAACGCGTGCGGCAAATCGACGCTGCTGCGGTCGATGTCGCGGCTACTCAGTCCCCGAAGGGGTCATGTTCTGTTGGACGGCAAGGATGTTCATCGCCTGCCCGCGAAGAAGCTCGCTCGCACGCTCGGTCTGCTGCCGCAGTCACCGATCGCACCGGAAGGCATTGTCGTCGCCGATCTCGTCGGGCGAGGTCGTCATCCACATCAGCGGGTGCTGTCGAGGTGGAGTCGCGAGGATGACGCAGCTGTCGCCGAAGCGCTTGCGGCAACGGACACAACCGGATTGGCCGAACGATCGGTGGACGAGCTTTCCGGTGGTCAGCGCCAACGTGTGTGGATTGCGATGGCGCTCGCCCAGCAAACCGATCTGCTTTTACTCGACGAACCGACCACCTTCCTGGACGTGAGCCACCAGGTAGAGGTCTTGGACCTGCTCACCGACCTGAACCGGACCCGGGGTACAACGATTGTCATGGTTCTGCACGATCTCAACCTCGCTGCCCGCTACGCCGATTACCTCGTCGCCATGGCCGATCGCCGGGTCTATGCTGCGGGCGATCCTGCCGAGGTGCTCACCAGCGACAACGTCCGCACCGTGTTCGGTCTCGAGAGCCGAATCATCCCCGACCCCATCTCTGGCAAGCCGTTGGTGTTGCCGCTGGGGCGCCACCACGTCCTCGACGACGTGTTGACGTGACGGCGTCGAATGTCCCGAGCGGGCGGATCGAATCGGTGGAACAACTCAATGCGCTTCTCGGACAGCCCCATCCGACGATCATGGATAAGCACACCGCCTACACGACTCCGTTGATCCGTGAATTCATCGAGCAGGCACGGTTTTTTGTGCTCGCGACGTCCGATGCAGCCGGAAATTGCGATTGCTCGCCGCGTGGAGACTTGGTCAGTCAGGTTCTGTTTCCCGACGAGAAGACGCTGGTGCTTCCGGATCGTCCGGGCAACCGGCGCGCTGACTCGTACCGGAACATGATCGAAAATCCTCACGTGGGGATCCTCTTTCTCGCGCCCGGCCACGACGAGATCGTGCGCGTCAACGGCACGGCGACCCTCTCGACAGATGCTGATCTGTTGGAGTCGATGGCGATGAACGGCAAGCCGGCGCAGCTTGCGGTGATCGTGAAGATCGACGAGGCGTATCTCCATTGCGCGCGAGCGATTCTGCGGGCAAAGCTCTGGGATCCGGCGACGTGGCCTACTCCCGAGGACGTGCCGAGTCTGCGCGACATGATGGCCGAGCAGCACACCCTCCAAGTCGAGGATCTCGAACCGGCTCGGCAGGAGGCGTACCGCAAGTACCTGTACTGAACGCGGATTTGTCACCTATGTCCGATAATGATCCGTGCCTTCAATTGCCTCATCGCTGTTCTGGATTGCGCTGATCGCGGCGGTCGCGCCGATAGTCGCGGGCTTGATCCCACGTCGGCTCGTTCCCGAAGTGGTGTTGCTGCTTGTCGCGGGCGCAGTGGTCGGGCCGTTCGCCCTCAACATCGCAGCTGACAGCGAAGCGATCGGAATCCTCCGCGAACTCGGCCTCGGCATGCTGTTCCTGCTCGCCGGTTACGAGATCGACCGACAGGAACTCAGTGGGCGCGGCGGACGTCGAGCGCTCTACACGTGGCTGTTCTGCCTCGCGTTGGCGTTCACGGTGGTCGCGCTGCTTGGCATGAGGAACGTGATCTCCGCGGAAGCCGCTGTTGCCATCGCAATGACGTCGACCGCACTGGGCACGCTGTTGCCGATCCTCAAGGACAACAAACTCCTCGACACACGCTTGGGCAAGACGGTCCTCAATCACGGGGCCGTCGGCGAACTCGGGCCGGTCGTCGCGATGGCGGTGCTGCTGAGTGCCCGTGGTGCCGTCCTGTCGCTGATCGTTCTTGCCGTCTTCGCCTTGATCGCCATCGTCGTGGCGGTGCTGCCCGGCAAGCTGATTCACGAAGGCTCGTGGACACATCGGCTGGTGCGGGCAGGAGCGGACACCACGGCGCAGACGACGGTCCGCCTCACCGTTCTGTTGTTGGTCAGCCTCGGAGTGCTGTCGGCCGTGTTCTCACTCGACGTCATTCTCGGCGCGTTTGCCGCCGGCTTCATCCTGCGGCGACTGATGCCAGAGGGCGACGAGCGCCTCGAGATCAAGCTCGACGGGATCGCCTTCGGGTTCCTCATCCCGATCTTCTTCATCACTTCAGGCATGGCAATCGACGTCTCGGCGGTCGCCGCCAGTCCCGGCATACTGATTGCGTTTCTGATCCTGATCGTTGTCGTCCGCGGCGTGCCGGTGTTCTTCGTGACCAAGTTCGAGAAGGTCGAGCCGCCCTTCACCACGCGCGAAAGTGCGCAAGTCGCGTTGTACGGGGCTACCGGTCTGCCCATGATCGTGGCGGTCACGGGCGCTGCCGTCGACGCGCATCAGATGTCCTCGGACAACGCGTCGATTCTTGTCGCGGCCGGTGCGATCACCGTTCTACTGCTGCCGATGCTCGCCACTCTCTTGACGAAAAAGGAGAAAGTGTCCTGATTCAGAGATCCAACTGCTCGTCGAGCCAGTCGAACATTCGCTGATCCGTCAGACGCCTCGCCATGGGCTGGCAGTGGAAGTTCGCGCCCTCGGCAGCGGTGAAGGGAACCACCGTCGTCGGTCCGCCGGATAGGGCGGCAAGCCGCTTGGATTGACCGGGCCAGAACTGCTCGCCTTCCGGATCGGTGATGAGCAGGGGAGTGGAGATCGAGCCGGCGACGTGTTCGAGGTGGTACTTCCGAACCTCGGCGAGAGTGTTGTAGTAACCGTCGGCGAGGTACGGACGCGCTCGGAAACGCCAGATCCGGGCGGTGTCCTTGGAGAACTTCATCCCCATCGCCATGTCGCGGTCGAAGGCCTCCGACTTCCCCTCGTCGAGCAGCTTCTGCATGTTCTTGGGGATATGGGCGAGCCACGACGCGGCCACGTCCACGACCCCCGGATCGGCGATCGCTGCCGCGATCCGATGCTCGAACGCCAACGACTGCGGCACCCAGTAACCGCCCTGACTGATCCCGTAGATCGCCAGCTTCGACGCATCGACGTCCGGCCGGTCCACGAGATAGTCGACGACGGGCGTGATGACGGATTCCCAGTCGTGACGGAACGGGATGTTGCGCTCGAAGAGCATCGACTGCTGACCGGGACCGTCGAACATCAACACGTTGTAGCCCCGCTCGAGGGCCCCGGCGCCGCCGCTGCCCCACAGTCCGCTGATCGGGCCGTCGCTACCGTTCACCATGATCAACGTCGGCCGTCGCACGTCGCCGGGTGGCCGGAAGAAGTACCCGGGCAAGTAGGTGTCCTCGTAAGGGATCCGGACGCGTTCGACGGGCTGGGCGGTGGTGTCGACGAAGCGGTCCCACGCCTGTCGGTGACGTTTGAAAGTGGGGACCAGAACCGAATCGTCGCTGAGACCGTCGACGGCGTTGATCGCCACACCGAAGTACGACGCCGCCCGCAGGTACGCGTTGGACGCGCTTCGTGAATGCCCGGCCTCGGCCGCCTCATCGGCCTGCCCGAATACTCGTGTGCCGAGGTCGAACCAGGCCTCATACCAGCCCTCGAGGTCTTTCTCGCCGACATGAGCGATGGCCGAGAGCACTTCGCCGGTATCTGCCGCGCCGTAGGTGGCTTGCCCGAGAACGACTCGTAGCTCGAAGTCGAAGGACTCGTTGCGGTAGAAACCGGCAGTGAACGCCTGGTGTGGATGGGCGAAGAACGACGACGCGAGAGACATGGGCACACCTTCGCTAGTTCGGGGCAGCCATTTTCAGTTGTAGTTCCAGGATCGCCCGAATCGCTTGCCGGAAAACCTGTCAGCGTGGCGACGCCGGGAGCCCGGTGGATGGCGGCCTCGACATCGCAAATGCCAGGGTGCACAACCACAACGACATCCCCAGCACCTGTGCGCGTTGAGCGATACCCAGTCCGAGATTACCGCCGCCGGAGACTTCGATGCTGTTGGTCGTCAACATCCACACCGTCGCAAGGGAAGTCAGGATCAAAATGGTCAGGCCGGTCGTACGCAACGACCGGTGTTCGCGATACCTGAACGCTCCCACGGTGAATGCGATCATCGCGGTGAAGATCGCGAACACCGCCACGCTGCTCGTCAATGCGTGAACATGGTGGAGCTGCGGAAGTAGACCGTCGGGTGCGCTCGACGGGCAACCCTCGCCCGAGCATTCGAGAGGGAACGACGCGTCGGCGATTGTGGCGATGCCGAACACTGCAAGTGCAATCCAGCCCGTGACGTAGAGCCTGCGCCTGGGCGTGATCAGCAGACCCAGCGCTCCGGAGATCAACATCAAGATCGCGGACAGGACGTCGGCATTGCCGAAGACGTCACGGTATTTCTGGTTCTCGGCATCGAGTTCGCTGAGGAACGATGTCACCGGGTCGAGGCCGGTGTCGAGGAAAAATTCGAGAATCCACGACGAGTAGACGATTCCGCCCAGAGCCAGCGCAGCCACCAAACCCCACCGCGCAACGTTGCGTTCCTTCACGAAATCGAGCTTACGGACCGAGCAGGGCTTTCTGGACGCGTTCGGCTGCTACCAGCGGATCTTCGTGCTCCCAGATGCGGATGACGGTCCAACCCTGCTCTGCCAGACGTGCATCGGTGTCGCGGTCTCGAACCACGTTGGCGGCCAACTTGTCCGTCCACCACTGCGCGTTGTTCTTGGGAAACGTCGCATGCTGCGGGCAGCTGTGCCAGAAGCATCCGTCCACGAACACCGCGACTTTGCGGCGCGGAAACACCAGATCAGCGCGTCGGCGAACACCTTTGACAGGCGCCCGGTCCACGAAGTACCGGAGTCCGCGCCGATGAAGCTCGCGTCGAAGTGCAATTTCAGGTTTGGTGTCGCGCCGACGCTGAGCGCTCATCCGAGCGCTGGTGGCAGGATCCGTCGCAGGCACCGTGGTTCCCTCAGCCGTCGGAATCGTCGCTGTCTTCGGGATCGGACCAGGTGGGCGCAAACCTGTTGCGACGCTCCACTTCACCGTGCACGACGGTCACGAAGTCGGTGAACGAGAGCGTCTGAGCTTCGGTGGGCCGGCCGTTGCGCGGCGGCGGCTCGTCGACGTCGAAGAACCGAACCGCGCCATCGGGTTCGTAGAGTCCGATGTAGACCTTCTCGAAGAGGTCGTAGCGGGTGTCCTCGGCGCCGAGATCCACCCAGGCCTTTCCTGGAACGCCGACCACCGCGCGCTTGCCCCGGCCCGAGCGCTTCGAGAGCGTCGTGACGTGGTGTGCAAAAGAGGATTTGCCGGTGTCGCTGGTCTTGGTCGGGTCGCCGTCGTCGCACGTGGCGTACGGCTCGAACATGACGGCGACCAACACGCTGTACGGCTGACGCTGATGCAGAACCATTGCCTCGCCACGCAATTCGTGGTCGTTGCGGACGATGTTCTTGGTCCACCGTCCAAGTTTTCCGCTGCGGGGACTGTAGTCCTGGAAGTTGTACGTCTTGATGGAGACGCAGAGGATCAGGCCGAGAGTGGGGTCGAGTGCCTTGACGTCCAAGCGCTTTCGGCCCTTGGCGACATCAACGGTTGCCTCCTGGCCTTCGCCGGACGCTGTCGGGGTGATGTTGGGATACAGCGGACGCAGAGCGTCGGCCACCGTCTGTGCCAGTTGATTGGAGAGTCGCTGGGCGTAGTTCTTCTTCTCGCCGCGATCGGCGTCGGCCGGAGGCTTGTCGCCCGCGAGTTGCAGTGCGCTCCACAGTGGTTCGTGTTCCGGCTCGGAAAACAGCGGTTCGGGGAATAGCGTTTCAGGTTCGGGGAACAGTGATTCCGTCATGCCGCGGCCTCGGGGTATCCGCCCATCCGCTCGAGATGGCTTTCGACGTCCTCGATGAAACCGGGGATGAACCGAAGATTGCCCATGCGTGCGCGCTTGAGGAAGCCGGCTGTGGCCCGCGCCGACAGCAACCGCGTGTCCTCGAGGAAGCCACTCAGATCCTCGTAGTCGTACTGGACCGGCCAGGTCGAGGTGTGGACGCGGAAGGCTTGGCGGTTACGGCCCCATGCCGCACTCGGCCACGCGTCGCCCGGTTCGAGTGGCGTCTCGCCCGCGGCGTCGTATGCGATGGGATCGTTCAGCCGGCCACCGACCCACGACGCCATCCGCACGCTCACGGCATTGCCGACGAGCTTCCATCGGTGGCTGTGGCGTAGGCCGGGAACTTCGACGGACGGAAGCGTCCAGTCGGGATCGAAACCCTGCAGGCGTTCGGCGTCGACGAGGCCGGGAGTGACGATCTCACCGGACGGCAACCGGACTGCCGGCTGGCTGGGGATGCCGACGGACGAGCCGCCCTTGAGCGTCGGCACCGCATTGACGGCCCATCCGAGTCCGCGGGTGCCTTCGGTCCAGTAGAAGCCGCAGGGGTAGTCCGCGGGATCACCTCCCAGGCGCTCGCCGGCGTCCTGGCCGAACAGGATTTCGCGAGGATCGTCCGTGCGCGAGGCAAGCATGATGACGCGCTGGCGGCGCTGGGGGAGTCCGAAGGCACGGGCGTCCACCACCCGGTATGCCCAGGTGTATCCGAGGTCTTCGAGAGCGTCGGTGATGTGCCGCATGGCAGCGCCCTTGCCGAGTTGCAGCATGAACGGAACGTTCTCGATCAACAGCCAGCGCGGGCCTTTCTTGCGCTTGACCAGACGGAACACCTCGTCCACCAGGCCTGAGCGTGCGCCGGTGATGCCTGCTGTTTTGCCGGCTTGAGAGAGGTCCTGGCAGGGGAAACCGGCGGCCACCAATTCGATGTCGCTGGGCAGCGCGCGCAGTTTGGTGACGTCGCCGTGCAACGGCACGTCGGCGAATCGCGAACGGAGAACTGCCTGGGCGCCCGGATCGATTTCACACAGCAGTTCGGTGTTCCACCCATGTTCCGAGAGCCCCAACTCGAGCCCGCCGATACCGGCAAACAAACCCACCATGCTCCGCGACGACGTCACAGCACCCTTCCTCACGAACCGACCTAGAAGCACGGTACTCGAGAACTCCGACACCGTTTGCCAACTATTCGGTCTGCGGGGTGCTCCTTACGGAAGAACCGTTGTGAAACGCCTTACATCGAGATCTTCGGGGCCGATCGAAGTCCCTAAAAGGTCCCTGATCGAAGGAATAACCCGAACCAGCGGTGCTCCGCGCCCGTTCGTCCATTACCGTGGTCGGGTGAGCATCCAACCTTCCGGTGACGCGTCCTGGCCCGCGGTATTGACCTGGCAGGCCCACAACGCTCCTCGTATGGAGTCTGTTCGTGTGCAGCTGAACGGAAATCGCATCAAGGCTTCCGGCCGGATCATCGGTGGAGCCTGCAGTGAGCACCCGGCATTCAGTGCGTCATACGACCTGGTCACCGACGAGGCCGGCATCACCCGCCGGCTGTCGGTGCGGACCGCCCTGGCCGCCGGTGAGCGTCAGATGTCGATCAGCCGGGACGAAGAAGGCACCTGGATGGTCGAGAACGGCGCCAGTCACCAGCGCTCTGCGTTCGATGGCGCACTTGATGTCGACGTGATCCTCAGCCCGTTCTTCAACACGCTGCCCATCCGCCGCGTCGGCTTGCAGAACGACATCGAAGACGCCGAGGTCCCGGTCGTCTACGTCAACCTTCTCGACCTGCGTGTCGAGGGTGCGACCATCACCTACAGCAGCGGCACCGACGGAATCAGTGTGCTGTCCCCGGTGTCCAGCTCGACGCTGGCCGTCGATACCGAAGGCTTCGTCCTCGACTACCCGGGTCTGGCAACTCGAATCTAGGTTTCGTACCTCTAGGTTTCGGATCGCCGGATGACACCACCGCGTCGACCGGCGTCCCGCATCCGCTCGATCCAGTCGGGTTCGCCGACCTGAACGTCTTCGATGTCCCAACGCTCGTGCGACTCGTAAGCGCCGCGCGCAGTGAACCCCGAGTCGACCAATCGTGCCGTCGAGCCGTTGTCGAGCAGATCGGTACGTGCACCCTGCAAAAGGTCGAGCGCTTCATCCAGCGCGACCAGCAGGGCGTCGCGGTTGCCCTCGCACATCGCTCGCACCAGGCCAGGAGCGCTCCCGGCTACGCGGGTGCCGTCGCGAAATGACCCGGCGGCCAGCCCAAGAGCCAGTTCGCCGCCGGCAGCTCCGGTGATCGCGAGTGTTTCCGCTAGTAGGTGGGGCAGGTGAGAGATACGCGCGACTGCTCGATCGTGCTCGAGAGATTCGGCCGGCACGACCACCGAGCCGCAGTCGAGTGCAAGGTCGGCGACCTGCGACCACACGTCTGCATCGACGCCTTCGTCGGTGGCAACGACCCACACCGCGTCGACGAACAGATCGGCATCCCCGACCGCCCAACCCGAAGCTGACGTCCCCGTCATCGGATGACCGCCCACGAACTTGGCGCTCAAGCCCGCTCGTTCGACCGCGGCCTTCACTTCGCCCTTGACGCTGACGACGTCCGTGATCGGATTGTTCGGCGCATGCGCGGCGATTGCCTCCAAGGTGGCGTCGACGGCAGGCATCGGCACGGCGATCACAATGATCGCACCGCTCTCGTTCGCTCTCTGCAGCACTGAAACCAGATCGGTGTCGGCGTCGAAACCGTCGGCTCGGGCCGCGTCGGCGGACTCGCTGGAACGGTTGTAACCCCACGCCTGACGACCGGATCGGACGGCGGCGCGAAGTAGCGAACCGCCGATCAATCCGAGGCCGAGAACGCAGACTGGTGGGGCGGAATCGATCGCAGACACGAGTTCAGGTTGGCACATCGATGCTCGGACTTCACTCACTGGCACCAGGCGGGCTACCGTTGCGCCATGGGTGCACAGCGCGCGGGTAACAAGAGCGCCTCTTCGAACCAGTCGGAGGAGCTTGAAGGCTTCGGTGTCGCGGTGGTCCGTGAAGAGGGGCGTTGGACGGTCAAGGCATTGACGCCCGACGCGTTGACCTCGCTCTCGGCCGCCGAAACGCAGCTGCGTGAGCTGCGAAGTTCGGGTGCCGTCTTCGGTCTTCTCGACGTCGACGACGAGTTCTTCATCGTGTTGCGTCCGGCGCCGTCCGGCACGCAGTTGCTGATTTCCGACGCGACCGCCGCCATCGACTACGACATCGCAGCCGACGTCCTCGACGCCTTGCACATCGAGATCCCCGACATCGATCCGGACGACCTCGACGACGTCGAACCCTGGGAAGAGGGCGATCTGTCCGTGCTGGCCGATCTGGGCCTGCCGGAACCCGTGCTCGCCGTCATCGCGGCCGAGACCGATCTTTATCCGGACGAGCAGTTGGGGATGATCGCGCAGCGACTCGGGTTCGCATCCGAGTTCGGCGTAGCGCTCGACAAGCTCCCGCGCTAGATGACTCTCGCTGACGATCAGCGCATGATCCGTGCGGCCATCGTGGCCGCACGTTCCGCCTCCGACGCAGACGTCCCGGTCGGGGCAGTGGTGTTCGACGCAGACGGCGTCGAAGTTGCTCGGGCCTCCAATGCCAGGGAAGCGTCGTCCGATCCGACCGCGCACGCCGAAATCCTCGCGTTGCGTGCTGCCGCGAAAACCTACGGTGACGGCTGGCGCCTGGAAGGTGCGACGCTTGCCGTGACCCTCGAGCCATGCACGATGTGTGCGGGCGCTCTGGTCCTCGCCCGGGTTTCTCGGGTCGTTTTCGGGGCGTGGGAGCCGAAAACCGGAGCCGTCGGATCATTATGGGACGTAGTTCGAGATAAAAGATTGACCTATCGGCCGCAGGTGCGCGGCGGGGTCCTCGAGGACGAATGCGCTGGGCTTTTGGAAGATTTCTTCCGCGAGCAGCGGGCCTGAAATAGGTATTCCCCATCGAGAGTGAACGCACACTCGGGTAGCCGGAACCGGTAATCACGGGCATGGTGGAGATCAGATGCCGTCAGGGTATCGGCGAATCGCCGGAAGGTGATTCGTTCGCGTTCACAGAGGAGTACTCATGGGAATCGCAGACAAGGCTCAGAACAAGGCCGAAGACCTCGGGGGCAAGGCCAAGGAAGCTGCTGGCAGCGCTACCGGTGACCGGGACCTCGAAAACGAAGGTAAAGGCGACCAGGTGAAATCGGCCGTCAAGGATGCCGGCGAGAAGGTCAAGGACGCCGCGTCCAGCATCAAGGACAAGCTCACGTAATACCGCTCCACCTGGCGATTTCGGCCACGGGCACTCCATCCGGTAAAGTCACCAACGGTGGCGTGTCCGAGCGGCCTAAGGAGCACGCCTCGAAAGCGTGTGACGGGTAACCCCCGTCCGAGGGTTCAAATCCCTCCGCCACCGCCAAAGCTCCCCACCTGTTCACGCAGGTGGGGAGCTTTTTTGTGTGGTAAACCTGGCGTGCGAGCGCTGCCGACCGTCAGGACGGACACGCTCCGACTGGACCATCGGACGACCGGCCAGTCCGCCATTCGGACGAGGGCAGCGCTGGACTTCGGAGGAGATCGGAAGCCGCACTAAGTCTTATGGGGGAGGGGCCGCCCTCCGGTGGACATTCACAGGTTGACGAAGTTCAGGAGCGGCGAGCGATCCACTCTGCAGCGGCGGCATCGATGTCCTGCTTCAGCTTCTCGAAGAACGAGGGTGGCGGGGTGGGGATCAAATCTGCTGCGGTAGTGAGGGATCGACTGAGGGCGATCCGACGCTCGCGTAACTCGTCGTCGGTCAGGAGCGTCAGGTCCGCCATTGCGAGCTCCCCCGATCGGTGTGATTCGTGTTTCGGGCAGACCGTGCGCATCGGGATCGATGCATGATTCGATGCGCACGGCCCAGGCACTCCAGGCTGGGGGCCGGAATGCAAAAACCACTTTACCAAATGATTACTAATGGCTGTGGGTGTGCCCGCTTTCGGTGTTCGTGGAGCGCTTTCACAGGGTTCTCCCAGGTCGTAAGTCCTGACAATCGTTGAAGCTGCAACTATCGTCGAACCCATGAAAAAGATCTGGTGGATCGGCGGAGCAGTAGTTGTGGTCGTACTCGCCCTGCTTGTGGGGCCGTGGGCGTACGGGAAATTCATCGCTGAAGACGATGCGCCGGCGGCCGTGGTATCCACTCAGGGCGCAGAAGCGGCGTCCGGATCGATCGACGGGCAGTGGACCGTCGTCGCCGGGCAGGGGGACAACCAGACGGCAGCGGGATACACCGTGCACGAGATTCTGAACGGATCGAGTGTGACCGTCGTCGGAACCACGGGCGAGGTGAGCGGAAACGCGGTTGTCGAGGGTGAAAAGCTCACTTCAGGCGAAGTGACGGTGCAGGTGGCAAGCATCAAGACCGACTCGGATCGGCGCGACGGCCAGTTCACGGGCAATGTGATGGATACCAGCACGTATCCGACGGCGACGTTCACGATCGACTCGCCGGTGGACTTGGCTGCTGTGCCGACGGACGGAACAACGGCGACGGTCACGGTGTCTGGCACCTTGACACTCAAAGGTCAGTCCAAGCCGGTGTCGGTCGACATGACCGTGCTGCATTCGGGTGATTCGCTGATCGCATCGGGCTCGATTCCGGTCACCTGGACCGATTTCGGAGTTGAACCCCCGTCCCTCGGTTTTGTCACCGTCGACGCCAGTGGATCGGTGGACTTCCTCGTCTCACTCGCCGCGAGCTGAATTACGTCTACCCGATTCGCACTGCTTCGGGGCGGGCAGGGAAGATTAAGGACATGACCTTCCTTTCTTGTTGTCCGTTCCGAAGGCAGTGTGCGATTTCTGCCCGGACGGAATGAACAGGTGATGCCCCGGTGGAGACCGTTCCGAACGGGTGAAGACCCCGATCCACGGTTCACTCTCGCCAATGAGCGGACGTATCTGGCCTGGATCCGCACGGCGACGGCCTTTGTCGCGTCGGGCGTCGGACTCGAAGCGTTCGGCGGCGACATTCTCAACCCGACGGTTCGTGCCGGCTTGGCCGCGTTGTTACTCGTCGGCGGCGCTCTGATCGCCATCACTTCTTTTGTTCACTGGATCAGTGCCGAGCGAGCACTGCGTGCTGAGCGCTCGTTGCCGGTACCGCTGATGGCGCCGGTGGTCGGCATCGTGCTGGTGATCTGCGCGACCGTCCTGGTGGTCGAGGTGGTGAACTGATTGACCGCGCTGGAACCGTCGGAAGGTGTCAAGCCTCCGGACAAGGGCTTGCAGTCCGAGCGCACATCGCTCTCGTTCGTACGGACGAGTCTGTCGATCCTCGGCTTGTCTGCCGCCTGTTTGAGATGGTTGCCGCCGTTCGGTTCGGTAGCACTGATCGGCCCGTCCCTCGCTGCCGTGCTTGTCGTGGCGGTGACGGTCTACGAACGTCGGTCGCGACCCAGGAGGTTGGCCCAATTCTCAGCCGAAAAGGCAACGCCTGCTTTGGGTATGGGTGCTGCTCTCGCGGTCGCCCTGCTCCTGCTCAGTGCGACGGGGCTGTGGATTCTGCTGAAGTAATCTCGGCTTTCGGTGCCCAGCCGGGTGGGCCGAACACGTAGCCTGCGCGCTGGCGCCACGACTTCGACGCTTTCCAGTCGCGAGCGATGGCAGCGTATTCGCGTGTTTGGAGCTTCCAGATGTTGTACGTTCCGACCGGCGTCGTGAGTCCGTAGGTGGGCCGGTGGGTTTCGGCTGCGAATGTTCCGAACATCCGGTCCCAGATGATGAGGATTCCGGCGTAGTTGCGGTCGAGGTACTCGGCGTCGGAGCCGTGGTGGACGCGATGGTGCGACGGCGTGTTGAAGATGAATTCGATGGGCCGCCAAAGTTTTCCGACACGTTCGGTGTGGACGAAGAACTGGTAGACGAGGCTGACGGAGAAGCCGACGAACACCATCCACGGCGGAATCCCGAGGAACGGCAACGGCAACCACATGATGATCTCACCGCTGTTGTTCCACTTCTGCCGCAGTGCGGTGCTGAAGTTGAAGTACTCACTCGAATGGTGAGCCTGGTGTGTGGCCCAGATGACCCGAACTCGGTGCGCGATGCGGTGATACGCGTAATAGAGGACGTCGATTCCGAGCAGCAGGATCACCCAGGTGTACCAGGCCGTCGGCGAGAGGTGCCACGGAGCGAGGTACACCCATATTGCGGAATAGCCGATCAGCGCCAGCACTTTCCAGAAGGTGCTCGTTGCGATCGACACGAGTCCGAGCAGAACGCTGGTTCTGGCGTCGACGCTTCGGTAGCCGCCTTCCGCGGGTCGTGCGCGTCCGTCGGCGTCGTCGGGATGATCCTCGAGAGCGCGGGCCGCGAACCATTCGATTGCCAGGAAGATGACAAACGCGGGGATTGCGAGCGTGACTGGATCATGGAGCGGTTCGAGAAGTGACTTCCATGATTCGAGAAGGGTTTCCCACACGCGATTTGTCCTGTTCTCTAGCTTCGATCGTTACATCATGCATCAAAATGTAACGTCACGGAACCCTTTGCGGCGAAGAACTCGCAGGTTTGTTGCGACTATTCATAGAACGATGGTAGGAATTGCCGGTGCATATCACCGCGAAGGTGGACTACGCCGTGCGGACTCTGGTCGAGCTCGCGGCAGTAGGTCCTGACCCGGCCAAGGCCGAGTTTCTCGCCAAATCCCAGGTCATACCCCACAAGTTCCTGGAAGCGGTGCTCTCGGACCTGCGGCGCGGCGGCTTGGTCAACAGCCGTCGAGGCCCGGACGGGGGATACTGGCTCGCTCGGTCCGCGGACGAGATCACGATTGCAGACGTCATACGAGCCGTCGAAGGACCGCTTGCTTCGATTCGGGGTCAGCGACCGGAAGACGTCGACTACGGGGGGCCGGCGACGCCCCTCAAGGAGGTGTGGATTGCAGTGCGCGTCAACCTCCGTGCTGTGCTCGAAAATGTCACACTCACCGATGTAGCAGGTGGAGAGTTGCCCGAGTTCATTCACGAACTGACGGCAGATCCCGAGGCGTGGAATCGGCGCTGATACAGCCCGGTTTCAGTGTGCCCGTCGACGTGGAACAGTCATAGGAGCAGTGTTCGCAGTGTTGCCTCCCGCGGATTTTGCGTCGTACATCAGATGATCGGCCGCAACGATTGCTCGGGAGAACTCGTTGTAGTCGAACTCTTCCTGATGCGGGATGAAAGGTAGCGTCGCTGCTCCGACGCTGACCGTGGCCAAGGGGTCGTCGGAAGCGTTCACGACGGCTTTGGGCAGTGTCGCGATTCTTTTGCGAAGTCCGTACGGGGTGCCGATCATCACAACGGTGAACTCCTCGCCGCCGGTGCGCGCGGCGTAGCCGAAACCGTTCACATGCTCCTGCAGGCGCGTTCCGGTCCGGATGATGACGGCGTCACCGACTTCGTGACCGAAGGTGTCGTTCACAGCCTTGAACTTGTCGATGTCGACGACGGCAACAGCAATGTCGGCACGATTTGCCGACGCGACCGACCAGATGCGCTCCGACATGTCCCACAGCCCTCGCCGGTTCAGCAGTCCGGTGAGTGCATCCACCTTGGATCCCGTTGCGCGCGAGAGTAATTGCCGCCAGGTGAATTGAATGGTGGCCGGAATGAAGATCACGGCACACAGTACGACGTCGGTGCGTGCAATCACGCTGGTTGCCGAGTAGTCGCCGTTCGTCAGGCCGAGCACGGTCAGGGCGATGACAAACGTCGTGGCAAAGGCGAGGTGGAATGCCAGCCAGCGGCGGTCGAGAAAATAGGTGAAGTAGGCGCCGGTGGCCACAAAGAGTGCCGCGCCGAAAAGGGCGGCGTTATGGCTGGTGAAGGTGATGAGAATCGAGGCAGTTCCGAGATCCGCCCACAGACCGTAGAGCTTGAGCATGCGTGAACCTCTGATTCGGCCGACAAACCAGAGAATCGTGGGGATCAGGTTGACGGTCGCAATGCCGACGAGCCAACTGCGCGCAAACGGTCCGTCCGGGCCCTCTCCGCTGAGGAGAAACAGGAACGCCACGATCGAGAAATTGAGTGAGCAGAATCCGATGGTGAGACGGACGAGACGTAGTACGGAGCCTCGTCCGGACTTCGATCCCCACAGCATTACCGTGGACGAAACCGGCCAGGTATGCAGGAGCGGGTCCATCAGATTCCTTCGCCGAGCACATTGCGGTTAATTCACCGCAAAGTATGTCAGGCCATGTTGATTCACGCGTCAACTTGGCAGTGGGCGTCACGCCGTGGAGCTGCTCACAACTCTCTCTGTCGCGCTGTTCAGGCATTTGCCGTGCGTGAGTGTGAGGTACGCCTCGAGTTTCCGCGCTGTGTGTTCGATCGCACAATATTGCAGACCTCTGCAAAGTTGCAGAGCTCTGCAAGTTGGGTACCGTGTTGGAGTGATCATCGAACAAGGCCTTCGCGACCGCAAGAAGGCAGCAACCCGTGCCGCACTCAGTGGCGCGGCAGCACGGCTCGCTCGTGCGCTGGGGATCGAATGCGTCACCGCTGACGCGATCGCCTCCGAGGCCGGAGTGTCGACGAGGACGTTCCACAACTACTTCTCCAGCAAGGAGGAGGCAGTGCTCGCCAGTTTCGAGGAATCGGTGAACCTGTGGATCGAGGCGCTTGCGTCGCGGCCCGCGGACGAACCAATTCTCGACGTCCTCGAAGAACTTGTGGTCGAAATCGTGAACGACTCAGGTCCGAGTGGGAGTGAGAAGGCAAGTATCTGGCTGCTGTCGGATTCGAGTCCCGCGCTCTACCGGGATGCCGCAGACATGCATCAGCGGATCAACCGTGCAGTCGTTCAGGCATTGGCGGAACGCACCGGTACCGACGCCGAGAAGGACCTGTACCCGACGCTCCTCCTCGGAGCGGTGGGCGGAGCCGCTAAATCGGTGATCGACGTCTGGACTGGCGGAAAGTCGGAGGCTTCCAGTCCGGAGGAGTTGGTTCACGACGCTTTTCGGCAGATTCGTGCCGGATTCCCCGCGCCGCCGCCCGCCCCTGAGATGTCGCGTCCCTGAGATGTCCCGTCTCTGAGTCCCACACGTAATACCTGTCCACGTACACGCACCGAAACAGCAAGGAGCCCGTCGTGGCCACCTATCTTTATCGGATCGGCAAGTTCGCCTACCGGCGAAAAGGCGCGGTCCTCAGCGTTTGGCTGATAATCCTGGTCCTGATGGGCGTCGGGGCAGCCACCCTGTCCGGCCCCACCAAGGATTCGTTCTCCATTCCGGGAACCCCGGCACAGCAGGCGCAAGACCTGATGGCGGAGCGTTTTCCCGACGCGCCCAACCCGATGGATTCGCTGAGCGCACGATACGTAGTGCAAGCTCCGGCGGGCACGACGCTGGCCGATCCGGCGAACGTCAAGGCCATGGACGAGATGCTCGAGAGTATCCGTGGCATCGACAAGGTCGCCGACTCCGCCAAGGTGGACCCGGCGACTGCCACTCCGGAACAGGCCGCGAAGGCGTTGGTCAATCCGGTTACCGGCAACGACTCCATGGTTGCGATGTTCAAGGAAAAGGCTGCTGCGGCTGGAACTTCCGAGACGCAGGCCGTGGACGACGCGCGCGCGTTGTCGCCGCTCAGTGCCGACGGCACGGTCGGGTACGTCGAGGTTCCGTTCAGCGGTGACTTCGCCGATCTCGATCAGGCGTTACGTGATTCGATCAACTCCGCAGCCGATGTCGGTCGGGCCGAGGGACTCAACGTCCAGGTCAGTGGTTCTGCTGCACAGGAAGCGGAGATGCCCGGTGGTGTCACCGAGCTGATCGGTATCGCCGTTGCCGCTGTCGTTCTGGCCATCACGTTCGGTTCGCTTGTGGCCGCGGGGCTTCCGCTCCTCACCGCGATCATCGGTATCGCTATCGGCAGCCTTGGAATCACGGTTGCCACCGGATTCATGGATCTCAGTTCGATGACTCCGACGCTGGCGATCATGATCGGTCTGGCCGTGGCGATCGACTACTCGCTGTTCATCATGTCCAGGTTCAGGCATGAGCTCACCCTCACCGACAACCGTGCCGAAGCAGCAGGTCGCGCCGTCGGAACCGCCGGTTCCGCAGTGGTATTCGCCGGTTTGACAGTCATCATCGCGCTCGTTGCCTTGCGTGTCGTCGGTATCCCGTTCCTCTCGGACATGGGTGCGGCAGCGGCCTTCACGGTGCTGATCGCGGTCCTGATCGCATTGACCTTGCTGCCCGCGATCCTGGGTATGTTCGGGCGCAAGGCTTTTGCCGGCAAGATTCCCTTCCTCAGCAAGCGTGCGGAGGAGTCCGAAAACGATGATTCAGGCAAGCCGAAGCTGGCTCTGCGCTTCATCACCGCCGTCGTTCGTCGTCCGCTCGTGCCGCTGATCGGTGGAGTAGTTCTTCTGGGCGCATTGGCTCTGCCCGCAACGGGATTGAGCCTGGCATTGCCGTCGGAGGCCACCGGTGACCCGGCGACCAGTGCGCGTCAGGCGTACGACCTGATCGACGAGGGCTTCGGTGACGGCCGCAACGGACCGCTGATCGCCGTTGTCGACGCCAAGGATGCCAGCGTCCCCGCCGGGGAGGCCTTTGCGGAGGTCGTCTCGACCATCTCGAGCTTCGGTGACGTCCAGAACGCACAGGTCGTCGGGGTCAACGAGGCCGGCAACACCGCGCAGGTACTGATCACTCCGAAGAGCGGACCGACCGATCCGGCCACGATGGATCTGGTGGGCAGCCTCCGCGGAGCAGAAGCGGGACTCAACGATTCGATCGGCGTCAGCTACGGCATCACCGGTCAGACCGCACTCGAAGGCGACGTCTCGGACACGCTGAAGGATGCATTGGTGCCCTACCTTGCCGTAGTGGTCGGCCTTGCATTCATTCTGTTGCTCTTGGTGTTCCGTTCGATCCTGGTTCCGCTGACGGCGACGCTCGGCTTCCTGCTCAGCGTGCTCGCGACATTCGGTGCGACGGTGGCGATCTTCCAGCACGGTTGGTTGGGCATCATCTCGAACCCACAACCGCTCGTGAGTTTCATGCCGATCTTCCTGATCGGCGTGGTGTTCGGGTTGGCGATGGACTACCAGGTGTTCCTCGTGACGCGTATGCGTGAGGAGTACGTCCACGGTGCGAGCGCGAAGGAGGCCGTGACCATCGGCTTCAATCACGGTGCCCGCGTGGTCAGTGCGGCCGCGGTCATCATGATCTCCGTGTTCGGTGCCTTCATCGCGGAACCGAACTCGTTCATCAAGTCGATCGGATTCGCGCTCGCCGCGGCGGTGTTCTTCGACGCCTTCATCGTGCGCATGGTCATCATCCCGTCCGTCATGGCACTGCTCGGCGACAAGGCGTGGTGGTTGCCGAAGTGGCTGGACAAGATTCTGCCGAACGTCGACATCGAGGGTGAGAAGCTCAGCAAGGCCCTCCGTGACGAGAAGGAAGCGGAACTGCAGTCCGCATCTGCTTGATCTCTGCTGTGCGCCTTTATTAACCCCCCGCGGTTAATAAAGGCGCACAGCTGTTTTTGTGTATCGAAATATCCAGCGGCACATGTCGGCCAGGATTGGTAACCTTCGCTCACTATGCTGATCAGGCTGCTGCGCACTTATCTGACGCCGTACCGGGGTGAACTCACGGGCGTTGTCGTCCTGCAGTTTATTTCGACTATGGCGGCCCTTTACCTTCCGAGTCTCAACGCCGACATCATCGACAACGGCGTGACCAAAGGCGACACCGGCTACATCCTCTCCACCGGCGGGATGATGCTGATGGTCACGCTGACGCAGATCCTGTGCTCAGTGGGTGCCGTCTTCTTCGGAGCGCGAGTCGCCATGGGCGTCGGGCGCGATCTCCGAGCGTCGGTGTTGCATCAGGTCGGGACGTTCTCGGCCAGGGAAGTCGGGCACTTCGGTGCGCCTTCGCTGATCACCCGCAATACCAACGACGTCCAGCAAGTACAGATGATGGTCGTGATGAGTTGCACCATCCTCGTCATGGCTCCGATCATGTGTATCGGCGGCATCATCATGGCTCTACGACAGGACCTGAATCTTTCCTGGATCCTCGGGATCAGCGTCCCGCTCCTCGTAGTCTCGATGGGTTTCCTGATTGCCCGGATGGTCCCCGGATTCAGGGTCATGCAGGGCCGCCTCGACGCCGTCAACCGTGTTCTTCGCGAACAGATCACGGGCATCCGCGTCGTCCGAGCGTTTGTACGGGAACCGTACGAGGTAGAGCGTTTCGGCGACGCCAACCGCGAACTGACGGAGACTGCACTCGGCGTCGGCCGCCTCATGGCACTGATGTTCCCGCTCGTGATGCTGATCAGCAATGTCACCAGCGTCGCGGTCATCTGGTTCGGTGGCCATCAGATCAACGAGGGTTCGATGCAGATCGGCTCGCTCACCGCGATGCTCAGCTACATCATGCAGATCCTGATGGCCGTCATGATGGCCACCTTCATGGCGGTGATGCTGCCGCGTGCGTCGGTGTGCGCCGAACGTATCTCCGAGGTACTCGACACCGATTCCTCGGTGATTCCGCCCGAGAATCCTGTCCTGGAGTTGAAGGACCCGGGCGTCGTCGAACTTCGTGGAGCTCAGTTCCAGTTCCCCGGAGCCGAGGAGCCAGTGTTGCGCGACATCACCTTCCGCGCCGAACCAGGCAAGACGACGGCGATCATCGGCGGCACCGGGTCGGGAAAGACCACTCTGCTCAACCTGATTCCGCGATTGATCGACTCCACCTCCGGATCGGTATCGGTGGGCGGCGTCGACGTCCGCGACATCGACACGGAGCTGCTCTGCTCGGTGATCGGTCTGGTCCCGCAGAAGCCGTATCTGTTCTCCGGCACTGTCGCCACCAATCTCCGCTACGGAAACCCCGAAGCTACCGACGAATGGCTGTGGGAGTGCCTCGAGATCGCCCAAGCTGCCGACTTCGTCCGCGCCATGCCAGAAGGCCTGGACACACCGGTGGCACAAGGCGGTACGACGGTATCGGGCGGTCAGCGTCAGAGACTCGCCATCGCGAGAGCGTTGGTGCGTAAGCCGCAGATCTATCTGTTCGACGATTCCTTCTCGGCACTCGACCTCACTACCGACGCACGGCTGCGTGCGGCGCTCCGGCCGGTCACGCAAGACGCCTGCATAGTCGTTGTCGCGCAGCGTATCTCCACTATCGTCGAGGCCGATCAGATCATCGTGCTCGACGACGGCGCCATCGTGGGGATCGGCACGCACGACGAACTCGTGGTCAGTTGTCCCACCTACGGCGAAATCGTCGCCTCTCAGCTAGCCGTACAGGACGCATCATGAGTAATCGACCGACTTCCTCGCCTCCCATCGGCCCGCCCGGCGGCGGCGATCCCACCAAGAAGGCCATGAACTTCGGCCCTTCGCTCAAGCGTCTCCTCGGTCGCTTGAGCCCGGACAAGCCGATCGTCATCCTGATCTTCGCTTTGGTGACGGCAAGCGTCGTACTTTCCTCGATCGCGCCGAAGATCCTGGGAAACGCCACCAATCTGATCTTCGACGGCATCGTCAGCAAGCAACTCCAGCCGGGGACGACAAAGGAACAGGCTGTCGAAGGATTGCGTGCTTCGGGGCAGGGTCAGCTCGCCGACATGGTGTCCGGCATGGCCGTTGTGCCCGGAACCGGAATCGATTTCGACGCCGTCGGCAAGGTCTTGATGATCGTGCTGCTGCTGTTCGTCTGCGCGTCGCTGTTCAGTTGGCTGCAGGCGTATCTGCTCAACATCGTTGTGCAACGGACCGTTCGTCGGCTGCGTGAGGACGTCGAACAGAAGATTCATCGACTTCCCTTGCGGTACTTCGATACCCATGCCCGCGGTGACGTACTCTCGCGCGTGACCAATGACATCGACAATGTCGCGCAGAGCTTGCAGCAGACGCTCAGCCAGTTGGTCATGTCGGTGATGACCGTCCTGGGCATTCTGGTGATGATGCTGTGGATCTCACCGTTGCTCGCCCTGATTGCAGTGGCAACTGTTCCGCTGTCGATCATGGTCACGGCGTTCATCGCGAAACGTTCGCAGAAGCACTTCGTCGCGCAGTGGAAGAGCACCGGCGGAATCAATGCACAGGTCGAGGAAGCATTCAGCGGCCACGAGTTGGTCAAGGTGTTCGGCCGCCAGCACGAGGTCGAGGAGCGCTTCCGCAAGCAGAACGAGGATCTGTACGAGTCGAGCTTCAAGGCGCAGTTCATCTCCGGTCTGGTCATGCCGGCCGTGATGTTCCTCGGCAACCTCAATTACGTTGCCATCGCAGTGGTGGGTGGTATGCGCGTCGCATCCGGAACGATGACGCTCGGCGACGTGCAGGCGTTCATCCAGTACTCGCGTCAGTTCACCCAGCCGCTCACGCAGATCGCGTCGATGACAAATCTGCTGCAGTCCGGTGTCGCTTCGGCCGAGCGTGTTTTTGCGCTGCTCGACCAAGACGAGCAGTCGGAGGACCCGAAGGGCGCGAAGTCGCCCACGGTTGACAAGGGCCGCGTCAAGTTCGAGAACGTCACCTTCAGTTACAAGCCGGAACAGCCGCTGATCGAGGACTTGTCCCTGACCGCCGAGCCCGGCCAGATGGTTGCGATCGTCGGCCCCACCGGGGCAGGCAAGACCACCCTCGTCAACCTCATCCTGCGGTTCTACGAACTCAATTCGGGCCGAATCACTTTGGACGGTATCGATATCGCCGACATGACGCGAGACGATCTACGTTCACGCATCGGTATGGTTCTGCAGGACGCGTGGCTGTTCGGTGGAACCATCCGCGAGAACATCGCGTACGGCAAGCCCGGTGCCACCGACGAGGAGATTCGTCGCGCGGCCGAGATGAGCTACGTCGACAAGTTCGTGCACTCTCTGCCTGAGGGTTACGACACGGTCATCGACGAGGAAGGCAGCAACGTCAGTGCCGGCGAGAAGCAGCTCATCACCATCGCCCGCGCCTTCATCTCGCAGCCGTCTATTCTGATCCTCGACGAGGCGACCAGTTCGGTGGACACACGCACCGAACTACTGGTTCAGAGCGCCACCGCGGTTTTGCGCAGTGACCGCACCAGTTTTGTCATCGCGCACCGTCTTTCGACAATTCGTGATGCGAACCTGATCGTGGTGATGGAGGAAGGCCGCATCGTGGAGCAGGGGAGCCATGAGGCTCTGCTCGAATCCCGCGGCGCGTACTTCCGTCTGTACAACAGCCAATTCGTGGGCGCGGAGATCTAATGCCTCAGTAGACTGGAGCAGACTTGGTCCGCTGGGTGGACCACATTCTGTGTACTGGAGGCGCTCGGCGATGCATTCGTTGCTGGGGAAAGCGCGCCTGATACTCGATTCCTTCGATGCGGATTCGGGTGCGCTGTCGCTGACCGAACTTGCGAATCGAAGTGGTGTTGCGAAGGCGACGGTGCATCGAATAGCCGGTGAACTGGTGTCTCTCGGTCTACTGGAACGGGTCGGCACCAAGTACCGGTTGGGGTTACGGCTCTTCGAACTGGGGCAGTTGGTGCCTCGTCAACGGATTCTGCGCGAGGTGTCCTTGACGTATGTGCAGGATCTTCACGCGGCGACCCGGGAGACGGTTCACCTCGCGATTCGCGACGGCCTCGATGTTCTGTACATCGACAAGATCTCCGGTCATCACGGGGTGGGCCTGCCGTCGCGGGTGGCCGGCCGGCTGCCGATGTATGCCACGGCAACTGGCAAAGCGATACTCGCGTACTCACCGGATTCCGTTTTTCGAGCGGTGACAGGCAACGGATTTGTCGAGTTCACCGATCGGACGGTGAACTCGGAAGCCGGGTTACGCAGGCAACTCGACGCTGTTCGTTCGCAGCAGTTAGCGGTCGAGACCGAAGAGGTTCGCCTGGGAACATCGAGTATCGCTGCCCCGATCTTCGGTGGACACGGTGAAGCAGTTGCCGCGATCGGTGTGTCGAGTCCGCGGTATCGAATGGATACCGAGCGTTTTGCCGAACCGTTGCGCGCGGCGGCCGCGGGAATCAGCCGGAAGGTATCGGTTCTCGAACGCTCGGCATAACCGTTCTATCGACGCACGCAGAGCAGCGCGATCACGCCGAGAACCGAAGCCCCGGTCATGGAGATGGCAACGGCAAGACTGGTGTTGCCGAGAAGACCGACGATGGGCGCAACAACAGCGGCAGCGCCGAACTGCGCAAATCCGATCAGCGCGGCTGCTGAGCCTGCGGCTTCTCCGTGGCGGGACAGTGCAACCGCCGGTGCATTGGGCATGACAAAACCCGTTGCGCAGAGCATCAGCAGGATGGGGACGGCAAACCCGACGAATCCCCACGAGTCGGTGGCGGCAACAACAACAAATGCAGCGCCGACGGCACTACTGCCCCACATCGCCCAGATCGTGATGGAATTCGGCGACCACCGGCCGAGAAGCACGACGTTGAGCTGGGACGAACCGATCAGAACGACGGCGCCGCCGGCAAAGGCAAATCCGTATGCGGTGGCGCTCAGTCCGAACTGTTCCTGCATCACGTAGGACGACGCGGCGATGTACGACCACAAAACGCCGCGGCCGAGACCGCACACGAGCACCAACACCATGAAGTGGGCATCACGGCCGAGCGCAATGTAGTTTCGCGCGATGGAACCGATGCCCTTGCCCGACCGATTTTCGGGTGGAAGTGTTTCCGGCAGCGATACTGCCGCGAGTGCGATCATCGCGATGCCCAGGATGAAGAGAGCGAGAAAGACTCCGCGCCACTGTGTTACGGACATCAGTGCCCCACCGATGGAGGGAGCCAGGATGGGCGCTACGCCCATGACCAACATCAGTCGCGAAAGTACAACCGCCGCATCGTGTCCGGTGAATAGATCACGAACGATCGCCATCGCGATCACGCCCGTCGCGGCGGCGCCGAAACCTTGCAGGGTTCGCAGCGCAGTGAGGACTTCGATGGACGGAGCAAAGAAGCAGGCCAACGACGCGCCGACGTGAATTACTGTGCCCACGAGCAGGGGACGTCGACGTCCGTAGATGTCGGACATTGGGCCGATGAGCAACTGGCCGAAAGCCAGACCCAGCAGTGTGCCCGTCAGGGTCAGCTGAACCATCGTGTCCGACGTGCCGAATTCTTGCGTGATCTGTGGCAGCGCAGGAAGATACATGTCGACGGTGAACGGCCCGAGGGCGGTGAGAATTCCGAGAAGCAGTACCAATCGGATTCGTGCACCGCCCGTCGGGGCGATCACCGTTCGTTCAGTTGTGCTGTTGGTCAAGGAAACCCGAAACTACACTGTAGTAGTCGTATGGTCGCTCTTCCTGAAGATGATGCGACGCCTTGTCCATGATGTAGAGATGGCCGTGGGGTATCATCCGCGCCAGCATGAGCGGGTAGTCCGGGGTGAGGAATGCGTCGTGCATGCCCCAGGCGAAGAGCGTCGGCGCCTGGATCTGGCTGAGTTCAGCTGTGAGATCCTGCCAATCGCCACGAGGTGAGTCCGCCGAGGCAGCCAGGGCCATTTCTTCGGGGTCGAGACTTTGCTCGTATCGCATCTGGAGGGTTTCGGCGGGCAACTTCGATCCGTCGAACCATTCGAGGCTGGTGATCAAGGTGCGGAGTTTTTCGAGGGTGGGGCCGGTGCCGCCGTAGTAGACGTCGCGGGCGTTGCGACCACGACGGCCGTCCTCGGGGAGCGGCGCGAGTGGTCCGTAGAAGACGGGCATGCTGCCCGTGATCACCAGGGAGCGAACGCGTTCCGGGTACTTTGCCGCAAGATTGAGCGCTATGGTGCCGCCCCACGAGTTGCAGACGAAGTCTGCGCGTTCGATTCCGAGCTCGTCGATCAGGGCAACCATCTTGGCGGCGTGGAAGTCCCACATGGGGCCGGTGATGGTGCACTTGTCGGACCGACCGTATTGCAGGAGATCAACGAGAATCGCTCGTCGATCCGAGGCGAAGAGCGGTGCCACCGGCCCGAAGTCGGACCACGCAGTGCAGCCGGGGCCGCCTCCGTGCAGGAAAATCGTGGGGTCGCCCTCGCCGAGGTCGTAGTAATGGAATGTGACGCCATCTGCTTTGGCGTACAAGCTCTTCGGTTGATCAGCCATGGCTATACCTGACCTCGAGGTGAGCGGTATGGGAAGTATTGCGGTCCGGCAGGCGAACCCGGTTCGTGGCTGTGAGACTTCCGAATGCCTAGCGTGCTGGCATGAGAACAGAACTCGAGCACGCGCGTGATCGCGCGGAGGCGATGATCGGTACGCGGGAAACGAGAGAGCTGGGACCAGTGCGTCCGGCGGAGTCGGTTGCGTTTGCGGTTGCCGCCGCCGAGACGGACTCCCGATTTCTCGACCCGGAGCACCCGGCATTTGCCGTCCATCCGATGTATCTGCCTTCGCTTTTGCGAGGACCGCAAGGCGGCTCCGATCGAGAGTACCGAGCAGACGGCATGTTCCGTGACGAAGTGCCGGGCACAGACGGTATCGACGTGCGCTTGATGGCCGGCGGGCAGAGTGTGACGTTCTTGCGACCGGCCCCGCTGGATGAGGCTGTCGTCGTAGGGCGCGTACTCGATACTGCGACGACCAAGGGCCGGGCTCCGGACGAGTTTCTGCTGCTCTCGGTCACCAAGACTTACCGGGGTGCGCAGTCCGGCGCATTTGCCGAGGTCGTCGAGAAGTTCATCGTCCGATGACCGAAACAGTAGTCGTGGGCACGCCGATCGAATCGGTAACCTTGGTCTGCGATCCGGTTCGGATCCTTCGATTCGGGGCGTCGACGCACAATTCGCACCGTATTCACTACGACGCCTCCTATGCACAGACGGAGGGGTTGTCCGCCCCGGTGGTCATGGCCCAGTTGCAGGGCACGCTGTTCTTTCGTGCCGCGTCACACTTTGCCGGTGGATACGAAGGAGTTGTGTCAGTCTCCTGGCAGAATCGTGCGCCCGCGCCCGTCGGAACCACACTCGAGGTGTCGGGTGAAGTGTCCCAAATCGACAGTGACCAAATAACTTTGGCGTTGCGGGAGCATTCGGACAATGGCGTGCTGTGTGCCGTCGGAACCGCTGTGGTGGTCCGGGTCTGCTGAGCGAACCGAATCCATTGGCGTAGACCGCAGTCTCACCCAAGATCTGTTTCATTCAAACGTTCAGTGTCGAGAGGACTTCACATGACTGGTGTCGAGGCGTCGGAAGCCACGTTCGCGCTGCCCGAGCGGCCACGAGCGGCCGGTCGGCAGGATTGGACGGCATGGCCGGGTTACAACGCAGCCGGCAGCGGATACCGCGGTTACTGGTACCCGGTCACGTGGTCGAACCACATCACCAAAGACCCCAAGAGCTTCACCATCTGTGGTGAAAAGCTGGCGATCATCCGCGACGCAGGCAAGGCTTATGCCCTGCACGATCGGTGCCCGCACCGCGGCGTTCCGTTGTCCGAGGGCGATCAGCAGTTCCCGGGAACCGTCAGCTGCCCGTACCACGGCTGGACGTACCGGCTCACCGACGGCAAGCTGGCCGCGGTCATCACCGACGGTCCGGATTCCAAGATCTGCGGCAAGCTGAACGTCCAGACCTATGCGATCGAGGAGCGACTCGGTCTGGTGTGGGTGTACATCCCGATCGCCAACGAGCCGGCGCCGTCCATCGACGACCAGTTGCCGCGTGAGCTGGTGGAGAACAAGGGTATCGTCGGTGGTCGTATTCAGCCCCGAGAAGGCAACTGGCGCTTCGCATGTGAGAACGGTTTCGACGAGGGACATGCGAAGTACCTGCACCGCACCGCATTGTGGCGTCTGTTCAAGCCGATGCCCACGTGGAACATCACGAGCATCGTTCCGGAGGGACGCTGGATCTACCGCGTGCAGGAAGAGGTGTACTGGGAGGCGGAATTCCCGGGCGTGGGAACCTGGACGAACAAGCGGTGGTGGAAGAAGAAGCCGGACGAGACCCAGATTTCGCAGATCGGAAACGTCGGCGCCGGCCTGGATGTCAATCCTGTGATCGCAGCTCAGAACTTCCCCGGTTTTGCTTCACTGTCCATGCCGGGTGTCCTGCGCATCGCGTACCCCAAGTTCATTCATTACGAGTTCTACGTCCCGGTGGACGAAGACAACCACAAGTACGTCGGCCTCATGGTCAACTTCGTCTCCGGCGCAGCAAAATTGGGCTTCTACGCCAAGTATCTCGGTGCGATCCGCTGGCTGTTCCACGGTCAGTTCTCGGGTCAGGATGCGTGGATGGTCGAGGTCACCGACGCGCCGCCGGAGAAGCTGTACCGACCGGACGTGTCGCTGACGACGTGGCGAAATCTGGCAGAGGAAGAGTACGCCGAGAAGATCGCCGACGCGGCCAAGCACACCCCCAAGGCGCCGGTCAGGCCCACCCGAGAGCGACGGACGCCAACGCCCCGCTCGGCCCCTGTCGCCGACGCTCAGATTCCCACCGGCACCAGCGAATAGGAGAGATACATGTTCAAGATTCTGACGGCTGTCGCTATCGGTGCCGCTGTTGCAGTGGCAGTTCCCAAGCTGTGGCAGATGGCCGGCGAGCGCAGCAATACTCAGGTACATCAGGTCAATCCATGACCACTGCGAGGGCCGACGCTCTCGCAGGCCTAGGCGACGAGCGCCGGGAATGGGTCGAGCGAGCCTACGCCCATGTCGATCGTGCGCGATTGCGGGATCTCGCCACTTCGGTGGTGAACATTCCCAGCCCGACGGGTGATGAAGCACCGCTGGCCCGCCACATCACGGCGGTCCTGGCAGCGTCGGGAATCGAGGCCCACACAATGGATCTCGATGATCGGCAAGCGAACTCGTGGGGAAGGCTCCGCGGTGACGGGTCCGGACCGGACCTGTTGCTGTATGCGCCGATCGACACCGTCACGACCGGCGATCCGGCGGAAGACCTGCCGTGGGTGGGAAATGAGCTGCGAGCGGATCTGACGCCGCACGCCCAGTTCGACGAGAACTACGTGATCGGATTAGGTGCGTCGAACCCCAAAGGCCACGCCGTCTGCATCGTCGCAGCGGCCGAAGCAATTGCCGCAGCTGGCATTCCGCTCCGCGGTGACCTGGTACTCGGATTCGGCGCCGGCGGTATGCCGACCAATGCCCGGCCCGGTGTCGGAAACCCCCGACACAACACCGGCCAGGGCGTCGGCTGCTCGTTCCTCCTGGAACAGGGAGTGTGGGCGGACTGCGCGCTGATCGCCAAGCCCGGCTGGACGGTTTCCTGGGAAGAAGTGGGCCTGGCCTGGTTCGAGATCACGGTGCACGGTCTGCACACCTACGTCGGCTCGCGCCACCGGTTGCCGTACCGCAACGCGATTACCGCAGCCGGCGAGGTGGTCGCCAAGTTGGAGGAATGGTTCCCGAAGTACTCGGCGGCGCATCAGGACGGTTTGGTTGCGCCTCAGGGGATCGTTGCCAACATCCGCGGCGGGTGGGAGCGAACAGCGTCGTTCACCCCCGAGCAGGTGCGCCTTACCGTTGATCTACGGCTCAGCCCGCGGACGACGCCCACCGCGGCCAAGCGCGAACTCAAAGCCGTCGTTGCGGAGATCGCACAATCGCTGGATCTGCAGATCGACGTCGAACAGGTTCTTGCCATCCCCGGTGAGGGTTCCGACCCTCGAATGTGGTTGCGCCGCGCCGCAGTCCACGCGTGGGAAGCTGCCGAAGGAGAGCCGCATCAGGACTTCTTCGACGCGAGTGGAGCCACCGACGCAAACATCCTGCGCAGCCGCGGCATCCCGACGATTCGGGTGGGTATGCCCAAGGTGGTCGACGCACCGTTCGAGGTGGACTTCGCGATGGGGATGAACACTGTGGATCTGGCTGCGGCGGAGAGATTTACGAAGTATCTGATCCGAGTGGCCCTCGACACCGTCACCCGCTCGCTCGAGGAAGTAGGAATCGACTGATGGCGAAGATAGTTCTGGGTATCGGTGCCTCCCACAGCACCTTGATGAACACCCATTGGGAAGAGACGACGCACAAGGCGGAGGCCGAACGCTTCCGGGACGCGCTGTATCTGAGCCGGGAGAAGATCGCGGCGTCGAAACCCGATGTTGTCTTGATTCTCGGCTCCAACCACTTTCGCGGTTTCTGGCTGGATCTGATTCCGGCGTTCACTCTCGGCGTCGGAGAGTGCATTTCCAGTGGCGAGTCAGGAACACCCAAGGGGCCGCAACGGGTCGACGTGGAGTTCGCCAGGCACCTTGCAAACGAGCTGATCGAAGGTGGCCGGTTCGATCTTGCCTACTCGGCGCGATTGCAGATCGATCATGGTCAGTCTCACGCGATTCAGTACCTTCTCGACGGAATCGATGTTCCGATAGTTCCGTTGGTGGTCAACGTATTCGCGCCGCCCCTCCCGACGTTCAAGCGATGTGAGGAAGTGGCGAAGGCCCTGCGGGATGCCGTTGCGTCGTATCCGGCGGATACCCGGGTCGTGGTGATCGCGTCCGGCGGATTGTCTCATCGTCTGCCCTGGCCGGACTGGCGTGATCCGCACGGTGAGGACGAGGATTTCATGGTTCAAGCCTGGCTGGACGGCCGGGAGAACTGGTCCGACTACGACGTCCGGCGACGCCAGATCATCCGCGCAGCCGATGCCGCGATCACTCCGGAGTTCGATGACCGAATTCTTGATCTGTTTGCCAGCGGCAAGGCAAGTGAGCTTGCCGAGTTCACGACGCAGCAGATCGAAGACGAGGCGGGCAACGGTGCGCAGGAGTTGCGGACCTGGCTCATGATGGCCGCGATGCTCGACTACGTTCCGGGTGAACGCCTTGCCTACGAAGCGATTCCCGAGTGGCTCACCGGTATGGGTGTCACGATTCTCGATCCAGCTGGAACAGACAGCGCAACAACATAATCTGCACCTTCAGTAAAGGAAGTTTCTCTGATGACAATCTGGAACGAACTTGCCGGGCTCGATTTCGAGTTGACGACCGTCGACGCCGGCGGTGTGCCCACGCGCTCTCTGCAGGCAGGATCCGGTGACGAGGCCGTGATCTTCCTGCACGGCACCAGCGGACACCTCGAGGCATTTGCACGCAATATTGCACCGCACGCCGAGTCTTACCAGGTTCACGCGATCGACATGCTCGGCCATGGTTACACCGGCAAGCCTGACTACCCGTACGAGATTCCGCGCTACGTCGAGCATTTGGTGAACTACCTCGACGCGGTCGGACTGGACCGTGTGCACTTGGTGGGTGAAAGCCTCGGTGGTTGGGTCGCTGCCTACCTGGCCAGCGAGCAGCCCGAACGTGTTCTGTCGCTGCAGTTGCTGGCAGCAGGCGGAACAGTCGCGAACCCGGTAGTCATGGAGCGCATCAAGACGTCGACCGCGAAGGCCGTCCAGAGCGACGACATCGAATTGACCCGCGCACGTATGCAGTTGCTCATGCATGATCCCGCCGATGCAACCGAGGAATTGGTTCAGGCTCGTCACCGGATCTACCATCAGCCTGATTTTGTCGCCAACATCCACAACCTCCTTTCCTTGCAGGAGATGGAGGTTCGCCAGCGGAACCTGCTGCGCCCGGATCGAATGGCACTCATCAAGGCGCCGACTCTTGTGGTCTGGGGTCAGGAAAATCCGTTCGGTGATGTTCCGGAAGCGAAGAAGATGGCCGAGGATATTCCGGGCGCTCAGCTCGAACTCTACTCGGAGTGCGGTCACTGGCCGCAGCACGAGCAGGCAGCGAAGTACAACCCGCTGAGCCTCGAGTTCTTGGCAAAGGCATCAGCCAGCGCGAAGGCAGCTATCTGAGAAGTTCCTGCCAAATATACTGCTGCGTAATGGAGCCGGTCTCTCGATTGGGAGGCCGGCTTCCGCGTTTTCGAAGGTACAGTCATCGTCTTACAGCGAAGGAGTTCTCGTGAAGAAAGTACTTCTGCTGACGGCCGACGCCGACAACGGACTCGGTACCGCAATCCGTGACGCCGTCAGGGGTGAGGCGGAAGTAGTTCGATTACCTGAGCGCACCACGGGGGCGCTCCGTGCGGAGTTGCCGACATGCGACGTCGTGGTGGGGGACTGGAGTGGTGATCTGCCACTGGGCAAGGAGGAAGCAGAGCTCGGCCGGAATGTGCTCCTCGTCCAACAGCCTGGTGCCGGAACCAATTTCATCGATGCCGAAGCCTGGCGCGCCGCCGGAGTTCCGGTGGCGAATACTCCCGGTGCAAACGCGAATTCGGTTGCGGAGTGGGCAGTGCTCGCGGCAGGTGTGTTGTGCCGCTCCATGTTCTGGGCGCACAACGAGGTTACCGATGGTCGATGGCCACAGGAATCCATCCTGACGCGCGATTGCCGCGATCTGGCGCAGCGCCGGGTCGGCGTCGTAGGTGTCGGTTCGATCGGCCGCCGGTGTGCAGAATTGTTTGCCGCCTTCGGTTGCGACGTCTACGTCACCGCGCGTTCGAGACCGCGTGACACTGTGGCTGCGACGTTTGTGTCACTCGACGAGTTACTGCCTCTCGCGGATGTCCTGGTGCTGGCCGTCCCGCTTACGGAATCAACTCGGGGACTGATCAATTCCCATCGAGTTGCGCAGTTGCCCACCGGAGCGATCGTGGTCAATGTGGCGCGCGGCGCTGTCGTCGACGACGCGGCATTGGCGCGTGCCTTGCGTTCCAGGCATGTCGGCGGCGCTGCCCTCGATGTGTTCGACGTTGAACCACTACCGATTTCGAGCCCGCTCCGTGGATTCGATTCGACCCTCCTGAGCCCGCACGTCGCCGGCGGCAGCGCCGGAGCGCGTGCGTCGATCTATTCGATGACGGCGCAGAATGTCGCCAGTGCGCTGCGCTCGCAGACAATTCGGTGGACATTGTGATTCGGTGGACATTGTGATCGAGGGCCGTGTTACCGAAGTATTTCGGTCCGCACGTTCCTTCAGGTGCAGTGTTTCGCCGAGGTAAGTTCCTGTCCCCGGTCCGCACGGTGGACCCGGTTGGTTCTCGGGTGTAGGTACACACAGCTAGGTTTGCTCTCCACGACCCGCAACTGCGGCACAGATCACAAACAAAGGTGTGAGTAGATGGCCTCGCTGTCAAAGTTTGGAAGGACTGCTCTTGTTTCGGCTGCGCTGCTGCTGACCGTTGCAACCGGCGCATGCAGCCGCCCGGCGACGCAAAGCACAGCTGATTCCGCCGGAAGTGGACCACTGCGTATCGCAGTCGGAATCGATGCTTCCTACGCTCCGTTCTTCGTAGCGGATCAGGAAGGCATGTTCGACGCTGCCGGTTTGGACGTCGAACTCGTCCAGTTCGGTCGTGGTGGCGAGGCCGTCGACGCACTCTCGACCGGGCAGGTCCAGATCGCCGGTAGCTCCGATACGACAACGATCGCCCAGTTGCGTCAGAATCCGTCGTTGCGCGCGATGTACTCGTACGAGGCGTCGGGTGACTACATCAAGGTCGTGCTGCGTAACGGTGTCGACTCACCGGCTGCGATCAAGAAGATGGGCATCGTCCCGGGTCTCAGCCAGATTTCGACGGACAAGTACCTCGCTGCCAACTCCATTGCCCCCGGTTCGGTCGAGATGATCTCGGCGACCCCGACGGACATGCCCGCACTGCTCAGTCGCGGCGACATCGACGGGTTTGTCCTGTGGGAGCCGTGGCCGGCCACCGCCCTGGATCAGGGAACCGGCCACGTGGTGGCAGTAACCGGAGACTACGGCTGGTTCTATCATCATTGGGCGATCACGACGGCTCCGTGGTTGTCGTCCAACGAAGAGACAGCGCGAACCGTCGCGAAGGTGCTCGACGAGGCAACGCGCAAGGTCGAGTCGGATCCGGGCGTGGCAGCGTCCGCGACCAAGGCGGCTGTGAACGTCAGCGAGGACCAGACTATTGCCGCGGTGGACGAGATCGACTTCGCCGTGGTGAATCTCGAAGCTGCGGATGTCGAGTCGGCTCAGTCGATCGTAGATTTCTACAAGTCGATCGGTGTTCTCAGCGACCAGCCGGATCTCGAATCGGCAATGCTTCTGGATTGGTACAAGGATGGTGCACAGTGAGTATCGCAACAAGTGGTTCAACGACCAGCTCGACGAATAGCGCGGGGACAGCCGGCCCCGGCAAGAAGAACACCGGTGTTGCCATCGACGTGGTCGACCTCGGAATCAGCTTCGGCGCGGCGGAGATCGTCGCCGGAATCGACATGCACGTGCAGCCAGGTGAATTCGTCTGTCTGCTCGGTCCGAGTGGCTGCGGCAAGTCGACGCTGCTGTCGTCCATGGCCGGCTTCGTGGAACCCAGCGCCGGCGAGATCGTGTGCGACGGAGATGTCGTCGCCGGCAGTAACCGCCACGCCGGCATGGTGTTTCAGAGCTCCGAAGCGTTGTTCGAATGGATGACCGTGAGCCAGAACGTGGCCTACGGCCCCAGGATGCGTGGAGCGAACCGCAGCGAGCAGGCGAGTATCGCGGCCGAGTACCTCGCGATGGTCGGCTTGCCCCACGCGGGTGCGAAGTTCCCCTCGCAGCTGTCCGGCGGTATGCGGCAACGTGTTCAGATCGCACGAGTTCTTGCCAACCAGCCGTCATTGGTTCTCATGGACGAGCCGTTCGGTGCGTTGGACGCTCAGACTCGTCAGGTTCTGCAGACCGAACTCGACCGTATCTGGCGGCACACCCGCTGCACCGTGGTATTCGTGACTCACGATATCGACGAGGCACTGACGTTGGCTGACCGTGTGATCGTGATGTCGGCCGGCCCGCGGGCCCGGATCAAGAGCGTCTACGAGGTCAATGCGGCTCGTCCGCGAGACCGCAACGATCCCGAGGTGATCGAGCTCTACGAGAAGCTGCGGGACGACATTCGGGCAGAAGTGGTTGCGTCGCTGCGGAACCAAGGCATTGAGGAGGACGAGCTGTGACGGCTGTAGTGACCGGTGGTTCAGCCGGTGTGAGAACAGCGAAGGTGGCGCAGACAAAAAAGCGTTCGTCGGCGCGGCGATCCAAGATTGTCAAAGCGACGCTGATGTATGCAGCCTCAGCGGCAATCGGTTTGGGCATCTGGTCGTTCCTGGCGTGGTGGTACGGGCCGACCACCATTGCATCACCGGCCGAAGTATGGTCGGCGGCACAGGAACTGTGGGAGAGCGGCGTTCTGTGGTCGTCGATCACCGCATCGGGTCAGCGCATCCTCATCGGCTGGTTCCTGGGTGTCGTGATCGGTGCTCCCGTCGGAATTCTGATGGGCCGCATTTCCATCGTGCGACAGCTCCTCGATCCGTACATCGAGTTCTTCCGGTTCATTCCGCCTATTGCGTTTGTCACTCTCGCCGTCGTCTGGTTCGGCATCGGTGAGACGTCGAAGGTTGTTCTGATCTTCTACACCTCGGTATTCATCGTCACGGTCAGCACGATTGCCGCGACTGTAGCGATCAGCGAGAACAAACTGCAGGCAGCGGCAAATCTTGGTGCCAACAAACTTCAGATCATGAAGACGGTGGTCTTGCCGTCGTCGATCCCCGGCATCGTCACGGGCGCTCGCCTGGCGATGGGCAACAGCTTCCTCACCATCGTGTCGGCGGAGATCGTCGCCGCCGACCAGGGTATCGGTTCGATGATCTGGCAGGCTCGAAACTACGGCCGGATCGACTGGACGTTCGTCGGCATCATCGTCCTGGGCATCATGGGCTTCATCTTCGACCGGATTCTCCGCATTCTGTCCTCGCGGTACCTCGCCCGTTACGGCGTCAAATAGTCAGGAGCGCAGCATGAATCACCCGCTGAGCATTGCCGAGCAGGCCGGAATTCCGGGACCGCCCGAGTTCACCGATATCGAGAGTGAGCGGCGTCGTCGCAAGACCGCTGTCATCGGCGGGTATCGGATTTTGTCGAAATTCGGTTTGGACGAGGGAATCTCGGGACATATCACCGCCCGAGACCCAGAGGATCCGGAGACTTTCTGGACTGCGCCGTTCGGGCGGCACTTCTCCCAGGTTCAGCCGGAGGAATTGCTGCATGTGGCGTCGGACGGCACGGTCATTTCCGGAGACGGACCGCTCAACCGAGCAGCGTTTGTCATCCACAGCAAGGTTCACGAGGCTCGTCCCGACGTCATCGGAGCTGTTCACGCTCACGGTTTGAACGGTAAGGCGTTCTCCTCGCTGCACACCCGCCTCACGCCGATCGCTCAGGACGCGTGCGCCTTTCACGAGGATCACTCGATCTACGAGGAGTATCACGGGGTGGCGCTGGACGAAGAGGAGGGGATTCGCATCGCGGATGCCCTCGGATCGAACAAGGCCGTGATCCTCACCAACCACGGTCATCTGACCGTCGGAGCTTCCGTGGAGAGCGCAGTGTGGTGGTATGTGTCGATGGAGCGGTCGATGCAGGCGGAGCTGACGGCGCGAGCCGCCGGTGATCCGGTTGTCCTGCAAGAGAAGATCGCGGCGCAGACCTACGAGGCAGTCGGCACCGAGAAGGTGGGGTGGTTTGCGTACTCGACCATCATCCAGAAGATCGCAGCAGACGAACCCGAGGTATTCGCGCACTGAATTCTTCGCGCACTGAATTCTTGCGAGCATTTGGGCCCGTAGACCGAGAGGTCGGCGGGCCCTTTTCGTGGTGTCCCGCAACTGTTACCGAGGTCTGTTGAGCGGACCGGTTTCATTTGCGGGAGTCCGTCAGCGCAATACCGTATCGAGCGTGAACACAACGTCTTCCACGGCGACCGACAACGAGATCGGCGTCGATATTCTGATCATTGGTGCCGGCCCCGCCGGGCTATACGGCGCGTACTACGCAGGCTTCCGCGGCCTCTCGGTTGCCGTGATCGATGCCCTTGCGGAACCGGGGGGACAGGTTAGTGCGATGTACCCGGAGAAGGCGATCCTCGACATCGCAGGATTCCCTTCGGTCAAGGGACGCAACCTGATCGAGGGTTTGATGGCGCAGGCTGCCCCGTTCGATCCGGTGTACCTTCTGGGCATGCAGGCTCGTGAGCTGTCGCATGACGACGACGGCCGGGTGCGGATCACCACCAGCACGGGCCAGGTCGTGGTGGCCGGCGCGGTTGTCATCACCGGCGGCATCGGAACCTTCACCCCGCGTCCGTTGGCGAAGGGTTCGGAGTTCATGGATCGGGGGCTGAGTTACTTCGTCCCGGATTTGTCGGCGCACACCGGGAAAGACGTTGTCATCGTCGGTGGCGGCGACAGCGCGTTCGACTGGGCCGTTCACCTGGAACCGATTGCCAAGTCCGTCACCCTGGTTCACCGGCGAGATCGTTTCCGCGCGCACAAATCCACAGTCGCCAAGGTGCTGGAAAGCAGTGTCCAGGTTCTCGTCAACGCCGATGTCTCGGCGGTACGTGGAAACGGGCGGATCGGCGAGGTCGACATCACCCACAAACAAGACAAGAGCACGTCCACGCTGCCCGCTCAATCCGTCATCGCTGCATTGGGATTCACGGCCGACCTCGGTCCGATGATGGAGTGGGGAATCGAGATCGACAATCGCCACATCGCGGTGAACACACGGATGGAGACGAATGTTCCGCGTGTGTATGCCGCCGGGGACATCACGGACTATCCCGGCAAGGTCCGCTTGATCGCCGTCGGTTTCGGCGAGGCCGCGACTGCGGTGAACAACGCTGCGGCAGTGCTGGATCCGGAAGCAGAAATCTTCCCTGGACACTCCACCGAACAGGAGAGCTAGGCAATGGCATTTGTCATCGGTGAAGCATGCATCGACTACACGGACCGATCGTGCATGGAAGAATGCCCCGTGGATTGCATCTACGAGGGTGATCGCAAGCTCTACATCAACCCGAACGAATGCATCGATTGCGGCGCTTGCGAATTGGCCTGCCCGGTGGAGGCGATCACCGTCGACCGGAAAGCAGACCCGGATTTCAAGGAAGACAACAAGCGCTTCTTCCTCGAGGTCTTGCCTACCCGTAGCGAGCCCGTCGGAAATCCGGGTGGTTCGGCAAAGATCGACATCGTCGGCGTCGATACCCCGATGGTTGCGGCGTTCTGATGGCTGGCGGCCTGCAACTCGGATACGTGGATTCGTCTTTCGGGCAATTGCATTACGCGCAGCAAGGTTCGGGTGAGGCGATTCTCCTGCTTCATCAGGCGCCCCGGTCGTGGGACGAGTTCCGCGAGTTCATTCCACTCCTTGCCGACGACTTCCGCGTTGTCGCGATGGACATGCCGGGGTACGGCAACAGTGCTCCGGTGCCCGGCCCGCAGACCATCGAGACCTATGCGCGAGGCGCGTGGGAATTGCTCGACACCCTGGGCGTCGATCGAGTCACGGTCATCGGTCACCACACCGGTGCGGCAGTGGCGCTCGAGATGGCGGCATCACGCCCCGAGAGGGTGCACGCTGCCGTGCTCTCGTCGTGCCCGTGGACCGACCGCAACTACCGCGAGGGGCACTCGGGACCCGGTGGGATCGACTGCGTCGACCGGGCCGCAGACGGTAGCCATCTCACCAGGCTGTGGGAGATGCGTCGCCCCTACTACCCCGAACCAGGCACCGCACTGCTCGACAGGTTCATCCGAGACGCGCTTGCCTACCGGGTAGATCCGGCGGAGGGGCACAAAGCCTGCGCCCGCTACGTCATGGAGGCGAGAGTCGGTTCGGTGACTGCGCCGGTTTTGCTGATCGGCGCGCAGAAGGATCCCTTCTCGATGCCTAACATTGCGCCGTTGCGTGCACACCTAACGGGTGCGGCAGTGGTGGAAACGGAGATCGTCGAATCGGGGACCGTCGCACTCGTCGAGGAGCACGCTCCGCAGATTGCATCCGCCGTCCGCATGTTTCTGGAGAATTACGCAGGTAGGCGCCCCGTGTAAACTCTGCGGGACGGGTTCACTGAGCGGACCGTGTGGCGTGCGTCTCATCGTGTCGTCACCATAGTGTCACTCTCGAAGCACCTGCACCTAACGAGGGCCCCGACCGATCTCGGCCGTTGTGGCACTCGGTCTCGGCAGGCTGTCACAGATCGTTCAGGAGGACACTCATGGCCGCTCCACAACAATCCGTCGGGTTCGGATCCGTACTACCCATCGCGTCGGAAACGACCGCTGCATCGCAGCCTGCAGGTGAACTGTCCTCGGTCCTGGGCAAGGCTCGAATGATCTTGGACGCTTTCGACACCGACCACAGTGACCTGTCTCTGACGGAGCTCACCCGGCGCAGTGGGGTCGCGAAAGCGACGGTTCACCGGTTGGCCGGCGAGCTGGTCGAGTGGGGATTGCTCGAGCGCGCGGGTACCAAGTACCGGCTCGGCCTGCGATTGTTCGAGCTGGGCCAATTGGTGCCGCGTCAGCGGATTCTGCGCGACGCGGCGCTGCCGTACATGGAGGACCTACTGCTGGCGACGCAGGAGACGGTTCACTTTGCGGTTCGTGACGGCATCGACGTCCTCTACATCGAGAAGATCATCGGACACCGCGGGCTCAATCAGCAGTCGCGGGTGGCCGGTCGGCTCCCGCTGTACTGCACCGCCACCGGCAAGATCATCCTTGCCTTCTCCCCGCAATCGGTCTTCGACGAGGTAGTCGAGCAGGGTTTCACCGCCTTGACCAGTCGAACGACGATGTCCGTCAGCGTGCTGCGCCAGCAAACCGAGCGGATGCGTAAGGAACAACTCGCGGTGGAGGTCGAGGAGACACGGCTTGGGTACATGAGCGTCGCAGTGCCGGTGTTCAGCGGCCCGCGCACTCTGGCCGGCGCGTTGTCTGTGACAGCGCCGACGGCTCGCCTCAACGTCAGCCGCATCACCGGGGCCCTGCGCACTGCCGGCGCCGGAATCACCCGAAAACTTCATGCCATGAAGTGCACACATTCGCCGAGCGACCCGCTGGCTCTGCGCACGATCTGCAGTCCGGTGATGTGTTCGTTCAACGGTTGCGGCAAGTAGCGAGGCGCGGTCTATCGCCGGGCGCGGAACACGCTCTTCTCGCAGTCCCAGGTGTGTGGGCCGACGCCCCTCTCACGTAGCACTGCTTTCTGTACCTTGCCGGTTTCGGTGAGTGGCAACGTGTTCACGACGTCGATGTACCGGGGAAGTGCAAAGTACGGCAGCTGTTGCTGGGAGAACTCCAGAATCGAAATGGGTTCGAAAGATACTCCGGGGCGCAGTATTACAGTTGCCATGACGTCGTCCTCGGCCAGATCCGACGGTACCGGGAAGACGGCAACCTGACCGACTGACGGATGCAACGCCAGAACGGTTTCCACTTCGGCCCCGGAAATATTTTCACCGCGGCGCCGAATCACGTCTTTGATGCGATCGACAAATCGGAACCAGCCGTCTGCTTCCCGAATCACCCTGTCACCGGTCTGTATCCAACTCTCCGTCGCCGGAATCTCCTCGCCCAGATAGCCCAGTGAACAGGCGCCGGGGATCGTGCTGCGGACCACCAGTTCGCCGGGCTCCCCGTCTGCGGCAGCAGTACCGTCGTTGACGACTGCGGCGTCGTAGCCACTCATCACCCGCCCCATGTACCCGGCCCGCCGATCTCCCGGAAGTGTGCCGATCACGAGATTGGTTTCGGTACTTCCGAATCCGTCCACGAGTTCTACACCGAATCTCTGGGCAAACGGTTCGATCAGATGAGCCGGCGTTGCGGGGGCAAGTGCCACGTGGACGCTGTGCTGTCGGTCTTGCGGCGATGGGTCCGCGTTCATCAACATGGCCACCATCGCACCCAGCAGGTAGTCGACAGTTGCGCCGATCTCGCGAACTTCGCGCCAATGATTGCGGACCGAAAAGCGTTGTCCCAGGAAAAAAGTAGACCCGGCCCAAAGGGACTGAACAAAGGCATTGAGAGCATTGGTGTGAAACAGCGGCAGGCAGTTGTACAGCACATCGTCCCCGGTGAGCCCGAGTGAGGCGCCGACGCCTTTGCCCCACTGCAGGAACTGCGCGTGCGGGCATCGGACGCCTCGGGGCAGACCGGTGGTGCCGGAGGTGAAGAGTATCGCGGCCAGGTCGAGCGGATCGAGGGTCTCGGGCTCACAGCCCGGATGCGAACCGGCAGTGGGGACGCACTGTTCACCCATGACCCACACGGTGCCGTCGAATCCGGCTACAGCGCCTGAGTATTCGGGTGAAACCAGGATCCGTTGTACACCAGCCTGTTCGAGTGCGCTGGCAACACTGTCGGCTCGGAGGGCCGTATTGAGTGGGACGACAACCGCACCGATCCACGCGCATCCGAGAACAAGGTCTGCCAGTTCGATCCTGTTGCCGGACAGTGCCGCCACGCGCTCCCCACGGCCGACACCGTGATTACGGAGATCCGCCCCCATCGACGCTGCACGATCCCGCAATTCGCGGTAGGTGACCGTGATCCCGTCGACGACGAGCGCCGGGTGCTCCGGACGCTCCAAAGCTCGCCTCCGGATCAAATCCGGAAGCGAGCGCGGATTGGCATGTGCGTCGTGGGGCATGGGTAATTGTATCCCTCAGGGTACGACGACGGCCCGGCCGGCAACCTTGCCCTCACCCATCAACTGCAGTGCCGTTGCGATGTCATCCAGCGGAAACTCCTGCACTGCAACGGAAATCTTGCCTTCGATGAGCAGTCGGATCATTTCAGGTGCCAGTTCGGCTTGCCGGGCAGTCTTGCGAATCATGTTGACGGGCAGGATCCGGACATCGCTGAGCAACCAGTTTGGCAAGTCCAGGGTGAGGCTCTTACCCAAGGTATATCCGATCAGGGCAGCCCGGCCACCGGGGATAACACTCGCCAGAAGGTGCGGCAAGCCGTCGCCGCCAAGCGTGTCGATCACGGCGTCGACGGAAGGCTCGGATCCCAGCACCCCGGCAAGTTCGTCGCCTTGCCCGACGACGGGACGCACACCCTCCGGAAGCAAGGCAGCCTGATCTTCGCGCGGTACAACACCGATTACCTCGGACGCTCCGGCAAGCAGAGCGAACTGTGCTGCCATCGATCCGACAGCGCCGGATGCTCCGGCGACAACAACTCGTTCGCCGGGAGCGACGGCTGCAATGTCGTTGACGGCAACATAGCCGGTTGTGCTGGGCAGGAAGAAGGTTGCGGCGACGGCCGGCGACAGTGCGGGATCAAAGGGTGTGAACGCCTTGTCTGCCGCTACCAGATACTCAGCCCAGCAACCGTTCTTGAACAGGCCGACTCCGCCGCCTCGGACCAGAAGGCGGGTGCCAGGCTCATAGGTGTCGGATTCGATTACCGTCGCCGCTCCGTCTGTTCCACCGATATGTGGCAGGTTCGGCTTGACTCCGAAGTTTCCGCTCGCGACGGTGATGTCGAGATGGCCGAGCGCGGCAGCGTCGATGCGCACGAGCGTCTGACCGGATTCACGTGTGGGAATGTCGATGTCGTCGATGACCGGTGAAGTGCCGAACTGATGGAGTCGGGCCGCGCGCATTGTGTCTCCTAGGAGCGATCTGTGAATGGATGTACTGAATATGAGTGCGGTCAGGACAGGATCGACTGGTCGCGAAGTCCGGCGATCAGTTCGTCGCTGTATCCGAGCACCGACTCGAGGACGTCGTCGGTGTCCGCGCCCAGCACCGGCGCAGCGCGTCGGATCGAGCCGGGTTCGGAGTTCCGGCGAACGGGGATGCCTTCGTGGAGGAATGTTCCGGCGAGGGGGTGTTCCTGTGCCGAATAGAAACTGCGTGCCCGAAGATGTGGATCGCTCTCGACCAGGTCGCGTCCGTCCTGGACGGTGCCGGCCGCGATACCCGCCGATTGCAAGCGTTCCATGACGGTTTCGGGTGACAGAGTCCTGGTCCAGTCGGCGATGGCGTCGTCGATACGTTCGTGATCGGCTTGGCGGCTTTCTGCACTCGCGAAGTCAGGATTGCCGATCCATTTCTCTGCTTCGATGATGCGGCACAATGCATTCCATTCCGTGGTATCGCGAACGGCAATCGAGCACCACCGGTCGCTGCCGAGGCACGGGTACACGCCGTGTGGTGCCAGTTCGTGATGGCTGTTGCCGATCGGATCGGGGGACTGTGACCGGGCGGCTCGGAGAACGCTGGTACCCATGTGCGCTGCCATGGCTTCGAGTTGTGACAGGTCTACGTGCTGTCCCCGGCCGGTCCGGTCGCGGTAGTCGAGGGCTGCCAGCATCGCGACGCCGGCTTGCAGTCCGGCGACGATGTCGCCATGGCCGTAGATGACTCCGACAACGTCATCGGCGTTCCAGCCGGTCAGTGCGGTCAAACCGGTACTTGCCGAAACGATGTCGGCATACGACACCCAGTCCTTGCGAGGACCGGTGTGACCCATCCCGGACATCGACACGTAGATGATGTCCGGGTTGAGCTCCCGGAGTTGTTCGTAGCCGAGCCCCATCTTGTCCATGACCGACGAGCTGAAATTCTCGACCACGACGTCGGAGTTCCTGATCAGGTCGCGCAGTACCGAAAGGCCCTCTGCGGATCGGGTATCGAGTGTGATGCTGCGCTTGTTGCGGTTGACGTCGTTGAAGTACCCGCTGGTGTTCGGATTGTCGTGCGGTCCTCGCGAGAGATGCATGAACGGTGCAAAGCGAGTCGGGTCCGGGCGTCCGATCGATTCGACCTTGATGACATCGGCACCGTGGTCGGCAAGGATTCTGGTGCCGTACGGGCCCGCCAACACCCACGTGAGATCCAGGACGCGGACACCTTCGAGGCTGGGCGTGCTGCCACCGCTGAACTCGTGGGTTTCGTTCACTGCCACAGGCGAGGTGGCCTTCAAGAGTTCCTGATGCTGGCCCAACCGGGCAGCCTCGAGCGTTCCGATGCGCCGGCCTTCGGGGAAAGCGAAGCCGAACCCGAGATCGCGGTAGGTACCGTGATCTCCGGTCACGTCGGTGAAGAAGTCCCGGTCGTTGAGTTGCGGGTTACGCAGCAGTTCTTCGGGCCGGTCGACCGCTGCCCACGGCAACTTGCGTGACTGCGCGCTGACCGCGAATTCTTCCTTCGGCCACTTCGCGATGAAGGCGGACAGAACGTCGAAAATGTGTTCCTGATGCGTCTTTCGGTAGACCGCGTCGGACCACTCCGGTTGATCGAGATCGTCCTGAGCATCGTTGTCGATCAGCCAGGCCAACATGCCGTCCCACATGCGGGGGCTACCGCCGAGGCCGCCACCGACATAACCGTCGGCGGCCTGGAACAGTCCGTGCGGAACGAGCGGATGTACCCGGCCCGGACGCGGTGGTACGCGGTCCTCGTGAATGTAGGCAAGAGTGCCCGCTTCCAGCGCGGCGGCAACACATTCCTGAGCGCTGATCTCCAGCAACGGGTTGTGGCCCTTGGATCGCGAACGCAGTCCGAGAAGCACGCCGATTGCGGCATTGATTCCGGCGAGCTGCTCAGCCTGGAGTTCGGGGAGCAGCAGTGGAGGGTGCTCGGGATCGCCGACCTGGGCCATCATCCCGCCGAGTGCCGCGACGGTCAGATTTGTTGCCTTCCAGTCACTTCGCGGTCCGGTTGTGCCGAAGGGTGTCACTCGTACGTGAACGAGAGATCCTCGGTTGTCGCGTAGAGCGCCGGTCGCGCTGCCGTCGAGCAGGACGTCGGCACTGCGCAGCAGTGCTTCGAAAGCGAGGCGATCGTTGCTGTCGTCGATATCGAGGACAACGGACTTCTTGCCCGCATGCCAATGCAAGTACGAATCACCCTGGGACTCGGTGCGACTGGGGTCACCGGTGGGTGGTTCTACCAGAATGACCTCGAAACCCAGCCCGACCAGGATGCGCCCGGCGAATCGCGCAAACGGACTGGAAATCTCTACGACCCGTACCGGGGGATGCACCACAACTACTCCGTTTCAATCGAAAGATATCGCCGAACCGACTGGTGTCGAACGTAGTTCTGCGGGCCGGTGGGCGACATGATTTCGGTCTGCCCACCGGACCCGTTCTCACTCTCCGCTCAGGCGGCGTTCTGCTCGAACCATCCCGAGAGGAGGACAGCGGACGGATCGATGTCCGCGGAGATCTTGCCCTGCTCGCGGAAGAATGCAACAAGTTCGTTTGCGCGCTCCACGTCGTCCTCGGTGAATCCGCGTCCACCGAAATCGATTTGGGTCACCCGGTCTGCGGCCTCGGCCGGGTCCATCTGGATAGACGCGGCAATTGCGGTTGCAGCCCGATCCGGATCCGAGTTCACGATTGCCGACGCTTCCGAGATCACCTTGAACACCTTGCCTGCGGTTTCTTCGTTCGCGGACAACCAGTTGTCCGAAGCGATGATCCATTGGGCGTACTTGGCGCCGAAGTCGCCGGTCGTGGCAACAACGCGCCCGCCGGTATTGACACTCTGCGTCACCCAGGGGTCGAAGGACAGGAAGCCGTCGATGTCACCGCGCGCCAGCAAAGCAGGCTGTTCGGGCGGGCTTGTGCTCACGAGTGTGACCGTCGTGGGGTCGATGCCGAGACTGGCCAGGTACTGGTTCGTGAAGTAGAGGCCGATGCCGGGGAAGACGCCCATGGTCTTGATCGACTTCGGCTCGACGCCATTCCTCAGTACAACCTGGAAGTATCGGTCGGATTCCTGAAATACGCCCAGCGCCCGCAGGCTCGGATTGGCGGCCATGACGGACAGTGCTGTCGAGTCGGCATTGCCGGAGAGTTCCGAAGTTCCGGCTACGACGTTCTGGGCGCCCGCCGCCCCGCCTTCCGTCTGGATGACCTGGACGTCGAGGCCGGCGGCCTCGAACATGCCCTCGTGGTCGGCCAGGAAAATCGGGGCGTACGACGGGTCTACACCCACCGCGATCCGTACCAGGCCACCACTTTCCGCGGAGTTGTCGGTAGCGGGCCGGGTGCATCCGCTGACCGCGATCGTCAGGGCGGCGAGAGAAGCGACTGCGCCCACCCATTTCTTCTGAAATTTGTTGAGCATGATGGCCTCTCGGTAAATGGGAGCTGTCAGCGTCCCGTGAAGGTGGGGGACCGCTTGTCGAGGAATGACTGAAGTCCCTCAGCAGCGTCGTCCGTCTTGATCAGGTCGAGCACTGCCTCGAATTCGAGATCCAGCGCTTGATCGAGCGGCAACGACATGCCCTCGTCGACAATGCGTTTGATCATTCCGATGGTGGCAGTGGGTTTCGTCGCGAGTTCGCGTGCGAGGTCAGCGCAATGCGCATCGAGGTCGGCGTCCGCAACGACGGTGTCGACCAGGCCGATATCGAGTGCATGCTCGGCGCTGAGGCGCTTGCCTTCGATCATGAGCACTTTGGCTCGGTGAGCGCCGATGAGGCGTGGAAGTCGCTGGCTGCCACCGGCACCCGGAAAAAGCCCAAGTCCGATCTCGGGGAAGCCGATGGTCGCCGACTGCGCCATGATGCGGAAGTCGCAGGCCAACGTCAGTTCTGCTCCGCCGCCGAGTGCGTGCCCGTTGATCTTCGCGACGACAGGTTTGGGAGCCGACTCGAGGATCCGCTGTACGTCGACCCACGGGCGCATCGCGCGCTGAGTTTCTTCCGTCAGCTCGCGCATCACGGTGATGTCCGCACCGGCGACGAAGAACCGTCCAGTGCCCGTCACGACAATGACGCGGACGGTCTGGTCCGACGCGAGTACCGGCAGTATCTCCAGAAGCTCGGCGATCATGCTGGGGTTGAATGCGTTGGCTGGAGGTTTGTCGATAGTCACGGTGGCAATCGAGTCTGTGACGTCGACGGTGACGAAGTTGTAGGTCTGGCCGGTCTGTCTCGTCAAGTGAGCTCCTGTCAGCGGGTTGGCGGGGTAAACCGGTCGAGCCGGGGGATGTGTAGTGGGAAGTATGGTGGGGACCCTCACGCGGCGGTACCGCTCGGGTTCGGTCAGTAGACCAATGCGGATGCTGATCGCGTAGGAACTTTCTTCGCTGTGATCACGGCGATATTTGCTCCTGTGACAGGATTGAGCCCGTGACTTCTGCAGTACCGCCACCGCCCGCGCCCTCCGTCGACAAGCGTCCCGAGTCGATTTTCACCATTGGGACCAGGCTCGAGGACCGGCTCGGACGCACCGGCACCATCCACACACCGCACGGTGATATCGCGACGCCGTCGTTCGTGGCCGTCGGAACCAAGGCCACGGTCAAGGCCGTGCTGCCCGAGTCCATGAAGGAACTCGGTGCGCAGTCGTTGCTCGCCAATGCGTACCACCTGTACTTGCAGCCGGGACCCGACATCGTCGACGAGGCCGGCGGGCTGGGCAAGTTCATGAACTGGGACGGGCCCACCTTCACCGACAGCGGCGGCTTCCAGGTCATGTCGCTTGGTGTCGGGTTCAAGAAGGTGCTCGCGATGGAGGCCGTCGGTGTGCAGTCCGACGACGTCATCGCGAAGGGCAAGGAGCGTCTCGCGACAGTCGACGACGAGGGCGTGACGTTCAAATCGCACCTCGACGGCAGTAAGCATCGCTTCACCCCCGAGGTGTCGATGCAGATTCAGCATCAGCTGGGTGCCGACATCATGTTCGCGTTCGACGAGCTCACCACGTTGCTCAACACCCGCGGCTATCAGGAGCGATCGGTCGAGCGTACGCAGGCCTGGGCGATCCGCTGCATCAACGAGCACGAGAAGCTCACCGCTGAACGCGCTGACAAGCCCTATCAGGCTCTCTTCGGCGTGATTCAAGGCGCGCAATACGAAGATCTACGTCGTCAAGCCTGCCGCGGACTCGAGTCGATCGAAGGCGAGAACGGATACGGCTTCGACGGCTATGGCATCGGCGGCGCCCTCGAGAAGCAGAACCTCGGCACAATTGTGCGTTGGTGTAACGAGGAACTACCCGAGAACAAGCCGCGTCATATGCTCGGCATCAGTGAACCGGACGACTTCTTCGTAGCAATCGAGAACGGCGCGGACACTTTCGACTGCGTCAATCCGTCGCGTGTTGCTCGCAATGCCGCGATCTACGTCCGCTCCGGCCGGTTCAACATCAACACCAGCCGATTCCGTCGTGACTTCACGCCTATCGACGACGAGTGCGACTGCTACACGTGCGCCAATTACACCCGCGCGTATATCCATCACCTGTTCAAGGCGAAGGAAATGCTCGCGTCGACGCTGTGCACGATCCACAACGAGCGATTCACCGTGAAGTTGGTCGACGACATCCGAGCCAGCATCGAAGGCGGATACTTCCACGACTTCAAAGCGGACATGCTCGGAAAGTTCTATGCGGCGAAGACGCCTGCACCTCAGACGTAGGTCGGTTCGCGCTTCTTCACGTAGGCGATGACGCGGTAGGTGATCGGCATGACCAGAACCTCGACAAGCGTCTTCCACAGGAAGCCGACCAGCACGTAGTTGATGAAGTCTTCCCACGTACTGATGCCGATGACACCGGCTGCGATGGAACAGAAGATGAGGGTGTCGGCGAATTCGCCGACGACGGTCGAGCCGATCAGCCGCGCCCACAGGTGCTTCTCCTGCATGCGCTTTTTCATCATGACCAGGACCAGGGAGTTCAGCAGCTGGCCGACGAGGTAGGCGGCCAATCCTGCGACCAGCAGCCGGGGAATGACGCCGACCACGGTTTCGAGGGCGGCCTGGTTCTCGTAGAACTCTGCCGACGGGAGTTGCACAGCGATCCAGAAGCACGCGGCGGCAAGAATCAGTGCGCCGAAGCCCAGGTAGATCGCGCGTCGGGTCGCTTTGAAGCCGTACACCTCGCTGAGTACGTCACCGAGGACGTAGGCAAGCGGGAACAAGAAGAATCCACCATCGGTGATGATGGGCAGAATCTGCAAGGGACCGAGCGAGAAGTCGGAATCCGCAAAGAAGGCGACCCCCTTTGTCGCCGCCACGTTCGAGATCAGCAGCGTTGCGGTGAAGAGCGCGACGATTGTCGGGTAATAACCCCGGCTGACGTGCGCAAATTTGGTTTCGTGGGTCGATTCGTCTTGCTGATCCTGAGCTGTCACGTCCGTCATCCAAGCACCACAAGGCGCTCGGATGCGAGTTGGCGACCGTCCAGTTGCGCAGAACACACCGAAGGCCCTGCGGTTCCACGTGGAACCGCAGGGCCTTCGGTGATGCAAACGAACTGATCAGGCAGCTACATGGCCGCCGGTCAGCACGCGGTATGCGTAGGTACTGGCGATCAGCGCGACGGGCGCCGTCACGAGAAGACCGATTCCGCACAGCAGTGCGCCGATGATGTTGATACCGATCAGAGCGAGCGCCAGCAGGATCAACGTTCCGACGTTCGACGAGGTCAACGCGTAGCTCGATTTGATGCCCGAAATCGCATCCTGATTCTTGTCCACGATGAAGGTCAGCGTGTAGTAGAGCAGGAACGCCGCGATGATGCCGGGAATGATGCACAGAACCAAACCGACATAGGTGGCGACGGCGACAAGGAAACCGCCGAGAACAACTGCACCGATGTTCGTGAATTGGAAGAAGGTGCCGAAAGCCGGCTTGATTCCGTCCAATTCGCTCAACGCTCCACGAAGGAATGCGGCTTGGATGATGTAGCCGACGATTGCGGTGACCAATCCACCCACGATCGACAGCGCGCTGAATTCGGTATTGGTGTAGTCGAAGCCGTTGAAAGCACCCTGGATGAGTCCGGCGATCAGAAAAGCGATGATCGAGATCCCGATCCAGACCAGTGCGTTGTCCTTGAACTTGTTCCAGCCGTAGGAAATTGCCGCACCCACAGAAAGCTGGGGGGCGCCGAAGCCTGCGCCGTAGTCATTCGGGGGCGGAGGCGGGAAGTTGCCACCACCGGGAGGAGGCGGGTACCCACCGGGAGGCGGGTAGTTTCCGCCGGGAGGGGGATAGCTTCCACCCTGCGGGGGTGGAGGGAAGTTGCCCTGTGGGGGCGGCGGGTAGCCGCCGGGCGGGGGATAACTTCCACCCTGCGGAGGACCGGCCGGTGGAGGATAACTCCCCGGAGGGGGTGTTCCCTGCTGGCCGTACGGATCCTGGGGTGGGAATTGCTTCCCGTCTTCTGGGTTCTGGTTGGGGTCTTGCCCACCGGTTGTCATATATGTCTACCTAACCCTTGACTACCTGAGTCCCACCAGCGAGCTCGTCATGCTTGCCCTGCTTGGTGGGGCTGTTGTTGATCGTGACCGCGATGACGATGTACGCAACGAGCGAGAGAAGTCCTCCGATGATCGGAATGATCGACAAGAGGTTGAATGCGTTGCGAATTGCGGACTGCTGCGGAGTGGGAAGGCCCGCGCCTCCCGGGGCCTTCACCGACAGCCCAAGGAGCTTCTTGCCTGGGGTCCAACCTTGTGTGACCTCGAACCCAACGAAATATGCGAATGTCAGAAGGGCAGTCAACAGGCCTGTTATCCAGTATCCCGAGTCGACGAAGATGATCAGGAGCCCGACCACTAGGCCGAGAATGATGTAGTCGATAAGGCGAGCGCCGAATCGAATACCCAGTCCACCGGCTTCGGCGCCAGAGGGCAGTCGATTTCCTCCGCCGTACGCACCTTGGTCGTTGAACTGCGGAGGCGGCGGGAAGTTGCCGCCCTGCGGAGGCGGCGGGTATCCACCGGGCGGCGGGTAGTTGCCACCCTGAGGGGGCGGGAAGTTCCCGCCCTGTGGAGGAGGCGGGTAGCTACCGCCCTGCGGGGGGCCTGCGGGAGGTGGGTAACTTCCGGGAGGAGGTGTTCCCTGCTGGCCATATGGATCCTGGGGTGGGAATTGCTTCCCTCCTTCTGGATTCTGGTTGGGGTCGTACCCGCCGGTTGTCATGTGTTCCCCTCAGTCGTAAATATCGCGCTCGAGTGTGACAGTGGATATGACCCTACTGGGATCAAAGAGCGATGTGGATGACATCTGCTCACTTGGATTCGGAGGTCACCTGTGGTTTAGGCTGCGTTGTATGACGAGTTCTGGGGGCAACAACGACGATTCTTCGAGCGATTACCAGGCAAAACCTGGATACGGAGAATTTCCGAGCCTGCCGCCCGAGGGGTACGGCGTGTCCCCGTCCGAAACGCAGTCTTCACCTGAAGTTCCCGGATATACCACTCCCAACGAGCAGTACCCGGGTTATCCGCCGCCGTCGTACAACCCAACCGGTAATACGCCTCAGCCGGGTGGAATTGGTGAACCCAATCCATACCTGCCGCCGCAGAATTTCGGACCGCCGAATCAATATCAGCCGAATCAATATCAGCAACCCGGACAATACGGACAAGCTCAATACGGACAGCCCCAATACGGTCAACCGCCGAATGCGTACGGTCAACCGAACCAATTCGCTGGTGGATACATCCCGCCGATGCAGCCAGTCGGCACCAATGGTCTCGCAATTGCGTCGTTGGTGGTATCGCTTGCAGGCGGTTGTTTCTACAGTCTCGGCGGAATCATCGGAATCATTTTGGGAATCGTCGCGCTCAATCAGATCAAGCAGACAGGTCAAGAGGGACGCGGGCTTGCGATAGCCGGAATTGCGGTCGGAGCAACCTTCTTGGCCATTTTTGCCGTGATTCTCGTGGTCGCACTCATAGCGAGCGCATCGTCGTCGTACTGAAGTTTGGCGTCGTACTGAAGTGGCTGGCGCTCACACGGGAGTGACTATGGACGACGCAGGAAGCGGCTTCCCGAAGTAATAGCCCTGGCCCATGTCGCAGCCGGCTCGCAAGACGTTGGCTGCGTGTTCCGCGGTTTCGACGCCCTCGGCGATCGAATCAAGCCCGAGTTTCCGAGCGATGTCGGCGATTGACTCCATGACCATGAAGGCGCGGTCTCCAGCACGACCCGCTGCGCTGACGGCCCAGGTCAAGGATTGGTCGATCTTGAGAATGTCGAGCGGCAATTCCGACAACGCGGAGAAAGACGCGAAGCCCGCCCCGAAATCATCCAGCGCGATTCGAATTCCCTCGTTATGCAAGACGTGAAGGGTCTCGGCGGCATGCCGACCCACGACGCCGAGTTCGGTGACTTCCACGATGATTCTGCTCAGTGGGGTTTCTGAACTGTCCAGCGCTCCGAGGATCTCGTGAGCGGCGTGCGGGGTAGCGAGTTGGCGAGGTGAAAAGTTGACCGCGACCATCATGTGCTCAGGCCACGACGCTGTTTGGGCACAGATCATGTCCAGAGCCTGCAGCCCGATGGGAATGATGAGCCCAGAGGATTCGGCGGAGCGCATGAAATCTTGGGGTTCGATCAACCCTCGAAGCGGATGGCGCCACCGCAGAAGTGCTTCATAGCTGATAATTGCTGACGAGTTCAGATTGACCTGGGGTTGATACAACACCTCGAATTGATGGTCGTCGAGTGCCTCGCGAAGCTCGCGGACCATGCGTATTCCTTTTCGTCCTGAGTCGCCCGTGCCGCACGTGCGTGTCAGCGTGGATGCTGCAAGTGGGTACTGCGGTCGGATCCCAGGTTCAGATCCCGGGCGTAGTTTTGCAGGGACTACTCGCCCTGAATTTCCTTCGCCAGTCTTGACCGTACTTCACTAATCTAGAATTGCCAACGAATAGCTATTGCGGACGGCTTTGTCATATCGGACAATCGAGCTTTTGTCCCGACGAGGTGTCGATTGAAACTTCACTTACTTCGCCGGGAAAATCCACGGGGTTCGGGGGATCTTGCGAGAGTCGAATCGATCCGCCAATTGGGGCGGTGTGACAACTTCGCCGGGTTCAGCGAGACCGATGCTCGACGCGATCATTGTCAGGACCTGTTCGGCACTGCGTCCGGCCTCGAGTTGATCGGCCAGAGTCACTGCGCCGTCGCGCTTCGCGAGTCGTTTGCCTTCACTGTTCAACGCGAGAGGAACGTGGGCGTACGACGGCGGTTCGATGTCGAGCAGTTGAGCAAGGTGCGCCTGACGCGGTGCCGAGGTCAGGAGGTCGTCGCCGCGGACCACTTGATCGATGTTCTGCGCACCGTCGTCGACGACAACGGCGAGGTTGTAGGCGGGTACGCCGTCTCCGCGGAGCAGGACGACGTCGTCGACTTGCCCCGTCACCTCGCCGAACAGTTCGTCGTGCACGGTGAACGAATCGATGTCGGCCCGTAGCCTCAGCGCGGGGGATCGGCCGCTTGCCGATTTCTCGGCGCGTTCGGCCTTCGACAGGTTCCGGCACGTGCCGGGGTAGGCGCCGTCTGGAGCATGGGGAGCGGACGGTGCCTGCAGGATCTCCTTGCGTGTGCAGAAGCAGGGATAGGTCAGGTGGCGCTCGCGTAGTAGCTCGATAGCGTTGTGGTACAAGGGAAGACGGTGCGATTGTAAGACGACTGGGCCGTCCCATGTGAGGCCGAGCCTGCGCAGATCGTCGAGTTGTCGCTCCATCGAGCCGGGTCGGACACGGTCGAGATCCTCGACGCGAATGAGGAAGTCGCGCCCGCTGGTGCGGGCGAACAGCCAGGCCAAGAGGGCGGTACGGAGGTTTCCCAGATGGAGATCGCCGGACGGGCTCGGCGCGAAGCGTCCTGCTCCTGCCACGTCAGCTGGCGAGCCCGACGGAGGCGAGCGGGTTCTCGGCGTCGTGCAGGGTGAGGCGGATCTGGGTTTCCAAAGCGTGATCGAGGTACTGCGGCGGATACATGGCGGGGCTTCCGAGTGCGTCGAGGGCCAATCCATTGACGGTTGAAAGTAGAAGTGCCGCTCTGGTTTCCGCTTCCGGAGTTCCGATCCCGATCAGAACTGTCGAGATGCCGGTGCGGATTGTGAACAGGGTTGTCCGGCGGATTTCGGAGAGTGACTCACTGGTTGCGGCGCGCACGGCAAACGCGGCGAGCACATGCGCCTCACGCGTGCGTTGCTCGTCGAGGGGCAGGAGTTGCGAGAGCGCCTGGAACAGGGCGGTATGCGGGTCCGCGTCGGCGGACGATTCGGCCAGTCTGGTCAACAATCGATCGACGAGTGTTCGCAGTGCGAATGCGAACATCTCGTCCTTGGTCGAGAAATGATGTTGCACTGCGCCGATCGAGACACCCGCCCGTTTTGCGACCTCGCGAACGCTGGCATTTTCCAGTCCGGATTCCGCGGCGACATCGAACAATGCCGCCGCAAGCAGGTCTGGACTCGTGGAGGATTTTCGGCGTTCCGGCATACCGCGACATTACATGTGTATGGAAGTAATGCCCACGTCAGGGGTGCTTTTTCACGCCTTCCGGCCGAGGAAGGCAAGGAGTTTCGTCGCTTTGTCAGCGTTGTCCGGAACCTGTATTTCCGGGCCGCACACACCGCTCATGCGGATCGACTCGCCGAGGCCCGCGGCTTTCTCCGACACCCACTCCACGTCCGTGTCACGCATCGTCGTATCGGTGCCGGTCGCGGCTGCGAGATCCCAACCGTGGATGACCAGATCGAAACACAAGAACCCCTCGACCGTGGCCCCGAGGTTGGTCCGGCCGAAGTGCCCGTCGTATTCGAGGGTGGACTTTGCCGGATCGTCCAGAATGGCCTGCATCGAATCTCGGACGGCCGCCCAGGCTGCCGACGGGTCGTCGTCGACCGACGGACCGGGTGCCAATTCCAGGCCGACTACCTTGACCATGTCTCGTTCGCTGTCGAGCACGTGTCTCACCACGTCGCGGGCGGTCCAGCCCTCGCAGGGGGAATCGTTGTCCCAGCGGTCGGCGGGTACGGCGTCGATCCGCGCCGTGAATCCGGCGGCCAGATCCCGATAACGCTGGGCGGGGGAGATCTCTGTTGAAGTCATGACAGCAATCCTTCTCCACCGCGGCGCGTCATGATTGATTATTTCGGACATTCACTCGATCTCCGGGGCTTCCGCCCAGATGTCCATCGGTACGACCCCGGCGCTCTTGCCTTCGTCATCGAGAAGTCGGCCCACCCTCTTCATCGATCGCAGCACCACTGACCTGTTCAGCACCACCAGGCCCGGTGCCTCTTGTGCGAGTTGTACTTCGGTAATGGGAGTTTCGCGAAGGGAGTGTGCGGCGATCGCGAGCAGTGTGTTGGCGCGTCCACCGGATATCCGCATGCACACTCGTGTTCCAGGCACTCGCTCCACCAGAGCACGAATCGTCGACCGGTCCGTGGGATCGACATATCCCCACACCCAGGTCACGAGGGGCCAGCCGGACAGCGGTAGAGACACGTCGCAGCGGAACACGATTTGGTTGCGCGACGTCAGTTCGGCAAGTCGCCGCCTGACCGTACTTTCGCTCAGGCCGGTACCGACCGTGAGCTCTGCAATCGAGGATCGACCGTCCTCGCCCAGCTTCAATATCAATTGGCGGTCGACCGCGTCGAAAGTCTTCCCGTGATGGCGCTGATCCGTCGGAGCATATTTGTAGCGCACAGGCCGGTCTGTCATCACCGCCCGCTGCGTGGCATCGAGTACCTGCAATTTCCAGTCGTCTCCGATCGCAAAGACCTCGGTGACGAGGTGCGCACGCGAACTGACGATCCCGGGCACCGACGCGAGTGAGCGAAGCAGGAAACGCGACAGGAAAGCCATGTCTCTGACCTCGACGAGAAGAGTCAAGTCGCCTGGGCCGCTTGTGTGTTCGACGCTCAGAACCTGCGGCCAGCGGGCAAGACGTTCCGCAATCGCCAAGGCGTTCGAAGTCGTACAGTCGACTTCCACGAAAGCCAGACACGATTCCGGGCGGCCGTGGCCGGTTGCCCTCGCGGAGACCCAGGCGGTGCCGGAGTCCTGTAGCCGCTGCCAGCGGCGCGCGACGGTAACCGGATCGACTTTGAGCGCGTCACCAATCGTGCGCCACGACGCTCGCGGGTCGAGTTGCAGGCAATTGATCAGGGCGAGGTCGACGTCGTCGAGCACGGCGGAATCCTGCGTTTCTTCGATCATGATGCAAGTATCGTGCATCTTCTTTGTGTCTGGGATCACTTCATTCATGCTCGAAGGGCAGAACGCGGTGGCAAGTGCCCACTGTGTTCGTGCTGTGAAAGGAGAACCCAGATGTCGTCCACCACGTTGTCCGCTGTTCCAACCGAGAGAAGTCTCGACTGGGTGCAGCGCCTCATCGGAATCGATACGACGAGTGCCGTGAGCAATCGACCGTTGATCGATCTCATCGCCGCGGAACTACGTCGCCACGGGGTCGAGCCGATACTCGTTTCCGACGACGAGGGTTCCAAGCTGAACCTGTTGGCAACATTCACGCCTCCTGACGGAAGCACTGCCGGTGGAGTGATGTTTTCCGGCCATACAGATGTAGTGCCGGTCGACGATCAAGACTGGAGCAGCCACCCTTTCACTCCCGAAATTCGCGACGGAAGTCTGTACGGACGCGGCACGTGCGACATGAAGTCGTTCATCGGGATCGTTGTCGCGGCGATCCCCGACATCGTTGCTCGGCCGCTGGCGAAGCCGATTCACTTTGCATTCTCCTACGACGAGGAAGTCGGCTGCATCGGTGCGGCCGGGTTGGTCGAGGAGGTTGTTTCCCGGAACCTGCGCCCTGATGTGTGCGTCGTCGGAGAGCCGTCGGAGATGCGGGTCATTCGCGCACACAAGTCGATGAATGTCATACGTGTTGATCTGCATGGTGTTTCGGCGCACTCGTCGCTTACTCCGCAAGGAGTCAACGCGATCGAATACGGCGCGGAGTTGATTCGATTCGTCAGAAGCGCGGCCGACGAGCTCCGTGCGTCCGGCCCGTACGACGACGCATTCGACGTGGCCTGGACGACGTGTTCGGTCAATCTCGTATCCGGCGGGATCGCAGTGAACACTGTCCCCGAGGATTGCTCCATCACTTTCGAATTCAGGAGCATCAGCTCAGCTGGCGCCGCAGATTTGCTCGAACGCTTTGCCGCCGAGGCGAATCGGATCGAAAACCTGATGCAGGAAGAAAACCCGTCAGCCTCCGTGACGATGCACGTGTCGGCCTCGGTTCCTCCCCTGGAGACGGATGCGAATGCTTCGGCGGCCGCACTGGTCGAACAATGGGGTGGTCGGTCCTCGGACGAAAAGGTCGCGTACGCCACCGAGGCCGGGATGTTCGCGAGTATCGGTGTCCCCACTGTCGTGTGTGGGCCGGGAAGCATCACTCAGGCGCATGCACCTGACGAGTACGTGACACTTGACCAATTGGCACAGTGCGAGCAGTTCGTTCGGAACGTCATCGCTCACGCCCGCGCCTGACCCACCCTCACCCCCTAAGGAAAACCATGTCCACGGCAACTACGCCAACCTCCGGAGCAGTCACCCCGGAACGCCTGGCCGCTGCTCGCAAGGCGGTGATCAGCAGTTCGCTCGGCGCTGCGCTCGAATGGTTCGACGTCATCGTCTACGCATCATTTGCAGTGGTCATCGCCCATAACTTCTTTCCCGGCGGCGACAACACTCTCGGCTTGATACTGACGTTCGCGACGTTCGCGATCTCATACGTCATCCGGCCGCTTGGCGGGATGGTTCTCGGAAGCTATGCCGACCGTCGCGGGCGCAAGAACGCCTTGACGTTGACGATGATGCTGATGATGATCGGCACGCTCATCATGGCCGTGGCGCCGACGACCTCGATGATCGGGCCGTGGGCCGGCGTCGTCATCCTGGTTTCGCGACTCATTCAAGGATTCTCCGCAGGCGGTGAATTCGGTACTGCTACAACCTTCCTCGTGGAAACTGCACCGCACAAGAAGGCGTTCTACTCTTCCTGGCAGGTTGCCAGCCAGGGTGCTTCGGTTTTCCTGGCATCGTTGTTCGGATACGTGCTCAATACCCATCTCTCGCATGAAGCGCTCTACTCGTGGGGCTGGCGCGTTCCGTTCTTCTTCGGCATCATCGTCGGGCCGGTCGGTCTCTACATCCGCGCCAAGCTCGATGAAACGGACGATTTCAAGACGAGCGTTCCGGAAAAAGCCCCACTGAAGACGACGCTGACCAGGCATCTCGGCCGGGTGCTTACCGGCGCCGCAGTAGTCGGCGTCGCGACGATCTCGATCTACCTCATCTTGTACATGCCGACGTTTGCCGTGAAGAACCTCGGAGTATCCGCCTCTGCCGGCTACCTCGGCGGAATCGTCGCCGGACTGGTCACCTTGATCACCGTGCCGTTGATCGGTCATCTTGCCGATCGGGTCGGACCTGCGAGAGTTATGACCTGGGCCGCCGTTGCGGCAATCGTCCTGGCCTGGCCGCTCTTCAAACTGATGGTCGATCACCCCTCGACTCTGACGCTCGTCCTGGTTGTTTCGGCCCTGGGCGTCATCATGGCGTTTGCCTTCGGCCCCTTGCCTGCCTTGATGAGTTCGCTGTTCCCGGCGGAGATCCGGGCTACCGGGATGTCTTTGTCGTACAACCTCGGCGTGACCTTGCTCGGCGGAATCGCGCCGTTGGTCTTGACCTGGTTGATCAGTACAACAGGCTCGCTCGACGCTCCGAGCTACTACTACATGACGGTCGCAGTGCTCTCCCTCGGCGGGCTGTGTTCTGCCAGGACGCTTTTCAGTCAGAAGTGACGGCGGGGGAGCGCGGTAGCGATCATGCGACCGCGTCTCCCTCTGCCAGCGCGACAACGGTATCCGACCCGTGCCAGTCGGGGGCTTGGGTTCGCAGTAGAGCTGCCGGGGTCAGCGAAGAGATTCGGCGGCATTCACGCGTCAAGTGGGCCTGATCGCTGAATCCGCAGTGGGCTGCGGATTCAGCGAGGCCCAGTGCGGGTCGACTGCGAGCGAGCGCCATGAAACGCTGGAGGCGCAGGATCGAGCGCAGCGTTGCAGGGCCGTATCCGAAGGCGTCGTTGCATCGACGCTGGAGTTGGCGCGAAGTCAGTGCCGCCGCGTCGGCGAGAGTGCTGACATTCCACGAATGTTCGGACAGTGCGGTGCGGACGTGGTTGATCACCGGATCGTGACGGAAACTCGAACTTGCCCAACTCCGGACAGCGCTTTCGAGGATCGAGACTTGTTCGTGGTCTTCGGAATTTTCCAAGCGGTTCAACAGTATTCGTTCCGTGCGTGCGTCGGTTACAGCGCTGAGGTCAGCGCGAGAATCTCGAAGCTCGGACGCCGAGGTTCGCAACATCGGCGATGCCGATCCAGGGCGGAATCGAACACCCACGGAGCGTGTTCCGGGCGGAAGAGTGAATGACCATGCAGCGGTTTCGGGGCCACAGACGCGTATGCCGACGCCACGTATCCACAGCACGTCCATGCAAGCATCGGGCACGAGCAGGTGTTCACCTTCTGCGCACGCCGTCCAGCCACACACCAGGATGTCGGAGAGATCCGGGGCGACCGATTGTGGTGTGTACCAACCCATGACAAGAGCCTATCGAGCGCCACCGACACGAAGGCGAGTTCATTCGACCGGGCCGAAGCGATATCCGAACCCCCGGATGGTTTTGATGTACTTCGGTTTCGCGGGATTGGATTCGAGTTTGGACCGCAAGCTGAGAATGGTCGCGTCGACCACACGTGTCTTTTCGTGGTCGGAACCCCAGACGTTTCGGATCAGATGATCACGCGAGTACACGCGCCCAGGCTCGGTCGACAGTTCCAGGAGTACCCGCCATTCGGTCCGGCTGAGGACGAGCAGCTTTCCGCCCATCGTCGCCGTCATTGCACGTCGATCGAGGAGCAGGTCACCGTGACGTTGGTGTTTTCCGGCGGCGGGATGCGCGGTTTCACGAAGGATCGCGGTGACCCGAAGATCGAGCGCGTGAGAATCGATCGGGTTCAGTACGAAGTCCGAGACAGCGCCATGTGGTGCTTCGTCGATGTCCTCGTGGGTATCCACCAACATCATGATCGGCATCGAACTGCGCAAGCGGATCTGTCGTGCAATCTCGTAGCCGTCGATGTCCGGCAACAAGAGATCGATCACGGCGATATCGAAACTGTCGGTGTCCAGGTCGTCGAGTAGGCGGCGCCCGGTGCGGACGAGCTGTGTTTGATGACCAAAATGTACTAATTCGGCCCCGAGTGTCTGGGCAAGCTCCGAACGGTCGGTAGCTGCAAGTATCAAGCTCACGTGAAATCCTCCCCCCGAAGGTGTTACTAGTCGTAACAGCTTGCATTCTGGCAGATCATCCACCGCATGGCCACAACAAGGTGGCTGATCAAAAGTTGAGGGGACCTGGGGCGTTCGCCGCTAGACTTCTTTCATGGGCACTCTGTTCGCGTTGACGCTGCCAGGCTTGCTCGTGCTGCTGGTCCTGTTCGCGTTCGCCGAGACTCTCTGGAACCGGCTTACCGGTGGCCGGGCCCTGCCGTGGACCCGGGGGCGTACGACTCGTCCGGTCTCGGCGGCGGGCTTCGAAGAGGTTGCTGCCCTGTTTCAGGGGTCCAAGCATCATGAATTCGAACAGCGGCAGAGCGCGTTGATGCATCGTGAGGACGGAACCGACGGTGACCCGCCGTGGGTGTCCGTCGATCCGGACGCCAACAAGGTCGTTCTCCGTCGACGGAGTTGACAGTCGACGGAGTTGACAGTCGACGGAGTTGACAGTCGGGCTCAGGCCCAGTGGCTGGGGCGGGTCAGTGAATCGGGGAGTGTGGTAGCCGAATCGCCAACCGCCGCGTTGATCTGGAACTGAGTGAGAAAGATACTGCCGCGGAGTTTTGCGCCGCGAATGTCGGTGCCGCGCAAGTCTGCACCGATCAGATCAGCTCGATCGAGTTCGCAGTCGCGGAGGTCTGCACCGATCAGGTAACTCCCGCGAAAGTTGGCTCCACGTAGATCGGAACCACGAAATCTGGCGCCGATGAGGTCTGCGCCGCGGTGGTCGAGTTTGCGACCCTTCTTGCCTGAGATCGGCGAGCGCACAAGGTTACTCGTCTGCAAGAGCAGTGTGTTGACTGTCGCTCGGTGTGCTGAGACGTCGACGGCTTGAATCTGCGAAGGCGTGCCATTGGTCAGGCTTTCCGTCTCTGCGAGTGCAGCGTTGAGTTCCTTTCGTATCGAGTGGGTTTGCTTCAGCGAGCGGGCTTCGGCGAGATACCAGAGCAGTTCGTGCAACTGGCGTACGACAGGGAACGTTTCGAACATGTCTGACGCGGTCTCCGGGCCATCATGCCAGCTGATGCCGTCGTAGGTCTGCTGTGAAACCTTCTGTCCCGCACCGAAACAGTCGTACACGGTGCAACCGGTGAAGCCCTTCTTTCGCAATCCGGTGTGAATGCCGCAGCGGAAATCCTGCTGCAGGTTCTTGCAGGGGTCGCCGGCATTCTTGTTGGTCGCGAAGTCGGAGGACTTGGAAAAGGGGAGTGCGACGCAGCACAGGCCGAAGCAACTGCTGCAATCCGCGAGCAGATTGGTCTGGCCGGCAAGCACGCGTACTCCCGATTGTTGGGTTGGACGGAAAGTCTGGCTTCGAGTTCGTGAGTCTGTCAAACGAATTTTCGTGGTTCTGAAGCAGTCGATGCGCTGCTACGCTGCTTTTCGCATGTCGATTCGAAGCCGGGGGGCTTGGGTGGGGAACGAAGTACTGCAAGCGGGCGGCGGTTGGATTCGGGGCAAAAGGCGTTGGAAAGGCCGGAACTTTCGGGTCGACTTCGGTGATGGCCTGGTGTGGATATGATGCGCCGCAAACGATTCCACAAGCAGGGCTCGACGGGTACGCCGACGGCGGCGCGGGATCGCTGGATCGATTCCAAGACGGACTGCGTGCATCCCACGACGGCACGCATTAATGCAACACGGTCATCGGACACATTTACGGATCGACCGTGATCGGCGCTGCGGCGCCTCGGACGGACGATCAATGGACGCGAATGATCTGTTCTTCGTGGGAAGCCCCGGAACATGTCGGTGGCCACGTGTACGCCGCCGCCGCGGCAAATGATCCGGTTCCGATGATCGGGGACGTGTTCGGCGGTCTCTCGCATGGCGCGAACCCCGCGAACGATCTTCCGCTGATCGGAATTCGGTGCCACTGTCATCGAGTCCGCACCCGGAACCGGGATCGACGCGGGTCTGTTGGGCGAGCTCCCCAGCCCAGTCGCACACAGCGAGTATTGGGAACGCACCAACCCGGCTCTTGCCGGGATGGGCCACGTGATCGCCGGACTAGGAGCGCCATGACCAACGCAACGCGACGCCGTAAAGCACTCGGCATGAGCAGTATCGCGGTGGCAATCCTGCTGTCGGCGTGTACGACCCTGCTGTCGGCGTGTACGACGACGGAGAACGGGAAAGTGATGGAAGCCAACTTGAATCTGACCCTCATGCAGGCACAGGCCAAGGTGATCGAATACATGACGGACACGATCACGGTACTGCCGCCGGGCGCCTACTTGACGCGGTATTCCGAACTGAACCAGAAGGTCACCCTCGATCCGGGTGGCACCGTCCCGTGCAATGACAGCAATCTGTCGAAGGACACATCCGTGGACTACGGCGTGACGTACTTCCTCACCTCAACTGAAACCGCCGACATCCCAGGTTTCGGTGATCCGATTCGCAATCTGTGGACTGAGCGCGGCTGGAAGTTTCGAACGTACGACTCCGCTGGGGACTCGACGAGCACCGAGACAATCTTGCCGGATGGATATCGAATGGTTCTGGAGGAGTACGCGCGGGGAGCAAGTTTGACCGGGTCGTCGCCGTGTTTCCCCCGACCCGATGCATCGGATCGTCCGAACGCGCCCGTGCAGATCGATCAACCTTGACCGGGCCCGCGTCCTCGTTTCCCGAGTTGACTGTCCTCGCTCGCCAAGTCGACGCCGAGGTCGGGAAGGTTCGCGCCCGCGCAGATGCTGGAGGTGGTGCAGTCAGCGTCGAGGTCGACGCGTACGGCGCGATCACTGACTTGCAACTCACCGAGAGCGGTCTCCGGGCCGGCGCGGCTGCGCTCTCCGCCTCGATCGCAGCGGCCCACCGAACCGCTTCTGCGTCAGCAGCGTCTGCCGCGCAAGAACTACGCGCCCCACTCCTCCGTGACCCTCGCGTCGCCAGGGCAATGAATGCTTTCAATGCAGTGGACGCGTTCGATCAGGCGCTGGCCGCACCTGAACCTCACGTGGTGAAACGAGCCGACCGCGCGTCGGTCGACGACGACCTACCCTTCGACGGCGGTTCGTTCATGCGACGTGCCTGAGCCCGGGCAAAAAGAACCCCTGCGAACCGCTTCTCAGCAGTTCACAGGGGTTCCTTTGGCGGAGGATAGGGGATTTGAACCCCTGAGGGCGTTAACCCAACCCGCGTTCCAGGCGAGCGCCATAGGCCACTAGGCGAATCCTCCGTGGAGCAGCATACCCAATTGCAGGCGTGAAGCGTTAAACGGGTACCTGACCTGCGAAGAACCGGTGGTTCTCAGGGTTTGCATCTCCACCCCGGTAGGTGGTGTGCAGCGGCCGACGAAAGCCGTCTACACTGTTCATTGGATCCCGCGCGGCGCGCATCCTGTGAACTCCCCCAGGGCCGGAAGGCAGCAAGGGTCAACGGGCTCTGCCGGGTGCGCGGGGTCCTCTATTTTTTTCACATACCCGACCCCGCCTCGTCGGTGAAAGGCCGCTCCGGATGCCTATCCAAACCCAGATCGGGTTGATGAGCCATGAAGAACTCACCTCCGAGCATGAGAGCCAGAGCGCGAAGTACACGCAGCTCCAGGCGCAGAAGCTCGCACTCGATCTGACCCGCGGTAAGCCTTCCCCGGAACAACTCGACCTTTCCGCAGAGCTGCTGACGCTGCCCGGCGACGGTGACTTCCGAGACGGCAGCGGCACCGACTGCCGTAACTACGGCGGACTCACCGGTCTGCCGGAACTGCGCGCCATCTTCGGTGAGCTGCTGGGTATCCCCGTTGCGAACCTTCTCGCCGGCAACAACGCGAGCCTCGAGATCATGCACGACAACGTCGTGTTCTCACTGCTGCACGGCACTCCGGATTCGGCCCGGCCGTGGGCACAGGAAGAGAAGATCAAGTTTCTCTGCCCCGCACCGGGCTACGACCGCCACTTCGCGATCACCGAGTCCCTCGGCATCGAGATGATTGCGGTGCCGATGAACCACGACGGCCCGGATGTCGTCAAGATCGCCGAACTTGTTGCGTCAGATCCGCAGATCAAGGGCATGTGGGCGGTTCCGGTTTACGCGAACCCCACCGGTGCCGTGTACTCCGAAGAAATTGTCCGGACGCTCGCGTCGATGCCGACGGCCGCGCCGGACTTCCGCCTGTACTGGGACAACGCATATGCCGTGCATCCTCTCGTCGGCGAGACCGCACCTTCCTACGACATTCTCTCGATGGCAGCGGAGGCCGGACACCCCAACCGTCCGCTCGTGTTCGCGTCGACGTCCAAGATCACTTTCGCCGGCGCTGGTGTGAGCTTCTTCGGTAGCTCGGCGGAAAACCTTGCCTGGTACCAGAAGTTCCTGGGTAAGAAGAGCATCGGACCTGACAAGGTCAATCAGCTTCGCCACCTGCGTTTCTTCGGCAATGCCGACGGCGTTCGTGCGCACATGGAGAAGCATCGCGCGTTCCTCGCACCCAAGTTCGAGCTCGTACTGCGGATCCTCGAGGATCGTCTAGGTGCTTCGAAGGTTGCGTCCTGGACCGAGCCGAAGGGCGGATACTTCATCAGCCTCGACGTGGTCGACGGCACGGCCAAGCGGGTCATCGAACTGGCGAAGAACGCGGGTATCGCGCTCACCGCTGCCGGATCGGCTTTCCCGTACAGCACGGATCCGGATGACCGGAACATCCGGTTGGCCCCGAGCTTCCCGTCCACGGCTGAACTCGAAGTTGCCATGGACGGCGTGGCGACGTGTGTCCTGCTCGCAGCCACCGAATCGCGTCTCTCCGAGATCTGAGTTCTCGAAGCGGCGTGCCCGGTCGGTACTTTTCGGTCTCGTCTTGTACCGTTCGGAGCATCAATTCCCGACATAGGGTGTAAATCCCGGAGGTTGTAGTGACGGGCGCGATCAACGCTTCGGATGGGCCTTCTTTCGAGGCGCACACCGCGAAATCAGAGTCGGTCATCGAAGCTGACATACCGCGACGCAGTCTCCGTGTCGGTGTTCTCGGATTCTCTGTGCTCGGTGTTCTGGCAGTCGCATCCGTGCTGATGGTTCTTTTCGCCGTGCCGATGAATACGCGGTACTGGGGGATCTTCGAAAATTTCCTCGATCTCGACGTCTACCGCCACGGCGGCAGCGTTGTGGTTCAGGGCCTTCCGTTGTACGACGGGCCAGTCCTGGAAGGGATGATGTTCACGTACACCCCGTTTGCGGCTTTGCTGTTCACGGTGTGGGCGGTGCTCTCGTTCAAACAGGCGATTGTCGTGTGGACGGGTTTGAACATCGCTGCGTTGTTCGCAGTGATCGTGTTGTGCTGGAAGTACCTCGGTTATCGGCTCGACGTGAAGGCGTACGCCGTCAGTGCGTTGGCCACCACGATCTTTCTGTTCATGGAACCGATACGTACGACGCTCTGGCTCGGGCAGATCAACATCTTCCTGCTGCTCTTGATCGTGTGGGACCTCGGTCGGGACGAGAAGAGTCGGCTCCGAGGAATCGGGGCAGGCATCGCCGCCGGTGTGAAGCTCACTCCGGCCTTCTTCTGGGCGTACCTCTTCATCACTCGTCAATGGCGTGCGTTGGTGACGGCCGTCGTGACGTTCGCGGCGACCGTCGCGATTGGTTTCGTCGTGATCTACAACGATGCGTACAAGTACTGGACCGGCACTCTTGTCGACAGCGAACGCGTCGGACCGACGGATGCTCCGAGCAACCAGTCCGTGTCCGGTCTGATTGCTCAGCTCACTCACACTCCGACGCCGTCGCGGGTCCTGGTCCTCGTCTTCAGTGCGCTGGCAGTATGCCTCGGACTCGGTGCCGCGTGGATTGCTCACCGGCACGGCCAGAAATTGCTCGGCCTCACCATGACGGGGTTGACTGCGACCACTGTCTCGCCGTTCTCGTGGGGTCATCACTGGGTGTGGTTCGTCCCGCTGGTCGTCCTCGCCGCGCACTACGCGATGGTGTCGAAGAAGCGCTGGGCGTGGATGGCGCCGTTCGTTTTCCTGCTCCCGGTCTTGAACTGGTCTCACACTTGGTGGGACCCGTCGGTCATTCCGGGTACGGATCGCTTTGTCGGAATGGGCCTGTTCATGTTCGTGCCGCCCGAGTATCTGCGGATTCCGACCGTCGGCGTCTACCTCTGGGTCTTCACGCTTGCCGCGGTCTCGACGTTGGTTCTGTTCGGCTGGAAGAAGTGGAAGATTCCGGCGCCGGATGCGTCGGCGCCGGTCACAACTGCCGCCTGACGTGGCAGTATCGGACTCATGGCACTTCAACTGAACCTTGTCGGTGATCCCGAAGCTGATGCCCTCCTGGCCGAGGACCCGTTGGCGTTGTTGATCGGAATGCTTCTCGATCAACAGGTTCCGATGGAAACGGCCTTCCTAGGTCCGAAGAAGCTGGCGGATCGGCTCAGCGGTATCGACGTCAGGCATATCGCCGACATGGACACCGACGAGTTCATCGCCATCTGTGCCGAGCCTCCGGCTGTGCACCGATTCCCCAAGTCGATGGGCGAGCGTATCCAGCTCATGTGCCAGTTCATCGTCGAGAACTACGACGGCGACACCGCGGCGATCTGGACTTCGGGAAATCCTGATGGCAAGGAAGTGCTGAAGCGGCTCAAAGCCCTACCCGGTTACGGGGATCAGAAAGCCCGGATCTTCCTGGCGTTGCTCGGAAAACAGATCGGCGTCGAGCCGAAAGGTTGGCGCCAAGCGGCCGGCGACTACGGGCTCGAGGGCTCGAGGCGCTCGATTGCAGACGTGGTCGACGAACAGTCTTTGCTCGAGGTCCGCGAGTTCAAGAAGGCCGCAAAGGCGGCAGCGAAGGCCGACAAGAAGTAAGCCGCTTTCAGGATTTCCGGGACCCGCTCGCACGCACTACTTTCATCAGGTCGCCTGCGGGGCCCTCGAGCTGACGCGGCGGGCGCCACACTGCACGCAGGGATCGGTCGAGTTCCAAGCCTTCGACGGCTACGACCCGAAGTTCTCCCTGCTTCACCTGGTCGTCGACGGCCAGCGTGCTCAGTACCGCCGGGCCGACGCCACCGAGCACGCTGGTTCGAATCGCGGCCGAACTACCCAGTTCCAACAACGGTGCACCGCGCTCGTATTCGTGTAACGCCAGGTCGAGAGTCGTTCTGGTTCCCGATCCGGGCTCACGCACCAGCAGCGGTGTCGCTGCCAGTTCGGCGACGGTCAGCGGCTTTCGTCGACGCGCCCATGGATGATCCGGGTGAACGACCACGACCAGCGAGTCACGAGCGACGGTGACGCTGGGCAGGCTCTTCGGAACGGTCGGTGACTCGACGAATCCGAGGTCACACATTCCTACTTCGACGGCTTCGAGTACGCGTGTCGAGTTGTAGACCTGAAGGTGGACGGTGACACCAGGATGCAGTGATCGAAAGACGCCGAGCCAGGCCGGGATCAGATGTTCGGCGACGGTCATGCTGGCACACACGGTCAATTCCGCGGATCGTTCGGTCCGCATCCCTTCGGCGACGTCGAGAAGCTGCCTCGAGTTGGCGAGGACGCGGCGCGCCCAGTGGACGATGACGGTCCCCTGCGGAGTCAAAGTCGCACCCGTCGACCTTCGGTGTATGAGTGGCATCCCGAGCTGCCGCTCGAGGGCTTTGACGGCGCGGCTGGCATTCGGTTGTGCGATGTGAGCCAGACGGCTTGCAGCACTGAGGCTTCCGTGATCGTCGATGCCGACGAGTAGCTCGAGTGTGGTGAGGTCGGGCCACCTTCTGGTCATGCAGACAGGCTATACCCAGCATCTATTCCATATCGATCTGATATGTCGTGATGGTAGAAATCGCCCTACCGGAGCGATGGTGGCTCAAGGACGCTGGATGAGTGAACCGTGATGTGAAGTCCGTGGCCGAGAAACCCGCAGTCGCCCCTTCGTCAGAAGTACGAGGGTGGTCGAGTGTGGCTGCATTGGTGCCCGGAGTTGCGTTGTGCGCCTTGGGTGCCACGGTCGCGCTGATAGCCGGTCGGTTCACCTCCGCCGTGAGTCCGTTGCTGATTGCGATCGTGGCGGGTGCGGTGTTGGCGAATACCGTCTCTTTGCCGGCGAAATTCCAACCTGGCCTGGCATTCTCGGCGAAACGGCTACTTCGGGTGGGTATCGCTCTGCTCGGGCTGCAATTGATGTTCTCCGACATCGTCGGTTTGGGTTGGGGAGTGATCGCCGTTGTGGTGGCGATAGTGTTCCTCGGTATCGCCGGGACCATGTATGCCGGAAAGCTTCTGGGATTGAGTTGGTCGCAGAGGATTCTGATTGCCTGCGGCTTCTCGATCTGTGGCGCAGCCGCTGTGGCTGCTGCGGACGGTGTGGTGAATGCGCGAGAGGAAGAGTTGCTGACCGCTGTAGCGCTGGTGGTGATCTTCGGAACTCTGATGATTCCGACGATCCCCTTGCTGGCCGATGCTTTCGGTATGAACGAGATCGAGGCGGGCATGTGGGCCGGTGGGTCGATCCACGAAGTGGCACAAGTAGTGGCTGCCGGCAGCGCTCTCGGCGCCACCGCGTTGGGTGTCGCGACCGTGGTCAAACTTGCGCGCGTATTGATGTTGGCGCCGGTCATGGCGTTTCTGAGCATTCGGCAACGCACGATGGTCGACAACACCGCCACCAAGCGGCCCCCGCTGATTCCGTTGTTCGTCGTGGCATTCATCGGCTGCATGGGTTTGCGCTCCACCGGAATGTTGCCAAATGAGCTTCTCGGATTGGCGAAGACCGTGCAGACGGCGCTGTTGGCTGCTGCGATGTTCGCTCTCGGGCTGGGGGTGCGGCTGAGCGTCATTCGTGGAGTGGGCGCACGACCATTCGTTCTGGCCGCGATTTCCACCGTGTGGGTGGCGACGATCGCCTACGTCGGAGTCGTGCTGGTCAGCTGATCGAGCGTTGAGTCCGCCATGCGCTCGGGCTCGTCGAGAACTGAGTGCGAAACCAGCGCGAGAAACTACCCTGCGTCGAAAACCCCAGGTGGACCGCCACTTCGGTCAATGAATAGCGAGGGTTGGCGACAAATCGTTCCGCGAGGGTGCTTCGGACCGAATTGAGAACGGCCGTGAACGTATCTCCGGATTCGGCGAGATGACGGTGCAGTGTCCGCCGGTCGAACCCGAGGCTTCGTGCCACCTGCTCGACAGAGCAGCGGCCGGTCGGAAGCAGAACTTCGATCAATTCCTTGGTGCGGCTGAGGGTGTCGGAGGTTTCCGATGCGGGAAGTGAGTCGAGGAACTGGCGAGCGTACGGCCGGAGCAACTCGTCGGACAGTTGGTTTGCCGCATCCAGGTCGGCGGCGAAGAAAACGATTCCGGTGAATTCGTGATCGAATTCCACGGTGTCGCCGAGGATTCGTCGATGCGTGCTCGTATCTTTCGGGGCATTGTGCGTGAATCCCACGCTGACCGGATGCCATCGAGAACCCAGGAAACTTCGCAGGATCTGCAGCGTCGCGCCGACTGCGAGTTCGACGCTCTGCCTGGTGTCGACCGGTTCGCCGACCTCGAGCGAGATTCGCAGGGTGGCGAGTCCGTTGACCTCGTTCAGTCGAATGCGTAATGACTCGTTGTACGTGTGCTCGTATCGCATCAATACGTCGAGCGCGCTCCTGACGTCTGGTTCTTCCCTGATGACCAAGCTGAGGGGACCGAGATTGGACAGTCGACGCAGGCCGGCGAGTAGAAGCCCGAAGTCTTCGTGTCCGGACTCCGCTGCCGATCGCTCCAGGAGCGATGCGATGGAGGCGGCCGGTACCCATTGGTCGGGGTTCGCCAGGCTTGCCGGGCTCAGGCCGACACTTCTCATGAGGGCCACAGCGTCCACGTCCACTGTTCGGCACAGGTCGACGTATCGGTTCAGTGACGCGTAGCGGGCGAGTGGCTTCATAGGGCCCCCTTTACTCGATGTCCCGAAATGTTGTGTTGTGTGTCTCGTCAAGTTAAGCATGTGAGCCGGATCTCACATAGTTTTGTTCACATCAGTTCGGCACGACCGCGAAGTCGAGCACCGACTTCTGGAAGTTGTTGCGTACGAATACAGCTCGACCGTAATCGAGTCGAGCCCGCCCACAGAATTGGAGAGCATTGATGGCAAACGCCATTCGGTTCCACGAGATCGGCACACCGTCCGTCATGCGTTGGGAAGAGATCGAGGTAGGACGACCGGGTACCGGAGAGGTTCGGGTTCGTCATGAAGCGGTGGGGTTGAACTTCGCCGACACCTACTTTCGAAGTGGCCTCTATCCTGCGCAATTGCCTGCCGGGATGGGCGTTGAGGGCGCCGGTGTGGTCGAAGAGATTGGCGAGGGAGTAGTCGATTTTGCAGTGGGGGACCGTGTGACCTACACCGGCAGTCCGCTGGGTGCGTACGCCACCGAGCGGATCATGGCGTCGTCCGACCTGATCGCGCTACCCGACGGCATCGCCTTCGACACCGCGGCCGCCATGACCATGCGAGGACTGACTGCCGCCTACCTTCTGCGTCGCATCTACCCGTTGAAAGCGGGAGACACCGTGTTGCTGCATGCTGCGGCGGGCGGGGTTGGACTGATCTTCACCCAGTGGGCAAAACTGTTGGGAATCAAAGTGATCGGAACGGTGTCGAGCGACGAGAAGGCGAGCGTTGCCCGTGCTCACGGGTGCGATGAAGTCGTCATCTACACCCGCGAGGACGTCGTAGCGCGTGTCAAGGAGATCACCGGGGGCGTCGGCGTGTCGGTTGTCTACGACAGTATCGGGCAATCCACGTTCGACATCTCTCTCGATTGCCTTGCCAGGCGCGGGCTGCTGGTGTGCTTCGGAACGGCGTCCGGGCCGACTCCGCCGATTCAGGCAATGCAGTTGGCCGTCAAGGGATCTCTCTTCCTCACACGTCCGGCACTTGCCGATTACATCGCGGATCCCGAGGAACGTGCCGAATTGGCGGGCGAACTGTTCTCACACGTCGAATCCGGGCGAATCAAGATCGAGATCAACCAGCGATACCCCCTCGAAGATGCGGTGCGTGCGCACCACGACATGGAGTCCGGTCGCAGTATCGGTTCCTCCGTCTTCTCCGTCTGAACCGAAACAGCACTTCCCAGAGGAATTGTCATGACCAACACCGCAACGTTGACAGAAAACCTTCCCTCGTCGACCAGCACGATCCGCGTCGAGAAATTGACCTGTTCGATCGGGGCAGAGTTGTCCGGGGTGGATCTCAGCGAGGTCGCGCGAGATGCTGCACTCTTTGCCCAGATCAAGGGATTGCTGCTCGAGCACAAGGTTCTGTTCTTTCGCGACCAGAACTTCTCCAGAGCCGAGCACGTAGAACTTGCCCAGCGATTCGGTGAACTCGAGGATCATCCGGCCCTGGGCAGCGACCCCGACCACCCGGGCCTGGTCCGCATCTACAAAGACCTGGACAGCCCGCCGGAGCATTTCGAGAATGCGTATCACTGCGACGCCACCTGGCGCGTGAACCCGCCCATGGGATGTGTATTGCGTTGTGTGGAAACACCTCCGGTCGGCGGCGACACGATTTGGGTGAACATGGCACTCGCCTACGAGAATCTGCCGGCGCGGGTCAAGGAGCAGATCAAGGATCTGCGTGCCAGGCACAGTATCGAGTCGACCTTCGGCGCTCGGATGCCGATCGATCAGCGGCACCAGCTGAAGGAACGCTTTCCCGACGCCGAACATCCCGTGGTACGAACACATCCGGAGACCGGCGAGAAGATTCTTTTCGTCAATTCGTTCGCCACACACCTCGTGAACTATCACACGCCCGAGAACGTCCGCTACGGAATCGATTACGCCCCCGGCGCCGGGAATTTGCTCACTTACCTGGCGAGCCAGGCTCAGATTCCCGAGTATCAGGTTCGGTGGCGCTGGACCGAGAACAGCGTCGCGATCTGGGACAACCGGTCGACACAGCATTACGCGGTGCAGGACTACTGGCCCGCGGTTCGAAAGATGGAGCGCGCCGGAATCATCGGCGACGCACCGTTCTGATCTCTCTTCCCAGCCCCGAAGATAATTCATTCACTCGATCGGAGTCACGCTATGCATTTCCACGACGATTCACTGTTCCCCGAAACCCAGGACAAGCTTGTCATCACCGTTGCTCCCTACGGACCGGAGTGGGAGCCGGACGATTTTGCAGAAGACCTCCCGTTGTCGATGGACGAGCATGTCCAGCAAGCCGTCGACTGCTTCAACGCCGGTGCCACCGTTCTTCACATCCACGTGCGTGAACTCGACGGCAAGGGCTCGAAGCGACTGTCGAAGTTCAACGAGCTTCTCGGCCGCTTGCGTGAGGCCGTTCCCGAGATGATTCTGCAGGTCGGCGGCTCGATTTCGTTTGCCCCGGAGGGCGAAGGCGCCGATGCGAAGTGGTTGTCCGACGACGTGCGTCACATGCTGGCGGAATTGGAGCCGGCTCCCGATCAGGTGACGATCGCGATCAACACCAGCCAGATGAACATCATGGAACTGATGACCGACGACGACATCGCGGGTACGTCGATGCAGCGTCCGGAATTGGCGGACACGTATCGGGAAATGACCGTGCCCGCCGGTCCGGAGTGGGTGGCAGAGCACCTGCGCCGGTTGCAGGCCGCCGGAATCCAGCCGCATTTCCAGTTGTCCAGTATCCCGCAGCTCGAAACGGTGGAGCGGTTGATCCGACGCGGCATCTACACCGGCCCGGTCAACCTCACATGGGTGGCAATCGGCGGCGGCTTCGACGGCCCCAACCCGTACAACATGATGAACTTCGTCCAGCGTGTTCCCGACGGTGCGTGCCTGACGCTGGAAACGCTGATGCGTAGCGTCCTGCCGGTGAACACGATGGCCATCGCGATGGGCTTGCACGCTCGTTGCGGCAACGAGGACACCATCTGGGGCCGCAAGGGCGAGAAGATGACGTCGGTGCAGCAGATCGAGCAGTTGGTGCGCATTGCAGGCGAATTGGGCCGCGAGGTGGCTACCGCGAAGGAAGCTCGGGACATCTACCGGATCGGCGAGACGTATGCCGACACCGACGAGACGTTGGCGAAGCTGGGTTACGCGCCCAACCGCCGGATCGGCCAGCTGGGATTCACGCAGCACGCCTGAGTTCGCACCCTCTCGTACAACAGTTCCGGGGGTACGAACCGCGACGGTTCGTACCCCCGAATCCCCCCGTCTACCTCGAGTACTTCTAGGAGAGTCATGGGACTGCAAGCTCCCGCCACGCCACGTGTGGACACCGCGCTCGGAATCGGCGGACGACGAAAGTTATACCCGTGGATCGTTTTCGCCCTGGCTTTCGGTCTTCTGCTCTCGGACTACATGTCGAGGCAGGTGCTCAGTGCAGTCTTCCCGATCCTGAAAGCGGACTGGGATCTCTCCGATTCGCACCTCGCCTCCCTGAGCAGCGTGGTGGCATTGATGGTCGGGCTGTTGACGTTCCCGTTGTCGCTGCTCGCGGACCGCTGGGGCCGCGTCAAGAGCTTGATCTTGATGGCGGTGTTGTGGAGTGTCGCGACGTTGCTGTGCGCAATCGCTCAGACCTACGAACAGATGTTGGGCGCCCGGTTCCTGGTCGGTGTCGGTGAAGCGGCGTACGGCAGCGTGGGTATCGCCGTGGTCCTCAGTGTGTTTGCGCCCCGCGTGCACGCAGCTCTTGCCGGTGCCTTCATGGCCGGTGGATCGTTCGGTTCGGTCATCGGTGTGGCAATCGGTGGGTTCATCGCAGTCCAGTTCAGTTGGCGGTGGTCTTTTGCCGCCATGGCGATCTTCGGTCTGATTCTGGTTGCGCTGTTCCGTGCCCTCGTCACCGAGAAGAAGCTCACCGCTTACGCCGTCGAGGCCGCGCCGGATGCCGCCGGGGAAGCGGTGAGACACGACGGTTTTCGTGCGCCGGTGTCCTCGCTGTTCACCAATCCCGCCGTGTTGTTCGCCTACATCGGTGGTGGTCTCCAGATGTTCACCGCCGCTGTACTTCTGGCGTGGTTGCCGAGCTTCTTCAATCGCTACTACGATTTGGCCCCGGACAAGGCCGGCGTCACAGCTTCCGTGTTCGTCCTCTTGGTCGGAAGCGGGATGGTGGTCTGCGGTTTCATCACAGATAGATTCAGCCGCGACGATTCGGCGCGAAAATGGACTACCGCCATCGTTTACTGCGCCATCTCGTTGGTGACGCTGAGTATCGGGCTCCGGTTGGGCACGGGGACAGCGCAACTCGTGTTGCTCGGTATCGGTGCGTTCTTCTCCGCCGGTTCGTCGGGGCCGACAGCGGCGATGGTCGCGAACCTCACCCATCATTCGATTCGAGCGTCGGCTATGGGCACGCTCACCGTTGCCAACAACCTTCTGGGACTGGCTCTCGGTCCCTTCGTGGTCGGCATTCTCGCCGACCACCTGGGTCTTCTCGGCGCGCTCCAGCTTTCGCCCTTCGTCTATGTCGTCGCGGCCCTCGCACTGATTGCGGGCAAGCGAGCCTACCCGGCGGGAATGAGGCGGCTGGCGACATTGCAGAAGGGGCCCGAAAGCCTCGGCGCCACTGAAGTAACAGACGTTCGGAGTTCATGATGAATGAATCAACCACGGTAGTAATGGTTCCCGGTCTGCGGGATCATGTCGAGGATCATTGGCAGACTCACCTCGCGCGCAGGCTCGACAATGTTCTGACGGTTCCTCCCCTCGAGACCGACAAGCTCAGCCGCGATGCCAGGGTTGCGGCGTTGGACGAGGTGCTGACAAGTGTTGGCGGGCCGGTGGTCCTGGTCGCGCACAGCGCCGGAGTCATGACCGTTGCTCACTGGGCGAGGGCGCACCATCGAGAAGTTGCCGGCGCACTTCTGGTCACGCCGGCGGATCTCGAACTTCCGCTGCCCGAGTCCTATCCGTCGCTCGAGGAGCTCGACCGGAACGGGTGGCTACCGATACCGCGTCAGCGTCTGCCTTTTCCGAGCACGGTCGCGGCGAGCCGGAACGATCCGCTCGCCGGGTATCGCCGAGTTGTGGGTTTGGCTGAAGGATGGGGGAGTCGGTTGCTGGATCTGGGTGAGGTCGGACATCTCAATCCGGCATCCGGATACGGGTATTGGCCGCGGGCGGAATCGTTGGTGTGGGAACTGCTCGAGTCGGTGTCGCACGCCGCCTCGTCTCGTACCACGGATTCCGAGGCGCAGGAGGAACACAGTCATGCTTGATCTTGCTGCTCTGCTGGAAGATTCGGCCCGGCGATACCCGGAACGGGATGCGCTGGTTCTCGGGGATGCGAGGCTGACGTATGCGCAGTTCGACGCGTACTCGAATCGCATCGCCCATCTGCTCGTCTCGCGGGGTGTCGAGCCAGGTGACAAGGTGGCGTTGTCCTGCCCGAACGTTCTCGAGTTCCCGATCGTCTACTACGGCATTCTCAAGGCCGGTGGCGTCGTCGTTCCTCTGAACATCCTGCTCAAGGGGCGCGAAATTGCCTATCACCTGGCTGATTCGGAAGCGAAGCTGTACTTCTGTTTCGAGGGAAGTCCCGAATTACCGATCGCCGAGTACGCCATCGCCGGGTTCGAGCAGAGCGAGACCTGTTCGGCCCTGATCGTGATCAGCACCGAGCCGGGTGCACCGTCGTCGACCCTCGGAGTCGAGACTCTAGGCGAAGCACTGGCATCCGTGTCCGGCACGGAAACGCCTGCAGCCGCGGTTGTTCGTGAACCGACGGACACCGCGGTCATTCTCTACACCAGCGGCACGACCGGAAAGCCCAAGGGCGCCGAACTCACTCACTGCAACATGGTCTTGAATGCACTGTCGACCAACCGGTTGTTCGAGAGCGTTCCGTCCATGCATGAGCGTTATCTCCTGACTTTGCCGTTGTTCCACTCGTTCGGCCAGACAGTGACCATGAATGCGGGAATCTGCGTCGGTGCCACTTTGGTGTTGATGCCGCGCTTCGATGCGACCGCGGCACTCGAGATCATGGAACGCGAAAAGATCTCGGTCTTCGCGGGCGTCCCGACCATGTATTGGGGACTGCTCGGCGTGCTGGAGGAGGTAGTGAAATCCGGGGTGGATATCGAGACCGTTGCACAGAACATGCGGTGCGCGATCTCCGGTGGTGCAGCGCTTCCCGTCGAAATCTTGACACAGTTCAGGGAACGCTTCGGTGTTCAGATCCTCGAAGGGTACGGGTTGTCCGAGACCTCTCCGTTGGCCTTGTTCAGTGACCCGGAGAGCGACCCCCGGCCCGGTTCGATCGGCGTGCCGATCTGGGGCGTCGAAGCGCGGATTGTCGATGACTCTTGGCGTACGATCACCGGCCCCGATGAAGTGGGTGAGTTGGCCATTCGCGGGCACAACGTCATGAAGGGCTATTTCAACCGACCCGAGGCGACGGCGGAAGTAATGTGCGACGGATGGTTTCGCACCGGGGATCTGGCACGGGTCGATACCGACGGAAATTACTACATCGTCGACCGCGCGAAGGACATGATCGTGCGGGGCGGATTCAACGTCTACCCACGCGAAATCGAAGAGGTTCTGCTCACCCACCCAGCCGTCTCACTCGTCGCCGTCGTCGGGGTGCCGGACACGAGCCTCGGCGAAGAAGTTGTCGCCTACGTGATCCGAGAGCCGAGTGAAGAGATCTCCGAATCGGATCTCGTGGAATGGTCGCGGGAACAGATGGCCGCCTACAAATATCCGCGCCGCATGGAGTTCGTGCCGTCGCTGCCGATGACGGCAACCGGAAAGATTCTCAAACGTGAACTGAATCAAGCATTTTCGATTGTCTGAGGAGATCGATGACTGACGTTCGAGCAAGTGAAGCTTTTCCCGTGACCCAGGCTATGAAGGATTCGGGTGGCTGGAATCCGTTGTGGGACGGACTTTCGGAGCTGGATCCCGAGTGGACCGAGCTGTACATGAAGACAGCAATGCAGCCCTGGAACAGTGGGGTGCTGTCACCTCAGGTGATCCAGTTGCTGTGCATAGCCGTCGATGCGGCGAGCACGCACATGTACGCGCCCGGCGTACGACGTCATATTCGCGCCGCGCTCGACGTGGGAGTGACCCCGAAGGAGATTCTCGAGGTGCTGAAACTGACCACCGTCGTCGGGATTCACTCCTGCAATGTCGGCGTTCCGATCCTGATGGAGGAAATCGCGAACCGGTGACGGCGGTCAGTCCCGTTCGCGGTTCTCCCGTTCCTCACGCTGACGCTGGAGGAACGGGCTCGGGTTCTGTCCGCCGATCGGGCCGTGGCCGAGGACTCCGTGCTCGTAGGCGGACTCCGCGTGCAGGGCAACGTCGATTCCGCGGGCCTCGTCTTCACGCGAAATACGGAAGCCGAAGGTCTTGTCGATGAGCTTTCCGAGACCGTAGGTCACACCGAAGGCATAGAGCGCGACCACGACGACACCGACGAACTGCTTGCCCAGCTGCGCGAATCCACCGCCGAAGAACAAACCTTCCGGACCGCCCGTCATCACGGCCGTCGCGAGGAGTCCGATCAGCAACGAGCCGACGATTCCGCCGACGAGGTGCACGCCGACGACGTCGAGGGAGTCGTCGTAGCCGAGCTTGTGCTTCCATCCCACGGCGTACGAGCAGACGATGCCCGCGATCAGACCGATGACGAGCGCACCGAACATGTTCACCGTTCCACACGACGGGGTGATCGCGACCAGACCGGCGACGACGCCCGAAGCTGCGCCGAACGTCGTGGGGTGTCCGTCACGGTTCTGCTCGACGAACAGCCAGCCGAGTAGTCCGGTACAGCCGGCGACGAGTGTGTTGAGGAAGATCTGCGAGGCCATACCGTCGGCCGCAAGGGCCGACCCAGCGTTGAATCCGAACCAACCGAACCAGAGCAGACCGACGCCGAGCAGGACGAACGGCAGATTGTGCGGACGCATCGACTCGGCCTTGAAACCCATCCGCTGGCCGAGGACCAGTGCCAATGCCAGGCCTGACGCTCCGGACACGATTTCGACCACGAGGCCACCGGCGTAGTCGAGTGCGCCCATCTGGGCGAGCCATCCCTGCGGATTCCACACCCAGTGAGCGACGGGGACATAGACGAGCAAGGACCAGATGGGGACGAAGATCATCCAGGCGGAGAACTTCGCGCGGTCGGCGATCGCACCACTGATGAGTGCTGCAGTAAGGATTGCGAACGTCAATTGGAAGGTTGCGAACAACACTTCCGGGACATTCCCGTGCACGGTCGACGGGTCGATGCCCGCCATGCCGATGTGTTCGAGTCCGCCGATGATGCCACCGTGATCGTCGCCGAACACGAGGCTGTAGCCCACGAACAACCACGCGACCGTGACGAGTGCGATGGAGACGAAGCTCATCATGATCATGTTGAGTACGCCGGTCGAGCGGACCATGCCGCCGTAGAAGAGCGCGAGTCCTGGCGTCATCAGAAGTACGAGTGCAGTACTGACGAGCAACCAGGCAGTTGCTCCGGCATCGATGGTGGCGGGCACAGTTTTCTCCTCACGCATGCGGACCAGCCCGCGTGCACGGAACCCACGATGGGTGCGTGCGGTTTCCTCCGCACTGCGATTGTGTTGCGAACATGTTTCGGGAGAAGTCGGCGTTGCACCCGCACCGGATCACCTGTCGTGGGTCGCCGGTAGTCTTTGCGCGTGGCCCTGTACCGGAAGTATCGACCCGCGTCCTTCGCCGAGGTGGTGGGGCAGGAGCATGTCACCGCACCGCTCAGCACGGCCCTCGACACCGGACGCATCAACCATGCCTATCTGTTTTCCGGCCCGCGTGGCTGTGGAAAGACGTCGTCGGCGCGAATCCTGGCGCGTTCGCTGAACTGTGAGCAGGGACCGACGTCGACGCCGTGCGATGTGTGCGACTCGTGCGTTTCGCTTGGCCCGGGTGGCACAGGCAACCTGGACGTGACGGAACTCGACGCCGCAAGTCACGGTGGCGTCGACGACACCCGAGAACTCCGAGACAAGGCGTTCCACGCCCCCGCCGCTTCTCGCTACCGCGTCTTCATCATCGACGAGGCACACATGGTGACGGCGGCGGGCTTCAACGCGCTGCTCAAGATCGTCGAAGAGCCGCCGGAGCACCTCATCTTCATCTTTGCGACGACGGAACCGGAAAAGGTTCTCCCGACCATCCGTTCGCGTACACACCACTACCCGTTCCGCCTGTTGGCGCCGTCGACCATGCGCGGACTCCTGGAAAAGATCTGCGCCCAGGAAGGCGTACCGGTCGAGCCTGCTGTTTATCCCCTGGTCATCAAGGCTGGCGGCGGTTCGCCTCGCGACTCGTTGAGTGTCCTCGATCAGTTGCTCGCGGGAGCCGGCGAAGAAGGTGTCACGTATCCGCGGGCGCTCTCTCTTCTCGGAGTCACCGACGTCGCGCTCATCGACGAAGCAGTAGACGCCCTGTCTGCCAGTGACGGAGCCGCCTTGTTCGGCACTGTCGATCGGGTGATGGACGCCGGTCACGATCCACGCCGATTCGCGCTCGATCTCCTCGAACGTCTACGCGATCTCATTTTGATGCAGGCAGTCTCCGATGCCAGCGAACGAGGGTTGGTCGATGCGCCGGAGGCCGAGCTGGTCACGATGCGTGAACAGATTCAGCGAGTCGGGCCGGCCACGCTCACCCGTTTCGCCGAAACCGTCCACGCTGGTCTCAGTGAAATGCGTGGGGCGACGGCGCCGCGGCTGCTGCTCGAAGTGATGTGCGCGAGAATGCTGCTTCCTTCGGCCTCCGACACCGAGTCGGCTGTGTTGCAGCGGCTCGAGCGCCTGGAACAAGGTATTCCGGCTGCCGGAGTCGCGGCTGCCGCTGCCCCTCGCGCGGCAGCAACGCCGGCACCGACTGTGCCGCCGCTCGAACCGGAGATTGCTTCCAAGTTCCAACGGCCCTCCCAACGCAAGGCCGAGCCTGAGGCACGGCCGGAACCAGCCGCCCCGGCTCCGGCGGCGCCGCCGGTCGTCGAGGCTCCTGTCGTCGAACCTCCGGTAGCGGCAGCTCCCGTGGTCGAGCCTCCCACCGTCGAGATCGTGGAACCGCCGGTTGCGGAAGCTCCAGTGGTTGAAGCTCCGGTGGTTGAAGCACCAGTGGTTGAAGCACCAGTGGTTGAAGCTCCGGTTGCCGAAGCTCCAATAGTTGAAGCTCCTGTGGTTGAACCACCGGCTCCTGCTCCGGTCGAAGCGGAAGAGCTGATCGGGCTTGCCGAGCCGGAACCCGACTACGAGCCCGAGCCCGAGTACGAGGAGCCGGCGGCTGCAGAAGCTGCGCCGGTCTCGGCGGGCCCCACAGTCGAGACCCTCCGTGAATCGTGGAACACCTTGCGCAACAAGGTCGGTGAACGAAACAAGGTTCTTCCGGCCATGCTGTCCGCTGCGACGGTTCACGACGTGCGTGGACATGTTGTGGTCATCGCTCACGGCTCGCCGGTCCTGGGTGCTCGTGTGACGCAACCGCACAACGCGGCGGTCATCTGCGAGGTCCTTGCCGAGATGTTCGGTGGCACTTGGCAAGTCGAGTACCAAGAAGGTGCGCCCACAGCGCCGGCAGCATCGAGCGCACCCAAGGCGACAGAAGCTGCGAGCCGCCCGGCCGCTGCGCCCCGCTTCTCGCGCCCCAGTCAGGAGCGTGCAGCACAGCAGCCCAAGGCCCCGCAGCCCCAGCGCGGAGATTCGGACGACATTCCGCCGCCTGAGGCCCCCGACTATCCGGAAGACCCTGGACCGGCCCCTGCTCCTGAGGTCGACTACGAGGCAACTCCTCCGCCTGCAACGCCGGAGGACGAGGACGAGATGTTCGCGGAGGCTGCTGAGCCCGCTGATCCGACTGCCAGACGTGATCCCGAGGACGTTGCAAAGGAACTCCTCAAGGACGTCCTCGGGGCACGCCGCCTCGAAAGCTGAGTTGCCGACTCGGTCCGTGCGCGTGAAACGGCTGTCGGAATGCCGCGGCACCACTGTGTGATCGAATTGTTATAAGTGCCGTTCCTTTTGTGTGCGCACGTGTCGAAAGGGCACCGGCTCGGCCCGGCAAAGCTGAATTGTGTGTGGCCGGTTTGCTGGCACATTCGTTCGCTCAATTCCGGTGTAACGAAACATCGATTCGGACGATGGTCGCCGAAGAATATCTGGAATTTCTCGTTGTCTGATCGACATTCGCGTGCTGTTGCTAATTCTCGGTGTGTCACGAATGTTCAGATTGATAGTTGTCGGATGTTTGTTTTGCGGTGATCGACCAATTTGGGACATTCGGCGAATTGGCCACATATTCGGCATTGCGGCATTTCGGTGCGCACTCAACTGAGCATTTGCCGATCTCGAGAAAAAGGTGGCCGTGAAACCGGTGTCCGGTACGGATGTTCAAACCACTGCTTGACCGGCGACGAAGCAAATAAGTAACTCCGAGTTACAGCTAACTCTGGATTGCTGTCAAATTGCTGACACATGTTCACGGAGCTGAACGAGCTTTGTTATTTGTTTATGCCTTGAGGTGAATCTGCGTTTTACACACGGCTGAACGCGTGGTTAGTCTTCGGTCGATTGAGTCTCCCGTGGATGCGCGCGAAAATAGGAAGTGTAAGATGACTGAAGATTCAACTAATCCCGCGATCGCGATAGTCGGGATGAGCATGTGGTCTCCCGGTGCCCATGATCTGCAAGGATTTTGGGAGAACGTCCTCGCGCGACGGATGCAATTCCGAAAGTTTCCCGAGTCGCGGATGTCGCTCGACGACTACTGGAGCGCGAGCCCTGACGACGTCGACAAGACATACGCCGACCGCGGCGCGTTCATGGACGGTTTCGAATTCGACTGGGTAGGTCGCCGGATACCGGAGCGAACCTTCAAGTCGACAGATCTCACACACTGGTTGGCGCTGGAAACAGCACTCGGGGCTTTGACGGACGCGGGCTACAGCCGAGGATCGGTGCCAACTGGACGCAGCGCCGCAATCGTCGGCAACTCCCTCACCGGTGAAGAATCCCGGATGTGGTCGATGCGTTTGCGTTGGCCTTACGTCAAGCGCGCACTCGCTGTGGCCGCCGAAGCGCGCCAGTTGGACAGTTCCGTCGCCGATGCTCTCGCCGAGACGATGGAAGAGGTCTACAAAGGCCCGTTGGTGGAGCCGAGTGAAGACACTCTGGCCGGCATGTTGTCGAATACGATCGCCGGCCGCATCTGCAATTACCTCGACTTCAACGGCGGCGGATACGTCGTGGACGGTGCGTGCGCGTCCGGAATGCTCGCGGTGGCGACTGCAGCCGAAAAGCTGGCGTCCGGCGCGGCCGACTTCGTATTGGCAGGTGGAGTCGACGTCAGCCTGGATCCCTTGGAACTGGTGGGATTCGCCCGTTTGGGTGCACTGACACGCGGCGACATGAACGTGTACGACGCAAGCCGAAGCGGATTCATCCCGGGTGAAGGTTGCGGATTCGTGGCCTTGAAACGACTCGAGGACGCCAGGGCGGACGGCGACTACGTGTACGCGACGATTCGCGGCTGGGGCATCTCCACCGATGGCAAGGGTGGAATTACCAAGCCCCGCGCCGAAACTCAGGCCGAAATGATCCGTCGCGCATACTCGGGAGCGGGATTCGCGGCCAGCGAGGTTGCCTTTGTCGAAGGACACGGAACTGGTACTCCCGTCGGGGACCCTGTCGAATTGGCCGGCGTCCAGCAGGCCGCGCAGACGGACGGACCCGTCGAGGCTCGTAGCATCGGCATGACCTCACTGAAGTCGCTGATCGGGCACACGAAGGCGGCGTCGGGCATCCTTGCGCTGATCAAGGCGACCATGGCCGTCAATCAACGAATCCTTCCGCCGCTCGCCGGTTGCACCGACCCGAACCCGGCGTTCGGAACCGAAGCACCGGCACTCTTTCCGCTTGTCAACGGCGAGATCAGAGATCCGTCGGAGAAGATGCGTGCCGGTGCGCAAGCCATGGGTTTCGGCGGTATCAACTGCCACGTCGCGATCGAATCGGCTGATGCACCGTCCAGCAAGCTGACACCCTCGCAAGACGTCCGCACGATGATGGCGTCGTATCAGGACACCGAGGTATTTGTACTCTCTGCAGATTCCGCGGTGGACTTGGCGACCCGAGCGCGGGATGTTGCAGATCTGGCGGTTCCGTTGAGTGTTGCCGAGCTGCTGGACTTTTCGGCGAAACTCTCGCGAGTGATCTCGCCGACCGCGCCCTTCCGTGCCGCAGTGGTGGCCGGACGTCCCGCGCAGTTGGCCGAACGCATGCGTCAGCTTGCCGTGATCTGCGAGAACTCCGCTCCAGCTTCCGGCCAGGTCAAGGTGGTGAGCAACGAGATCTCGATCTCTAACAGCGTCCGCCACGACATCGGATTCCTGTTCCCTGGACAGGGATCCCAACAACTCGAGATGGCTCGCGTGCTGATCGAGCGCTTCGAGTGGGCGCGCGAACTGGCGACCAAGGCGGACGGCTGGTTGGAGGGAGTTGGAGCGGAGGCGATCACGCCGCGGATTCTGCGGAACCCGGTCAAGAGCGCAGACGCTGCGGAATTGGCGAAGTGGAAGCGGGACCTCGCCCAGACACAGTTCACCCAGCCCGCCGTCGCCTTGGCGTCGCTGCTCTGGTTCGAGTACCTCCGCCGATTGGGTGTCACACCCAGTGCTGTCGCCGGCCACAGTCTCGGGGAGTTGACTGCGCTCTACGCGGCCGGAGCTTACGACCAGAAGACGCTGATCACCTTGGCTGCGGCGAAGGGTGCGGCCATGGCTGTCAGTGGTGGTGGAAACGGCGCAATGGCGAGCCTGACCTGCGACCGATCGACGGCTGAGGCGATCATCGCGGAGGCAAAGGGTTACGCGACCGTCGCGAATCTGAATACGCCCACGCAGAGTGTGGTTTCGGGTACCAAAGACGCGGTCGACGATGTGGTTGCCATCGCGAAGACCCGCGGAGTGTCGGCTCAGGCGCTTGCCGTGTCGAATGCTTTCCACTCCGAGATGATGAACGAGGCCGAACGGGAGCTGAAGTCCACTGCGCCCGTTGACGAGCAAGTCGATTCGTTGACTTGCCCCGTGTATTCCTGCGTCGAAGGGGAACGCGTACAGACGCCACTGGCACTTCGCGAACTGGTCACCAAACAGGTTGTCTCACCGGTTGACTGGGTCAAGACGGTAAGTGGGATCTCGCAGGAAGTGGACCTGCTCGTCGAGGTCGGACCCGGCCGTGTGCTGACCGGGCTCACCAAGGCGATCAATGGGACCGACGGCGTGCGCTGCTTCCCCGTTGCGTCCAAGTCCGGACGCGACGAGGACTTCAATGTCGCACTGGCCGCGATGTACGTACACGGCGCTCAGGTCCGCTGGAACGAACTTTTCGACGGCCGGTTCGTGCGCGAATTCGTTCCTGCCGATCAGAAGGTGTTCATCGAGAACCTGGCCGAGGCGAAACTGACGGTTGCCTCTGCTCCCGAACCGCTCGCACTTGGTACGTCCGGCGGGGATCCGGCTGCGGCGCTGGCCGATTACCTGAGCCGACGCGGGACCTTCCTCGTCGACGTCATTCGCGCGGATGTAGGCAGTGGAGCGACTTCTCCGTCTTCTCCATCTGCTCCGACTTCGCGGGCAGTCACCAACGGCCACGAATCTGTAGCAGCGAAAGCTCCTTCGCCGGTTTCGGCTCCGGTAGTCGAAGAGCCGGCTGTTGCGGGCGCTGGGTCCGTGGAAAGTGAGCTGATCAGGATCCTCGCCGATACGACGGGATTCCCCGCCGAGTCGATCACGACGGATCTGCGTCTGCTCGATGATCTGAATCTCGACTCGATCAGTGCGGCAGAGGCTATTTCGAAGGTTGCACATCAGTTCGAGGTTGTCGACCTCGACCCTGCCGAGTTGGCCAACGCCACCATCGGAGAAGCAGCATCGCTGATCCTTGCGGCATCACCGCATCCCGGCTCTGCCGTTCCAGCAGCGAGTTCGGCGCAGTCGGACGTGTCGCGAATACTGCTCGAGGTAATCGCGGAGGACACCGGATTTCCGGTGGAGTCTCTCGACGTCGATCTCCACCTTCTGGACGACCTGAACATGGACTCGATCAAGGCCGCCGATGCAATCGCGACGGTGGCAACACGATTGGGTGTTCAGGGTGACCTGGATCCGGCCGAACTCGTCAACGTCAGCCTGGGTGAACTGATCGAAGTGCTCGATCGGTCCGCGAAGGAGAAGTCGGGGCAGCAGCAGCCGGCTGCGCGGGCGCTGCCGGCGAAGGCAAAGGGTATATCAGCCGACAGCTTCACCTGGGTTCGTGATTACACCCTGGAAAAGGTTCGGAGCGAGACAGCGTTGCACGGAGTCCGAGACCTCACGGACACGACGTTTGTCGTCATCGGTGACGACGCCGGTTTGGTCGGAAAGTTGGAATCCGAACTTCGAGGTCGTGGCGCTCAGGTCGACATTCGCACATTCTCCGACAGCACTACTGCGAATGCACACCACGTGGTTGCCGTAATGCCGCGCGTGACCGATGATTCCGTCACCGAAATCGGCTTGCGCCGTGGGATCGAACACATGTACAAAATAGTTCCGGCGCAGCAAAGTGGAGGCGCGCGAACCACATTGGCAGTGGTTCAGTTCACCGATGTCGAGTTGAGCAATCCAGCGCCGGTGCCGAGTGTGGCGGCTTTCGCCGCTTCGGTGCATCACGAGCGCCCCGAACTGGATGTGCGCGTCATAGGATTCGACGGCTCGACTGCGGACGCGGAGGTGGCAGCCACTGTCGTCTCCGAGTTGGATTCGGTTGCACCCTATGTGTTCGCGACTTACGACGCCGAGATGGGACGCACGGCACTGCAACCGCGGGTTCTCGCCTCCAACGACTACACCGTCCGCGAAAGCGGATTGGGAAGTTCGGATGTCGTGGTCGTGACCGGTGGCGCGAAAGGCATCATGGCCCAATGTGCTCTGGCCCTCGGTCGAAAGACCGGCGCCGAACTGGTGCTGATCGGAAGCTCTCAGCGACAAGCGGGCGACGAAATCGCCTCCACTCTTGCGGACTTCACGTCTGCCGGTTTGAGCGCTCACTACTATCGCTGCAACGTCACGGATGCCGCGGCGGTGGCCGGCGTCGTCGCCCAGATCGAGGTCGAGGTGGGGCCGATCACCGGGTTTGTCCACGGTGCGGGGGCAAATGTTCCGCGGCGGTTCGAGAGAGTCGACAGCGCTGCGGCTTTCAAGGAGGTTGCACCTAAGGTCCTGGGCGCAGCCAACTTCGTCGAAGCGCTCGCTGATCGTGACTTGAAGCTGTTCGTGGGCTTCTCTTCCATCATCGGATTCACAGGTATGCCCGGAAACAGCTGGTATGCATACGGAAACGAGCTTCTCGACGAAATGGTGGTGCGGTATGCCGCCGGGCACCCGAAGACTCGGACGTTCTCGCTCGCGTACAGCGTGTGGGGAGAGACCGGGATGGGCGCCCGCATGGGCAGTGTCAACCACCTCGCGAAGATGGGTGTCATGCCGATTTCGACGGCTGCGGGAGTGGATCATTTCCTTCGCCTGGTCGACAGCGGACCCGAGGCGAGTCGTATCGTCGTGACCAGTCGACTCGGCGGTCTCGACACCTGGGCGCCGGCAGCACCGGCTCTGCCGGCGGTGTCGCGCTACATCGACCAAGTCGTGACATTCGAGCCGCAGGTAGAACTGGTGACCCGGACGACGTTGTCCACCTCGGCGGATCCCTTTGTCCTCGATCATGTCTGGAAGGGATCGGCGCTGCTTCCGACGGTGTTCGGGCTCGAGGCGATGTCGCAGGCGGCGGCGTATGTCACGGGACGCGTGACCCTGGGTCGCGTCCGCATCGACGACATCAAACTGGATCGACCGATCGTCGTCGACACCGTCGAGGGCACCAGAGTCGAGATCAAGGCAAGCGTCGTGGAGCAGGATCGTGATGCCGCAGGAACGCGGGTGCATGTCACGATCGGCACCGAACGGACCGGGTACGGGCGGCCCCATTTCTCGGCCGACTTCATCTTCGGGCTGGACGAATCACTGCCGGAGTTCGAGAAGGAGTTGCCGCGACCTGTGCTCGACATCGATCCGTTGGACGACCTCTACTCGTGGTTGCTGTTCCAGGAGGGCGATTTCCGCCGACTCGAAGAGATCTCGAGCCTCGATTCCGAGCACATTCTCTTCAGCGCTATTTCGCGAGCCGACCGTAAGCAGCACCTCCTCGGTGATCCTTACTTCCTCGATTCCCTGCTCCAATCGGGCCAGATCATGGTTCCGCGGGAGATCTGCCTTCCGGTCAACATTGCGCGAATCGACATGTACGACGGACGATTCGAGGCTCGTTCGTTCACCGCGTACGCCTACGACAAGGTGCAGACAGAGACCCACATGCAAGCCGACGTGGCGGTGGTGAAGGACGGACGAGTGGTGATGCAACTCGAGGGATATCGCTCCCAGATTCTCTCCCACGACGAAAGCCGTCCTACGGCTGAGGAAATCGCGGATCCGACTGCGCGCGACGCACAGATCATTCTCGACAAGCTCGCGCAACACAGCCGGGCGTTGGGAGTGAAGAGCCCTCGGGTTGTGGTCGCGCACACCCCGGGGATTCACGAGTTGACCAAGTCGGAACGTCACGAGCAGGAGAAACCGATCGCCGAGGCGGCCGTGAACATTCATCTCGATGAGGATGTGGTGATCAAATGAGTAATGCCTTTGCCATCGAATGGCAGGAAACCGGAAAGCCCGTCGTTGTCGGTGATATTCCACCCTCTGTGGATGTCTCGCTCTCGCACGACGGCAGCAAGTCACTCAGTTCGGCCGGCGACTGGCCTCAGGGGTGTGACATCGAACCGATTCGCTCCCGAACCGTCGTGCAGTGGAAGGCGCTTCTGGGTTCGGCGCGGATTCCGCTGCTCGACGAGTTGATCGCAGGCGGCGAATCACTCGATCGCGCGGGAACCAGGCTGTGGGCGGCGGCCGAGGCGATCCGAAAGGCCACGGGGCAGATGTCGGTTTCTCTGGCGATGGGCGCCAGGGAGGACGACGCAGTGACCTTCCGCGGCGGCGCAGAGGGAAGCGTGGTGGTTCTGACCTTTCCGGCTCTGTTGACGGACAACGAGGAGCGGATTCTCGCTTTTGTGACCGATGAGGCGGATGCCGAAGAGCGTGTTTCGGACGAGGCGGATGCCGAAGAGTCGGCGCAGGACCCGGCACCACAGTTCGACACCGGCCCGTTGTCGGCGAAGTCTCTCGCGCAGTTCGATCCGATGGCCTACGGCTCCGACGTGCATGTGGTGGCCCGGAGCGGCTATCCGGCGGTGTCGATCCGGTTCCCCGTCGGGTTCCGGGACGCATGCAACGTCGGTGGATCAGTGGGGTTCGCGAGCTTCGCGCTGTGGTTGGGCGCTTTGCGAGAGAGGGGAACCGGACCGATCTCGAAGCAGATCGTGGAGGACATGGCGACGGGTCGTTGGGGCATGGTGACCAACAACTCCGAGGTGTTCATCGATGCGAACCTGTACACCGACGACATTGTCGAGGGGACCATCTGGATCACCGAGCTCACCGGTCCGGATCGGGCAACCACCAATCTGCATGTCGAATGGTGCCGGGTCGACGGCGAGACGCGCACACACATCGGATGGAGTGCGATGCAGACGACGTGGGTGGAAATCCTCTCCCACGGTGTGGTGGCGGCACGGCCGATGCCGCAGTACTTCCACGATTTCATCGAACCGATGACGATTCCGACGGGGGCGAAGAACGTCGCTGTCCCCACACAACCGAAGGACGTCGATCGTGGTTCCTTGATCCGCTCGGCTCCGATGGTGCCGCGCAATCCGTACCTGCTCGAATCCGAGGTGTTCTCGACGACGATGCAGGACGGAAACGTCGTGGGCAACATCTACTTCGGCAACTATTACATCTGGCAGTCGAGGGTTCGGGACAAGTTCCTCGCCCGTTCTCAGCGTGAGGCCATGGCGGCCAGAGGCGCTCTCGGGGAACTGCGTTGTGTGCACACCAGAGTTGAGCATCTGCGCGAGGTCATGCCGTTCGACGACGTCCTGGTCACGATGTCCTTGGCTGCCCTCTACGAGAGGGGGATCGACCTCGAGTTCGAGTACTTCAAGGTCAATCAGGACGGATCACGGGAGAAGCTCGCGATCGCTCGGCACAGAACTGTCTGGACGATGCCGGGCGCTCCGGGAGAACTGGAAATCTCTCCGCCGTCGAAACTTCCGCAGTCACTGATCGATTCGGTGCTGGAGGCGATCGACGGAAAGTAGACGGGGGATTTTCCGAGATCGAAGTGGAGAGACGGGTTGCGTTTTCCTTGCCGGAGAACGCAACCCGTTTCGATGGGGAGGGGTATGTATGGGTATCGGGGTTTCGAGAAGGTCGGTTCTGAAGGGGTCGGCAGTCGGCACGGTGGCGGTTGCATTGGGTGCAAAGGCAAGTGCTGTTCCAACCGGGAGCGCGGACATCGAGTCGCCGTTGATTTTTCATTCGCCGGAGTTCGAGCCGTTTTGTGACGAACTACCCTCGTTGTCGACGCTTTCCGGAAACGAGATCACGCTGACAGCGCAAGTGGGGCAACATGCCTTTCATCGGGACTTTCCATCGTCCCCGGCACTGTCGTACCGCAGCGGAGAGATCGGTGGCGGTTATCTGGGCCCGACCGTCGAGGCGCATTCCGGCGAGCCGATCATGTTGACGTTCGAGAACGATCTGACCGGACATCCGTTGGCAGCGGACATGGATATGACGCTGCACGGAATGCAGACCGACTTTCGTGCGAACCCGCCGACGTCGTTGCACTTGCACGGTGGAGTCACTTCACCTGAGAGCGACGGCCACCCGGAACTGCTGGTGATGCCGGGACAGGCTGCGATGCATCACTTTTCGCACGGTCAGGAAGCCGCCCACCTCTGGTATCACGATCACGCGATGGGCATCACCCGGCTCAACGTCTACGCCGGTCTGATCGGCAACTATCTGATCAGGGATGAATTCGACACCGGCAAACTGGGAAATCCGTTGGGGTTGCCGGCCGAGGAATTCGAGATCCCGTTGATCCTGCAGGAGAAGATCTTCACGCCGACAGGCGCCCAGAACGGCCGATCCACCATCTTGATCCCGGAAGGATCGTGGGAAGGCGGCGCGGTTGGCGACGTCGGCTTGGTCAACGGCAAGGTGTGGCCGGAACTGTCTGTGGCTCGGGGCCTTTACCGCTTCCGCATCGTCAATGCGTCGTCGGCAAGTGTGTGGAATCTTCACTTCTCGAACATGATGACGTTCTGGGTCATCGGCAACGACGCCGGAATGCTCGACGCACCCGTCGCGGTCAATGCCTTCCGCTGCGCACCGGGGGAGCGGTACGACCTCCTCGTCGATTTCACCGGACTGTCGGAGGGCTCGACGATGGAGCTTCGCAACGACGAGGCGCCCCCGCTACCCGCCGCTGTCATCGGTGAAGTGACTATGCCGCTGTTCTGCCGGTTCCGCGGCGACTCCAGGCGCGGATTCACCGGTGGTGTTCCGTCGCAACTGCGCGGTGGGCGCCGACAACGTGACGTTCTCGCCCCGTTGGAGCAGCCGACGGTAATTCGCACGGTGACAGTGAGCCAGCAACTGGAACTGCGGAATCCACCGGCTCAGATGACGCTGAACAACCTGACGTTCAGCACCACGAACGTCGAGAGGCCGCGGCAAGGCACCGTCGAGCAGTGGAACATCGTCAACACCACGCCGGACCCGCATCCGATACACCTGCACCTGGTGAATTTCCGGATTCTCGGCAGGACACCGATGCGGACGCTGGAGTACTTGATCCGCCATCCGCAGCCGGTGATCGGCAACAAGTGGACTCCGTCGTCCGACGGGTTCGAGGCGGGGCCGATGATCGCGCCGGCGCCGTGGGAAGCGGGGATGAAGGACACCGTCAGGGTGGACGGCGGCACTGTCACCCGGATCATCGTGCGATTCCCCACCGAGGATGAGCTGGGTTTCGATCCCGACGCGATGTTCGATCGTCTTCCGAGCGCTGTGATGACGGGCGGTGGGATGACGGGCGGTGGGATGACGGGCGGTGATCAGGCGCATCAGGGAAACGGGCATCACGGCATGAGCAACCACGACGCGAGTAACACCGGTCGGCTCCAGGGATACGTGTGGCATTGCCATCTACTCGATCACGAAGATCACGACATGATGTTGCCGTATCGCATCGTGCCGTGAGTGCTTCCGGGGGCGCTATCGAAATGAACCGAAGCGGGCAGGCGTTCGCGCGTCGGATCACCTCGGTCACCTAGCAGGATCGCTTCGGTCCTTCCCATGAATTTGGAACACGTTCTACAGTGAAAGGGCTGAGGTCTGTACCTCGGCCATGCGCCACCACCGAAGGCGGCGCGGACGATCTGCAGACCGGTTCGACGAATTACACGGAAGGAACACCTCACAGTGACCACAGAGGCATTCATTTATGAAGCCATCCGTACCCCGCGAGGCCGCGGCAAGAAGACCGGGTCGTTGCACTCGGTCAAGCCGATCTCGCTGGTCACGGGTCTGATCCAGGAACTGCGCGTGCGCTTTCCCGACCTCGACGAGGATCGGATCTCCGACCTCATCCTGGGCGTCGTCACCCCCGTTGGCGATCAGGGAATGGACATCGCCCGCGTTGCAGTCAACGATGCGGGACTGCCGGACACCGTCGGCGGCGTTCAGCTCAACCGTTTCTGCGCTTCCGGTCTCGAAGCCGTGAACATGGCAGCTCAGAAGGTTCGGTCCGGCTGGGACGAACTGGTGATCGCCGGTGGCGTCGAGTCGATGTCCCGCGTTCCGATGGGATCCGACGGTGGACCGTGGGCGCTCGACCCCGCCACCAACTACGACAATTACTTCGTGCCGCAGGGCGTCGGCGCAGACCTCATCGCCACCATCGAGGGCTTCTCGCGTGACGACGTCGATGCATACGCCGTGCGCTCGCAGGACCTCGCCGCCAAGGCGTGGACCGGCGGATACTTCGCCAAGTCGGTAGTGCCGGTCAAGGACATCAACGGCATCACCATCCTCGACAACGACGAGCACATGCGTCCGGGCACCACGGCCGAGAACCTTGCCGGCCTGGCTTCCGCGTTCGGTGTGATCGGTGAAATCGGCGGATTCGACGCCGTATCGCTGCAGAAGTACCACTGGGTCGAGAAGATCAACCACGTTCACCACGGCGGCAACAGCTCGGGAATCGTCGACGGCGCTGCCCTCGTGCTCGTCGGTAGCGAGCAGGCCGGCAAGGACATGGGTCTGACGCCGCGCGCTCGCGTCGTCGCCACCGCCACCAGCGGCGCCGACTCCACCATCATGCTCACCGGCCCGACGCCGGCGTCGAAGAAGGTTCTGGCAGCTGCCGGCCTGACGGTCGACGACATCGACCTCTTCGAGATCAACGAGGCATTCGCTTCCGTCGTCCTGAAGTTCCAGAAGGACCTGAACATCCCGGACGAGAAGCTCAACGTCAACGGTGGCGCGATCGCCATGGGTCACCCGCTCGGTGCAACCGGCGCGATGATCACCGGAACGATGGTCGACGAGCTCGAGCGTCGTGGCGGCAAGCGCGCCCTCATCACCCTGTGCATCGGCGGCGGTATGGGCGTTGCCACCATCATCGAGCGCGTCTGACGCGGCGTCCGTCCTTCCAACGAGGCTTACCAGGAGTCAAGCAAAGTGACTGATCAGAACATCATCAACTGGGACCAGGACGCCGACGGCATCGTCGTGCTCACCATCAACGATCCCAACCAGGGCGCAAACACCATGAACGACGCGTACATCGCGTCGATGAAGGCCACCGTCGACCGTCTGGTCGCCGAGAAGGACTCCATCACCGGTGCCGTCATCACCTCAGGCAAGAAGACCTTCTTCGCCGGTGGCGACCTCAAGAATATGATCAAGGTCGGCCCCGAGCAGGCCGAGGAGATCTACAACCACAGCGTCGAGATCAAGGCAGACCTGCGTCGCCTCGAAACTCTCGGCAAGCCGGTAGTCGCCGCCATCAACGGCGCGGCGCTCGGCGGCGGCCTCGAGATCGCTCTCGCGACCCACCACCGCATCGCGGCAGATGTCAAGGGCGTCAAGATCGGCCTGCCCGAGGTCACCCTCGGCCTGCTGCCCGGCGGCGGCGGCGTCGTGCGCACCGTGCGGATGCTCGGTCTGCAGAACGCGCTCATGGGCGTCCTGCTCCAGGGGCAGCAGCGTGGACCCGTTCAGGCCAAGGAAGTCGGCCTCATCGACGAGGTCGTCGGCTCGGTAGAAGAACTGGTTCCGGCTGCGAAGGCATGGATCAAGGCCAACCCCGAAGGCGGCGTTCAGCCGTGGGATGTCAAGGGCTACAAGATCCCTGGCGGAACCCCGTCCACCCCGGCATTCGCTGCCAACCTTCCGGCGTTCCCCGCGAACCTGCGTAAGCAGCTCAAGGGTGCTCCGATGCCGGCTCCGCGCGCCATCATGGCCGCAGCCGTCGAAGGCTCGCAGGTCGACATCGACAACGCGCTCCTCATCGAGGCTCGCTACTTCACCTCGCTGGTGACCGGCCGCGTCGCGAAGAACATGATTCAGGCGTTCTTCTTCGACCTGCAGTCGATCAACGGCGGCGGTTCACGTCCGGCAGGCATCGAGAAGTCCACCATCAAGAAGGTCGGCGTCCTCGGCGCGGGCATGATGGGCGCGGGCATCGCGTACGTCTCCGCGAAGGCCGGCTTCGACGTCGTCCTCAAGGACGTCAGCATCGAGGCTGCCAACAAGGGCAAGGCGTACGCCGAAGGCATTGAGGCCAAGGCACTCTCGCGCGGCAAGACCACGCAGGAGAAGTCCGACGCACTCCTCGCCAAGATCACCCCGACGGCTGACCCGGCAGATTTCGCCGGCGTCGACTTCGTCATCGAAGCGGTCTTCGAGAGTCAGGAACTCAAGCACAAGGTGTTCCAGGAGATCGAGGACATCGTCGATCCCAAGGCGCTGCTGGGCTCGAACACCTCGACGCTGCCCATCACGGGTCTCGCCACCGGCGTGAAGCGTCAGGAAGACTTCATCGGCATCCACTTCTTCTCGCCCGTCGACAAGATGCCGCTGGTGGAGATCATCCGCGGTGAGAAGACCTCCGACGAGACTCTGGCTCGCGTATTCGACTACGTCCAGGCGATCCGCAAGACGCCGATCGTGGTCAACGACTCGCGTGGCTTCTTCACCTCGCGTGTCATCGGAACCTTCATCAACGAGGCCATCGGCATGCTCGCCGAGGGCGTCGAGCCTGCCACTATCGAGCAGGCCGGTATGCAGGCCGGTTACCCGGCTGCGCCGCTTCAGCTTTCGGATGAGCTCAACCTCACCCTCATGCAGAAGATCCGCAAGGAATCTGCCGACGCCGCCAAGGCCGAGGGCAAGGAACTGCCGGCAGATCCGGCCGGCGAGGTCATCAACACCCTCGTCGAGAAGTTCGATCGTAAGGGCAAGCTCGGTGGAGCCGGCTTCTACGATTACGCCGAGGGCAAGCGCACCGGCCTGTGGTCCGGACTCCGCGAGAACTTCAACTCCGGAACCTCCGATGCTCCGATCCAGGACCTCATCGACCGCATGCTGTTCATCGAGGCGATCGAGACGCAGAAGTGCTTCGACGAGAACGTCCTGATCACCACGGCGGACGCCAACATCGGCTCCATCATGGGCATCGGATTCCCGGCCTGGACCGGTGGCGTTCACCAGTTCATCGTCGGATACGAGGGCGGCACGGCCGGCTTCGTTGCTCGCGCAAAGGAACTCGCTGCGCAGTACGGCCCGCGGTTCACCCCGCCGGCTTCGCTAGGGGCATAGCCCCCGTGCGCGGTTAGGGAGTCTCAACACTTCCTAACCGCGCACAGCTTTATCCACAGGTTGGTTTTCTCGGCGAAATCCGACTGTATGTATTTGCAGGCTCGTCGTATGCCTTCACATACAGAAATCGATGCATTGCAGACCGTCGTCGATGCTCAGCACGGACTGGTCACTCACACCCAACTTCACACCATCGGATTTCCTCGCTCTCGCGTGAAACAACGAGTTGAGGTCGGACGCTGGCAAACTGTTCTTCGCGGCGTCTACTCCGTCACCACGGGCCCATTGACCAGGTATGCCGTACTCGAGGCCGCGCTCTTGTACGGCGGCGGGTCGTCGATGCTCAGCCATCACACCGCCGCTGAGGAATGGTCGATGCGTCGGCCGGATGGCACTGCACCCGTGCATATCACCGTTCCGTACGGGAAGTCTGCGATCTCTCAGGCCGCCACTTTCGTTCGTGGCCTCGGCGCCGACCGACATCCGTCACCCCTGATCGGCGCTGTCCTCCATCCCGGCGTTGTGGTCCACCGTTCGAGGGCTCATCGTCACATCGGCGTCGACGCGCAGATGCCGCGCACCGGCAAGGCTGATACAGCACTCGATCTGGCCGTCGCAGAACCGACTCCGCGCGAGGCCTATGTCAGCCTCATCACCACAGTCACCAACGGCCGCATCCGCTTGACGGACATCCGCCGACGCATGGAGGAGCGCTCACCCCGTAGATACCGGAAGGCCCTCGAAAGTGCGGTGAAGCTTTTGGCAGACGGGGTGCAATCGACTCTCGAATATCACTATGCGGTGGATGTGGAGCAGGCACACGGGTTGCCGTCGGCCAGACGCCAATCACCGGTTCGCGTCGACGGTCGCACACTGTACGAGGATTGTGATTACAGCGAAGTGGGTGTGCCGCTGATCGTGCGTCTCGACGGTCGGTGGGCGCATTCCATGGCCGAGGTGGCATTCCGTGATCGCCGTCGTGACAACGCGGCAGAGCTGGCAGGTCGTCCGCGGTTGGTCTACGGATTCGACGAGGTGATGAAGACCCCGTGCCAGGTTGCGCACGAGGTGGAGATGGTCTTGCGGCGGGGAGGTTGGGAGAGAAGAGGGGAGAACCCCTGCGGGGCCTGTGAGTGGTTAAGGAGTGCAGAGACTCCTTAACCACTCACAGGGAGCGGAGCTCCCTAGGCCTTCCACCACGGGCGAAGCGGCACATGCGCCTCACCCTTGGGGCCTAGCTTGACGGCCAGAACCTGGTGCAGCTGAACGACATTGCGCTCGAACCCGAGTCGTGAGCCGGCCATGTACAGGCCCCAGACGCGGGCGGTTCCCTCGCCGACCTCGGCGACGCAGGCGTCCCAGTTGTCGACGAGATTCTGGCACCATCCGGCGAGCGTCAGTGCGTAGTGCTCGCGCAGGTTCTCCTCGTGGCGCACCTCGAGACCGACGTTCTGGATCTCGGAGATGATGCGACCCGAACCGGTGAGCTCCCCGTCGGGGAAGACGTACCGGTCGATGAATCCGCCTGCCTTGGCACTGCTTCGGTTGTCCGGACGGGTGATGCAGTGGTTGAGCAGACGCCCACCCTCACGCAGCTTGCCCTTGAGGAACTCGAAGTACGCCGGGTAGTTTCCGACGCCGATGTGCTCGGTCAGGCCGATGGAGGACACTGCGTCGAATCCCGTCTCGGCCACGTCGCGGTAGTCGGAGAAACGGACCTGGGCGAGATCGGCGAGGCCCTCGTCCTCGATGGCCTTCTGTGCCCAATCCGCTTGCTCGCGTGAGAGAGTCACGCCGATCACCTTGACACCGCGTCGGGCCGCGTAGCGAACCATCGAGCCCCAGCCGCAACCGATGTCGAGAAGTCGATCACCCTTCTGGAGTCCGAGCTTCTCGAACACCAGGCGGTACTTGTTCTCCTGGGCTTCTTCGAGCGTCTGTTCCGCATTGTCGTAGGCGGCACAGGTGTACGTCATGGACGGGCCGAGGACGTACTCGTAGAAGGTGTTGGAGACGTCGTAATGGTGATGGATGACTTCGGCGTCACGAGTCTTGGAGTGACGCAGTCCTTCTGCGACGCGACGCCAGCGAGGAAGGTGTTCCTGGGGCGGCGGGGCGATGGGCCGCAACAGATCCCAGCCCAGTGAGCGGGTGATGCTGGCGAGTGTCAGTGCCGACGGGCGCTTGAGGTGGAGTTCGTCACCCATGATGCGCAGGATCTCGTACGGATCACCGGGGTGAACACCCTCGGCTTCGAGATCGCCGGAGACGTACGCGCGGGCCATGCCGAGATCGCCGGGCGCCGTTGCGAGATAAGTGGTTCCGCGAGTCGACTTGAGGTGCAGTCCGTAGTCGGCATCTTCGGGGCCGGCGGTGCTGCCGTCGTACGCGGTGAATCGAAGCGGCAGCATGCCGTCGGAAAGCGTCTCGAGAATCTCGGCAATAGAGAGCTTGTCCTGGCTTTTGGAGTCTTTGAACGTGGTCATTTACGTTGCACCGCCTTAGAGAATAGATCCAATAAACGGGATTCCGGGTCGTAGCGTTCCTTGAGTCCGATGTACCGGTCGCCGCCGTAGTACAGCTCCTCGAAGTCTTCCTTCGAGTAGTAGGAGTCGGAGTAGAGCGATTTGTGTCCGTCGAAATCGCTGACCTTTTCTTCGATCAGTCGATTTGCTGCCCCCTCGCGCTCGCCGGGAACGATCGGCACCGAAGACCAGAAGCCGATGTTGACGTAGGTGCGCTTGGGTTCGAGGGGGTAGAGGGGCCACGGCCGAGAAGCTGAGGCAGCGGCCGGGCTGGGCTCACGAAGACGCAACGGGCACAACCACAGTGGTTCGATCGGAATTTCCTCGAGGAACCAAGAGACGAAGTCCGCGGTTCGTTCGATGGGTACCTCGACGTCCTGGACGACGCGTTCGCGCGGGGGCTTGCCCTTGCGCTTTTCGAGGCGATCTCCGATGTCGTACTTGTGGTCGAGGGCGATCAGCTTCCAGTAGAAGCTGCTGCGCAGGTACTGCTTGGGCCAGAAGCGTCGAATCTTCGGGTTCTGTGCACCGAAAGCCCGTGAGCACCAGAACCAGTCGGTGTCCCAGCGCCACAGGTAGTCCCGAATGGTCAAGCGATCCGTCTTGGGCTGTGTGAGTGACGGATGCTGGATCGACCGGTAGAAGATGTCCTGGTCGGTGTAATCGCTGACCGGGCCTTCCTCGTCGGTTTGTACGCCGAGTGTGAGGTAGCTCTCGGAATCGGTGAAGACCACCCCGTCGAGATAGTCGACGGCGATCCCGTCGTACTCGCGCTCGGTGACGATGCGATCCATCGTTCCTTCGAGCTTCTTCAACGAATCGAAGCGCACGTGTCGCAGGGCGACGTACTTTTTGACGGGTTCGAGTGCGATCTTCAATCGCGTCGAATAGCCAAGTGTGCCGTAGGAATTGGGGAAACCGAAGAACAGTTCGGCGTGTTCGCCGTCCGGCGTTGCGGTGATGATCTCGCCGCTGCCGGTCAGTACGTCGATTTCGAGCACCGACTCGTGTGGCAGGCCGTTGCGGAACGAGGTGGACTCGATGCCCAGGCCCGTCACCGCACCGCCCAGGGTGATGGTCTTGAGTTGAGGTACGACCAGTGGCGCCAGACCGTAGGGCAGCGTCGCGTCGACGAGGTCTTCGTAGGTGCACATGCCGGCGACGTCGGCTGTGTGCGCCTGCGCATCGACGGCGATGACACCTGCCAGACCGCTGACGTCGAGGCCGGGGGCCGACGTCTTGGCGCGAGCGCGGAACAGATTGGATGTCTTCTTTGCCAGGCGTACAGAAGCATCGGCGGGAATGGCGCGGTATGACGCGAGTAGGCGTTCGACGCCTTCTCTGTGCTGCTCGAACCCCATTTCACGCGCAGCATCGGAACCCGGGCCTTGCTTTGTCCGGATTCGATCTAACTTCTGAACTACCCCATTGAACGAGAGAGTCACACCCTGACGCTATCGGTAGTTGCGTGTGCAAGCTATCCGGAGGGGTATTAATGCCCGAATTTGATCGAGTTGTTGCAATCGAACTCGGTAAATGCTCCGAGTGGTGAACCAGCTCACACGGAATGGGTAGATGGTCGAGATACCCGGGCGCAGCAGGCAGTATGGAAAGGAATATCTGCGCAGTTCGAGGTGCGGATTCGGGTAGTCATTCGCGGTATCGAGCCGCGTTGGTCGAGCAAGGAGACGTAGGGCATATGGGTCAGGTCAATGCAATGAGTTCGATAGTCGTCACAGCAGCACCCGACAAGGTGCTCGCGGCGCTCGCGGACTACGAGACGGTTCGCCCGCGGATCCTGTCCGAGCAGTACCTCGACTACAAGGTCGTCGAAGGCGGCCAGGGTGACGGCACCGTCGCGCAGTGGACGCTGAAGGCGACGGAAAAGCGCTCGCGCAACGTCAAGGCCACCGTTACGGTCGACGGCAACGTCATCACCGAGAAGGACGCGAACTCCAGTCTCGTCACCACCTGGACCGTTGCCCCCAACGGCACCGGAACGACGGTGACGACGCTCACCCAGTGGCAGGGTGCCACCGGTATCGGCGGTTTCTTCGAGCGCACGTTCGCCCCGAAGGGTCTGCAGCGCATCCAGGCCCAGGTCCTGGACAACCTCAAGCGCGAACTCGTCTAACTGATCCTGCATCACCGAGATGGCGTCGTACCTTCACCGGTACGGCGCCTTCTTTCATGGGCCGGTAATGATCCGCCCTAATTCGGTGAGTGCGGGGTTTCCGCTTTCCCAGTAGTCGCTGTGAACTCCGAACCCAGGCTGCCCGGGTGATCCGGCGAATATCTGCGCGCCGAATTCCGGATCCGACGGGTCGAACCCGTGGACTCCGAGGATCTTGGGGATCAATTGGACCGGATCCCAGAAGGCCGTCGTCGAATGAACATGGCGCGCCACCTCGTCCGAGTCGACGCCGTCCAGGCTCAGTTCGTTCACGCGCTCGACATCGACGCCCGGGCTTGCGACAAAAACCAGTTCGTCGACGTCGAGAGAAGCGCCACGGGTAGTCGCAGCACCGACGACGGTGCTGCCGTAGGAATGACCGATCACCACGTTGTGCGACGGCTGACCGTCATGTGCGGTTCGTAACCCGTCCTGGAAGCTGTCCAGCCTCGGCGCCGCGGAGTTGGCGTACCGATCCGAGGCTGCATCGGGAATACCTGGGGGAGCGTCGTATCCGGACCACAGGATCACTGATGTGGCTTCCGTTGGCGCCGCCCTCACCGCCGCGTCGTACATGGCCTTGGTTCGTTGCAGATCTCCGCCGACGCCCGACAGCCCGGAGCCGGTTCCGGGAACCAGTGTTGCGACGTTGTCGGCGGCATCGGGATTACCGACTGCCACTACGGCGTGCCCATCCGTGACCGAGAGAAGGAACGTGTCCGGTCGCAGTTCGCCGCGCACGGCCGTGTATCCGGCAGCTACCGTTCGATCCGGCAACTGCTCGAGCGCCGTGAGGTACCGCCGGTTGTAGTAGTCCCGGTCTAGAGCGGGAAGGCCGTCGCGGCTACCGATGGACGGATCCCACCTCGCCAACGCGTCTTTCTCGTTGGGAGTGAGCGATTCCCACAGTCGGTGTAGCTCCGTTGGTGTCCCGGGGAGTGTCGACCTCCCATCGATGATGTCGACGACAGTGCGGTTGAGGCGATCAGTCTGATTGCCAAGGAGTGATCCGATCTCCCGGAATGCCTCACCCAGAGCAGTCGCGGCCCGGTTGTCTTCATCGTCGAGTGCCGTCAATGCAGTGGAGATCCTCTGCTGAAAAATCTCTGCAGCCGTGGCGTTTTCGGATTCTTGCATGACGTCGGCCAGATTCCACGGCTGCTTCGTCTCAGGCGCCGATACAGCTCCACTGTCTGACACCGTCAAGCCGTGTTCGAGAGTCGCCTCCTCGACCAGGTCCAGAACTGATTTTCGCGCCGCCCCGATCGTATTGGCCGCTCCGCCATACAGATCCGCAACTACGCGAACCGCAATCGACAGCCGCGACGAGGAAAGCGAGATGCCAGACCACTGCACTGCCGCCGCGCTCGACGCTTTTCCCTGCCAGAATTCGCGGACGGCGTCGATGCTGCGTCCGGCGTCATTGCCGAGAGCTTCGATCTGCCGGTCGATGTCGATCAGTTCCGAAGTGCTCGTGCGCAATTTCTCCGGTGACCACGTTCGAAGCTGAGAGACGGTGGGCTGCATCAGTAGGCTCCGCGCAGTTCGGACACCACTTCGCCCTCGGCAGCGTCGTACAGACATGCTGCGGCAGCGGTTCCCGACGCCATGAGTCCCAATTGCGTAGCCAGGTGCCGGTACGCGTCGGCGATGACGCCGGCATTCCCAGTCGACACCGCCGCGACAGCGGACGAGTTCAGGGCCGCCGCGGCTTCGAAAATCGGGCCGGCGGAATCGATCCCCGAGATCTGATCCGCAATTCGAGACAGATCAGCTGAAAGTTGCTGCAGAGCAGCGAAATCTACCTGAAGTATCGGCCCCATGGCAGAACCGTATCCAGGTGAGCTGGCTAGCGGGGCGGTGCCGACTTTCCTGTGGACAAGCGGAATTTCTCCACAGAAGCCAGGTCAGGGGGTTGTCAGGAAGGCGGTGACTCCGCTGGTGACGGCGGTTGCATACTCCTGCTGACCGTCCGGGCTGGTCATGCGCGCTGCCTCGTCGGCATTTCGCATGTTGCCGAGTTCGACCAGAATCGACGGCCGCTGCGACAGATTGAGTCCTGTCAGATCGGCGCGTGGCGCCAACCCGTCGTCACCGATGTAGGTCGACGGGGTGAGCCCGGCGGTGACGAGTGAGTCGCGCATGGTTTCGGCAAAGGCGACGGACGGGCCGGCCTGCACCGTATTCAGCGGGGGCGCGGAGTAGCAGACGTGGAAGCCCTCGGCCCCGGCCGCTGCGCCGTCCGCGTGAATGCTCACCACTACGTCGGCGCCGGAGGAATTGGCGGCTTCGGCACGTGCGTCGACGCATGATCCGACGCTGACGTCATCGGGTCGACTCAGGACGACAGTTGCGCCTTGGCCTTCGAGCTCGCTCTTGACCAGGCTCGCGACTTCCCAGTTGAAGGTGTGCTCGGGGAACCCGGCATCGGTGTTGGTGCCGGTGGTCTGGCAGTTCTTGGTGCCGCCGCGGCCCGTGGGGACCTGGGTGTTGATGCTGTCGTCGTTCGCCCCGCTGTGCCCGGGATCGAGGAAGACGACCTTGCCGGTGAGCGCAGCGGGGACGTCAGCGGCGACAGTGCTCAGCGGAGACACCTCGACCGAAGTCGTGGCCTCGGCAGTCTCGGTCGGAATCGTGCACGCAGCGCTCAGAAGCCCAGCCCCGACCACGGCGATCAAGGCAGTGGAGCGGAACACACGTGATGCCATGTTTGACCTACCTGACGGTTTTACGGTGTCTGACTGGTTCCGGCGCACCCGCTCACGGTAGCGCGCACCGACTACGCTGGTGGGGATAACTCTGTAGAAAGGACCGCTCGTGCAACCAGGTGGAGCACCCGACATGTCTGCTCTGTTGGCTCAGGCTCAGCAGATGCAGCAGCAATTGATGGCGGCGCAGCAGGAAATGGCTCAGGCCGAAGTGACCGGTCAGGCCGGTGGCGGACTGGTTGTCGCCACGGTCAAGGGCACCGGCGAGGTTGTCGGTCTGCAGATCGATCCCAAGGTCGTCGACCCCGAAGACGTCGAGACGCTGCAGGATCTGGTGATCGGCGCGATCGAGGACGCTTCGCGCAAAGCACAGGAAGTCGCTGCTGAGAAGCTCGGCCCGTTGGCCGGCGGACTCGGCGGAGGCCTTCCCGGTCTCCCCGGCTTCTAGAAACGAGAACGCGTGTACGAAGGTCCGGTTCAGGATCTGATCGACGAACTCGGGAAGCTTCCCGGAGTCGGGCCGAAGAGCGCTCAACGCATCGCTTTTCACCTGCTCTCCGTGGAGCCTCCCGAGATCGACCGTTTGAAAAATGCATTGCAGCGCATCCGTGACGGCGTTCAGTTCTGCACGGTGTGCGGAACTGTGTCCGATCAGGAGAAGTGCCGCATCTGCGCCGACGCACGTCGCGATCGCACGGTGATCTGCGTCGTGGAGGAACCGAAGGACGTCCAGGCCGTCGAACGCACCCGTGAGTTCAAGGGTCGCTACCACGTGCTCGGCGGTGCGCTCAATCCGCTCTCGGGGATCGGGCCTGACCAGTTGCGTATCCGGGAGTTGTTGGCTCGCATCGCAAATCAGGAGGACGGCGTCGACGTGTCCGAGGTCATCATCGCCACCGACCCCAACACGGAGGGTGAGGCGACAGCTACCTATCTCGTTCGCATGATGCGAGACATTCCGGGGCTGACGGTGTCTCGGTTGGCCTCGGGTCTTCCGATGGGTGGCGATCTCGAATTCGCAGACGAGTTGACGCTGGGTCGGGCACTGTCCGGCCGTCGTGAATTGTCGCGGAACGCTTGATGAGCGGCACGGAGCAAGGTCAGCAGGTGCGTCGTACGTCCGAGCAGACGCGTGCGCAGATCATCGCGTCGGCCGGGAAAGCGTTCGCGACTCGGCCGTACCGCGAAATCACGCTCAAGGACATCGCCGAAGACGCAGGCGTCAGCGCTCCGCTGATCATCAAGTACTTCGGTTCCAAAGAGCAGTTGTACGACGAGTTGGTCGACTTCCGGGCAGCGGCGGTCACGGTCTTCGACGCCCCGAACGACTCGCTCGGCGAGCGCATGGTCTCGCTGTTCACCAAGCCGTTGGAGTCGTACAAGCCGCTGTCCATGAGCTTGTTGTTCATGAGTGGCGTCAGTGAAGAGAGCAACCGCAAGCTGCGCGAGAACTATTCGACGCAGATGATCGACACCCTCGCCGCTCGCCTGTCCGGCCCCGACGCGAGATTGCGCGCGGAACTGGCGATGTCGATGGTGGTCGGAGTGGCGATCATGCGCCGACGGATGATGGCCGGCCATGCCACCGGCACCCAGGACGAAGTGGTTGCGCTGTACGCACCACTTGTCCAAAAGCTGCTCGACGGGTGAGCGGCATCACAATTCTTGCTTGGTAAATATCCGTTCACCTAATGTAGGTGAACGGATATTTACCTAGTGGGAACAGGCGGTGTGGGGTGACGACGCTCGACCGTCCGCCGGGCACGCCTGCAGCCACCACCCCCGACGCGAGTCTCGCGCAGCCGCGCTCCCGCTTCCTCTTTCCCATCGTTGTCGCCGCCGCCGTGTTCCAGGCTGTTCTGCAGACGGTCATCGTTCCACTGCTGCCGGAGTTGCCGCACTTCACCGGCGCTGGACGCACGGCCGTGTCCTGGCTGGTGACCGTAACGCTGCTGGTCGGCGCTGTCGTCACTCCCATCTTCGGTCGGCTCGCCGACATGTTCGGCAAGAAGAAGATGCTTCTGGTTGCCTTCTCGATGATGACTTTCGGCTCGATGTTGTGTGCGCTGTCGTCGGACATCGCTGTCCTCATCTTCGCGAGAGCGTTGCAGGGAGCCGGGTCGGCGGTCATCCCCATCGGAATCTCCATGCTGCGTGACGAATTGCCACGCAACAAGGTCAATGGCGCAGTGGCGATGATGAGTTCGACGCTCGGCGTCGGAACCGCTTTGGGCATACCGTTTTCTGCGATGATCGCGCAGTACTCGAACTGGCACGTCCTGTTCTGGGTAACCACCGCCATCGGGCTGTCCGTGACTCTTGCTGCGGTGCTGTTCATTCGAGAGTCCGAGCCGAATCCGTCGGGAAGATTCGACGGCGTCGGGGCTGTCGGTCTGAGCGCCGCGATGATCGCTCTGCTCGTGCCGATCACTCAGGGATCGAGTTGGGGATGGACCAGCGGAGCGGTGATCTCCATGCTGGCCGCGTCGGCGGTGCTGTTCACGCTCTGGGTAATTCAACAGCGGCGCAACGTCAATCCGCTGGTCGACGTCCGCGCTCTCGTGAAACGTGCGGTGTTGATCCCGCATCTGGCGGCTCTGCTGGTCGGGTTCGCATTTTTCGGGAACACACTGATCACTACACAACTCCTCCAGGGGATGAAGGGGCCGGGCGCCGGGTACGGCCTGTCGATCATCGCAGCAGCGCTCTGCCAGATTCCGGCGAGTATCGCGATGGTGCTGTTCTCACCGGTTGCGGTGCGGATCACCGACCGCTTCGGTTCACGGACCGCGATGTTGACCGGTGCCGTGTTCCTCGCCGGCGGGTACGGGATTCACGCAGTTGCCGGTAAGCCACTGTGGGGAGTGGTTGCAGCACTGGGTATCACAGCAGTCGGGACCGCCATCGTCTACAGCACGCTCTCGCTGCTGATTCTGGTTGCCGTGCCCCGTCAGCGACTGGCGGCAGCCAACGGGGTGAACTCACTTCTGCGGACGTCCGGAAGCACGATCTGCAGCGCGACGGTGGCAACGATCCTCGCCGCGTTCGTGATCAGCGGTTCGGAACATTCCACGTCGTGGACCGGATTCTCCGTCGCCTACCTTGTGTGCGCGGGCTGCGCCGTGGTCGTGTTCGTAGTGTCGATCCTGTTGCCGCAGGGGCGAACCCCGAAACATCTGGACCTGCCGGATCTCGTCAGGCGACCCTGAATCCCGAGAGGAAGAGTGTGATCATCAGATCCGCGAACTCTTCGGTGGTGTACTTCTGGCGGTCCGGCCAATGCGTGGTCGACCACAGGGTGTCTCGTACTGATCGATAGAAAATCTCCGGGGCCACGTCTTTGCGGAAGATTCCCTGATCGACGCCTTCGGCGATCGCTTTCATCCAGTGCTCGCGGACTTGGCGGGAAGGCCCGTCGACGGATTGCAGGAGATCGTTGTCGCGTAGATATGCCCGATCGTTCTGGTAGATCGCCGTCGGGTGCGGGTGCAGTTCGATGACGACCAGGGTCTCGCGGATCAGGCCGCGTAGGACGTCCTCGGGGTCGTTCGCCGTCTTCTCCACCTGATCGAAGCGGAGTTGAATGTCGGTGATGAAGCCGCGCATGAGCTCGGCGACTATCGCATTCTTCGACTTGAAGTAGTGGTAAAGGCTGCCCGAGAACACTCCAGCGGCGTCGCCGATCTCGCGAACGGTCGTGGTGGCGACACCCTTCCTGGCGAACAGCTCGGCTGAGCTCTCCAGGATCTTCTCCCGACGATCTGGTGATGCCACTGAAATCTCCACTGGTTGTCGGTCCTGCTCAGGGCAGGGTTTCGCGGGTGCCGGGCTGCCGGCGTCGAACGTAGCGCAATCCTGCCTGATGGCTCCGGCTCGAACCAATTCGTCGGTGAGATCGCGTGTTTCCACTTCCGGATTCCTATGCTAGCTTCAAAATCAAGCGCTTGCTCAACTTTCGTTCACGGAGGATTTCAGTGCAGAGCCTGCAGACGCAGTTTCCGAATTTCATCGGCGCAGAGGCCGAACCACCCCGCGTCGCCCGCTACGCCGTCAACGAGGCGATGATCCGCAACTGGGTCGAGGCACACGACGACCGCAACTCGATCTACGTCGACGCCGAAGCTGCTCGCAGCACCGGTCGTCGAGACGTCGTCTGCCCACCCGCCATGATCTCGACCTGGGTGATGGCGGGCTACCGCCGCTATCGGCAGGTCCAACAACTTCGCGCCGACGGAGCCTCCGAGGATTTCGCCTATTCACGACTACTCGGGCTGTTGGACGAGGCCGGCTACACGTCCGTAGTCGCGACCAACGTCGAGCAGGAGTATTTCGCGGAGTTGAGTCCCGGAGACCACGTCACCGCATATTTCACCATCGAAGCGATCTCACCGTTCAAACAGACGGCTCTCGGTCACGGGTGCTTCATCACCCTGTTCAAGAAGTACGTGGACCAGGACGGAAAGACGCTGGTCGAAGAGCGCTTTCGATTGCTCAGATTCAAACCAGATGCCCAGACAGATACCAAGCCCGAAGCCCAGGAGGTAATCGCATGAGCGAGACTGGCTCCCGCAACACCGCGGTGCCGAGACTCACCGTCACCGATGACAACGATTTCTTCTTCTCCGCGGCCAAAGAGGGTCGCCTCGAAATCCAACGGTGTGCGGATTGCAAGACACTGCGCCACCCACCCGCACCCGCCTGCCCGGAATGCCGCTCGTTCAGTTGGGACACAGTCGAATCCACGCGGCGATGCACGTTGCACAGCTTCACGGTCATTCATCACCCGAAGGATCCTGCCTTCGAGTACCCGCTCGCCGTCGGACTCGTCGATCTCGAAGAAGGCACGCGTCTGGTTGCCGACATCGCGGGCATCGATCACGAGGAACTCGAATTCGGTATGGAACTCGAAGTGGCGTTCTCCGAGCACGCTCACGGCGAGATGCTGCCGCAACTGAGGCGACGGGGATCGGTGCAATGACGAATCTTTCTGATTACGAGGTAGGTTCGACCCTTCCCAGCCTCGAACTGCCGTTGGACCGAACGCTCATCGTCGCCACGGCGATCGCTTCTCAGGATTTCGAGGACGTGCATCACGATCCGGGCAAGGCGCAGGATCGCGGAACTCCCGACATCTTCATGAGCATCAACACCACCAACGGGCTCATCGACCGCTACATCACCGACTGGTCAGGCCCGGGATCGCGAATCGTCAAAACATCACTACGGCTTGGTGTTCCGAACTTTCCCGGAGACACCATGACATTGACCGGCAAGGTGATCGACTCCGACGGCCGGGCGCTCACCGTGACGGTTCTCGGCAAGAACGCTCGCGGAACGCACGTGACAGCCGACGTGACTCTCGAACCGGCGGAAAGGGTAATCGCATGACACGAGGATTTTCGAGGCAAGCCGCCATCGCCGGGATCGGCGCCACCGAGTTCTCCAAGAACTCCGGCCGCAGTGAATGGCAGTTGGCGTGCGAATCCGTGATCGCCGCGCTCGACGACGCTCACATCGAGGCAGAAGAGGTGAACGGATTTGCACTGTTCACCATGGAGAACAATCCCGAGATTGCGGTCGCACGCGCTCTCGGGATCCCGGAACTGACGTTCTTCAGTCGTATTCCACACGGCGGCGGCGGCGCCTGCGCACCGGTTCAACAAGCCGCGCTTGCCGTCGCCAGTGGTGTCGCCGACGTCGTGGTCGTCTACCGTGCCTTCAACGAAAGATCAGGTCACCGATTCGGCGCCGGGCCACCACCCTTTGCGTACAACGCGTCGACGGACCAGGAGTATCGGAACTGGATCAACCCGTACGGGCTTCTGACCCCGGCGCAGCAGGAAGCCTTCCTCGCCAAGCTCTACATGCACAAGTACGGGGCAACCAGCGCCGACTTCGGTCAGATCTCGGTTCTCTCACGCAAGCATGCCGCGAACAACCCGAAGGCCTGGTTCTACGAACGCCCGATCACTATCGAGGATCATCAGAACTCGCGCATGATCGCCGACCCCATCCGTCTGCTCGACTGCTGCCAGGAAAGTGACGGTGGACAGGCGCTGGTCATCGTCAGCGCGGAGCGCGCCCGCGACCTGCCGCACAAACCTGCGATCATCAGCGGTGCTGCGCAAGGTGTAGGTCCACAACAGATTTCGATGAGCAGCTACTACCGCGAAGACATCGACAGCATGCCGGAAGTCGAACTCGTGGCGCGCCAACTATGGGACCAGGCCGGTATCGGCCCGGACGACATCGATGCCGCAATTCTCTACGACGCCTTCACTCCGATGATTCTGCTTCAACTCGAGGAGTACGGATTCTGCGGTCGGGGTGAGGCAAAAGAATTCATCGCCGACGGCAATCTCGAGCTGGACGGTCGCCTGCCGATCAACACCCACGGCGGTCAACTCGGTGAGGGATACATCCACGGCGTCAACGGTATTGCCGAAGGTGTTCGCCTGATCCGCGGTACCTCCACCAACCAACCCACCAAAACTTTGGACAACGTGCTCGTGACCGGCGGCTCTCCCGTCCCGCACAGTGCGCTCGTCCTCTCGGCAGATCGCTGAATCTGCCGCCTATTCGAGAAAGCAGGAACAAGATGAGTGAGCGGATCACCTACGCCAGGGCTACACACGGCGAGGAAGAAATACAGGCGGTTGTCGACGTCTTGCGCAGCGGGCATCAAGGATTGCGCATCGGCAAGAACGTCTTCGAGATGGAAGAACGTATCGCGGCCTTGGCAGGCAAGAAGTTCGGCGTCATGTGCAACTCGGGATCCTCGGGTTTGTACTTGGCAGTCGAGCTGCTCGGACTGCCTACGGGAAGCGAGATCATCACGTCGCCGTTGACGTTCTCCACCGATATCGCACCGATCGTGCGTGCCGGTCTGGTGCCGGTGTTCGTGGACGTGGAACCCAACACGTTCAACGTCGACGTCACCAAGATCGAGGCAATGGTCACCGAAAAAACCGGTGCCATCCTCATGCCGAACCTCGCCGGCAACTGCCCGGACTGGGACGTCATTCGTGACATCGCAGATCGTCACGGACTCAAGGTGATCGAGGATTCGTGTGACGCGATCGGTGCCACGCTCCGCGGCACTCCCACCGGCTCCCGGGCGGACATCGTCGTCACCAGTTTCTCGATGGCACACATCATCACGTGCGCGGGAACCGGTGGAATGGTGTGCGTCGACGACGAAGCCAGCCGCGACAAGGCGCTCCTGCTTCGCCGCTGGGGCCGTCGCAGTGAGCCGAATCTGTTCGGTAGTAACAAGTCCGGCCGAGTCTTCCGTGAAGAACTCGACGGCGTCGACTACGACAACGACTTCATCTTCGAGCTCATGTCATGGAACTTCGAGCCCTCCGAACTCGGCGCAGCCTACGGTGTCGTGCAGCTCGACAAGCTGGAAGAGAACTACAAGACGCGTAAGGCAACGTTTGCGGCCTTCACGGCGGCATACGGCGCCCATCCTGAATTCTTCACGACGCCGGTAGAACTCGACGGTCTCGATACGGCGTGGCTGTGTTACCCGGTGATGATCAACGAGAACGCCCCCTTCACGCGCAGCGACCTGCAGGAAGCCATCGAGGCCGACGGTATCGACACACGAACTGTGTGGAGCGGCAACGTCACTCGTCACCCGATGATGAACAACATCGAGTTCCGTCAGCCGGCCGAAGGATTGCCGGAAGCCGACGCGGTTTTCGCCCGAGGAATGACACTCGGCATGAGTCACGGCCTGCGCGAAGACGAAGTTGCCCGGATTGCGGAGAGCATCAATCGCTTCGCCTCGAAGTTCAAATAGCATGACGAGGCGCTTTGACGGCCGCCGGGCGCTTGTCACCGGTTCCAGTCGTGGAATCGGTGCGGGCGTCGCAGAAAGACTGGCCGCGGAGGGTGCCGACGTCGCCCTCGTGGCTCGGACGCTCGGCACGCATGCAACCCTGCCGGGCAGTCTCGAAGAGACTGCGGCTCGAATTGCCAAGTACGGAACCAAAGTCGAGATAGTTGTCGCAGATCTGACGGACGAGCAGCAGCGCGACACCGTTGTGCCGCTGGCGATCGAGAAGCTTGGCGGGACGATCGACATCCTGGTGAACAACGCGGCAGCGGCGATCTATCAGCCGCTGTCGGATTACCTACTGCGGCGACGACGTTTGATGTTCGAGGCAAATGTCCATGCACCGCTCGATCTGATGCAAGCCGTGGTGCCGAGGATGGTGGCAAACGGATACGGCTGGATCGTGAACGTGTCCAGTGGCACCGTCAAACCGTGGCATGGCCCGCCGTTCACGTGGGTCGAACCGGGAACTGCCATGACCGTGTACGGCGCCTCCAAAGCAGCGCTCAACAGGATGAGCAACGGCATGGGCGTGGAACTCTACGGCCAGGGGGTTCGCGTCAACACGGTTCAACCGCGGGCAGCGGTGCTCAGTGAGGGCGCCAAAGTCCTGGTCGGTGAGACTATCCGGCCGGATCAGGTCGAATCTATGGAAGAAATGGTGGAAGCGGTCACAGCGCTGTGTGATTGCGACACCGAGTTCACCGCGCGCTCGATCGTCAGCTTGGACCTGATCGACGAGTGGTCCCTGACCGTACGCGGTCTGGACGGCGCAGCATTACCGGAGAACCCGGCACTACGAACCGAGGAGTTGGCATGAAGCCCGTCATCGTGGACGCAGCACGAACGCCGTTCGGCAAGCGTGAGGGTTGGCTGTCCGGAGTCCACGCGGCGGAACTGTTGGGTTATGCGCAGAGAGGCGTGCTGGATCGGGTGGGCGTGGATCCTGACGCGGTCGACCAGGTCATCGGCGGCTGTGTGACGCCTCTCGGTGAGCAGTTCGGAAACATCGTGCGTACGTCCTGGATGCATGCGGGCCTTCCGTTGAAAGCGGGTTGCACCACGATCGACGCGCAGTGCGGCACAGCGCAGCAATCGGTGCAGTTGATCGCCGGGCAGATTGCCATCGGTGCAGTCGACGTGGGTGTGGCGTGCGGTGTCGAGTTGATGTCCCGCGCTCCGTTGACGTACAAGGTGGGTACCGGTCTGGGAACGCCGCGTCCGGAGTCGTGGTCACTCGATACCGTCGACCAGTACACCGCGGCCGATCGGATTGCTGTCAAGCGCGGTTTCAGCCGCGAAGATCTCGACGCCTTCGGGCTGCGCTCGCAGCAGCGAGCCGCAGCAGCCTGGGAGGCAGGACGCTTCGACTCGCACATCATCGATGTGGTCGTTCCAGGGTCGGACACTCCGGTTCACCGTGATCAGGGTCTGCGCGAATCGACTCTCGAAGGGCTCGCGAAGCTGCGCACCGTTCAAGAGGACGGATTGCACACCGCTGGAACGTCTTCGCAGGTCTCGGACGGTGCGAGTGCAGCTCTGCTGATGTCCGAGGATCGAGCCAAGGCCCTCGGCGTGCGGCCTCGCGCAAAGATACTGGCGCAGTGCGTCATCGGCGGTGACACCGAGTTCATGCTCGACGGTCCCGTCGACGCGGCAAACATCGTGCTCGGACGCACTGGTCTGACGATCGACGACATCGATCTGTTCGAGGTCAACGAGGCATTTGCTTCGGTACCGATGTCGTTCGCGCAGGTTCACGGCGTCGATCCCGAATTGCTGAACGTCAACGGCGGCGCAATCGCACTGGGCCACCCGGCCGGTGCAACCGGAATCAGACTGTTGGCCAATGTCATCGACGAACTGGAACGCCGGAACAAGTCCATCGCACTGATCGCGATCTGCGCGTCCGCCGCAACCACCTGCCTGATTCTCGAACGCATCTGACAAGAACCGAAGATTGAGGAACCTGCCATGGCACTACCCCTGCTCGAAGATCACCGTGACCTGGCGGAAGCGGTAGCCGCATTCGCGAACCGCTTCGGTGGAATCGCCGATACGCGGAGCAACGTCAAGAGGTACGCCGCCGGTGATCGGCCGGACTCGTGGGATGGGTTGGTCCGTCAGGGCCTGCACGCAGTGCACCTGCCGGAGCAGTACGGCGGTGACGGGGCGGGTCTTGCCGAACTTGCAGTGGTAGTCGAGCAATTGGGTGATGCGCTCTATCCGGGACCGTACGTTCCGACGGTCATCGCGAGTGGGATTCTCGCAACAGCCGCAGGCTCGGCTGCGGAAGCAATGCTGACCGAATTGGCCACCGGTGCAACCGGAGCAGTCTGTACAGGCGCGGGATTGCGCGCGGCTCGCAGCGACGCTGGGTGGACAGTGAGCGGTTCTGCCGACCCAGCTCTAGGTCTGCCTGGAGCTGATGTCGTTCTCGTGCGGGCGAACAGCGAAGACGGCGAGTTGTGGTTCCGGCTCGAACCGTCGACTTCCGCTGCGGTGGTGATCGAAGACGGGGTGGATCTGACACGGTCGATCGGAACACTGACGTTGACCGATCACCAGGTCGAGGCTGGGCTGATCGTCGAGGGCCTCCAGGCGCACCGAACCGAACTGATCGTCAACACGGTGTTGGCTGCGGAGGCGAGCGGTATCGCCGGGTGGGCGCTACGGACCGCAGTCGGCTATGTGAAGTCCCGGCAGCAGTTCGGCCGTCCGGTCGGAAGCTTCCAGGCAGTTCAGCACAAGGCGGCCATGATGCTGGTCCGCTCCGAGATTGCCTGTGCCGCAGCGTGGGACGCCGCTCGATCCGAAGACCACGACGAGGATCAGCAGAAACTTGTCTCGGCTCAAGCTGCGTTGGCCGCTTTGCCCGTCGGCATCGAGAACGCCCTCGAATGTGTAACTTTGCTCGGCGGAATCGGATTCACCTGGGAGCATGACGCGCATCTGTACTGGCGCCGGGCGATCAGTATCGCGGCAGTGGCGGGTTCCGAGGTGAAGTGGGCACACACATTGGGAGACCGGTCCGCCGATTCGGAACGGGATTTCTCCTTTGTCGACCCGGAAATGCTGCCGGAGTTACGAGAGCAGGTTCGTAGGGTTCTGGACGAGGTTGCGCTGCTGCCTGACGACGGAACCACCAGCGCGAGTTGGGCGCCGGCCAAGGGGAGCGCTCGACGCGCCCGATTTGCCGACGCCAAACTGGTTGCCCCGCACTATCGGGCGCCGTACGGGCTCGGAGCGGGACCGAGGGAACAGGCCGTCATCTCACATGAATTCGCGATGCGAGGTTGGGCTCAACCGTCCACGGTGATCGGGGAATGGGTGCTGCCCACGATTCTCGAACACGGCAACGCCGAGCAGCAGGACAGGTTCGTCGAGCCTTCGCTGCGCGCCGACATCATCTGGTGCCAGCTGTTCAGTGAGCCGGGCGCGGGATCAGACCTGGCCGGTCTGAGCACGAAAGCGCGCAAGGTCGACGGTGGCTGGGTCCTGTCAGGTCAGAAAGTGTGGAACTCGGGTGCGCACGAGGCAGATTGGGGAGTATGCCTGGCGCGTTCCGACGCGGACGCTCCGAAGCATCGTGGGCTGTCGTACTTCCTGGTCGACATGACGTCGAAGGGCGTCGACGTACGTCCGCTGAAGCAAGCCACCGGCAAGTCGGAATTCAACGAGGTATTCCTCGACGACGTCTTCGTCCCGGACGACTGCCTGGTGGCCGAACCTGGGCAAGGGTGGAAACTTGCTGCGACAACGCTGTCCAACGAACGCTTGAGCATGGGCAGCACGCTGCACCACGGTTCGAGTCGGTTGTTCCGTCAGGTGATTGCCGACGCGAGCCACGACTGCCCCCGCGAAGACGCAGTGGAAGGCCTCGGCCGCAGTATCTCTCGTGAGTTGGCACTGTCCGCGATGAATCTGCGCGGAGTGTCGGCGCGACTGGCGGGTCAGGAACCGGGCGCCGAGATCAGCGTGTCGAAGGTGTACAACGCCCTGGCGCAGCGCGAGGGCTCGCGGGACCTGTTGCGACTGCTCGGACCGCGCGCCGCAGTTGTCGACCCGGCGGCGAATTACGCGATAGACCACATCGGACTTCCCTCGATTCTGTTCGGCGGCGGAACCGTCGAAATCCAACTCAACGTCATCGCGCAGCGCGTACTCGGCCTGCCGCGTTCGTAGATCTTAGGAGCTTCACCATGTACTTGGATTTGTCGGAGGAGTCGAAGACTCTGCGCAAGGAATTGCGCGCATACTTCGCAGAGATCATCAACGACGAAGACCGCCGTGCTCTCGTGGATCAGACCGAAGGCGGCCCCGTCTTCGATCGCATCCTGCGCCGGATGGGTAAAGACGGTTGGCTGGGCTTGGGGTGGCCGGAGGAATTCGGCGGTCGGGGTGAGAACCCCGAAGCTCTGTATGTGTTCTACGACGAAGTGATTCGCGCGAATGCGCCGCTGTCACTGGTCACGCTGAACACCGTCGGACCCGCTCTGATCAAGCACGGGACGCAAGCTCAGAAGGACTTCTTCCTGCGTCCGATCCTGGCGGGTGAATTGATCTTTGCCATCGGCTACACCGAACCCAATGCGGGCACCGATCTCGCGGCACTCGAAACACGCGCCCGCATCGAGGGCGACGAGCTTGTCATCAACGGCAACAAGATCTTCACCAGCGCCGGTGTGTTTGCCGACTGGGTCTGGCTTGCCGTTCGCACCGATCCTGACGCGCCGACGCATCAGGGCATTTCCGTGGTCCTGGTACCGACCAATTCGCCGGGGTTCTCGGTCACCGAAATTCACACCGTGGGCGGAATCAGCACTTCGGCAACCTATTACGAAGATGTTCGGGTGCCGATCAGCAATGTCGTCGGTGAGCTCAATCAGGGGTGGAAGCTCATCACCAACCAGCTCAACCACGAACGTGTTGCCCTGGCAGCACGCGGCGGCATCGCCAACGAGCTCTTCGCCGAGGTGGTCGAGTGGGCAAAGACAGAACCCGCCGGTGACGGCCACGTCTACGACATCGGCTGGGTACGTGAGAAATTGGCGGAAGTCTACGCGCTGCTCAGCGCCGCCGACCTGATGAACCTGCGACTGGTGGCGGACGTCGCCGCCAACACCTTGGGCGGCGGGGATTCGGCCGCGGCCAAGATCTTCGGTACCGAAGCCGTCGTCAGTGCGTACGGCATGCTGCAGGAAGTGCTGGGTGCCAAAGGCTTACTGCGCCCCGGTACACCCGGAGCGGTACTGGAAGGGCGGGTCGAGAACCTGGGTCGGCGCGCCCAGAACAACACCTTCGGTGGTGGTACCAACGAAGTGATGCGTGAAATTGTCGCCGCAAAATGCCTGGGCATGGCGCTTGCTGCGCGTCGCCGGCCCGCTGCACAGAACGAAAAGAGCTGACATGGAATTCGAATTCGACGACAACTTGTCCGCCGTGCGGGATCTGAGTGAATCGATCTTCTCGGCGAAGTCCGGAGTGGACCGACTGCGGGAAGTGGAGAGCACCAGCGGTTTCGACGCCGAACTGTGGAAGCTCCTCGCCGACTCCGACGTTCTGGGAATCGCTCTGCCGGAAGAGGTCGGGGGAGCAGGACTCGGAATGCTCGGCCTGGCTGCGGTGCTCGAACAACAGGGCCGCCGGGTCGCCCAGGTGCCGCTCTGGTCGGTGATTTCCACGGCGGCGCTGCCGATTTCCGAGTTCGGCAGCACGGAGCAGAAAGCGTCGTGGCTTCCGGGACTGCTCGACGGCTCGGTGATCGTCACCGGCGCATTCGACACCGGCTACAACGCCGAGAAAGCGGTTCGCGCCGAACCGGCGCCTGACGGTTGGGTTCTGTCAGGCCACGTCGACTCCGTGCCTGCCGCGGAGTTCGCGGCCGCGCTGGTCGTTCCGGTGACGATGCCGGACGGCAGTGCCAGCGTCATGATCGTGCCCACGGACCGGGACGCGCTGGTGCGTACACCGCTTGCGGTGACGAACCGCGAGAGCAACAGTGCTGTGCAGTTCGACGGGGTTGCGGTTACTGCAGCTGACGCACTTCCCGCAGACGGCGCGGTGGTTCGAGACTGGACGTTGCGGCGTGCACGGGTGGCTCTCGCGGCCCTGGCTACCGGCGTCTGCGAGGAAGCGCTGGGGATGACGGCGAAATACACCTCCGAGCGAGTGCAATTCGGTCGTCCACTCTCGACCAACCAGGCAGTTGCCGTCCGGGCCGCCGACGCGTACCTCGACACCGAGAGCACAAGGTTGACCACGCACCGCGCTGCCTGGCTGATGGACAGCGGAGTCGAGAGCGAAGCGGAAGCAGCTGCGCTGGTCGCCAAATGGTGGGCGTCGCGCGGCGGCCTGCGTGTGGTGCACGCGACCCAGCACCTGCACGGCGGAATCGGAGCGGATGTCGACTATCCGATTCACCGCTATTTCCTGTGGGGACGGCAGATCGCCTTCACCTTGGGGAGCGCGGGGGCGATAGGCGCCGAACTCGCCGATCAGTTGGAAATCCGAGCCCAGATCGGGGCGTCGGCGTGAATATCTGAGACGACAGGTTGCAGTCACGGGCAGCGCGTCGGCAATCATCGCGCTACTCTGCCCTTCGTGAATCGCACCAGTTCGTTCATCCGGCCGTTGGTTCCGCGGGATCCGCACGAGCCGCATCGGGTGGCGACGCCGCTCGAGCTGCTCACCGACCTCTGCTTCGTCGTGGCGGTCGCTCAAGCGGCCACCGGTCTGCACCACGCGATCAGCGAAGGGCACGCGGCTTCGGGCGTCGGGCACTTCGCGATGGCATTCTTCGCGATCTGGTGGACGTGGCTGAACTTCACGTGGTTCACCTCGGCGTACGACAACGACGACGGAATCGCCCGGCTGCTGACCATCTTCCAGATCCTCGGATCGCTGGTCCTTGCAGCCGGCATCGTCCGCTTCTTCAACGACGACGCCCTGCTCATCATCGTCGGCTACGTCATCATGCGAATAGCCCTGGTCATCCAATGGCTCAGGGTGTCGCGGAACGACCCCGAACATGCGCTCACGGCTCGTCGATACGCTCTCGGAATCGTGTTGGTCCAGATCGGTTGGATCGGTTTCTACTTCGTTCCATCCGCCATTTACGTCCCGACGTTCCTGGTGTTGGTTCTGTGCGAATTCGCGGTACCGATCTGGTCGGAGAAGCCGGGCATGACGCCGTGGCACCCGCATCACATCGCGGAGCGGTACTCGTTGTTCTTCATCATCGTTCTGGGCGAGACGATCCTCTCGACCACCATCGCGATTCAGGACGCGGTCGACGGTGAGCATCCGGCAGCGCAGGTCACCTACGTCGTGATCGGCGGCATTCTGATTGTCTTCAGCCTGTGGTGGCTCTACTTCCAACGCAATGCAGGCGAAGTGATCGGCGGTGACAACGTCTCACCCTTCGTCTGGGGGTTCGGTCACTACTTCATCTTCGCCGCCGCTGCCGCCATCGGTGCGGGGTTGGCTTCGCGCGTCGACTTCTGGACTCATCACGGTGACGGCAGCGCGTTGGTGACGGGTGCTGCCGTCACCGTTCCGGTCGCGGTCATCCTTGCCGCCCTGTGGTTCATCCACATTCGACTACATGACTCCTCGGTACGCACCCTCATGCCGTTCTCGGTCGCGATCGTCGTCGTGCTCGGTGGTACCTACACCGCGGTGCCCGAACTGGTTGCGGGACTGGCCTGCGCCGCGCTGTTGGCCGTGGAACTGGTTCTGACCGAGGGGAAATCCGAAACCGTCTGAACCGGGTCAGCGAATCGCGAGCCGCTCCTTGCGGAGCTTGTCGACCTCGGGCAGATACAGGGGTTCGAGTTCGTTGACGCCCAAGGCCCGCATGAGCAGGAGGTCCGCGAGTTCCGGATTCCGGGCCAAGGCGGGTCCGTGCATGTACGTCCCGATCACCGAACCCTGCACGACGCCTTCGAATCCATCACCGACGCCGTTTCCGACACCATGGGTGACACGTGCGAATCCAGAGGCTGAGCTACCCAGAGTTGTTCCGCCGCGGTGATTCTCGAAACCTGAGAGAGGTGCTGTGAGCCCGTCGATCAAGGGCTTCGTGATGACCTCGCCGATGGAACGCTTCTCCTGCGGAGAGGTCGTGACGTCGAGCATCGAGACACCGTCGACGCGTTCGCCGCTGGAGGTTTCGTACCAGTTGCCGAGCACCTGAATTGCAGCGCAGATCGCCAGAACCGGTGCGCCACGCTCGGCGGCGCGTTGCAGGCCAGGGTATTTCGCGAGATGGCGCGTTGCGAGTCGCTGAGCGGAATCCTCGGCGCCACCCAATGTGTACACGTCGAGCGAATCGGGGACCGGATCGCTCAAGGTGATGTCCACGATTTCGGCGTCGTAGCCGCGCATCCGCAGACGCTGACGCAGGATCAGGGCGTTGCCGCCGTCGCCGTAGGTGCCCATGACGTCGGGGAGAACCAGTCCGATGCGAATTGTCGAGTCAGACATTGCGAGATTCCTTCGCGATGGCGGTGTTGAGGTCACGGAAGGCTGTGTAGTTCGCCAGTACCTCCACGCGTCCGGGAGGGCAGGAAGCGATGGCGCGCAACGGATCCGGATCGAGGGTGTGCTCGACGCCTGCGTACGTGAGGCGAACGGCGAGATCGGTTCCGCGTTCGCCGGCGGCCACTACCTTGACGCCTTCGAAGTGTTCGAACTTCACGTCCCACAGCCAGGAGAGGTCCTCGCCGTCCGGCACCTGACCGTTCACCGCGATCACGAGTCCGTCCACCGTGGGATCGATCATCGACAGCGCTTCCTGCCAACCGGCGGGATTCTTCGCGAGCAGCATGTGGACGGAGTGCGGTCCGACCTCGACGGTGCTGTAGCGGCCGGCGACTTCCTGGACCGTCGACGCGGCGGCAACTGCCCCGACCGGATCTGCGCCCAAAGCAGCCGCTGCCGCTACGGCCTGAGCGGCGTTACCGCGGTTGGCTTTTCCGGGGAGAGTCAACGTCATCGGAATCTTCAGGCCGTCGGGGCCGTAGAGATTGTCGTCGTCGAGCCACCATGTCGGCTCGGGCCGCGCGAAGTCGGAACCGGTACTGCGCCAGTGCTTTCCCTCCCACACGATGGGTTCACCGGTGCGCGGGCAGCTGACGGAATCGCCGGCCCAGCCGCCGCCGGCAGCAACCCACACGACGTTGGTGGCGTCGTATGCCACGGAGGTGACCAGTACGTCATCGCAGTTGGCGACGATCACCGCGTTCGGATGCGCATTGACGCACGCGCGGAGCTTCCGCTCGATCATGTTGATCTCGCCGACCCGGTCGAGCTGATCGCGGCTGAGATTGAGCAGCACGATCACTTCCGGGTTCACGGCGTCGGCTACGTGGGGGACGTGCAGTTCGTCGACCTCGAGTGCTGCCAGCGTTGCGTCCGTACGCGCGGCCAGAGCGGCCACGATCCCGGCATCCATGTTGGCGCCGTCGGCCTGCGTGGCGACGTCACCGAGTGTCGCGAGTGCTGCGGCGGTCATACGTGTGGTCGTCGACTTGCCGTTGGTGCCCGTGACCACGACGGTGCGCTTGCCGCGTCCGAGCTGAGTCATGAGCGTCGGGTCGATCTTGAGGGCGATCAACCCGCCGATCATCGAGCCCTTGCCGCGCCCGGCCTTCTGCGATGCCCAAGATGCTGCTGCGGCAGCTCGCATGGCGAGCTTTCCGCGCGCTGTGATCGATAGTCCAGTTCCCACGGCCCGAGTTTGGCACAGGGCGTCGTCAGACGCCGAGTCGCGCCGGTGGTGAGGCTGCAGGTGTGTCCGAGAAAACAGTGTTCGCGGGCTTGCGCCTCATCTGTGCGGCGCTCGCACCGGCAATCACGATGACTGCTCCGACCAGTGACAACGGGCTCGGATCCTCGTGCAGGAACAGCCAGGACGCGCCGATTCCCACTACCGGTACCAGCAAGGAGAGCGGCGCCACCATGCCGGCGGGATAGCGGCCCATGAGCATCGTCCAGAGCCCGGATCCGGCGATGGTGCCGAGCAGAATGATGTAGGCCAGCCCGACCAGTGACGGCCAGGCGTCGGCGCTGAACGCGGTACCAAGCGCGTGCCATCCGACGGTGGGGCCTTCGACCACCGCTGACAGGGCGAGCATCGGCAACGGCGGGATGACGCACATCCACAGCATCAAGCGCATCGGTGCGGGCTCGCCGACGGTGTTCGCCGCGGCCAAGCGGCTGCCGAGATTGCCGAACGCCCAGGACAGACCGCCGAGGAGCGTGAGGATCACGGGCAGCAGTGCCGCGTGGTGTGAACGGTCCCAGCCGATCAACGACATACCGGCTACGGCGACGGCGATCCCGGAGACCTGCCAGACGCTGAGCTTCTCGCGGAGCAGGAACGCGCCGAGTAGGACGGTGAACGGCGCGGACGACTGCAGGACCAGTGATGCGAGACCCGTCGGCATCCCCGAATGCATCGCCCAGAAGAGGAAGACGAACTGGCCGAATCCGAAACCGAATCCGTAGAGCAGCAACCAACGGAGCGGTACCTGCGGACGCGGCACGAAGATGACCACCGGAATCGCGATGATCAGAAACCGGAGTGCAGCGAAGAAGAACGGCGGGAAATGATCCAGGCCGACGCGAATGGCCAGGAAGTTCAGACCCCACAAGACGATCACGGTCAGGCCGAGGAGACGGTCGCGGGGAGTCATGACGTTAATCGTGAGCCGTACGAAGCATCAGAACAAGCGAATATAGATGCACTATCCATGTAGTTTTGCTACATGGATATTCGTCACCGTATGGATGCCACGCGCTTGCGGATTCTCCGCGAGCTCGCCGACCGAGGAACCGTCGGCGCTACTGCTCTCGCTCTCTCGATGACACCGTCCGCCGTCTCGCAACAACTCAAGATCCTCGGCCGAGAGGCGGGGGTCTTGCTCCTCGAGCCGGACGGGCGCACGCTGCGCCTCACCGACGCTGGTCGAGCGCTGGTGCTCCGCGCCGACGACGTGGTGGCGGCGCTCGACCGGGCAGCGGACGAGATGGCGTCGTACCGAGGCTCGCCGCGCGGCAAGGTGCGAGTCGCGTTCTTTCCCTCCGGAGCAGCTCTCCTGCTGCCCGGCGTCCTGACGGCGCTGAAGAACTCGGACGTGGACATCGACGCCCACGACGTCGACAAACCGGCGTCGGCCGTCCCTGGACTGTTGGCCGATCACGACGTGATCCTCACTCACCGTGACGAACGCGGCGCCGAGACCTCGTTTCCCCGGGTCAGCGTGCAACCGCTGATGCGTGAACCGATCGATCTGGTGCTGCGGCCTGATCATCCACTCGCCGAGCAGGATTCGGTCCGGTTGGAGCAATTGGCCGACGAGAACTGGATCAGCGTGCGCGGCGGGTTTCCGGTCGACGACGTTCTGTTGTCGGTTGCGTCCGTCACCGGGGTCCAACCTCGAGTCGCTCATCGGATAAACGATTTCCGAGTTATCGAAGAGTTGGTGGCGGCGGGCCACGGTGTGGCTTTGATGCCGCGTTACGCGATCACACATCCTGGAGTATCGAGGAAACCGGTGGCAGGCGTGCGCGCTGCTCGCGTTTATGAATTGGCAACTCGATTACACATCGACCGCAGCCCGGCTATCGGAGTGGTTCTCGACGCTTTTCGCGACGTCGCCCGGGCGGTCGGTGAATGAACGGCTGTTGGTGAATGAATACGAAACGGGAGCGACACGATTAGTGTCGCTCCCGTTTCGGTAGTGCAATCCTCACTGATTAGTGAGGGCCTGAATCAGGCGAGGGCCTTGGCCTTGAGCGCTGCGAATTCTTCTTCGCTGATGGTGCCGGCGTCGAGAAGCGCCTTTGCATCTGCGATGGACTCGGCCGGGGACTTTCCGGCAACCTCACGGATGTAGCTGTCCTGTGCATTCTTGACCTGCTGAGCAGCCTCCATGGAGCGCTGGGCCATTCCGTCGCTTCGGACGATCAGATAGACGAGCGAGGTGAGCAGCGGAATGAAGAACAGGAAGACGATCCAGATTGCCTTTACCCAGCCGGAAGTCTTGTGATCACGGAATAGGTCGGTGATGATCGAGAAGAGCAGGATCAGGTACGCGATGAACGCGAAGCTGATGATGATCAGCCAGAGGAAGTCCCAAAAGGAATCCATTGTCGAGCCCCATTTCACAAGTCGGATTTGTCTGAGGTGACTATCTCACGTGCCGGGGTCGGCTGCATCATCCTCGATGGGTGAATCCTGTTTGTTAACTTCGCTAAGCGACTCTTTCGGGACCTATGTCATGCCGAAGCGAAAACACGGACCGAAGAACTTCTGTGCCGTGAAAACAACCCTGGTCTCACCCGAAAATCGGGTGAGACCAGGGTTTGTTCAAGAGTCGGGTTCGTATTGCGTGAGTGTCAGCTCGCGCGGTTCACTGCCGAAACCACGGCGCGCAGCGACGCCGTCGTGATCGACGTGGCGATACCCACACCCCAGACGACGGTGCTCTGACCGTCCGGGCCAGTCACTGCGCACTCGACGTAGGCCGCGGCTTGGGCGTCGTCGCCGGCGGACATTGCGTGCTCGGAGTAGTCGAGGACACGAACGTCGAAGTTGATGCTTCCCAGCGCGTCGACGAAGGCAGCGAGCGGGCCGTTACCGGTTCCCGAGATCTCCTGCTCCTTGCCGTTCACCTTGACGATGGCGGTGATGGCGTCGGTGCCGCCGTCCTCCTCGGACGCGGTGACCTTCTGCTTCATCCGCTCGAGCGGGGTGACGGGGGCGAGGTACTCCTCGTGGAAGACGTCCCACATTTCCTTCGGCGAGACCTCGCCGCCCTCACCGTCGGTGATCTTCTGGACCGACTGCGAGAACTCGACCTGCAGACGCCGCGGCAGCACCAGACCGTGATCGGCCTTCATGATGTACGCGACGCCGCCCTTGCCGGACTGCGAGTTCACGCGGATGACGGCCTCGTAGCTGCGGCCGACGTCCTTGGGGTCGATCGGCAGGTAGGGGACCTGCCAGAGAATGTCGTCGACGTCCGAGTCCTGGTTGTCGGCGTCGACCTTCATGGCGTCGAGGCCCTTGTTGATCGCGTCCTGGTGGCTGCCGGAGAACGCGGTGTAGACCAGGTCGCCGCCGTACGGATGACGCTCGTGGACGGGCAGTTGGTTGCAGTACTCGACCGTGCGACGGATCTCGTCGATGTTCGAGAAATCGATCTGCGGGTCGACGCCGCGCGTGAACATGTTCAGCGCGAGGGTGACCAGGCAGACGTTGCCGGTGCGCTCACCGTTACCGAACAGGCAGCCTTCGATGCGGTCTGCGCCGGCCTGGTAGCCCAGCTCGGCTGCAGCGACGCCGGTGCCGCGGTCGTTGTGGGGGTGCAGCGACAGGATGACCGAATCGCGGCGGGCCAGGTTGCGGTGCATCCACTCGATGGAGTCGGCGTACACGTTGGGTGTCGCCATCTCGACGGTGGCGGGCAGGTTCAGGATGACCGGGTTGGCAGGCGTCGCACCCAGGGTTTCGGTGACGGCGTCACATACTTCCTTGGCGTACTCGAGCTCGGTGCCGGTGTAGGACTCGGGCGAGTATTCCCAGCGCCAGTTGGTGTCCGGGTACTTCTTCGACTCGGCCAGGACCAGTTCGGCGGCGTCGGTGGCGATCTTCTTGATCGTGTCCTTGTCGGCGCGGAACACGACGCGGCGCTGCAGGATCGAGGTGGAGTTGTAGAAGTGCACGATTGCGTTCTCGGCACCTTCGCACGCCTCGAATGTGCGCTTGATCAGTTCAGGACGCGACTGCGTCAGCACCTGGATGGTGACGTCGGACGGGATCGCGCCGTCTTCGATGATTTCGCGGACGAAGTCGAAGTCGGTCTGGCTCGCGGACGGGAATCCGACCTCGATCTCCTTGTAGCCCATACGGACCAGGAGATCGAACATACGACGCTTGCGCGCCGGGCTCATCGGATCGATCAGCGCCTGGTTGCCGTCGCGCAGGTCAACGGCACACCACTGGGGTGCTCGGTCGATGATCTTGTCCGGCCAGGTGCGGTCGGGCAGCGCGACCGTCTCGACCTCTTCGGCGAACGGGCGGTAGCGGAACGTCGGCATCGACGAGTTCTTCTGCGTGTTCCACGCAGGCTGGTCGGAAGGTGCCGGCTTCGTGGGCGGGGTAATGGTGCGAGTGCCGGTGGTGAATGCGTCAGCGGGGGACATTGGTGTGATCTCCAGGATTGTGGACCTGGCCTGATGACCTGTTGGTCAAGACCATGAGTCCGGAAGGCTTGGTCGACCGGCGCACAAAAACCCCGCGGCGGGAGGCCAGTCTGGATCAGACCCCGTCGCGGCAACCAAGAAGGAGTGCGCGCTGCATGCACAGCACTCTACTCCTGGATTTCGCGAGAAATCGGTGGGGTTCGCCCTCATGTCCAATTTGTCGCCGAATTGTGCTGCCGTTTCGGCCTCGAAAATGGTGGACTGTCGTCCATGGATCCCCGAATCGCCGTGGCGAGCACGTACCTCGACGCGCTCCGTAGTCACGATGGCAGTTCCGTACCGCTGGCTCCGGACGCGGTACGTCACGAGGTCGGGTTGAAGACCGGATTTTCGGGGAATCATTTGCGGCGCAGCCTTTCCGGAGGTCCTCAGTATCGCGTGATCCGCGACATTCGTGAGGTGGAGTGGACGGTCGACGGGGACGACCTGACGGCTGACTACCTCCTTGACGCCGGGTTGTTCGGGCGCAACCTGATGACCGTTCGGGTTACCGAGACCTTCCGGATACCCGCTGACGATCACCGCATTCACCACATCACCGCGAAGATTCGACCGGCGCGCGCCAAGCACGCGTGATGCGCTCGATCCGCTGGATCGTCTGTTCACTACTGATCGTTCTCGCTGGTCTCGGTTTTGCCGGCTCGGTGCTCGCGCTGTTCGTTCACACCCAGGTGAACGACACCGACAGCTATGTCGAGTCCGTTGCCCCGCTGGCTGCCGACCCCGCTGTCCAATCGGCGGTCGTTGATCGGCTGACCGAGGAATTGACGCAGCGGTTGGACGAGTTTCCGCAGGTGGTGACGAGACAGGCCGAGAGACTTGTTCGTGAGGCCGCTCAGTCGTTGGTCTCGAGCGACCAGTTTGCGACGCTCTGGACCGCGGCCAACCGTCGAGCGCACGCGCAACTTGCCGCGATGGTGACCGGCCGAGCCGCCGACGGCATAGTTCGGGCCGACGACAGCGGAACGGTCACCGTCTCCCTCGAACCGGTCATGACGGAACTGAGGACGAACCTGCGCGATCGCGGATTCACCGTGATCGATCGCCTCCCGGCGCTCGATCCGCAGTTCGAGATCCTGCAATCCGACGAGTTGGTGCGGGCCCAGGATTTCTCGAACACTCTCGACCGAGCAGCGACCTGGTTGCCGTGGGCGTCGGTGGCCTGCGCGATTGCGGCCGTCGCAGTTGCACCGGGGCGAATGCGCGCGCTGTCGCTGGTCGGGCTGGCGACGGCGGTGGCGATGATCGCCCTGCTGGTGGCGCTGGCCGTCGTGCGCCGGGTCTATTTACAGAATTCAGACATACCGTCGTCCGAGGCGGCTGTGGCGGTGTACGACGCGCTGGCAGTTTCCCTGGTCAGCAGTATCCGCGTGCTTCTCGCCTGCGGAGTTGCCGTCGCGGTGGTCGGTTACGTTGCCGGTGGTTCGCGTTCTGCGACGTTGATGCGAGCGCGGATCTCGCAACTGATCCCGCGCGGATCTGAGGCGAACAGCAGTACGCATCGGGAAGTCCCAGGACCACCTCGGTAAGCTCGACCTCTGGTATCTGTAAACAATTTCGACCTGGAGGTAGAAACGCGTGGCTCTCGTCGTCCAGAAGTACGGCGGATCCTCGGTGGCAACCGCCGAGCGCATCCGACGAGTCGCTGAACGGATCGTCGAGACCAAGAAGGCCGGCAATGATGTCGTCGTCGTGGTGTCAGCGATGGGCGATACCACCGATGAGCTGCTCGACCTGGCTCAGCAGGTGTGCCCTTCCCCGCCGGCCCGTGAAATGGACATGCTGCTGACCTCGGGTGAGCGCATCTCCAACTCCTTGGTAGCGATGGCAATTCACTCCCTCGGCGCCGAAGCTCGTTCGTTCTCGGGCTCACAAGCCGGAGTCATCACGACCGGCAGCCACGGAAACGCCAAGATCATCGACGTCACGCCGGGCCGTGTTCGCACCGCCCTCGACGAAGGCTCGATCGTTCTGGTCGCCGGATTCCAAGGCGTCAGCCAGGACAGCAAGGACATCACGACGCTCGGACGCGGTGGCTCCGACACCACCGCCGTGGCGTTGGCAGCTGCACTCAACGCTGACGTCTGCGAGATCTACACCGACGTCGACGGCGTCTTCTCCGCCGACCCGCGCATCGTCCCCGACGCTCACCGCCTCGAGACGGTTTCCTTCGAGGAAATGCTCGAACTCGCAGCGTGTGGTGCCAAGGTGCTCATGCTCCGGTGCGTCGAGTACGCCCGTCGTTACAACGTGCCTGTGCACGTCCGTTCGTCATACACCACCAAGCCCGGAACAATCGTGTCCGGATCGATGGAGGACATTCCTGTGGAAGAGGCCCTGATCACCGGAGTCGCGCACGATCGCGGCGAAGCCAAGATCACCGTTGTCGGATTGCCGGACACACCGGGACACGCTGCCAAGGTGTTCCGCGCAGTCTCCGATGCCGAGATCAACATCGACATGGTGCTGCAGAACATCTCCAAGGTGGAGACCAACAAGACGGACATCACCTTCACGCTTCCGACCGCCGACGGCCCTCGCGCCGTCGAGATCCTGACCAAGCGTCAGGAAGACATCGGCTTCACGCAGATCTTGTTCGACGACCACATCGGCAAGGTTTCCCTGGTCGGCGCCGGAATGCGGAGCCACCCGGGCGTCACGGCCACGTTCTGTGAGGCGCTGGCCAAGGCCGACATCAACATCGATCTCATCTCGACCTCCGAAATCCGCATCTCCGTGCTGGTCAAGGACACCGAACTCGACGACGCCGTGCGCGTTATCCACGCCGCTTTCGGTCTCGGCGGCGACGAAGAAGCTGTAGTACACGCAGGAACAGGACGGTAATTACTGATGACAACAATCGCTGTTGTCGGTGCGACCGGTCAGGTCGGCATCGTCATGCGCACTCTGCTCGAAGAACGTAACTTCCCCGCGGACAAGGTGCGGTTCTTTGCATCGGCACGCTCCGCCGGTAAGAAGCTGACGTTCCGCGGCGAAGAGATCGTTGTCGAGGATGCCGAAGCAACGTCCGACGAGGATCTGAAGGGCATCGACATCGCCCTCTTCTCCGCCGGTGCGACGCTGTCTCGTGCGCAGGCTCCGCGCTTTGCCGCGGCCGGTGCGACGGTTGTCGACAACTCTTCCGCATGGCGCAAGGATCCCGAGGTTCCCCTCGTGGTCAGCGAGGTCAACCCGCAGGACACGAAGAACCTGGTCAAGGGCATCATCGCGAACCCCAACTGCACCACCATGGCAGCGATGCCGGTGCTCAAGGTTCTGCACGACGAAGCCGGTCTGCAGCGTCTGATCGTCTCCAGCTACCAGGCTGTGTCCGGTAGCGGGATCGCCGGCGTCGAGGAACTCCTCGGCCAGGTGCGCGCCGTTGTCGGTGACGCGGAGAAGCTGGTTCACGACGGCAGCGCCGTCGACTTCCCGGCCCCGAACAACTACGTCGCCCCCATCGCGTTCAACGTCCTGCCGCTGGCAGGTTCGCTGGTCGATGACGGCAGCGGCGAGACCGACGAGGATCAGAAGCTCCGCAACGAGAGCCGCAAGATCCTCGGGCTTCCCGATCTGTTGGTTTCGGGCACCTGCGTGCGCGTACCCGTCGTGACCGGACACTCGCTCGCGATCAACGCAGAGTTCGCGAGCCCGCTCTCGGTCGCTCGTGCGAAGGAAATCCTCGCCGACGCTCCCGGAGTGGAGTTGGTCGAGGTTCCGACGCCGCTGGCCGCTGCCGGCGGCAACGCGTCGCTGGTCGGTCGTATCCGTCAGGATCCGGGTGTCCCGGAGGGACGCGGACTCGCGCTCTTCGTTTCGGGTGACAACCTCCGTAAGGGCGCCGCTCTCAACACGATTCAGATTGCCGAGCTGTTGGTCGGCTAGATCTTTTGTTCGGTACCGGCCCCGCACCTAGGTGTGGGGCCGGTGTCGTTTCAGCAGGAGCTCTAGTCGAGTTCGGAAATGGCGACCAGGCCGCCGAGGTACTCGGCATCCGAATACGCTTTGGCGAGAAGCACTCCGAGTTCACCAAGAGCTTCGTTGTCGCTGCCGTACGCAACAAACATGCCCGCTTCGGGATCGGTGCCGAAGCGGCCCTCCAGATGCGGTGCATCGCGGCCTACCACTGCGTGGGCGACCGACGCCCAGTCGTAGCCGGAGCCTTCGAAACCCTCTACCTGCTCGAATACCGCTGCTACCTTGCCGAAATGCTGGTCGGTGAGCATCAGTGACCAGTTGCCCGGAGACGTTTCGAAAAGCTGTAGCGGTTCGATCGATGGTGATGTCATGCGTGTATTGAAGCAGATCCGACCGACAGGTTTCAGTCGGCAGCTAACGTCCGACCGATTGGGCGAGGGCCACGGCAAAACTGGAAAGTCTTTCTCGGGTATAGGTTTCGGGGTCGCTGACGGCCAGTCGTCCGAGCATTTCGGCAAACGACATCATGGTATGTGCGAGTAGAACCGGATCAAGGCCTTCGAGCTTCGGTTCGAGGGCAATCCCGGCACGCGCCAGTTCTTCGGCGCGGGCGAAGACAGCTCCGCGAGAGAGCTTCAGCAAGCCGTGATACGCGCTGGGGGCGTTCTCGACAGACGTCAGAATCAGGCGCCAGCGCGTCGGGTTCTCCAGTACGGCGTCGACGAAGGCGCCAACGGTTCCGGTGTATGACGCCGCTGGGCCGAGTTCGCTCAGATCCGTCGGCATGGTTTCGAGCACCTGAGCGATGGCTCGCTCGTGCTCGCGGCGCAGGAGTGCGGCGACGAGATCGGTCCTGGTATCGAAAATCGTGTAGAGGACGGGCTTGCCGACGCCGGCTTCGGCAGCGACGGATTCCATGCTGAGGTTGTGCAGGCCTACGCGGCCGGTGACCTCGAATGCTGCGTCGAGCAGCTGTTCGCGTCGTTGCTCGGGCGCCATGCGAGGGGCGTATTTGCGTCGCGGTGTATCCGTTGCGTCAGCTTGTGACCTGCTCATCGTGTGCCTCACCTCCGCTCCCACCCTAATCTGCCTGCCAATTCTTCGTGAATCATACGCAACCGTTGTATTCGTCGTCATCAATTGTTACGGTGGCGTTGTATTCGAAGAGGCGGTCAGTGAGGCGCCTCTGCCGAGATCTCTAGGAGAACAACCGCGATGACAGCGTCGACCTCTTTAGTGCCGAATGATCTGTTGCTCCATCCCTCCACTTACGATGGGCCGGAATTCGACGCGACCACGCGGAGACTGCTGGGCGCGACCGTCGACTGGTTCGAGGCGCGTGGAAAGAATCGACTTCTGGCCGACTATCACGACAAGACCTTTTACTCCGACTTCCTCGACTTCGCGGCAAAGGAAGGCCTGTTCGCGACTTTCCTGACCCCCGCCCGCGACAGCGGCGGTGACTCCGACAAGCGCTGGGATACCAGCCGTATCGCCGCGCTGTCCGAGATCCTCGGCTTCTACGGACTCAACTACTGGTACCCGTGGCAGGTGACCATTCTCGGCCTCGGGCCGGTGTGGCAGAGCGACAACGAGAAGGCAAGGGCGCGAGCAGCTTCCGCTTTGGCTTCCGGAGGCGTTGCGGCATTCGGATTGTCCGAGAAAGAGCACGGCGCCGACGTCTACTCCACCGACATGGTCTTGACGCCGAACGGCAGCGGCGGGTACCTGGCCAGCGGTTCGAAGTACTACATCGGAAATGGCAACTGCGCCAACACGGTCTCTGTCTTCGGTCGTGTCGACGGAGTGGAGGGCGCCGATCAGTACGTCTTCTTCTACGCCGACTCGGACCACCCGGCATTCACCGTGGTGAAGAACATCGTTCCGGCGCAGATGTACGTAGCGGAGTTCTCACTCGCCGACTATCCCGTTGCGGCAGAGGATATCCTGCATACCGGCGAGGCAGCATTCAGTGCCGCACTCAACACCGTGAACATCGGAAAATTCAACCTGTGTTTCGGCGGAATCGGTATGTCGACTCATGCCTTGTACGAGACGATTACCCACGCGCACAATCGAATCCTGTTCGGCAATCCCGTCACGGCGTTCCCACACGTACGACGTGAATTCGTCGACGCGTACGCGCGCCTGCTGGCGATGAGGCTCTTCTCGGATCGTGCGGTGGACTACTTCCGCACCGCATCGCCCGAGGACCGCCGCTACCTCTTGTTCAATCCTGTCACCAAGATGAAGGTGACAACCGAGGCACAGAAGGTGATCGGACTGCTCTCCGACATCGCTGCGGCAAAGGGCTTCGAGAAGGACAGCTACCTCGCGGTGGCCAAGATGGATGTCGACGGGCTGCCCAAGCTCGAGGGGACCGTCGCCGTCAATCTCGCCCTGATCGCCAAGTTCATGCCGGCGTACCTCTTTGCCCCCGAGTCATTTCCGGCGATTCCGACGCGTAACGACGCAGCCGACGACGAGTTCCTGTTCCGTCAGGGCCCGGCACGGGGGTTGTCCAAGGTTCGATTCGACGACTGGCGAGCGGTGTACGCGAAGTTTGCGGATGTTCCCAACGTCGCACTGTTCGTGGAGCAGGCCGAAGCTCTCGTGACCCTCCTTGCCGAAGCTGCACCGGATGCGGCGCAGCAGGTCGACTTGGACTTCGGCCTGGCGATCACCGAACTCTTCACCCTCGTCGTCTACGGCCAGTTGATCCTCGAACAAGCCGAGATCTTGGGATTGGACGAGGGGCAGCGGAGCGATGGGGTGTTGGATCAGATCTTCGACGTCCTGGTCCGCGACTTCAGTGCTGCAGCGGTGGAGTTGCACGGAAAACCCAGCGCCAGTGAAGATCAGCAGCGGTTGGCTCTCGCATCTATTCGGCGCCCCGCGTTCGCGGCCGAGCGATTCGAGTACGTCTGGCAGCAAGTAGTCGCCTTGTCTGGTGCCTACGAAATGAACGGTGCAGGGTCAACGAACGGGGAGGAATGAAATGTCTGAACTGACGATGAATCGACCGCGTGAGGATTACGGCTTCTTCGGCCCAGGATCACCCAGTTGGAAGATCTGGGCGGCTCCGACAGCATTGATCGGTTTCCAGCGGTCAGTGGTGCTCGAGCACTTCGACCCCTTCCTTGCTGCCGCAGTGGCAGATATGAGCGGGATCTACAGCGATCCCGCCGGGCGACTCGACCGAACCTTGGCGTACTTCCTGACCGTCGCCACTGCCGACGGGCGGACGGCACTGGCGTTGTCCGACCATCTCATGACGGTTCACGCTCAGGCCACGGGTATCGAACCGATCACCGGAACTCGTTACAGTGCAAACAATCCGGCGTCACAACTGTGGATCCACGTGACCGGTTGGCATTCGGTGCTCAAGTGCTACGAGATGTACGGGCCGGGCCCACTCTCCGCCGTCGAAGAGCAGCGGTACTGGGAAGAATGCGTGATCGCTGCCGAACTGCAGACATGCAAAGCGTCCGACGTTCCGCGCTCGCGAGACGAGGTACGGGAGTACTTCGCTGAAGTCAGGCCCAGATTGTGTACCTCCGAGCGTGCCAACCGGGCGATGCACTACTTGTTGAGAACGCCAAGGGCGCAGGGGAAGACGAAGTTCGCGACGTTCAGCCGATTGGTCGCGCCGGCCACTATCGCAACATTGCCGGGCTGGATGCGAACCATGGGCGGCTTCGATCAACCCGCTTTGTTGGACAGGGCAATTGCGCCCGCGGTGCGAACTGCGGTCCGGGTCGGCAGTTCACCGAAGAACATGACCACTGCTCTGAAGGTCATCGCGCCGATGACTGGCAAGGTGCTGGAGCGCCACCTGCGTGACGAGCAACCCCTCGACCCGAGAGTTGTCACCCCGGCGGAGATTCGGGAGCGATTCCCACGCACCACCAAAGTTCCGCAGGCGGTCTGACGGAAGTCACGGCTTTCGGCACCGCATCGAGATCTGCTCGATGCGGTGCTGGCACGTGTTCTGTTGTGCCTGAGGAGTACTACCTCAGGTTTTGAAGGTGGTGTTCGCCGGCCTGGGGTGCTGCTGCGGGTCGATCGAGGGTGGTGGGATGAACCACGGTTTGTTGTCGACCCCGATGCGGATCACCCATTTCCCGACGAACCCGGATTTCCGGTGCATCAATCGATGATGTGAACGACACAGTAGGACAAGGTTGTTCATCACCGTCGGGCCGCCGTTGGCCCAGTGCCGGATGTGGTGCGCGTCGGTCCAGGCCGGTACACATGTGCAGCCGGGGAACGCGCAGCCTTTGTCGCGGGCGATCAACGCCACTCGCTGCTCCGCGGACACCAACCGTTTCCCGGGTTTCGCATCCAACGGAGCGCCGTGGTCGTCGAGCAGAACAGTCGACAGGAAACAGTCGCAGCCGAGAAGCCTGGTCTGCGACACCGAGAGTGGCCCGAGCCACGGCATGTGCCCCACATCGAGATCCGACACAGCCACTCCACCACCAGAAGCGGGAGCGGCGACGCAATCCCGGTGCTCCGCCAAATCACGCGCGTTGATGTGCACGTTCACATGCGGACGCTGCCCACCATCGACACCGGTCTTCGCGCAATCCAGATACCGCCGAATCAGTTCGGTGAACCCATCCGCCGTGCGTTTCGCCGCCGACCGCGAATCCGGCGTTCCATCGGGTGCCGGGGTCGGCATCGTCAGATTCGACAACGCCGATAGCAGCATTTCGCCGGTGAGAGCATCGAAATCGCCGCGCACCACCACCCGGCCGTTCAACGTCGACGCGATCCGGAGCTCGTTGCGATCCACATCTTCGGCGGGTGGAATCTCATCCGACTCGAACACTCGCTCCAAGGTCGCGATAACACTCCGCACCTTCGTGGTCGTCGCCTCCACACCGGATGCCGCAGCCAACAACAAATCGATACAGCGAGGGAGCGCTTCCTCCGGCATCCCCTTCGGTGGTGACTCGCAGAACGCCACGATCAACACGGCATGATCGAAGGAGCAGTCCCCGACATCAAAGCGAGCCGCCACCGCCGGAAACGGCCGTAGCGCAGCGCCGAGGGCGGCGATCTTCTTCCCGTCCCGGATTTGCAGCATCGTGTTTGCCGCCAACCAGGCACCGACGCCGCGGCTGGCGATCACCTGATCATCGGGACGCATCGAGAGTTCGTCGACCACTGCCACCCGCACAGCCTCGAGACGAAGAATCTCCGCACTCGCCGACACCGCAGCAGCACGCAACTCAGAAGCCGTCAACTGCCACAGTCGTCCGCGCAACCCCACCGCAGAACCCGACACCACATCCGACAACAAGACGCTCATTGAATCCCCCGATCCCCTACACACAAGAATACTCGAACATGCGTTCGAGTCAAGAGTGTTTTCGAATCCTCGATTCGATCCCGTCAAGGAGGATCTGTAGGCCCTGAGTAAATGACTCTTCGGTTTCTCGTTCGAGATAGAAGTCGCCGCCCGGTACCGGTGGGGCCTCCCGACCCAACTGCATCGTGTGGGGGAAGTCGTCCGCGAAATCCGGTGCAGCATCGGCCAGTGCAGCAGAAGACTCTGCCCACCAATGAAATTCGGAATCTCCGATGGTCGAGGCGCTCCGGATCTCAGCTAGGGTCCGCGCGGACCCCCGGATGAAATGGAAAATCATGCTCACCGATCTGCGGATGATCGGAGCGTCGAGACCCGTGGAGTAGAGAATGGACAGGAGTGATTCGAGTCCTGCCTGCTCGTGCGGACCCAGGACGGGGCGCGCCAACGAGACATCCAATGTCCACGGATGGCGTGTATGTAGGGCGAAGAGTGCGGCGGCCCAGTCGGACAGTGCCATGCGCCAGTCGCCGGTGTCTGCGATCGGCGGTAGCTCGGCATGCACCCGGTCGTGCATCAGGTCCAGTAGTTCGTCCTTTCCCGGTATGTAGGTGTACAACGACATCGCAGTGCAGCCGAGGTGGTCGCCGATCATGCGCATCGACAACGGTGTCGTGGGGTTGGCGTCGGCGACTTCGATCGCGGCGTCAACGACTGTGTCCGTGGACAGCGCGGGCTTCGGTCCTCGGCGGCCGGAAGGCGTATCGGGTTGACGCCACAGAAGTGAAATCGTGCGTGCGATATCGCGTCGGCCTGCCTGTTTGTTCATCTTGTCGCTTTCGTGGAGTCGCGCTATTCTTAATTACTTTACAGTGTAAAGATTTGGGAGTGGGCATGGTTGAGGCAAGACTTCACGACGGGACAACTATCGATGTCGAGGTTCTCGGACATGGCCCCGCCGTGCTGATGCCCGTGAATCCGATTTCGGCTACCGGCATCAAGGCTGACGAACTGCGCGCCTGGGGCGTTGACCCCTCGCTCGGTCGAACGTTCATGGAAGGGTTGGCGTCGAACTTCACTGTGGTTGCCTTCGACTACGAAGGGCACCGGATGGCGTCGCCCGCTCCGGACACGCTCACTCCCGACAACATCACGTCCGACATTCTGGCTGTGGCGAATTCGGCTGGGATCGACCAGTTCGCCTACTACGGATACTCCTGGCTGGCTCTGTGCGGATTGCAGTTGGCGCTGCGCACCGATCGTCTGACCGCACTGGTCATGGGTGGTTTCCCGCCGGTGGATGGGCCGTACAAGGCGATGCTCCAGGTTACCGAAGCTACACACCGCATGACGAGTGAACCGCCCCGGCGCACATCGCAGCCCACGGCATCGCCGGACGAGTTCGATTGGAACTCCATCGACATCGCGTTGACCGGAGCGCAGACCCGGCAGTTCGTGACGCTGTACCTCGCACTTGGTGAATTCGACGATCGAACGATTCAAGGGCGCATCCTTTGTCCGCGAATGTGTTTCGTCGGTTCGCAAGACGTCATCGAATACGGTGACCGATGGGGTGGGGTACGGGTCGCGCCGGCCGATCTCGACCTCGACGCCGCTCGGTCAGCAGGGTGGGATATCGAGGTACTAGACGGTCTGGATCACACGCAGGCAATGCAACCGGCTCATGTTCTACCCATTCTCAAACGTTGGTTGGAGAAGGTGGTCGGTGTTTGACCGTGCGAGCACGCGGGTAACCCGCTCCGGATGCCGTCAGCGTGAGGGGGCCGTGAGTGGACGAGTCACACAAGATCCGTCGACGATCGTTTGTTCAAGGGCTTGGCTTGCTGGCCGGCCTGAGTGCATTGTCCGCTGGATCAGCGACAGCTCGACCCCCTGACATCGATCCGCTACGCCCATTCCAACTTCCGTCACCCCGGCTGGAACCGTTTCGGGAGACCCTTCCTGTCCTGCCGGGCATTTCGGGTGGCAACCTGGAGCTTCGCGCGGCTTCGTCGATGCACCGTTTCCATCCGGACCTACCGTCGTCGCCGTCGCTGGGTTACGGCGGAATGGATTATCTGGGCCCCACCATCGAAGCTCACGTCGATCAGCTCGTCACAGTCCGATATGCCAATGACATTTCTGCGTATCCGCTTGCCGCGGATGTCGATCCGGGTCTGCACGGCGTCAGCGACCTCGACCGCACACAGGTCCCCACCTCACTTCACCTGCACGGAGGAGTTACTGCACCACAGTTCGACGGACATCCGGAGTTGATCCAGCGTCCGGGCGAAGGTTTGGTCCACGAATACACGAATGGTCGTGCCGCCGGCAATCTCTGGTACCACGATCACGCCATGGGAATGACGCGCCTCAACGTCTATGCCGGATTGGTCGGGATGTATTTTCTCCGTGACGACGTTGACACGGGCGCCGCCGGGAATTCTCTCGGCCTGCCGTCCGGTGAGTTCGAACTCCCGATGATTCTGCAGGACAAGGTATTCACTTCCGACGGTCGGCAGAGTGTCCGTTCCACGTGGCTCACTCCGCAAGGTTCATGGGATCCGGCGACCCCCGGTGACGTTGGCGTGGTGAACGGCGTCGTGTGGCCGAAAGTGGAGGTTGCCCGCGGCCTGTATCGATTGCGACTGCTCAACGCCGCAACCTATTCGGTGTGGAATCTGCACTTCGCAAATCGTATGCGGTTCTGGGTGATCGGGTCCGAAGGCGGTTTACTGGCCGCTCCGGCGCCGACGGATCACGTCCGGTTGAGTCCGGGTGAACGCGCTGATCTGCTGGTCGACTTCAGTATGCTCGAGCCGGGCGCAACGGTGGAATTGCGCAACGACGAACCGGTACCCCTTGCGGTGGCTCAACGCGGCACGCAGGTGATGCCGGTGTTCTGTCGGTTCGACGTGGGCAGCGCAAAGGGATTCACCGGCTCGATCCCGCAGCAGCTGAATTCCGTTGCCGCCGAACCGGCGTCCCCGGATGTGGTGCGAAATCTCACGATCATGCAGCTGTCGCGTCCGTCGGATTACCCGTCGATCACTATGTCGCTCAACAATTTGAGGTTCACCGATTCGGATATCGAACTGCCACGTCAGGGGGCCGTCGAGCAATGGAATCTGATCAACATCACCACGGAACCACATCCGATTCATCTGCACCTGGTGGCGTTCCGCGTTGTGGGGCGCCAGAGCCTCGACACTGCAGCACTGATGCAGCGGTATCCGGTGCCTGACTTGGGGGTCCGGTGGACGCCGTCGGCGGAGGAATTCGTGACCTCTTCGCTGCGGCCTCCCGAAGTGTGGGAAACGGGGGAGAAGGACACGGTCATCGTGGATGCCAACTCGATCACCCGCGTGATCGTGCGCTTTCCGATGGCCGACGAGTTGGGCTTCGATCCGGATGCAACTTTCGCGAGAGGTTCCATGGCAGATCACTCGGCGCACGGAGAAGCTGGCATGGGGGACTTGCAGGGGTACGTCTGGCACTGCCACATGCTCGATCACGAAGACCACGACATGATGTTGCGATACCGGGTGGTGACGTAGCCTTCAAAGGGAGAAAAGTTCCCAGAGGAGGCAGCTGTGTCGGAAGGTGCGCCCACCGGGCCCCTGGACGGATATCGGGTGATTGAACTCGGAACCTTGATCGCCGGGCCCTTCGCCGGGAAATTGCTCGGCGACATGGGAGCCGACGTGATCAAGATCGAATCACCGGACCGCCCAGACCCGCTTCGTACCTGGGGTCAGGCAGAGCAGGACGGTCATCGATTCTTCTGGACGGTTCACGCCCGCAACAAGCGGTGTGTGACGTTGGACCTTCGCGTCGACGCGGGCCGCGACCTGTTTCTGAATCTGATCGAACATGCCGACGTGGTGGTCGAGAACTTCCGGCCGGGCACCCTCGAGAAGTGGGGTCTGGGATTCGACGTGCTCAGCGCGCGCAATCCGAAGTTGGTGTTGGCCAGGGTATCCGGCTACGGGCAGAGCGGACCGCAAGCCAAGAGCGCCGGCTACGCCTCGGTTGCCGAAGCAGTCAGCGGATTTCGGCATCTGAACGGTTATCCAGGGCAGGCACCCCCGCGTATTGCCCTTTCACTCGGAGATTCTCTCGGTGGAATGTTCGCCGTTCAGGGAGTGCTGGCGGCGTTGCTCTCGCGAGAGCGGACCGGCCGTGGTCAGGTGGTCGACGTCGCCCTCACGGAATCCTGTCTGGCGGTGCAGGAATCCACGATCCCGGACTACGATCGGGGCGGGATCATCCGGCAGCCCTCGGGAACGAGGTTGGAGGGTATCGCACCGTCCAACATCTACCAGACCTCTGAAGGAAACTGGGTGGTGATCGCGGCCAATCAGGACACGCTCTTCGTGCGTCTGTGCACCATCATGGGTCGACCGGAACTAGCGCAAGACGACCGATTCTCCAATCATGTTGCGCGTGGCAAACATCAGGACGAGCTCGACGAATTGATCAGCGCCTGGGTTGCGCTCCAAGATCCCACCAGTCTCGTGGAACGCCTCACCGAAGTGGGAGTTGTTGCCGGGCCGATCAATACGGTTGAAGATGTGGTCAAGGATCCGCAGCTGATCGAACGGGGGATGCTCGTCGACCACTACGACGAGCGGATCGGGGAAAACGTCCTCGGCCTGGGCGTCGTGCCTACATTCAGTGAGACACCCGGATCCGTTCGCAACGCGGGAGCAGCGTCGCCGGGGTACGACAACGCTTCGGTCTGGGGTGGGCTCCTCGGACTCTCGGGCGACGAGCAGACAGAACTGAAGAAGAAGGGCGTGATCTGACGTGTCGGTACCTGAAGCAGGTGTTCCCGCGGTCAGCATTCGTGAAGTCGGGCCACGGGATGGGTTGCAGATCGAAGACCCGGTCTCGCTGGCGGAGAAACTTCGTCTTGTCGAAGCTCTGTCTGCGACAGGTGTTTCGCGCATCGAGGCGACGTCGTTCGTGTCACCGCGTGCGGTGCCGGCACTGGCCGACGCGGAGTTGTTGGCCGCAGAGTTGCACCAGTGGCCAGGCATCGAGTTCTCGGCATTGGTCGCCGGAATCGGTGGAGCGAAACGGGCCGTTGCTGCAGGAATGAAAACCGTCGAATATGTTGTGTCGGCATCGAATGGCCACAGCCAGGCCAACACTCGGTCGACGACGGAGCAAGCGACCGAACGTATCGGAGAGGTCGTCCGGATCGTCCACGAGGCTGGTGGACGGGTGGAGGTCATCGTGGCCACAGCCTGGGACTGTCCGTTCGACGGTCCAACCGATCCGGACCGTGTTCTGCGGATTGCGGAGCAGGCCAAAGAGTTCGGCGCTGATCAGTTCTCGATCGCGGATACCATCGGCACTGCCACACCGGGACGCGTCGGACGGTTGATCGACGCTGTCGGCGAAAGAGTGGGTGACTTCGGCTTGGGTGTGCACTTCCACAACACGCGTGGCGCTGGTCTTGCCAGTGCGTTGGCGGCTGTGCAGCACGGAGTTCGAAACCTGGATGCGTCCACCGGTGGCCTGGGCGGTTGCCCGTTTGCTCCTGGTGCCAGTGGCAATATCGCGACTGAGGAACTGGTCTACATGCTCGAAGACATGGGCGTTGCGACAGGTATCGACCTGGATGCGAGCATTCGTGCCGCTGCCGTTGCAGAAGAGATAGTGGGCCATACGGTTCCCAGTAATCTTCTCCGCGCCGGCGATCGGAAGCGATAGGGACCTTTACTCTTCTCGGTTGGGTGATGCCAGCTGCAGTTTGACCAGCTGCTCGTGTGCCGCCGGCGGCCAACCGATGCGCTGTTTCTCCAGATACCATGCACCGGCGGCACATGCGATCGCGAGGACGATCCAGATCGCTACGCTTCCGATCTGAGAGCCCAGGTCGCTCGATGAGGATACTTCGCCCGTGCTGTAGTCGTATTCCGTTGTCGTGGTGATTCCCTCGACTGCGAAGGTCCACAGAATCGGAAGGGTACACAGTGCGGCAAGGGCGCGTGCAACATGTGCTGGACGCAGTTCGAAGATCATTCATTTCTCCTGGTGATCGACGCGGTGAATCTCACTCTCCTCGAAAGCTATTCGGGATAGACGGCGCTGTCTGTAGTCGGATCGACGGACATGGACGAGGCGCCGAGTTCCCCTTGATCTCCCTGCCGTAACAGCTGCATTCCGTTGTGATCGAACTCGATTCGTCGAACGTCTTCAGTGTCGACCAGCATCGTGGCCATAGCGGTGCGCCGAGGTGGAAGGATCCGAATGGTCACTTTGCCTCGCGTGATCGCGGTGAGTTCCCGGACGATGCTCGCGTGGATTCGGTCGCGCACGGCGGGGTCAGCGCCATCCATTCCGTGGTCGTCGAGCAGGACTACCTCGACGCCGCGGTTTCGAGTGGCATGCACAGCATCGATGACATCTGTCTGTTGTAAGCCAGGCGCCCTCAGCGAATCTCGGAGTTGCGCCTCGAGGAGTTCGCATTCTTGCCGCTCGGCGGTTGTCAGCGGAATCCCGGAAGCGACCCGTTCGAGGAGTGGGCGCGCAAGTAGATCGAGCCTGTCGAGTTGCGCGTCGCGTTCCTCGAGAATCGCGGCGCTAGCGGATGCGGAGGCAATTCGTTGGGTGGACTGCTCCCGAAGTTCGTAGATAACCCTGGCTTGAGGACGGATGGTGTACGCGAAGAAGGTCGACATCAGAACAGGGCCCGCGTTGATGACCGTCAACGACACTCCGTACATGGCCCCCTGGCCGGTAGTGGAGGACCAGATGGCGGTCACCAACACCATGAGCCCAAGCCCGAGCCACGCGAGTGCTGTACGCCCACGAACGCACATGAAGGTGAAAACGGCCGTAGACATCCCGAACATCCACAATTGAGTCATGTCGTTGACGGGCACTGGAACCACTGACAACACAAGGCCACTCGTGACGGCGCCAGTCAGAGACACCAGAACGCTCTGCCCCAGCGGCATCGGGTCGCCTCGGCTCAGAACGAGTGTGAAAGCCGCAGTTGAGCACACGATAATTGCCAAGACCATCGGCCAGACTGCGCGGACGTCGGAGGAGGTGTACGCGACCGAGATCACGCAGGTGAGCGCGAAGCATGCAGCCATGAATCGAGCAGCACGGCTGTGCATACCGAGGAGATCGCGGACATCTCGTCCGTCCGGTCTGGTCATGCCATCACCGCTGCGGGCAAGCTCAGGGTCAGAGTCACCGAAGTGCCGCGGCCGGGTGACGATCGAATGGTTGCCGATCCGCCGTCGAGTTGGCGCATTCTGCCGCGGATGCTGACAGTGATTCCGAGGCGATGCGTCTCGACGGAGCTCGGATCGAAGCCGACGCCGTCGTCCGCGACGACTACTTCGAGGTGGGTGGTGGTTGCCGTGACCGTGACCGAACGCCGTGCACTGCTTCCGGCGTGCTTGACGCTGTTGCGCAGCGCCTCGGCCATCGCACCGGCCATCGCACGAATCGAGTCGGGCGCGTATCCGCTCGGATCGGACCCGACTGAGAGGGCGGTCTCGAACGTGATGTTTTCGTCTACTTCCGAAGCGGCTGAACGCAACTGAGCGAGGATTCCGTCGAAGTCGAAACTCGTCTCGTGATCGGTTCCGGAGCGGAGTTCGTCAAGCCTCTCGACAGTCCTTCGTGCCTGAGCGATGACCGAGGGATCGGCATCGTTTCTCGAAGCAGCGAGCAGGGTGGACATCACGGTGTCGTGGATGAGTGCGTCGAATCTCTCGCGTTCGACGGACTTGGCCTCGGCCGCTGCGGCGCCTGCCGCAGCGGCATGAGTGGTGGCGATAGTTGCATCCAGCACGCGACCGGTGCGCAAGGCCATGACGGCCGCTGCGACGAATACCGCGCAAAATGTCCAGGCGAAGGCGAGGTCGGGAACAAGCAGGTGCGTCGTGGGACTCGTCCGGATTATGTGATTGGTCAACTGTGCGAGTGTTGCCGCCACGAAAAGGTGCACGACGGCAGCGGCCGGTCGCCAAGCCGCAGCTGCCGCAAGGCTGGCGACGCCGGGGAAATTGGAAATCCACAAGGTGAAATCCGTGACGTGCTCACCATTCCAGGCCGGCCACCACAGGAGGATGACCACGACGTAGAGGAGCGCATTTGCACTCGCGGCTCGTTTCACCCGCCGGGTGTCTGCGTGAAACGTCGATGCTCCCAATACCAGTCCACTACCGAAAGTTGCGACCACTGCCAGCGGGGTCCACCAAGACGCGGACATCGCAGTGGCTTCGGCAATGGCAGGGGCGAGCAATATCAGATAACAGACATAGCCTGCGCCGATGAAACGGCCGAAGAGCCTGAGAATTTCGTCAGAAGCAGTGGCTGTTTTGTCGAAAGCAACTTTGTCGATCAGAGTTCGTCGATCGTCACTATCTGATCTTGTATCGCTCGCACGAGTAGTTCGCATTTCGTCGGTGCGTTCCTTCCAACGTCGGCATACTTCTCGCGAATCCGGGACAGGTGGGTTCCCACCGTTCCCACGCTTATGTAGAGGTTTTGAGCGACGCGTGACTTCGAATCACTCAGTAGCCATTCCCTGAGAACCTCGACTTCGCGCTCCGAAAGGTGCGGTCCGACAGGCTCTTGTGTCATGCAGTTTTCCACAGTGACGGTCATGAGTTTCGTCTTTCTTTCGTCTAGCGGAATGACAGACTCCCCGACAGTGCCGTCTTCTTACCAGGTGAATGTAAGTCGAAGTTGGCCATTTTTCCCAGACATCAATTCCTCTGCCCATATTTCCAGGGGCAGCCTTAGCGAAAGCAATCGTTACCGAACTTTTTCATTACTGAAGGTCATTGTTAGTCAAGGTCAGATTTCTACCGAGATTTCTGCGTTCCGGAATCGGTAGCACCCCGTCCTCGACCGCGCGTTTGTACAGATCTGTCTTTGTGGGGGCCGGCCGTCCGGCAGCCGCATATTTCTGCCTGATGCGTTGGAGATAATCGTTGACCGTCTGCGGCGCCAAACCGGTGAGTCGCGCAACCCGATCTGCCTTCTCTCCGGATGCGTAAAGTTCGAGGACCTCGAGTTGTCGAGGGCTCAGACCCACCTCGTCGAGACCTGGATCCCCGTCGATTGCGGCAGCCCACTCTGTCGTCACCACCTGCCTTCCCGACGCGGCGGCGCGTATTGCATCAATCACGACGGCAGTCGGTTCGGACTTGCGCACGACGCCCAGTACGCCGGCACGGGCGGCCGAGCGAACGAGGAACGGGTTTTCCGCCCCGGTGAAGATCAATGTCTCGAGCCCCGCGGCCCGCAGTTCCTCGACGTTGCTCTTGGGCGATGAACCGTCGGCCAGTCGGAGGTCGAGAATTGCCAGATCCAAGCTGACGTTCTGAGCGAGCATCTCGGACACAGTGGTCGCGATGCACACCAACTCGATATCTGGCTCGTCCTTCAGCATCACGGACAAGCCGATAGCCACCGACTCGTGGTCTTCCACCAGTCCGACACGGCGGTGTGGAAATGCAGTTTGCTCTGGCATAGCGATTGTTTCCCTCCGCTCGATGCGAGGACGTTATCAGGCAGAGCTGACTGATCGGTATGTTACGTATCAAGATTTGAAGTCAGCCTGGACTGTTTTACGTTTCGGCTCTACAGTTGTCTTGTGACCGAGACCACTTCCGATGCGAAAGTAAGCCGTACGCAGGCCGAACGAACTGCCGCGATGCGTGGGCGCCTGCTCGACGCCGCTGTCGAATCGCTTGTCGAACTGGGCTACGCCCGGACCAGCACCCAGGAGATCGCCCGCCGCGCAGGGGTCTCGCGAGGTACGCAACTGCATCATTTTCCGACCAAGGAATCGCTGGTCGTTGCGGCCGTCGAGTATCTGGTCGACAAGCGACTGGAAGAAATCCTCACCGCTGAAGTGGATCGCGGCCGAGGTCTCGAGGTCCTGGCGGACGCGTTCTCCGGGCCACTGTTCTACGCCGCCCTCGAATTGTGGGTCGCGGCGCGAACCGATCCTGTTCTGCATGCGGCGACGGTGCCCCTCGAACGCAAGGTCAGTGAGGCACTCGAGTTCGGTAGCGCCGAGTTGTTCGGCGATCGATTCGACTCCGAGTCGGTTGAACTCACTATCGAACTCGTTCGCGGGCTTGCAGTCTCAGCCCTTTTCCGTACACCCGAAGCCGACGACGCGCTCAGGGCGCGACTGTTGCCGGCCTGGCAATCCCGAGTGGAGAAGAAGTGAAGCTTCCCGAACATGTCGAAACATTGATCGTCGGTGCCGGATTCGCCGGTATGGGCTTGGCGGCCAGAATGCTTCGTGACAACCGAACGGCGGACGTCGTGTTGATCGAGCGCGGAGCTGATATCGGTGGCACCTGGCGAGACAACACCTACCCAGGTTGTGCCTGTGACGTGCCGACGGCGCTGTACTCGTATTCTTTTGCGCCGAGCGCCGATTGGAGTCATACCTTCGCTCGTCAGCCCGAGATCTACGACTATCTGAAGAAGGTGGCGGCAGACACCGGCATCGTGGATCGCGTAGTCCTGAACTGCGAACTCGAAGCTGCTGTGTGGGACGAGGATGCGGCGCTATGGCGTGTCCGGACATCCCTGGGGTCGTTGACAGCCAAAGCGCTGGTCGCTGCGACCGGGGCGTTGTCGACACCCAAGATCCCGGATTTTCCCGGTCTCGACCAATTCTCCGGTACCACTTTCCATTCGGCGACGTGGAACCACGAACACGAACTGCGTGGTGAGCGCGTAGCCGTGATCGGAACGGGAGCGTCGGCGGTTCAGTTCGTTCCCGAAATTGCCGACCCTGCTGCCCATGTCACCGTGTTCCAGAGAACTCCGGCCTGGGTGATTCCGCGAATGGATCGCACCCTGCCTGCGGCGCAGAAGGCCGTCTACTCGCGGATTCCCGCTACGCAGAAAGTTGTTCGCGGAGCGGTTTACGGTTTTCGCGAGTTGCTCGGTGCCGCGATGTCACATGCGACGTGGGTCCTGCCGGCCTTCGAGGCGGCCGCGCGCCTCCATCTGCGCAGACAGGTGAAAGATCCGGAGTTGCGCCGGAAACTGACTCCCGATTTCACGATCGGTTGCAAGCGCATGCTTCTGTCCAACGACTGGTTGCGCACCCTCGACCGCGCGGACGTGAGCCTGGTCGACAGCGGGCTCGTCTCGGTCACCGAGGGCGGGGTGGTCGACGGGCACGGAGTCGAGCACAAGGTCGACACCATCATCTTCGCCACGGGGTTCACGCCGACGGAACCGCCTGTGGCGCATCTGATCACCGGAAAACGTGGCGAAACGCTGGCCGCGCATTGGAACGGTAGCCCCAATGCCTACAAGGGCACTGCGGTCAGCGGGTTCCCGAATCTGTTCCTCATGTACGGTCCGAACACCAACCTCGGACACAGTTCGATCGTGTACATGCTCGAGTCCCAGGCCGAGTACGTCAACGACGCGTTGAACACCATGAAACGTGAGCGACTGGACGCTCTTGATGTCAACGAGTCGGTACAGGTGCACTACAACAAGGGAATTCAGCACGAGTTGCAGCACACGGTGTGGAACAAGGGCGGATGCTCGAGTTGGTACATCGATCCGGAGGGGCGCAACTCGGTGCAGTGGCCGACGTTCACATTCAAATTCCGTTCGCTGCTGGAACATTTCGATCGTGAGAACTACTCCGCTCGCAAGATCGAAAGCGTCCAGGCATGACCACGACGCACTACGACGTGGTGGTAATCGGATCGGGATTCGGTGGCAGTGTCGCCGCTCTTCGCCTGACGGAGAAGGGCTACCGTGTCGGGGTGCTCGAAGCCGGTCGACGGTTTGCCGACGACGAGTTGCCCGAAACCAGTTGGCGGATGCGAAAGTACCTGTGGGCGCCGTGGATCGGATGTTATGGGGTTCAGCGTATCCACCTTCTTCCGGACGTACTCGTGATGGCGGGAGCCGGCGTCGGGGGCGGATCGTTGAACTACGCCAACACGTTGTATCAGCCACCCAAGCGGTTCTTCGAAGACCGTCAGTGGGCGCACATCACGGACTGGCACGACGAACTGGCGCCGTACTACGACCAGGCCAAACGGATGTTGGGTGTTCGCACCAATCCGTCCTTCACTCCGGCCGATGCGGTGATGAAAGACGTAGCCGAAGAGATGGGCGTGGGGGAGACCTTCACGTCCACCCCCGTCGGTGTTTTCTTCGGGGAGGCAGGAGTTTCCGTGCCGGACCCGTTCTTCGGCGGAAAAGGGCCCGAACGCACCGGTTGCACCGAATGCGGGGGATGCATGACCGGGTGCCGAGTCGGGGCGAAGAACACGCTGGTCAAGAACTACCTCCATCTCGCCGAGCAAGCGGGCGCCAGGGTTCATCCGCTCACGACCGTCACCGAACTTCGGCCGAGCGCAAGCGGTGGTTATCACCTGCTCGCGAGGCGAACGGACGGCGTCCGCCGGCGAGAAGTTCGGTTCACCGCCGATCAGGTGGTGGTAGCCGCCGGAACGTACGGAACGGCGAGACTGCTGCTCGGTATGAAGGAATCCGGTGCCCTGCCTGACCTGTCGGACACTCTGGGCACCGTTGTACGTACCAATTCCGAAGCCGTACTGGCCGCAACGTCGAAGTCGCGTCGACGGAACTTCACGCAGGGCGTAGCGATCACATCGTCCTTTCACCCGGATGATCACACGCACATCGAGCCGGTGCGATACGCCAAGGGCAGCAATGCAATAGGACTTCTGCAGACCGTCCTGAGTGACGGTGGTGGGCGAACTCCCCGGGTGCTGAAGACTCTGGCGGTCGCGGCACGGCACCCAGGTGCCTTCTTCCGGTCCTTGTCGGTACGGAACTGGTCCGAGCGAACCGTCATCGCGCTGGTGATGCAGACCGACGACAACTCCCTCGAGCTTTCCAAGAACACCAAACGATTCGGGCGTTCCCTCACCAGTAGGCCGGGACCGGGTGATCCACCTCCCCAGTGGATTCCGCAGGGCCATGCAGCTATTCGCAAGGTCGCCGAGAAGATCGACGGTGACCCGGGCGGTTCCATCGCCGAGATCGTGAATATCCCGATGACGGCGCACTTTCTGGGTGGCTGCGCAATCGGTGACAGCGCGGCGAGTGGCGTCGTGGATCCGTATCTCCGTGCTTACGGACATGCCGGCCTGCACGTCATGGACGGTTCGGTGGTGAGCGCGAATCTCGGCGTGAATCCTTCCCTGACCATCACTGCGCAGGCGGAACGAGCGTGCGCGATGTGGCCGAACAAAGGTGCCGCAGACGCCCGCCCGAAGACCGGCGAACCATACGTACGTATCGATCCGACGTTGCCGTCCAACCCGGTGGTGCCGACGCATGCACCAGGTGCTTTGCGGCTTCCCCTGACCGTTCGAGCTGAGAAGGTGTCCGATGTGGAGCGTGCCTGAATCGACAAGTGACCGCGTCGACTGGCCGGTGAGCGATCCGCCGCCGTGGCCTGCTTCCGTTCGCGCAACACTGTGGTGGCACCGCAGTACGCCGGCGGCGCGGGAACTCGGGCCAGACGATCGAACGATTCCGGTGACGGTAGCAATGATGGTGGACTACCTCGATTCGCCGGTCGGCCCGTATCGCGAGATCCTCGCCAGTCCGGTCTTGCATGCGCCAGGGAAACGGATCGGGCCTATGCCGCGGATGGCGGTCCCTTTCATCGCGGTGGATTCGGAACCGTCGGTGCACGGCGGACGGTTCCACTGGCAACTACCCAAGGTCCTGGCCGAGTTCGACGGAGATGTGCAGCAGAAATTCATTGCAACCGGCGACGGATGGCGGGTGCGTTCGGACACGCGGATGCTCGGGCCGCGTCTGCCGATTGTCGGGGCGTTGGGATTTGCGCAGCCGGAATCCGGTGGAGGTCTGGCGATCGCGTCGGCCAGGCTGACGGGGTCGTTCCGATATGCGCGCGTGAGCGTCGAGGCAGAGGGGCCGACACTGCCGAACTGGTTGGCATCGGGCACTCATCACGGCGTCGTGATTCTGGGCGGAAAAATGACTACGGGAGCAGCCAAGCACCGATAGCAGGGGGTTGACCTGCGAAAGAACGAGCAAGGCCGCCCTCAGTGATTGGGCGGCCTTGCTCGTGTTGTGTAAAAAGTTAGGTGTCGACGTCCCACAGGCGCCTCTCGGCGGGTGGTCGCTCGCAGCGACAAAAGGGGTGGGGCCCGGGGCTTGTTCGGACGCCGACAGGGTGTTCAACGGTGGTCGCCCCGCATTTGTTCCCGTCCCGGATATGTGACGCCGGTCTCGATTCAACTTAGGCAATCCTTTTCTTGACTAATTCCAGAAAAGCGGCATACTGGGAAACATGCGAGACGGAGAGCATGACTTCGACCCCCGAGCGCAACTTCGCGCCGTCGGGTTGAGGATCACTGCTCCGCGCCTCGCCGTGCTGGATGCGGTTACAGCCCAACCGCATTCAGACGCCGATTCTGTTGCAGCACTCGTGCGGCAGCAGCTCGGATCGGTATCCACACAGGCCGTTTACGACGTGCTCAAGGCATGCGTGAACGCAGGATTGCTGCGACGCATCGAGCCGGCGGGTTCACCCGCACGGTTCGAGACGAGAACTGGTGACAACCACCATCACCTCGTCTGTCGCGGCTGCGGCAAGGTCGTCGACGTCGATTGTGTTGTCGGCCAAGCTCCCTGCCTCGAACCTTCCGATAATCACGGCTTCGAAATCGACGAAGCCGAGGTCGTGTTCTGGGGCCGTTGCGAAGATTGCCTGAAGAATTCTGCCGAATCCGACACCGCGTCGGACACGGTCTCGCAGAATCGAATTGATGCGTCCAGAACCTCCGAGCCAGCCCCTTCGCATGCAGCCCATGCGTTCGGCTCGGATGCAGCCCCGCTCCTCTGACGCCCAGCCCACAACGCTAGGAGGCTTCGCCATGACCAAGCCCACCACCAACAATTTCGGTATCGCGGTCGCAAGTGATGACGAATCGCTGACCGCGGGTATTCAGGGGCCGGTGCTCCTTCACGACCACTACCTGATCGAGAAGCTCGCGCAGTTCAACCGCGAGCGTGTCCCGGAGCGCATCGTCCACGCCAAGGGCGGCGGCGCTTTCGGTGAACTCGTCATCACACACGACGTCAGCAAGTACACGAAGGCCGCGTTCCTGCAGCCGGGTAAGAAGACCGAGTCGCTCGTCCGCTTCTCCACCGTCGCCGGTGAGCAGGGCAGCCCGGACACCTGGCGCGATCCGCGCGGTTTCGCGATGAAGTTCTACACCGAAGAGGGAAACTACGACCTCGTCGGCAACAACACCCCGGTGTTCTTCATCAAGGACGCCATCAAGTTCCCCGACTTCATCCGTTCGCAGAAGCGACTGCCAGGCTCCGGTCTTCGTGACCACGACATGCAGTGGGACTTCTGGACTCTGCGTCCCGAAACGGCTCACCAGGTGACCTGGTTGATGGGTGACCGCGGTATCCCGAAGACCTGGCGCAACATGGACGGCTTCGGATCGCACACCTATCAGTGGGTCAACGCTGCGGGCGAACGCTTCTGGGTGAAGTACCACTTCAAGACCGATCAGGGCATCGAGTTCCTGACGCAGGCAGAAGCAGACAGCCTCGCCGGTAGCGATCCCGACTACCACCGCGCGGATCTGTACAACGCCATCGAGGCCGGTAATTTCCCGAGCTGGACCCTCAAGGTTCAGATCATGCCGGTCGACGAGGCCGAAGGCTACCGCTTCAACCCGTTCGACCTCACCAAGGTCTGGTCCCAGAAGGACTACCCGCTGATCGAGGTCGGCAAGTGGACGCTGAACCGTAACCCGGAGAACTTCTTCGCGCAGATCGAGCAGGCATCCTTCGAGCCGTCGAACGTGGTGCCCGGCATCGGATTCAGCCCGGACAAGATGCTTCTGGGCCGCGTCTTCTCCTACGCCGACGCACATCGTTACCGCATCGGCACCAACTACGCCGACCTGCCGGTCAACGCCCCGAAGAACGAGGTGAACTCCTACTCCAAGGAGGGCGCCATGCGGTACAGCTTCAATTCCCCGTCGACGCCGGTGTACGCACCCAACTCGTACGGCGGACCTCACGCCGATCCGTCTGTTGCCGGTGACGAAGGCCTGTGGTCGTTCGACGGCAAGGCAGTGCGCGCCGGATACATCGAGCACGCCGAGGACGGCGACTTCACGCAGGCCGGAACGCTGGTCCGTGAAGTTCTCGACGACGCAGCTCGTGAGCGCCTGGTGAGCAACATCGTCGGCCACGCCCTTGCCGGCGTCAGCGAAGAAGTTCTACTGCGTGTCTTCGAGTACTGGAAGAACGTCGACGCAGATTTGGGCAAGCGCGTCGAAGAAGGTGTACGCGCAGGTCAGTGACCCGCTGACATGAGCATCGCCTAGGTTTACCGAATGCGGACCGCTGCAAGGGAAATCACTTCCCGGCAGCGGTCCGTTTTTGTCTGCCCAACTACAGCAGTGCGAACCAGTAGACGAAGCATGCGAGAAGGAACACAACCACTGACTCCATGACGACACCCCTGTTCGACGTGCACTTCTGCTGTTCGCACTCTCCATGATCCGCTTCTCGAGCGGGGAATGCTCGGGCACAAGTTTCGCGAACGGAAGTGTTGGGCAGTCAATTCCCATGGCAGCAGGTGCAGTTCTCTTCGACATCGACGGAACGCTCGTCGATTCCAACTATCTGCATGTAGAAGCGTGGTCGCGAGCCTTCTTCGAGGTGGGTCGCCCGGTTGACGCGTGGCGGGTGCACCGCTGCATCGGCATGGACGGAGACCAACTACTGGAGACGTTGCTCGGCGAAGACATCGACGGGTGCGGGCCACGGGCCAAGGAACTTCACACCAAGTACTACCGGCAGTCGGCTGACCGTCTCCGAGTACTGCCGGGAGCGCGAGAGTTGATCCGCCGAGTTCACTCGCTCGGACTGCACGTCGTGCTCGCTACCTCGGCGCCCGACGACGAACTGGAGTTGTTGCGCCAGACGCTCGACATCGACGAAATGATCTACGCCGCCACCTCTTCGGAATCCGTCGACGAGGCCAAGCCTGATCCGGACCTGATCGAAATCGCGCTCGCGAAGGCAGGTGTCGACGCGGGCGATGCGGTCATGGTCGGAGACGCCGTCTGGGACATGAAGGCGGCGACATCGGCAGGCGTTGTGGCTGTGGGAGTGCGCAGCGGCGGCATGTCGACCGACGAACTCGACGGCGCGGGTGCGGCGGAGGTGTACGACGACGCCCGCGACCTTCTCGACCACCTCGACGGCAGTGTGATTTCCGAACTCGTTTCAGGCCAAGATACCGGGAGTTGATCAGTGATGGCACGATTCGGCTATACCTTGATGACCGAACAGGCCGGCCCGAAAGAACTGGTCCGCCATGCAGTTCGGGCCGAAGAAGTCGGCTTCGACTTCGAAGTGATGAGTGATCATTACTCGCCGTGGCTGACCGAGCAGGGGCATGCGCCTTACGCCTGGTCGGTGCTGGGAGCAGTTGCCCATGCCACCGAGCGAGTCGGGTTGATGACGTATGTGACTTGTCCGACCGTCAGGTACCACCCTGCCGTGGTCGCGCAGAAAGCCGCGACGATCCAGATCCTCGCGGACGGGCGCTTCACACTGGGATTGGGAAGTGGCGAGAGCCTGAACGAGCATGTGGTCGGCGAGGGGTGGCCGTCCGTCGACACCCGGCACGACATGCTGCAGGAGGCAGTGAGCATCATTCGTGCACTGCTTGCCGGGGATCTGGTGAGCTGGAAGGGGGAGTACTTCGACGTTCAGTCCGCGCGGATCTGGGATCTCCCGGAGAACCCGGTTCCCCTGGCGCTGGCCATGTCCGGCGACAAGTCCGTCGAGCGTTTCGGTCCGATGGCCGATGACCTGATTGCCGTGCAACCGGATTCGGATCTGGTGCACCAGTGGAAGCATGTTCACGGCCGGGCGTACGGGTTGGCTCCAGCAGGCCGGACCATCGGTCAGATTCCGATCTCGTGGGATCCTGATCGCGACACGGCGATCGCTCGCGCTCATCAGCAGTTCCGGTGGTTCGGTGGAGGGTGGTCTGTGAACTCCGAACTACCCACACCGGCGAGTTTCGCAGGTGCGACTCAGTTCGTGCGCAAAGAGGATGTGGCGGAAAGTATTCCGTGTGGCCCTGATCTCGATGTCATCGTGGAGGCAGTCAAGGCGTACACGGATGCCGGGTTCACCGATGTGGCGCTGGTACAGATCGGTGGAGATACCCAAGACCGATTCTTCGACGAGGCAGCCAAGCCGCTGCTCGAGGCTCTGCATGTCGAATTGGGTTGATCGAGAATATCAATCGAGTTCCGCCTAGTGGGCTCGCGTCGAGTCGCGCGCTACCGCCGTGCAGTCGCGCCTGCTGCGCGACGAGGGCCAACCCCAAACCGCTTCCGGCGTCGCCGGCGCCGGTACCACGAACAAATCGTTCGAACATCGCTTCGCGTTCCGACGGCTCGATCACGGTGCCGTTGTCGTCGACGAATACCGTCGCCGAACCGGTGGCAGCCCCTGATCGGACGGTGATCTCGACTTCGTCGGCATTGCCGTGCCGAACGGAGTTGGTGACGGCGTTGGTCAACACCAGACGGATGCCCGCGGGAAAGGCCTGAACCGAAAGTTCTTCCGGTGCTTTCAAACGAACGTCGACCTGAGGGTGCAGACGGCCGGCGTCAGCGACGGCGCGATCGGCAACCTCCACGAGATCGACGTCGGCACAATCCTCCGGATCGGCCACTTCACCCAGGGCGAGCGTCTCGAGATCGGTCAGGGTGCGCTCGATCTGGCGCTGCGCCTCCAACAACTCGCTGGACAGTTCGCGGCGTTGGCTTTCCGTGAGATCCAGTGTTGCGAGAACTTCGAGATCGGTACGCATCGACGTGAGAGGTGTGCGTAGTTCGTGGGCGGAGACGCGAGCGAAATCGCGTGCCGACTCCAACGCCTCTTCGGTGCGGCTTCTATCGGTTTCGATGCGACTGAGCATGCTGTGGATTGCCTCCGACAGTTCTTCGGCTTCGCGCGTTCCACGAACCGACGGTGCCCGGCGCGAGAGTCCTTCGACGTCGAGGTTGTTGCCGATCGAACTGGTGGTCTCGGTCAATTGCTGTAGAGGCCGGACGGCTCGGCCTGTGAGGAACCAGCCGAGCCCGGCCGCGGCAAGGATGGCGACCACTGCCGCAGCGGCCACTTGGAACTGCTGCTCACGGATTGCCTGGGTCAGTGGGTCTTCGGGGATGCTGACGGCCAGTGCGGCGCCGCTGTCGCCGGGCACGAGAACATCCCGACTGCGAACATCGGTGGTAGCCAAGGCGCTGACGGTCGTGGCGTTGAATCCAGGGCTGACCACGAATGGTTCTGTGGTTGCAGTTGGTGTTTCGATGAATAGGGGGCTCGGCGCACTCGCTGCGACGCCCAGGGTGACGGAATCGAGAGTGCGTTCGAGTTGTTCGGATCCGTTGACGCGCAGGAAGACCGCGAACGCAATTCCGATCGCGGCAATCACGATTCCGGCGGCCAGGCCCGACGCGATGGCTACCCGGGTCTGAAGTGACAGCGGCCGCTTCATCGTTCGGCCCTCAGGACGAAGCCCACTCCGCGCACCGTGTGGATCACGCGGGGCGCCCCGTCGACTTCGAGTTTCTTGCGTAGGTAGGTGACGAAGACGTCGACGACATTGGTGTCGGCAGCGAAGTCGTAACCCCAGACGAGTCGCAGGAGTTGTGCGCGACTGAGTACGACACCGGCATGCTCGGCGAGTACCGACAACAGGTCGAATTCTCTTTTGGTGAGTTCGATTCGCCTACCGTCGATGTGTGCTCGATGGCCACGGAGATCGACCGTCAGCGGTCCCACCGTGATCGGATGGTCGACCGACGGAGTGGCTCGCGTCGTGCGTCGTAGCAATGCGCGCAGTCTGGCGACGAGCTCGGCCAATTCGAAGGGCTTGGTGAGGTAGTCGTCGGCGCCCGCCTCCAGCCCCGCGATGCGGTCACCCACGGAACTTCGGGCGCTGAGTACGCAGATCGGAACCTCGTTGCCGATCGCGCGCAGGGCGGTTACCACTCCGACGCCGTCGAGGCCGGGCATGTTGACGTCGAGAACGAGTGCGGCCGGGCATTGCTTGTTCACCGATGACAAAGCCGATCGTCCGTCGACGGCAGTTGCCGTGTCGAAGCCCGACAATCGGAGTCCACGTTCGAGCGAATTCAGAACCTTCGCGTCGTCGTCAACGATCAGGATGCGCTCGCGTGTACTCACTCCAGCCATGGTGCCATCGGATTGCGACCTGGGGCCTCGCTCGGAGCGAGGGCCGCCGCATTCTCATCAACTCCTAAGAAACCGACAACAGATCTGCAGTGTTGGCTTCATAACCTCGGGTTTCTCGGATGCGACCGCGCCGAGAATTCGAGAACGTTCGATCAAGGAGAACAACGATGACGCGATTGAAAGTGAACGGCAAGCGGGCCAGCCGGACCGGTGTGGTGGTGGCGTCGGTGGCGGTCCTCGGTATGGCCGTGGCGCCGGGAATCGCCTGGGCTTCCAACCCGATTTCCGACGGGTCGCCGGTGGCGGTGCGATCGATCGCGACCGCTCCGTCAGAGGCGGGTGTGGCACCGGAAGTAGCGTGTGGTGCCGCGACGCCGATTTCCGACGAGGAACTGCAGAAGCTCATCGACGAGGGCAAGGTTGTGCGCGCCGAGGAGGCGGGTACAGCCGCAATCACGATCGAAGTCCCTGGCGACGCCGCGACATTCATTGCGCGTGAAGGGGTGCCGGCGTTGCCGACCGTCGAATGGGCTCCGGCGATCGAGGGTGTTCCGGCAGAGGTGCTCAACATGGCAGGCGTCGCTCCGCTGGAGGAAGGCGTTGCCCTGTCATGCGCGGTTGCTGCGGGCTGACGAGCGAAAAAAGCTCCGCATGAACCGCTTTGACCTGGAACGGTACGGCCGTACTCAACTGGGGCCGGAGGTTGGTCAACCCTGTCGGTAGCACTTGCTACGTTCGGGGCGGTCTCGGCGAGCATGCCGAGACCGTCGCCGACGGCGTCATGTGTGTGGTGTCTTGCAGAGGGTGCGGTACGGCCTGATGCGGGGCGCGTTTCGAAAGGTGTTGTGTTTCATGGTCATGGGCCCCACCCACGCGATGTCCGGTGCTGCTGTGGGGTTGGTGGTTGCAGAGTTGTTGCCTCTCGATTGGGGAGGGCCCACATCCACCGCTGAAACCTTGACCTTTGCCGGTGTGTGCGCGGGAGCCGCCTTGCTTCCCGACCTCGATACCGGTCAGTCGACGGTTTCCCGATCATTCGGTCCGCTCAGCAAAGCGCTGGCCAAAGGTATCGACGCAATTTCGGTGACCTTCTACCGCATCACCAAAGGCAAGAAGGACGGCAAGCGTCGTGGTGGGCATCGGACGCTCACGCACACCGCGCTGTTTGCCGCCGGTCTTGGGGCCGGGGTCTCGGCGCTGGTTGTTCAGTTCGGGAAGCCCGCCATCATCATCACGCTGTTCTTCTGCCTCGGGCTGGCGATCCGAGGATTGGCGGGTGAATTGGCCAAGGAGAAGGGTTGGCTCGCCGTCTCCGCCGTTGCGTTGGTGCTCTCGGCCCTCACCTGGCAGTGGTATCCGAGTGAGGCCGGATCCACCGGGCTAGGTGTTGCAGTGGCACTGGGCTGCGCCACACACTGTCTCGGCGATGCGATCACCAAGGAAGGGGTGCCGTTTCTCGCGCCCCTGATTCCGCTCGGCGGCAAGCGGTGGTGGGAACAACGGCTGCCGTCATTTCTGTCCATCCGCGCAGGTGGGAACCTCGAGAAGATTCTGATCGGGCCGGCGCTGACGGTCCTGACTGCCTGGTTGATCATCAGTGCTTTCGACGGCGCCCCGGAAGCGATCTACGCCGTCTTCGCTCCGATGGTGCAGTGAGCATCTAAATCTTTTATTACGGAACCACTGGCATCGTAATCATATTTGTTCTACGTTCGTCCCTGACATGAACCGAGTCGGCTGACGGAGTGAGCAGTGGTGCATCAAGCAGAGCGCAAGGCGGAGCACAGCTCGAGAGAAAACGGTGTGAGCCGGCGCGGATTTCTCGCAGCGAGTGTCGGCGCAGCTGCTCTCGCGGGTATTTCCTGGGCACCGGCGGGAGCTGTTCCCTGGGGCTCGGCATCGACCATCGCGCCACCGCCCGGATTTCCGTCGGACATTCCGTTGTCACAGCAGGCATACGCGAACTGGTCGCGAGAAATCATGCTCGAGAGTGTGTGGACGGCGACGGCACGTCATAGCGACGACGTCGTCACCCTCGCCAACTGGGCGTTCGACAACGGGTACACAGTGCGTGCGAAGGGAACGATGCACGGGTGGAGTCCGTTGACGGTGGTGCCCGGCGCGCCTTCGGATCGAGTTCTGCTGGTCGATACGATGGCGAACTTGAATTCGGTTGTGGTGCAGCACGGCACGCCCGCAACAGTCACGGCGGGCGCCGGCGCCAGTATCGAAGCGATTCTGACAGCGCTCGAGCGCGAGGGGCTCGGCTGGGCCAACGCTCCGGCGATCGGTGAGCTGTCCATCGCCGGCGCGCTGGCGATCGGCGCTCACGGGGCAACCTATCCGGCGGTGGGGGAGACGATCACGCCTGGTCAATCGTATGGTTCGCTGAGCAATCTGATCACCGAGATCACGGTGGTGGCGTGGGACGAAGGCCGCAATCGATACGGGCTGAAGACTTTTCACCGATCAGATGACGAGATCACGGCTTTCCTGACTCACCTGGGCCGAACCTTCGTCACCTCCGTGACGCTGCAAGCCGGGGAGAATTATCGGCTGCGGTGCCGGAGTTTCACCGACATTCCGTGGCAAGAACTCTTTGCTGCTCCCGGTTCGCCAGGGCGTACCTACGAGAGTTTTGTCGAGAAATCCGGACGGGTGGAGGCGATCTGGTTCCCGTTCACGCAAACACCGTGGCTCAAGGTCTGGACGCCGACCCCGGTCAAACCACCGGAGTCCCGAGAGGTGAGCGGGCCGTACAACTACTTCTTCTCCGACGCGATTCCCGAAGAAGTCACCACCCCGTTGGGGATGGTGGCGCAGGGCCTTCAAGCTGCGACACCGCTGTTCGGCGCCTCTCAGTTCGGAGCTGTAGCAGCAGGATTGGCGCTGACCGACACCGACGATCTGTGGGGTTGGTCAAAAGATGTTCTGTTCTACCTGCGGCACACGACGTTGCGCGTAGTAGCGGGCGGCGGCGCGGTGATCACCAAGCGGTCCAACATCGGCCGAGTCGTCCACGAGATGACGAGTTGGTTGAACGAGCGAATGACGCACTACGCGTCGCTGGGGCAGTATCCCGTCAACATGCCGTTCGAAGTGCGTCTCTGTGGTGTCGATGACAGTGGCGAAGTCCTTGTCGACAGCGCCGGCGTGCCGGATCTGTCAGCGGTGCGGCCCCGGGCGGATCGTCAGGACTGGGATACGGCGATCTGGATGAACGTGGTCTCGATTCCCGGCACCGCGGGATTGCCCGCGTTCCTTCGCGAGATGGAACGGTGGATGGTCGCGAACTACTCCGGCGATTACGCGACTTTCCGTCCGGAGTGGTCCAAGGGATGGGCATTCACCGATCAAGCTGCGTACCAGGACGACGAATTCCTCACCAGCACAGTGCCTGCCACCTTCCGTGCCGGTGGCGACGGGAACTGGGACTTCGCTCTCGCCACTCTGGACGAACACGACCCGCACCGCGTATTCAGCAATACGTTCCTCGACCGCGTCTTGCCACCCAGCTGAATCTCCTACTGCGGTAGTGGTTTGCGCCAACATACGTCGGAGATGCGGATGCGCTGATTGTTGTCACCGTTCCAGTCGACGCTCAGTCCCTGGGCTCGGAGTGCGTCGGCTACCTGGCGCCCGACGGTCTGATCGGTGTGCGCGATCATCTGTGCCTTGGCGGTTTCGTCGCCGCCGAACGCGGCGGAGACCAGCGCGGGATCGAGATCGTGGGCCGGACGAAACGCACTGTAGGACAAGTAGAGATCGGACGGCTCGTCGCCGAGACGCTCCGCATCTTGCATGTGGAAGAACGTGTACGCCCACTGAGCAAAGGGATACCCGTTCTCGTCCGGTTCGGACGACGTGCGTTCGTCGTCGATTTCGGTAGTGCCGCACTGCATGCAGCAGGTGAAGTTCATGCGGGCCACGATGCCGTTGCGCTCGAGTTCTGCGAAGGCGGCGGATACGCGCTCGAAGTCGCCGGGACCCGCCCACTGGGTCTGCTCCCCGAGCCTTCGGTCCCAGACCTCACGCACTACTGCGTCGATCTGTCTGCCGAGTTCATCGTTCTCGAAACCGCCCTCGACACAGTCTCGGGCGGCTTCGCAGATTGCGTCGAACGTCGCGAAACCGGGGACTACCAATTCGCGTGCTTGCTCACGGACGGCCACGATGTCGGCCGCGCTGAGCACCGTTGCAGGCTGACGTGACCGTGCTGACCGACGTGACTGTGCTGACCGTGACCAGGGCAATCGCATACCGGCACCGTACTGCACCGATCCGGCCGTCAGGCGTCGGCTGCTGCCTTTGTTTCCTCCTCGGTCGACGGGGCAGGCTTGTTCGGGATGAGCGCGGTGGCGATCAGGCCGACCACGACAAATCCGGCCGCAAGGTATCCGCCGAGTGTGATCCCGTGAGTCATTGCAGACTGTGCAGCGTCGGCGACGAAAGCGGTGCTCGGTGACCCGGCCAGCGAGTCGATGGCGGCGCCCGCGCTGTCGGTGACAGCACGCGTCAACTGATCAGCCTGAGCTTGGTCGACACCGGATTCGGTGAGGTCGTTGTTCAGCGTGGAATTGAGAGTGCTGAAGAAGACCGTGGTGAGGACAGCGATGCCCAGTGCGGATCCGAGTTGGCGGAACGCACTCTGAATGCCGGAGCCTTGACCGGCGCTCTGCTCGGGAATCTCCTCGAGCACGACGTTGGTCACCTGCGCAGTCGCAAAACCGACACCGATGCCGTAGAAGAAGAGCACTGCGGCGATAGTCCACCAGGGGCTGTCTGTCGCCGCGATGAATCCGAGACCGGCGAGACCGAGCGCTTCGAGGGCCAAACCGATACGGACCAAGCCCAACGGCGAGACCTTCGACGCCATTCCGAAGCTCGCACCACTGGCGACGAAGCTGCCGATGGCAATGGGAACCAGCGCGAGCCCTGCCTGGAGTGCGCTGTACCCGAGCGTGAACTGAAGCCAGAGAGGAAGCACCGCAACGATTCCGAACTCACCGAGTCCGATGATCAGCGTCGCGATGTTGCCATTGCGGAACGACGAGATGGAGAACAGTCGTACGTCCATCAGCGCCCGCGACGGATCGTCGCTGCGGGTGAGCATGGTTTGGCGGTAGGCGAACGCACCGAGCGACAGAACGGCGAGAACCAATGCCACCAGAACCGGCGACGGTCCGCTGGACCATGACAGGCCGAACAGATCGAAGGGTTCCTTCGTCGTCAGCCACCCATACGTACGTCCCTCGACGAGGCCGAAGGCGAGCAGGCCCAGGCCGGCGATGGACAGTGCCGCTCCGGTGGCGTCGATGCGTCCAGCGGTGCGGGGTGAGGGCGCGATGAACAGCACTGCGCCGATCAGAATGAGCGCAGCAAGCGGAATATTGATGCCGAATGCCCAACGCCATGAGGCATGTTCGGCAAGCCAGCCGCCGAGTAGTGGGCCGAGGGCGGAGGCAGCACCGATGGTGGAACCCCAGACTGCGAAGGCCTGGCCGCGGGCTTTGCCGGTGAACATCGCGTTCAGAAGCGACAGTGAGGTGGGCAGGATCATGGCCGCGCCGGCGCCCTGCAGGAATCGCGCCAGGATGAGCAGGCCGCCGTTCGGTGCCAGTCCGGCCAGCAGGCTCGTTGCGCCGAACACGACGACACCGGCGATGAAGATGCGACGGGCGCCGACCAGGTCCGCAACTCTGCCGACCAGTAGCAGGAGCGCCGCGAACACGATTGCGTAGGACTCTTGGATCCATTGAGCCTGAACGGCGTTGATCCCGAGATCTTCGATGATCGAGGGAACTATGACGTTGACGATGGTGGTGTCGACGACGATCAGTGCCACGCCGAGTGCGATGGCGATCAGGCCCAACCACTTGCGAGTGGTGGGTGAGATGTTCACGAATAAACCTCCATTGTGAAGTAACTTCACAGTGAAGGTATATTTGAGGCGGTAAGTTGTCAACGTGCGCGCTGGGCTCGACCGGCCGCCGTCTGGCACAGGAAAGGTGGGATCACGGGGTGGAAGCACCGCGCGACATCTCCGTGGAGCGGGAGCGGCTGATGGACGAATTCCGCGCGTACGGTGGGACGTTCACCGAATTCAGTCATCGATTCGCGTCGTGGCTCGGCCTGCATTCCACCGACGCGACTGCCTTGATGGAAATCACAGCTGCCGAGGAGAAGGGGGCGCCGCTCTCGCCCGCCCGCCTCGGAGAGCGGGTCTCGCTGACGTCGGGCGCAACCACCGCGTTGCTCAACCGCCTGGAGAAGGCGGGACATATCGTCCGGACCCGTGAGAATGCAGACCGTCGCGTGGTCACGCTGCACAGCAGTGCGCATGTGCAGGACCTCGCGGACGAGTTCTTCGGCCCACTTGCCGTGCGACTCGACGCCATGATGGAGAAATACCCGCCCGAACTGCTCAGCCGATTCGAGGAATTTCTCGTCGACCTGCACTCGACGATGAACGAACACCTCGAGCAGGACAACCGCTGAACAAAAAAGCCGCCCGACTCCGGAGAGTCGGGCGGCTTTTTTTGTGTCGGTGACGGCTACTTGCTGAGCTTGGCCTGCAGGTCGTCGAGAACCAGGCCTGCGCCTGTCGGGCCGAGGCCCAGGAACCAGGTCTCGTCACTCACCTCGGTGGCGCGGCCTTCCTTGACTGCGTCCATGCTTGCCCACAGCGGACCGGCGACAACGGTGGTCTGACCGGTGTCTGCGGGATTTCCGTAGCTGGAGTAGAAGATTCGGTCACCCTCTGCCTCGGTGATCGTTTCCGGGCTGACCTCGACGGCCAACTCGTTGATGTCCTGGATCGCCGGGCGTGGCAGGCCGACGTCCTTCAAGATGACGCCGATGAACGACAGGTTGCCGTACAGGCGCAGCTTCCCGGACATGAAGCGAACCAGCGAGATAGTCGGCGAACCGTCGATCGACTCACGGACCTGATCCGCGTGCGTCTGGTAGTCGTTGAGAACCTGCTCGGCCTTGGCCTCTTCACCGAGTGCGTCACCGGCAAGGAGGAAGTTCTCCTTCCACGGGAAGCCGGGGCGGATGCTGAAGACTGTCGGAGCGATTGCCGAGAGTTGCGGGTAAAGCTTGTCCTGGCGCAGCTTGCTGCCGAGGATCAGATCGGGCTGCAGTGCGGTGATCGCCTCGAGGTTGAGGTTGTTGGTCGTGCCGACATCGGGGACACCGACCAATTTGTCAGCCAGGTACGACGGCTGACCGGCGGCACTTTCCGGGCTGGCGATGCCGACCGGGGTGATCCCGAGCGAGAGGACCTCGTCGAGTTCGCCGCTGTCGAGGACGACGACACGGGTCGGCTTGGCCTCGAGGGTGGTCTCGCCCAGAGCATGGGTGATGGTGCGTGGGAACTCGCCGGGCGCAGCATCGCTGCCGAGCTTCGCGGTTTCCGTGTCGGCGGTGCTGAACAGCTTGCCGCCGGTTGCGACATCGGTGTTGCCGTTTGCGTTGCCGCCGGCGTCGGAAGAACCGCAGGCCGTAGCGGCAAAAACAGTCGCCAGGGCAACCATGGCGACCCGGACCGACGTGCGGCTCCGGAGAGTGGTGCGTGAATGCATTAGGCTACCCTACCTTCCGGCTATCGGGCTTGGTCAGAGAGGTATCCGCACCGTTGATGTCAGGTGAGCAGCGCGTCAGGTCTCGCTCAGCGGGACCGCTACGCAATTCGGACTACAGGGTGCGACCAACGTGTTAGCTTCGCGAAAGACCTGTACTGGTAAGCGAAGACACGTGTAGTGAGGATTTCGATGACCCTGAACATTGCCGATCTGTTCGAGGCCGTTGCCGATGCGATCCCCGATCGGGTTCCCTTGATTCTGGAAGACGCTCGGTTGAACTACGCCGAACTCGAACTGCGATCGAACCGACTCGCACATCATCTGCAGTCCGTCGGCGTCGAGCCTGGGCAGCACGTCGGTATTCACATGCGTAACTGCGTCGAGTACGTCGAAGCGCTCCTGGCTTGCTTGAAGATCAGAGCAGTGCCGATCAACGTCAACTTCCGATACACCGATGCAGAACTCCTGTACATCTACACCAACTCTCAAATGGTGGCATTACTCGTCGAAGAGGAATTCGCGCCGACGGCATTGGCCGTGGTTCCGCAGTGTCCGGAGATCTCCCACGTGCTGATCGTCGGCGACGACTATGAGAACGCCCTTGCCGCGCAGACTGATACTCGCGACTTCGGCCCGCGAAGCAACGACGACCATTTCATCATCTACACCGGCGGCACGACCGGAATGCCCAAGGGCGTGGTGTGGCGGCACGAGGACTTCTTCTTCGCCGCGCTGTCCGGAGCGAACCTCAGCGGGCCGCCGCGTCGGAGTCTCGAAGAGGTTGTGGATGCGGCCGTGGCGAACACCAATCCGACTGTGCTGCTACTAATCCCGCCGCTCATGCATGGAGCCGCGATCTATTCACTGCTCACGGCTTTCCTCATGGGAGCGCCCCGAGTGCTGACTCGCAGCTTCGATCCGACGGAAGTGCTGCGACTGGTCGAGGCCGAGAAGATCAGCGGAATCACCGTCGTCGGCGACGCGATTGCTCGGCCGATCGCCGACGCCATCGCTGCAAGCGAAGGGCGCTACGACCTTTCGACTCTCAAACTGATCGGGTCGGGTGGCGCATTGTTCTCCCCGAACCTGAAGGCAGAACTGACAACCCGATTACCGGGACTGGTGATCAAGGATGCCTTCGGTGCTTCGGAATCCGGCAACGACGGCGTCGTCGAATTCGGTGAGGACGGTTCCAAGCGCATTCGATCCAACCCCAACATGATTCTTGTCGACGACGAATTTCGTCGCATCGAACCAGGCTCGGGCGCAACCGGGTTCATCGCCAGGGCCGGCCATGTCCCCGTGGCCTACTTCGACGACCCCGCCAAGACTGCTGCAACTTTTCCTGTCGTCGACGGGGTGCGGCTGGCGGTACTCGGGGACATGGGCACGATGGAAGTCGACGGAACCATCGTGCTGCTCGGGCGCGGTTCGATGTGCATCAACTCCGGCGGCGAGAAGGTCTACCCCGAAGAAGTGGAGCAGGCACTCAAAACTCACCCGGCAGTTTTCGACGCCTTGGTAGCGGGCGCGCCCGACGCACGATTCGGTGAGAAGGTCGCCGCTGTCGTGCAGGTTCGGCCGGGGTTCGAAGATGTTGCGACGGAATCATTGTCGGAGCACTGCCGCACCCACGTGGCTGGGTACAAGATCCCCCGGTCGATCGTGCTGGTACCCAGCATCCTCCGCTCACCCAGTGGGAAGGCCGACTACCGTTGGGCTCGCGAAACCGTAGCGGGAGTGTGAATCACCTTCCGATACTTCGGACGACGCACCACTCGTTTCCCTCTGGATCCAGCAGCACCTGAAAGGTACCGGCCGGGTCCTGCTGGACAGTACCGACCCGAGTTGCGCCGAGGCGCTCGGCGGCCTCGGTTGCAGCGACGACGTCATCCACGCTGACGTCGATGTGTAGACGATTCTTCGTCAGCTTGGATTCCGGTACGCGCTGGAACGCGAGGCGGGTCCATCCTGGAGGGTCGACAAACGCCCACGCGGTGTTTCGCTCCACTGGTTGTCCGCCGAGGATTCCGGCCCAGAATTTCGCCAGTGCGATAGGAGACGAGCAGTCGACGACCACCTCATCAACCTGCCCGATCACCGCTTCACAGCTCCGCTCAATTCGGCTGTCACAGCTGTGCTGAATTCGGCTGTCACAGCTGTGCTGAACTCGGCTGTCACAGCTGTGCTGAACTCGGCTGTCACAGCCAGGGCTCGATCGGCTTCTTCACCCACATGATCTTCTCGTCCGGATGCTCACGCCGAGCTTCGGGACGGTCAGGGTTAGCGGCTGCCCACACAGCTTTCTCGTCGAGCAGTCCGGCCGCGATGGTCCAGGTCTCCCGCGTGCTCGGCGGATTGGCGCCGGCCGCACGTGCGAGTTTGCGCAGTCGATCGTCGGGCATCTCGAGCAACTCTGCGCTACTGATATCGCGATCCCAGGCGAACTTGGCCAGGCCGACGGCTTTCTCGCGTCGGCTACGGCTCGCCATGTCGTTGTGCGCAAAGTCTGGTTGGGATGCCACGGCTTCACCTTATCGTCAACGCAATCGAGGCCCTCCCGCGTGAGCGGAAGGGCCTCGATTACTGTTCTTCACTGTCGGGGTGGCGGGATTTGAACCCACGACCTCTTCGTCCCGAACGAAGCGCGCTACCAAGCTGCGCCACACCCCGTGTCGAACCTCGGTTAGCTTACATTACCGAGTCGACTGACATTAAATCCGCAGGTCAGTTGCGTAGAACCGACGCTGGAGACTCTGCGGAACTGTGTGCGGAGACGTGCTCCGGTTCGCGCCTGGTGGCCGGAACCAGAGTCAACAGAGTTGCCTCGGGGCGGCAGCAGAAGCGCGCCGGCGCCCACGGCGAAGTGCCGATGCCCGCGGAGACGTGCAGCTGGGTGTGCGCGCCCCACTTCGACGGCCCCTTGACCCGGGATCGATCGATCTGGCAGTTGGTGACCAACGCGCCGTAGAACGGAAGGCATAGCTGACCACCGTGCGTGTGGCCGGCGAGCACAAGGTCGTAACCGTCGTCGGCGAACCGATCGAGAACTCGAGGTTCGGGCGAGTGCGTCAGACCAAGCTTGAGCTGGGCGACGGGATTGGGTGTTCCGGCGACGGTGTCGTAGCGATCACGCTTCAGGTGCGGATCGTCGACGCCGGCGGCTGCGATGCGAATTCCGGCCACTTCGAGCTCGCGGCGCACGTGGGTCATGTCCAGCCATCCACGTTCGGTGAACGCGGCCCGCAGATCGCCCCAGGGGAGGGGATCCCCGGTGATGCGCTTGTCCTTGTTGAAGATGTAGCTCAGTGGGTTCTTCGGTTTCGGAGCGAAGTAGTCGTTGCTGCCGAAGACGAACAGACCCGGCCGAGCCAACAGATCACCGAGCGCCTGGACCACTGCCGGGACGCTGCGCTGATGCGACAAGTTGTCGCCGGTGTTGACCACGAGGTCGGGGTCGAGGCCTTCGAGCTCACGCAACCAATTCTGTTTCAACCGTTGGTTCGGCATCATGTGCAGGTCGCTGAGATGGAGGACCCGCAGCGACGACGAACCGGGCGCCAGGACTGGCATCGTCACCTCACGCAGTGCAAATGCATTGCGTTCGATGCCGGATGCGTACCCGATCCCTAGTGCAGCGGCGCCCGCGGCACCAAGTGCGGTGCGGGTCAGATTGGTGCGGAACTGGGAAGACACCTCTCAAGGATACGGGTGTGGCGTTCTTCTGCGTCGCTCTCGCCGCCTTTTACAGCTATTCCACAGAGAATTGTGTCCGGGCGGAGGTAACTATCGGCACGCTCGAAACGCCGAGCGCGTAACGTTTCCACCATGTCCGACACGACACCATCGCTCAAAGCCACCCTCCGAACCGACATGGTTGCATCCATGAAGGCGAAGGATCCGCTACGTACAGCCACCCTTCGGATGCTCATGGCAGCCATCCAGACCGAAGAGGTGGCCGGTAAGGAAGCACGAGTCCTCACCGACGAAGAAATCATCAAAGTCCTTGCAAAGGAATCGAAGAAGCGCGGCGAATCGGCCGAGATCTACACCGAGAACGGCCGCGGTGAGCTTGCCGCGAAAGAGCGCGCCGAAGCTCAGATCATCGACGAGTACCTGCCGACGCCGTTGACCGACGCCGAGCTTGTCGACGTCGTCGACACCGCCCTCGCTCAGGTGTCCGAGGAGCTCGGTGAGCGTCCGGGGATGCGTCAGATGGGCCAGGTCATCAAGGCCGCCAGCGCGCTGGCCAAGGGCAAGGCCGATGGCGCCCGTATCTCTGCAGCAGTGAAGTCCCGCCTGTAGAAGCGCGCCACCAGAATCGAAAACGGCCGCGATCTCCGAGTCATTCGGAGATCGCGGCAGTTCTTGTTTTCAGAGCCGTCAGTTTTCAGGGCCGTCAGTTCGGCGGGGTCCCCGCGGGCGGTGCGGGTTCACCTCCGGGCGGAGTCGCATCCGGGGGAGTCGCGCCCGGTGCCGGAGCTGCTGGAGCTGCCGGGGATGCGGGTGCTGCCGGAGCCCTCACGGAACCGTCACTGATGTAGATCGTGACGGTCGAACCCGGGATCGCGGACCCGGACGGCGAAACTCCGGTGACCGTTCCCGCGCGTGCTCCGGACGCCGTCGTCACGGAATTGACCGTGAAGCCGGACGCCTGCAACCGCGACGTCGCCGCCGACTGGCTCAGGCCGACAACCTCGGGAACCTGGCCGTTCTGCGATCCCCGTGCGTACTTCTCGTCGATCGGAGGCAGTGAGGTGGGCCCGAAGTTGTTGGCGACCGGGTTCATTGCCGCGAACCAGGATCTCGCCGGTTCGGTACCGCCGTACAGGTTGCCGCTGTAGCAGGGGCGCAGCGGGCTCGAGCAGATCTCTCCCGGCGTCGGGGAGTCGCCGAAGATGTAGACAGCGGCAGCGAGGTTGTTGGTGAAGCCGAGGAACGCCGAGGACTTGTGGGTCTCGGTGGTACCCGTCTTGCCCGACATCGGCAGGCTCCATCCGGCGCTGCTTGCAGCTCCGGCAGACGTACCGGCGCCGACGTCGTCACGGCTCATGGCGTTGGCGAGTGTGTCTGCCAAGCCGGGCTCGACAACCTGCTCACAGCCCTGCTCGGTGACGGCCACAGGCTTGCCGTAGCGGTCGAAGACCGAATCGATGGGACTCGGCGGGCACCACTTGCCGTGCGAGGCGAGAGTGGCCGCGACGTTGGAGAGTTCGAGTGGGTTGATCCAGGTGGGACCGAGGGTGAACGAACCGAGGTTCTGTTCCTTCTGGAAGTCGGCCATGCTGCGCTCGTCGAAGCCCGAGGTGTTGGGATCAGCATACGAGCGCATGCCGAGACGGACGGCCATGTCGACGGTCGGCGTGACGCCGGTTGCCTCGATGAGCTTGACGAAAGCGGTGTTGGGGGACTGTGCCAGCGCGTCGGTCACGGACAGCGTCGGCGGGTAGTTGCCGGCGTTCTCCACGCAGTAAGTCGACACCGGGCAACCGGCCGCACCACCGCTACCCATGCCCTTGGCTTCGAATCGCTTGGGCACGTCGAGCGTCGCGTTGATACCTAGGCCCTTCTCCATCGCCGCAGCCGTCGTGAAGATCTTGAAGACGGAACCCGCACCGTCACCGGCAAGGGAGTACGGCTGTGCCTGGACGGTTTCGTCGGCGTCGGCATTGAGACCGTACGTGCGACTGCTGGCCATCGCGATGACCTTGTGTGAATCCTGGCCCGGCCTGATCACGTTCATCACGTTCGCGATGCCGTCGAGGTTGGCGCTCGCGTTCGCGTTCAGTCCGGCCTTGGTGGACGCCTGGACCTGCGGATCGAGAGTGGTCTTGATGAGATAACCACCCTCGTTGATCTGGTCGCGCGTGATTCCGGCGTCCGAGAGGTACTTCAGTGCGTAGTCACAGAAGAATCCGCGATCGCCTGCAGCGATGCAGCCGCGCGGCAAGTTGTTGGGGGTTTCCAGGACGCCGAGGGGCTCTTCCTTGGCGGCGCGGAACTCGTCGGCACGATCCGGAATGTTCGTGATCATGGTGTCGAGCACGGTGTTACGACGCTCGGTCACGCCCTCGACGTTCGTGTACGGGTTCAGTGCGGAGCTGGACTGAACCATGCCGGCAAGCATCGCCGACTGGGGAACGGTCAGATCTGCGGCATCGACGCCGAAGTAGGTCTGAGCGGCGTCCTGGATGCCGAAGGATCCGTTGCCGAACGGTACGAGGTTGAGGTACCGGGTGAGGATCTCGTCTTTCGTGAGTTCCTTGTCCAGCGTCAGGGCCATCCGGATCTCGCGGATCTTTCGGGCCGGGGTGGTCTCGATGGCAGCGCGGCGCTCGGCATCCGTCTTGGCCACGACCAACAGTTGGTAGTTCTTCACATACTGCTGATCGAGTGTCGACGCGCCCTGCTGCACTTCACCGGTCGTCGTGTTGGTGAGGAAGGCACGCAGCGTTCCCTGCCAGTCGACGCCCTTGTGGTCGGGGAACCGGCGGTCCTCGATGGAGACGATCGCCAACTTCATGTTGTTGGAGATCTTCTCGCTCGGGACTTCGAAGCGTCGTTGGTCGTAGAGCCAGGCAATGGGATTGCCTGCCGCATCGACCATGGTGGACACCGCGGGGACCGTGCCTTCGACCAGTTCGGCCGAGACGTTGTCGACGGTATCGGCGGCGCGGTTGGACGCGAATCCGAATCCGCCCGCCACTGGGAACATCACCCCTGCGACCAGGACACCCGCCAATGCGGAGCTTCCGGCGAGCTTCGCCACTGTTTTTGCAATCGACACGATCTACAGAGTACGTGTGCCCACCCATTGGAACCGGTTTCAGTGTTTTGGGGGTGTTCAAAACCTTCTGAACACGCGCTTTGTACTGCCGTACCAAAAAATGCTCCCGAGCGTCTTGCGTTAGGGCCGTTCTTTACCTAAATTGTGATCAGTGTGATCGACGTAACACTCGATCACGAATGTGTCTCAGCTTTCACCGTGCTACCGCGGGGACGGCTGAGATGGTGCGCTGCTCGCCCTATGGCGACGGTCAGACTTTGTAGAGGGGACCCAGAATGTACACAGCCACCCCGAGTAGCCGTTTGGACATCGAGCAGGCCGAGGCACGAATTGCCTGGGTAACTAAGGCACGATGCCGCGAGGTCGACCCCGACCAACTTTTTGTTCGTGGCGCCGCGCAGCGCAAGGCGGCCACCATCTGCCGTCACTGCCCGGTCCTCATGCAGTGCGGAGCAGATGCTCTCGACAATCGTGTCGAGTTCGGTGTGTGGGGCGGAATGACCGAGCGTCAGCGCCGTGCACTGCTCAAGCAGCACCCCGACGTCGACTCCTGGTCCGAGTTCTTCGAAGACCAGCGCCAGCATCACTCAGCAGTCTGATCCAGGCCGATCGGGGGGATCAGCCCTTACGAGTGAGCTGATCTCCCACCGCGCGCAGCGCCTCGAGGTCCGAGACCTCGAACGGTAGCGACGGAACACCGATCAGCGGCACCCTCGGGTGAGCTGCGGTGAATCGACTCAGCAAGGCGATCTCCCGCTTCGCGATCACTGCCCGATGGGCATGGATGCGGAGAACGGCTGCGGTGAGGGCTTCGGCCTCGGTCGCACTTTCCTTCGCTTCCAGTTTGTCGGCGGCGGTCACCGCATGATCGGCAGGCAGAGCCGTCAATGTCGGGTGCGTGCGGTTGAGAACCAGACCGGCCAACGGCATCGAGTCGCCCGCAAGGCGATCGACGAAGAACGCCGCCTCGCGCAGAGCGTCGGGTTCGGCCGCTGCGATCACCAGGAAATGAGTCCCCGGCTGACGTAGCAACTCGTAGGTCTTCGTTGCGCGTTCACGGAAACCGCCGAACATCGAGTCGAGCGACTGCACGAATGCCGATGCATCCGAAAGCATTTGGCTTCCCACGATGGTGGAGACACCCTTCAGTGCCAATCCCATCGCGCCGGCGACGAGCCTGGTCAGGCCACGGCCGGGTGCGGAGAGCAGCCGGATCATCCGTCCGTCGAGGAATGTGCCGAGCCTCTGCGGGGCGTCGAGGAAGTCGAGCGCATTGCGCGACGGCGGGGTATCGACGATCACCAGATCCCACGCGTCGTTCGACGCCAGCTGCCCCAACTTCTCCATCGCCATGTACTCCTGCGTTCCGGAGAACGATGTGGCAACGGTTTGATAGAAGGGATTCGCCAGGATCTGCTCGGCCTTCTCAGGGCTCGAATGCTCGATGACCATCTCGTCGAAAGTCCGACGCATGTTCAGCATCATTGCGTGCAGTTCGCCCGTGGCCTCGGGACCCAGCTTCACCGGCTGCGGAGTGTTGTCGAGTTCGGCCACACCCAAGGCCTGTGCGAGGCGGCGGGCCGGATCGATGGTGAGGACGACTACGCGTCGGCCCTCTTCGGCTGCACGCAACGCCAGCGACGCGGCCGTCGTGGTCTTGCCGACGCCGCCTGCGCCGCAACACACCACGATTCGGGCTGTCGGGTCCTTGATGATCGCCGAAATATCGAGGGCTGGAGCTGCGCGTCGGCCGGTCCTGGAACTGCCGACCGTCACGTTCTCGGTGGTCTCGGTCATCACACGCCCTGTTCCGTGAGGTATTCGGCAAGCCCGTACAGCCCGCCGAGATCGACGCCGTCGGCGAGTGCGGGAAGTTGCACCCGAGCCCCGTCGATCTCGCGGAGCTTCTCGGCGCTGGATTCTTGAGCTTCGAGCACCGACGCGTGCTCGATCGTCTCGGTGAGCAGGCCTGCGAAGTCGTCGTCGGACAGATCGATGCCGACGTCCGAGAGTGTCGACCGGATCGAAGCCGCGTCGATATCGCCGGCAGCGGCACCGGAGAGTTGGTCTTCGGGCAAGAACCTCGGGCTGGCGCGGTTGACGATGATGGCACCGAGGTTGAGGTCGTCGCGCGCCAGTTCTGCGGCGGCGTCGGCAGTTTCCTGAACGGGCAGCGCTTCGAGAAGTGCAACCAGATGTACGACGGTCTCCGGCGAGTGCAGCAGCCGAACGACGCCTTCACTCTGGGAGTGCACCGGGCCGCCCTTGGCGAGATCGGCCATCGCCTTGGTGACGTCGAGGAAGCTGCCGATTCGTCCGGTCGGGGGAGCGTCGACGACAACGGCGTCGTACACGCGTTTGCCGGTTCGATCGGTGCGGATGACGCACTCCTTGATCTTGCCGGTGAGCAGAACGTCGCGAAGGCCGGGAGCGATGGTGGTGGCGAATTCGATGGCGCCGAACTTACGCATTGCCCGGCCGGCGAAGCCGAGGTTGTAGAACATTTCGAGGTATTCGAGGAACGCGGTCTCGATGTCGACGGCCAGAGCCATCACTTCACCGCCACCTTCGGCGGCCGCGACTTTGGTCTCCTGCGGTGGAAGCGGCGGTACGTCGAAGAGCTGCGCGATTCCCTGGCGGCCCTCGACCTCCACGAGGAGAACGCGCTTGCCGCCCTCGGCCAACGCGAGCGCCAACGCGGCGGCAACCGTGGACTTACCGGTTCCGCCTTTACCCGACACAAAGTGCAGGCGGGCCTTCGTCGCAGACTCGGGCCAGGTCCTGCTCAGCTCATCTTGGGATGCAACCACACCGCGAGCCTATAAGTCTGGGGCCGAAGATGTACGCGGGATAGGCTCACCGCATGAGCGAAATAACTTCCTGGGAATACACCGTGACTCCGTTGCTGGTCCACAATCCGAAGGCAATTCTCGACAACTGGGGTGTCGACGGCTGGGAACTCGTGGCAGTCCTGCCGAGCGCGTCGGGCGAGCAGCACGTCGCGTACATGAAGCGTCCGAAGGGCTGAATCACATGGCAGAGGCAACACAGACCTGGTCGGAGCGTCTCGCCGAACTGGGCATCGCACTTCCCGCCGTCGCGGCACCCGTTGCTGCGTACGTTCCCGCGGTTCGCAGCGGCAACCACGTGTACACGTCGGGTCAGCTCCCGTTCGTCGACGGAAAACTGGCGCTGACCGGCAAGCTCGGTGCGGGCGTGTCGGATGAGGACGCCAAGGCCGCGGCGCGTACCTGCGCGCTCAACGCTCTCGCTGCCATCGACGCCCTGGTCGGCATCGACAACGTCGTTCGCGTTGTCAAGGTTGTCGGCTTCGTGGCATCCGCCGAAGGATTCACCGGTCAGCCCGGCGTGATCAACGGCGCGTCCGAATTCCTCGGTGAGGTGCTCGGCGACGCCGGTATCCATGCTCGTTCGGCAGTCGGCGTGGCAGAGCTTCCCCTCGGCTCTCCGGTCGAGGTGGAACTGATCGTCGAAGTTCGCTGATGTCGACGGTCCATCCCGCCTACGCGCAGCTTCGCCGCGTCACCGACATCGCTTCGGTCTTGCTCGAGAACAATCCGGGCATGATGACGCTGGACGGTACGAACACCTGGATTCTGCATGCTCCCGGCAGCGTCGAGTGTGTAGTCGTCGATCCAGGCGACAACGACGAGGAACACCTGCAACGTGTCGCTGGTATCGGTCCGGTTGCGCTGACCTTGATCACGCACCGGCACTACGACCACACCGGCGGGGTGGACCGTTTCCATGAATTGACCTCGGCTCCAGTGCGTTCCGTAGACCCCGCTTTTCTGCGCGGGGGTGCTTCGGCGCTTGTCGACGGTGAAGTGATCGAGGTGGCGGGTCTGAAGCTGCGGATCCTCGCGACTCCGGGACACACCGCTGACTCGGTGTCGATAGTCATCGAGAACGATGCGAGCGTGCTGACAGGCGACACCATTCTCGGCCGCGGCACCGCAGTTCTGGACGACTCCGACGGCGATCTGGGGGATTACCTCACATCACTGCGGTCGTTGGCCGCACTCGGCGAAGGACTGACGGTTCTTCCCGGGCACGGTCCGGACCTGCCCGATCTGCAGGCGATTTCGCAGCAGTACCTCGCCCACCGCGAGGAGCGTCTAGCCCAGGTGCGGGACGCTCTGACGACGTTGGGGGAGTCGGCATCGGTGCGCGAGGTTGTCGAGCACGTCTACTCCGACGTGGACCCGAAACTGTGGCCGGTGGCGGAGAAATCCGTCAACGTGCAGTTGGCGTATCTGCGCCGCTGAGGCGCTCGGCGCCGACATTCTGCGCCGCTGAGGCGCTCGGCGCCGACATGAAGAGTTGAGTTGTGTAGCCGAACTGCCGCCATCTATGCCGATCGAGGTATAGCTGGCGGCAGTTTTTGCATTTGTTTGATATGGGTCACGGGCCAATAGTTAGTCCATGACCTCACAATGCGACGGATGGATCCGCAATTACGTGGACGGCTCCTATGTCGAACCCGACGAGTCGTCGAGCTTCGATCAGGTCGACCCAGCAACGGGCCGTGTTCTCGCCCGGGTCCACGAGGCCGACAAGGCCCTGGTCGATCGGGCCGTGACCTCTGCCAGACGTGCTCTGGACAACGGTTGGGCCGATACGCCGGTCCGTGAGCGGACGGCTCTGCTGCGACGCGCCGCCGACCGGATCGAGGAGCGATTCGAAGAGTTCGTCGCCGCAGAAATGGCGGACACCGGCAAGCCGATCACACAGGCACGCGAACTCGACGTCGCGCGCGCCCTGACGAACTTCCGCACTTTCGCCGACATCGTCGCCGCGGCCGGACAGGAATCGTTTGTCACGGATCTCGCGGGTGGCAAGCAGGCGTTGAACTACGCGATCCGCAAGCCGCTCGGCGTCGTCGCCGTCATCGTTCCCTGGAACCTGCCGCTGCTTCTCCTGACCTGGAAGGTAGCGCCCGCGCTCGCGTGCGGGAACTCCGTGGTGGTCAAGCCCTCCGAGGAAACCCCAGCGACGGCGTCGTTGCTTGCCGAGGTACTCGAAGAAGTCGGCCTGCCTGCCGGTGTCTACAACGTCGTCCACGGGTTCGGTGCGAACTCCGCCGGCGAGTTCCTCACCACGCACCCCGGCATCGACGGTGTCACCTTCACCGGATCTTCGGCAACCGGTTCCCATGTCATGAAAACCGTTGCGCCGCGAGTCCGTCCGGTCTCGTTCGAACTCGGTGGCAAGAACGCCGCGATCGTCTTCGACGACGTCGACATCGACGAAGCGTTGACGGGTCTGACCAAGTCGGTGTTCACCAACACCGGCCAGGTCTGCCTGTGCACCGAACGGGTGTACGTGCACCGCAGTATTTTCGACGACATCGCCGGTGGACTCGTCGAGCGGGCAGCAGGATTGCGTCTGGGCGACCCGACGCTCGATGCAACGACGACCGGACCGCTCATTTCGCAGGCGCACCGGAAGAAGGTTCTCGACTACTTCGAGATCGCCGAGCAGGAAGGCGCGAAAGTGCTTACCGGCGGCGGTATTCCGGACCTCGGACAGGAACTGTCGGGCGGATCGTGGATCGAACCCACCCTGTGGACTGGCTTGACCAACAAGGATCGCGTCGTGCGCGAGGAGATCTTCGGACCCGTCGCAGCACTCATTCCGTTCGATACCGAGGCAGAAGCGATCGCCTTGGCAAACGACACCGAGTACGGCTTGGCGGCCTCCGTGTGGACCAACGACCTGCGCCGTGGACACCGCGTCGCGCAGAAGATGAACGTCGGAATCTCCTGGGTCAACACGTGGTTCACCCGTGAACTGCGATCTCCCTTCGGCGGTATGGGCCTGTCCGGTATCGGACGTGAGGGTGGCGAGTCCTCGCTGCACTTCTACACCGAACCGACGAATGTATGTGTGCAACTGTGAACATCGAAACCGCAAAAGTTTTCCAGAAATGAGCGAGGCGTGATGACAGCCCCCGAAGACACCGTATCCGCGCTCGCGCGTCGCCTCGACGACGCTGCGCAGACTCGCACCGACACCCCGAGCCTCGCCGACGAATACACCATCGACATCGACGACGCCTACCGGATTCAGAACGAACTCATCGAACGACGAACCAGCCGTGGCGAATCGATTGTGGGTATCAAGCTCGGCTTCACAAGCCAGGCGAAGATGGCGCAGATGGGTGTCTCCGAAGTGATCGTCGGTCAGTTGACCGACGCGATGTGCGTGAGCAACGGCGGCGAAGTCGACCTGAGGACGTTCATTCATCCCAAGATCGAACCCGAAGTGGCATACCGTCTGTCGAAGGACGTCGATCTCGACGATCCGAACGTCGACATCGAAACCTGCGTCGACGCGCTGGCTCCCGCAATGGAGATCATCGACTCGCGCTATCGCGACTTCCGCTTCACCTACACCGACGTCGTCGCTGACAACACCAGCGCTGCCGGGTATGTGATCGGGCGGTGGCTGCCGCTACAGAACGTCGAAGACCGTTCCGTACGTATGGAGGTCGGCGGCGAGACGGTAGTCGGTTCCACGTCGGCCATTCTCGGCGATCCGGCGCGCGCTTTGCATGCACTGCTCGACATCGCCCGCCGACGCCGAATTCCGTTGCGCGCCGGTCAGGTAATTCTAGCCGGTGCCGCCACAGCAGCTGTGCGACTCGACGAGGGCGTCGCACAGTGCACGATCGACGGACTCGGAACCGTCACGGTGAAAGGTGTGAAGCGATGAGTGGGGCGCAGGTCATCGAGAAGCTGGCGAAGCCGCGCGGAAAGTTCCCCCACGTCAAGGTGGTCGGCGATTTCGTCTATGTCTCCGGGACCAGTTCGCGTCGACCCGACAACACGTTTGTCGGCGTCGAGGTCGACGAGATGGGGACTACGGCGCTCGACATTCGGGCGCAGACGCGTGCCGTCATCGAAAACATCGCGGCAATCCTCGCCGAAGTGGGTGGAGAACTCAGTGATCTGGTTCAGGTCACCTCCTACCTGGTGTCCATGAACGACTTCGGTGGATACAACGAGGTGTACGCCGAACTGTTCGACGAAAACGGTCCGACGAGAACGACTGTGGCTGTTCACCAACTGCCCCACCCGCATCTGCTCATCGAAATTTCCGGCGTGGCGTACGTGCCCGCCTCCAAGCGCTCAGCGTCCGAAGATACGGAGAATGCATCATGACCACGATTCCTCCCGTCATCGACTTCAAGAAGTGGATCGACGACAACCGCCACCTGCTGCAGCCGCCTGTCAACAATCAGACGATGGCGCTCGGAGACGACTTCATCGTGCAGGTCGTCGGCGGACCGAACCAGCGGACCGACTACCACCTCGATCCGTACGAGGAGTGGTTCTACCAGCTCGAAGGCGACATCCACGTCAACGTCATGACCGAGGACGGTCCTCAGCGTGTCGACATTCGTGAGGGCGAAACCTGGTTGCTGCCGGGAGACATTCCGCATTCGCCGCAGCGTCCCACCGCGGGCTCCATCGGCCTGGTCATCGAACGCGTCCGCAAGGAAGGCACGCTCGAGAAGTTCCAGTGGTACTGCCTCGAATGCGATCACAAGATTCACGAGGTCGAACTTCAGGTGCGCGACATCGTGGCCGACCTTCCGCCGGTGTTCGTCAAGTTCTACGAGAGCGAAGAAGCCCGCACGTGTGACAAGTGCGGCACGCTCCATCCCGGCAAGGGCTGAGTGATGAGCAACCTGATCGACATCCACACCCACTACGTGCCCAACGGGTGGCCGGATCTGACCGAAGACGCGGGGCCGCAAGCGCCGTGGCTGAAGGTCGAGTCGGAGACCGAAGCCATGATCATGATGGGCACCACGGAGTTCCGCCGCATCCAGTCCGATGCCTGGGACGCCGAGGTGCGGCTTCGGGACATGGATGCCGACGGCGTGCACACGCAGGTCGTCTCGCCGACGCCGGCATTCTTCAATTACGGCCGAAGCGGCGAGCAGGCAAGTCGCATCGCACGGATCTTCAACGACCTCGCGCTCGAGATCGTGGAGCCGGCGAAGGATCGGTTGATTCCGTTCTGCCAGGTGCCTCTGCAAGACACCGACGCAGCGTGCCGTGAGCTCGAGCGGTGCATCGCGAACGGGCACCGCGGTGTCGAGATCGGCAATCATGTGGGCGATCTGGACCTCGACAGCGAGGGCGTGGTGACGTTTCTCCAGCACTGTGCGTCGCTTGACGTGCCGGTATTCGTGCACCCGTGGGACATGGCCAACTCTCCGCGCCTCGATCGCTGGATGGCGCAGTGGCTCACCGCGATGCCGGCCGAAACGCATCTGTCGATACTCGCGCTGATTCTCGGTGGGGTGTTCGACAAGATCGACGATCGTCTCAAGATCGGATTTGCGCACGGTGGTGGATCTTTCGCGTTCTGGTTGGGCCGGATGGAAAACGCCTGGCACGGCCGCAACGACATCATCGGTACGTCGGAGTTCCCGCCTTCGCATTACCTGGGTAGGTTCTACGTGGATTCCGTCGTCTTCGACGAGCGCGCACTGCGATTGCTGGTGGACACGGTGGGGGTGGACCGTGTGATGGTGGGTAGTGATTACCCGTACCCCTTGGGGGAGCGTCCGGTCGGTGAGGTGGTTCGCAAGAGTGAGTTCTTGGACGATACTGCGCGTCAACTGATTTCGCGGGGGAATGCCGAACGCTTCCTGGGTCTCGTCTGAGACCCCGGCTATACCCTTTCCGGTATGGCGGACGGTGAATTCGGCATTTGTGAGTCATGTCTCGAGCGAGCACAATTCCAAACACAACGATCGACGACGCTCGTGATGCCGACAATCCCGAAGACGGGGTCGGTGACTACAGATTTCATCGTCCGCCTGCCCCATCCAATCGATAGGTTCCGCGATGTCAGACAAGATATCCAACAGCACAACGAGTGACGGAAAGCCGTTGCCGGAGAAAGCTGCCCGTAGCCGAGTTGCCATGGCAACTCTGGCCGGCACAACTCTCGAATGGTACGACTTCTTCCTCTACGGCACAGCCGCCGCGCTGATCTTCAACAAACAATTCTTTCCGAGCCTGAGCCCCACGGCCGGCACGCTGGCTGCCTTCAGCACCTTCGCCGTCGGATTCATCGCACGGCCGGTAGGTGGGCTCGTGTTCGGGCACTTCGGTGACCGGATCGGGCGCAAGGCCACACTCGTGGTCTCCCTGGTGATGATGGGCGTCGGGTCCACACTCATCGGCCTCATCCCGAACTACGATTCCATCGGATTCTGGGCGCCCGTCCTCCTGGTGGCCATGCGCGTCGTTCAGGGCATCGGTCTGGGCGGTGAAGGCGCCGGTGCGACACTCATGTCGATGGAGCACGCGCCGGCAGGGCAGAAGAATCGTTATGCAGGTTTCCCGCAGATGGGCACACCCGCCGGACTGGTTCTCGCCAACGGCATCTTCCTGACGACCAACGCCGTGATGTCGGACTCGGCATTCGCTTCGTGGGGTTGGCGAATCCCGTTCCTGCTCAGCTTCGTTCTGGTGGCGATCGGTCTGGTGATTCGCCTGCGCGTCACCGAGTCGCCGTCATTCGCCGGGATCATGGAGAAGGGCGAAATAGTCCGCTTCCCGCTGCGTGAGTCGCTCAAGGTCGGCTTCCCCCGTTTGTCTCTCACGCTTGCCGCGTGCTTGGCGAACTCCGCCGTGGCGTACGCCTTCATGGTGTTCACCCTGTCGTACGGAACTCAACATCTGGGCTACGACAAGCAATTCCTGGTGCTCAGCGTGACCGCGGCCGCAGTCCTGTGGTTCCTTTCCATCCCGTTCTGGACCAAGATCGCTGACAAGTACGGGCGTCGACACATGTTCATCGGCGGATCAGCCGCAATCCTGTTGTGGTGCATCGTGTTCTTCCCGCTACTGAACACCGAGAACAAAGTGGTCGCTGTCATCGCGTTCCTGGGTATGGGTCTGATCGTGCCGGTCACCCACTGCGTTCAGGGCAGCATCATCGCCGATACCTTCCCGGCCAAGGTCCGCTACTCCGGTTCGTCTCTGATCCTTCAGAGTGGTGCGATTCTCGGCGGTGGACTGGCGCCGATGATCGCCACCGCACTGCTGGACGCCACCGGGTCTTCGGTAGGCGTCACCTGGTACCTCGCCTCGATATGCACAATCAGCCTGGTCGGCGCCATCGCACTGTTCAAGATTGTCCCCGATTCGTCGCGGGGCTTGGAACACGAGGAGATTCGCGTCTCCGAAAACGCCTGAGTACTGGATTGATCCGACATCGGCCCGTTCCCCCTCGCGGGGAACGGGCCGATCGGCGTTTCACGGTCGCATGAGCTCAGCTGCAAAGGACTCCAGCGTCGCGATCAGGGCCTGTGCGGACGGGCTCGACGTGCGAGTCGCCGAGGAAGTGATGCCGACGCTGTGCCCGATCGGATCGAGTGTGATGGACAGGGTGGTCAAGCGCGCGTCGTCGCGGGGGATGAGGCTCGGTAGGACCGCGATCATGTCGGTCTCGACCAGCAGCTGGCGCACGGTGAGGAAAGAGGTTGCCTCGACGCGGTTTTCGGGCAACGGCAGGCTGTTGCGGGCGAAGAACTCCTCGAGCTCGCGGCGGAGCACTGTCTCGACCCCGGGAAGGATCCAGGGGAAGCCGCGTAGTTCTTCGAGTTGGACGTCCTCGCGGTGAGCGAGCGGGTGATCCACGCGGGTGACGAGTTCGACGGACTCCGCGTAGAGGTTCCGTCTTATCGCGGTGTCATCGGTAGGTGAGGTGAGCCGGCCGACGATCAGATCGATTCGGCCCGCTTCCAGATCGGTGAGCAACTGTTCGGGCGTGCCTTCGCGCACGATGACGGTGAGCAGCGGGTGGTGAACCTTCAGGCGCGCGATAGCGCCGGGAAGCAGCACGTTGGATCCGGCGAGATGTGTTCCCACGATGACGGTTCCGCGATTGGCGTCGGCAAGTTCGACGACGTGCCGCCCGGCTTCGGTCAGCTGCGCGATCACGGCCCGCGCATGAGTTGTGAAGGCCTCGCCGAAAATGGTCGGGGTGATTCCGCGTGGGCCGCGGTCGAAGAGCGAGACACCGAGAATGGACTCGATGTCGTGCAGACTGCGGGTCGCGACGGGTTGTGTGATGTGAAGTGCGGCAGCGGCGCCGACCACGCTGCCCTGACGGCTCAATGCGTCGACGAGCAGGAGATGGCGGAGTTTGAGTCGCCCGTCGAGGAGCTTGGGCATGTCCATGGAGCAATCCTAGACGGGATTGCCGCGAGTGGGTAGGCGCCCGAAGTTGCTCAGAAGAAGGTGATTCCGATCGGTTGGGCCGAGGTGTACTTCTCCCAGGTTTCGCTGCTGTCCGGACTTCCCGTGTGCGCAAACGACGTCCAGTGCCGGCGTATCCGACGGCCCAGTGCGTCGATGCTCTGCCAGTCGCTGCTGCCCAGCATCGGTGAGCTCTTCCAGGACTGCTCGGTTCCCAACATGAAGGGTAGTTCGATGCAGTGAGTGGCTCCGAAGACGTCGTCCGTCGGTGCCCAGTCGAAGCGATACGTGTACACCGACGCGCCGGCCGCTGTGAAGGCGTCGGCCAGCTCCATCGCCGGTTCGGCAAACATGTTCTGTGTCAGTGCCTTTTCGGCGACGCGTTCGGGATCGGGTACTCCCGCTACGTCGCGCACGAAAGCGGATCCCTCGTCGCGGGTGTATCCCACGATGACGTCCGGCGCTGTTTCGAAAGTTCGGATCACCGGATCCAGTTCGGAAATCGGTGCGAAGGGCGGTTGCACGACATTGGGGGACCGCCGGCTGAACTCGATTGCGGTGCTGCGGAATGCGTCGAGAATGCGGGAGAGTGGCGCGGTCCGAGGATCTCCGTCGAGCAGTCGGGCAAATGCTTCACCGTTCTCGATCGCGGCAGCCTGCGTGAAATTGAGGTCCGGCCGTGGGGTGCTCTGCAGAATTGCTCGATGGAAAAGAGTTCGAGAGTTGTTACTGCTCAACAGATTCACAATCGAATGAGCGCCGGCCGACTGCCCGAACACGGTGACCGAGTCTGGGTCGCCGCCGAATGCCTCGATGTTCTCGCGCACCCACTCGAGCGCTGCGATCTGATCGTGGACCCCGAGATTGCCTTCGCTCACGCCGTCGAGGAGGAGATATCCGAGCACGCCGACGCGGTAGTTGACCGACACCACCACGACGTCGCCCTCGGCTGACAAAGCGTGGCCGTCGTACCAGGGGAGGGAGCCGCCGCCACTGGAGTAGCCGCCACCGTGAAGCCAGACCATCACCGGGCGATGACCGGTCAGCGACGGGGTTGTGACGGTGACGGTGAAGCTGTCCTCGCTCTGCTCCGGTTCGGGGAGCGGTGGCCCCATGATGCGCTCGAGCCGTGAAGGTGGTTGGGGGAAGACCGTTCCAAGCGCTGTGGCGTCGAAGACGTCGGAGAACGGTCCCGCCGGCCGCGGCTTCTCGAAGCGCGGTGCGCGGGCGTAGGGGATCGCACCGAAGTAGTAGGAACCGTCACGCTTTAGGCCGCGGATCTTCCCCGAAGCTGTGGATGCGATCACCGTCTCGGACGAGGGCATGGGTTCCTTTCCTCTTGTGCATACCTTTTCGAGCATGCCAGGTGCATGCCGCGGCACAAATGCCTTTGTGGTCGTGCGGTATGCGTTACGGCGTGAGTGCCTGTACCAGTCGATCTTCGAGTCGCGTCGTCACTCGGCTGTATACGGCACCGTCGTCCAGGGCTCGGGACATCACTATTGCGCCTTGGATTCCGGCCACGGCTTCTTCGGCGAGTCCGGTGGAATCTTCGGCGCCGACGAGTGCCGCCTCGAGAGCTGCGGTCCATTCGTCGAAGTAGGTTCGCACCTTGGCGCCGAAGCGGTTTCGCTCTTCACCGAGTGCAAATGCGCCGAACAGGCAAATGCGTTGCCCTGACCGAAAGTAGTCGGCGACGGTAGCGAACATGCTCTGGATGCGCTGCCGCGGTGGAACCGACTCTGCTCGAAGCGGTTCGAAGACTTCGGTGCGAAACCATCCGTCGACCTCGTCGAGTACGGCCTCGGCCATCTCTTCCTTTCCTCGCGGAAAGAAGTTGTAGAGACTGCCTTTGCCCAAACCGGTGTGTTCGGTGATGACGGCCAGGCTTGCTCCGTCGAACCCGTAGGTTCGAAACACGTTCGCGAGGGCGGGGATCGTGTCCGAGCGTTCAGCTACCTGTCTGGCCATGGATTCATCCTTTCATCACAGACCCAACTCGCTCAGGCCCGGATGATCGTGCGGGCGTGGTCCGGTCGAATCCCAGAAGAACTTTCGCTCGGACTCCGCGATGGGGACGTCGTTGATGCTGGCATGACGGTGGTGCATGAGGCCATCCGCGTCGAATTCCCAGTTCTCGTTGCCGTAGGAGCGGAACCACTGCCCGTCGTGATCGTGCCACTCGTACGCGAATCGCACGGCGATGCGGTCGTCGCCGTGTGCCCACAACTCTTTGATCAACCGGTAGTCCAGCTCGCGGGTCCACTTCTCGGTCAGAAGTTCGACGATTTCGGATCGGCCGGTGACGAACGTCGACCGATTGCGCCACCAACTGTCCGGCGTGTAGGCCAGCGACACCTTGTGCGGATCGCGTGAGTTCCATCCGTCCTCGGCGAGGCGGACCTTCTGGACGGCGGTTTCGTGGGTGAAGGGCGGGATCGGTGCTCGGACGGTCATTGCGTGGCCTCTCGATCGGATTTGTACCTATCGGTACATACTTTACCGATAGGTACAACGAGAGTCCAGGGAATGACTTCGGCCGCCCCCACCGAAGTGGGAGCGGCCGAAAGAGTCGAGAAGGAAGAAACTAGCGCGCGCGACGAGCCAGACGCTCGGAATCCGAGATCAGAACGCTCTTGCCTTCGAGGCGCAGCCATCCGCGGTGTGCGAAATCGGCGAGCGCCTTGTTGACGGTCTCGCGGGAAGCGCCGACGAGCTGGGCGATCTCTTCCTGCGTGAGGTCGTGAGTGACGCGCAGGGCGCCACCTTCCTGAGTGCCGAAGCGCTGCGCGAGCTGCAGGAGCGCCTTGGCCACACGGCCGGGAACGTCCGTGAAGATCAGGTCGGCCAGGGTGTTGTTGGTACGACGCAGTCGGCGGGCGAGAACGCGCAGCAGCTGCTCGGCGATCTCGGGGCGCTGCTGGATCCATGCCTTGAGAGCGTCGCGGTCCATGCTCACGGCGCGAACCTCGGTGACGGTCGTAGCCGTCGAGGTGCGGGGGCCGGGGTCGAAGATGGACAGTTCGCCGAACATGTCGGACGGGCCCATGATCGTCAGTAGGTTCTCGCGACCGTCGGGTGAGCGTCGACCGATCTTCACCTTGCCGGACACGATGATGTACAGGCGGTCACCGGGTTCACCTTCGTTGAAGATGACATGTCCACGGGGGAAGTCGACGGGCTGCAGCTGCTTTGTCAGCGCCGCTACCGCTGAGGGCTCGACTCCTTGGAAGATGCCGGCTCTTGCCAGGACGTCGTCCACGTGCGCTCCTTGTTGGGATTTGTTCGTTTGTGGTGTCATTTTTGCGCTAACTATCTTTGTACCCGCGCTGCGCACAAACCGTCGTACACAGGCTCAGCCCTCATGAGTGAGACACTGTGTCCAATGCAATCTGTGTTCAATGCAACAGGTACGGCATCGAAGTCTACGTCCCGATAGCTCGCGACGAGTGATTGATGCCACGTAAGGGCCGAAAATTCTTCCGGAATCCGCTGCGGTGACTACTTTGTATGGCCGTCAACTTGCCCGTTGTGTCCGGATTTCGCCCAGGCTGGCGCTCTCGGGAGCCTCCGACTGACGGCCCTTCCGCTTCCGGTGGAAGCGAGCGAACGCATGGGGAAACCCATCGCTTGCCAGGCGGGCGACGTCGTCGTGACTTGCCTGATCGAGGAAGTCTTCTACTTCGTGCTCTTGAACCGAGAGCCGACGCAATCGCCCTTCGACTCGTTCCATCGCCAGGGCAAAGAGCATCAGCAGTAGCGGAAAGAGAATTACTGCGAGTCCTTGCATAGGGGGAAGTAAACACGTCGAAGGTCTCAGAATCGACACGACGGAGTCTCCACTCATGTCGTATCCGTACAGTTGTCTGAGTGCAGACCACCCCGACAGGCAGTTCAGAGCAGCGGAAGAAACCGCGTTCGGGGGGTGCGCAGAAGGAAGAATCACACCTCGGATTGGTACGCCGGGCGCGTCGGATGAATCGCGAGCTCGCTGTGGCTTTCCCGCACGTGTATTGCGAACTCGACTTCACGACTCCGTTGGAACTGGCAGTGGCGACAATCCTGTCGGCGCAATGCACCGACGTCCGCGTCAACATGGTCACGCCGGCGCTCTTCGCCCGCTATCCCGACGCGAAGGCATACGCGGAAGCCGATCGGACCGAACTCGAGGAGTACATCCGCTCCACCGGCTTCTACCGGAACAAGACGACGTCGTTGATCGGACTCGGTCAGGCGCTACTCGAACGCCACGACGGTCAGGTCCCGAACAAGCTCGAAGATCTGGTGAAACTTCCAGGCATCGGACGCAAGACCGCGAACGTCGTGCTGGGCAATGCCTTCGACATTCCGGGAATCACCGTCGACACCCACTTCGGTCGGCTCGTGCGTCGGTGGAAGTGGACCGAGGAAGAAGATGCCGTCAAGGTGGAACACGCCGTCGGGGCACTGATCGAACGTAAGGAATGGACACTGCTCTCGCACCGCGTGATCTTTCACGGCCGACGGGTCTGCCACGCGCGCAAGCCCGCGTGCGGGGTGTGCGTTCTGGCCAAGGACTGCCCGTCGTACGGACTCGGCCCGACCGACAAAACCGAGGCCGCGGCCCTGGTGAAAGGCCCCGAGACCGACCATCTGCTCGCCCTGGCAGGGTTGTGATCGCCGATGACAAGTGCTGGAAGATGGTCTCTCGCTGCGCTCGTGGTCGTCGCGGCTCTCGTCGTGGCGATCTGGCCGCGTGGGGGAGACGACACGGCGCCCACGTCCACGGGTCCGTCGTCGTCCGCGTATCAGCCGCCGACGTTCACTCCGTCGTCGGAATCGCTCGATCAACTCCGTAGCCAGGCCTCACTGGCTCCCTGTCCGACTCCGACGGGCGAAGCTCCGGCCGGCTCGGCGCTGGCCGGAATCACCCTCGACTGCGTGTCAGACGGTCGGCCCGTCGACCTTGCCGCAGCGGTCGGCGGAAAACCGACTCTGCTCAACTTGTGGGCGTACTGGTGCGCGCCATGCGCCGAAGAGCTTCCGTACCTTCAGGAATTCGCGGAGCGCGCCGAGGGCAGCATCAACGTTCTGACGGTGCATTCGGATCCGAATCAGGAGAACGCTTTGACGCGACTCATCGACTACTCGGTGCGTTTGCCTGGCGTCCAGGACGGTGACGGCAAGGTACGGATCGCAGTGGGCGCACCGCCGGTGCTGCCGGTGTCGGTGCTCGTGCGCGCGGATGGAACAGTCGCCAAGGTCTTGCCTCAACCTTTCCGCAGTGCGGACGAAATCGCCGCCGCTGCGGCGCAATATCTGGGAGTCGTCGTATGAGCACACCGGTTCCCGAGTGGTTGCGAGCTGTCGCCAGCACCGAGCCCACCGATCCACACCGGATCAACCCCGTCCTCGAGCGTCGCGCGCCGCGCGGGACCGTGACGCGTCCGGCCGCGGTGCTCGTGCTCTTCGGCGGACCGCGTGAGGCAGACCCTCTCGCCGTCGGCGGCTTGCCGGAGGGCGCAGACGTGTTGCTGACCCAACGGGCGTCGACGATGCGTCAGCACAGTGGACAGGTCGCATTCCCGGGCGGCGCCGCCGATCCGGGCGACGACGGCCCCATCGGCACCGCGCTGCGTGAAGCGCAGGAGGAGACCGGGCTCGATCCGAGCGGAGTTCAGCCGCTCACCGTGCTGCCGGAGATCTTCATCCCGCCGTCGGGTTTCGACGTGACGCCGGTGCTCGGCTACTGGGAGCAGCCGACGACGGTGGGCATTCAGGACGAGGGCGAGGTCGGACGGGTGGCCAGGGTGCCGCTGCGCACGTTGCTCGACCCCGACAACCGGTTTCAGGTTCGCCATCCCCTCGGATACCAGGGCCCGGCGTTCCGCGCCGACGGCATGCTGGTCTGGGGGTTCACAGCAGGAATCCTCGCGGCGCTGTTCACGGTGTCGGGCTGGGAGATTCCGTGGAACTACGAGGACGTGAGAGACCTGGACACAGCGCTGTCCGAGTTCGGTGAAGGTGTCGAGGATTCGGCGGTGCCGCGATGACAGGTTCTCGTTGGGTGGACATCGCCATCGTTCTGGTCGCCCTCATCGCGGCCACGTCCGGATGGCGTCAGGGTGCGGTGGCGTCGGCGTTGGCGTTTGTCGGCGTGATCCTCGGTGCCGTCGCCGGAATTCTGTTGGCGCCACACCTGCTCGTGCACGTCACCGAAGGCAAGCTGCGCATCCTCGCGGGCATCTCGCTGATCGTGGTGTTGGTCATCATCGGCGAAGTCGCCGGCATGGTGCTCGGACGCGCGGCGCGCAGCGGAATGCACAGTCCGACGGCACGATCCGTCGACAGCGTCATCGGTGCGGGTCTACAGGCGGTGGCCGTCGTGGTCGCGGCGTGGCTGCTCGCGATTCCGCTCACTTCTTCGTCGCAGCCGAATATTGCCGCCGCTGTTCGTGGTTCGGACGTTCTGGCCAGTGTGGACGAACTGGCACCGCAGTGGCTGCGCCGCATCCCGACGGAGTTTTCGGCGTTGCTCGACACCTCCGGCCTGCCGGACGTCATCGGCCCGTTCGGGCGCACGCCCATCACCGAGGTCGAAGCACCCGACGCGAGCGTTCTGGCCAGTCCGTTGGCGGCGCAGTTGCGTCCGAGCGTTCTACGCATCAACGGTGTCGCACCGAGTTGCCAGCGCGCGCTCGAGGGATCCGGATTCATCGTCGCTCCCGAACGCGTCATGACCAACGCACACGTGGTTGCCGGAACCGAGAGCATCACGGTGGACACCATGGAGGGCGCGCTGCCCGCGCAGGTGGTTCTCTTCGACTCCGCCGTCGACATCGCGATTCTGGCGGTTCCCGGACTGGACGCACCGGTGCTGCCGTTTGCTCCGGAGCAGGCTCAGACCGGCGACAACGCGTTGGTGCTCGGTTACCCCGGCGGCGGTCCGTACACGGCCAGCGCAGCCCGCGTTCGTGAGGTCCTGAACCTGAACGGACCGGACATCTACAAGGCCGGAACCACTCAACGTGAGGTCTACACCGTCCGCGGATCCATCAGGCAGGGCAACTCTGGTGGGCCGATGGTCGACGATCAGGGGCGCGTCCTCGGCGTCGTGTTCGGTGCTGCCGTCGACGACAGCGACACCGGATTCGTCCTCACCGCCCAGGAAGTATCGCGCCAGTTGAACGCGGCTGCCTCGGCGTCGACGCCGGTGCCGACAGGCGCCTGCATTCTGTAGCGGTCACTTCTCTGTAAGGAGGAAGTCCTCGAGTTCGCGGTTGACGCGCTCGGGGGCTTCCTGATGCGCGTAGTGACCAACTCCGGCAATGGTGCGCAGTTTCTCGCCGGGAGCCCAATGCTTGTCGCGTCGCACGGTACGGGTGAGCACGTACGGGTCGAGTTCGCCGTGAATCTGGACGATCGGAATGCGAAGAACCTGATCCATCAAACGCATGAAACGACGACCCTCGGGCCGGAGCTGGCTGCGGAAGGCCCAGCGCTGGTACTCCAGCGTGGAATGCGCGACGCCCGGGATCCGGATCGCGGCCCGCATCTTGGTCATCACGTCCGCGAACTCGGGTTGCTGCGGCCAGGTGGGGCCGGACCGCGAGCGAACCAGACGCTCCACCTCGGCGCCGTTGTCGGCCGTCAACCGACGTTCCGGGCGTAGCGGTACCTGATAGGCCAGGAACGAGGGCAAAAGCGCGCGGCGCTGATATGGGTCGCGCACGACTGCTTTCTTGAGTGCCATCGGGTGTGGCGACGAGATCAACGCGATCGACCGCACCAGGCGTGGATGCAGGAGCGCGGTCGCCCAGCACACCAACCCGCCGTCGGCGTGACCGATCAGCGTGGCCTTGCCGTAACCCATCGCACGAATGAGACCGGCTACGTCACCGGCGAGCGTCCAACCGTCGTAGCCGCGAGGGGGCTTGTCGGAATCGCCGTACCCACGAAGATCCATGGCGACGACGCGGAATCCCTGCTCCGACAGTGCCGTCAACTGATGGCGCCAGGACCACCAGAAATCGGCGAATCCGTGCAACAGGACCACCAACGGAGCATCCGGCTCCGCGTCGCCTACCTCGACGACGTGAAACCGGATGCCGTTGGCGTGAATGTCCCGGTGAATCCAGGGGCCGTCGAACCTGACGGTGGATGGATCTGGGGCTGCCACTTTCGATCAGACTCGCTACCGGCGCGCGTTGAAATCGACAGACGGCTTTGCGTCGTCATGGCTGCCGGGAAGGACGTTCTTGGCCTGCTTGAGCGATTCGATCGTCTTCTCCGGAGCCCTCAGCTTGCGCACACGCAGATAACCGAGCAGCGCCAGAATCGCGGTGGTCACCACCATGATCAGGAAGACGATGAGGAACGCCAGCCAGCGCGGCACCCAGGTATCGAGCATCTCGGCCAAGAAGAAAAAGAAGAAGAACGAGCTGAACAGCAGAACCGTGAAGGCCAGGATGAAGAAGACACTGCCCTGCAGACCCTTCTTGACCTCGCCCGTGACCTCGGCCTTGGCAAGTTCAACCTCGGCGCGCACGAGGGTGGAGACCTGTGCGGTCGCGTCCTTGACGAGGGCCCCGATGGTGGCCTCACCCGGCGTGCGGGCGTCCACATCGGTGAGAGGGATGGACGAGACCGTGTTCGGTACTCCATCTCCGGTGAAGCGCTGGCTCTCTCCGTTGGTCAAGCTCACTTGTCGACCTCTCCAGGTAGTTCTCTCGCGTCCGTGGCAATGGCGGTGGAAGCGTCGTCTCGAGCCGCATGAACTCGTCCACGTCGCCACAGCAGCGCTGATCCGATCAGCGATGCCACCAACGATGTCACGAGAACTGCGGCCTTCGCTATCTCGGCCTCGCTGCCATCGCCGACCCCGTCCAATGCGAGGTCTGCTACAAGCAGGCTAACGGTGAACCCGATGCCACCGAGAACTGAGAGGGCAAACATGTCTCTCAATTCCAGTGTCTTGGGCTTGGTGGCTATGCCCAATTTGATCGCGAGCAGGGAAATTCCGAAGATTCCGACGGTCTTTCCGACCAGAAGGCCGACGACAACCGATTGCCCGACGGGGTCGGTGAAAATGTCGCCGAGTACCGCGGCGTTGATCGGAACACCGGAGGCGAACAGTGCGAACACGGGGACGCAGAAGCCTGCGGAGTACGGCTGAATGCGGTGCTCGAGGCGGCTGCCCGGCGCGTATTCCTCGTCCGGATCGCGCCTGACACGGGTGAGTAGGCCGAGCGCGACGCCCGCGAGTGTGGCGTGTATCCCCGCTTCGTGCATCGCGTACCAGGTCAGTAGTGCCAGCGGGACGTAGAGGAACGGCGTCGTGATGCGCTTGTGCTGGGCGTAGGCGTAGACAGCGAGGGCTGCGGCCGCGGTCAGCAGCCACAACATCGCGAGGGAGCCGGTGAACAGTACGGCGATGAGGATGATGGCGAGCAGATCGTCGACGACGGCCAGGCTGAGCAGGAAGACTCGGGCGCTTGCGGGGATCTTCGATCCGGTGAGAGCGAGCACGCCGAGGGCAAAAGCGATGTCCGTCGCGACGGGAATGGCCCAGCCCTTGTCCATACCTGGAGTGCCGAAGCCGATGGACGCCGCGATGATCGCGGGGACCAGGACGCCGCCGCACGCCGCGATGATCGGGAGCATCGCGGCTTTGCGGTCCGCGAGCTCGCCGACCACCAGTTCGCGTTTGAGTTCGAGGCCGGCGACGAAGAAGAAGACGGCAAGCAGTCCGTCTTGCGCCCAGGTGCCAAGGCTGAGGTCCAGATGGAGTGCAGACGGGCCGATCTGGAAGTCGCGCAGTGCGATGTAGCTTTCACCGAAAGGTGAGTTCACCCAGATCAGAGCGACGGCAGCGGCGATGAGCAGTATCGATCCGCCCACCGTTTCGGTGCGGAGATAGCGGGACAGTTCGGAACGCAAAGTGGAGATCACGCGTGGGGACGACCTTTGTTCGTGCACCCGAGTTCGGATGCAACAGACATGAACGTGATCGACGTTGTAAAGCATCGAATGCACGTGCCGACCAGACTTCCCGGCTCACCTTTACGGGATTTTATCGCGGATTGCTCGCTGAGCCGAATTAGCGAACCGAATTTGCGCCGGAAAACCCCGCGGGTGTTCAATTCCTACTGATTGGGACACCATCCCACCAATTGGACAATTTTCGTATAACGGCGCAGGAGCATGTTTTGAGCACGTCAGTCAGTGAGAACCCACCCAAGCCGGAGGGCGGCGACGCAGATACCGTCGCCGGAGTGCCGCGCAGCCGAATCGTGGTTGCCAGCATGGTGGGTACGTCCATCGAGTTCTACGACTTCTACATCTATGCAACAGCGGCAGTATCGGTGTTCCCGCACCTGTTCTTCCCGAAGGGCAACGACACCACCGCGCTTCTCGCGTCGTTGGCGACGTTCGGACTCGCGTTTGTCGCCCGTCCCCTCGGCTCGATTCTCTTCGGACACTTCGGTGACCGCGTCGGACGCAAGGCAACTCTGGTCGGCTCGCTGCTGACGATGGGCATCGCGACCTTCCTCATCGGACTGCTGCCCACTTATCACCAGATCGGTCTACTGGCCCCGGCGCTGTTGGCGCTCATGCGTTTCTGCCAGGGCCTCGGACTCGGCGGCGAATGGTCTGGCGCGGCTCTGCTCGCGACCGAGACGGCCAAGGAAGGCAAGCGGGCCTGGGCGGCGATGTGGCCGCAGCTCGGTGCACCCATCGGCTTCTTCATGGCCAACGGACTGTTCCTGATCATCACGTTGTTCATGAACCACGACAATTCCAGCCCGGACCTCGAAGGTGCCTTCCTGAGCTGGGGGTGGCGAATTCCGTTCCTGCTCAGCGCAATCATGGTGATGATCGGCCTGTACGTCAGGCTCAAGCTCGAAGAGACCCCGGTGTTCGCGCGCGCAGTCGAGCGCGGCGAGAAGGTCAAGACCCCGGTCGCCGAGGTATTCAAGACCAGCTGGCGTCAGCTGATCATCGGTACGTTCGTGATGCTCGCGACGTACACGCTCTTCTACATCATGACCACCTGGGTGCTCAGCCACGGAACCGGCAAGACGGCGGCCGACGGTGGAACGGGCGCAGGCTTCAAGTACACCGATTTCCTTGTCCTGCAGCTCATCGCAGTCGTGTTCTTCGCTGCTGCCGTGCCGGTCTCGGGTTGGCTCGCCGACCGCTACGGGCGTCGTATCACACTACTGATCATCACCGGCCTGATCATGGTGTTCGGCTTGACCTTCGGCGTGTTCCTCGAACCGGACGGAATGAACGACGGTCGTATGTTGGCGTTCCTCATCGTGGGCATGCTGCTCATGGGCCTGACCTTCGGACCGATGAGTGCCGTTCTCCCGGAACTCTTCCCGACCAACGTCCGCTACACGGGCTCGGGAATCGCGTACAACACGGCCAGTATTCTGGGCGCTGCGGTGGCGCCGTTCATCGCCGTCTACCTCGCGAAGAACTACGGCGTCGGCTGGGTCGGCATCTATCTCCTCGTAGCTGCGACGCTGACTTTTGTTGCGCTGCTGGTCATGCGCGAGACAAAGGGTGAGTCGCTAGACGATGTAGGGGCATAACCCTGCTGTGCGCCTTTATTAACCCCCGGCGGTTAATAAAGGCGCACAGCAGTTGTCAGGGAAGCTGAGCAGGCAGGACGTGCTCACCGGTCTTGTCGGTGCTCAAGGCCAAGGAACTGATGTACTGCTTCTCGCCGTTGGGGCCGGGAACGTTCGACGCGAGCATGTCGGGTCGCTCGAACTCGATGCCGCTGACGCAGCACAGAAGCGTTTCACCCGAGGGGTTCCCGTACTCGTCGAACATCGGCAGATCGATGCCGTCGTCGGTGCGCCGCAGGTAGTACTTGCCCTTGGTGGCGACGGCGAGGACCGGCGGCATCACCAGTGCGATGACGATCGCGACGATCGGGGAGAACGGCTTGATCGCCGAACCGAATGCGCCGAAGAACACCAGGATCGAAATGCCCGCGGCCAGCAGCATCGACACGAAGCCGACAGGGTTGACGTCGTAGAGCATCCCGCGTCGGAACTCGGGGACCTTCGGGGAGAGCTTCAACCAGTACTTGTTGATCGCGATGTCGGAGGCGACGACCACGACCCAGGCGATACCGCAGTTGGCGTAGAAGCCCAGGATCGTGTTGAGGAAGTCGAACATGTTGGCTTCCATCAAGATCAGTGCGATCGCCAGGTTGACCAGAACGAAGATCATGCGTCCCGGGTAGGTCTTGGTGACGCGGGTGTACGAGTTGGTCCAGGCCAGTGAGCCGGAGTACGCGTTGGTGACGTTGATCTTGATCTGGCTGATGACCACGAGGATCACGGCAAGGGTCATGGCCAGCCAGTGCGGCATCATGTCCTGGTAGATCTCGAGAAACTGGTGCACGGGCTGGTTGGCGATCGAAGATCCGTCGACGACGTTCGCGATGATGTACACGGCGAGGAACAGTCCGACGATCTGCTTGAACGCGCCGAAGATGACCCAGCCGGGTCCCGCGAGAATTACTGCAGCCCACCAACGACGGGTGTTCTCCGGCGTCTTGGGCGGCATGAAGCGTAGGTAGTCGATCTGCTCGGCGATCTGTGCGATCAGCGACAGGCAGACACCCGCGGCCAGCATCACCGATCCGAAGTTGACGCCCTTGCCGTTTGCGCCGTCCTCGCCGCCGAAGGCGAAGAACGCGCTCACCGAATCTGGGTGCTTGAACAGCAGATACAGGAACGGCAGCACCATCATGACGAGCCACAGAGGCGTCGTCCACACTTGGAGCTTTGCCAGAGCCTTCATTCCGTAGATGACAAGTGGAATGACCATCAGGGTCGAGACCGCGTATCCGATCGAGAGTGGGATCCCGAGCCCCAGGTTCAAACCCTGGGCCATGATGGAACCTTCGAGCGCGAAGAAGATGAAGGTGAACGTCGCGAAGATGACGTTGGTGACCACGGAGCCGTAGTAGCCGAAACCGCTTCCGCGCGTGATCAAATCGAGGTCGATGTTGTATCGTGCGGCGTAGTAGGCGAGTGGGAAGCCGGTGGCCATGATGACGACGGCAAACACGGCGATGCCCAGCAATGCGTTACCGGTGCCGTAGGAGATGCCGATGTTGGCGCCGATCGAGAAGTCTGCGAGATACGCGATTCCGCCGAGTGCGGAGGTCGCGACGACGCCGGTTCCCCATTTGCGGTAGCTGCGTGGCGCAAATCGGAGGGTGTAGTCCTCCAGAGTCTCCTTCAGTGCGGCGTTCTCACCGAGATCTGCCCTGTCCGGTGCGCCGGCGGACACCTGCTCGTTCACTGCTGTCATGACGTCACTTCCCCTGGGTGCCTGTGCATGTGCACTTTGTGGTGCAGGCACCCAACCTAGGGAGGTGGCGTTACGCGGACATGTTTGAAATGTGTCGCCCACGTTGCGGATTCGATCCGCAACGTGAGCGAGCACTCATGGGACTTTCTTTACCTGTATCTGATCACCAACTGCCCGCGCCTGCAAGGCGAGTGGCTGCGTCCCGACTGGTCGTAGGTCGAGAACGGCGGCGGCCACCGGGTCGGCCAAGACGTTTCGGATGGTCCGGCGCAGGCCACGTGCTCCGTACACCGGATCGAATCCGCGCCGTTGCAACAGAGCGACGGCGCTGTCGTCCACGTCGACGTCGACGCCTCTCCTGGCCAACCGAGTCGTGATCAGTTCGATCTCGAGCCGGGTCACTTGTTCTGCGGTCTGTTCGTCGAACTCGTCGAGGATCACGGTTTCGTCGATGCGGTTGAAGAACTCGGGGTCGAAGAACTTCTCGAGAGCGCGCTGCACCAAGTGATGACCATGGTGTGGTCGATCGATCCGGACGCGATCGGCGAGCTGCCGCACCCGGGACCGTCGACGTTCCGCCACCGCAGCAGAACCGAGATTCGAGGTCAGGAACACATAGCTGTTGCGGAACGAGATCTTCTGCTGACCGTTCGCCAACCGGAGTTCGCCGTTGTCGAGGACCTGCAGGAGCGCACGTAGAACGGTGGGGTCGGCCTTCTCCACTTCGTCGAACAGGACGATTCCGGGGGTGTACGGATCGCCCTCGACGGTGTTCTTGTCGAACAGTGTGAAGGACTCCTTGCTGCCGGCGTACCCAGGCGGAGCCCCGGAGAACGACGCCGCATAATGCTCTTGAGCAAGAGCATTCATGTCGATGCGGCACAGATCGTCGGGCCCGGACCGTAGTTCCGCGGCCACGCGCCGCACCAACTCCGTCTTGCCGACGCCGGTGGGGCCGACCAGAAGGATGTTGGCGAGCGGACGCGTCGGATCCGTGGCACCGACATGCGCGATCGAAATCGCCCGAACCACTGCGTCGACGGCGGCCTGTTGTCCGACGATCTTGGAACTGAGGGCTTTCGAGAGCTTGCGAGCGTCGAAGGCCCCGACCGGTACGGGTTCGGATCGTTCCTCGGCTGGTGGCGGTGCTGCACTGTTCCGGTCATGGAGCATGTCGGTGATATACGGCACAGCGAGATCCTTAAACTTCGATTGTCTTCTCGACCGGCAGGTTTCCGACGCGGCAGTCCGCCACGCCCACTGTGTCTCGGGTGATCGCCTCGACGCGTTCCTGAGCCTTCTGGGCATCGGTGACCCACAGCTTGTAGAACTCGAACGGGCAGTCCGCGACGCCCTTGTCTCCGTCACCTGCTGCGTGGACACCGGAGTATCCGCGGTGGAGGAGCTTGAAGATGTGGTTCTGGGACTGATCGTTCTCGCGTGCGTCGCGAATGGCTGAGACGGACAACTGCGCGTACTGGATTCCATATTCCTCCTCGCCGGTCTCACCCAACGTCCGACCGTCGAACCCGATGATCGCGGAGTGTCCGAAGTAGGAGTAGACGCCGTCGAATCCGGCCGCATTGGCAACTGCCACATAACAATTGTTGGCCCAGGCCATTGCCTTGGACATCATCACCTGCTGGTCCTTGGCGGGGTACATGTAGCCCTGGCAGCGGACGATGAGTTCTGCACCCTTCATCGCGCAGTCACGCCAGATCTCCGGGTAGTTGCCGTCGTCGCAGATGATGAGTGAGATCTTCAGGCCCTTGGGACCCTCGGATACGTACGTGGTGTCGCCGGGGTACCAACCTTCGATGGGGCACCAGGGCAGGATCTTTCGGTACTTCTGAACGATTTCGCCCTTGTTGTCGATGAGAATCAACGTGTTGTACGGCGGCTTGTTCGGGTGGTCTTCGTGCTGTTCACCGGTGATGGAGAAGATTCCCCAGGTATCGGCCTCGCGGCAAGCGGCGGAAAAGATTGCGGTCTCGTCACCGGGGATGGTTGCCGCTGTCGCATACATCTCCTCTTCGTTGTACATGATTCCCTGCGTGGAGTATTCGGGGAATACCACCAGATCCATTCCGGGGAGTCCGGTCTTCATGCCGATCATCATGTCGGCGATCTTGCGCGCGTTCTCGAGAACTCCGGCGCGATCGTGCAGGCGGGGCATCTTGTAGTTGACTACTGCTACGCCGACCGTGTCGTTGCTCGAGGAGATGTCACCGTGTCGCATTGTCTTTCACTCCTTGGTTGTGTGGATCAGTTGAAGACTGGATGAGTCTGGGGTACTGCGGCTTTGGGTGCGGCGAGGATCTTGGCCAGACCGAGGAGAACTAGAAGCGCTCCGGCCCAGCCGGCGGCTACCGCGGGTGTGGTGTGGAAGTTGTCGGTCAGGATCAGAAAGGCGGGAACAGTACAGGTGGGCTGGCTCAGCAGGACTGCTGCCCAGCCGGTGAAGCGGCTGAGGTTCTCACGGACGAGGCCGAGTACCAGGAAGAACAGCGTCCACAGTGCTGCCCATGCGAGCCAGATGACCCCGAAGACGGGGTCGTTGCTCACCGTGAACGAGAGGAAGGAGTACACGAGCGCGGCGCACGCGACGAACAGTGAGAACCACCCGATTCCTTCCGGTTCGAAGCCGGCGAGATTGCTGATTCCCACGTAGAGGTAGGTGAATCCGAACAGGTAGAGGCCTGAGGCCGCCAGGACGGCGCTCGAATCTCCCTGTGCCTGAATCAACAAAACGGTGGGGACGACGCATTGAAGTGCGCCGACGAAGAGATTGAGGACCGAGGCGGATCGAACGGGAACTGTGCCGAGCAGCATCAGTCCGTTGACGAAGAGGACGGCTCCCACGTAAAGCAAACCAACACTGCCCATCGGGCACCTCCGGTTACTTTCGGGACGGGTTACTTTCAAATGAAATGATTCCAAATGAAACTAAGTGATGCGCGCCACAGAAGTCAAGAGGTGGATCTCAGGGGAAGGTTTCAGAGGGTGGCGATGATCGAGAAGTCGAGTCCGTCCGCGACGGCCAGCTGAATCTTCTGTCGTGCAACGCGATCGCGAAACTCGACGGTTCCGCGAGGCCCGTCGTACGCGGCGCCTTCGACGACGGCGTCCAGGGCGTGCGGGTGGGTGCTGTCGGCGCGTCGAACCAGGGCCGAAAGGGTATGTATCCCTTCGTAACACGACTCGGCAGCGTTGTTCAGCGCCGGGGCGTGCGCGCCGTGCAGTGCGATGTAGCGCCCAAGCAGGTCCATGGAGTTACCGTCGACCATCGAGCGGAAGTACGCTGCCGAGGCAAACAGGTTCCGGGTTGCGCGGGGGCCGCTTGCGAGCAGCATGTTTTCTTCCATCAACGGGCTGAACCGGATCATCGACTCGTCGAGGCCTCGGCGGGCGAAGGCTCGGTTGAAGTCGACGGCGTCCTGTCCGACGAGGAGCATGATCACGCCGTCGCAACCGGAGTTCGAGACGGTCTCGACCAACTGCTTCATGTTGCCGCGCCCCAGATCGACAAACGAACCGCCGACCAGGGTGAGGTCGAGTTCGGTGGCGAATTGCCTCACGGCCCCGAGCGAGCTGTGAGGCCAGATGTAGTCGTCGCCGACGACGAACCACTTGCGCGCTCCGACGTTGTCGCGCAGCCACTTCAGTGCCGGCGCGATCTGCTGTCGTGGTGTTTCGCCTGAACAGTAGATTCCTGGTCTGACCTCGCCGCCCTCGTAGAGCGAGGTGTACGAGTACGGAATACGGCCTGCGACCACCGGTGCGAGTGCGTGGCGGACCGAGGAGATGTGCCAACCGCTGACGGCGTCGATGTCACCTGCGTCGAGTAGCTGTTGCACGCGGGCTGCGACGACGCCCGGCGAGGCGCCGCCGTCGATCACTTCGATCTGGACTTCGCGTCCCAGTACGCCGCCGGAGTTGTTGAGGTCGCGGGCGGCCAATTCGCTGATCGCCTCACACGACGGACCGAACAGTCCGGCCGGCCCTTGGAGGGGAAGCACCATGCCCAGGCGCCACACGGCGCTGCGCGCGCGTTCGAGCGCGCCGGTAGCGCTCATGCGTCGCCGCCGGAATCGGAAGTCAGCGGCCTGGCCTGGGTTACTATCATTTCATTTGAAAGTATTGCCCGAGAAGTGTGAAGTACGCAACAGCGGGGGAGCGATCAGTGGGAAAAAGTGACTCCGGAATTCTTGATGCTTCGCTGACGACCACGCTGGTCCGGGTGGCTCGAATGGCCGCGGCAGCGGCGGAGAAAGCGCTGGCGGCTGAGAATCTCACTCTCGATCACTGGATGACGCTCGAAGCCCTGGCGTCGACCGAGGGGCTGACGATGGCTGAGTTGCGCGATCGAACGGGAACACCGGCTCCGACGCTGACGCGAGTTGCGGACAAGTTGGTCTCGCTTGCGCTGATCTATCGCGAGGTCGGTGAGGACGATCGCCGGAAGGTGCGCGTGTTTCTCTCCTTGCGCGGAAAATCTCTGCATAAGCGGGTTGCCGCAGATATTCGCGTGGCCGAGGAGTCTTGGCTGACGTCGAAAGAGGAAGTGAAGTTGCGAGAGGGGCTCCGCCCCTGTGCGCCTTTCCGGTAGTGGGGACTACCAAAAAGGCGCACGGGGCCGAAGGCCCTACTTGCCGCGGATTGCGTCGAATACCTTGGGGTCGACCAGGGTTGAGGTGTCTCCGAGGTCGCGGCCTTCGGCGACGTCGCGCAGGAGGCGGCGCATGATCTTGCCGGATCGGGTTTTCGGCAGTTCCGGCACGATCGTGATCTGACGCGGCTTGGCGATGGGGCTGATGTCGGTGGAGACCTGCGCCTTGAGCTCGGCGATCAGAACGTCGCCGGTGTTCTCGACGCCTTCGCGCAGGATGACGAACGCGACGATGCCCTGTCCGGTGGTCTCGTCCGCGGCACCGACGACGGCGGCTTCGGCGACTCCGTGATGGTTGACCAGTGCTGACTCCACCTCGGAGGTGGAGATGCGGTGACCGGAGACGTTCATGACGTCGTCGACACGGCCGAGGACCCAGAGGGCGCCGTCGTCGTCGTACTTGGCGCCGTCACCGGCGAAGTACCAGCCTTCTTCGGCGTAGCGGGACCAGTAGGTGTCGCGGTAGCGGTCCATGTCGCCCCAGATGCCGCGGAGCATCGCCGGCCACGGCTCGTCGAGGACGAGGTAACCGTTGCCGCCGGGGCCGAGGGGCTTGGCGTCGTCGTCGACGATCTTCGCGGAAATGCCCGGCAGTGGTGCCATCGCGGATCCGGGCTTGGTGGCGGTGATACCGGGCAGCGGGGAGATCATGATCGCGCCGGTCTCGGTCTGCCACCAGGTGTCGACGATGGGAACCTTGTTGCCGCCGATGACGTCGCGGAACCAGCGCCACGCTTCGGGGTTGATGGGCTCGCCCACAGATCCGAGGAGACGGATCGAGGACAGGTCGTGGGCGTCGGGGATTTCCCGGCCCCACTTCATGAACGTCCGCACGAGGGTGGGTGCGGTGTAGTAGATGGAGACGCCGTACTTCTCGATGATGTCGAAGTGGCGGTGCTCGTTCGGGGAGTTGGGGGTGCCTTCGTAGACGACCTGGGTGACACCGTTGGAGAGGGGGCCGTAGACGATGTAGGAGTGTCCGGTGACCCAGCCGATGTCGGCGGTGCACCAGTAGACGTCTTGTCCCGCTTTGTGATCGAAGACGTTGTGGTGGGTGTACGACGCCTGGGTGAGGTAGCCGCCGGAGGTGTGGATGATGCCCTTGGGCTTACCGGTGGTGCCGGAGGTGTAGAGGATGAACAGGGGATGTTCGGCGTCGAAGGCCTGCGCTTCGTGCTCGGGCGAGGCCGCCGCGACGGTCTCGTGCCACCACAGGTCGCGGCCGTCGGTCCACTCGACGTCGATGCCGGTCCGGTTGACCACCAACACGTTCTGGACGGAGTCGGCGCCGGCGACGGATTCGTCGACCGCTGTTTTGATGGGTGCTGCGGCGCCGCGTCGCCACTGGCCGTCGACGGTGACGACGAGCTTGGCTTGGGCGTCGTCGATGCGCGAGCGTAGGGCAGTGGCGGAGAATCCGGCGAAGACGACCGAGTGGGTCAGGCCGAGGCGGGCGCAGGCGAGCATGGTGACGATCGCTTCGGGGATCATCGGCATGTAGATCGCTACGCGGTCACCGGCGACGAGGCCGAGGTCGGTGAAAGTGTTTGCGGCGCGGCTGACTTCGGCGAGGAGGTCGTTGTAGGTCAGGTCGCGGCTGTCGCCGGGTTCGCCTTCGAAGTGGATGGCGACGCGGTCGCCGTTGCCGGCGAGGACGTGGCGGTCGACGCAGTTGTAGGCGACGTTGAGCTTGCCGCCGACGAACCACTTGGCGACGGGGGCGTCGGTCCAGTCGAGGACGTCGGTCCATTTCTCGTGCCAGTGAAGGCGCTCAGCCTGATTCGCCCAGAAAGCGAGGCGGTCGGTATCTGCGGCAGCCTGCAACTCCGGTCCCGCGTTGGCGGCCGCAGCGAACTCTGCGCTCGGCGGATATGCCTGGGGGACGTCTGTTTCGGCTGCGCTTGTCATGGCTGACGGCCTTCTTTCCACATTGATCGACACTTTTCTGACTCCGTGTGAGGGTAGTCACAAGCTCGCTCAAACGCACCGTTGCATCACGTTGCAACCCGTTGTCCTGCGACGATCGGTCGAATCGATGCGACGGGTGGTCACTTCCGCCGACGAATGAATGTGCCCGAATTCAATTACCCCCAATTTTCCAACAATGGGTGCGGTGCGCGCTTCGGGTTCGATGTGTCTATTGTCAAACCATTATTCGACCGCAACTCGAAGTCACGTTCACTTTCAGTTGTAGGCGACACGACGCCGGCAGTTACGGCTGTCGGCAGGCCGCGAGCATGCTCGGGGTCACTTAGATGTGGAAGGAATTCCTTTGCGTATCTCACGCATAGCGACCGGCGCGGTCGCGCTCGGAATGACGGCAGTGCTGATCACGGCATGTTCGTCCGGCGATTCGTCGGGCGGATCGTCCAGTGGCGTCGTCAACGCCTGGGCGGGCGAGCCTCAGAACCCGTTGATCCCCACGAACACGAGTGAGAACATGGGCGGCCGCGTCCTCGACTCACTGTTCTCCGGTCTCGTTTCGTACACCGCAGACGGCGGTACGGAGAACGAGGTTGCCGAGTCCATCGAGAGCACCGACGGTCAGAACTTCACCGTCAAGCTCAAGGACGGCTGGACCTTCACGGACGGCACCCCCGTCACCGCGAAGTCGTTCGTCGACGCGTGGAACTACGGAGCCCTCTCCACCAACGCTCAGCTTCAGGCATCGTTCTTCGATCCGATCAAGGGCTACGACGAAGTTGCCGCCGAGGTTCCGACGGCACAGACCATGTCGGGTCTGAAGGTTGTGGACGACTCCACCTTCACCATCGAACTCAAGCAGCCCGAGTCGGCGTTCCCCGATCGCCTCGGCTTCACGGCGTACTACCCGCTGCCCGAGGTCGCGTTCAAGGACATGACCGCCTTCGGTGAGAACCCGATCGGCAACGGCCCCTACAAGCTCGACGGAACCGGCGCGTGGCAGCACAACGTCCGCATCGACACCGTCGTGAACCCGGACTACAACGGCAACCGTAAGCCGAAGAACGCCGGCGTCGACTTCATCATGTACAACAGCCTCGACACGGCGTACACCGATCTCCTGGCCAACAACGTCGACGTTCTCGACCAGGTTCCGCCGAGCGCCGTCACGACCTTCGAGTCGGACCTGCCCGGACGCACCGTCAACCAGCCGTCGGCAACCATCGAGACGTTCACGATCCCGGGTCGCCTGCCGCACTTCAGCGGCGAAGAGGGCATGCTCCGCCGTCAGGCGATCTCGATGGCGATCAACCGCGATCAGATCACCCAGCAGATCTTCAACAAGACCAGGACGCCTGCACTCGACTTCACCAGCCCCGCAATCAAGGGCTGGAACGACTCGCTGACCGGTAACAGCAACGTGAAGTTCGATCCCGAGGCGGCCAAGGCTGCTTGGGCCAAGGCCGACGCCATCGCACCGTGGTCCGGCAGCTTCGAGATCGCCTACAACTCCGACGGCGGACACCAGGAATGGGTCGATGCCACGGCGAACAGCATCCGCAACACCCTCGGTATCGACGCGAAGGGCAAGCAGTACGCCACCTTCGCTCAGATCCGCACCGAAGCCACCGACCGCACCATCCAGAGCTCTTTCCGCTCCGGTTGGCAGGGCGACTACCCGCAGCAGTACGGCTTCCTGGCGCAGAACTACCAGACCGGCGGCAGCTCCAACGACGGTGACTACTCCAACCCCGAGTTCGACCGCCTCCTGCGCGAATCGGCCGGCCAGACCGATCAGGCGAAGGCTCAGGAACTGCTCGATCAGGCCCAGGAAGTCCTGCTCAAGGACCTGCCCGCAGTTCCGACGTGGTACCGCAACGCTGCCAGTGGATGGTCGGAGAACGTTTCCAACGTGACCATCAGCTGGAACGGTGTTCCGGTCTACGAAGACATCGAAAAGAACTGACGCGTAGAACGATCCGCATCTGAAACGTGAGTTCGGGGCGGCAGGCGCCCTGCCTGCCGTCCCGAACTCGTGTTCACACCGGACTGTCCGCTGACGTACACGATCATCGACAAGGAGGTGATCCGATGCTCTGGTACATCGGTCGCCGAGTGCTTCAAATGATCCCGGTTTTTCTCGGGGCCACTCTTCTGATCTACGCCATGGTCTTCCTGCTTCCCGGTGATCCGATTGCCGCGTTGGCGGGCGACAAGGCGCTCAGTCCGGCTGTGGCAGCACAGCTTCGGGAGCGCTACCACCTCGATCTCCCCTTCTATCAGCAGTACCTGCTGTACCTGAAGGGCATCTTCACGCTGGACTTCGGCACGTCGTTCTCCGGACGACCTGTCAGTGAAGTTCTGGCACAAGCATTTCCGATCACGATGAAACTTGCCTTCATGGCACTGATCGTCGAGACGGTCTTCGGTGTCGGCTTCGGCCTCATCGCGGGCCTGCGTAAGGGCGGATTCTTCGACAGCACCGTCCTGCTGTTCAGCCTCGTTCTCATCGCCATCCCGATCTTCGTGATCGGCTTCCTGGCTCAGTTCTTCATCGGCGTCAAATGGGGCATCGTCCCGCCGACGGTCGGTGGCAACACCAGCTTCACCAATCTCCTGCTCCCCGCCCTGGTTCTCGGTTCGGTCTCGTTCGCGTACGTACTGCGACTGACCCGAACGTCCGTGGCGGAGAATCTGACTGCCGATTACGTCCGCACCGCTACCGCCAAGGGACTTTCCCGTGGACGAGTGGTTCGCGTGCACGTGTTGCGCAACTCGCTGATCCCCGTGGTCACGTTCCTGGGTGCCGACCTCGCGACGTTGATGGGCGGCGCCATCGTCACCGAGGGCATCTTCAACATCAACGGCGTCGGTGGCACGATCTACCAGGCCGTGACCAGAGGTGAAGCGCCGACGGTGGTTTCGTTCGTCACCATCCTGATCGTGATCTACCTGATCGCGAATCTGCTCGTCGACCTCTTGTACGCCGCGCTCGATCCGAGGATCCGCTATGTCTGAGACCGTGAAGACCGGACGCGCTGTCCGGCAAAGTCATTTCGTGGCGCCGCCCGAAGTTGCGGCACCGGGGGAGACGGACGCCGTCAAACTCGATCAGGCGCCGACGAGCATGTGGACCGACGCGTGGCGCGACCTACGCAAGCGTCCCCTGTTCATCATCTCGACGATCATCATCCTCGCGGTCATCGTCATCGCAGCGTTTCCGGGCTTGTTCACAAGCACCGATCCGCGGTTCTGCGACCTCACCTACAGCATGCAGGGGCCGACCTCAGGGCACTGGTTCGGTTTCGACCGCCAGGGCTGTGACGTGTACTCGCGCACCATCTACGGTGCTCGCGCATCCGTACTCGTGGGCGTCGGTGTCACGGCGTCGGTGCTGGTGATCGGCGTGATCTTCGGTGCGCTGTCCGGTTTCTACGGCGGATGGACCGATTCGATCCTCTCCCGTGTCGCCGACATCTTCTTCGGCATCCCGCTGATCCTGGCTGCCATCGTCCTGATGCAGCTCTTCACCGATCGCACCATCTGGACCGTCGTCGGTGTGCTGGCGCTCTTCGGCTGGCCGCAGATGGCAAGAATCGCTCGAGGCGCGGTGATCTCGGCGAAGAACAACGATTACGTCATGGCCTCGGAAGCGTTGGGTGTCTCGAAGCTCAAGACACTGATCCGCCACGTCATCCCGAACTCGTTGGCGCCCATCATCGTGGTCGCCACCATCTCGCTCGGTACGTACATCGTTGCCGAGGCGACGCTGTCCTTCCTCGGTATCGGTCTTCCGTCCACCGAGGTTTCGTGGGGCGGCGACATCAGCAACGCTCAGGTGACGCTGCGTCAGGGTTCGACCATTCTGTTCTACCCGGCAACGGCTTTGGCGATCACCGTTCTCGGATTCATCATGATGGGTGACGCTCTGCGCGACGCCCTCGATCCCAAGTCGCGGAAGCGGTGAGCACGATGACCACCAAGGAAACTCTCACCTCGGAGGAAACTCCGTTGCTCGAGATTCGTGATCTCGAGGTGTTTTTCCAGTCCAATTCCGGTCCGGTTCCGGCAGTTCGAGGCGTCAGCCTGACCGTCTACCCGGGTCAGACGGTCGCGATCGTCGGCGAATCGGGTTCGGGTAAGTCCACCACCGCCCACTCGATCATCAATCTGCTTCCCGGCACCGGCAAGGTGACGGCAGGCGAGATCATCTTCGACGGCAAGGACATCTCGAAGGTCTCGGAGAAGGACTTCGTCCACATCCGGGGAAGCCAGATCGGTTTGGTTCCGCAGGACCCGATGTCGAATCTGAATCCCGTGTGGAAAGTGGGCTTCCAGATCGAGGAAGCACTGGCCGCCAACGGGATCGCCAAGGGCAAGGCAGCCAAGGTTCGGGCCGCCGAACTGCTCGAGGAGGCAGGACTCGCCGAAGCTGAGAGCCGGTTGGGGCAGTACCCGCACGAGTTCTCGGGCGGTATGCGTCAGCGCGCACTCATCGCGATCGGGTTGTCCGCTCGTCCGAAGCTCCTGATCGCGGACGAGCCGACGTCGGCGCTCGACGTCACCGTCCAGCGTCAGATCCTCGACCACCTCGACGGTCTGACAACGGAACTCGGCACCGCCGTTCTGCTCATCACTCACGATCTGGGCTTGGCCGCCGAGCGCGCCGAGCATCTGATCGTGATGAGCAAGGGTCGTATCGTCGAATCCGGTCCGGCACTGGAGATTCTGAAGCGCCCGCAGCATCCGTACACGCAGAAGCTGGTCGCGGCTGCGCCGTCGTTGGCGTCGAAGCGGCTCAGCTCGTCGGTGGCGCGCGCCGAGATTCGCGAACAGGCGGAAGAGGTCGCCGAAGCGGTCAAGGCCGAGGAAAGTGCGGCAGAGTCCTTCGGCAAGGCGACCGACGACGTTCTTGTCGTCGATCATCTGACCAAGGTGTTCAAGCTGCGCAAGGGTTTCCGCAAGACCACCGACTTCACCGCCGTGAACGACGTGTCCTTCAAGGTCCGCCGCGGAACCACGACTGCAATCGTCGGCGAATCGGGTTCCGGTAAGTCGACGGTCGCGCAGATGGTTCTCGGTTTGCTCGAGCCCACCGCAGGCAACGTGGTCTTCGACGGTCAGGACGTGTCCAAACTCGGTGCGAAGGAAACCTTTGCGTTCCGTCGTCGAGTGCAGCCGATCTTCCAGAACCCTTACGGCACGCTCGACCCGATGTACTCGATCTACCGCACGATCGAAGAGCCGCTGCGTACCCACAAGGTCGGGACCAAAGCAGAACGGGAGGCTCGCGTCCGCGAACTTCTCGACAAGGTCGGTCTGCCCCAGTCGGTCATGCGACGGTTCCCGAACGAGCTCTCCGGCGGACAGCGTCAGCGCGTCGCAATTGCGCGAGCGTTGGCACTTCAGCCGGAGGTCGTGATCTGCGACGAGGCGGTCTCCGCTCTTGACGTGCTCGTGCAGGATCAGATCTTGACCCTGCTCAACGACCTGCAGGCAGAGTTCGGGTTGACGTACCTCTTCATCACGCACGACCTGGCCGTGGTTCGCCAGATCGCGGACAACGTGTTGGTGATGTCGCGTGGCTCGATCGTCGAATCGGCACCGATCGACGACGTGTTCGGCAATCCGCAACAGGACTACACCCGCAAGTTGCTCGACGCGATTCCCGGCGGGTCCATCACGCTGGGAAGCTGACGCAACAGGTAGGTAGGCAAGTCCGCAGAGGGGCTGCAAGGGTACCGTCGTTGATCGTGACGGACCCCTTGCAGCCCCTCGTCGATCTTCCAGGCGTACGCGCCGCCGCCGATCATGCGCGCGACGCTCTGGGTGAGGTTCATCGGCACAAGACCAACCGTCGCGGTTGGCCCACCACTGCCGCCGAAGCCGCGGTTCGCGCTGCGCGAGCTTCCGCATCGCTGGCCGGTGGCACCACCGAATTGCCGGCCGAGGGCATGGCCGGTGATCCGATTCTCGCGGGTGCTCTGCGCGTGGCTCAGGCTCTGGACGGCGACAGTCTTCCCCTCATGGAGTCGACGTGGAAGCGCGCCCCGCTGCAGGCTTTGGCCCGGCTGCACCTGCTGGCCGCGGCAGACCTCGTCGAGGGCGCGGATCAACTGGGGCGGCCACGGTCGGATCGCGGAGTGGGGGAGCGGTTGGACGCTCTCGCGCAACTCGTTACCGGCGGAACCAGTGCACCGGCGCCGGTTCTGGCGGCCGTCGTGCACGGAGAACTCTTGGCGCTGAGCCCGTTCGGCACCGCTGACGGCATTGTTGCACGTGCGGCTTCGCGTCTGGTTGCGGTCTCGTCCGGGTTGGATCCGCACAATCTGGGAGTCCCCGAGGTAAGTTGGCTTCGGCGGCCGCAGGCGTACACGGACGGCGCGGCTGGATTCGCTTCGGGAAATCCGGCGGGTGTCGGCAGTTGGGTGATCTTGTGCTGTGGAGCTCTCGAAGCCGGTGCGCGAGAAGCGACTTCGATCGCCGACGCGGCGACTGGATAGTCTGCAACAGGGCGGGGCCGGCACATAACGAACGGGCGGCGCTGCCGATAAATCGACTTCGCCGCCCGTCAGCACGGACTACTCGTTACCAAGCGTGCTCGGTGGGTTGTGTGGGTGGCCTCGGCGAGGGATCGCACTTTCTGAGGTCGTCCCCGCAACCGGTGCGGGGTCCTCGCTCAAATTGAACGAATCTCGCAGGCCCACAACGCTTCTGCCCTTATAGTGGCTTGTGCTCCGCGTGGGTGCCCTAGTGCCCGTGCTAGGAATTTCGGTTGGGGAAACGGTCCTTCTCTTCCGAGCCGTTCCTGGCCTTCCGTTCTTCCGTAACTCCTTTGTACCCTGTGTCCGGGCTCACAGCAAGTACCAATTTTTGTTTGTGGGCATTGGATTTCAGCGTTTCCGACGCAGTAGCCCGAAGGTCATGGCGCCGGCCACCAGAGCTGCGATTCCCACCGCTGCAGTTGTGGCGACCGTCGTCGTGGACTGGGCTGACAATCGCGCGCGAAGCGAGACCGGGTTCGAGAAAGTCAGTATGGGCCAACCGTTTACGGCCGCTTCCTTGCGTAATGCACGATCGGGGTTGACTGCGGTGGGATGTCCGACCGCCTCGAGCATGGGCAAATCGGTCACCGAGTCGGAGTAGGCGTAACTGGCGGCGAGGTCGTAGCCGTATTCCGCGGCGAGTTTTTCCATCGCCTCGACCTTGCCCGGACCGTAGCAGTAGAAGTCGACCTCGCCGGTGTAGTGGCCGTCTTCTTCCCTCATCGACGTCGCCACGGAATGGGTGGCGCCGAGGGCGCGGGCGATCGGAGCGACGATTTCCTCGCCCGACGCCGACACCACGATGACGTCGTGTCCACGCAGCTTGTGATCTGCGATCAGATCGGCCGCCTCGGCAAAGACGAGTGGGTCGACGATGTCGTGCAGAGTCTCCGCGACGATGGCCTTCACCTGTTCCACGTCCCAGCCCGCGCACATCGCAGTCAGGTGCTCGCGCATGCGCTCCATCTGATCGTGATCGGCGCCGGACAGAAGAAACAGGAATTGCGCATAGCTGCTCTTGAGAACCGAGCGCCGATTGATCAGACCCTGGGCGAAGAATGGCTTGCTGAACGCCAGGGTGCTCGACTTCGCGATGATCGTTTTGTCCAAATCGAAGAAAGCGGCTGTCCGCCCGGTATTCAGTCCGTTCGCAGGCTTGTCGGTCACAGGAATGAGGATAGTCCGACAGGCGGTTCGTGTGCTCCTCGGCAAGCGTCCTCTTTCGGCGAAAAACAGCAGTTCAGTGCAGCTCAGGCTTGCATTTCTCGCCAATGGCGGGTGTAAGATCGTTGCTGTTCGATTCGTTCGAACTAGTTCAGCCCGACCCCCCGGGGCTGAACTCAGACGGCCCCCGCCTCCTCCCCCCATTGGCGGGGGTCGTCCTCTGTCTCAGGCCTGTTTCTCCACAACTTCCCAGTTGTCCACAGGCTCTCTCGACCCACTGTTTTCGGTGCCGGTGCTCGTTCAGGCTCTGCAGTCATGAACACGACGATCAACTCTCGGGAAACCGGGGCTCCCATTCTGGTTCTCGTCGACGACGCGAAGGTCCTCGCGAGCGTGCGCCGCGTCGCTGCCGCGGTGGATCGCTGTCTGGACGAGGCCGAGCATCCCGTTTCTCGGCAACAGTGGAACCGGGCCTCGGCGGTCGTGTTGGACGCGTCGGCTGCGCGGGATGCTCTGACTCGTTCCCCTAAACGAACGCGAGTGTTCCTCGTGTGCGACGGCACACCGACCGTCGACGACTGGAAGAGCGCCACCGCGATCGGAGCCGACAGCGTTCTGTCCTTGCCGGAAGAGGAGAACGCACTGGTCGCAGTTCTGGCCGACCACGTCGACGTGAGTGGTGACGGCACCGTCGTGAGCGTGGTGGGTGGTTGTGGTGGCGGCGGAGCCTCGGCAACAGCTGCGGCTGTCGCGTTGACGTCGGCGGCACGTCACGTCCCGACGTTACTGGTGGACGTCGACGCCCTCGGCTCCGGCGCTGATGTGCTGTTGGGCATCGAGACGACCCCCGGATTGCGTTGGGGTGCACTGACCGTCGAGGGCGGGCGGTTGGCCCCGGATGCGCTGCGCGATGCCCTGCCGGCAAAGGGAAAGTTCTTGAGGGTTCTGGCGAGCAGTCGCCGCGAGATCGACGGTCCGACAGTGACCGCCGTTCGCGCCGTGCTGGACGCAGGTCGCAGTTCCGGCGGACTCGTGGTCTGCGACGTGCCACGTCATCCCAGCGAGGTAGGTCAGGCCGCGTTGGAGATGTCGGATTTGGTTCTCGTGGTGGTTCCGGCCACCGTGGCTGCGTGCGTCGCTGCCGAGAAGGTCGGAGCCTGGGTGGTGCGACACAACTCCAATGTCGGGCTCGTCGTGCGTGGGCCGGCGCCGGGAGGCCTACGCGGCGCCGATGTGGCAGACATGCTCGGCCTGCCGCTGACGGCCGTGATGCGCGGCCACCGCTCGCTGGCGCCGATGCTCGAGCGCGGTGGCCTCGAATTGACCCGAGGTTGTCCGCTGAGTGCGGTGGCAACGGCGGTACTCGACGCCGTCGAATCCGGCGCACGCCCGCGCAGGGCTGCGGCATGAGCGCGTTGGTCACGACAGAACTGCTCGACCGAGTTCGCGAGCGGCTGACGGCGTCGTCGGTCGCCGAGCCGACGGCGGCCACCGTTGCCGACGCCGTGCGAGCCGAGTCCTCCGGCGTTCTGGCGGACACGGATCTGTTGGAGGTCGTCAGGGTGCTCCAGACGGAACTGACAGGCGCAGGGCCGCTCGAACCACTGCTGCACGAACCCGGTGTCGCCGATGTACTGGTGACCGCGCCGGATCAGGTCTGGGTGGACCGCGGGGTCGGCCTCGAAAGGTCCGGGGTCCGGTTCACCGACGAGGCAGCCGTGCGTCGACTGGCGCAGCGGTTGGCACTGTCGGCAGGTCGACGCCTCGACGACGCCCAACCGTGGGTCGACGGCCGTCTGCGGGGCGTCGGCGACGGGCACTTCGGGGTGCGACTTCATGCCGTACTCGCACCGGTGGCCCAGGGCGGAACCTGCGTGTCACTGCGAGTGCTGCGGCCCGCAACACAGGGTCTCGACGCGCTGTGTGCTCACGGCGCCGTGGAACCGGACGCGCGCGAACTCCTCGATCGCATCATCTCTTCTCGCTTGGCCTTCCTGGTGATCGGCGGGACCGGCGCGGGAAAGACCACGTTGTTGTCCGCCATGCTCGGCGCGGTCGACCCGCGCGAGCGAATCGTCTGCGTCGAGGACGCGGCCGAACTAGCGCCGCCGCATCCGCACGTCGTCCGCCTCGTCGCCAGGGCTCCCAACGTCGAGGGCGTCGGAGAGGTGACGGTGCGCGATCTGGTTCGGCAGGCACTGCGGATGCGTCCCGATCGCATCGTCGTCGGTGAGGTCCGCGGTGCAGAGGTGACGGATCTGCTTACGGCGATGAACACCGGCCACGACGGCGGCGCCGGCACAGTTCACGCCAATTCGCCCGAAGAGGTGCCGGCCAGACTCGAGGCGTTGGCTGCGCTCGGCGGTATGGATCGCCACGCGTTGCACAGTCAACTTGCCGCGGCAGTTCAAGTGATCCTGCACGTACACAGATCGGCCGACGGATCGAGGCGTCTCGAACAGATCGGCGTCATCGACCGCGGTGCGGACGGATACGTACAAATCATGCAGGCATGGCCGGACGGCGATTCGGGTCGTGAGCGGCTCGAGCGGATGTTCCGGCTTCGCAACCGGGAGGTCGGGAGGTGACAGTTTCCTTCCTGGTCCTCGCGTTGGCGGTCGTGCTTGCACCCGTGCGGGATTCACGTGCGCGGCTCGCTACGTACAGGCCGACTATCCACAGGCCCGCCCGGCGCACTCCGTGGGAGTTCGTCGCCGCATTTTTCGCGGTGTCGGCCGCATGGGTAATCGGAGGCTTGTCGGCAGGATGCGCGGCGGTCGTCCTCGCCGGAACCTTGATCTTTCGTGGGCGCCGCGCGAAGGCGGCCGAAAACCGGGACCTCTCACAGAATATGCTGCTCTCCGGTCTGGAGGTGCTGATCGCCGAGCTGAGCGTCGGCGCGCATCCCGCAGTTGCCAGTTCTGTTGCAGGCGAGGAATGTAGCGGCGAAGTAAGTGCGGTGTTCCGGTCCGCTGGGGCCAGGGCGCGTCTCGGTGGTTCTGCCGCGGCGGCCTTCGCGGTACCGGATTCGTGCATCGAGCGTGAGTTCTCCCGCATCGGATCCGTCTGGCGGGTCGCAGACCAACACGGTCTGGCTCTGGCTGAACTACTCGGCGCGGTCCGGACGGACATGTTGGGGCGTAGACGCTTTCGTCAGCGCACCGAGGCCGGGTTGGCGGGCGCTCGGGCGACGGCTGCGGTGCTGGCTTTTCTACCGCTGCTGGGGATCGGCCTCGGCCAGTTGATGGGGGCGTCGCCTCTGCGCGTGCTGTTCGGCGGTGGGCTCGGCGGCGTGCTGCTCGTGATCGGAACTGCCTGTGTCTCAGCTGGTTTGCTCTGGACCGACCGGATAACTGCGAAGGTCACGTCGTGAGTTGGGCATCCGTGGCGATGATCGCGTTGGCGCTCGCGATCATTCCCGCTCGCCGCGGCGCTTCGGCCAGGGCGGCAGAAATTCTGTTCGCGGACACAACAACAGAAAATTCGGTTTCAGCCCCGGACAAGCCGGATCCACTCGCAGTTGCCGCAAGTCTCGACCTTCTCGGGGCCTGCCTGCGAGCGGGGCTTCCCGTCTCCGCCGCGATCACAGCGATGGCGTCGACCGCGCCGAAACCGATGGCCGACACGCTCAGTCGCGTGGCCGACCTTCTCGCGCTCGGTGCCGACCCCGACGCCGCGTGGAGCGAAGCCGCTCTCGATCCCGATACCGAGGCGCTCGCCAGAATGGCTCGGCGTTCCGCCCGTTCGGGTTCGTCGCTGTCCTCGTCCATGGCCGAACTCGCCGAGCGCAGTCGAGGTGACGCCGAGGATCTGGCTGCTGCCGCGGCCGAACGTGCGGGAGTGCTGATCAGCGGTCCACTCGGACTGTGTTTCCTGCCGGCGTTCATCGCCTTGGGCATCGTCCCGGTGGCGATCGGGCTTGCCACGACTGTGCTCGGTAACGGCCTGTTGTGAGCCGGATCCGTGTGAAAGCTCCTGCGGCAGAACTGCTGCCACAGGTTTTGATTGAAGGGGGAAAAATGATTTCGAAGACGTTCAGGACGATGTCGGCCAGATTTGCGCTGTTGGTAACGGAGGACGACGGTATGTCTACCGCGGAGTATGCGATCGGCACGATTGCGGCTGCCGCATTCGGTGCCGTCCTGTACACGGTTGTCACCGGCGACTCCATTGTCTCGGCGCTGACGGGCATCATCGACAAGGCGCTCAAGACAGCTGTGTGATGTTGTCCACGAGAGGTATTCGGCAAGCCGACGACGGCGCCGTGACGGTCGAGGCCGCGATTGCTCTGGCTTCGATCGTCACGGTGGTCGTGCTGTGTATCGGTGGTGTCCTCGCGGTGTCGATGCAGGTTCGGTGTGTCGACGCCGCTCGTGAGGCCGCGCGGTTGGTGGCACGTGGTGATCGTGAGTCTGCGGTCGCCACGGCCCGCCGGATCGCACCCCAAGATGCGTCGATCTCGGTGGAGATCGTTGACGGCTTTGCCGTTGCCGTTGTCAGCGCCGAGAGTACGTTGCTGCCGTTGGTCGACATTTCTTCCGAGGCTGTGGCAGCTGTGGAGTCAGGGGTGGAAGAGGGGTGAACCTACGTGACGACGAAGGTGTTGCGACGGTTCTGGCGTGCTGCGTTCTGGCAGCGATCGTGATGGTGACTGGTGGGACGCTGCATGTCGGGTCCGCGGTGGTGGCCCGGCACACTGCTCAGTCGGCCGCTGATCTTTCGGCTCTCGGCGGTGCGGGCGCCTTGGACGGAGGTGAGGCGTCTGCGTGTGCGAAGTCCGCGGCGATCGCGGAGCGTATGCGTACGGTGCTCGCGGAATGTGAGGTGCAGGGGTGGGATGTAGTTGTCGAGATACGTGCACCGGTGTTGTTGTCGGGCTTCGGGATCGGCGATGCGCAGGCCTACGCTCGTGCGGGTCCGATCGGCTGATCGTGTCTCAGCTGATCGTATCGATGACGGCGGTCAGAACCTTGACCGCGCCGTCTTTGTCGAGTGGGTCGTTTCCGTTGCCGCACTTGGGTGAATAGACGCAGGACGGGCATCCGTGAGCGCACTCGCAGGAGAGTATGGCGTCGCGCGTCGCGGTGAGCCACCGTGACAGTTCGCTGTGCCCCCGGTCGGCGAACCCGGCGCCGCCGGCGTGACCGTCGTAGACGAAGACGGTCGGGAGTCCGGTGTCCGCGTGCATCGCCGTCGATACGCCGCCGATGTCTCCGCGGTCGCAGATCGCCACCAGTGGCAGCAGGCCGATCGCGGCATGTTCGGCGGCATGCAGTGATCCGGGGAACCGTTCGGGCGGCACCCCGATGGATTCGAGTAGTTCCGGCGTGACCGTGTACATCACTGCCCTGGTGGGCAAAGTGTGTGCGGGCATGTCGAGTTCGATCGAGTCGAGGACTTCACCCGAAGTCAACCGTCGTAGGTACCCGACGACTTGATGTGTCACCTCGACCTGGACGAGAGCGACGGCGATGTCGCCGTAGTTCTTGTGCTCGAGTTGTTCGGTGATCGTGATTTCGGTGGTCTCGCGGGCCGAGGTGGTCCAGTCCGGATTCTCGGTGTGTACCAATGCGAGTCCGACGTCGAGGTCCAGTTCATCGACGACATAGGTCTCGCCTTGATGAATGTGCACGGCACCGGGATGAACTGTGGCCGGAGCGCGGCCCGCATCGACAGTACCCAGCATCCGGCCGGATTCACCGTCGACAATGGCCACCTGAGTTCCGATACCGCCGCGAATGTCCAAAGAGCCGTGGGGGTTCGAATCGGCGGTGACGAACCATCCGTGCTTTCGGCGCCGGATCTTGCCTTCCTCCGACAGCCTGGTCAGAACCTCGAGAGCCCCGAAAGCGTCCACCTCGACATCGGAAAGTGGGAGTTCCATTGCAGCGCAGAGAAGTTGTGGTCCCAGGACGTACGGATTTCCGGGATCTGTCACCGTCGCCTCGACGGGTTTGTCGAGTACCGCCGACGGATGGTGAACGAGGTAGGTGTCGAGTGGATCGTCGCGGGCGATCAACACGACGAGTGAACCCTCGCCGCGTCGCCCGGAGCGACCGGCCTGCTGCCAGAACGAGGCAACGGTCCCCGGGAAGCCTGCCACGACAACGGCGTCGAGGCCTGCGATGTCGACGCCGAGCTCCAGCGCGTTGGTGGTGGCTGCGCCCAGCAGCGTGCCGTCGGCGAGCGCAGCTTCCAGTTCGCGACGGTCCTCGGCCAGATATCCGGCGCGATACGACGCGACTCGCTCGGCGAGGTCCGGGTCCACCTCGGCGAGTAGACGTTTGGTGGCCATCGCGGTCAGTTCGGCACCGCGGCGGGAGCGGACGAAGGTGAGAGTACGGGCGCCCTCGATCATGAGGTCAGCCATGATCCGCGCTGCTTCCGCGCCCGCGGGACGTCGTACCGGGCTACCGTTTTCGCCGGTCAATGCCTCGAGTAGCGGCGGCTCCCACAGTGCGACGGTGCGTGGGCCGTGCGGCGATCCGTCTTCCGTGACCTCGGTGCAGTGTGCGCCGATGAGCCGCGAGGCCGCTGCGCCGGGATCTGCCGTGGTCGCGCTGGCCAGGATGAAGGTAGGTTCGGCGCCGTAGCGCGCTGCAATCCTGCGAAGTCGCCGGATCACGAGCGCGACGTTGGATCCGAAGACTCCCCTGTAGGAGTGGCATTCGTCGATGATCACGTATTTCAGGTTGCGGAAGAAGTGCGCCCATCGCTGATGGGTGCGGAGCAGCGAAATGTGGATCATGTCGGGGTTGGTGAAGAGCCAGCGTGAGTTCTCGCGTGCCCAGGTGCGGAGTTCCTGCGAGGTGTCGCCGTCGTACGCACTGGCGTTCGTGCTGTGAAGTTCGACGTCGAAGTCGGTGAGGGACAGCACTGCTCGCAGTTGATCCGAGCCCAGCGCTTTGGTGGGGGAGAGGTACAGGGCAGTTGCGAGCGGATCGGTCGCCATGGCCGTCAGCACCGGGAGTTGGTATGCCAGTGACTTACCCGACGCCGTACCGGTGGCCACGACCACGTGTTTTCCCTCGTGAGCAAGGTCGGCGGCCTCACTCTGGTGGATCCACGGGGACCGCACGCTGTGCTCGGCGAGCGCGCGTACGACGCTGGGGTGCACCCACTCCGGCCATTCGGTGAACTCGGCTACGCGAGCAGGCAACTGCGCGGTGAACATCAGTGGTTTTTCGCTTCCACTGACCCCGGCGACGACGCGATCGAGCAGCATCTGCCCGTAGGTGTCGCCAGGCTTCCCTCCCGGGGCGGGGATCGGGGAAGGTGCGTTCACGTGACTCTCCGGGCTCGGCGTTGGGGTGTGGCGGCAATCGGAAACTGTCGCTACCTGCAGTTTTGATGATACGCAACGGCCGGCGGTCTTGGTGGAACCGGGTGGTCGGCGCGCAAGCGGGAAGCCACGATCGTGGGCCGTTTTTCTCGTAGCGAACTTTTAACGTTTTTAGTTCCCTTTTCGACTGTTGTGCACGCGGAGAACATGGTTGACTGACAATCGGTCGCAGCTTCTGTGTTCGTAGGCTTGAGAAAGTGCACGCTCGCAGGATCGTTGTTGCGGGCGCGGTGCTCTGCCTTTCCTGAGGGGGAAATAAAGACGTACAGCGGTCGGAACCGGCCCGGTGGACTGTAAGGGCTGTTCACCGAATCCGGTGTTAGAAAGAGAAGGAAAAGCATGGCACAGGGCACTGTGAAGTGGTTCAACGCTGAAAAGGGCTTCGGCTTCATCGCTCCCGAAGACGGTTCCGCAGACGTCTTCGTTCACTACTCCGAAATTCAGGGCAACGGCTTCCGTACCCTCGAGGAGAACCAGCGTGTGGAGTTCGAGGTCGGCCAGGGCACCAAGGGTCCCCAGGCTACCGGCGTTCGCGCGGTCTGATTTTTCCGCTCACTCGCTGAGCGATTAGTTCGGACAGTATTTGTCCCCCATCGCATCCGTGCGGTGGGGGACAAATCTTTTCGGGCTGAGCCAGTCTTTCTCTGTCCGAGGTAATGCACGCAGCTGTTCGACCACGGCCGGTCGTCTATGCCGTCAGTACCTTCGTGGCTTACGTTTCACTCTGTGAGCCAACTGTCCTTTTTCTCTGCCGAGTCGATTCCACCTGCCGTGACGGACCTCGCCGGAATGCTGGCCGGACCGGGTCAGGTCGTGACCTCGGAGGACCGTGCCCGGATCTCGATCGTCGTGGATCGGGACTGGAGAGCGCAGGCCGTTGCCGAGTTGATCGCGCAGTGCGGACTCGGGGCCGAGGTGACGCGTAGTGAAGAAGGCAGCCCATTGGTCCGCACGCAGTCGACGCCCGCACTCCTTCCGCTGTCCGTGCAGTGGACCAAGGGAGCTGTGAAGGCGGTGCCGGTCGGTTGGGTACCGAACTCCCGCCAACTCCGGGTGTGGGCCGTCGCGGCCGGCAGGCTCGAAGAAGGCGGCGAGCGATTCGTGTTCGGCCTCGACCCCCATGCCAAGGAGACGCACGCACCGCTGGCTCAGGCCTTGATGCGGGTTGGTATCGCGCCGACTCAACTGGGTAACCGGACACCGGGCCCGGGGCTCCGTGTGTCGGGAAAGAAGAGACTGACAAAGCTCGTCGAATACCTCGGTGAGGCGCCGAAACACGTCGACACTTCGGTCGCCTGGCCGCACGTCTGACAGTGCTCTTGCCTCGCGTCCGACGGTGCTCATGCCGCGTGTCCGACGGAGCCCATACTGTACTGATCTGCACGAATGTCTTGCGGGTATGTCACTCTGTAAAGAGAGACACGGGGTATAACTTGCTCCACACGTCTAGTTCTGAAGATCTGCCGACGGCAGTGAACGTCCAAAGGAAGGCTCGGGCAGCAGGTGGCTAAAGCGGACAACGGCAGCGGTCAGGGAGCGTCCGGTAACCCTCGTCGCCTCGTGATCGTCGAGTCACCGACCAAGGCGCGCAAAATCGCTCCCTACCTCGGTAAGGACTACGTCGTAGAGGCATCGGTCGGTCACATTCGCGACCTGCCGCGAGGCGCAGCAGACGTTCCGGCCAAGTACAAGGGCGAGTCATGGGCCCGTCTCGGCGTCAACGTCGATCACGACTTCGAGCCGCTCTATGTCGTGAGCCCGGAAAAGAAGGGCAAGGTCGCCGAACTCAAGTCTCTGTTGAAGGACGCCGACGAGCTCTTCCTCGCAACTGACCCCGACCGCGAGGGCGAGGCAATCGCCTGGCATCTCCTCGAGACTCTCAAGCCCAAGATTCCGGTTCGTCGAATGGTCTTCCACGAGATCACCGAGCCGGCAATCCGTGCTGCCGCCGAAGACACCCGCGAACTCGACACCGACCTCGTCGATGCTCAGGAAACCCGCCGCATCCTCGACCGTCTCTACGGTTACGAGGTCAGCCCGGTTCTCTGGAAGAAGGTCATGCCGAAGCTCTCGGCCGGCCGCGTCCAGTCGGTGGCTACTCGCGTCATCGTCCAGCGTGAACGCGAGCGCATGGCGTTCAAGTCGGCGTCGTACTGGGACATTTCCGCGACGCTCGACGCCGGTGCAGAGGCCAGCCCGCGTAGTTTCGGTGCTCGCCTGGTCTCCGTCGACGGTTCGCGTGTCGCCTCCGGTCGCGATTTCGGAGCTGACGGAAAGCTCAAGGGCAGCGCGGTCACCGTGCTCGACGAGGCGTACGCGCGTCGTCTCGCGGAAGCGTTGCAGGGCGTCGACCTCACGGTTTCCTCCGCCGAGGACAAGCCGTACACGCGCAAGCCTTACCCGCCGTTCATGACGTCGACGCTCCAGCAGGAAGCCGGACGCAAACTTCGTTTCACGTCCGAGCGCGCAATGCGCATCGCGCAGCGTCTGTACGAAAACGGCTACATCACCTACATGCGTACCGACTCGACGACGCTCTCGGAGTCGGCGATCGCAGCTGCTCGTGCGCAGGCCACCGAGTTGTACGGTCCGGAGTACGTCCATCCGACGCCGCGTCAGTACACCCGCAAGGTCAAGAACGCGCAGGAAGCGCACGAGGCGATCCGCCCCGCCGGCGACGTGTTCCAGACCCCGGGTCAGCTGCACTCCAAGCTCGATTCCGACGAGTTCAAGCTGTACGAACTGATCTGGCAGCGGACCGTCGCTTCACAGATGGCCGACGCCCGCGGTACGACGCTGACGCTCCGCATCTCCGGCACGGCAGGCACCGGCGAGGACTGCACGTTCTCCGCTTCGGGTCGCACCATCGTGTTCGCCGGCTTCCTCAAGGCTTACGTCGAAAGTGTCGACGAAGAAGCCGGCGGTCAGTCCGACGACGCCGAATCCAGGCTTCCGGTACTGGTCAAGGGCCAGGAAGTCACGGCCACCAAGCTCGATCCGGACGGGCACAGCACCAACCCGCCCGCTCGCTACACAGAAGCCAGCCTGATCAAGACGCTCGAAGAACTCGGCATCGGTCGTCCTTCGACCTACTCGTCGATCATCAAGACCATCCTCGATCGCGGATACGTCTACAAACGTGGCAGCGCGCTGGTTCCGTCCTGGGTGGCGTTTGCCGTCATCGGACTGCTCGAGGTGCACTTCGGCCGGCTGGTCGACTTCGACTTCACGGCAGGAATGGAAGACGATCTCGACGCGATCGCCGGCGGCCGTGAGCAGCGTGGCAACTGGCTGAGCAGCTTCTACTTCGGCGGCGAGACAGGCGCAGAGGGATCGGTCGCCCGCGAGGGCGGGCTGAAGAAGATGGTCGGTGTCAACCTCGAGGAGATCGACGCTCGCGAGGTCAACTCCATCCGTCTCTTCGACGACGCCGAGGGCCGCGAGGTTCACGTGCGCGTCGGCCGGTTCGGCCCGTATCTCGAGCGCATGGTTCAGAACCCGGACGATCCCGAAGGCGATCTGATCTCGCAGCGGGCAAATCTTCCCGACGACCTGCCGCCGGACGAGCTCACTCCCGAGTACGCCGAGAAGCTGTTCTCGACGCCTCAAGAGGGCCGCAAGCTGGGCGTCGACCCACTGACGGGCCACGAGATCGTCGCGAAGGAAGGCCGCTTCGGTCCCTACGTGACCGAGATCCTGCCCGAACCGCCGGCCGAGCCGGAACCGGACATCGTTCCCGTCTCCGCTCCCGAGCCGGAAGAAATCAGTTCGGGCAGTACCAAGACTGCGGTGAAGAAGGCCGCAGCCAAGAAGGCGCCCGCGAAGAAGGCTGCCAAGAAGGTCGCGGGCCCCAAGCCGCGGACGGGATCGCTGCTCAAGTCCATGGATTTGGCGACGATCACCTTGGAAGATGCGCTTCGTCTGCTGTCGCTTCCGCGCGTCGTGGGTGTCGACCCCGAATCCAAGGAAGAGATCACCGCGCAGAACGGCCGTTACGGTCCGTACCTGAAGAAGGGCACGGATTCACGCTCGCTCGCCAACGAAGAGCAGATGTTCACCGTCACGCTCGACGAGGCCCTCAAGATCTACGCCGAGCCGAAGCGTCGTGGGCGTCAGGCGTCGGCAACGCCTCCGTTGCGTGAGTTGGGCGTCGATCCGGTCAGCGAGAAGCCGATGGTGATCAAGGACGGCCGTTTCGGTCCGTACGTCACCGACGGCGAGACCAACGCCAGCCTCCGCAAGGACGACGACGTCGAATCCATTTCTGATGCTCGTGCGTCGGAGTTGCTGGCTGATCGTCGTGCGCGCGGCCCGGTCAAGAAGAAGGCTGCTGCCAAGAAGGCTCCGGCAAAGAAGGCCGCTGCCAAGAAAACAGCCGCAAAAAAGGCCCCGGCCAAGAAGGCTGCCGCCAAGAAGGCTCCCGCGAAGAAGGACTCGTAAGGCTTCGTCGGTGCCGACGGTTAGGGTTTTTGCATGAGTACTGAAGTGGCCGAACGAGGTGTGTTCGGTCGGCTGGTGGGTCAGCACGACGTCGAGCAGAGCCTGCGTGATGCTGCGCTGTCTGCTCGTGGCGATTCCAGCGGCTCGGAGATGACCCACGCGTGGCTCTTCACCGGGCCACCCGGCTCTGGTCGTTCGGTTGCTGCTCTCTGCTTCGCCGCAGCCCTGCAATGCACCTCCGACGGTGCACCAGGGTGCGGTGAGTGTCATGCGTGTACGACGACGATGGGTGGAACCCACGGTGACGTACGACGGATCATCCCCGACGGCCTGAGCATCAGCGTCAAAGGCATGCGCGAGATAGTCAACATCGCTTCGCGTCGGCCGACGACGGGGCGGTGGCAGGTCATCGTGGTCGAGGATGCCGATCGTTTGACCGAAGGCGCAGCCAACGCCCTGCTGAAGGTTGTCGAGGAGCCACCGGACCGCACGGTCATCCTGCTCTGCGCGCCGACGACCGATCCGGAAGACATGTCTGTCACCCTCCGTTCGCGGTGTAGGCACATGCCGTTGGTGACGCCGTCCGTCGAATCGATCGCTCAGGTACTGATCGACCGCGACGGGCTGGATCCGGAGCGAGCGAGAATCGCCGCATCGATCAGCGGCGGACATGTCGGTCGGGCGCGGCGCCTCGCCACCGACGAGAGCGCGCGGGACGAGCGTCAGCGTTCGCTTCGGCTGGCCGCAGACGCGATCGGTGCTTCGACGGCGTACAAGGCCGCAGAGAACTTGGTGAAGTCGATCGAGGCTGACACCAAGGCGTTCTACGCCGAACTCAAGGAACAGGAACTCGAGGAGCTCAAGGTCTCCTTGGGTGGCGGTGGAACCGGCAAGGGAACAGCCGGGACTCTGCGCGGATCGGCTGGTCTGATCAAGGACCTCGAAGCACGCCAGAAATCGCGCGACACCCGGGCCCGCCGCGATCTTCTCGACCGGACGCTGATCGACCTGGCCGGCATGTACCGGGACGCGCTTTCCTATTCGCTGGGGTCGACGTCGACGGCGACCCATCCCGACATGGCTCGGCAGGCCGCCGAGTTGGCTGCACGAACGTCCCCGGAGGGGTTGCTCAAGTGCATCGAAGCGGTGCTCGAATGCCGCGAGGCCGTCGACTTCAACGTCAAGTTGCAGTGGGCGCTCGATGCGATGGTTGCCTCCATCGGAGCCGCTTTCCGACCCCCGTTTTCGCGATCCGGGGGTTGACCAGATAGACTCGCCACCGCCGAAAGGCACGCTGCCTTAGCTCAGTCGGTAGAGCATTTCACTCGTAATGAAAAGGTCGAGAGTTCGATTCTCTCAGGCAGCTCAGCCAAGAGCCCCACACCCGGAAATCCGGATGTGGGGCTCTTGTCGTTAGTTCCCAATTCTTGCGTATGTGCGGTTTATCCTGAGTTCGGCGAACACGTGCCTGAACAGGAGAGACCTCGATGTCGGATCAGAACTGGGGACCAGGCCAACCATCGCAGAATCAGCCGCCGTACGGGCAGATGCCGCCGCAGGGTTATCAGCCGCCGACGCCCGCCTATCCGTATGCAAGCTGGATCTCTCGGGTGTTTGCGTCAATCCTCGACGGCTTTGTCGTTCCGCTCCCCGGCGTCGTCCTCGCGGGCATCGGAGCAGTGATCGCGTTCTCCGGATCCGAAGTGACCACATACGACGACGGCAGCGTGAGCGCTGAAGGCGGTAATCCGGTCGGGGTGATCGTCATGGTCGTCGGCATACTGGCGATCTTCTTGATCGAGGTGTGGAATCTCGTCTTCAGGCAAGGGAACACCGGACAGACGCTCGGCAAGAAGTGGCTGGGAATTTCGGTGATTCGGGAGTCCGACGGTGTGCCTCTCGGCCCGGTGATGGCGCTGCTTCGTTGGATCATGATGGCGATCCTGGGTGGCGCCTGCTTCCTCAACTATCTCTGGCCGCTCTGGGACTCGAAGCACCAGTGCTGGCACGACATGGTGGTCCGGTCGGTAGTCGTTCGCGCGCGCTAGTCGCTGCCGAGGTCTCTTACAGTGGATGTCATGGAGTTGGAAGTGGTCGCAAGTCGACGACGCGCGCTGGCCGCACCCGTCGGTGTTGCTGCAGTGGCGGTGACGGCCGCCGCGGTACTCCACTTCCGTGATCCCCACAGTGCGGGTAGTTACGGCGTTTGTCCGATGTATGCGTTGACGGGATTGTGGTGCCCGGCGTGTGGTGGCCTTCGTGCGGTCAATGACCTGACTAATCTGGATGTTGGCGCCGCAGTGTCCAGCAATGTCTTGATCGTGCCGTTTGTCGCGGTGTTGGTGATCGCGTGGATCGGTTGGACAGTGCGCCGTTGGAAGGGCACGCGGGATCGCATGATCGTGCTTCGGCCGACTGTGACGATCGTGGTGCTCGGAGTTCTCGTTGCATTTACGGTTGTTCGAAACACCCCGTGGGGGAGCTGGCTCGCGCCGGCGTGACGGTAAGAGGTCGACATGGCACTGCAGGTTTTTTCGCTCATCGTTCTGCTCGGCGCGCTGATCATCCTGATTCCGACGGCACGACGTGTCTTCGGCAAGAAGGACGACGAGTAGGCCTCGACAACTGGGCCGGAGCGGCACATGCTGGCGGTATGGCTGATTCGTTGAAAGCGCGCGTCAAGGAAAAGCTACTGAGGCAACTCGCCGAGGACGGTCGGCACCCGATTCAGGAAGCTGAGGGTGACGATCCCCGGCTGGTGTCGATCAACGACGATCTCGAAGCGTTGGAACAGGCCGAGGAAGGCGATCCGATCGTCGAAGAACTGGCCGAGAGGTACTGGGTTCCGTGAAGTTAACCGACCGCAGTGCTCTGACCTGGCGATTTGGTGTTGTGTTGATCTTCGCGTAACTTTGTCCAGGTCAGAGCGACACGGACACCGACTCCCACCTGCGAGGGTGAGTGACACGAGGTTGTACGAAGTGCCTGGCGAACACAATCCAGTTTTTCTTCACGGGGTTCCGGTTTGCGCCGGTGACCTGGTTGGGATAGGCTGGAAAAGTTGCCCCGGAGCGGCGGCCATAGGGTCGTGGTGATGGTGTGTGCGTGTTCTTTGAGAACTCAACAGTGTGTCGATGAATGTCAGTGCCAAATATTTTTTGGTACTTCACATCCGCGAATGATCAATCGCCTCTTGGGGTTTGGTTGGTTTGTGTGTGGTGTGAGTATTTTTCGTCGGTGATTGTTCATTCTTCCGTCTGAATGGTTGCCGACACATTTTTTGCTAGTTGAGTTTTTTTGCTAGTGATTTGACTCTTTTTGTCTATGACTGATTAGCAGTTTCGGCTGTGAAATCTAGAGTCTTCGA